>NZ_SSND01000001.1 GCF_004799285.1 Aliigemmobacter aestuarii | reverse complement strand
ACGTGAAGCTGACATCCACATCATCGAGGATACTTCCCCTAGTGGACCGATATGCAAAACGTCCGATCGTCGAAACGACCAAACCGCCCGCATATCCCTTCATCATCCATCAATGTCAAAGAGCGTGGGACAAACAAAACCGAGCCGCCAGTCACCTAGCGTACCCTGTCCGCCTTGCCTCCAGATTTCCGCAGCTTCCGTCCGGCGTTTCCACCGTGCCGTTCGCTTCGGTGAGGCGGTATTTACGGAAGGCGTTCGGGGGCCGCAAGAGAAAAAACGACAGGTCGATGACAATTTTTTCGGCCTTCCGTAAAATTGCTCAACATCTTGGGTTTGGCGCAATTTTCGCCACAAGTTGACCCCCAGGAAGCGCAACAAAATGATCAGGGGCCCGATGACGGGCCGCAACTCACGCCGCGGCGCGGCGTGGATTGAGTCGCAGCACCAGAAGCAGGATCGCGGCCGCAAGATAGGCCAGCGGCTCCAAAGCCCATGTTTTGCTGAGCATGACGAAGTGAATCGCCCCGAGCGGCAGAACGACATAGGTGAGTCGGTGCAGCCGTCGCCAGGCAAGGCCCCCGAGGCGGCGCAGCGCGGCGTCATTCGATGTGAGTGCGAGAGGCAGCGCCAGAAGGAAGGCTGCCATGCCCACGACGATATGGGGCCGTTTCACCAGATCCGCGCCAATCTCGGCCCAGCGGAATTGCAGGTCGAGCGTGACCCAGACCAGAAGATGCAAAGCCATGTAGAGGAAGGCCAGCACGCCAAGCGCCCTGCGAAAGCGCAGCAGGTTCAGCCCCAGATGACGGCGCAGCGGTGTGACCGCCAGAACCGCGACAAGGAACTGCAGGGCATAAAGGCCAAGCGCCTGCTCCAGTGCCTTCACCGGATCGACGCCCAGGCCGCCGGTCAACCCGCGCCCGAATGTCCACACGAAGGGAAGCACCCCCGCAAGGTAGACCGCCCCGACGGGCAGCCTGCGCAAAAGCGCGTTGACCCTGTCCATCAGAAATCGACCGTCAGGTCCTGACCGGCGTAAAGATGCGCCACCTCTTCACCATATCCGTTGAACATCTGCGTATCGATCCGCGGCGCAAGGAAGCCGCCGCCGACGCGGCGTTCGCTGGCCTGGCTCCAGCGGGGATGATCGACGCCGGGGTTCACATTGGCATAGAAGCCGTATTCGGACGGTTGCAGCTTGTTCCAGGTGGTCGGCGGTTGTTCCGCAGTCAGGCTGATGCGGACGATCGACTTGATCGACTTGAACCCGTATTTCCACGGCACGACCAGCCGCATCGGCGCCCCGTTCTGCCGGGGCAGTTCGTCCCCGTAAAGACCGGTCGCCATGATGGTCAGCGGATGCATCGCCTCGTCCAGCCGAAGCCCCTCGACATAGGGCCAGGGGAAGTTGTCGCGCTGCTGGCCGGGCATTTCAGACGGGCGCAGAAGCGTTTCGAAGGCGACATAGCGGGCGCCCGGCTGCACGCCGACCTTTGCCAGGATGTGGCTCAGTTCGAACCCGATCCAGGGAATGACCATCGACCAGGCCTCGACACAGCGAAACCGGTAGATGCGTTCCTCAAGCGGGGCGTCCTTGATCAGGTCGCCCAGATTATAGTTGCCCGGCCGGTCGACCAGCCCGTCCACCGTGACCGACCACGGGTCGATGGTCAGGCCGCCCGCGTTGCGGGCCGGGTCGCCCTTGTCGAACCCGAATTCATAGAAATTGTTGTAACTGCTGATCTCTTCCAGCGTGTTCGGGGTTTCATCCGTGGAATAGCGGCTGGGGGCCGCGTCGATACGGGCAAGGGCCGGGCCCGCGACCAGGGCCGAACCCGCGCCGATCATCAGCGCGCGGCGATTCATCCAGACCGATCGGGGCGTGACATCCGACCATTTCAATCCTGATTTCACCGGCATCCCGAAACCTCCGTCGTTACCCGATGAAAACATGGCGCGTATTGCGGCGCTGGCCAAGAAAACTTCTCTCACTTTCGTGGCACGGGACTGTAACATGCGGCAATGGGGCATCTGGTCCGACGGCGCACCGCCGGGCTAGCTGTCCCGGCATCAGGAGGACATGCGATGTTGAGATTTGCCGCTGCCATTTGCCTGCTGGCCATCCCCGCCGCCGCGGACGAGGCCCCCGTCACCTATGTCGTCGAGGATTCCTTCGACAACGTGGCCTTTGCCGTGGAAAGCGCGATCGTGGGCGCGGGACTGGTGATCGACCACGTCAGCCATACGGGCGAAATGCTGGAACGCACCCGCGCCGATGTGGGTTCGGACAAGGTGCTGTTCACGCAGGCCGATATCTTTTCCTTCTGCTCGGCCAGCGTCAGCCGGCAGGTGATGGAGGCCGACATCACGAACGTCCAGCATTGCCCCTACGGCATCTTCGTCTATGAAATGGCCGACCAGCCGGGCACGATCACCGTGGGCCACCGCGCCTACACCGGCAGCATGGCACCGGTGCAGGACCTTCTTTCGGGGATCGTGAAAGAGGCACTGATGCTGGAATGACGGCCGGTTCGGGTCACGTCGGTTCAACTCGCATCACGCAAGGTTGACTGGAAATGCAGAAAGCCCGCGGCTTAGTGCGCGGGCTTTTTCCGTCAAGCCGGACCCTCGGGCTTTTGATCCTGATCCACGGCGGCAGTGGGCCGTAATCCCCCTCGATCGGGCGCAACACCGCGCCAGACACAAACGGGAGACGACACACATGATCCGCAGAACCTTTCTTGCCCTGACCGCCTCGACGATGCTGGCCGCTCCGGCTTTCGCCGCCGACCACTCGAAGGACATCGTCGACACCGCCGTCGGCGCGGGCAGCTTCACCACTCTGGTCGCCGCCGTTCAGGCCGCGGGCCTTGTCGACACGCTGAAGGGTGAAGGCCCGTTCACCGTGTTCGCCCCGACCGATGCCGCCTTCGCCGCGCTGCCCGCGGGCACCGTCGAAGACCTGCTGAAGCCCGAGAATAAGGACAAGCTGACCGCGATCCTGACCTACCACGTCGTGCCCGGCAAGGTCATGTCGACCGACCTGACCGAAGGCATGAAGGCCGCCACCGTCCAGGGCGCCGAAGTCACGATCACCCTGGAAGGCGGGCCGAAGATCAACGGCACCACCATCTCGGCTCCGGACGTCGAAGCCTCGAATGGCGTGATCCACGTGATCGACGCCGTCATCATGCCGCCGATGTAATCGGATTCAAATGTTGGGGCGGTCCTTCGGGGCCGCCCTTTTTTCCAGTGCGGCGGGGCGGTTCTTACGAACTGCATGGGTAGCCCCAGCCAACGCCCCTTTTCCCCGAAAAGTCACATCAACTGGAGCACCCCATCGTGATCAGCACCACATCCATCGCCGGCATCGCGCTTGGCGACGCGCGGTTCAACATTCTTGTGAACGCACTTACCTATGTCGACGCGACCCTCAGCACCTCGCTTGTTTCCACGCTCGCCGACCCGTCGTCGAACCTGACCGTCTTTGCGCCCACGGACGCAGCCTTTGCCCAGCTGGCCAAGGATCTGGGCTATACCGGCAGCCTGACCGACGAAGCCGCCGTCACCACCTTCCTGACGACCAACCTGACCGCCGAAACCATCCGCGACGTGATCCTCTATCACGTTTCGGCCGGGGCCAAGACGCTGGCCCAGGTCGCCGCGCTGGACGAGGTGCCGACGCTGAATGGCGCCACCTTCGCCCCGGACGGGGTCACCTTGGTCGACAAGGAACCCGATCTTCTGAACCCCTCGCTGATCCAGACGAACGTCACCGCGGACAACGGCATCATCCACGTGATCGACCGCGTGCTGCTGCCCATCGACCTGCCGGGCAACGACGCGCCGACGATCGCCGGGATCGTGGCCTCTTCCGGGGCGTTCGACCGCAACGGCGCCGATTTCGATCTGTTGCTGGCCGCGGTTCAGGCCGCCGGTCTGGCCGGTGCGCTGAACGATCCGGATGCCGATCTGACGGCCTTTGCCCCGAACGATGCCGCCTTCCTGGGCCTTGCCCGCGCGCTTGGCTTCAAGGGTGGCAGCGAAGAGGCCGCCTTCGGCTATCTGGTGCGTGCGCTGACGCTGCTGTCGGGCGGCGAGGATCCGATCCCGCTGCTGACCGATATCCTGACCTATCACGTCGCACCGGAATCGCTGCAATCCTCGCAGGTGCTGGCGACGGATTCCATCGCCACGCTGCTAGGTACGTCCTTGGATCGGAACGGTACCAAGCTGGTCGATGCCGATCCGCAGATCCCCAACCCCTCGCTGATAGCGACCGACATCCAGGCCGCGAACGGCATCGTTCATGTCATCGACGGCGTGCTGATCCCGGCCAACATCCTGCGATCGAACGGCAGCAATGACGTCGACTTCATCATCGACGGCGCGCGCGCCAGCCGGATCGTCACAGGCGCCGACAATGACTGGATCGACGGCGGCGCGAACGCAGACCGCATCCACGCGGGCAGCGGCAACGATGTCGTGCTTGGCGGCAGGGGTGCCGACACGATCGGTGGCGATGCGGGCCGCGATCTTGTGCGCGGCGGCGACGGCCGTGACGTCGTGCGCGGTGGCGCAGGCGCCGATACGGTGGACGGCGGCGCGGGCAATGATCGCCTTGTCGGCGGCACGGGCCGCGACACCTTCGTCTTTGCCGAAGACTATGGCCGCGACCGCATCGTCGACTTCCAGAACGGCCGCGACAGGATCGACGTTTCGGGCACCGATGTCGACAGCTTCGCCGAACTGCGCGGCCTGATCACGACCGGGCGCAACGCCGTCACGATCGACTTTGGCGACGGCGACCAGCTTGTGCTGAACGGCGTGACCCGATCGCAGCTGGACGCGTCCGACTTCCTGTTCGGCTGAAGATCTTGCCGCCCAAAGGGAAAGGGGGCCTTTCGGCCCCCTTTCTGCATCAGTGAACCACCGCTTCGGATGGCCGGTCGCGGCGCGACGGCACCACACGGTCGCCGATGATCAACCCGCCGGGGCCTGCCGTCACCGACACGGTCGAGCCGTCCAGCACGTCGCCCGACAGAAGCATTTCTGCCAGCGGGTCCTGCAATTGCCGCTGGATCACGCGCTTCAGGGGCCGCGCGCCGAACACCGGGTCATAGCCTTCGTCGGCCAGCCAGGCCTTCGCCGCCTCGTCGAGTTCAAGCGCGATCTTGCGACCGGCAAGACGCTTTTCAAGCCGGCGCAGCTGGATCTCGACGATCCCGCCCATATCGGCCCGCGTCAGCCGGTCGAAGATGACCTGCTCGTCCAGCCGGTTCAGGAACTCGGGGCGGAAATGGGCGCGCACGGCCTCTTCCACCTCGCGCCGCGCCGGGGCCGGATCGGCACCGTCGGGCAGTTCGCTCAGCGCCCGCGCCCCAAGGTTCGACGTCAGGATGATCAGCGTCTGCTTGAAGTCCACGGTGCGTCCCTGACCATCGGTCAGGATGCCATCGTCCAGAACCTGAAGCAGCACGTTGAAGACATCCGGATGCGCCTTTTCCACCTCGTCGAACAGCACCACCTGATAGGGGCGGCGGCGCACGGCTTCGGTCAGGACCCCGCCTTCGTCATAGCCCACATATCCGGGCGGCGCGCCGATCAGCCGGGCGACGGAGTGCTTCTCCATGAACTCGCTCATGTCGATCCGCACCATCGCGCTGTCGTCGTCGAACAGGTATTCCGCCAGCGCCTTGGTCAATTCGGTCTTGCCCACGCCGGTCGGGCCAAGGAACAGGAAGCTGCCAAGCGGGCGGTTTTCATCCGACAACCCGGCACGCGCGCGGCGCACGGCCTTGGACACGGCTTCGACCGCCTGCCGCTGGCCGATCACCCGCTTGCCCAGTTCCTCTTCCATCTTCAGCAGCTTTTCGCGTTCGCCTTCCAGCATCTTCGAGGTGGGAATGCCCGTCCAGCGTTCCACGACCTCGGCGACCTGCTCGGGGCGTACGGCCTCGGACACCAGCGCCTCGCCCTCGCGGGCCTCGGCTTCGGCCAGCTTCTTTTCCAGCCCCGGAATGACGCCGTAGGAAAGCTCGCCCGCACGGGCCAGGTTGCCTTCGCGCTTCACCTGATCCAGTTCGGCGCGCGCCCGGTCAAGCTGCTCTTTCAGGTCCCGCGCCGCTTCCAGGCTGTCGCGTTCCGCCTGCCACTTGGCCGTCATCTCGGCCGATTGCTGCTGCAGATCGGCCAGTTCCTTTTCCAGCCGTTCCAGACGGTCCTTCGATGCGGCGTCGTCTTCCTTCTTCAGCGCCTCGGCCTCGATCTGCATCTGCAGGATCTGCCGGTCGAGCGCGTCCAGCTCCTCGGGCTTGCTGTCAACTTCCATGCGCAGGCGGCTGGCGGCCTCGTCCACCAGGTCGATCGCCTTGTCGGGCAGGAAACGGTCGGTGATATAGCGGTGCGACAGCGTCGCCGCCGCCACCAGCGCCGAATCCGAAATCCGGACGCCATGATGGAGTTCGTACTTTTCCTTGATCCCGCGCAGGATGGAAATGGTGTCCTCGACGGTCGGTTCCTCGACCATCACGGGCTGGAAACGGCGGGCCAGGGCCGCGTCCTTCTCCACATACTTGCGGTATTCGTCCAGCGTGGTGGCGCCGATGCAGTGTAGCTCGCCCCGGGCCAGCGCGGGCTTGATCAGGTTCGCGGCATCCATCGCGCCATCTGATTTGCCCGCGCCCACCAGCGTGTGCATCTCGTCGATAAACAGGATCACTTCGCCCGCGGCGGCCTCGATTTCCTTCAGGATCGCCTTCAGTCGTTCCTCGAACTCGCCGCGATACTTTGCCCCCGCGATCAGCGCACCCATGTCGAGCGCCAGCAGTTTCTTGTTGCGCAGGCTTTCGGGAACGTCGCCGTTCACGATACGCAGGGCAAGGCCCTCGGCGATCGCCGTCTTGCCGACGCCGGGTTCGCCGATCAGCACGGGGTTGTTCTTCGTCCGGCGCGACAGCACCTGCATCGACCGGCGGATTTCCTCATCCCGGCCGATGATCGGGTCGATCTTGCCCTGTTCGGCGGCCTCGGTCAGGTCGCGCGCATATTTCTTCAGCGCGTCATAGCCTTCTTCGGCGCTGGCCGTGTCGGCGGTGCGGCCCTTGCGGATGTCGTTGATCGCGGCATTCAGTTTCTGCGCCGTCACCGCACCTGCATCCAGCGCATCCTTGGCCTTGGTGTTCACCATCGCCAGCGCCATCAGGATGCGTTCGACCGGAACGAAGCTGTCGCCCGCCTTCTTGGCCAGCTTTTCCGCCTCGTCCAGGACACGCGCCATCGACGGATCCATGAACGGCTGGGCATCGCCCGAAACCTTCGGCAGTTTCGCCAGCGCCTGGGTCAGGGCCTCAACCACGCGCTGCGGTTCGCCCCCCGCCCTGCGGATCAGGTTGGCGGCCATGCCCTGTTCGTCATCCATGAGCGCCTTCAGCAGATGCTCGGGCGACAGCCTCTGGTGGCTTTCCCGCATCGCGATCGTCTGTGCGGCCTGAAGGAATCCGCGCGACCGTTCCGTGAATTTCTCCAAATTCATCGGTATCTCCTTTGTTCAAGCACCGCCCGCCCCCGCCCTCGAAAGGCACGGTAGGCTTGGGCCTCATGGTCAATGTGGGGAAGCCGGGCGGGCGATGCAAGGTGCTGCTGGCATGCTTTCGGGCTTTCCCCGATGTCGCATCCGCGTTCCCGGCGACCAAGGGCGGCAGGCCGCGCGGATTGTCCTGAAAAGCCCAGTCAGTCGCGTTCGAACCCCGCCCGGTAGGCGCCCGGCGAAAGGCCCATCACTCGCCGGAACGCCCGCGAGAAATAAGACGGGTCCTCGAACCCCAGATCATAGCCGACCGAGGCGATGGATGCGCGCGTATAGACCAGAAGCCGGCACGCCTCGCGCATCAGCGCCGCCTCGATCAGGGTGGCGGCTGGCTGGCCGGTCGCCGCGCGGCAGATCCTGCTCAGGTGGCGTTCAGAAATCCCGATGGCGCGGGCGTGATCCGCAAGGCGCCAGCCATCCCGCAGATGCTGGTTAAGCGCGGCCTGAAACCGGTGAAACCGGGGATCGGTCGTGACGCCGCTTTCCGCCATCGGCCCGTCCAGCGCCCTGAGCACCAGGCAGGCGACTTCGGCCGCCAGTGCGCGCAGCATCACCCCTCGCGCGGGTGCAGATCCATCGTGTTCGGCATGGATGCGGCGAAAAAGCGGTTCCAGCGCGCCGATCTCGGTCAGAATGCCGACGCGACCAAGCGCCGTGCCCTGGGCGGCCCCCGCGTCCAGCAGTTCGGGCAGGCTTTGCAGCGGAACTGTCAGCACATGCCCATCGGTCCCCGCCGCGAAGCTGAAGCCATGCACGACACCGGGCGGCACCGAAAGAAGGAACGGCGGCACGACATCCGGCGCGATGCCGTCCAGCGTCACCTTCGCGGCCCCGTCGAGGATCAGGAAGAACTGGTGCAGATGCGGATGGCGATGTGGGGCGATGCGCCAGTCCAGCCCCGCTGCGCGATCGGTGATCCTTTCAATATGAAGCACGTCCGGAAAAGCCCGCCGTTCGCCATAAAGGTTCCAGGCGGGAATGTTCCGGGAACCGGAATCCGTGCTGAGCGGGTCGGGCGGCATGTCCGGAAAGTACCACCTTCAGCGCGATGCGTCCATTTCTGAATCCAGGATTCAGAAATAGCATCCGACACGGGCCGATGGGAGCCGGCCCGCAGGGAGGATCGTATGAGGACGGATGTCGCCATCATCGGCGGCGGCCCTTCCGGGCTGCTCTTGTCGCAACTCCTGATGCGTGAAGGCATCTCGACCGTGGTCCTCGAACGCCGCCCGCGCGACCATGTGCTGTCGCGGATCAGGGCCGGGGTTCTGGAATGGGGAACGGTGGACCTGCTTGACCGCGCGGGCGTGGGCGAGCGGATGCACCGCGAGGGGTTGCCGCATGACGGCTGCTATCTGACCAGCGGCGGCCGGATGATCCACATCGACTTTGCCGAAGCCTGCGGCAGGCGTGTCATGGTCTATGGCCAGACCGAAATCACCCGCGATCTTTATGCGGCGCAGGACGCGATGGGGGCCACGATACTGCACGGCGTCGAGGATGTCGCGCTGCACGATCTGACGGGCGAGGCGCCGTTCATCACCTTTCGCCACGACGGGACCACCCATCGGCTTGACTGCCGGCAGATCGCCGGCTGCGACGGCTTTCACGGCGCGAGCCGGCAGGCCATCCCGGTCGAGGTGCGGCGCGAATTCGAAAAGGTCTATCCCTTTGGCTGGCTTGGCATCCTGTCGGAAACGCCACCGGCCTGCCACGAACTGATCTATGCCAACCACGACCGGGGCTTCGCGCTTGCCTCCATGCGCAATCCGCAGCTGTCGCGCTACTACATTCAGGTTCCGCTGACCGACCGGATCGAGGACTGGTCGGACGAGGCGTTCTGGACCGAACTGAAACGCCGTCTTCCTGCCGAAGTGGCCGGCAGGATGGAGACAGGCCCCTCGATCGAGAAAAGCATCGCCCCCCTGCGCAGCTTCGTTTCAGAACCGATGCAATGGGGCCAGCTGTTCCTGTGCGGGGACGCAGCCCATATCGTGCCTCCGACCGGGGCGAAGGGGCTCAACCTCGCCGCATCCGACGTGTTCTACCTGTCGCGTGCGCTGATCGCCCGCTACCGTTCGGGCGACGGCAGCCTTCTGGATCGTTACGGGCAGGATGCGCTGGCGCGGGTGTGGCAGGCGATGCGGTTTTCGTGGTCGATGACCATGATGCTGCACCGCTTCCCCGATCAGGCCGAATTCGACCGGCGCATGCAGCTTATCGAACTTGAGGGGCTAGCCCGATCACCTGTTGCACGACGGGCCTTGGCCGAGAATTATACTGGTTTACCTTACTGAGTGTGCTGGCCGTGTCACCGGCCCCAAAGGGAGGAAAGAATGAAAGTATCCGTATCAAGACTGGCCCGACTCGCCTGTGCGTCGGCGCTGGCCACGGTCGTGTCGATGGGCGCAGCCGCCGCGCAGGACGTGGTCCTGAAGCTGCATCAGTTCCTGCCGGCGCAGGCCCCGGTTCCGGCGCTGGTTCTGGTGCCGTGGATGGAAAAGATCACGGCGGAATCCGGCGGGCGCATTACCTTTGAACATTACCCGGCCATGCAGCTTGGCGGTAAGCCGCCGGAACTGATCGACCAGGTCACGGATGGCGTGGCCGATATCGTCTGGACCCTGCCGGGCTATACGCCGGGCCGCTTCCCCCGGACCGAGGTGATCGAGCTTCCGTTCCTGATCAACGACGCCGAAAGCGCCTCGCGTGCGCTTTACACGCTTGGCGAAAAGCACATGTTCGCCACGGAATACGCGGATGTGAAGGTTCTGGGCATGTGGACGCACGGCCCGGGTGTCATCCATTCCAAGACGCCGATCGCCGCGCCTGCGGACCTCGCGGGCGTGAAATTGCGCGCGCCGACGCGGGTGACGAACATGATGGTGACGAACCTTGGCGCCACGGCGGTGGGCATGCCGGTTCCGGCGGTGCCCGAATCCCTGTCGAAGGGCGTGATCGACGCGACCATCATTCCCTGGGAAGTCACCGGCGCGCTGAAATCCTCGGAACTGGTGAAGAACCACACCGAATTCGCGGGCAAGGCGCTTTATACCTCGGCCTTCATCATGGCGATGAACAAGGCGGTCTATGACGGCCTGCCCGACGACCTGAAGGCGGTGATCGACGCCAACACCGGGGTGGAATTCTCGGCCATGGCGGGCAAGCTCAGCCAGTCGGCCGATGACGGCGCGCGGCAGATGGCGGTGGACATGGACAACAACATCATCGCCCTGACCGCCGAACAGTCCGCCGAATGGGAAGCCGCGGCAAAGCCCACCTATGACACCTGGCTGAAGGAAATGTCGGATCAGGGCATCGACGGGCAGGCCCTCTTGGACGAAGCCCGCGCCCTGATGGGCCAATGACCGATGGGCCAGAGTCCTGCGGGCCAAAGTCCTGCGGTTCAGCGATCCTGGCCCGGAAGACCGCACCGGGGGCTCCCCCCGGTGCATGCACGGGACACCTGACCGAATGACCGGCCAGATCAACCGCATCGTCTTCCGGATGACCGTCGGCTCGGCCATGCTGGGCGGGATCGTTCTTGTCCTGCTGATCCTGATGACCTGTCTCAGCATCACCGGACGGGCGCTGGTGCCCCTCGGCCTTGGCCCGGTCCCGGGCGATTTCGAACTGGTCGAGGCGGGCATCGCCTTTGCCATCTTCGCCTTCCTGCCGCTGTGCCAGGTGCAGGCGGGTCATGCCACTGTGGACATCTTCACCTCGGGTCTCGGCCTGCGCGCGAACCGCATCCTGTTGGCCGTCTGGGAGCTTCTGTTCGCCGCCGTGATGATCTTCATCGCCTGGCGGCTTTACGAAGGGATGCTGGGCAAGCTGAAGAACGGCGAAACCTCGATGTTCCTTCAGTTCCGCGTCTGGTGGGCCTATGCGGCCTGCATGGTTCCGGCTGTGATCGGTGCGCTGACGGGCCTGTGGTCGGCCGCTGACCGCGTGGTTGCCGCGCTGACCGGACGCGAGACGCGCCCCGCCCTGGGAGACGCGAAGCATTGACGAACATCGAGATCGGCCTTCTGTCCTTCCCGGTTCTTCTGGCGATGATCTTCCTGCGCGCACCAATCGGGCTTGCGATGCTGGTCTGCGGCGTCGGCGGGATGTGGATCGTGACGGGCAGCCCCAACATCATTCTGTCCAAGTTCAAGACGGAAACCTTCACCACGTTTTCAAGCTATTCACTGTCGATCATCCCGATCTTCCTGCTCATGGGCCATCTGGCCGGCCTGGGCGGCATGAGCCGGGCGCTGTTCAAGGCCGCCGAGGCATGGCTTGGCCACCGCAAGGGCGGAACGGCGATGGCCGCCGTGGGTGCCTGCGCGGGATTCGGTTCGATCTGCGGGTCGTCGCTGGCCACCGCCGCCACGATGGCGCAGGTCGCCCTGCCGGAACTGAAGCGCGCGGGCTATTCCGGCGGCCTGTCGACCGCCGCGCTGGCCGCAGGCGGAACGCTGGGAATCCTGATCCCTCCGTCGGTCGTGCTGGTGATCTATGCGACGCTGACCGAACAGAACATCGCCAAGATGTTCCTTGCCGCCTTCATCCCCGGCATCCTCGCGGCTGTCGGGTACATGCTGGTCATCAACCTTTATGTCCGGCTGCACCCCGGCGCCGCCGGCAGCCGCCCGCGCCTGCCCTATGGCGCGCGCTTCCGGGCGTTGCGCGATGTCTGGCCGGTGCTGGCGATCTTCACCGTCGTGGTCGGAGGCATCTATACCGGGATCTTCAACCCGACCGAAGGGGCGTCGGTCGGGGCGCTTGGCACGGGCCTTCTGGCCTGGGCCTCGGGCGGGCTTGACTGGCCGCGCCTGCGGGCGGCGCTGATGGCTACGGCCTCGGGCACGGCGATGATCTTCTTCATCGTGCTGGGTGCGTCCTTCTTCAACGCCTTCCTTGCCCTGACGCAGGTCCCCCAGACCATTTCCGCCTGGGTCGTGGCGCAGGGATTCGGGCCCTGGGTGGTGCTGGCGATCATCCTTGCGATCTACCTGATCCTCGGTTGCCTGATGGACAGCCTGTCGATGATCCTGCTGACGATCCCGATCTTCTTTCCGGTGATGCAATCGCTGGATTTCGGCCTGTCGCCCGAACATATGGCGATCTGGTTCGGGGTGCTTGTCCTGATCGTGGTCGAGGTGGGCCTGATCACGCCGCCGGTGGGGTTGAACCTGTTCATCATCAACGCGATGGACCGCGAGACGCCGATCCGCGAAACCTACGGCGCGGTGATGTATTTCGTGGCCTCAGATCTGATGCGCGTGATCCTTCTGGCGGCTGTTCCGGGGATATCGCTGTTCCTGCTGCCCTGACCCGGCGCGACTTGACCCCGGTCAATCCGGTTGACTGGTCACGCGGCGCCGATAAGGTACAGGTAGGAACAGGTTCCGGAGGGCTGCCGCGTGTCGGACCGGATTGGCATGGCAAAGGCCGAGGTCGTGGCCCGGACGCTGGAACGCGACATCCGGGCGGGGCGGTTCGGCCATGGCGACCAGCTGGAAAGCGAAGGCGCGCTGATGCGCCGCTTTGCGGTCAGCCGCAACACGGTGCGCCGCGGCCTCGAAATGCTGTCGCGACAGGGGCTGATCACCACGCGCACCGGGATCGGATCCTTCGTCACCTATGATGGCACGACGATCGATTCGAGCCGGGGCTGGACGGTTGCGCTTTCGCATGGCGAAGGGGCGGTCGAAACCCGGCTTCTGGGCATCTCGAAAGGGTCAAGCCCGCGCGCCGATGCCCGGCTCGGGTCGCCCGGAACCTATCTGCGGATCGACCGGCTGCGCTGGTGCCGCAAGTCGGCGCAGGGGATATCGCTGGAACGCAGCCGCCTGCCGTGGCGCGACAGTTTCGCGCCGGTCCTGACCGATGGCCTGCGCGACGGGTCCTTGTCCGCCACCCTTGCGGACATGGGTCTTGCGACCGCCAGCGGGCAGGAAATCGTCGGCGTGGTTCCGGCCCTGACGCAGGTCGATGCCACCATCATGGGCCGCCAGCCGGGCGCGCCGATGCTGCGGCTGGAAAGGGTGACGAAAGCCGCCGGAGAGGAGGTGCTTGAATATGTCGAAAGCATCCTCGACCCCGCGCGCTTCGGGCTGAGGATAGATTTCTGATGGATCGCGCGGCGGACAGGCTGGATCGTGCGTTGGGGGCCCTGATGGGCGTGGCCATCGGCGACGCGCTTGGGATGCCCGCGCAGACCTTCCCGCGCGACCGGATCACCGCCATCTATGGCCGGATCACGGATTTCGTCGCGCCCTGCCCCGATCACCCCGTGTCGCACGGCCTTGGGGCGGGCATGGTCACCGACGACACCGAACAGACGCTGCTTCTGGCCGACCTGCTGATCCGCGACGGCGGAACGCTGGATCACCGCGCCTGGGCCAATGCGCTGATCGGCTGGGAACGCGACGTGCGCGCACGCGGCCTGCGCGACCTTCTGGGGCCTTCGTCGAAGCGCGCGCTCGAATCGCTTCTGTCGGGCGTGCCCGCCACCGAAACCGGACGGCAAGGCACCACCAACGGCGCGGCGATGCGGATCGCGCCGGTGGCCATCGCCACCCCCGCCGATGACGTCGCCGCCCTCTGCGCCAGCGTGGCCAGGGCCTGCCTTGTCACCCACAACACGCGCGAGGCCATCGCCGCCGCCGCCGCCGTGGCAATGGTCATCAGCCAGGGCATCGACGGGGCGGATTTCGAAACCGGCCTGCCCGGCGCCCTTGCCGCCGCCCGCCTTGGCGCAACGCATGGCGCCGCCGTGGGCGAAGGCGACATGGCCGGGCGCATCGAACAGGCGCTGCATCTGGCACGCACGGGGAACGAGGCATCGCTTGCCGGAACCATCGGCACATCGGTGGCCAGCCGGGATTCGGTCGCCTGCGCCTTTGGCGTGGTTCGCCTGGCGGGCGCGGACCCCTGGCAGACGGCGGTGATCGCCGCGAACATCGGCGACGACACCGACACCATCGGCGCCATCGCCTGCGCGATGGCCGGGGCCTGCGCCGGTCTTGCCGGATTTCCCGCCGAAAAGCGGAAGCAAGTCATGGAAACCAACCATCTGGACCTTGCGCCTGTGGCACGGGGCCTTCTGGACCTGCGCGACGGGCGCGGGAAAGGAGGCGCCGGATGACCGCCCGTCTGATTCAGATATCGGGGGTGATCATCGACCTGATCTACAGGGTCGAGGCCGTGCCCGCACCGGGGACCGAGGCCATCGTGCGCGGCGCGGAGCTTGCCGCAGGGGGCGGGTTCAACGCGATGGTCGCAGCCCGCCGGATGGGGGCGACCGTCGCCTATGGCGGATCGCTTGGCACCGGGCCGCTGGCCAATCTGGCCGCCGCCGCGCTGGACCGCGAAGGGATCGCCGCGCTGCGCCCGCGCCTGCCCGCCGCCGATCAGGGCATCTGCACCGTTCTGATCGACCGCGCGGGCGAACGCACCTTCATCGCGGTATCCGGGGCCGACGGGCAGGTTGGCGATTCCGATCTTGCCCTGATCCGCCCCGGCCCGCGGGACTGGCTGCTCATGTCGGGCTATGCCCTGCATTATCCGGGCAGCCGCGACGCGCTTGTACGCTGGCTGGAATCGCGCCCGCCGCGGCTTGTCTTCGATCCTTGCCCGATCATCGCGGAACTGCCCGCGCCCGCGCGAAAGGCGGCCCTGGGCGCGGCGCTCTGGATCACGGCGAACCGGGCCGAGGGCGCGTTCCTGACCGGTCTTGCGGACCCGTCCGCCATTGCCGCCGCGCTGGCACGCGAACGCCCGACCGGCGGCGGTGCGATCCTGCGTGACGGCGCGAACGGATGCTTCATCGCGCTAGTCGACGGCGGCGGCGCGCGCCACCTGCCGGGCCATCCCGTGACCCCGGTCGACACGAACGGCGCGGGAGACGCCCATACGGGCGCCTTCATCGCCATGCTGATCCGGGGCGAACCACCCCTGCGCGCGGCAGAGATCGCCAATGTCTGCGCCGCGCTTTCCACAACACAAGAAGGGCCGTCCACGTCCCCTGACCTGCCTACGGTTCTTGCGGCCATGCGCGAAGGCCGCGCACCCGCCGGAACCGACAAACCCGCCCGACATGAATGGAGGAAACCATGAAAAGATTTCTGCTGACATCCGCCCTTGTGATGGCCTCACAGGCCGCAGCCGCGGACGAGATCCGCGTGCTGAACTGGCAAGGCTATGGCACCGACCTTGACTGGGCCATCGCCGCCTTCACCGAAAAGACTGGTCACACCGTGGTGCATGAATACTTCACCTCGGAACAGGAGATGCTGACCAAGCTGCGCACCAATCCCGGCGCCTATGACGTGGTTCTGATCAACGCGGCCTATACCGCGCAGGCGCAGTCCGAAGGTCTGATCGCCCCGATCGACAGCAGCAAGATCGGCAATTTCGCCGATCTCGACCCGGCGCTGGTGGGCAACGAGGATCTCAACCCGGCAGGCGCGCTGCATGGCGTGCCCTGGACATGGGGCCTCACCTCGATCGCGGTGAACACCGCCGATTTCCCGGAACTGCCCACCTCGCTTTCGGTCTTGTGGGACCCGGCGCTGAAGGGGCGCGTTTCGATCCGTGACGACGGGCTGGAAGCGGTCCAATTCGCCGCTATGGCCACCGGGCAGAATCTGAACCAGATCACCGATCTTGAGGCGGTCAAGGCCAGGCTGACCGAACTGATGCCCCAGGTCACGACCTTCTGGAGTTCCGAGAACGACTGGAACCAGTTCATGGCCGCCGGCGATTTCGTCGTGGCGACCTACTGGTCGGGGTCGGCCGCACGGTCGATCGCGAACGGCCTGCCGATCACCTTCATCGTCCCCGAGGAAGGCGCTCTGGGATGGCTGGACGGGCTGTCGATTCCGGCCAGTTCCACCAAGATGGACGCGGCCCATGCCTTCATCGACTGGATGGTCGATCCCGAATTCTACGTCCGCTGGGATACCGAAGGCGCCCCCGCCACGTCGAACACCAAGGCCGCGGCGGCGTTGCCGGAAACCAGCTTCAACCGTGCGGTTCTGGGCGATCCGGCAGTCGTGGCCAAGGTGCAGTTCATGAAGCCCGTGTCGGATGCCGACCGGGAAACCTACCTGAAGCTGTGGCAGGATCTGAAGGCGGCACAGTGACGGGCGCGGGGAAGGCGGCATGAGCGGAAGCCTTGCACGAACCGACAGGCTGCGCGCGCTGGCGCTGCTTTCCCCGGCCTATCTGTGGCTGATGGCGGCGGTCTTCCTGCCGCTTTCGGCCATGGCATTTTTCAGCTTCCTGTCCGACGTGCCCTTCGGCGGGCGCGACTGGCAGTTCACGCTCGACAATTACCGGGCGTTCCTGGAAACCCCGACCTATGCCACCTTGCTGTGGAAGTCGGTCAAGCTTGGCCTGATCGTCACCGCCCTTTCGGTGCTGATCGGTTTTCCCTGTGCCTATGTGCTGGCGAAGGTCGTCCGGGGACGTTCGCGCGAGGCGCTGTTTCTGCTGGTGATCCTGCCGTTCTGGTCCAATTCGCTGGTCCGGATCTTTTCCTGGGCCATCGTCCTGCGCGGCAACGGCATTCTCGGGTCAACGGTCGATGCCATCCTGCCCTGGGATGTGCGGCTGAACCTGATGTTCAGCCCGACGGCCATCGTCATCGGCCTGGTCCATTCCTACCTTCCTTATGTGATCCTCACCTCTTATCTGGCGCTTCAGGCGATCGACGACAGCCTGATCGAGGCCGCACGGTCGCTTGGCGCGCGCCGCCGCACGATCCTCAGGCGCCTGATCCTGCCGCTGGCCGCGCCGGGGATCATCGCGGGCGCGGTTCTCATCTTCGTGCCGGTGGTCGGGTCCTTCATGGAACCCCGCATCCTGGGCGGCCGGCGCGGCACCTATTACGGAACGGTGATCGAGGATCAGTTCGTGGCGGTGTTCAACTGGCCCCTGGGGGCGGCCTTGTCGTTCATCCTGCTGGCCGTCGTGCTGGGGATCCTTGCCCTCGCCAGCCCCGCGATCCGGAGGGCCACGCTGTGACGAACCGCTTTCTTGCGCGTCTGGGCCGGATCTATCTGGGGCTGATCCTGTTCTTCCTCTACGCGCCGATTCTGGCGATGGCCGCGATGTCCTTCAACGCGTCCGAGTTCTACCAGCTTCCCTTCCGCTTCTCGACCGAATGGTACGAACGGCTGTGGCGGAACGACGAGATCCTGACCGCCGCCTGGCGTTCGGTCTGGATCGCGGTCGTCGTCACGGTCCTGGCCACGGCGGCGGGTACGGCGGCCTCCATCGCGCTTTTCCGCTATGACATACCGGGCAAGCGCATCCTTCAGGTGCTTCTGTTCCCGCCGATCGCGATCCCGTGGCTGATCACCGGGACCGCGATGTTGATCTTCTTCTTCGGCATCGGCGTGGGGCGCGGCACACCGTCGGTCATCGTGGGGCATGTGGCGCTGGCACTGCCCTATGTGATCGTCGTCGTCACCGCGCGCCTGTCGACCTTCGACCGCACGCTGGAAGAGGCGGCGCGGTCACTGGGCGCGGGTCCCTTCACCGTGACGATGCGCGTGACGGTGCCGTGGATCCTGCCGGGCATCGTGGCCGGGGCGCTGTTTGCCTTTGCCGTCAGTTTCGATCAGTTCGTCGTGTCCTACTTCCTGTCCGAACCCGGCGACACGACGCTGCCCGTCCTGATCTACACCGCGATCCGCAAGGGTTTCACACCCGAGATCAATGCGATCTCGACCATCATCATCGGGCTGTCGATGGCGATCATGCTGGTTGCCGCAAGATACGCGAAATTCGGAGGCGAACGCTGATGGCGGTGGTAAGGACCGAAGGGCTGGTCAAGACCTATGGCGCGACGCGGGCGCTGGACGACATCACCCTGACCTTCCCCGATGGCGGGTTCTTCGGCCTTCTCGGCCCGTCCGGATCGGGCAAGACCACGCTTCTGCGTGCGATCGCAGGTTTTGTCATTCCCGACAGCGGGCGCGTCTTCATCGACGATGCGCCGGTCGAGAACGTGCCGGTAGAGGCGCGAGAGATCGGGATGGTGTTCCAGAACTACGCCCTTTTCCCCAACATGACCGTTGCGGGAAACGTCGGCTTCGGGCTTGAGGTGCGCAAGGTGCCCGCAGCCGAACGCAAGCGCCGCGTGGCCGAGGTTCTGGATCTTGTGCAACTGGGCGAACTGGGCGACCGCAAGCCGCACGAATTGTCAGGCGGGCAGCGGCAGCGCGTGGCGATGGCACGTGCCATCGTGACCCGCCCGCGCGTCCTTCTGCTGGATGAACCGCTTTCGGCGCTGGACAAGTCCTTGCGGGTGGAAATGCAGATCGAACTGAAGCGCATCCAGCGCGAGGTCGGGATCACCACCATCTTCGTCACCCACGACCAGGAAGAGGCGCTGACCCTGTCCGACCAGATCGGCATCCTGAGGGATGGCCGCCTTGTCCGCCACGGCCCCCCGCGCGAGGTCTATGACAACCCGCGCGATCCCTTCACTGCGCAGTTCCTGGGCGAGGCGAACCTGTTTTCCGGCACGCCCGAACCCGGCGGCCTGCGGCTGGCCGATGGCACGCTGATCCCCGGCGCACCAACGGCCACCATCGCGGTGCGCGCCGAAGACCTGCGCATCACGCTCGACGAACCGGCCGCACCGATCCGCCTGCGCGCCCGCCTGCGCCAGCGCATCTTCGCCGGCGCGATGGGAACCTGCGTGCTGGACTGGCGCGGCAACCCGCTCAAGGCGATCGGGCGCGATCAGGACTTTGCAGGCCTGCCGGCGCAGGGCGATGTCTGGCTGTCATGGGACAGCGCCGACATGATCCCGCTGTCAGAGGGTTGAACCGGGCTATCCCCTGTCCTTCGGGGTCAGAAGCCGGGCAGGGCGCAACGCCTCGGCCGCCTTGAACAGGCCGAAGGTCTGGTTGACGTAGTTCACCACGCCACCGATCTGTTCGAGGTATTTCTGCAACTCGGGCGTCCGTTCCGCCTCGATCACCTGCACCGGTCGCGACGGGTCCATCCCTTCGAACTGGCAATAGAACAGGGGCTCGCCGCGCTTCAGCACGATGTCCTTTTCCGGTTCGTGCCATTCGAAGGCCCACATCAGCGGGCGCGGCCAGATGTTCAACGGAAAGCGCCCGCCGAAGATCGTGCCGGGCAGCGGGTCCTTGCGGTAATGCATGAAGGCGGAAAGCTGGGTCACATAGACGGTTTCGTCGGCGATGAAGCAGTAGGGCAGCACCATCTGGATCGTCGGGCGGTCAGGGTACCGCCATTCGGTCTCGTTCACGAGGGTCAGCACCTCGCCCAGCTTGTTGCCCCGGATCGGGCTTGCGGTGCCCGCGCGGTTGACCAGATGCGCCTTGCCCTTGTCGTCGCGGCCAAAACCGATGTGGATGTCGAAGGGACATTTCACCATGAAATACCGGCTTTCCAGCTGGATCACGCCGGGGCAGCGGCTGGCGGATTTGGCATGGGCGCGGTTGGTCTGGCGAAACGTCACGCGTTCGGGCGGGTCATACAGAACTGCGCCCTTGTCGCTGGTCAGGAACCAGCCAACCTGGATCGGTCCCGAACCAGGGCCATCCTCGGGGCGCTCGAAGGAAAGGTTGATCTGCATCGCTACCGCCTCGCTCGTTATCCATCGGGGCAGAATCGGCCGCAGCCCCCGCCCTGTCAATCCGCCAGCGCCGCCCGCAGCGCGCGCACTGCCGCCGCCGACGTGCGCCGCATCCCGCCCGGTCCGGCAAAGCCCAGATCGACCACGCGCCCGGCCACGGGAACCTGTTCCGCGCAAGAGGCATGAACCGCGGTCAGCGGCAGGTGGCGCAGGGCCAACACGGTCGCCGCGGTGATCCCCGATCCGGGCATGATCGCGATCCGTCCGCGCGCCTGTCCGATCAGGTCCGCGATTGCGCCGGCGCCGTCGATCGCGGTCCGTGCACCGCCCGAGGTCAGGACACGGTCAAACCCCAGGTCGATCGCCAGTTCCAGCGCCTCGCCCCTGTCCGGCGTCAGATCGAAAGCGCGGTGCAATGTCAGATCCATGCCCGCCGCGGCCCCGATCAGCCTGCGCAGGATGGCCGCATCAAGCCGCCCGTCCGGCCGGCTGGCACCAAGAACCACGCCCGCAAGACCCGCGGCACGGGCATGGCCGATGTCGGCCTCCATCTGCCGGACCTCGCCCGCATCAAAAACGAAATCCCCTGCGCGGGGGCGGATCATCGCATGAACGGGAACCGGCGACCTTCGCGCCGCATGGGCCATGAACCCCGCCGAAGGCGTCAGCCCGCCCAGGGCCAGCGCCGCGCAAAGCTCGATCCGGTCAGCACCGCCGGTCAGCGCCTGTTCAAGCCCCTCGCCATCGTCCACGCAGATCTCGATCAGGATGTCAGCCATGCGCCTGCCACCCCGCATGCGCCGCCCCGATCAACCCCGGCTCCACCCGGTGATGCGCCTGCACCAGAAGCGGGGCCTTGTGGCGGTAAAGCGTGAGCCCGCGCACGGCGGCATCAAGCGTGGCCACAAGGGCTTCCGACTTGCCCAGACCCCCGCCCACCGGCACCACCGTCGCCCCCACGGTGTTGACGATCATCGCCAGCGGCGCGGCCAGAAGGTCGGCCCATACGGCAACGGTTTCGGTCGCTTCCGGGTCGCCGGCCTGCCAGTCATCCTCGATCCCGCGCGACGGTCGGGCGCGGTTGTGCAGCGTCTCGTGCAGGCGTTCCAGCCCCCGCGCACCGCCGACCGGGTCAAGGCAGCCGTCCAACCCGCAGCCGCAGGCAAAGACCGGTAGGTCGTGCCCCCTGACATGGCGGTTCATCACCGGGCCGTGCCCCCATTCGCCCGCGAAGCCGCCGGGCCCGGTGACAAGCCGGCCGTCGATCACCAGACCGCCGCCCACACCTGTGCCAAGGATCACGCCGAACACGGTCCGGTGGCCTGCGCCCGCGCCGCTTCCTGCCTCGGCGAGCGCGAAGGCATCCGCGTCGTTGACGACCGTCACCGGCAGATCCAGCGCGCGCTGCAAGTCATCGGCCAGCATGATCCCGTCGACGCAGGGGATGTTGGCGCAGCGCATCACGCCGCTGTCCGGATCGACGCAGCCCGCGATCGAAACCGCGACACGTTCCGCACCGGGCGGAAGCAGGCTGCGCAGCGCCTGGGCGAAGGCCGGGAAGGACGCACCCGGCGTGTCGACCGCGCCTAGAGGTTCCAGCGCGCCAGTCCGGGCAGACACCGCCGCCTTGACCCGCGACCCGCCGATATCGAAGACCCCGATCATGCCCGCCTGTTCCCCGCCCGCTCCGCATCGTTCCGCCCTGTCCTAGCAGCAAGGCCCCGCGGCAGGATAGCCCCCGCTTGACACCTGCCACCCGCCGGGGGCAAAGGGGCGGACCCCAGCGGAAAGGACGTGCCATGACCATGACGGCGGATGACAGGCTGATCGTTGCACTTGATGTGCCGAACGTGGTCCAGGGGCTGGATCTGGCAGAGCGGATCGGGGATGCCGTCAGCTTCTACAAGATCGGGCTTGGCATGCTGACCGGGGGTGGCCTTGCCCTTGCCAACGAACTGAAACAGGAACACGGCAAGCGCATCTTTCTGGACATGAAGTTCTTCGACATCGGCGCCACGGTCGAGGCCGCGGTGCGCGGCATCGCGCAATACGACCTCGACTTCCTGACCGTGCATGGCGACCCGCAGGTGGTGCGCGCGGCGGGCGAGGGCAAGCGTGGCACCGGGCTGAAGATCCTTGCGGTCACGGTCCTGACCTCGCTGGACCGCGCCGATCTTGACGCGAACCTGATCAAGCCCGGCGACATCCACGAGATCACTCTGGAACGCGCGCAGCGCGCGCTGGAAGCCGGGGCCGACGGCGTGATCGCCAGCCCGCAGGAAGCGGCGATGATCCGCGCCCTGCCGGTGGCCAAGGGCCGCCTGATCGTCACGCCCGGCGTGCGCCCGGTCGGTGCGGCCCTGGGCGACCAGAAGCGCGTGGCGACGCCCGCGCAGGCGATCCGGGACGGGGCAGATCACATCGTGGTGGGCCGCCCGGTCTGGGCCGCGCCCGATCCGCGCGCGGCGGCGCAGGCGATCGTCACCGAACTGGCCACGATCTGACCCAAGGGGCGGAACGGCCGGCCCCTGCGTTTTCCGGTGCGGATCAGTTCTTGTTGATGTCGCGCTTGACCACGCGGACCTCGCCGCTCTGGTAGGGAAAGACGGCGCGCAGCGCCGCCCATGCCGCCAGCGACAGGACGGCAAAGACCAGCAGCATCAGCGGAAGGTTTCCACCCAGGACGCCGATCAGGATCAGCAGGCCAACGGCCACCGCCCCCATCGCGAAACCCAGAAAGATATATCCCGGCAGCAGGACCTCGACCACGCCGACAAGCACGCCGCCCACCACCCAGGCCCACCAGGTCGACCAGATCATCAAAGCCGTCCTTTCAACATCTTGAAGGCATCTCCGAAGGCTTCAAGGACATTGGCGGGCAGGATGATGGTCTGCTTGCCCTGGCCCTGCCCCACGGTCGAAAGCGCCTCGACCTGTTTCAACGCCACCTGATATTGCGCCGCCTCAAGTCCGTTTTCCTTGATTGCGGCGGCGATCACGCCGGTCGAATAGGCCTCGGCATCGGCCAGCACGCGGCGGGCCTTGGCCTCTTGTTCGGCGGCGTACAGATCGGCATCTGCCGCCAGTTCCACGGCACGGCGCTTGCCTTCGGCTTCGGTCACAAGGGCCCGTCGCGCGCGTTCCGCATTCAGCTGCTGAAGCATCGCGGCGCGCGTCGCCTCATCCAGGTTGACGTCCAGGATCTCGGCCCGCGTCACCTCGACCCCCCAATCGTCAACCATCAGCGCCACCGCCTCGCGCACCTTCTGGATCAGCTCGGCACGGTTCGACTGCACCTGATCCAGTTCCAGCTTGCCGATTTCCGAACGCACGATCCCGGCCACGGTCGTGGCGATGGCCCCGTCGATGTCGCGGATCCGGTAGACGGTCTTTTCCGGTTCCGTGATCCTGTAGAACACGCTCGTTTCCACCTTCACCAGCACGTTGTCGGCGGTGATCGCGTCTTGGCTGGCATTGGGAAGCTGGCGTTCGAGGATCGAGATTCGATGCGCGATCCGGTCAAGGAACGGCACCACGAAGTTCAGCCCCGGCCCCAGCACCGACCGCAGGCGCCCGAAACGTTCGACGACATGCATTTCCGATTGCGGGACGATCCGCACGCCCAGAAAGATGCAAAGGATGATGAACAGCGCCAGAGCGACGAAAACCGCATTGCCGCCGACCAGATCTTCAAGCCGCATGACCTATCCCCCCCAATCCCCCTGCCGCCAGAGGCACCGTTTTTCCAACATGGGGCAGGCGGGCAGGCGGCGCAAGCCCGATGGCCGCGCCGCCGGTCTCGATCAGAAGATGACAATCTGGTCCTCGATCGCCGCAAGGGATCGCACACCGTCGAAAATGATGACATCGCCGTTCGCGAATCTGAGCGCCGCATCGCCATCGATCCGCGTTCCGAACCGGTCGACGACATCCCCGGCGTCCAGCCGCCCGGACCAGAGCCGCGCGGAAAGCCGAAGTTCATCATCCTGCGCGACCCGGAAATCGGTGATGACATCGCGGCCGTAGCCACGGGAAAAGACAAAGTCGTCTGCCCCGTTCCCGCCTGACATCCTGTCGGCGCCGCGACCGCCGTCCAGGGCATCGCGACCGCCGCCGCCCTTCAACAGGTCATTCCCGGCATCCCCGGCCAGCCGGTCATTGCCGATCCCCCCGTCAAGGGTGTCCGCGGCGGCACCACCGGACAAACGATCGTTCCCGCCCGCACCGGCAAGACTGTCACGCCCGCCACCGCCCCAAAGCTTGTCAGCGCCCGGACCACCCTCCAGCCGGTCGTTCCCGGTGTCGCCAAACAGGCTGTCGTTGCCGCCCAGACCGATCAGCGTGTCGTTCCCGCCAGCGCCGCGACGCACATCGGCCCCCGCCGTCCCGGTCAGATTGTCATTGCCCGGCCCGCCATTCGTGGGAGGCGGTGGAGGCACGACCGACGGAATGGTGAAATCGCGCAGCACGACCTCGTATCCGCCTGTGCCGGGACGAACGAACGCAGCCATGAACCCGCCATCATCCGTGCCGATCACGTCGGGCCTGTTCGATGTCGAACTGGGGATGTCGGTCTGGTTCAGACGGAACTCGCCGCCGATCGGGGTGCCATTCGCGGCGTATCGCTGTCCGAGGATCTGGACCTGCCACGTCCCGCTGGAAGACAGGAACGGATTGGCCTCCCATGCGACAAGGAATCCTCCGTCCTCCAGCGCGGTCACGACCGGATCAAGCTGGTTCCGGCTTGTGGTGGAATTGACGTGGAATTCGCCCCCGACCCTGGCTCCGGTCGCGCTGAACCGCTGTCCGTAGATGCCCCATTCGCTGTCGGTTCCTTGCCCGTAGGATTGCCAGACCGCGACAAAGCCGCCGCTTTCCAAAGCGGTGATCCTGACACCTTCCTGCATCCCCCCGACATGGGTGTTGAGCGTGATCTCGCCGCCGACGCGCGCGCCCGTCGCCGAATAGACCTGGGCATAGACACCGTAATTGCCATTGTTCGTCACCGCCTTGGTATCCCAGGCGATGACGAAGCCCCCATTCGGCAACGCGGTGACCGAGGGATTGAGCTGGTAGTTGGCCACGGTCGTGTTCACAAGGAAATTGCCGCCGATCTTGTTGCCATTGGCACCGATGATCTGGGCAAAGACGGCCGAGGCGTCCCCATCCGCGTTCTTGGCGCTGCTCTGGTTGTTCGTGCTCCAGGTGACGACGGTCCGCCCGTCGGCAAGTGCGGCAATGGACGGAAATTCGCCCCAGTAATGGCTGGTATCGGCATTGACCGTGTAGCCCGCCATCTTGCGCGTGCCGTTCGCGTTGAACTGCTCGATCCAGATGAAGTTCTCGCTGGTCTTGTAGGTGATCGAAAAGCCGCCGTCCGGAAGGGCGGCGATATCAGGACGGGCCGACCCCGACCCGCTAAGCGAATTCACCCGGAACTCGTCTCCGATCGGGGCCCCGTCGCGGGTGAAAAGGCGCGCGGCGACCAACGTCGTGTTCGCATAGTTCCAGGTTGCGACGACATTGCCGTTTGCAAGCTGCGTCAACTGCACGTCATAGGCGTTGTTCGGCAACTGATTGATCAGGATGTCGCCGGTGCGCGGAATCGTGTTCACTGGCATCTTAACCTCGTTTTCACACCCCTGATTCCGGGGCGATCAAAGCAAGGCACAACTTGCGCCAAACCGCTTTGAAGCAGGTCAAATTCGGCGCCTTTTCATGACCTTGATGATGCGACGGGCTGACGCATCAGACCATCTGCCAGATCAGCCGCAGGGCCGGCGCTGCGGGGGCGATCCGCTGGACGCGGTCGGAATCCGGCGCGCCGGAAAGACGGCCGCCGTCAGCATCAGGGCAAGATTGCCCGCGACTTGCGGCATCGCACACCTTCGGGAAAACGTGCCTCGGTCAGCGCGCCGATGCGCGATGTAAGGGACCTTAACGCAAGTCGAACCGGCGCGATACCCGTCCCACGCGTCGACCGTCCTTCAGGGCGAAATCCGGGTCGAACGCGTAATCGACAAAGCCGATGCGGGCGTAATAGGCCAGTCCGGGCACGTTGTCGGCGCGGATGCTGGCATGGATCGTGGCGATCCCGGCGGCCCGCGCCTCGATCAGGGTGCGGGCGAACAGGCCCGCTCCGATGCCCCTTGCCTGACATCCCGGATCGACGAAAGTGCCGATATGCGCATCACCCTCCCACCAGCCGATGGCCTGCCAGCCCAGGACCCTGCCTGCGCCCTCGGCGACAACCGCGGTGATACACTCCGGCCCGTCGATATAGTCCTTGCGCACCGTTTCGGGGCTTTTCGGAACCTGATGGGCAGTCGTTCCGCCGATGGCGATGATCCGGTTCAGCAAACCGGTCATCGCTTCGGCATCGGCGGGTATGGCGGCCCGGACGATCACGCGGCGAACTCGTCGCGGGCATAGCCCTGCAGGAACAGAAGCGCCGTCAGGTCACCGTGGTTGATGCGGATGTCGCATTGCGCCGCGACCGAAGGCTTGGCGTGCAGCGCCACCCCGGAACCGGCACGGGCCAGCATGGCCAGATCGTTCGCGCCGTCGCCCACGGCGATCGCCTCCTGCGTGGATATCCCCAGCCGCGCCGAAATCTCGATCAGCGCATCCAGCTTGGCCTGCTTGCCAAGGATCGGCTCGGCCACCTCGCCTGCAAGTGTCTCGCCATGCGTCAGCAGCGTATTCGCGCGGTTTTCATCAAACCCCAGCATCGCCGCGATCCGCGCGGTAAAGGCGGTGAACCCGCCCGACACCAGCGCCGCATAGCCACCCCGCGCGCGCATCGTCGCCACCAGTTCCCGCCCGCCCGGCATAAGCGTGATCCGGTCGCGGATCACCCGGTCGATCACCTCGACCGGAAGCCCCTTCAACAGGCCCACGCGTTCCCGCAGCGCCGATTCGAAATCCAGCTCGCCATTCATTGCACGGGCGGTGATACCCGCCACATAGGCGCCGACGCCCGCTTCATCGGCCAGTTCGTCGATACATTCCTGACGGATCATGGTGCTGTCCATGTCGGCGATCAAAAGGCGCTTGCGGCGCCCTTCCGCGGGTTGAACCACCAGATCGACGCCCAGTGCCTGCAACCCTTCCCACACCTGCCAGCGATTGTCCGGCACGGCGGGCAGATCGAATTCGGCCGCAACCCCCGGATCAAGCCAGCGCGCCGCGCCCCCACCCCAGGCATTGCGAAGCGATTCCACCGTTTCGCGCGAAAGGATCGGGCGTGCGGGATCGGTCAGAAGGGTGGCGATGAACATCAGGGCGTATCCAGGGTTGGGCAGCACGGTTTCCGGCAAGGTTTCCGGCAGAGTTTCCGGCAGAGTTTCCGATAGTGACGCGGTGCGTCGTTTTTTCCGTATCAAGCGGCGCTTTACGACGATTTTCCCGCTTGTGCCAGCCCGCGCCGCCCCGTATTTGCGGCGGTGGGACACCCCTCCCCAACGAGGGGCATTTATCTGGAAGGATACCATGGCTGACATGACCGCCCCGGCTGCGCGCCCGGCAAATCCGCGCTTTTCCTCTGGCCCCTGCGCCAAGATCCCCGGCTATTCCCTCGATCTTCTGTCCGACGCGCCGCTTGGCCGGTCGCATCGCGCGGCAGTGGGCAAGGACAAGCTGAAGCTGGCGATCGACCTGACCCGCGAAATCCTGAACGTTCCCGCCGACTACCGGATCGGCATCGTCCCCGGTTCCGACACCGGCGCGGTGGAAATGGCGATGTGGTCCCTTCTGGGCGCGCGCCCGGTCGAAATGCTGGCCTGGGAATCCTTCGGCGAAGGCTGGGTCACGGATGCCGTGAAACAACTGAAGCTGGACGCCACGGTGAAGAAGGCCCCCTACGGCCAGATCGTCGACCTGGCGACCGTCGATTTCGACAAGGACGTGGTGTTCACCTGGAACGGCACCACCTCGGGCGTGCGTGTGGCAAATGGCGATGCGATCCCCGCCGATCGCGCCGGCCTCACGATCTGTGACGCGACCAGCGCCGCCTTCGCGATGGACCTGCCCTGGGACAAGCTCGATGTCGTGACCTTCTCCTGGCAGAAGGTTCTGGGCGGCGAGGGCGCGCACGGGATGCTGATCCTGTCGCCCCGCGCGGTCGAACGGCTGGAAACGCATACCCCCGCCTGGCCCATGCCCAAGATCTTCCGCATGACCAAGGGCGGCAAGCTGATCGAAGGCATCTTCCTGGGCGAGACGATCAACACGCCCTCGATGCTGGCGGTCGAGGATTACCTGGTGGCCCTGAACTGGGCCAAGTCCATCGGCGGCCTGCCCGCGCTCGTGGCCCGGGCCGAAGCGAACGCCCGCACCGTGTGGGAGTTCTGCGCGGCGCATGACTGGATCGCGAACCTGGCCGAAGACCCGGCCACCTCCTCGACGACCAGCGTCTGCCTGAAATTCACCGATCCGCGCATCACCGACGGCGCCGCCTTTGCCAAGGCGGTGGCCAAGCGGCTGGAAAAGGCAGGCGTGGCGCTGGATGTGGGCGCCTATCGCGATGCCCCTCCGGGCCTGCGCATCTGGTGCGGTTCGACGGTGGAACAGTCCGACGTCGCGGCCCTGATGCCGTGGATCGACTGGGCGTTCCGGCAGGAAATCTCTGCGCTGGCCGCTGCAGCCTGATCCCCTTCCGCCTCTGCCCCCGGAAAACTCCGCGCCGGGCAGGGGCCCCTTTCCCCACATTCAAGGAGTCCATCCCATGGCCCCCCGCGTTCTCGTTTCCGACGAACTTTCCGAAACCGCCGTCCAGATCTTCCGCGACCGCGGAGTCGAAGTCGACTACATGCCGAAGCTCGGCAAGGACAAGGAAAAGCTGGCCGAACTGATCGCCCAGTATGACGGCCTTGCCATCCGCTCGGCCACCAAGGTCACCGAAAAGCTGCTGGAAAAGGCCGACCGGCTGAAGGTTGTCGGCCGCGCCGGCATCGGCGTCGACAATGTCGATATCCCGGCCGCCTCGAAGAAGGGCGTGATCGTGATGAACACGCCGTTCGGCAACTCGATCACCACCGCCGAACACGCCATCGCGATGATGTTCGCCGTCGCCCGCCAGATCCCCGAGGCCAATGCCTCCACCCATGCGGGCAAGTGGGAGAAATCCCGCTTCATGGGGGTCGAACTGTTCAACAAGACCCTGGGCGTCATCGGCGCGGGCAACATCGGCGGCATCGTCTGTGACCGCGCTGTCGGCCTGAAGATGAAGGTGATCGCCTATGATCCCTTCCTGTCGGAAGAACGGGCAAAGCAACTGGGCGTGACCAAGGTGGAGCTGGATGAACTTCTGGCGCGTGCCGATTTCATCACGCTCCATGTTCCGCTGACCGACAAGACCCGCAACATCCTGAGCCGCGAGAACCTCGCCAAAACGAAAACCGGCGTGCGCATCATCAACTGCGCCCGCGGCGGCCTGATCGACGAGGCCGCGCTGAAGGACGCGCTGGACACCGGCCATGTCGCCGCCGCCGCCCTCGATGTCTTCGAGGTCGAACCCGCCACCGAGAACGTCCTGTTCAACCACCCGAATGTCGTCTGCACCCCGCATCTGGGCGCCGCCACGACGGAAGCCCAGGAAAACGTCGCGCTTCAGGTGGCCGAACAGATGTCGGACTACCTGCTGTCGGGCGCGGTGCAGAACGCGCTGAACATGCCCAACGTCACCGCCGAAGAGGCCGCTGTCATGGGCCCCTGGATCAAGCTCGCCGGGCATCTCGGCAGCTTCATCGGCCAGATGACGGACGAGCCGATCAAGGCGATCAACATCCTCTATGACGGCCGCGTGGCCGAAATGAACCTCGCCGCGCTGAACCAGGCGGTGATTGCCGGGGTGATGAAGGCCTCGAACCCGGATGTGAACCTTGTCTCGGCCCCGATCGTCGCCAAGGAACGCGGCATCCAGGTCTCGACCACGAAGCAGGACAAGACCGGCACCTTCGACGCCTATATCAAGGTCACGATGGTCACCGACAAGCGCGAGCGGTCGGTCGCGGGCACCTGCTTTGCCGATGGCAAGCCGCGCTTCATCCAGATCAAGGGCATCAACATCGACGCCGAGGTGGGGCAGCACATGCTTTACACCACGAACGAGGACGTGCCCGGCATCATCGGCCTTCTGGGGATGACGATGGGCAAGAACGGCGTCAACATCGCCAACTTCACCCTCGGCCGGTCGGGCGTGGGGCAGGACGCGATCGCCATCCTCTACCTCGACCAGGCGATCGACCCGAAAGTGGTGGAAACGCTGGAATCCACCGGCATGTTCCAGCAGGTCAAGCCGCTGGAATTCGACGTGGCATGACGGGCCGGGGCGAAGCCCGCCCCTTGCCCCTTCATTCTGGCTGAAATATCCCGGGGGTCCGGGGGCAACGCCCCCGGCCCTTCTTCATTTCCATAACCGGACCGGATCATGCGCGCCTATGCCATCGGGGATATCCACGGCCATCTGGACCTTCTGAAAGGCGCCCATGACCGCATCGCCGCCGATCAGGCGGTGCATGGCCCGGCGCCCGTGATCCATGTCGGCGACATGGTGGATCGCGGCCCCGACAGCCGCGGCGTGATCGACTGGCTGATGCAGGGGCAGGCCGACGGACGCGACTGGACCGTGCTGAAGGGCAATCACGACCGGATGTTCCACATCTACCTGACCGCCATCGACGCCCGCGATCCGGGACTCCGGGCCGAATTCTCGTGGCTGCATCCGCGCATCGGCGGGGCGGCGACGCTGGCATCCTACGGGGTGGCGAATGCGGGCGACCGCCCGCTCGCCCCGGTCTTCGACGAGGCCGTCAAGGCCGTCCCTCAGACGCATCGCGACTGGCTGGAACGTCTGCCCGGCTGGCACCGCCTGGGCGAAGTGGTCTTTGTCCACGCGGGCATCCGCCCCGGCGTGGCGATGGAGGACCAGACCGAGACCGACCTGTGCTGGATCCGCGCGCCCTTCCTTGACTTCACGGGCGATCACGGCGCGCTGGTGGTGCATGGGCACACCCATCTGGATGCCCCCACCCATTACGGCAACCGCGTGAACATCGACAGCGGCGCGGCCTATGGCGGCCCGCTCACCGCCATCGTCATCGAGGGGCGCGAGGTCTTTCACCTGACCGAGGCGGGGCGTGTGCCCCTGCACCCGAAAACCGCCTAGGCCGGTTTGCCAGCACCGTCGCGCGCCAGCGCCAGCGCCTGTTCCAGAACGGTCGCATCCCCAACGTGATTGGCCAGTATCAGGATCAGCCGCGCGTTCAGCGCCGCACTTTCTGCGTCTGTCAGGCCGCGATGGGTGGCCAGCAGCCGGGCATAGAACCCGTCGACATCGGCGATGTTGGGGGCCGTGATCAGGCTCATGTCCGTCCCTCCCGTGATGCGGTCAGCGCCGCGGCGATCTCTTCCACTCCGCAGGCCGTCCAGCGCGCCGCAACCACCTGATCGGGGCGAATCAGATAGACCGCCGCACCCGCCCCGCCCAGATAGCGCGCCGCCAGTTCCGGCGTCACCGGCAGGGCCAGCGCCCGCGCCCCCGGCACCTCGGGCGCCGCACAACCGATCGCCAGAACGGTGAACCCGACCCCCAGCCTTTCCAGAAGCCAGCCATCGGCCAAAGGCGCATCCGGGGCGACCGCGCCAGGGCGTGACACCTCGGGCAGACCCGTCGCATCCGGGGCGACCAGAGGATAGACGCAGGGCCGCGAAAGCCGACCCGAGTTCACCATCGGGCGGGCGAAATCCACCCGGTTCGCCAGATGTAGCACCGCGTCGCGGAACAGCCGTTCCACCCCGTCCTCGGGCGACATGAACCGCGTCGAGCGGGCGGAATTCAGGATGTTCTCGTCTGCGCCGAACTGGCGTTCACGGTCGAAAGCCGCCAGCGCCGCCTCGGGCGCCTCGCCCCTGACCACGCCGGCCAGCCGCCAGCCCAGGGCATCCACGTCGCCCAGCCCGCCGTTCCCGCCCCTGGCGCCGAAGGGCGACACGACATGCGCGCTGTCGCCCACAAAGATCACCCGTCCCTGCACGAAGTTGCGCAACCGGCGGCACTGGAAAGTATAAACCGACACCCAGTCCAGCCGGAAATCCCGGTGCCCCACTACCTTTTCGATCCGCGGGATGACGCGTTCGGGCTTTCGTTCCTCTTCGGGGTCGGTGTTCCAGCCCAGTTGCAGGTCGATGCGATAGATGTTGTCGGGCTGCTTGTGCAACAGCGCCGACTGGCCCGGATGGAAGGTCGGCTCGAACCAGAACCAGCGCTCGCTCGGAAAGTCGGCCGCCATCTCGATATCGGCGATCAGGAACCGTTCCTCGAACAGTTCGCCATCGAAATCCAGCCCCAGCATCGCCCGCACAGGCGACCGTGCGCCGTCGCAGGCGATCAGCCAATCGGCCTCCAGCCGGTAGTCGCCATCCGGCGTCTCGATCACCGCAACGGCATGATCCGCGGCCTGTTCCACCGCCTTGACGCGGTTCCTGAACCGCAGGTCGATCAGCGCGTTCGCCTGCGCCGCCTCGATCAGGTATTCCTCGACATAATACTGCTGAAGGTTCACGAAGGCCGGCATCTTGTGGCCATCCTCGGGAAGCAGATCGAAGGTAAAGACCTCTCGATCCCGGTGCCACGTGCGCCCGACCTTCCAGGTCACGCCCTTTTCCACGCAGCGCGCGCCGATGCCGATCCGGTCCAGGATTTCGAGGCTGCGCTTGGACCAGCAGATCGCCCGGCTGCCCACCGACACCACGTCATTGTCATCGACGATGACCGAGGGCACGCCATGTTGCGCCAGTTCCAGCGCCATCGCCAGGCCGATCGGCCCCGCCCCCACGATCGCCACCTTGTGGCGCGGCTCAGGCGCGGTCAGTCCGGGCGGGCGGTGATAGGCATAGGGCTTGTAGTCATAGGGCATCCGTCACCCCTCCCTCTTCCGGGCGCGATCCCGCCACAACGCCCGGATCGACAGAACCAGCGTTCCGCCGAAGAAGGCCCCGGCCAGCCCAACCACCTCGACCAGCCCCGGACCTTCGGGAAGGCCGCGGATCGCCAGCAGCGCGGACAGAAGCGCAAGCCCCGCGACCGAGAGCGCCAGCCTGAACCACCATTCGCCGCGCGACGGTCCGAACCTGTTCATCCCTGCAGCGCCTCCCACATTTCGCGGTCCCGCTCGGCCGTCCAGATGCGCGGCGTATCGATCCCGCGCGCCTCGTCCCAGGCGCGGGCCACGTTGAAAGGCAGGCAATGCTCATAGATGGCATACTCGCCGAATTTTTGGTCACATTCGGCGCGCGCCGCGTCCCAGGCCTGTTTCAGGCTGCCGCCGCGCGCCGCCACGCGCGCCACCGGGCGATAGGTGCTTTCCACGAAATCCGCGGTGTTGGCGATGGCCTTCGCCACCATCTCGCGCCCGATCAGGGCATCCCCCCGGCCCGGTGCGATGGCCACCGGATCGAAGGCCGCGATGTTGGCCAGCGTCTCGCCCCAGTCGGCGAAATGGCCGTCGCCGCAATAGCAGGCGGAATGGTATTCGACGATATCGCCGGTGAACATCACCTCGGCATCCGGCACCCAGACCACGGCATCGCCCGCCGTATGGGCGCGGCCCAGATGCATGATGTCCACCCGGCGCTTGCCCAGGTAGACCGTCATCGCGTCGCTGAAGGTCGTGGTGGGCCAGGTCAGCCCCGGAATTTCCTCATGCCCCTGGAACAGGCGCGGGAAGCGGCCGAATTCGCTGGCCCAGTCCTCGGCCCCGCGTTCCACCACCATCGCGCGGGCGGCATCCGACATGATGACCTCGCGCGCGCCATAGGCCGAGGCGCCCAGAACCCGAACCGCATGGTAATGCGTCAGCACCAGATGGGTGATCGGCTTGTCCGTCACCTGACGGATGCACTCCACCACCTTGCGGGCAAGGCGCGGGGTCGCCTGCGCCTCGACCACCATCACGCTATCATCGCCGATGATGACGCCGCTGTTCGGGTCGCCCTCGGCGGTAAAGGCGTAAAGCCCGTCACCGACCTCGGTGAAACTGATCTTCTTTTCCGCAAGATCCCCCTGCGAGGCGAACGCCTTTGCCATGTCCCTATCTCCCTGCGTCGACCGGGTCCGCGTGGGCGGCGATCACCCGTCCCGCGCATTCCCCGAAACCGATCCTGTATCCATCGCCCTGCGCCCCGCCACGAAAGACGACGCGGTCGCCGTCCTCCAGGAAGCTGCGCGTCACGCCGCCCACCAGTGCCAGCGGTTCCTTCCCGCCCCAGCTCAGCTCAAGCATCGACCCGCGGCTGTCCTTTTCCGCCCCCGAAATCGTGCCCGACCCCAGAAGATCGCCGACGTTCATCGGGCAGCCGCTGGTGGTGTGGTGGCACAACTGCTGCGCCGCCGAATAATACATCTCGGCATAGGTCGTGCGGGTAATCACGGTTTCCGCCCCCCCGTCCGGCGTCAGCCAGACCTCAAGCGCGATGTCATAAAGCATCGGGCCCGGTTCGGTCAGATGCGGCAACAGAGGCAACTCGCGCGCGGGCGTTGCCACCCGGAAGGGCTCCAGCGCGGCGCGGGTGACGATCCAGGGGCTGATCGTTGTGGCGGTCGCCTTGGCCTGGAAGGGGCCAAGCGGCTGGTATTCCCAGGCCTGCACATCCCGTGCCGACCAGTCGTTCAGCAGGACATAGCCAAAGATCATCTCGTCGGCCCGCGCCACCGAAACCATCCCTTCCGATGCCTGCCCGACGATGGCGCCCATTTCCAGCTCGAAGTCGAACCGCCGCGACGGCGCGAAGATGGGTGCCGGATGATCGGCCCCCTTCAACTGCCCCCAGGGGCGGCGCACATCCGTCCCCGACACCACGACCGAGGACGCCCGCCCGTTATAGCCGATGGGAATATGCAGCCAGTTCGGCGGCAGCGCGTTTTCCGGCCCGCGAAACATCGACCCCACGTTGAACGCATGGTTCCGCCCGGCATAGAAATCGGTGTATTCGGCCACGAGGAACGGCATATGCATCCGCGCCTCGGACAGCGGCCAAAGATGCGGTTCCGCCGCCGCCCGATCGGCCGATCCCTTCGCCAGGATCCCCGTCAGCCGCGACCGCAACGCGGCCCATGTGGCCGGCCCGGCCTCCATCACCTCGTTCCAGAAGGGCACGTCCAGCAACGGCCCGCCCAGGTCGATCAGGCCCTCTGCCTCGAGCGCCGCCACATCAAGGACGAAATCGCCGATCGCCACGCCACAGCGCGGATCATCCCCGTCGATCGAGAACACCCCACAGGGCAGGTTGTTCAGCGGAAAGTCGCAACCTTCACGGTTGGCACTTTCGACCCATGACCGGATCAACCCCATCGCGCCTGTCCTTCATTCTGGAAAAAATATCCTCGGGGGTCCGGGGGGCAGACAGCCCCCCGGCCTTCTCACTTCACGCCGGGCGTGCCGTCGAACTTCTTTTCAAGCCCCAGCCAGCAGTCGATGTAATCGTCCTGCAGCGGCGCTTCCTTCGCGGCAAACTCCGTCAGGTGCTGCGGAAAGCGCGTCTCGAACATGAAACTCATGGTGTTGTCCAGCTTTTCGGGCTTCAGATCGGCGTTCGACGCGCCTTCAAAGGCGTTCCGGTCCGGCCCGTGCGGCAGCATCATGTTGTGCAGGCTCATCCCGCCCGGGACAAAGCCCTGGGGCTTGGCATCGTACTGGCCATAGATGTTGCCCATCAGTTCCGACATGATGTTCTTGTGATACCACGGCGGGCGGAACGTGTTTTCCGCCACCATCCAGCGTTCGCGGAACAGCACGAAGTCGATGTTGGCCGTGCCCGGCACGCCCGAGGGCGCGGTCAGCACGGTAAAGATCGACGGATCGGGGTGATCGAACAGGATCGCGCCCACCGGGCAATAGGTGCGCAGGTCGTATTTCACCGGCGCGTAATTGCCGTGCCAGGCCACAACGTCCAGCGGGCTGTGGCCGATGCGGGTGCGATGAAACTGGCCACACCATTTCACGGTGACGGTCGAAGGCACCTCGCGGTCCTCGAAGGCCGCCACCGGCGTCTTGAAATCGCGCCGGTTCGCCATGCAGTTCGCGCCGATCGGCCCGCGTCCGGGCAGTTCAAACTTCTGCCCGTAGTTCTCGCAGACAAAGCCGCGCGCCGGCCCCTCGATCAGCTCGACCCGATAGACCAGACCGCGCGGTATGATGGCGATCTCCTTCGGCTCAAGGTCGATGATCCCCAGTTCGGTGCAGAACCGCAGCCGCCCTTCCTGCGGCACGATCAGAATCTCGCTGTCGGCCGAAAAGAAATAGTCGTCCACCATGCTTTCGGTCACAAGGTAGATGTGGCTGGCCATGCCAACCTGGGTGTTCACGTCTCCGGCCGTCGTCATGGTGCGCATGCCGGTCAGCCAGGTCAGCGCCGCGTCCGTCCGGGCGACCGGGTCCCAGCGGTACTGGCCCAGGCTGATCACATCGGGCAACACGTTCGGCGCGGATTTCCAGTAGGGCAGCTCGATCTTTTCGAACCGGTGGGTGTGCTTCACGCTGGGGCGGATGCGATAGCACCAGGTGCGTTCGTTCTGATGGCTGGGCGCGGTGAAGGCGGTGCCGGAAAGCTGTTCGCCGTAAAGGCCATAGTTGCATTTCTGCGGGCTGTTCATGCCCTGCGGCAGTGCGCCCGGCAACGCCTCGGTTTCGAAATCGTTGCCGAAACCCGGCATGTAGCCCTCGACCGTTCCGGTTGTGTCCACGGCGCGGACCATGCCGCGCGGGGTGCCTTGCTGATTCATCGCGCCCTCCCCCGACAAGTCGGTGCAATAGATGAGATTTCCTTGCATGATTTATCGTTGCAAATGCAACGAAGTCAAGTCGCCTCGCTTGCGGGTTGTCCGATTCCGTGCTGACATGATGGCCCAGAGCCCCCGCGCCCGCGCCCCGCGCCCCAATCCGACCGAAGGTGTGCCCATTGTCCGGTTTCGATCTTGCCGCCTTCCTGCCCTATCAGCTTGCGGTGGCCTCGGCCCGCGTGAGCCGGGGCTTTGCAGACCTCTACCGGGCCGAATTCGGCATCTCGCTTCCCGAATGGCGGGTTCTGGCGCATCTGGCAGGGTCCGAGGCGGTGTCCGTCCGCGAGATCCACGCGCGCGTGGATATGGACAAATCCAAGGTCAGCCGGGCCGCCGCGCGGCTTGAATCGCAGGGGCTGATCGAAAAGCGGACCCACCCCGAAGACCGGCGCCTTGTCGAAATGCGCCTGACGGACCGGGGCCGCGACCTGATCGAACGGATCGTGCCCGTGGCAAACGCCTATCAGGCCCGCATCCTGGCAGAGCTTGGCCCGGACGCGGCCCCGTTCCGCACCGCCCTGCAAACCCTTCTGGGGGATCGGACATGATCACGCTTTACGATTACTGGCGGTCTTCAGCCTCCTATCGGGTGCGCATCGCGCTTAACCTGCTCGGGCTGCCCTATCGCACCGTTCCGGTGGACCTGCTGGCGGGCGATCACCGCGGTGCGGACAACGTCGCCCGGAATCCGCAGGGTCTGGTTCCGACGCTGGAAATCGACGGCCTGCGGCTCACGCAATCACTGGCGATCATCGAATACCTGGATGAAACCCGCGCAGGCGGGTTCCTTCCGTCCGATGCCGCCGGGCGGGCGCGGGTGCGGGCGCTGGCCCATGCCATCGCGATGGAAATCGCGCCCGTCTGCAACCTGTCCGTCCGCAAGCACGCCGCCGCAATCTCGGGCGGGGCGGTCACGGCGGATGACTGGCAGCGCCATTTCATCGGTCGTGGCTTTGACGCCCTGAACCGGATGCTGGATCACGGGCCTGCCGGGCCCTATTGCCACGGCGACCGTGTCACGCTGGCCGATCTGTGCCTCGTCCCGCAGGTCTACAATGCGACCCGCGTCGGGATCGACGTAACGTCATACTCGAACATCGACCGGGTGATCGGCAATCTGGCGCTGCTGCCGGAAGTTGCCGCAGCCCATCCCGACCGCCACCAACCGAAAGGCTGATCCCATGACCGATATCGTCATCCTCTCAGGCGCGCGCACCGCCATCGGCACCTTCGGGGGGGCGCTTTCGGGCCTGCCGCCGATCGACCTTGCGACCATCGCCGCGCGCGCGGCCATCGACCGCGCGGGCCTGCCTGCCGCTCGGATCGGCGCCTCGGTCTGGGGCCACATCATCAACACCGAACCCCGCGACATGTATCTGAGCCGGGTGGCCGCGATGAATGCAGGTGTGCCCGACACGACCCCGGCGATGAACGTGAACCGGCTTTGCGGATCGGGTGTGCAGGCCATCATCTCGGCCGCACAGTCGATCCTTTTGGATGACGCCGATTTCGCCCTGGCGGGCGGCGCCGAATGCATGAGCCGCGCCCCCCACATCCTGCAATCGGCGCGCTTCGGGCAGAAGATGGGGGATACCCGCGCGATCGACATGATGACGGGGGCGCTGACCTGCCCCTTCGGCACCGGACACATGGGGGTGACGGCGGAAAACGTGGCGGCCGAACTTGGCATCAGCCGCGCCGATCAGGACGCCTTCGCGCTGGACTCGCAGAACCGCGCCGCCCGCGCCATCGCCGAGGGTCGGTTCCGCGACCAGATCGTTCCGGTGGAAATCGCCGGGCGCAAGGGCACGGTCGTCTTCGACACCGACGAACACCCCAAGGCCACCAGCATCGACGCGCTGGCCGGGCTGAAGCCGGCGTTCCAGAAGGACGGAACCGTGACCGCAGGCAATGCAAGCGGCATCAACGATGGCGCTGCGGCGGTTGTCCTTGCCCGCGCGTCGGCGGCGGCGCGGGCGGGGCTGCAACCGCGGGCGCGGATCCTTGGCTATGCCGTGGCCGGGGTGCGCCCGCAGGTGATGGGCATCGGGCCGATCCCCGCCGTCCGTGCGCTGCTGGATCGCACGGGCCTTGGCATCGGCGATTTCGACCTGATCGAATCGAACGAGGCCTTCGCGGCGCAGGCCATCGCCGTAAACCGCGAACTCGGGCTTGATCCGGCGAAGGTCAATCCGAACGGCGGGGCCATCGCGCTTGGCCATCCGGTGGGCGCGACGGGGGCGATCCTTGTGGTCAAGGCGATGCACGAACTGGAACGCGGCGGCGGACGGCGCGCGATCGTCACAATGTGCATCGGCGGCGGCCAGGGCATCGCGCTGGCCATCGAACGGATGTGATCACCGCACCCGGATCCGGACGCGCGATGACCGGCCTTCGGCATCAATGACCGAGAGGGTGACGAACCCCGCACCGGGAAGCGGCAGCAGCGCCTCGCGCGAACGATCCCCGGTGCGCAGCGGAACGCCATCCGCAAGCCAGGTATAGGGCGCCGTTCCCCCCCGGACGCGCACCATCAGCGACCGCTCGATCAGTTCGACTTCGGCCCCGTCCGGGGGAAAGGCCACCTCGGGCGCGCCTTCGGCGGCGTCAAAGGCCGCGGTGCGGCTGCGGAACCGCTGCAACGGCTGCGGCAGCGCCGCGTTCGACACCATCAGCGTCGCGGGCGGAGGGGCCGGTCGCGCCTCCAGCGCGGGTTTCAGCCGGCCGAAGGTCTGGAACAGGATCGGCGCCGTGGTGTCGGCCCCGAACGCCCCCGGCACCGGCGTGCCATCGGCCCGCCCCATCCAGACGCCCGCAACATGCCGCCCGTCGAACCCGATCGCCCAGGCGTCCCGGTGGCCATAGCTTGTGCCCGTCTTGTAGGCCAGCCGGTTCGCGGGCGCGCCCGGCGGCGGGGCAAGGCCCGACAGGACGTCGCCCACCTGCCAGGCAGCAACGTCGGAGACCACCCGGCGGCCCTGCGTGTTCTCCGTTCCTGTTACCCGCAGCGGCAGCGCCACGCCCCCCCGCGCCAGCGCCGCATAAAGCTGCACCATGTCGTGAAGGGTCACGCCGACACCCCCCAGTGCCACCGCCAGCCCCGGCCGCGCCTCGCCCGGCGGCAGGGTGGCCTGTATCCCGGCCGTTTTCATCGCCGACATCAACCTTTCGGGCCCCAGCGCCTCGGTCAGGGCGACGACCGGCAGGTTCAGCGACATCTGCAGCGCCTCGCGCACCCGTACCGTGCCGCGAAAGACCTTGTCGAAATTCTGTGGCGCATAGCTGCCAAAGGTCATCGGCCGGTCGTCGATCAGGGTTTCGGGATGCGCCAGCCCCTGGTCGAACGCCAAGGCATAGACCAGCGGCTTCAGCGTGGAACCGGGGCTGCGCAGCGCCTGCGTCATGTCGACGAATCCCTGCCGCGCATCGGCCTGATAGGCGGCCGATCCCACGCTGGCCAGAACCTCGCCCGAGGCATGGTCGGCCACCACCATCGCCACCTGCACCCGGTCCCCCCGGTCGGCCACCGCCTCGGCCGCGAGGTATTCGAGCCTTGCCTGAAGCCCTGCATCAAGCGTGGTTTCGATTCGCCCCAGGCCGGGGCTTTCCGCGACCAGGCGATCGGCAAGATGCGCCGCCAGACGTGGCACCGCTCGGCGTTGTCCCGGCACCTTTTCGGCCAGCGCCGCGCGCCCTTCGTCCTCTGCCAGAACGCCGTCGCGAACCGCCCGCGCAAGAACCCGGCCGCGCGCGGCTTCGGCCCGGTCCGCCGCACGGTCTGGTCGGCGCGATTCCGGGGCCTGGGGAATGGCCACCAGCAACGCCGCCTCAGCCGGCGTCAGGCGGCGCGGTTCCTTGCCGAACCATGCCAGCGAGGCCGACCGCACCCCTTCCAGATTGCCGCCATAGGGCGCCAGCAGCAGGTAAAGTTGCAGGATCTGGTCCTTGGTCAGGCGTCGTTCCAGCGCCAGGGCCACGCGCATCTGGCGCAGCTTCCCGGCCACCTTGCCGGTGCCGCTTTCCTCAAGCAGCCGTGCGACCTGCATCGTCAGCGTGGACCCGCCCGACACCACCCGCCCGTTCCATACCGCCTGCGCCACGGCCCGCGCCATCGCCTGCGGATCGACCCCGCCATGCGACAGGAACCGCTTGTCCTCATAGGCGATCAGCATCGCGATATAGGCCGGATCGACCTGATCGGGCGTCACCGCCATGCGCCAGCGGCCATCGGCCACCATGTAGGGGCGCAGAAGCGTGCCGTTGCGGTCGACCACTTCGACCGAGGTTTCGATCTGCAGCAGCGGCAGGTCGGTTTCCGCGATGAACCGGTCGAACCCGTCACGCCCCGCAGCCCCCGCCCAGAGGGCGAAGGTCAGGGCGAAAAGGATGCGCGGCCGGATCATCGCCCCCTTGCCATCCTCATTCGGCGATCGTCACGCGACCGGCCTCGGACCGCCCGCGATGATCGGGCCGATACATGTCCTCGACCGTGGCCGCCGGATGATGGAACGTCCCCGGCGACACCGCGCGGATCACATAGGCCAGACGGAACGGTTCGTTTCCGAACCGATCCAGCGCCGCAAGGAACCGGTCCTGCCGGAATTCGGCATGGGTCACGTTCTCTTCGGTCGACAGCCATTCCAGCGCCGATGTATCGCCCCCGCGCAGAAGGTTCGGGTTGTCGATCTCGAACCCGGCGGGAAGCGGATCGGCCACGATCAGCCGCGCCTCGCCCCGCCCGAAGGGCACGATCTCGACCACGGCCACCAGACGCGTGCCCACCTTCACCCCGTCCAGCGATGCGGGCTGCCCATCCATCGTGTAATGGCTGCGGGTGATGGCATAGGCGGTTCCCCCGGCGGCTTCGGGCACCTCGGGCACGCCATAGGTGGTCAGCGTGATCGTTGTCGCCGCAGCGGACCCGTTGACAACCGATTGCGCCGCCCCGCCCGCATCCAGCACCCGCACCAGGGGCCCGGTTGCGGGCGCACCGTCGATGGTGATCCCGTCGGCGCCCGGCCGGTCGATCAGCGCATTCGCCGCCATCAGCGCCCAGGTCGCCTCTTGCGTCGAAAGCTGCCCGCCCTGCGCGGCGATCCGGTCGGTCAGGGACTCGCGGTCCACGGCCTGCGAACCGGACTCCACCGCCAGCGCCAGCACCGCCGCCGCGTCCCGCCAGCGTGTGCCGAAATCGGCGCGGAAGATCTGTTCCCGTTCGGGTCCCGCTTCGGCCTGAAGCCGCCCGGCCGCCCGGCGGAACATCGCATCCGCCCGCGCAGGATCGCCGTAACTGGCCAGCGCGGCACCCAGTTGCGCCTGCGCCAGCGGTGTCGCAAAGGCATCGCCCTTTACATCGGCGTAATACCGCAGGTCGCCCACCGCCGCCGCGCCCTCGCGCGCAAGAACCATCAGCGCATAGGCCAGCGACTCGCCGCCCTCGTCGAAATCTGCGGTGTAGTTGACCTGGTTGCGCAGGTTGTCCAGCGCCTGCCGGAAGGCCCGGTCCGGCACATCGAACCCGCGCGCCCGCGCCCGGCTCAGGAAATCGGTGACGAAGGCATCAAGCCACATGTCGCCCGATGACGGCCCCCAAAGGCCAAAGGCACCTTCGGCGGTCTGGTTCTGCAGGATCTCGGTGATCGCTTCGCGGATGCGACCGTCGATGTCATCGGCCCCCTGCAGGCCCATCACCTGCGCCACCTCGCCGAAATAGAGCAGCGGCAGCGCGCGCGAGGTCATCTGTTCCGTGCAGCCATAGGGATAGCGATCGAGCGCGGCCAGAAGGCCCGGCGCATTCAGCCGCGCCAGCGGGCCGACGGCCATCGTGGCCTTCCCGCTTCCGGCAACCAGACCGTCGAACACCGCCTGATCCAGCGTGAATTCCTGCCCCGGCGCCAGATCGAACCGGCTGACCCGCATCACCTCGGGATCGTTGCGGCGCACCGGAACCACCAGATCCTTGACCAGCTGCCGCCCGTCGGGCGTGGTCAGCGCGACCCGCACCGTGGCATCGCCCGCCGCGCCCGCCATCAGCGGAACGGCGAAGGTGGCTTTCGCCTTCTCGCCCAGATCGAAGCCCGAGGGCACGGCGCCAAGGCTCAGGCCATTCGCCGTGACATCCAGCCCCATCCGCCCGGTCGGGCCGGTGGCATGAACGATTTCAAGCAGCATCCGGCTTTCGTCTCCGGGCGCCATGAATCGCGGCACGCTGGCCGTCACGACCACCGGATCACGCACCAGAACATCGGCTTCGGCCTGACCGACGCCCGTGTCGGACCATGCCACCGCCATCACGCGAACGGTGCCGTTGAACGCGGGCAGGTCGAAACTGGCGCGCGCAAGCCCATCGGCGCCGACCTCGATCGGCCCGCTGAAATAGGCAACCAGCTCTTCGGTCGGCGGGTCGGATTGCAACCGCGCCTGCGCGCCCGCATCCCCGCCCGAGCGCACCACACCCGCGGCCCCGTTCAGCCCGTCGATCAGGCGGCCATAGACGTCGCGCAGCCCCATCCCCAGCTTGCGCTGGCCGAAATAATGCGCCGACGGATCGGGCGAGGCAAAGCGGGTCAGGTTCAGGATGCCCACATCCACCGCCGCCACGGTGACATGCGCGGTTTCGCCTGCGGCCACACCATCGACCCTGACCGCCACTTCAAGCGGGCCACGGGGCGCCGCCTCGGCCGGGGCCTCCACGGCCGCCCGCAACTGGCGCGCGCCGGGATCGATGGCAGCATGGGCCAGACCAAGCGCCCGCGCCGGGTTCCGGCCTGCCGCCACATCCATCGGCCGCAGCACCGATGCCGTGACATAGACCCCCGTTCCCCAGTCCGCCGTCACGGGCAGACCAATGAGGTTCTCTCCCTCGGCCACCTCGACCGTGCGCATGTCGATCAGCCGGTCCGACAGAACCGTGACCAGCGCCACGCCCGCCGCGCGCGGAACGACCCGCAACCGCGCAGTATCCCCCGGCGCATAGGCGGGCTTGTCCAGCGAGACCTCCAGCGTATCGGGCGTGCTGCTGGCATCGGCCACGCCGTACCAGCCCGCGTAGAAGGTGGTGGAGCTTTCGGCGACACCACCGCCCACCCGTTCCACCGCCAGTTCGTATTCGCCCCATGTCACCGGCGCGGCGATTTCCAGCGGCGTGGCGCCCAGATCGGCCTCGCCTTCGGAAACCGGGGTCCGGGTCGTGACCGGTTCCCAGTTCCAGTTTCCATAGCTGCTGTACCACTGGTAATCCGTCTCGATCCGGGTCAGCCGCCATTTCACCTTCATCGGCAGGGGCGCCGCATCCGGGCCGATGCCGATCACCGAGAACCGCGCCTCGGCCCCTTCGGGCACGACGCCGTCGAACATCGGCCTGATCCCGATCATCGCGGTCGCGGGGGCAAGCGCCCGCGTCACCTCGCGTTCGACGGGGCGGCCCGACCCTTCGGCCACGCGCACCCGCACCGCCGCCTCAAGCGGGCGGTCGGGCTGGGCCACATCGGGCAAGGCGGCAGAAAGCGTCGCGCGCCCTTCGGCATCCGTCCGCGCACCACCCTCAAGCGATTGATATTGCGGCGACAGCGGGTTGTCGTGACGACCGAAGACATAGCCGGGAAAGCCCGGCAGTTCTTGCGCCGCACGCAGGATAACCTCGCCCTCGACCGAAAGATCGGCCCCCGGCGCGCCGAACAGATAGCGCGCCTCGACCGTCAGCAGCGCCGCGTCGCCGGGCCGCAAGGGGGTGTCGGGCAGCGTCAGGTCAAAGTCGATGCGCTCGGGCAGGAAATCCTCAACAAGGAAGGTGCGGCTGGCCAGCGGCCTTGCGTCCAGATCGGCGTAAAGCTCGGTCTTCCAGACACCGCGGGGCGCGCTGCCCGCAATCAGGTGCGAATAGACATAGCCGCCGTTCCAGTCGTTCACAGCCGCGCGCGCGTATTCCACGCCGTCGGGCCGCTTGACGATCCAGGTCAGCGGAAGGCCCTTGATCGCCTGACCCTGCCCGTCCCGCGCAAGGGCTGTGACATAGACGGTTTCGCCCGCCCGATAGGCGCCGCGTTCGGTAGTCAGGAACACGTCGACCGGCGGGGCGGCCTCGCGCCCCTCTACCCCTCGGTCGGACAGATCGAACTCCGGTTCGGTCAGCGACAGGAACGCCACATCGGCCTCCCCCTCGCGCGCGATGATCATGCCGGGGGCCGCACCGCCGGTGCCGCGCGTCAGCCCGGCATCGAACCGGGCATAGCCCTGATCGTCGGTCGTGACGGTGCCCAGAACCGCGTTTGCCCGATTCACCAATTCCACCGTGATGCCCGCCTTTGCCTCGGCCGTACCCAACGCGCGGACAAACACGTGCAGCCCGTCATTTCCGCTCATCGCGGTCATCCCCAGATCGGAGACGACGAACCACTGCCATGCAGCGGGCGTCTGATAGGGATCGGCACCCGGAATTGCAGCCCTGAGCGCATAGATCCCGGCGGAGAGCCCGGCCAGCGCCTCGTCCATCGGCAGGCGGGTCGTGGTGTCGCGGTTCACCTCCTGGGGAACCTCGGCCACGCCCTGCCAAAGCCGTTCGCCAACCTGGCTGCGGAACCCGCCCTCTTGCCACTCGGCCATCGGATAGCCGAAATACTCCTCTTGCAGGGACCGCATCAGGTTGCGGTCGGACACGCGGTAAAGCTCAAGCTCAAGCCGCGTCACGTTGACCGTTTCCACCGGCACGCTGGCCGATCCCGTCCGGGGCAGCACATAGCCGCGGCCAGGGAAGCGCACCGCGGGGCTGCGATCGCGGACATAGGCGGTGATCTGCACGGATTTCGCCAGCGTCTGCCCATCGGCCGCGGGCAATCCCTCGCGGAAGGTGACGGCAGGCCGCTGGCCATGCGCGAGGCCCACGATGCAAAGCTGCCGCGTGCCATCCACCTCGACGGCCAGATCGGGTGCGGGCAGTTGCACGAAGGGCGCGTAATCGACGCCCGAGGTTGCCAGATCTTCGGAAAACTGTGCGCAAAGACGCGGCCGGGCGCTGTCGGACTGCACATCGTGCTGGACGATGCGGAACCCGTATTTCCCGATCGCATCCTCAAGCGCGGCGGCCGTGTCGTCGCGCGGTTGCAGGCTTTGCGCCAGTCGCAGCGCGCCCACCGTGTCACGGCCGCGCCCGATCCGTTCCATCGCATCGCCCAAATGCACCAGAAGCGTATGGCGCAAGGCCGGGTTGTCCGCCCTCAGATAGCCGTTGATCGCCGCCGTCGCCGCCCTTTCGTTGTAGGCGCGGCGGTTCTGCTGGTCCCGGTCGGCCAGCAGCAGGAGCCGGCGGGCGTATTCGCCCCACAGATCCGGCGCATCCGCAAGATTGACCGCCGCGCCGGTCAGGGCCATAGCGCGGGCGGCATTGCCCTGCGCCTCGGCCTCTGCCGCGCCTTTCAGAAGATCCTCGGCCGACCAGACGCCGGTGGCATGCAGCTTGCCCAGATCGCGGGCCAGATCATGCGCCTGCCGCAGATCGCCCTGCCCCAGAAACCCAAGGTCGGAGGCGCGCAGTCGGGCGCGGTCCGCATCCCCCGGCGCCGCCGTCAGGACACGCCCCGAGATCGCCCCCTGATAGAACGCCTCGGCCCCCGGATCGGCCTTGGGAAAGCACGATCCGTTCCGCGTGTTGAAGGTGAAGGCCGTGCAGCGCGGATTGGTCAGGCAGGCACGTTCGCAGGCGTCCTGCGTGGTGTCGAAGATGGTGGCGATATCGCCGCCCGGAAGATCGGCATCACGGCTGATCGCGAAACGCCGATCGGGGATCAGGCTGTCCTGCGCCACAAGCAGGCCCGGCACCATGACGGACAAGACCCCCGCAATCAGGGCAATCGACAAGCGGCGCATTCTGAAATCCTCCGGTTCGGAATGGGGAAAGCGTGGCATGTGGTACCCCCGCTTGGCAAGCACGGCGAACCTTACCCCGATGCCCGCGATCCTTAACGTTTGCTTCACTGTGTTGCCGATAGGGTTGCGCCAGGACAGGGGAAAGCACGGGAGCCGACGGGATGGATTTCGCGGAACGTCTGGCCAGGGAACGGCGCGCGCGGCTGGCGGCGGAACGGCTTCTGGAACAGAAAAGCCGCGAACTGTTTGCCGCGAACGAAAAGCTTGCCCTGCATGCGCGCGCCCTATCGGAACAGATCGTGGAACAACGCCACGCCGTGCGCACCGCGCAATCGCAGGCTCAGGAACTCAAGGGGCAGAACCTGCGCTTTGTCGAGGATCTGGAAAAGGCCCACACCGCCGCCGTGATCGCCGAACGGCGGCTGTGGGATTCCATCGACACGATTCGCGACGGGTTCGCCGTGTTCGATTCGAACCGCTGCCTCGTTGCCGCGAACCGGGCCTACCTTGCCACCTTCGAGGGGCACGCCGTGGCGCCCGGCATCGGCTATGCCGAAATCCTGCGTCTGGCCGCCGAAAGCGGGATCGTCGACCTGCAGGGCGAAGACGCGGGCGACTGGCAGAACCGCTTGCTGCACCGATGGGAATCAGACGCGCTCGATGCCGTCACGATACGCCTTTCCAGCGGCAACTGGATCAAGCTGGTGGACAGGCGCACGCGCGATGGCGGGATGGTCACGCTGGCGCTGGACATCACCGATCAGATGAGGATCTGGGCCGCGATCGAGGCGATCCCCGATGGCTTTGTCCTGTTCGACCGCGAAGATCGCCTGATCACCTGCAATCAGCGCTATCGCGAGATCTATCCCGAAAGCGCCCCGGCGATACAGCCCGGCACCCGGTTCGAGGATATCCTGCGGCACGGCCTGTCACAGGGCCAGTATGCCGAGGCCGAAGGACGTGAAGAGGACTGGCTGCGCGAACGGCTCGCGCTTCACGCGGCGCCGTTCAGCCACCTTGAACAGCGATTGGGCGACGGTCGCTGGCTGCGGATCATGGAACAGGAAACGCCCGACGGCGGGCGCGTCGGCCTTCGGGTGGACATCACCGCGCTCAAGGCGCAGCAGGAGGCGCTGGAAGCCGCCCGCGACGCGGCCGAGGCGGCAAACCGCGCCAAATCCGCCTTCCTCGCCAACATGAGCCACGAAATCCGCACGCCAATGAATGGCGTCGTCGGGATGGCGGAACTGTTGTGCGATACCGACCTGACCGAGGAACAGCGCCTGTTTGCCGAAACGATCCGGTCTTCGGGCGAGGCGCTTCTGGTCATCATCAATGACATTCTCGACTATTCCAAGCTTGAAGCCGAACGTGTCAGCCTCCACCCTGAACCCTTCGACCTTGAACGCACCATCCATGAGGTCGCCATGCTGCTGCAGCCCCGTGCGCGGGCCAAGGGCATCGACCTGATGATCGACTTCGACCTGTTCCTGCCCACGCTTTATGTCGGCGATCCGGGGCGCATCCGGCAGGTTCTGACCAACCTGATGGGCAATGCGGTGAAGTTCACCGAACGCGGCCATGTCCTTGTGCGCGTCGTGGGGCTTGAGGCGGAAGACGGCAGCCAGCGGTTGCACATCACGGTCGAGGATACCGGCATCGGGATATCGCCCGACCATCTCGACCACATCTTCGGCGAGTTCAATCAGGTCGAGGAACAGTCGAACCGCAAGTTCGAGGGAACCGGACTTGGCCTTGCGATCACGCGGCGTCTGGTGGAACGCATGGGCGGGGCGGTGTGGGTTGACAGCGAACCGGGGCAGGGGTCGTGCTTTGGGTTCCGCCTGTCGCTGCCGGTGGCCGAGGACCCGGCCCCGGCCCATCTGCCGGTCACGCTGAAACGCGCGCTTGTGGTCGATGACAAGTTCATCAACCGCACCATACTGGAACGCCAGCTGATCACCTGCGGCCTTGCCGTCACGCTGTGCCGGTCGGGGGCCGAGGCGATGGCCAGCCTTGCGGCAGACCCGGCGCCGGATGTGGTGATCACCGATCACGAAATGCCCGACATGGACGGCATCGCCCTGACGGCGGCGATCCGCGCGGCGGGCCACCGGATGCCCGTCATCCTGCTATCGACCCATTCCGCCGAGGCCAGATCCGCCCCCGGCGCCCCGGAACTGGCCGCGATCCTGCAAAAACCGGTTCTGCGGGCCGATCTTTTCCGGCGATTGCAGGAACTGTCGGCCGAGGTTCCCGCCACGGCGCCGGTGCGGCGCCTGTCGCTGGCGGCCTCTGTGCCCCTTCGGCAAATGCGGGTTCTGGCGGCCGAGGACAACCGCACCAACCAGCTTGTCTTCCGCAAGATGGTGCGGGATCTCGACATCGACCTTGCCTTCGCCGGTAACGGACGCGAGGCGGTGGACCTGTTCGGGACATTCCATCCCGACCTGATCTTCATGGATATCTCGATGCCGGAAATGGACGGGCGCGAGGCCGCGATGGCCATCCGCGCGATCGAGACGGGTTCGGGCAGGACGGTGCCGATCGTCGCCCTGACCGCCCATGCGATGGACGGCGACGCCGAAGCCATCCTTGCCGCGGGGATGGACCGATACCTGACCAAACCGCTGCGAAAGACCGCCATCACCGCCGCCATCGCGGAATTTGCGCCATCGACCGTGCGTGCGCCAGTGGGCAACCCGGCGCCTGACGAGGACGCAGGCCTGGGCGACGATACCCGCACGGTGGCGGTAGGGTGACCCCGGTGCCCGTGGGTTTATCAGTGCAGGGTTGATCCGTGCGGCGCTGCGCCCCATGTTCAGGGGCAGGTCGCCAATCAGGAATCCCGCACATGTCCCGCCGGATGGTCCACCTTCTGTTCATCATCGGCACCATGGCGAGTGGCGCGGCGATGGGATTTTTCGTCGTGCCCGGACAGGGATATGCCGATGTCATCCGCCCCTTCTTCGCACCGCCGGACTGGCTGTTCGGCCCGGTCTGGACGGTGCTTTACGTCCTGATCGGCTGGGCCGGGGCGCGCAGCTATCTGGATGGCGGCGCCTTCCGGCTGTGGCTGTTGCAGATGGCCCTGAACCTGACCTGGACCCCGGTCTATTTCGGCCTCGGGGCGCCTTGGTCGGGCCTTGTCGTGATCGTGCTTCTGCTGGTGGCGATCCTGGCCTTCATCCGGGCGGAATGGCCACGCGACAGGTTCACGGCGCTGCTTTTCGCGCCCTATTCGGCCTGGGTTGCCTTCGCGACCGTGCTGAATGCCTCAATTGCGGTGCTGAACTAGGCCGCCGTCGTCTCTTGCGCGGCAAGCGGGCGCAGGAAAACCCAGCTGTCCCCGTCCGAAAGGTCCGGCCGATACCCGTAGCCGCCCGCGGAAAAACCGCGCAGGTCTTCGGGATCGGTCAGCCGGTGTTCGGCCATGAAGCGCGCCATCGCCCCGCGCGCCCGCTTGGCCCAGAAGCTGACCACACGCGCATCGCCCTCGGGCCGTTCATCCAGAAAGACCGGCGTGATCACCCGCAGCCTCAGCGCCGACCGGTCGACCGCGGTGAAGTATTCGACCGAGGCACAGTTCACCAGAACGCCGGTATCGGCCGCCTCGGCCGCGTCGTTCAGGGCCCGCGCGATACGGTCGCCCCAGAAGGCGTAAAGGTCAGCGCCCGCCGGATTGGCCAGACGGCTGCCCATTTCCAGCCGGTGCGGTTCGATCCTGTCGAACGGACGCAAGAGCCCGTAAAGCCCGGACAGAATGCGCAGGTGCGATTGCGCCCAGCGAAGCGCATCGGCATCCATCGTCCGCGCCTCAAGCCCGGTGTAGGTGTCGCCGGCGAAAAGGCTGATTGCTGAGGCGGCGTCCTGCGACCCGAAGGCCGCGAAACGTTCGGCATTCATCCGCGCCAGAGGTTCCGAAATGTGCATCAGCTGGCGCAGTTCCGAAACCGTCAGGCAACGGGCCAGCGACGCAAGATCGCGCGCGCGATCGGCAAAGGCCGGGCGGGTTTCTTCGGGGGCGCCCGGAAGGACACGCGGTTTTGCATCCAGCCGCTTGGCGGGGGAAATCACACAGAGCATTGTCCTACTCCTCGGCAATAACGGCAAGAAAGGCGGGTCCGAACCGTTCCAGTTTTGCGGGCCCAAGGTCGCCCACGCGATCCAGATCGGACAGGGTCGAGGGCCGCGCCTCGGCGATCTTGCGCAGCGCCGATTGCGACAGCGAAAGCGGCTTGCCGGTGCCATCCTCGCCCCGCATCAGGCGCAGCTGCGCCTCGGCCAGGCGGTCGAACAGGGCACCCGCAGGCTTGCCCGCCAGCCGCATCCGCTGCGGATGCAAGGGCGTGGCCGCGCCGGCGATCACCCCAAGGAAGGCCGCGCCATAGCTTTCCAGCTTCTTCGCCCCCACGCCGGACACCTGCGCCATCTCGTCCAGCGTGGCAGGGCGGCGTTCGGCCATCTCGATCAGCGTCCGGTCGGGAAATATCACATAGGCAGGCACGCCCGCTGCTTCGGCCAGGGCGCGCCTCTTGGCCTTGAGCGCGGACAGAAGCGGCGCATCCTCGTCACTGACAAGGGCGCGCACGGCGGGCCGGGGGCCGGCCGCGGCCACACTGTCACGACGGAAGGTCACGCCCTCCTCGCCGCGCAGGACGGGACGGGCGGCATCGGTCATGACCAGCGCGCCGTGGCGTTCCGGATCGGGACGGACGAAATCGCGCCCCATCATCTGCCGGAAGACCGCACCCCATGCGGGTTTCGTCAGCTCGCGCCCGACGCCGAAGGTGGGCAGGGCATCATGGCCGCGCTGGCGCACCTTGTCGGTCGCCTGCCCGGTCAGAATATCGATCAGATGGCCTGCCCCGAAACTTTCCCCGGTGCGCAGGATGGCCGACAGCGCCTTGCGCACCGCTTCGGTTGCATCGAACAGCAGCGCCGGGCGGTCGCACAGATCGCAATTACCGCAAGGCGCAGGGTCCTCGCCGAAATAGCGCAACAGGACCTGCCGTCGGCATCCCGTCGCCTCGGCCAGACCAAGAAGGGCATTGAGCCGGCCGTGATCGGCCTGCTTGCGATCGGGCGGGGCAAGGCCTTCGTCGATCTGCCCCCGGCGCAGGCGGATGTCATCGGGGCCAAACAGCGTAAGGGTTTCCGCGGCCGCGCCATCGCGCCCGGCGCGACCGATCTCCTGGTAATAGCCCTCGATCGACTTGGGCAGGTCGGCATGTGCCACCCAGCGGATGTCGGGCTTGTCGATCCCCATGCCAAAGGCCACGGTCGCCACCACGATCAGCCCGTCTTCCTGCTGAAAGCGCACCTCGACCCGGCGGCGTTCGTCGGCCTCCATCCCGCCATGGTAGTGGCAGGCGGCGTGACCCGCTTCGCACAGCGCCTGCGCCAGCGTTTCGGTCTTGGCGCGCGTGCCGCAATAAACGATGCCCGACTGCCCACGCCGTGCGGCGGCGAAATCAAGGATCTGGCGGCGCGGGTTGTCTTTCACCGCAAAGGCCAGGTGGATGTTCGGCCGGTCGAACCCGCGCAGGAAGGTGGCGGGTTCGCGCCCTTCGAACAGGCGGTTGACGATCTCGGCCCGGGTCTCTTCGTCGGCAGTGGCGGTGAATGCGGCCAGCGGCACGCCTAGCGACCGGCGCAGATCGCCGATGCGCAGGTAATCGGGGCGAAAGTCATGGCCCCACTGGCTGACGCAATGGGCCTCGTCCACGGCAATCAGGCCGCACCCCACGCGGCGCAGCATCTGTGTCGTGGCGCCCGATGCAAGGCGTTCGGGGGCGATATAGAGAAGCTTCAGCCGACGATCATCCAGCGCGCGGAAGACCGCCTCGGTTTCCTCGTCGGTGTTACCCGATGTCAGGGCGCCCGCCTCGACCCCCGCTTCGCGCAGCGATCGGACCTGATCCCGCATCAGCGCAATCAGGGGCGATATGACCACGGTCACGCCCTCGCGGCACAGCGCCGGCAACTGGAAGCAGAGCGACTTTCCCCCGCCGGTGGGCATGATCGCAAGCGTATCGCGCCCTTCCAGGACGGCCTGCACGATCTCTTCCTGCCCCGGCCGGAAGGCATCAAAGCCGAAGACCTGCGCCAGAAGGGAACGGGGATGCTGCATGGCCGGACAGACGGGATCAGAAGGCGTAGAGGTTGTTCACCACCACGATCTTTGCCGCATAGACCGCCAGAAGCACGATCAGCGGCGCGAAATCCAGACCGCCGGTGGCCGGCAGGAACGCCCGGACGCGGTCATAGATCGGGTCCAGAAGCCGGCTCAGCCCGAACCAGATCTGCCCTACAAGCGGCTGGCGGGGGTTCAGCACCTGAAAGTTGATCAGCCAGCTCACGATGATATGCGCCAGAATGATGAACTGCGCGATGTTCAGAACCAGAAGCAGGATCTGCATGAGGGATGTCACGTTCGGGCTCCACTTTGGGGCGGCACAATCTGTTGTGGTCTAGGTAACGCGCCACCCCTATCGAAGCAACCACCAGAACCGGAAATCGCGCCGCCGGGTCAAACTTGCCGCAGCGTCCCGCTTGACCTTCGCCGCGCGCCGGGGCAGGGCGATTGCTGAACGGAGCCTCGCATGTACCCCTATTTCCGCCTCGCCAAGGAAGCCTTGAAGTTCCGCAAGGCGCCCGACCTGCCGATCCTCGGCACACATGTCAGCCACCACATCTGCTGGCCCTGGGATATCGACCCCTGGATGGAACTGAACAACGGCCGGACGCTGACGCTGTTCGACCTGGGGCGCATCCCGCTTGCCATGCGCACCGGGCTTGCCGGGGCGCTGAAGGCGAACGGCTGGGGCATCGCCGTCGCCGGTGCCTCGACGCGGTATCGCAAGCGGGTCAAAGCCTTCCACCGGATCGAGATGCGCAGCCGCTGCATCGGCTGGGACAGGCGGTTCATCTACATGGAACAATCCATGTGGCGCGGCGGCGAATGTACCGGGCACATGCTGTTGCGCGGCGCGGTGACATCCGCCGAAGGGATCGTGGAGCCCGCCCGCGTGCTGCGCGCCATGGGCCTGAGCGAAGAAAGCCCGCCGCTGCCCGACTGGGTGCAGGCCTGGATCGACGCCGACGCGATGCGCCCCTGGCCACCGCAGGCCTGAGCGGGGGCCTGACCGGGGCCGCAGCCTTGCCCTTGCCAGAGCGATGCCTTTCGGGCTTCATCGGCGGCGGCGACAGGGAAGGAAGCGACGCATCATGACAAGTGCCCGAAAGCGCATCTGGGGTTGGTACTTCTTCGACTGGGCCAGCCAGCCCTACAACACACTGCTGCTGACCTTCATCTTCGGCCCCTACATCACCCAAGTGATCGGCGACGGGACCGAGGCGCAGGCGATCTGGGGCTATGGCATCGCGCTGGCCGGTGTGCTGATTGCCATCTTCTCGCCCATCCTTGGGGCCATCGCCGACAATGCGCGCGGGCAGATGCCGTTCATCTGGCTGTTCTCGATCATGTATGTCGTGGGCGCCTGGGGGCTGTGGCTGGCCCACCCCGACGACATGAACATCTGGACGGTGATGATCTTCTTCGGGATTGGCCTGATCGGGATGGAATTCGCCACCAATTTCACCAACGCGCTGATGCCCGATCTTGGTCCGGCCGAGGACATGGGCAGGATCTCGGGTTCGGGCTGGGCCTTCGGTTATATCGGCGGGGTGCTGGCGCTGGTCGTCATGTTGGTGCTGTTCGACGATTCCGCGGGCGGAAAGACCCTGATCGGAATCGACCCGATCCTTGGCCTTGACAGTGCCGAGCGGGAAGGCACGCGGGCGGTCGGGCCGCTGACGGCGATCTGGTATATCGTCTTCATGATCCCGTTCTTCCTGTGGGTGAAGGAACCGAAGCGCCGGGGGATGCCCGTTCTGACGGCGGCCCGGCGGGCGGTGCCCGACCTGATGGGCACGCTGCGCAGCCTGCCCGCGCGCCAGAGCCTTTTTGCCTATCTGATGTCCTCGATGTTCTATCGCGATGCGCTGAACGGGATGTACACATTCGGCGGCATCTATGCGGCGGGGATGCTGGGCTGGCAGCCGATCCAGATGGGGGTGTTCGGTATTCTGGCCGCGCTGACCGGCGCATTGTTCGCCTGGCTTGGCGGCCACGCCGACAGCGCGCGCGGCCCCAAGCCGGTGATCGCCTTCTGCCTGATCGTGCTGACCCTTGTCGCCCTGGGGATCGTCTTTGTCTCGCGCGAGGCGGTGTTCGGCATGCCCGTGGGGCCCGACAGCGCCCTGCCCGATATCGCCTTCTACGTCCTCGGCGGGCTGATCGGTGCGGCCGGCGGCGCGCTGCAATCCTCAAGCCGGACGATGATGATCCGCCAGTCCGACCCGGACCGGATGAACGAGGCGTTCGGGCTTTATGCCCTGACCGGCAAGGCCACGTCCTTCCTTGCACCGCTGCTGATCGCCATCGTCACCGACATCAGCGGATCGCAGCGCATCGGGATCACACCTTTGATAGCCCTGTTCCTTGTCGGACTGTTTCTGCTAGCATGGGTTCATCCGGACGGCACAAGACGAGCAGGTCGATGAATCGAGTTCTTTCCCTGATTGCAGGGGCTGTTATCGCGTTTTCCGCATCGCAGGCTCAGGCCGAAAAGCTGGCCAACCAGTTGTTTGGCTCACACGGTGCAGGCTCGCAGCAACCGGCCATGCCGATCGGGTCCTATGCAAAGGGCTGCGGCGCGGGGCTGGTCGAACTGCCGGAAACCGGCCCCACATGGCAGGCGATGCGCCTGTCGCGCAATCGCAACTGGGGCCACCCCGAGATGATCCAGTATCTTGTCGATCTGTCTGCGGTGGCGCGCCAGATCGGCTGGGCCGGGCTTTACATCGGCGACATCAGCCAGCCGCGCGGGGGGCCGATGACCTCGGGTCATGCCAGCCACCAGATCGGGCTGGATGCCGATATCTGGATGCTTCCGCCCCGGCGGCTGAACCTGACGCGTGCCGAACGGGAAAAGATCAGCTCGATCCCCGTGCGATCCGCCGATCAGCGCAGCGTCACGTCGAACTGGTCGCGCGGGCACCACCTGGTGTTGAAGGCCGCCGCATCCGACCCGCGGGTCGACCGCATCTTCGTCGCAGCCGCCGTGAAGATCGAGATGTGCAAGACCGCCAAGCCCGCAGACAAGGCATGGCTGCAAAAGATCCGGCCCGTTGCCGGCCATGACACGCATTTCCATGTCCGCCTGAAATGCCCCAGAGGCGCCCGCCTTTGCGAAACACAAAAACCCACCGTGGCCGAGCTTTCGAAAGGCGGGAATGGCTGTGACGACACGCTGAATTGGTGGGTGACGGATTACCTGAACCCGCCCAAGACCACCAAGAAACCGAAGGAGCCCGCCCCGCGTGTTCGCCATCCGCGCGAATACACGATGGCCGATCTGCCCAAGCAATGCCGCGACGTTCTCGCTTCGCCCTGACGGGGGCGCTCGCCCTTGTTCTTGCCGTTCATACCAGCGCCGGAGCCGACGACGCCGGCGCTGGTTTCGTTTCTGCCTTCACCTGGCGGTCCTCTGACCCTGGCCTGGGGGGCATGTCGGCGATCGAGGTGGCGGCCGACGGTCGCAACTTTGTCGCGCTGTCCGACCGGGGCCGCTGGACATCGGGGCGGCTTGTCCGTGACGGCAAGGGCGTCATCACCGGTGTCGACGCCAGCCCCCTGCGCCTGCTGTCGGGGCAGGCCAACGCCCCCCTGAAGAAATCGCGCGCCGACAGCGAGGGCCTGGCCATCGGCCCCGATGGCGCGGCGTATGTGTCGTTCGAAGGCGTGGCGCGCGTTCTGCGCTATGCCCGGATCGAGGGATCGGCGGAAAACCTGCCGCGGCCCGAAGCGTTCCGGCGGATGCAAAGCAATTCCTCGCTCGAGGCGCTGGCGATCGACGGCAAGGGCTGGCTTTACACCGTTCCGGAACGGTCCGGTCGCGAGGATCGTCCGTTTCCGGTCTGGCGTTATCGCAACGGAACCTGGGATCAACCCTTTGCCATCCCGCGGCAGGGCGGCTTCCTGCCCGTCGGCGCCGATTTCGGACCCGACGGGCGGTTCTATCTGCTGGAGCGCGAGTTCCGCGGGCTTCTGGGGTTTGCCAGCCGCGTTCGCCGTTTCACGATTGACGGCAACCGCATTGACGCGGGCGAAACGCTGCTGCAAACCCGGCCGGGGCGGCATGACAACCTGGAAGGGCTGTCGGTCTGGCAAGACACCGGTGGCGCGATCCGCCTGACGATGATCTCGGACGACAATTTCCGTTTCTTCCAGCGGACAGAGATCGTGGAATACCGCATCCGCAATTGACAAGCGCCGGGGAAGGTGCGTAATGCGCGCCGTCCTCCGATGACCGGAGGGCCAAGTCTCCGCGACCTTGTCAAAACGGAATCCGACATGACCCGCACCCATCTGCCCGGCATTATTGCCATGGCCGCCATCGTGGTGGCCTCGAACATCCTTGTTCAGTTCCTGTTCGGCCAATGGCTGACCTGGGGCGCCTTCACCTACCCCTTCGCCTTTCTGGTCACCGACGTGATGAACCGCATCTACGGCGTGGCTGCCGCGCGCCGCGTCGTGGTCGTGGGCTTTGTCGTCGGCGTGATCTGTTCGCTGATCGGAACCCAGATCATGGGCGAGTTCGGCCCGCTGGTGACCTTCCGCATTGCCCTGGGATCGGGCCTTGCCTTCCTGTGCGCCCAGCTTCTGGATGTGGCCATCTTCGACCGCATGCGCGAGGGCGCCTGGTGGCGCGCGCCGCTGGTCTCGACGCTGGTCGGATCGACAGCGGACACCGCCATCTTCTTCACCACCGCCTTCTCGGCCGGTTTCGCCTTCCTCGAACCCGGAAACGACGTGGCCTGGGCGAACGAGGCGCTGCCGCTTCTGGGCCTTGGCCCCGTCGCCCCGCTGTGGGTGTCGCTGGCCGTGGCCGACTGGGCCGTCAAACTCTCGCTCGCGTTGGTGGCGCTGGTGCCGTTCAAGGTGATCGTCGAAAGGCTCACCACAAGAGTTGCGTAATTTGTTTTGACAAACACAAAATCTGTGTCACGCTCCTCATATCGGCAACTTTTTGAAAGGAGGTGATCCAGTGTCTAGAGGGATATTGGAGAGAGGTGTCGGGACAGTCAGGAGGCTGGATTTCTGAGGGCAGCCCCTCACAAAACCACCGATTGATTGGGCCACATCCCTAACTGGCCCATCTCCTAGGAACTCGGAAAGGATCGCCGCTCTCCGGCGATCCTTTCTCTTTTGCGGGCCCTTCCCGGCCCGATCCGCACCGCGTAATCTTGCCCCCATGCTGCGCATCAACGATCAGATCACCATCGCCGACTGGGAAATCACGGAAACCTTCTCGCGGTCTTCGGGTCCCGGCGGGCAGAACGTGAACAAGGTCGAAACCGCCGTAGACCTGCGGTTCGAGGCTGATCGCAGCCCCAACCTTTCGCCCGCCATCAAGGCACGGCTCAGGCGGCTGGCCGGGCGGCGCTGGACGACCGACGGTGCGATCGTCATCCGGTCCGAGGAAACCCGCAGCCAGGCGCGCAACCGCGAACTGGCGCTGGAACGTCTGGCCGAATTGATCCGCGCGGCATTGGTGGCGCCCAAGCGCCGTATCCCGACAAAGCCCACGCTTGGCAGCCAGCGCCGCCGCCTTGCCGCCAAGGCGGAACGCGGCACCGTGAAGGCCCTGCGGGGCCGGGTGGAGACCGAGGAATGACCGCTGCCGAAGCCCCTGCCGCCGAAGTCCTTGCCGCCGAAGCCGCCGGACACTGGAAGGCGCAGATCGTCCGGTTGATCGGCCATCGCGAGAATGTGGTGTTCGAAATGGCCCTGCACGGCGGTGAGCGCACGGCACTGCGCCTCCACCGGACGGGCTATCAGGCGCCCGTGGCGATCCGCTCCGAACTATGGTGGTGCGCGGAACTTGCGGCGGCAGGCCTGCCGGTACCCCGCCCGATCGAAACCGATGCCGGGGACCTGCTGGCGGTGCTGTCGAACGGTCAGTGCGCCTCGGCCGTGACCTGGGTGGAGGGGCATCCGATCGGCGAACTGAACGTGCCGCTGGCCTTCCCCGTCGCGCAACAAATCGACCTGCACCACAGGCTTGGCAACCTTCTGGCCTGCATCCACGATGCCACCGATCGGCTGACCCTGCCCGACTGGTTCCTGCGCCACAGGTGGGACCGTGACGGTCTGGTCGGCGAAACGCCCCTCTGGGGCCGGTTCTGGGAACATCCACGCCTCTCGGACACCGACAAGGCCGAGGTGACCGCCGCTCGGGATTTCCTGCGCGACCGGCTGGCAACCGATCCGGCCCTGACCGGCGACATCGGCCTGATCCATGCCGATGTGCTGCGCGAGAACGTATTTGTGAATGGTCATTCGGTATCCCTGATCGATTTTGACGATTCGGGCTTCGGATTTCGCGGCTATGACCTGGGCACGGCGATGATCCAGAACCTGGCAGAGCCGCATCGCGCCGAACTGATGGCGGCGTTGACGTCCGGTTATGCCAGCCGTCGCCCGATGACCGAAGCGACGGTCGCTCTGTTCACCCTCGCCCGCGTGCTGGCCTCGCTGGGATGGGCAATGGGCCGCCTTGCCCCGGACAGCCCGATCCACGCGTCCCACATCCGGCGCGCCGTATCCTGGTGGCAGGCCGTCCGCGAAACGCATTTCTGAAATAAGCGCAGATTCATTCACCAAACGGTTGCCGCCCCGTTTCGTAACGGATATGTGACGAACGCAGAATCCGCCGAGGCTCCGACATGTCGTCGACAGATCCCACCCCGATCAACCGCTTCAAGACACTCGACAAGGACCTGTCGCGCATCGTGCAACTGGAACAGGCGACGCAGTTCGTCGGCCGGCCGATGATCGCCCTGGGAATAGCGATGGTCTTCATCGTGGGCGCAGCCCTCGTCGCGATGATTGCCGCAGGCGGCGCGTCGAACAGCATGATCATCGTCGCCGCAGCCGCCTTCGGTGCCTACATGGCGCTGAACATCGGCGCGAATGACGTGGCCAACAACATGGGCCCGGCCGTCGGCGCGAACGCCCTGACGCTGGGGGGCGCGCTGATCATCGCAGCGGTTTTCGAAACCGCGGGCGCCCTGATCGCCGGGGGCGATGTGGTTTCCACGATCTCGGGCGGCATCGTGTCGCCCGATGCGGTAGCCGAAAGGTCCACCTTCATCTGGGCGATGATGGCTGCCCTGCTGGCAGCCGCCCTCTGGCTGAACCTCGCGACCTGGCTTGGCGCACCGGTGTCGACGACGCATTCGATCGTCGGGGGCGTGATGGGTGCGGGGATCGCCGCCGCCGGGTTCGGCGCGGTGGCCTGGCCCACAATGGGCCAGATCGCGGCAAGCTGGGTCATCTCGCCGTTGCTTGGGGGCGTGATCGCCGCACTGTTCCTTGCGTTCATCAAGGCCCGGATCAACGACGTCGAAGACAAGATCGCCGCGGCCCGTCTGTGGGTTCCGATCCTAATCGGGATCATGGCCGGTGCCTTCGCCGCCTACCTGGCGCTGAAAGGCCTGCGCAAGATCTTTCCGATCGGTCTTGGCACGGCTGTCCTGATCGGCCTGGGTGTCGGAGTCTTCACGTCGTTTGCGATGCGCCCTGTCATTCGCCGACAGTCCGAAGGGATGGAGAACCGCAAGAAATCGCTGAAGAAACTGTTTGGCATCCCGCTGGTGGTTTCGGCGGCACTGCTGTCCTTTGCGCATGGCGCGAACGACGTGGCCAATGCCGTTGGCCCTCTGGCGGCCATCGTTCACGCCGTCGAGGACGGAGAAACCGCGGCGAAGGTATCCATTCCGCTCTGGGTGATGCTGATCGGGGCGGCGGGCATCTCGTTCGGGCTGGTTCTCTACGGGCCCAAGCTGATCCGCATGGTCGGGCAGGAGATCACCAAGCTCAACCCGATGCGCGCCTATTGCGTCGCGTTGTCCGCCGCGATCACGGTGATCGTGGCATCCTGGCTGGGCCTGCCCGTCTCATCCACCCACATCGCCGTGGGGGCGGTCTTTGGCGTCGGGTTCTATCGCGAATGGCACGCGGAACGCCGTGCGCGTCAGCTTGGCCTGCAGAAGGGCAAGCCTGTGGCGCCGGATGAACGCCGCCGCCGCAAACTGGTGCGGCGCGCGCATTTCCTGACCATCGCCGCCGCTTGGGTTGTCACCGTTCCGGCGACCGCGGTACTGGCCGCCGTGGTCTTCTTCGGCCTGAATCTGCTGGGCTGACCTCAGACGGTGACTTCCATCGCGGTCTGCTCTCCGACACCGAAGACACGCTTGTAGCGCGTCACCTCGTCTGCCGGTCCCATCGCCTTGGACGGGTTGTCGGAAAGCTTTACCGTCGGCCGCCCGTTCGCGCTGACCGCCTTGCAGACAAGGCTGAACGGATTGAGCCGGTCGCCCGCCAGCCCGCGGAAATCGTTCGTCAGCATCGTGCCCCAGCCAAAGGACACCCGGACGCGCCCGGCAAAGCGCTTGTGCAGTTCCTCGATCTTGTCCACGTCCAGACCATCGGAAAAGATCACAAGCTTTTTCGTCGGATCCTCGCCGCGATCCTTCCACCAGCGGATCGCGATTTCGGCACCGACCACGGGGTCGCCGCTGTCGATGCGGATGCCCGTCCAGGTGGTCAGCCAGTCGGGCGCGTTCCGCAGGAACCCTTCGGTGCCGTAGGTATCGGGCAGGATGATGCGCAGGTTACCGTCATGTTCCTCATGCCAGTCGGCCAGAACCTGATAGGGCGCCTGTGCCAGCTCTTCGTCGGTATCGGCCAGCGCGGAGTAGACCATCGGCAGTTCATGGGCATTGGTTCCGATCGCCTCGATATCGCGTTTCATCGCGATCCGACAATTGGAGGTGCCGATGAACTTGTCGCCCAGACCCTCCTGAAGCGCCTGGACGCACCAGTCCTGCCAAAGGAAGCCATGCCGCCGCCGGGTGCCGAAATCCGCAAGCTTCAGCGTATCGATTTCGCGCAGGCGTTCGATCTTTTCCCAGACGCGGGTCATCGCGCGGGCGTAGAGCACCTGCAGTTCGAACTTGCCCATGCCCTTCAGGACGGCGCGGCTGCGCAATTCCATCAGCACGGCAAGGGCGGGAATTTCCCACAGCATGACCTCGGGCCACTTGCCCTCGAAGGTCAGTTCGTACTGGCCGTCACGCTTTTCCAGGTGGTAGGGCGGCAGGCGCAGGTTTTCGAACCACTCCATGAAATCCGGGCGGAACATCTGGCGCTTGCCGTAGAAGGTGTTCCCGCGCAGCCAGGTGCTTTCCCCCCGGCTCAGCGACAGGCTGCGCACATGATCCAGTTGTTCGCGCAATTCGCCTTCGTCAATCAGATCAGCCAGCCGAACGGCCTTTGTCCGGTTGATCAGGCTGAATTCGACGGTCGTATCCGGCTTGTTGCGGAAGATCGACTGGCACATCAGCAGCTTGTAGAAATCCGTGTCGATCAGAGACCGGACGATCGGGTCGATCTTCCAGTTGTGATTATGCACACGTGTGGCGATATCGACCATGACGGCCTCCGGCGTTGGATGGTCCTGCTTACGGCGGGAGACGCCGCAGTTGCAAGCCCGAGGGGCGGCGATCAGGCCAGGGTGACGCCTGCCGCAAGCATCTGGTCGCGGGCGGCGGCCAGCGACCCGTCAAGGTCGATGGCGCGGCACAGGTCCATCCGCACCGTCACCGCAAAACCCAGCCGCGCCGCATCCAGCGCCGAATAGGCGACGCAGAAATCCGTAGCCAGCCCGCACAGCACAAGCCGTGTCGCACCCCGCGATTTCAGGTAGCCTTCCAGCCCGGTCGGCGTGACGCGGTCGTTTTCGAAGAAGGCGGAATAGCTGTCGATCCCGGTGCGAAAGCCCTTGCGGATGATCAGGTCGGCCGGATCGGTCCGCAGCCCAGGATGAAAGGCCGCACCGTCGCTGCCCTGCACGCAATGGGTGGGCCACAGGACCTGGGGGCCATAGGGCATGTCGGTCAGGCTGAAGGGCGCGGCGCCGGGGTGATTGGCCGCGAAACTGGCATGATCGGCCGGGTGCCAGTCCTGCGTCAGCACCTTCACCGCGAACTGTCCCATCAGGTCGTTGATGCCGGGAACGATCTGGTCGCCACCGGCCACGGCCAGCGCGCCGCCGGGGCAGAAATCGTTCTGCACGTCGATCATGATCAGGGCTTCGGTTTCTGGCCGCATGGGCAGGCTCCTTTCCGGTTTCTCCCTTGGTAGGCCGGGCGGGCGTGGCGGTCAACGCGCGCCTTGTGCCACGACGGCCCTTGGCCTATGGCACAGCCATGATCACCATCGCCGCGCTATACCACTTCACCCGCCTCGACGATCCCGCCGCGCTGCGCACCGGGTTGCAGGACCTGTGCGATGCGGAAGGGATCCGGGGGTCGCTGCTGCTGGCGCGCGAGGGGATCAACGGCACCATCGCCGGCCCGCGCGCCGGGATCGAAGCGGTGCTGGCGCGCATCCGCGCGCTTCCGGGCTGTTCGGACCTCGAACACAAGGAAAGCCACGCCGACGCCATGCCCTTCGGACGGATGAAGGTGAAGCTGAAGCGCGAGATCGTGACGATGGGCCAGCCCGATATCGACCCGCGCGCCCGTGTCGGCCATTACGTCCCGCCAGCCGAATGGAACGCGCTGATCTCGTCGCCGGATGTGGCCGTGATCGACACCCGGAACGATTACGAGGTCGCCATCGGCACTTTCGAAGGCGCCGTCGATCCCGGAACGCGCAGTTTCCGCGAATTCCCCGCCTGGTGGGAGCAGAACAGGGAACGGTTCCACAACAAGCGGATCGCCATGTTCTGCACCGGCGGCATCCGGTGCGAGAAATCGACGAACTTCCTGCTGCAACAGGGCGTGTCCGAGGTCTATCACCTCAAGGGCGGCATCCTGAAGTATCTTGAGGACGTCCCCGAAACCGGAAGCCTCTGGCACGGTCAGTGCTATGTGTTCGACGGTCGGGTTTCGGTAGGGCACGGGTTGAAGCCGGGCGATTACGGCAGTTGCCACGCCTGCCGCAGGCCGCTTTCGGCCGAAGACCGCGCCCGGCCCGAATACGAGGAAGGCGTGCAATGCCATCGCTGCGCCGGTGAATACAGCGACGCCGATCGCGCGCGGTTCCGCGAACGGATGCGCCAGATGGAACTGGCCGAACGCCGGGGTACCCGGCATCTGGGCGCGAATCCGTCGTCCGCGCCCGGATCGCGACCTGCCGGCGAAGGCTGATCGCCCGCAGGCTCAGCGCAGGCGGCGACCAGCCTCGTCCGCAGCAAAGAACAGCGCATCGGCATCGTCGAAGGCCAGTCCGGTCATCGTTCCGCCCTCGGCCAGCACATCGCCGCGCGCCTCGACGACGATCTTTTCGCCCCCCGGCCCTGTCAGATGCACGAAGGAAACGCCACCCAGTGCCTCGGTCATCTCCACCCGGTGCGTGGCCCCTTCGACCAGCCGCAGGTTCTGCGGGCGTATCCCGGCAACCACCTGCGCCCCGGCGCCGGGAAGCGCCGCCCCGGTGTCGATGCTGCTTGCCAGACCCGGCACCAGGACGCGCCCGGCCTTTTCGACGGTTCCTTCCAGGAAGTTCATCGACGGGCTGCCGATGAACCCGGCAACGAACCGGTTATCGGGATCGCGGTAAAGATCCAGCGGGCGGCCCACCTGTTCCACCCGACCGGATCGCAGCACCACGATCTTGTCGGCAAGCGTCATCGCCTCGACCTGGTCGTGGGTGACGTAGATCATCGTCGCCCCGATTTCCTTGTGCAGCCGTGCGATTTCCACCCGCATCTCGACCCGCAGTTCGGCATCGAGGTTCGACAGGGGTTCGTCGAACAGGAACACCTCGGGGCCGCGCACGATGGCCCGGCCAATGGCGACCCGCTGCCGCTGACCGCCCGACAGTGCCTTGGGCTTGCGCGCCAGAAGCGAATCAAGCCTCAGGATGCGCGCGGCCTCGGCCACCTTGCGGTCGATCTCGGTCTTGGGATGGCCTGTCATCTTCAGGCCAAAGCCCATGTTTTCGGCCACGGTCATGTGCGGGTAAAGCGCGTAGGTCTGGAACACCATCGCCACCCCCCGTTCCGACGGATCGACCTGCGTGACATCGCGCGCCCCGATGCGGATCGTGCCGTCCGATGTTTCCTCAAGCCCCGCGACCATCCGCAGAAGCGTGGACTTGCCGCAGCCCGAAGGCCCGACAAAAACGCAGAATTCCCCATGCTCGATCGTCAGGTCGACCCCGTGGATCACCTGCGCCTCGCCGAATCTCTTTGTCACCCGGTCAAGCGTCACGCCCGACATGGCCAATCCTCCCCTGAGTCGTCGTTATGTCTTGTCCTGTTCGGGAAACCGCCAGCTTTCCGCCTCGGCGGCGATGGCGACCGCCGTTTCCCGGATTCGCGGCACCAGTCGGTCAAGGCCCTCAAGGCTTGTCCGGTTGACCGTCGAGGTGACCGAAAGCGCCCCGATCACCCGCCCCGACCGGGTCAGGATCGGCAGCGCCACGCAGATGATTCCCGGTTCGTGTTCCTCGCGGTCATAGGCGTGGCCGCGCAGCCGGATCGCCTGCAATTCGTCCAGCAGCGCATCCCGGCTGGCAAGCGTATGCGCCGTGAAGCGGTGGAACGACTGGCGTTGCAGCGCCTGTTCAAGCGCATCCTGCTCCATGAAGGCCAGCATCGCCTTGCCCACGCCGGTGCAATAGGCCGGGCCGACCTTGCCCGCCTGGCTGAACATCTCGACCGGGCGGGCGGCGTTGCGCTTGTCAACATAAAGGACCTGCCCCTGATCCATCTGTGCAAGGTGGATCGTTTCGCCGATTTCGGCGGAAAGCGCATCAATCCAGGGCCTTGCAATCGGCGCCAGGGAGGATTGCGACCATGCCGCATGGGCCAGACGGACCAGCCGCACACCCAGCGAATAGGCCTGCCGGTCGGCGTCATAGGCCAGCATGCCCTGATTGGTCAGGGTCTGCAGAAAGCGGTAGAGCGTCGCCTTCGGATAGGGCGACGAGGCCAGAAGTTCGGTGAAACGCACCGGCCGCCCGGACATGGCGACCATGTCCAGAACATCCAGCGCCTTGCCCACCGTGCCGTCGCCCGGCCCCTGTTCGGTCATGCATCCGCCCCCTTGCGCGCCTGTTGACAGAATAATCATTAGCCGACATAGTTTTCAATATTCAAGACTAAGTTTCAAATAATGGAACCTAAGGGAGGAAACCATGGTCCATAAGAAAGCGGGCGCGCTGGCCCTGGGGGCGGCGCTTCTTCTGTCGACCTCGGCCTTGGCGCAGGAAAAGCGCACGCTGACCTACAATGCCGATTACGACCCGATTCCGCTGGCCGCGATGGAGGCGCTGATCGCCGATTTCGAAGCAGCGAATCCCGACATCGACGTCGTGCTGAACAACTTCGACCACGAAGGCTACAAGACGGCGATCCGCAACTTCCTGACTGCGGATGCGCCCGATCTTGCCAACTGGTACGCGGGCAACCGCATGGCGCCCTTCGTCAATGCCGGGCAGTTCATGGACGTTTCGGATGTCTGGGAAGCCAACGGGCTGTCTGACAGCCTGGCTTCGGCCAAGGCCTCGATGACGATCGACGGCAAGCAGTGGGGCATCCCCTACACCTACTATCAGTGGGGCATCTACTATAACCGCGATGCCTATGCGGCCGCGGGCGTGGACCTGCCCGCCGACGGCATGACCTATGACCAATTCGTGGCCAACTGCGAAAAATTCGCCGCCGCCGGGATCGACTGCCTGACCACCGGGACCAAGGCGCTTTGGCCTGGGGCGGGGATCTTCGACTATATGTCGCTGCGCACCAACGGCTATGAGTGGCACATGGACCTGACCGCCGGAAAGGTGGAATGGACCGACCAGAAGGTGCGCGACGTGTTTGCGCAGTGGGCACGCATCCAGCCCTTCATCACCAAGAACCATGCCGCGATCGACTGGCAGGATGCGGCGGCGCTTCTGGTGCAGGGCAAGGCCGCAAACTATGTGATGGGCAACTTCGCCGTCGGCGTCTTCAAGGAAGGCGGGATGACGAACGACAACCTCGGCTTCATGGTGTTCCCGGAAATCACCCCGGGCATTCCGCGCGCCGAAGAGGCGCCGACCGACACGATCCACATCCCGGCCGGTGCCAAGAACGTCGACGACGCCAAGAAGTTCCTGGCCTTCATGGCATCGCCCGAAGCGCAGACCAAGTGGAACGCGGCGCAGGGCCAGCTTCCGGTGAACAAGAACGCCTCGGTGAACACCGAAGATCCGTTCCTCGTCGCGGGCTTCCAGATGCTGTCGACCGCCGAAGGCGGCATCGCGCAGTTCTTCGACCGCGACGCCCCGGCCGAAATGGCCAAGGCCGGCATGGAAGGGTTCCAGGAGTTCATGGTTAAGCCGGAAAACCTGGACGCGATCCTCGAGCGGCTCGAAAAGGTCCGCCAGCGGGTCTATCAGTGATCTGACAGCGGGGCGGCCGGATCAGGCCGCCCCTTTCCACCCAAGCGCGCCAGCCCCAGGGACATCCCATGACCGCCTTCTGGAAAGCGAACCAGCGCAAGCTGGCCCCCTGGCTTTTCCTCGCCCCCGGACTGCTGATGTTCGCGGTCTATGTGATCGGGCCGATTTTCGAAAGCATGTGGATCTCGCTCTATGACTGGGACGGTCTGGGCGAGGCGCGCTGGATCGGAACCGCGAATTATGTCGAACTGTTCGACGACGATGCCTTCTACACATCGCTGAAGAACAACGTCATCTGGCTTGTCCTGTACATGCTGGCCGTGCCCGCCGGATTGCTGATCGCGATCTTCCTCAACCAGACGATTACCGGCATCCGCATCTACAAATCGCTGTTCTTCTTTCCCTTCGTCATCAGCCAGGTCGTCGTGGGGCTGATGTTCTCGTGGTTCTATGCGCCGGATTTCGGCCTGTTCTACAAACTGATCGAAGTTTTCACCGGTCAGGGCATCGCGATCCTGGCTGAAGACCGCTTTGTCACCTATGGCATCATCGCCGCGGGCCTCTGGCCGCAGATCGCCTATGTGATGATCCTCTATCTGACCGGCCTGAACAACGTCGCCCCCGACCAGGTCGAGGCCGCCCGGCTGGATGGCGCAAAGGGCTGGCGGATGCTGTGGTATGTCATCCTTCCGCAACTGCGTCCGGCCACCTTTATCGCCGTCGTCGTCACCGTGATCGGCGCGCTACGGTCGTTCGACCTTGTGTCGATCATGACCGACGGCGGGCCTTTCGGATCGTCGCGGGTGCTGTCCTTTTACATGTACGAACAGGCGCTGTCGGAATACGGCTATCGCATGGGCTATGGCGCGGCGATCGCGGTGGTTCTGTTCGCGATCATGATGGTCTTCATCTCGGGCTTCATCTGGAAGATGTGGCGCGACGAGACCGAGAGGTAAGCCGATGTTCCCCAGACCGATCCAGCAGACATCGCCCGCCGCCCAGACCCTGTACAAGGTGGCCGTGCCGGTTGCCCTTATCCTGTGGCTCTTGCCGCTTCTGGGGGTCGCGCTGACGTCGGTGCGCCCGGCGTCGGATCTGGCGCAGGGCAACTATTTCGGCTGGCCCTCGTCGGTGGCCTTCTCGAACTATGCCGAGGTCTTCACCAAATCCCCCATCGCGGGCTACATGCTGAATTCCTTCAAGGTCACGATCCCCACGGTGATCGGCGCGGTGGCGCTGTCCTGCATGACGGGCTTTGCGCTGGCGGTCTACCGGTTCCGTTCGAACCTTCTGGTGTTCTTCATGTTCGTGGCGGGCAACTTCGTGCCCTTCCAGATCCTGATGGTACCTGTCCGCGACCTGACGCTGAACCTTGGGATGTACAATACCTGGTACGGGCTTGCCCTGTTCCACATCGCCTTCCAGACCGGGTTCTGCACGCTCTTCATGCGCAATTTCATCAAGGCGCTTCCCTTCGAGTTGATCGAGGCCGCGCGCGTCGAAGGCGTGTCGGAATGGCGGATCTTCTGGTTCGTGGTGCTGCCCCTGATGCGGCCCGCCATCGCCGCCCTTTCGGTGCTGATCTTCACCTTCATCTGGAACGATTTCTTCTGGGCGACGGTGCTGACCACCAGCGCCGAGACACAGCCGATCACGGCGGGCCTGTCCTCACTCAACGGGCAGTGGATCGCGCAGTGGCACCTGGTCTCGGCAGGCTCGATCCTGGCCGCGTTGCCGCCCGTCCTGATGTTCTTCCTGATGCAGCGGCATTTCATCGCCGGGCTGACGCTGGGGGCCGTCAAGTGATGGAATGGCGCGCGGACGCGGGGGGCCAGACGATGGTTCTGGCATCGGAGGGCGGCATCCCTTCGGTCGTCTACTGGGGGCCGCGCCTGCCAGAGGCCGAGGATCTGGCGCAGATCGCCGCTGCCAGCCTGAACGACCTGACCGGAGGGATGATCGACCGGCTTCCCGCGCTGTCGCTTTGCCCGGAATCAGGTCGGGCCTTTCAGGGGCAGCCGGGGCTGGTGCTTTCGGCGGCAGATGGCAGCCCGCTGCACCCCGCCTTCACCCTGACCCACGCCGAAGAGGCAGGCCACGCGATCAGCTTCATTTCCACCGCGCCGGGCCTGCGCCTGATCCACCGGATCGAAGCGGCGGGCGACGTGTTCCTGCTGATGGCCCGACTGGAAAGCGAGGCGCCCGTGCGCGTGGCATGGCTCGCCGCCCCCGTGCTGCCCGCCCCGCAATCCGCGGACGAGATGATCGACCTTTCGGGCCGCTGGATCGGCGAGTTCCGGTTGAACCGCGTAAGCTGGACACCCGGCATCCGCCTGCGCGAGGCGCGCACTGGCCGGTCCGGCCACGAACACCCACCCTATGCGATCTTTCCCGAACGGGGCTGCCTGAACACGCGGGGCACGGCCCACGCGCTGCATTACGCATGGTCCGGCGGGCATCGGATGGTGGCCGAGGAATTGCCGGACGGCCGCCGCCAGATCCAGTTCGGCCATGCGGCGGGGGCCGAAACCCGACCCGGCACCCGGTTTGAAACCGCCCCCCTGATCGCGGCCTTTTCCGATGCGGGACTGAACGGAATCGGCACCGCGTTTCAGCGCGACATCCTTGACCGCGTGATCGGGTGGCCCGATCCCACACGCCCGCGCCCGGTGCATTACAACTGCTGGGAGGCGATCTATTTCGATCACAACCTTGCCAACCTTGCCGCCATCGCCGACCGGGCCGCAGAGATCGGGGCCGAGAGGTTCGTTCTGGATGACGGATGGTTCGGGCGGCGCGACGATGACACGTCCTCGTTGGGCGACTGGGTCGTCGATCGGCGGAAATGGCCCGACGGGCTGCACCCGCTGATCACCCATGTGCATCGGCTGGGCATGACATTCGGCCTTTGGTTCGAACCCGAAATGGTGAACCCCGACAGCGACCTGATGCGCGCCCACCCCGACTGGATGCTTGGCCCCGCCGATCAGGTGACGGGGCGCAACCAGATGGTGCTGGACATGGCCAATTCGGCAGTGCGCGACCATCTTTTCGCGGCCACCTCGGCGATCCTGACGGAATACCCGATCGACTACATCAAATGGGATCACAACCGGCTTTTGCCGGTGGTGGATGCCGCCCAGACCCGTGGCACCTATGACCTGCTGGACAGGCTGCGTGCCGCCCATCCGGCGGTCGAGATCGAAAGCTGCGCATCGGGCGGCGGACGGATCGACGCGGGCATCCTCGCGCGGACGCATCGCGTCTGGCTGTCGGATTCGAACGACGCGCTGGAGCGGCTCAGGATGCAGCACGACGCTGCCCTGTTCCTGCCCGCCGCCGTCACCGGAAGCCACGTCGGACCCCGGAAATCCCACACATCCGGCAGGGTCCTGCCGATGTCGTTCCGCGCCCGCGTCGCCGCACAGCGGCACATGGGGTTCGAGATGGACCTGCGCGAACTGACCGAGGACGAGGCCGCGACACTGCACGCGGTCACCGCCTGGTGGAAGGACAACCGCGCCTGGCTGATGACGGCCGATATCCTGCGGTTGGACAGCGATGACCCGGCGGTGATCGCCGAAATGCAACTGGCCCGCGATGGCGCGCGCTTCGTCGTGACGGCGGGCCAGGCCGAGGCGGGCGCGCAGATCCTGCCCCGCCCGCTGCGGCTGACCGGGCTGGAACCCGATGCGCGCTATCGCGTTGAACTCAGCAATCCGGCGGATGCCCCGCCGCAATCGCGCGGGCCGAACGCCCTGAAATCCGCTATGCTGACCCTGACCGGTCGGGCACTGATGGCGCAGGGGCTGTTGCTGCCCGTGGCCTGGCCCGGAACGCTCTGGGTCGTCGAAGGAACCCGCCTGCCATGACGAAGGACAGAATGACCGAACTTCCCACCTTTCCCGATCTGAAGGGCGCCTCTGTCTTCATCACCGGCGGCGGCTCGGGCATCGGCGCGGCGCTGACCGAAGGTTTCCTGCGGCAGGGGGCGAAGGTGGCCTTTGTCCAGCGGTCGGATGGCAGCGCCTTCTGTGACGCCATGGAAAAGGCCACCGGAAACCGGCCCCTGTTCCTGCCATGCGACATCACCGACATCGGGGCGCTGGAAGGGGCCATCGCCGCTGCGGCCAAGGCCCACGGCCCGGTGACGGTTCTGGTCAACAACGCCGCCAACGACCAGCGGCACAAGACGCTTGAGACCGACGAATCCTTCTGGGACTGGTCGATCGCGATCAACCTCAAGGCCTATTTCTTTGCCGCCAAGGCGGCGATCCCCGGAATGCAGGCCGCGGGCGGGGGAAGCATCGTCAACTTCTCGTCGATCAGCTACATGATGGGGAACGCAGGCTATCCCGTCTATACGACCGCCAATTCCGGGATCAACGGCATGACGCGCAGCCTTGCGCGCGAATTCGGACCGAACCGGATCCGCGTCAACGCCCTCGCCCCCGGCTGGGTGCTGACGCAAAAGCAGAAGGACAAATGGGTGACCCCCGAAGGCCTGAAGGCGCATCTGGATCGCCAATGCATCCCCGACCCGCTGGAACCCGCGGATATCGTCGGCGGCTGCCTGTTCCTTGCCTCGAACGCGTCGCGCGCGATGACGGGGCAGGCGCTGGTGATCGACGGTGGCGTGGTGGTGACAGGATGACCCGACCCGACTGGATCGCCGTAGACTGGGGCACATCGCACCTGCGGGCCTATGCAATGGGCCCCGAAGGCATCCTTGCCGAAGTGACCTCGGATGACGGGATGGGCAGCCTTGCGCGCGAAGCGTATGAGCCCGCCCTCTTGCGGCTGGTCGAGGGCTGGCTGGAAGACGGGCGCCGCACCCCTGTCATCGCCTGCGGGATGGTGGGCAGCCGTCAGGGCTGGATGGAGGCGCCCTATCGCGCCGTGCCCTGCGCGCCGATGGACCCGGCCGCGCTTGTCGCCGTACCCACACGGGACGGGCGGCTTGATGTCCGGCTTGTCCCGGGACTGAAACAGGCGAAACCGGCGGATGTGATGCGCGGCGAGGAAACCCAGATCGCCGGGGCCCTGACACTCTGGCCGCAGTTCGACGGCGTCCTGTGCCTGCCCGGAACCCATTCCAAATGGGTGCGGGTTTCGGCGGGCGAGGTCGTCGGCTTTCAGACCTTCATGACCGGGGAGCTGTTCGCGCTCTTGTCGGAATCGTCTGTCCTGCGCCACGCGATGACCGGTGGCGGATGGGACCCGGCGGCTTTCGCCGAGGCGGTTTCCGATGCGCTGTCGCGGCCCGAACGCATTGCCGCACGGCTGTTCACAATCCGCGCCGAAAGCCTGATCGCCGGTCTGGGCGGCGATGCGGCGCGCGCCCGCCTGTCGGGCCTGCTGATCGGGATCGAGCTTGCCGCATCCCGGCCCTATTGGCTGGGGCAGGAAGTGGCGCTGATCGGGGCTGATCCGCTGACATCGGCCTATGCCGAGGCGCTGGCCATGCAGGGGGTTCCGGCCCGCCATCTGGCCGGATCGGCGGCTGTGGTCGCCGGGCTTGCCGCAGCCGCAGGAAAGGTGCCCGCATGAAACACCGCCCGCTGATCGCGATCCTTCGCGGCATCACCCCGCCCGACGCCGCCGCCGTGGCCGAGGCGCTGATCGACGCCGGGATCACGATGATCGAGGTTCCGCTGAATTCACCCCATCCGATGCATTCGATCCAGGCGATGGCGAACCGGCTTGGCGACCATGCGCTGATCGGGGCCGGAACCGTCCTGACCGAAAGGGACGTGGCCGAGGTGGCCGATGCCGGGGGCCGGCTCATCGTGTCGCCGAACTGCGACCCCGCCGTGATCGCGGCCACGAAGGCGCGCGGCCTGCAAAGCTGGCCGGGCGTGATGACGCCGACGGAATGTTTCACCGCGCTGAATGCAGGCGCCGACGGGCTGAAGCTGTTTCCCGGCAGCCTGATCGGACCCGAGGGGTTGAAGGCGATCCGCGCCGTTCTACCGAAAGGAACGCGCGTCTTTGCCGTGGGTGGCGCGGGGCCTGCAAATTTCGGCGCCTGGATCAAGGCCGGGGCGGACGGCTTCGGCATCGGCACGGCGCTTTACCTTCCGGGACAAAACGTCACTGAAACCGCCGAAAAGGCGCGTGCGATCGTCGCCGCCCATGATGCGGCCCTCGGGGCATCGACATGATCTTTGACGACCGGCCCTGCACGCTTGGCGAAGGCCCGCTGTGGCATCCCGGACGGGATGCCCTGTTCTGGTTCGACATCGTGAACCGCAGGATGCTGTCGCGCGGGCCGGACGGGACCGGGCAGTGGGACTTTGCCGAAATGGTCTCGGCCGCCGGATGGGTCGATGACGAAAGCCTGCTGATCGCGTCGGAAACGTCTCTGTTCCACTTCGATCCGGCCACAGCTGCGCGGCGCGACCTCTGCGCGCTGGACGCCGAAGACAGACGGACGCGGTCGAACGACGGGCGCGCCGATCCGCAGGGCGGATTCTGGATCGGGACGATGGGCAAGAACGCCGAGCCTGGTCTTGGCGCGATCTGGCGCTGGTATCGGGGCACGCTGCGGCGGCTTTATCCGGGCATCACCATCTCGAACGCGATCTGTTTCGCACCCGATGGCAGGACGGCGCATTTCACCGATACCGTCACGGCCCGCGTGATGCGCGTGCCGCTGGATGCCGAGGGCTGGCCCGCGGGTCAACCGCAGGTCTTTCTGGACCTGTCCGGCGAAGGGCTGAACCCGGATGGTGCGGTCGTCGATGCCGATGGCCTGATCTGGATCGCCGAATGGGGCGCGGCGCGGGTGGCCGCCTATGCACCCGACGGGTCCCGCGTGCGCAGCGTTTCCTTCGACGCGCCGCATACCTCGTGCCCGGCTTTCGGGCCGGACGGCACGCTTTTCTGCACCACGGCCCTTCAGGGGATGGGCGCCGGGGACCGCGCCCGTTTCCCCGACGCGGGCAAGACCTTTGCCGCCGCTGCCGTGGCGCGCGGCCAGACCGAACACCGGGTGATCCTGTGAGCCTGAAACGAACGCTTGGCGTCTGTTACTATCCCGAACACTGGCCCGAGACGCAATGGGCCGAAGATGCCGCCCGGATGGCCGATATCGGCCTGACATGGGTGCGGGTCGGCGAATTCGCCTGGTCACGGATGGAGCCGGAACCGGGCCGGATGGAATGGGATTGGCTGGACCGGGCGATCGGAACACTGGGCGCGGCGGGCCTGAAGGTGGTTCTGGGCACCCCCACTGCGACGCCCCCGCGCTGGATGCTGGCGCGCCACCCCGACATGTTGGCCGTCGATGTGCACGGGCGCACGCGCGGCTTCGGTTCGCGCCGCCACTACTGCTTTTCACATGACGGCTACAACGCCGAAAGCGCAAGAATAGTGACGCTTCTGGCGGAACGCTATGGCCGCAGCCCGCATGTCGCCGCCTGGCAGACGGACAATGAATACGCCTGCCACGATACCGTTCTGTCCTATTCCGATGCCGCGCGCCGCGCCTTCCGTGACTGGCTCGCGCAGCGCTATCAAAGCCCCGAAGCGCTGAACCGCGCCTGGGGCAATGTGTTCTGGTCGATGGACTATGCCAGTTTCGACGAGATTGACCTGCCCAACTTGACCGTGACCGAGGCGAACCCCGCCCACTGGATGGATTTCCGCCGGTTCAGTTCCGATCAGGTCGCGCGTTTCAACCGCGTGCAGACCGACATCATCCGCCGCCATTCCGATGCGCCGATCGCGCACAACTACATGGGCCGGATCACCGATTTCGATCATTTCGCGGTGGGGGCCGATCTCGACATCGCGTCATGGGATGCCTATCCGCTGGGGTTCCTGTCCGACAGGCTGGAAGCCCCGGCAGAACACAAGCGCCGCTTTGCCCGTCAGGGCGATCCGGATTTTCAGGCCTTTCATCACGATCTTTACCGCGCCGTCGGTCGTGGCCGCTGGTGGATCATGGAACAGCAGCCCGGCCCGGTGAACTGGGCGCCGCACAACCCCGATCCATTGCCGGGGATGGCGCGACTTTGGGCGTGGGAGGCCTTTGCCCACGGGGCCGAGGCGGTCTGCTATTTCCGCTGGCGTCAGGCCCCCTTCGCGCAGGAACAGATGCACGCGGGCCTTTTGCGCCCCGACAGCGCCCCCGCCCCCGCCTTTCATGAGGCAGCCCAGGTCGCGGGCGAACTGGCCGGAATGGACGATGTGGAACCGGCAGCAGCACCGGTGGCGCTGGTGTTCGACTATGCCAGCGCATGGGCATGGGCCACACAGCCGCAGGGGCGTGACTTCGACTATTTCCGCCTTGTGTTCCACCTCTACAAGGGGCTGCGCCGCCTTGGCCTGAACATTGACATCATCCGCCCGGACACGGCGGATCTGTCGCCCTGGCGGATGGTTCTGGCGCCCGGTACCGCGACCCTGTCAAAGCCGTTTCTGGCGGCATTGGAGACGTATAAGGGCGTTTCCCTGATCGGCCCGCGCAGCAATTCCAAGACAGAAACCCTCGCCATTCCGGTACCGCTGCCGCCGAACCTGCCGGGTCTGGCCTGCACGGTCGCCCGGGTGGAAAGCCTGCCGCCCGACCTGCCGGTGCCGCTGACCGGGGGCGGGGCCTTCACCTTCTGGCGCGAGAAATGCGAGGCAGCGGATGTGGCCGAAACAACGGCCGATGGCTGGCCTGCGCTGATCGGGACGGGCGGGATGCGGTATCTGGCGGGCTGGCCAGACGATGCCGCGCTTGACCGGATGCTGTCGGACCTTTGCGGGCGGGCGGGTATCCCTGTCGAACCCCTGCCCGAAGGGTTGCGCCGCCGTGACACGGCCACCACCCGGTTCTGGTTCAACTACAACCCCGAACCCGTCACTTTTGCGGGGCGCACCCTGCCTGCGGCGGGTGTCCTGTGGGAACCGCTGGAACCATAGTCAGACCGTCACAACCTGCGCGCCTTCCAGAAAGGCAAAGCCGTTCGGGCCAAGCGCGATGCGCCCATCCCCCGGCGTTGCGGCCTGTGACGGGCCCGTCATCGCCCCTGAGGCGCTGACCACGACCGGCGCGGCGGACAGGTTGAAGATGCAGGTGATCGCCCCCGCGCCCTCGCCCCGCACGAAGGCCAGCAGAGGTTCGGGCAGGTCTGCAAACCGGCTGCCGCCCCCCCGCAACGCCGTCTGCGCCCGGCGGAACGCCAGCATCCCGCGATAGAACTCCAGCACCGAACCGGCCCGCCCTTCCTGCCCGGCCACATGGCGCGCGGCCTGCAGCGGCTTGACCGGCAGCCAAGGTTTTCCCGTGGTGAACCCGCCGTGCCCCGTCTCATCCCAGACCATCGGCGTCCGGCAGCCATCGCGGCCCTTGTAATCGGGCCAGAAGCGGATGCCGGGTGGATCGGTCAGTTCGTGAAACTCCATCTCGGTTTCCGTCTGGCCCAGTTCCTCGGCCTGATACAGACAGACGGACCCCTGCAGCGACAACAGAAGGGCTGCGGCCTGCCTTGCCACCGCATCGGGCGCGCCGTGATCGGCCCATCGGGTAACGTGGCGGATCACGTCATGGTTGGAAAAGGCCCACATCGGCCAGCCTTCGGGCGCGGCGGTAAAGAACCCCTCGATCCGGCTGCGGAAATGGGCGGGGGTGAACTTCGGCCCCAGCATGTCAAAGCTGTAGGCCGTGTGAAGCCGCCCCGGCGCGGTGTAATCCGCCATCACGCGGAGCGCGCGCGATGGGCCTTCGCCCACCTCGCCCACCAGCATCCGGCCTTCGTATTCGTCGGTCAGCGCCCGCATCCGTTCCAGAAACCCGATGTTCTCGGGCCGGGTCTTGGAAAAGGCGTGGTCCTGCATGTCATAGGGATTGACGGCAGGGATGTTTTCCTCGCGGTCTTCCGGGCCATTGTCGCGCAACAGCCTGTCGTGGAAATAGAAGTTCACCGTATCAAGGCGGAAGCCGTCCACGCCGCGATCCAGCCAGAACCGCATGACGCCCAGAAGCCAGTCCTGCACATCGGGGTTGTGAAAGTTGAAATCCGGCTGGCTGGGCAGGAAGTTGTGCAGATAGTACTGCCGGCGGCGGCTGTCCCATTCCCAGGCCGACCCGCCAAAGACCGAAAGCCAGTTGTTCGGCGGGCTGCCATCGGGGCGCGGATCGGCCCAGACGTACCAGTCGGCCTTCGGGTTGGTGCGGCTTCGCCGGCTTTCGGCAAAGAACGGATGCTGGCTGGACGAATGGCTCAGGACCTGGTCGATGATGACCTTCAGGCCCAGATCATGCGCCGCCGCGACAAGCGCGTCAAAATCCTCCAGCGTGCCGAACAGCGGATCAATGTCGGTGTAATCCGACACGTCATAGCCCATGTCCTCCATCGGGCTTTTGAACACCGGCGACAGCCAGATCGCATCGGCCCCAAGCGCGGACACATGCGGCAGACGGGAGATGATGCCCTTCAGGTCGCCGATGCCGTCGCCATCGCTGTCCTGAAAACTGCGCGGATAGATCTGATAGACCACTGCACCGCGCCACCATTCCCCTGCCATGTCCGCCCCCTGATCCCGTTAGCGCCACCATAGCGCCGCGGCGCAGCGTGGGGAAGGGCGCTGCTACCGGGGCTCTATGCAAGACGACTGAACTCGCACCAAGCCGGGGTTGCCAGCGATCGCGGCACCACCTTGACCATTCCGCGCCACAGGATCACCTTGCGCCGACCCGAAGGAACGCGCGCATGTCCCCTGCAGACTCCAGATCCGCCCTGATCACCCCCGTCCTCGTCGCGGGCTGCGTCATCCTGATGCTGTCCTTTGCCGTCCGCGCCTCGTTCGGAGTGTTCCAGATCCCGGTGGCCGAGGAATTCGGCTGGCCCCGCGCGGAATTCTCGCTGGCGATCGCGATCCAGAACCTTGCCTGGGGCATCGGCCAACCCCTGTTCGGGGCTCTGGCGGAAAAGTTCGGCGACCGGCGGGCCATCGTGGCGGGCGCCTTCACCTATGCCGCGGGTCTGATCCTGACGGCCATGTCGGCCACACCCCTTGGGCATCAGGTCTGGGCGGTGCTGGTGGGCTTTGGCATCGCGGGCACCGGCTTTGGCGTGGTTCTGGCGGTGGTGGGGCGTGCGGCAAGCGCCGAAAACCGTTCGATGGCGCTTGGCATCGCCACGGCGGCCGGGTCTGCGGGCCAAGTGTTCGGTGCACCGCTGGCCGAATGGCTGCTGCAATCGAACAGCTGGCAGGGCGTGTTCTGGATCTTTGCGGGCATCGTCATCGCCTCGCTGGCGGCCCTGCCCTTCCTGCGGTCCCCCGGCATGGCCAGCAAGGCCGAGCTTGAGGAAAGCCTGGGCACCGTCCTGATCCGCGCCTTCAAGGATCCGTCCTATACGCTGATCTTCCTGGGCTTCTTTTCCTGCGGCTATCAGCTTGCCTTCATCACCGCCCATTTCCCCGCCTTCGTGACCGAGTTGTGCGGCCCGATCGAGGCGGGCAGCATCCTTGCCGGGCTTGGCATCACCACAACTTCGGCACTTGGCGCGATCTCGATCTCGCTTGTGGGGCTGTTCAACATCGCGGGCACGATCACGGCGGGCTGGCTGGGCAAAAGATACACCAAGAAATACCTGCTGGCGCTGATCTACACCGGGCGCACCATCGCGGCGGCGGTCTTCATCCTGATGCCGATCACGCCTGCGTCCGTTCTGATCTTTTCCGCCGTCATGGGGGCGCTGTGGCTTGCCACCGTGCCGCTGACCTCGGGCCTTGTCGCGCATATCTACGGGCTGCGCTACATGGGAACGCTTTACGGCTTTGTCTTCCTCAGCCACCAGATCGGCGGCTTCCTCGGCGTCTGGCTGGGCGGCAAGATGTATGACATCACCGGGGATTACACGCTGGTCTGGTGGATCGGCGTGGGGGTCGGCGCGTTTTCGGCCATCGTTCACCTGCCGGTGCGCGAACGGCCCTGGGGCACACCGGCGACCGCCTGACCCGGTCAGTTTTCCAAAGGCGAGACGATCAGGATCTGAAGATCGCGGTCGGGCACGAAATCGCGCTTGTCGATGACAAAGGTTGTCGGCCCCGTCTTTTCGATCCCCGTGGCGCAGAGCGAGATGATGTTGCGTTCCGAACCCTTGTCCAGCGTCAGGCGGAACCGCCCGATCGGCCCGGCCCAGCTGTTCGCGGTGCGCAGTACATAGTCGATGTTCCAAGCCATGCCGGTGAAATAGCCATCGCCGCTCGACCCGCCCGCCAGACGCCGGGCTATCCCGCGCGAGGTCGAGGCATCGACGCAGTAGCGATCCGCGATCTGGCGCAGATAGTCATCCTTTGGCGGGTCCTGCCAGACGAAGATGCCCCCCGGCGGCAGGTGATCGTAGGAATGGCTGATCCGCAGGTCGGCCCCGGCTGGAAAGGTCTGCGTCCAGTGATAGCGCAGCACGATGGACCAGGCAGGATAGATCTCATCCGGGTTTTCGGCCGAGGGGTAGAATTCGGCCAGACCCTCGGCAGCGATCCGGGCGCGTGTGGCCGAAGGCATCGCCTTCAGCGCGGCAACGGCCACCGTCGGCTCCACCGTCAGCGGCACGCCCAGGCGTTGCAGATCGGCCGTCACGTCGCGGCCGGGCGCATCATAGGCGGCAGAGGCCGGTCCGCGTTCTTCCCAAGGCGGCTCGATCACGGCCTGCCGGTCGACCGAAACCCTGACCGGCGCGCCGTCCACCGTCGCCGTGAATCCCACAAGATTCTCGCCGAGCAGATCATCGGGCAGGTTCCAATCCGACAGCATCAGGCCGCCGACATGGATCGGAGGCAGCGGAAAGATGATCTCGCCGGTGATGTCGCTGCCGGTGATGTTGCGGAACAGGTAATCGACGCGCACGGCATCAAGCCCGATGAATAGATCCTCCTCGACCATCGCGATGGCGTCCGTCTGCCCGAAGGTCAGCCCGGTGGAGGACAGGCCCCCGAAGCCGTCATTCGCAACAGCCGGCCCGGAAAGGCCAAGGCAAGTGGCCAGCACCAAGGGAATCGGGTTCCGCATCTTGCACCTCCACACGGGTTTTTCCCATCAGGCCTTGAAATCCCCCGGCGTGCAATGTCTGGATGCGGCACCTTTCGCGAAAGGATGACCCATGCGCCTTGGCATTGCCGCCTTGATCCTGGCCTATGTCCTGTCCCAGTTCTACCGCGCGTTTCTTGCGGTGATGGTGCCTGTCCTTCAGGCTGAACTGGGCGTGACGGCCGAGGAACTGGCCGATGCCTCGGGAATGTGGTTCCTGACCTTCGCCGCGATGCAGATCCCCGTCGGCTGGGCACTCGACAGGATCGGCCCGCGACGAACGGCGGTGACGCTGTTCGCCATCGGTGGCGCAGGGGGTGCTGCCCTGTTCGCGATGGCCACCGGCGCGTTTCACATCAAGGTTGCCATGGGGCTGATCGGCATCGGCTGTTCACCGATCCTGATGGCAAGCTACTACATCTTTGCCCGGCAGTTTTCACCCGCCGTCTTCGGGACGCTGGCGGGCGCCACGATCGGCATAGGATCGCTTGGCAACATCGCCGGATCTCTGCCGCTGGCCTGGACGGTCGAGGCCTTCGGCTGGCGCGCCACGATGGTCGGCCTTGCGGTGACGACACTGATCGTGGCCGGCGTGATCGGCCTTCTGGTGCGCGACCCGGAACGCGTGGCCGTCAAGGGCGAGGGCAGCCTGATCGACATCCTGAAGATGCCCGCGATCTGGCCGATCCTTGCGATGATGACGGTCAACTACATGCCCTCGGCGGGTCTGCGGGGGCTGTGGGCCGGGCCGTATTACGCCGATGTCTATGGGGCGGCGACCAGCCAGATCGGGCAGGTGACGCTTATCATGGGGATGGCGATGGTTGTCGGGAACTTCGCCTACGGACCGCTTGACCGGGTTCTCGGCACCCGGAAATGGCTGATCTTCTGGGGCAACGCTCTGTGCGCGACGGCGATTCTTGCGATGTGGGCCTTCCCGACGCCGGGGCCGTGGGTTTCGGCCGCGATGCTGGCGGCGGTGGGGCTGTTCGGCGCGTCCTTCCCGATGATCATGGCGCATGGCCGGGCTTTCTTTCCGCCGCATCTGGTGGGGCGGGGGGTCACGCTTCTGAACTTGTTCGGAATCGGCTCCATCGGCGTGGCGCAGGTCATCACGGGGCGGATTCATGCGGCAACAGAGCCTGTTCCGCCCGAGGCGCCCTATCAAGCGCTTTTCCTGTTCTTCGGTCTTTCGATGCTGGTGGGATGCCTGATCTACCTGCTTTCTCGGGACCGGACGGATTGATCCTTCCGCTTGAACGGGCCGCCGCGTAATCTGCCGGGCATGATCGTTTACCCCGCCGAATGGAACGCCCGGAAAGAGGCACTGTTCGCCGCGCTGGCCGAGGTGGCCGGTGGCGGAAAGCGGCTGGCGCTGCCGCGTCTTTCGTTCCGCGACTGGCCTGAAACCTCCGCGCGTGTCGATGCCGCGTTGGCGCGGGCCAAACGGCAGCCGAAGGGCGCGCCTGTCCGCTGGCTGAAACGTCAGTTGATCCGCGGGCAATACAACTGGGCGCGGGCGCATTTCACGCGGCATCCCGACCGGATCGCCGTGGCCTGGAACGGGCTAACCGGCAGCCGGATGGCCTTTCTTGCCGGGGCGCGGGATGCGGGGGCGGCAACGTTGCATGCCGAACTCGCGCCCTTGCCCGGACGCATCACGCTCGATCCCGCCGGGGTGAACGCAGAAGGCAGCGTGCCGCAGGACCCTGCGTTTTTCCGTGCCTGGGCCGCCGCCGATCCGGACCGCCGCGGCGAAGGATGGCGCACGCTAGGCGAGAACCTGACCGCCCGCACCTCGCGCCGTTCGGACGTCGGACAGGGAAAAGGCGAATTGCCCGAGACTCCGTTCCTGTTCTGTCCATTGCAGGTGCCCGATGACAGTCAGGTCACGCTTTTTTCCGGATGGTGCGGCGGTATGGCCGGATTTCTGGCTGCACTGCATGAGGCGGCAGGGCAGCTTCCGGAGGGCTGGCACCTGCGCCTTAAGGAACATCCCAGTGCCAAGGCGTCGCTTGCCGCGATGATCGCCCCCCTGCTGGCCACCGGGCGTGTTCAGCTTGACAACGCGTCCGACAGTTTCGCCCAGATCGCCGCGGCGCGGGGGGTGGTCACGCTGAATTCCTCGATGGGACTGCAAAGCTTCTTTCACGACAAGCCCGTGATCACCCTGGGCCGTGCCTTCTTTGCCCTTCCGGGGCTGGTTCATCCGGCCGAAAGCCAGGTGAAGCTGAACCGCCTTTTCGCCGCACCCGACTCGCTTGGCTTCGATCCTGGCCTGCGGGCGGCCTTCATGACCTGGCTCGATCGTGCCTACTACCCGCGATTCCGGCACGATTCCGCCGGAAAGCCCGATTTCGACCGTGGCGCATTCGCCGCAAAGCTGAATGAAGCGCGTGCGCTTGCCGCATCGCGGCGCATGCCTCTTCCCCCGCCAACCGCCTTGCGTTAAACGGCGGCGTCTTTCGACACAATGGAGGGTCCGATGGGCTACAGGGTCGCCGTGGTTGGTGCCACGGGCAACGTGGGCAAGGAAATGCTCAACATTCTCGCCGAACGCGAGTTTCCGGTGGATGAGATCGTGGCGCTGGCGTCGCGCAAATCGCTGGGCACCGAGGTCAGCTTCGGTGACAAGACCCTGAAGACCAAAGACCTTGAAACCTTCGATTTCACTGGCTGGGACATCGCGTTCTTTGCCATCGGTTCGGACGCAACCAAGGTCTATGCGCCCAAGGCGGCATCGCAGGGCTGTGTCGTGATCGACAACTCGTCGCTTTACCGCTACGACCCGGACATCCCGCTGATCGTTCCGGAAGTGAACGCCGACGCGGTCGTGAACTACAAGAACAAGAACATCATCGCGAACCCGAACTGCTCGACCGCGCAGATGGTGGTGGCGTTGAAGCCGCTGCATGACCGCGCCCGGATCAAGCGCGTGGTCGTGGCCACCTATCAATCCGTGTCCGGCACCGGCAAAGAGGCGATGGACGAACTTTGGAACCAGACCAAGGGCCTGTTCGTTCCCGGCCAAGAGGTTGAACCCAAGGTTTACCCAAAGCAGATCGCCTTCAACGTGATCCCGCATATCGACGTCTTCCTTGACGATGGATCGACCAAGGAAGAATGGAAGATGGTGGCCGAGACGAAAAAGATCCTCGACCCTGCGATCAAGGTCACCGCCACCTGCGTGCGCGTGCCCGTGTTCGTCGGCCATTCCGAAGCGATCAACATCGAATTCGAGGAACCGCTCGACTGGCAGGAGGCGCAGGACATCCTGCGCGAGGCGCCGGGCGTTCTGGTCGTCGACAAGCGCGAGGCCGGCGGCTACATCACCCCGGTCGAATGCGTGGGTGACTATGCCACCTACATCAGCCGCATCCGTCAGGATTCGACGGTCGACAACGGCATCTCTCTGTGGTGCGTTTCCGACAACCTCCGCAAGGGCGCCGCGCTGAACGCCGTGCAGATCGCCGAGGTCCTGGGAAGCCGCTGCCTGAAGAAGGGCTGACGCGCCCGGATCATCCGCAAGACTACGGAAAACCCCGCCCGTGCGACCGGGCGGGGTTTTTTCGTGCAACTTTCCAAAGCCCGGAATCCCGTCAGGCACCGCACCCTATCCCAAAGGGAGGGGTCCCCCTCGACCGCACCCGTCAGCCACCCTTCGGCAGGCGCGACAGCAAGGAGCGCAGGGGTTACACATGACCCATCAAGCGATGGATACGAAACCATGGCCGGCCGGTTTCTTGACGCATTCGTCAAGATGATCAATCCCGGTCCGGCCTCGGCGCATCTTTAGCTTGGTCCTCTGATCGCACGGGGGCTCGTTCCCTTGTTTCGTCGCGCCTGATACTGCGTACGACACCGCAGCTCATCCAGCTACATCAGGTGCGCGAGAAAGGCCAGCCCCACGACAGTCCCGGGGCAGGCCTTTTTCCGTTCCGGGGGGGATGGACGGAACGGGCGGCTTCCCGCCCGCAGGTCAAAGCGCGACGAACCCGCCCTGCGCAGGGTCGAACTGTTCCAGCCCGCCTTCGCCAGTATCGGTCCACAGCCCGTGCAGCGTCAGCCGGTCATCCTCGACAGCCGATCGCACGAAGGGAAAGGTCATCAGGTTTTCAAGGCTGATCACCACGGCCTGTTTTTCCAGCGCCCTGGGCTGTTCGGCCTCGGGAAGGTCGCTGATGCGCTTCACGCCAGGGCGCAGGATATCCATCCAGCGGCCGACAAAGCTCGATTTCTCTTCCAGCGCGGGGGCGCGCCCGTTGCACATGTCGTGGCACCCCTTGACCCCGCCGCAGTTGGAATGGCCCAGCACCACGATATGCGCCACGCCAAGCGCGGTGACGGCATATTCCACCGCCGCCGAAGTCCCGTGGTATTCGCCGTCCGGATTGTAGGGCGGGACCAGGTTGGCGATGTTGCGATGGATGAAGAATTCGCCCTCGTCCGCGCCGAAGATCGAGGTGACATGCACGCGGCTGTCACAGCACGAGATCACCATCGCCCGCGGATGCTGCCCGCTTTCGGCCAGACGCCGGTACCACGCCTTGTTGCCCTGATAGGTCGTCGCCTTCCACCCATGATAGCGCTGGATCAGGTAAGACGGCAGGGGGCGTGCAAAATCCATCTTCGGCTCCGTCGGCAGGGGTTGCGCCTTCCTAAGTCGAAGACCCGGAAAATTCGAGAGGTTTCTTTGCCGACGCGAAACCTTTTGTTCAGCCCGCCGCGCGAGAAATGTTGCCGGGTGTGAACGGATTTTACGGGTGTGACATGGGCATTCAGGTGGCGGTCCTTCGACCGCATGACAGCATCGTGCAGGATGCCGGGCCGGTTGCCGCGATCTATCGCGACATGGGAACGCAGGCCGCCGAACGGCTGGTGACGCGGGTGCTTGGCGAACTCGCGCTGTTGATGTCAGGCATCCGCGCAAAGGTGCGCGGGCATGATCTGGCCGATCTGCCGCGCCAGTTCAGGCGACTTCAGACGATGGCCGAACAGCTTGGCCTCGTCAGCCTTGGAAGCGTCGCGGCCGATGCGCGTTCCTGCCTTGAGACAGGTGATCCGACCGCCTTTGCGGCGGTCTGGGCACGGCTCGTACGGGTGGCGGAACGGTCGCTGGCACCGGGCCACGACCTGTTGGGCCAGTCGCTTTAGTCTGTCCGCTTTTCCCCTCGATGCGCCGGGGTTGCGGGCGCCTGCGGAAAGGTTAGGGTCTGGCCAGACACGTTCAAAAGGAACGACACGCCATGACCCCCGCCTTTGCAGAACCCGATGCCCCCTCGCGCCCGATCCATGTGGTCGAGGCCAGTGCGCTTGACGCCTGGCTGAACGCCCATCCGGTCGCCACGCAGACATGGTTGCAGGACAGCGGGTTCAAGGCGAACCTCGGGGACTTGCGCCTGGTGCCCGACGGCGATGGACGGGTGGCGGGCGCCGTTCTGGGGCTTGGCACGGCCGACGCGCGCCGCCGCACGCGCTTTGGCGCGGTCAAGGGGCTGTCCGCCCTCCCGGCGGGCGACTGGCAGCTTGAAGGGCCGATCGACCCGGCACAGCGCGACGAGATCGCGCTTGGCTGGCTCTTGTCGACCTACCGCTTCGATCGCTACCGCCCCGCGAAGACGCCGCAGGCCGTTCGCCTGAAAGCGCCGGAAGGGTGCGATCCCGTCCGGCTGACCGTCATGGCCGAAGCCGAATTCCTGACCCGCGACCTGATCAACACCCCGGCCTCGGACCTTGGACCGGACGAACTCGAATCAGCCTTCATGGCGCTGGCGGCGCGGTTCGGGGCGGCCACCCAGGCCATTCGCGGGGATGACCTGATCGCGCAGGGGTTTCCGATGGTCCATGCCGTCGGACGTGCCTCGGCCCGCGCGCCGCGCATCCTGTCGATGCGCTGGGGCACGTCGGGACCAAGCCTGACGCTTGTCGGAAAAGGCGTCTGCTTCGACACCGGCGGGCTGGACCTGAAACCTTCCAGCGGCATGCTCTTGATGAAGAAGGACATGGGCGGGGCCGCCACGGTGATGGGCCTTGCCCAGATGATCATGGCGCTTGGCCTGCCGGTCCGGCTGCGCGTGATCGTTCCGGCGGTCGAAAACGCGGTGTCGGGCAATGCGATGCGCCCGCGCGACATCCTCACCAGCCGCAAGGGCCTGACGGTCGAGGTGAACAACACCGATGCCGAAGGTCGCCTGATCCTGGCCGACGCGCTGGCCTGGGCCGACGAGGAAAACCCCGAGCTTCTGATTTCCATGGCAACCCTGACAGGGGCCGCGCGGGTGGCCGTGGGGCCAGATCTGGCCCCGTTCTACACCGACGACGATGATCTTGCCGAGGCGCTGTCGGCCGCCGCCGCCCCGGCCTGCGATCCGGTCTGGCGGATGCCCTTCTGGGACCCCTACGAACCCATGATCGAACCCGGCATCGCTGATCTGGACAACGCGCCATCGGGCGGGATGGCCGGGTCGATCACGGCGGCGCTGTTCCTGCGCCGCTTCGTCGATGCGCCGCGCTACATGCATTTCGACATTTACGGCCATACGCCCGCGGATGCGCCCGCGCGTCTGAAGGGGGGCGTGGGACAGGGCGCGCGCGCGATCCTGACGGGATTGCCCGCCATGCTGGGGCTCTGACCGATGGACAGACGCCTGACCCCCGCCAATGCCCGCGCCGCCCATGTCTCGCTTCGCGGCCAGGTCGATGCACCGCACTTTACCGAAGGCGACCCCGCGCAGGTGATCCTGCCGCTGGCCGATCTGATGACCGCCCCCGATGGCGCGCGCGACCGGCAACGACTGATGGGCGACCTCTTCACGGTGATCCACCGGGATGGCGGATGGGCCTTCGGCCAGTCCGGGAAGGATGGACATTGCGGATACATCCGCGAAACCGCCCTGGGCCCGGTCGAGGAGGCCACGCACTGGCTTTCTGCGCCCGCCAGCCATCTTTACCCCGAACCGCGCGTTCAGGCGCCCGAGCTTGGCCCGCTGTACCTTGGCAGCCGGTTGCGGGTACTGGGCGAGGCCGGCAAGTTCCTTGAAACCACGCGCGGTTATGTTCCGGCCAGCCACCTGAAGCCTCTGGGCGACTGGCACAAGGACCCGGTCGCCGTGGCGCAAAGCCTGCTTGGCACGCCCTATCTGTGGGGCGGCAACACCCGCGCCGGGATCGACTGTTCGGGCCTTGCGCAACTTGCCTACGCCGCCTGCGGGATCGACATTCCGTCTGACAGCGACCTGCAACAGGCCGCCGGAAAACCGGTATCGGAAAAGGCCGCGCTGAAACGCGGCGACCTGATCTTCTGGAAGGGTCACGTGGCCCTTGCGATGAACGCCGATTACCTGATCCACGCCACCGGGCATTTCATGTCGGTCGTGGCCGAGGCGACCGGCGCCACGATCAAGCGGATCAAGGAACAGGGCAACGGCCCGGTCATCGCCCGCCGCCGCGTCCTTTAGGTTCATCCTGGCAAAGTGACCCCGTGGGTCCGGGCGCCTCAGCCCCAGGTCGGGTGGAATTTACCCGCGGGCGAAAGGGTGAAGATCTCGCATCCCGTGGCCGTCACGCCGACCGAATGTTCGAACTGCGCCGACAGCGACTTGTCCCGCGTCACGGCCGTCCAGTCATCGGCGAGCACCTTGGTTTCCGGGCGTCCGAGGTTCACCATCGGCTCGATGGTAAAGAACATTCCCTCTTCCAGAACCGGACCCGCGCCGGGACGCCCGTAATGCAGCACGTTCGGCGGGGCATGGAACACCCGGCCAAGGCCATGGCCGCAGAAATCGCGCACCACGCTCATCCGATGGCTTTCCACATAGGTCTGGATCGCATGGCCGATATCGCCAAAGGTGTTTCCGGGCCGCACGGCCTCGATCCCCTTCATCAGGCTGTCATGCGTGACCTGGATCAGGCGTTCGGCCTTGCGGCCCAGTGCGCCGGCCACATACATCCGGCTTGTGTCGCCGTACCAGCCATCAACGATCACGGTGACGTCGATGTTGAGAATGTCACCATCCTTCAGGACCTTCGCGCCGGGGATGCCGTGGCAGACCACATGGTTCACGCTGATGCAGGACGCGTGGCGATACCCCTTGTAGCCGATCGTCGCCGAAACCACGCCGCGCCGTTCCACCTCGTCGGTGATGAAACGGTCCAGCGCCTCGGTCGTGACGCCCGGCTGCACCAGGGGCGCGACCGCATCCAGAATCTCGGCAGCGACCCGGCCGGCGGCATGCATGCCCGCGAAATCCGCGTCTTCATAGATGCGGATGCCATCCTTGGTAATGCGGCCTCTGGTCTCGTCCACGGGGTCTTCCTTTTCGACTTTGGCCCTAGATAGCCAATGAAACGGGACTTTGCCAGACCATCAGCCCCCCTGCGGCCGCGGATCGACCGGCAGGACCGCGTCCACCGCCACAGCCTGGGACGAGATCGCGCAGGACAGGGCCAGAACCTCGACCCCGGCGGCGCGGGCAGCATCGAAGGCCGCGGCATAGGCCGGATCGATATCGGCGGCGATGCGCACGCGCGACTGCCCCTGCCGCGCCACTAGGAACAGAAGAACCGCCCGGTCCCCGTCCCTGCCGCCGGCCGTCGCGATCCTGGCAAGTTCGCGCAAGTGGCGGGTCCCGCGCGCGGTCACGCTGTCGGGGAATTCGGCCCAGCCGTCCCGCGCCATCGTGACGGCCTTCACCTCGATGAAACTGCGGCGCGGCCCGTCCAGCAGGAAATCCACCCGACTGCCCTCGGTGCCAAAGGCCACCTCGGCGCGGATCGTGTCATGGTCCGCCAGCCCCGGAACGGCGCGCGCGGCCAGCGCCTCGGCCACCACGCGATTGGCCAATGCGGTATCGACAACCGCAAGGCCCGTGCCGGTTTCGACCAGCTTCCAGGACCAGCGCAATTTCTTGCGGGGATCGTCATTGCCCTCGATCCAGACCCGCGCGCCACTATCGCACCCCGGATCGCACATCGTCCGCATGCTGCCGGGATTGGCGCAATGGGCGGTCACGACCGTCCCGTCCGCCAGTTCGATATCGGCCAGAAACCGCTTGTACCGCCGCAGAAGGCGGCCTTCGGTCAGAAGGGTTTGAAAGCGCATGGGTCCGGCCCTATACCCGCCTTTGAAGGCTTGCAAGAGACAGGGGAAGGTCATGGCGAACCCGACGGCCGCGATGCTGGTGATCGGCGATGAAATCCTTTCGGGTCGCACCCGCGACGGCAACACCCACTATCTGGCCGGGCAGCTGACCCAGCACGGCATCCGCCTGATGGAAGCGCGCGTCGTGGCCGATGACCAGCCCGCCATCGTCGAGGCGCTGAACGCCTTACGCACGCGGTGGGATCATGTGTTCACCTCGGGCGGGATCGGCCCGACCCATGACGACATCACCGCCGATGCGATCGCCGCGGCCTTCGGCGTGGGCATCTCGCACCGGGCGGATGCGATGGCGCTGCTTCAGGCCCATTACGATCGTGCGGGGCTGGAATTCAACGAGGCCCGCCAGCGGATGGCTCGCATCCCCGACGGCGCCACGCTGATCGACAATCCGGTATCGACCGCACCGGGCTTCACCATCGGCAATGTTCATGTGATGGCTGGCGTGCCGAACATCTTTCAGGCCATGGTCGCCAGCGTCCTGCCGCAACTGACCGGGGGCGACCCGCTTCTGTCGCAGTCCCTGCGGGTGAACCGCGGCGAGGGCGATATCGCCACCCTCTTCGGCGCGCTGGCGGCCGAATTTCCCGATCTCTCGATGGGGTCTTACCCGTTCATCCAGAACGGCGCGCATGGCACCAATCTGGTGATCCGCGGCACCGATCCCGGACGCATCGATGCCGCGATGACCCGGCTTTGCGCTCTGGTGGGGCAGGAATGACGCCAGACGCGCTTTACGCAACCGTCGAGGCGACATGGCCGCCCGCATCGGCGCGCCGCATCGGCCCGTGGATCGTCCGCGAGGGACAGGGCGGCGGGCAGCGCGTTTCGGCGGCGACCGTCGCGGGCGACTGGACCGGGGCCGACATCCCGGCTGCCGAACAGGCGATGCGCGATCTGGGCCAGACCCCGCTGTTCATGATCCGCACGCAGGATGCCGCGCTAGACGCGGTGCTTGCGGCGCGCGGCTACCGGGTCAAGGATCCGGTTGTGGCCTATGCGGGCCCAGCAGCCGCAGTGGCCGAACCGGCCCCCAGCCCGATGAAGGCCTTTCCGCACTGGCCGCCTTTGGCCATCACGCTTGAGGTCTGGGAGGAAACCGGGATCGGGCCCGGCCGCGTTGCCGTGATGCAGCGCGTCGCTGGCCCGAAATGCGCCATCCTCGGCCGGATCGAAGATCGCGCGGCAGGCGCGCTTTTCGTGGCCGTCAACGGCCCCATCGCCATGGTTCACGCCGTCGAGGTGCTGCCCGCGATGCGGCGCAAGGGACTGGCCCGCGCGATGCTGAAGCGCGCGGCCGGATGGGCCGCCGATCAGGGGGCGGAAACCTTCTCGCTGGTCGTGACCGAGGCGAATGAGGGCGCGCGGGCGCTGTATTCTTCTCTGGGCATGGATGTGGTTGGTCACTACCATTACCGCATCCTGTAACCCGGAAAGAGTGCGCGCCCCGTGTTGAACAGACCGGCAAGATTGCTGTCAGGGCTGATGGGCAGGGCACCGATCCTTGCCCTGTCGGTGATGGCGCTTGCCCCGGCTCATGCGCTGACACTGGAATTCCCCGGCCCCGCCGCACCCGGCGCCAACCGGCAGGAGGCGCCTGCGACCTACCGCATGGCGATCGGTCCGTGGTCCGCCGATGGGGTTCCCGCCCGCACCGTGGAAGGGGTTCTGGACCAGACTGCCTGGCGGATCGACATGCCGGGCCTGACAACGCTCGCCATACTCAATCCGCTAAAGGCGCAACTCGTCGCGGACGGCTGGACCATCCTTTACGAATGCGAAACGGATGAATGTGGCGGCTTCGATTTCCGCTTCGAGCTTGAGATCCTGCCCGAACCCGACATGCATGTCGATCTGGGCGATTTCCGCTATCTGGCCGCCGAACGGGTCGTGGACGGGGAAAGCCGTTTCATCACGCTGATCGCCAGCCGGTCATCGGTCGCGGGGTTCGTGCAGGTCACGCAGGTGGGGGCCACCGCGCCGCTGCCACCGAAGATCACGACGGGAACCGCCCCCGCGACGATCCGCCCGGCCACGTCCTCCGCCGACCGCGACGCCGACGCGCGGCCCCTGGGCGAACGTCTTGAAACGGGCGGGTCGATCGCACTGGATGATCTGGTCTTTGCCTCGGGCGCGTCATCGCTGGTCGAGGGCGATTATGCCTCGCTTCTTGAACTGGCCGATTACCTGAAGGCCAACCCCGACCGCAGCATCACGCTGGTGGGCCATACCGATGCCTCGGGCGGGCTGGATGCCAACATCGCCCTGTCACGCAGGCGCGCCGCTTCAGTCCGCGAGGTTCTGATCGAACGATACGGCGCGCCTTCGGGTCAGGTCAGCGCGGAAGGGGTGGGATACCTTGTGCCCCGTGCCTCGAACCTGACGCCTGAGGGGCGCACCCAAAACAGAAGAGTCGAGGTGATGCTCACCTCGACCCGTTGACCTGACAACTCACAATAACCCAAGTCACATTTACCAGTTGTCAGGACCCTTGTCTGCGAAACGCCGCGCCAGAAAGTCGATGAAAGCCCGCACCTTGGGCTGGGTGAAGCGCCCCGGAGGATAGACGGCATAGATGCCCAGCGTTTCGACGGGCAGGCCGGGGATCGCCTCTTCGACCTGGCCCAGACGCAGCGCATCGGCACAAAGGAACGACGGCAGATACGCAATCCCAAGGCCCGAGACCGCCGCATTCAGCAGCGACTGTCCGTCATTGACCGTCAGCCAGCCGGCCGACCGCACCTGCCGCTTTTCCCCGGACGGCGCGGTGACCTTCCACACGTTGCCATTGGCCTGGTTGGAATAGTGCAGCAGCTTGTGGTCGTTCAGATCGTCGATCTTCAGCGGCCGACCGAATTTCTGGAAATAGGACGGTGCGCCGATCATGCGCTTGGTCGTGTCGGTCAGCTTCCGCGCGCGAAGCGAGCTGTCTTCCAGTTCGCCGACGCGGATGGCCATGTCGAACCCCTCCGAGATCAGTTCGACATAGCGGTTGTTCAGCACCATGTTCACGGTGATGTCGGGATATTCCAGAAGGAAATCCCCCAGGATCGGCGACAGCAGGTTCACCCCGAAATCGGTCGCAACCGAAATGCGCAGAAGGCCCGAGGGTGCCGATTGCATCGAGGTGACAAGCGCATCCGCCTCGCCCGCATCGTTCAGAACCCGACGCGCCCTGTCGTAATAGGCCAGCCCGATTTCCGTCGGGCTGACTCGGCGGGTGGTCCGGTTCAGAAGGCGGGCGCCCAGACGGGCTTCGAGTGCCGACACGTGCTTGGACACTGCCGACTTGGAGATGCCCATCTTCTTGGCCGCATCCGTGAAGCCGCCTTGGTCCACGACCGTGGCAAATGCTTCCATTTCTGTCAGTCGGTCCATTGTTTTCCCCATACCAACTTACGCGGGTTGATGACCCTTATTGAAAGCCAAATCAGGCGAGATTGCGGTAAGGGCGCGACAAGTCCGCGGTAATTACGCGGATCGTTAATGGCAGCGAAACAGCCACACGACACCTCCGCCCGCCGATTTTCCCTGTTTCAGTCGGCAAAAAAAGGGACAGGGACTTGCACGGATACAACCTTGGGCGGAATTCCCACCCTCAAATTCAGGCGAAGCGGCGGGGGAATCCCGCCGATCCGCAGACGCTCTGGCGCGGTCGCCGGGCGGCGGCCAAGTTTTTGGGCATGGCACGGCAAGACCGCGTCGCAACCCAAGAAAGGACCAAAGATGAAAACGACGATCTTCGCCCTTCCGCTGATCCTTGCCCCTCTCGCCGCGCTCGCGCAGGACCTGCCCGAAATCGCGGACGCGGACGGCAACGGCACCTGGTCGCTGACCGAACTGCAGACGGTCTATGCCGATCTGACACAGGATGCGTTCACGGCAATGGACGTGAACGCCGACGGCGGCGTGGATGCCGAGGAACTGACCAAGGCGATTGCCGACGGCCTGGTCCCGCCGGTCGCGAACTGACGCAGCGGCGGGCGGGGCAGGCCGGCCACCCCGCCCGCCGTTCCCTGACGTGTTACAGCGTCGCCGCCAGCCGCGCGCCCTGATCGATGGCGCGCTTGGCGTCAAGCTCGGCCGCGACATCCGCCCCGCCGATCACATGCGCAGCGATCCCGGCGGCGGCCAGATCATCGGCCAGCGCACGGTCCGGAACCTGCCCGGCACAGAGCACGACCGTATCCACAGCCAGCACCTCTTGCGCGCCATCGCGGGTGATGTGCAGGCCCTCGGCGTCGATCCGGTCATACCGGACGCCGCCGATCATCTTCACGCCCTTCATCTGCAATGCCGCGCGATGAATCCAGCCCGTCGTCTTGCCCAGCTTGCGCCCCGGTTTTTCCGGCTTGCGCTGCAGCAGCCAAACCTCGCGCGCGGGCGGCTCCGGCTGCGGGCCGGCGGGGGAAAGGCCCCCCGCTGCGACGGACGGATCGGCCACGCCCCATTCCCGCCGCCACAGCGCCGGGTCGGTCGCAGGGCTGTGGCCCCGATGCACAAGGTATTCGGCCACGTCAAAGCCGATGCCGCCCGCACCCACGATGGCAACTCGCGGCCCCACGGGGGCGCCCTTCAGCACGTCGATATAGCCCAGTGCGGTTTCCTGCCCCGGAATCGCCGGATCGCGTGGGGCAACGCCAGTGGCCACCACCACCTCGTCAAAGCCGCGCAGATCGTCGGCCCCGGCCCGCGTGTTCAGGCGCAGCGTCACGCCCGCGCGGTCCAGCATCACGCCGAACCAGTCGACAAGACCGTGAAACTCTTCCTTGCCCGGAACCTGCCGGGCAAGGTTCAGTTGGCCCCCGACGCGGTCGGCCCGATCGAACAGCGTCACCCTGTGCCCGCGTTCCGCCGCGACGATGGCGGTCATCATCCCGGCCGGTCCTGCGCCCACCACCGCCACCGATTTGGCCACCGCAGCGGGTTCGTACCGCAGTTCGGTTTCATGGCACGCGCGCGGGTTGACCAGGCATGACGTCAGCTTGCCGCTGAACGTATGGTCAAGACAGGCCTGATTGCAGGCGATGCAGGGGGCGATTTCCCGCGCCCGCCCTGCTTTCGCCTTGGCCACGAAATCGGCATCCGCCAGGAAGGGCCTCGCCATCGAAACCATGTCGGCTAGACCGTCCGACAGGATGGTTTCGGCCACCTCGGGCGTGTTGATCCGGTTCGAGGTGATGACGGGAATGCCCACCTCGGGCCGCAGCCTGCCGGTCAGGTGGGCAAAGGCCGCCCGCGGCACCGATGTGGCGATGGTGGGCACCCGTGCCTCGTGCCAGCCGATCCCGGTGTTCAGGATCGACGCCCCCGCCGCCTGAATGGCGCGGGCCAGTTGGACGACCTCATCCCAGGTCGATCCGTCGGGGATCAGGTCGATCAGGCTGATCCGGTAGATCAGGATGAAATCCGCACCCACCGAGGCGCGCACCCGCCGCACCACCTCGACCGGAAGGCGCATCCGGTTCTCGTAGGACCCGCCCCAGCGGTCGGTCCGGCGGTTGGTATGGCGGACCAGGAACTGGTTCAGGAAATAGCCCTCGCTTCCCATCACCTCGACGCCGTCATACCCGGCCTCGCGCGCCCGCACGGCGGCGGTGACGATATCGCCGATCTGCTTTTCGATCCCGTCCTCGTCAAGTTCCCTCGGCGGGAAGGGCGAGATCGGCGATTTCAGCGCACTGGCCGAAACGCAATCGGGCCCATAGGCATAGCGTCCCGCATGCAGGATCTGCATCGCGATCCGTCCGCCCGCCTCATGCACCCGTCCGGTGACGATCCGATGATTGGCGATGTCCTGCGCGCCGAACAGCCCCGCCGCCCCGGGAAACACCCCGCCCTCGCGGTTGGGCGCCATGCCGCCCGTCACCATCAGCGCCACGCCGCCCCGCGCCCGCGCGGCATAGAATTCGGCCACCCGGTTCCAGTCCCCGGTTTCTTCCAGACCAGTGTGCATCGACCCCATCAACACCCTGTTGGGCAGGGTCACATGGCCAAGGTCGAGCGGCGAAAGAAGATGCGGGTAATCGGTCATCGGCGGGTCCTCCACCCGCCCTTCATGCCAAACCGGACAGCCGTCTGTCACGGCAAACGCGGCGTCACTTCAACCTGAGGAAAATACCCTCGGGGGGAAGGCCGAAGGCCGAGGGGGGCAGACAGCCCCCCTTTTCGGCGCGTCTCAGCCCGCTGTTTCCAGGCAGTGCCTGCGGAACGCGCGCTTCAACATGTCGAGTTCCGCACGCAGCAGGTCGATCTCGGCGCGCAGGTCGTCTTCCATCGCGACGCCGGTGATCACCGTGAAATGCGCCAGCCTTTCGCCAGATACGCGGTCGTGGATCAGGAAGGTCTGTACACCGTCGTTCAACGTCTCGGCCGGGATCGGCACGCGGACGGCCCATTCGCCCGGTCGGCCCGGGATCTCGGAAACGCCGACACCCTCAAGCGGCCGTTCCAGCAGCGTGACAGTCACCTGCGGCAGGCTGGTCGCGCCGGTCAGCACACCCTCCCACACGCCCTCGCGTATCCGTGTCTTGGTCAGCCTGATGTCGGACATGCGCCCAAATCCCGTTACAGATCCGCCCTCGGGCGGCGACAGAAGGTAACATCCCTCAGGATGATCTGGTTCATCTCGGGTCCTTCAAAGATGAGGTCGACCCAAAGCTTTTCGATCCGCTTCTCGTTCACCTTGGTATAGGCCAGATCGAATTCGACCATGACCTCTTCCTCGTTCAGGGGAAGTTCGCGCACGATCTGCTCGACGTTCGGGCCATGCTTGATGTTCAGCCGGGCGAAGATCTCAAGCGGTTTTTCCATCTCGACGATCACGTCGAGCCGCACCAGATGCCTCAGCTTCAGGCCCTGCACGGCTTCGGGCGGCAGGTCGAGCACCAGAGAAAGGAAGCTGCCATCGAACCGGAACACGTCCATGCGAAAGCCGAACGGGGCGATATCGGCCTCGCGCGTGTTGCGGATCTGGCGGACGGTCAGTTCCGACCGGCGGCAGTCGTGAAACACGGTCGCCCCATCGCAGACGGAGGCACGGCCGGGAACCGTGGACATGCCGGGGACGGGAATCTGGCCCTTCCACAGATCCGGCCGCCATGCCCAATCCGCCCCCATCGGCTTGCGGATCGCGTTGGAGCCGATCACGGGCAGGGCCAAACGGTGTTCGGCCTCGTGAATGACGCGGTCCAGCTGGCGCCGCAACTGCCGGGCCTTCCCGCGCAGATCGCGCAGCGTTTCCAGATCGACCTCGCCCGACTTGTCCGCCAACCCGGCCCAACGTCGCAGGGCGCGCCTCTGCATCAGCCGGTCCATGAACGTATCGGAGAGTTTCGGCATGGGCGGGGGCGCGGCTCTTCTACTGATCGGTCATGACTAAGGGACAATCACTCAATTATTGAGTGTATGGAAACGATTCCCCGATTGTCAGTAAAATGTAAAGCATTTCAGGACGACCGGCGCCCGCGTTCGGACGCCGGCCGGCAGGGATCACTGATCCATGTAGATGTGGCGCTCGGCCTTGGCGCCCGGATGGGTCACCGCGCCCCAACGCGCGCCGCCCACCAGGCGGGCGTACTTGTACAGCGCGCCGCTTTCATACTGGGTGCGACGCGGGCCTTTCCAGTCGGCCTTGCGCTTCGCCAGCTCGTCATCCGACAGCGCGACCGAAATCTCGCCCGTCAGCGCGTTGATGGTGATCACGTCGCCGTTCTTCAGCAGGGCGATCGGCCCGCCATGCGCGGCCTCGGGGCCGACGTGACCCACGCAGAACCCGCGCGTCGCGCCCGAAAAGCGGCCATCGGTGATGAGCGCGACCTTCTTGCCCATGCCCTGCCCGGACAGCGCGGCGGTGGTGGCCAGCATTTCGCGCATGCCGGGGCCACCCGCCGGACCCTCGTTGCGGATCACGATGACCTCGCCTTCCTTGTATTCGCGCTTCTGCACTGCCTCGAAGGCGTCTTCCTCGCATTCGAACACGCGGGCCGGGCCAGTGAAGACCTGTTCGGTCTCGGACATGCCGGCGACCTTCACGATGGCCCCGTCGGGCGCCAGGTTGCCGCGCAGGCCGACGACGCCGCCGGTCTTGGTGATCGGCGTCGCGACCGGATAGATCACCCGGCCATCGGCCTCGCGCGTGATCTCGTCCAGTTCCTCGCCCATGGTGCGGCCAGAGGCGGTGATGCAATCTTCGTGGATAAGGCCCGCCTTGCGCAGTTCCTTCATCACCACGGGCACGCCGCCCACCTCATACAGGTCCTTGGCAACGAATTCGCCACCCGGACGCAGCGACACGAAATAGGGCGTGTCGCGGAAGATGTCGCAGACATCGAACAGGTCAAAGTCGATCCCCGCCTCGTGTGCGATGGCGGGAAGGTGCAGGCCCGCGTTGGTGGAACCGCCCGTGCAGGCGACCACGCGCGCCGCGTTTTCCAGCGCCTTGCGCGTCACGATATCGCGGGCGCGGATGTTCTTTTCGATCAGGTTCATCACCGCCACGCCCGAGGCGTCGCCATACTGGTCGCGGCTTTCATAGGGGGCGGGCGCGCCCGACGAATTCAGCAGCGCAAGGCCGATCGCCTCGGACACGCAGGCCATCGTGTTGGCGGTGTATTGCCCGCCGCAGGCCCCGGCCGAGGGGCAGGCGACCCGTTCCAGGATGTCGAGTTCGGCATCGGTCATGTTGCCGGCCTGATGCTTGCCCACGGCTTCGAACACGTCCTGCACCACCACGTCGCGCCCGTTCAGCTTGCCCGGCAAGATCGACCCGCCATAGATGAAGACGCTCGGCACGTTCAGGCGGACCATCGCCATCATCATCCCCGGCAACGACTTGTCGCACCCGGCAAGGCCGACCAGCGCGTCATAGCAATGGCCGCGCATCGTCAGTTCGACCGTGTCGGCAATCGCATCGCGCGAAGCCAGCGACGAACGCATGCCCTCGTGCCCCATCGCGATCCCGTCGGTCACGGTGATCGTGGTGAATTCGCGCGGCGTACCGCCGCCCTTCTTCACGCCCATCTTGACCGACTGCGCCTGACGGTTCAGCGCGATGTTGCAGGGTGCGGCCTCGTTCCAGCAGGTCGCCACGCCAACCCAGGGCTGATGAATTTCTTCCTCGGTGATGCCCATGGCATAGAAATACGACCGGTGCGGCGCGCGGGCCGGTCCTTCGGTCACGTGGCGGCTGGGCAGTTTCGATTTGTCGAAACGGGTGTTGGTCATGGCATCCTCCGGGAATTCGCTGGGCAATGGAATAAAGGGGCAGCGCCAGCGGGGCAAGGCGGATTGCGCCCGGCGCGTATGTCGTTAGGCTTGCCGACGACAGGTCGCCGGCCGAAAGACACTCAGGAATGACCCACGCCTCCGACGTGAACGCTGCAAACGGCGCGATCCACCGCATCCCCGCGCTGGACATCGCGCGCAGTGTCGCGCTGTTGGCGATGGTTGTCTTTCACCTCACCTACGATCTGGCCCTGTTCCGTCTGATCGATCCCGATACGGCCTTCACACCGTTCTGGGCGCTGTTCGCCCGGATGACGGCGGGCAGCTTCCTGTTTCTCGCGGGCGTCAGCCTGTGGCTGGCACATGGGCGGGGCATCAGGTGGCCGTCTTTCCTGCGGCGGCTTGCGATCCTTGCGGCAGCAGCGATCGCCGTCAGCCTAGGGACGAGGTTCGGCATGGGCGAGGCCTGGGTGCGCTTTGGCATCCTGCATTCGATCGCGGCCTGTTCGGTGCTGGGGCTTTTGTTCCTGCGCCTGCCCGCCGCGGTCACGGCCGCCGCGGCCATCGCCGCCTTTTTCGCCCCCGGCTGGATCGCCCCGGGCACCTTTTCCCACCCGGCGTGGGTCTGGCTGGTGCAGGCCGAAGGGCGGCCCGGCATGGTGGATTATGTGCCCCTGCTTCCCTGGGCCGCACCGTTCCTGGCTGGCATGGTGCTGGGGCGCATCGGCACCGCATCCGGCCTGTGGCGCAGCCTTGCCCGGGCCGAAACGCCACTGACACGGCGGCTGTCATGGCCGGGGCGGCACAGCCTTGCGATCTATCTGGTTCATCAGCCCGTGTTGATCGGGCTTGTCTGGGCCTGGGCGCGTTTCGTCGCCTGACGAGATCGCCCCGCCGCGCTTGTGATTGCATTTCGGCCCCCCCCGGCTTATTTCGGGGGCCGAACGATAACCGAAGGGCCAGCCTGCATGAACTGGATCTCGAACTACGTCCGCCCGAAGATCAACTCGCTCTTCTCGCGCCGGGAAGTGCCCGAGAACCTGTGGACGAAGTGCCCCGAATGCGGAACCATGCTGTTCCACCGGGAACTGGCCGACAACCTGAACGTCTGCACCTCCTGCGATCACCACATGGCGATCACGCCGCGCGACCGCTTCAAGGCGCTGTTCGACGGCGGGATCTTCACCGAAGTGAAGGTGCCCGAGCCGCTGGCCGATCCGCTGCACTTCCGTGACCAGAAGAAATACCCCGAGCGGATCAAGGCCGCGCAGAAGGCAACCGGCGAGAAGGATGCCATGCTGGTCGCCGAGGGCGAGATCGCCCGCACCCCCGTTGTCTGCGTCGGGCAGGATTTCGCCTTCATGGGCGGGTCGATGGGCATGTATGTGGGCAATGCCATCATCGCCGGCGCCGAACGCGCCGTGAAACTGAAACGCCCGATGATCCTGTTTTCCGCCGCTGGCGGGGCACGGATGCAGGAAGGCATCCTTTCCCTGATGCAGATGCCGCGCACCACCGTCGCGGTCGAGATGCTGAAAGAGGCGGGGCTGCCCTACATCGTCGTGCTGACACATCCGACGACCGGCGGCGTGACGGCTTCCTATGCGATGCTGGGCGACGTGCAGATCGCCGAGCCGAACGCGCTGATCTGCTTTGCCGGGCCGCGCGTGATCGAACAGACGATCCGCGAAAAGCTGCCCGAAGGCTTCCAGCGCGCGGAATACCTGCTGGATCACGGGATGCTTGACCGCGTGACCCACCGCAAGGACCTGCGCGACGAACTGGTCACGATCCTGCGGATGCTGACCCGTCAGGGCCCGGCGGTGAAGGGCGACCTGCCCGCGCCCGCGGCCGAAACGCCTGCCGCGCCCGAAGCCGCCAAAGCGGAAGCCGCCCGGAAATGACCACGCCGCAGGCGACGGGATCCGACCTGATCCTTGAACGGATGATGACCCTGCACCCCAAGGTCATCGACCTTACGCTTGACCGCGTCCACCGCCTGCTGGCGGCGCTTGGCCATCCCGAACGCGGGCTTCCCCCGGTGATCCATGTCGCCGGGACCAATGGGAAGGGATCCACGCAGGCGATGATCCGCGCCGGTCTGGAAGCGGCGGGCAAGCGCGTGCATGCCTATACATCGCCGCATCTGGCGCGCTTTCACGAACGCATCCGGCTGGCGGGGGATCTGATTTCCGAACCCGCGCTGACCGCGCTTCTGGATGAATGCGTGGCCGCCAATGGCGGTGAAGAGATCACCTTTTTCGAGATCACCACCTGCGCGGCCTTCGCGGCCTTTGCCCGCACCCCGGCGGATTTCACGCTGCTTGAGGTGGGTCTGGGCGGGCGGCTGGATGCCACCAACGTGGTCGAGAAACCGGCCCTGACGATCATCACGCCGGTATCGCTGGACCATCAGCAGTATCTGGGCGAAACCCTGCCAGAGATCGCCGGCGAAAAGGCCGGGATCATCAAGCGCGGCGTGCCCTGCATCGTCGGCCCGCAGGCGCCCGAGGGGCTGGCGGTGATCGAGGCACGGGCCGAACGTCTTGGCGCGCCCCTTTTCGTCCACGGGCAGCACTGGCACGCCTTTGCCGAAGCCGGGCGGCTGATCTATCAGGATGAAAACGGCCTGCTGGACCTGCCCCTGCCGAACCTGCCCGGCCCGCACCAGATCCAGAATGCCGGCGCCGCCATCGCGGCCCTGCGCGCCCTGGGATATGGCGAGGCCGCCTGCGAGGCTGCCGTGACGCGCGCCGAATGGCCTGCCCGGATGCAGCGCCTGCGCCGCGGTCCGCTGGTGGACATGGCGCCGGGCGTGGAATTGTGGCTGGACGGCGGGCATAATCCCGCCGGGGGCGAGGCGCTGGCCGCCACGCTGGCACAGATGCCCGCGCGGCCCACCCACCTGATCTGCGGCATGCTGAACACGAAGGACATCGGCGGCTATCTGCGCCCTCTGGCCCCGCATGTGACGGAACTGCACGCGATCTGGATCCCCGGCGAAAAGAACACGCTTCCCGCCGAGGTGACGGCAGGGGCGGCCACCGCTGCCGGCATGAAGGCCACGACCGCCGAAAGCGCCGCGGCAGCGCTGGCGGCGATCACCGCGCACGATCCGGCGGCACGGGTCCTGATCTGCGGGTCGCTTTACCTGGCCGGGGCAATCCTGCGCGAGAACGGCTGACGCGTTCGTCAGAGGCTTGCCACATCGGTGCCAGATTTGCGTGGCTTGGCTTGCATCCGCCCCGGACGCATCTGGTGACCGGGTTTCTTCAAGAGTGAACGAAAGACTGCCCCATGCGCGATCTCAGCCCCAGGCCCGAAGAACTGGAACCGATCGAACTCGCATCCCGAGACGAGATCTCCGCCCTGCAACTCGCGCGGCTGAAACAAAGCCTTGGGCATGCCTATCGGAACGTCGCGCGTTACCGCCAGAAGTTCGAGGCCGCTGGCGTGCATCCCGATGATCTGACCTCGCTGGACGATCTGCGCCGGTTTCCCTTCACCGAAAAGTCTGACCTGCGCGAAACCTTCCCTTTCGGGATGTTCGCCGTTCCGCGCGACAGGGTGATCCGCATCCACGCCTCGTCGGGGACGACGGGAAAACCGACGGTGGTCGGCTACACCCGCAACGATCTTGACATGTGGTCGAACCTGATGGCGCGCAGCCTGCGGGCAGCGGGCACAAGGCCCGGCGATGTGGTCCATGTGGCCTATGGGTACGGGCTGTTCACCGGCGGATTCGGTGCCCATTACGGGGCGGAACGGCTGGGCTGCACGGTCGTGCCAGTTTCGGGCGGAATGACCCCCCGGCAGGTCGCGCTGATCGAGGATTTCGGCGCCACGACGATCTGCGCGACCCCGTCCTACATGCTGTCGATCATGGACGAATACCGCGCCCAGGGTCGCGACCCGGCGGAAAGCCCGTTGCAGACCTCAATGTTCGGGGGGGAACCCTGGACCAACGCGATGCGGGCCGAAATCGAAACCGCCTTCGACATGCATGCCATCGACTGCTACGGACTGTCCGAGGTCATCGGACCCGGCGTCGCAATGGAATGCGTCGAGACCAAGGACGGGCTGCACCTGTGGGAAGATCACTTCTACCCCGAAATCATCGACCCCGAAACCGGCGCGGTCCTGCCTGATGGGGAAGTGGGGGAACTGGTACTGACCTCGCTGACGAAAGAGGCGCTGCCGGTGATCCGCTACCGAACGCGCGACCTGACCCGCCTGCTGCCGGGAACGGCCCGATCCATGCGGCGGATCGAAAAGGTGCGCGGGCGGTCGGACGACATGATCATCCTGCGGGGCGTCAATGTCTTTCCCAGCCAGATCGAGGAACAGATCCTGGCAACGCAGGGTCTGGCGCCGCATTTCCAGATCGAGCTTTCGCGCGACGGCAGGCTGGATTCAATGAAGGTTCTGGCAGAACCGGCAACGGCCTTGCCCGGCGACGCGGCTCTGAGGCTGGCGGGCGGGCTTCAGAAGCGGATCAAGCAGACGCTGGGGATCACCGTGACCGTGGCCCTGCAACCGCCCGGCGGCGTGAAGCGCAGCGACGGCAAGGCGCAACGCGTGATCGACCGCCGCCCGAAGGCATAGGCCCGACGTCCGCCCGGATCAGGCAAGATGCGGGCGGAACGCCTCGATCACCTGTTCATAGACGGCGCGCTTGAACGGAACGATCGCCTTCACCATCTCGTCCGCCGTCACCCATTTCCAGACCGAGAATTCGGGGTGGTCGGTATCGATCCGGATCTGGTCATCCCGGCCGGTGAACCGGAACAGGAACCATTTCTGCTTCTGCCCCCGGAATTTGCCGCCCCAGACCTTTCCCAGCAGTTCGGGCGGCAGATCGTAAGTTACCCACCCCTTGGTCTTTTCCATGAATTCGACCAGGTCGCCGGTCACACCGGTTTCTTCCCACAACTCGCGCAGGGCGGCGGCGCGGGGCTTTTCGCCATCGTCGATGCCACCCTGAGGCATCTGCCAGGCGGCTGTCGGGCTGTCGATGCGCTGGCCGGCAAAGATAAGGCCCGCGTCATTGATCAGCATCACGCCGACGCAGGGGCGATAGGGCAGGTTCAGGGGATCTGTCACGATGGGCGCCGACGGGGCCGGTTGCCCGGCCCCATCCCTTGCTGTCAGGGTTTCGGGGCGATGGCCGAAAGGCCCTTGAGGATATCCACGGCATAGGCCAGCTGATAATCCTCGTCGCGCAGCTTGGCGGCTTCCTCGGCGCGCGCCAGTTCGTCTTCAAGCTGCTTGCGTTCATCCTCGGTCATCGAGTCGTTCGACAGGTTGCCGCGAAGGTCGGCCTCGAACCGGCCATTGTCTTCCGCTTCCGTCTCGGTCTCGGCTTCGGCGTTCGGGTCGCGGCGGGGCTGGTTCACGATGATGTCGGGGGCCACGCCAAGCGCCTGGATCGACCGGCCCGAGGGCGTGTAATACCGCGCCGTCGTCAGGCGCATCGCGCCCTCGCCGCGCAGCGGGATCACCGTCTGGACCGACCCTTTGCCAAAGCTCTTGGTTCCCACGACGATCGCGCGTCGATGATCCTGCAACGCACCCGCCACGATCTCCGAGGCCGAAGCCGAGCCGCCGTTGATCAGCACGACAATGGGCTTGCCCTGGGCCAGATCGCCGGGCGTCGCGTTGAACCGTTCGCCATCGCTGGGATCGCGGCCGCGGGTCGATACGATCTCGCCCTGTTCAAGGAAGGCGTCAGACACGAGGATCGCCTGGTTTAGCAACCCGCCGGGGTTGTTGCGAAGGTCGATCACCACGCCTTCGACGTTTTCCATCCCGCCCAGTTCGGCCACGGATTTGTCGAGCCCTTCCTTCAGCCCCGAGAAGGTCTGGTCGTTGAAGGTGGTCAGGCGCAGCACGATGGTCTTGCCGACCACACGTTCGCGCACGGCGGTCAGCTTGATCGTGTCGCGGATGATCGACACGTCGAAGGGTTCTTCGATCCCTTCACGAACGACGGTGATGATGATCTCGGACCCGACCGGGCCGCGCATCATGTCCACCGCCTGATCCAGCGTCAGGCCAAGAACGGATTCGCCGTCGACATGGGTGATGAAATCGCCCGCCTCGATCCCGGCGGCATCGGCGGGGGTGTCATCCATGGGGGCCACGACCTTGACGAACCCCTGTTCCTGCGTGACCTCGATGCCCAGCCCCCCGAACTCGCCGCGGGTCTGGACCTGCATGTCCTCGAAATCGTCCGGCGGCACATAGCTGGAATGGGGATCAAGCGACGACAGCATCCCGTTGATCGCGGCCTCGATCAGCTTGTCGGTCTCAACCTCCTCGACATACTGGCCGCGGATCCGTTCGAAGATGTCGCCGAACAGGTCGAGCTGTTCATAGACGGACGAAGACGATGCCGCCTCCTGCGCCACAAGAGGCCCGGCAACCTGCGTCGTCAGAACCGCCCCGGCCAGCGTGCCGCCCAGTGCGGCCATCACGAACTTTCTCATCTGTCAGTCATTCCCCTGTTTGGGTTCCTGCTTGTTGCGCTGTTCCGGCGAACCACTCGGACGGGTCAACCGGCTCTGCTCCCAGCCTCAGTTCCAAATAAAGCGTTTCCGTATCCTGTCCGCCACCGCCTTCTTGCATGGAAACCAGGAACTCGGCGGCTCCCGGCTCACCACCACCCATCAAGCCGATGGGGGCGCCTGCGGCGATCACCTCGCCGACAGAGCCATATACGGTTTCAAGCCCCGCCACGATCAAAAGATATCCGTCCCCCGGCTCAAGCACGATCACGTTTCCGTAGTCGAGCAGCGGACCCACATAGCGGATCGTGGCGCCGTTTGGCGACGTGACCAGCGCCCGCGGCCGCGTGGCAAGGACAATGCCGGGGCGGGCCACGCCGCTGGCGTCGGTTTCGTTCGCGCGGCGGATGACCGTTCCCAGAACCGGCAACGGAATGGCCCCCTTTGCGCCGAGGAACGAACCGGTTCCGCCGTCATCGGCTAGGTTCAGCGCCAGCCCCTGGGAAAAGGCATCCAGCGTATCGGCGCTTTCCAGAAGCCCGCGCAGGGTTTCGGGATCTTCGGTAAAGCGCCGGGGCAGTTCCGTCCGGTCCGACATCGCCTGGCTGAGCGCGGAACGCGCCTGTTGCGCGGCAGATAGGCCCCGTTCAAGCGTCTGCCCCGCGGCCACCTGCACCGCGCGCAGATCGCGCATCTCTTCCAACTCTACCCGAAGCGCGTCGGCCTCGGCCTGAAGCGCCGGGGTGACCTCGGACAGCATCATGCCCGACCGCGCCGTCCCCAGTGGGCCCGACGGATGCAGCAGCAACAGCGGCGCGGGATCGCTTTCGATCCGGCTCAGCACGCCCAGAAGCTGCGCGACACGGGCGCGCTTGGCATCGAACTGCAGTTGCAGCGCCGTTTCGCGCACGCGCGCCTGGCGCAGCCCTTCGCGCATCGCGGCAAGGCCCCGTTCATAGGCGCCGATGGTGCGCGTCAGCGCCGCGATGCGATCCTTGGCCGCGGTCGCGCTGTCTAGGTCGGCCACCGCCTGTTCAAGCTCGCGCGCGGCCTCGGCGGCGATGTCACGGACGTCCGCCGCCCGCGCGGCAGGGGCTGCCGCCAGAACCCAGACCATCAGGGCAGAGGCCAGAACCCGCGCGATCATTCGATCAGGCTTTCCCCCGTCATCTCGGGCGGCTTCGGAAGGCCCATCAGTTGCAGCAGCGTCGGGGCAAGATCGGCCAGTCGCCCCGGCCGCAGATGCGCGCCCGCACGCCCACCGACAAGGATGACCGGCACCGGGTTCGTCGTATGCGCGGTGTGAGGCCCACCGGTTTCCGGGTCCACCATCACCTCGCAATTGCCGTGGTCGGCGGTCACGATCATCGCCCCGCCCGCCTTGTCCAGCGCGGCCAGCGCCCGGCCCAGACCCTGATCCACCGCCTCGCAGGCGGCGATGGCGGCGGCCAGATCGCCGGTATGCCCGACCATGTCGGGGTTGGCATAGTTGACCACGATCAGGTCGTAACCGGCCTCGATGGCCGCCACGAAACGATCCGTCACCTCGCCCGCGCTCATTTCCGGCTTCAGGTCATAGGTGGCCACCTTCGGCGACTTCGGCATGAACCGGTCTTCGCCCGTATTGGGCGCCTCGGTCCCGCCGTTCAGGAAGAAGGTGACATGCGGGTATTTTTCCGTCTCGGCCAGGCGGAACTGGGTCCGGCCCTGGCTTGCGACCCATTCGCCAAGGGTGTTGCGGATTTCCTGCTTGGGATAGGCCGTGGTCATGTAGGCGTTGTGGTCCACGGAATAGTCGACCATCCCCAGAAGCGCCGACCACCCCGGCCGACGGCCGGTGTCGAAGGCATCAAAGCCGGGCTGGCCGATCGCTGCCAGGATTTCCCGCGCCCGGTCCGCCCGGAAATTCAGGCAGAACAACCCGTCGCCATCCCGCGCGCCGGCGTAATCGCCGATGACCGTGGGCGCGATGAATTCATCCGTGCCGCCCGCGCGATACGAGACCTCGACTGCCGCCAGCGCATCGGGGGCCGCCTCGCCCTCGCCGCGGACCATCGCGGCATAGGCGCGTTCGACGCGGTCCCACCGGTTGTCGCGATCCATCGCCCAGTAACGGCCGATCACGGTGCCGATGCTGACGCCCTCGGGCAGGCCGGCCAGCAACTGCTGCATGTAGCCCCGTGCCGACGACGGCGGCACGTCACGCCCGTCGGTGATGGCGTGGATCACCACGTCGCAGCCGCCCGCCCGCAGCACCCGCGCCGCCGCCAGCATGTGGGTGATGTGGCCATGCACCCCCCCGTCCGAGACGACGCCCATCAGATGCGCACGGCCTCCCGTCGCCCTGAGCCGGTCGATGAACGACAGGATCGCCGGGTTGCGGTCGAATGATCCCTCCTCGATCGCAAGGTCGATCTGGCCCAGATCCATCGCCACGACCCGCCCGGCACCGATGTTCGTGTGCCCGACTTCGGAATTGCCCATCTGGCCCGTGGGCAGGCCGACGTCCGGGCCATGTGTCACCAGCAGGTTGTGGGGGCAATCCTTCCAGATGCGGTCGAAGTTGGGCGTGCGGGCCAGCGCCGGTGCATTGGCCTCGGTCTCTTCCCGATGGCCCCAACCGTCAAGAATGCACAGGACGACCGGTTTCGAAACGGACATTGGCACGCCTTTCTTTGGTATCCTCGCGCGTTCTACGCCTTGCGCCCGCCCGCTTCAACCGCGCAGCACTGCGCAAGGCGCAGGTTTCCATGTCCTCAGGCGCGATGATAGGGCGTTCCCGCCAGGATGCCCGCCGCGCGATAAAGCTGTTCGGCCAGCATCACCCGAACCAGCATGTGCGGCCAGACCATGCGCCCGAAACTGATCGAGAAATCGGCCCGGTCCCGAAGCGGGGGTGCAATGCCGTCGGCGCCGCCGATCACGAAGGCCACATCCTGCCGACCGCCATCGCGCCATTTCGCAAGCTGTTCGGCGAATTCGGGGCTGGAAAGGACGCGCCCGCGTTCGTCCAGCGTGCAGACCAGCGCGCCAGAGGGGATGGCGCGGTCCAGAAGATCCGCCTCGACCGTCATGCCGCCGCCACGCCTGTCCTCGACTTCGTGTTCGGTCACCGGCCCCAGGCCAAGCCCGCGCCCGGTGCGGTCGAACCGCTGGATGTAATCATCCACAAGGCCGCGCTCCGGCCCGGACCGCAACCGCCCGACCGCACAGAGGTGAACCCGCATCAGGCCTTCGACGCCGCCTGCCCGCTGGGCAGCCACATCTTTTCAAGCTGATAGAACTCGCGCACCTCGGGCCGGAAGACATGGACGATCACATCGCCCGAGTCGATCAGCACCCAGTCGCCGGTTTCCTTGCCTTCCATCTTGCAAAGCAGCCCGAAATCCTGCTTCAGCCGGTCGGCCAGCTTTTCCGCGATGGCCGCGACCTGCCGCGACGAACGGCCCGAGCAGATCACCATGTAATCGGCCATGTCGGAACGACCGCGCAGGTCGATCTGCACGACTTCCTCGGCCTTGTCGTCCTCAAGCGATTGCAGGACCCGTGCCAGAAGCTCTTCGGAAGCAGGCTCGCTATCACCTGCGGCGGTCATACGCGCCGCCCTCGGTCCGACCGGCAGCCCGGTCGCAGGATCAGAATGAGACAGGACATTGTCCTCCAGATGGCGCGCCAAACCCAGGTGGCGCAAGTTAGCGCGATTCTAGCACCCGCTCCCGCAAATCTCAACAATCGGGGGCCAAACGCGAAGCGGAGCCGATATCCCGCCATGGGACGGATGGCAAGCGAAAGCCGTCCGGCACTGCACCTGCGTCAGTGGCGTCGAACGCCGCATCCGCAATCCGACCCTTGGGATCGTCTCGTCCACGCAGTGTGCATGGCGACATCTAAGCTATTGGAACGGAAGGGTTTATCCAGAGAAGACTGGTGCCGCTGAAGGGACTCGAACCCCCGACCCCATCATTACGAATGACGTGCTCTACCAGCTGAGCTACAGCGGCACTCTTCTCTGGCTTGGCCCTACTATGGCCCTGCCAACAATTCAACCCCCGATCTAACTGCTTGGCTTTACACGTCTTTCGCAAGCGGAACCGCTCTTTGCAAATGACGTGCCCGACCAACCGAGCCATACCGACAGCCTTCACTGGCACGGCCCGTTCCGGGTCTGTCCGTGGCCAGCCGCATCGTTTCCCTGATCGGGTCAGAGGCGGTAGCGGGCTATTAGCACCGTCGAAATGCGGTGTGTAGCCCTATTTTTCATTCGGCGGAACAACCTCGGCATCGACCACTTCGGCAGGGGCGTCGGCGGTGTCAGCCTCGGGCTCGGGGGCGACGGGCGTGCCGACCAGAAGCGGCAGCAACTCCGTTCCTGTGGCGCTCGGGCCGGTGCCTTCCGGCGGTTCACGCCAGCTCAGGGTGTCGAACCCGCCGCAGTTCTCGCAGATCGGAACCCATTGCGCATGGATCGCCTGACACTTGTCGCAGCACCATTGCGGGCCACGCGGCGCCGTGAGCGCGCGTGCGAGCCAACCGCGCACGACCGCCTCGTCCGAGCCTTCGCCACGTTCGATGGCCGCCATGACCGCCAGCGACCGCTGGGTCGGGTGCGATGTGGCCAGGTCGCCAAGCGCGCGGCGCGCCGCCGGGAAATCCTCGGCCGTGATGTTGAGTTCCGCCAGAAGTATCCGGGTTTCCGGATCCTCCTTGTGCACATCGGTCAGGGCGCGAAAACGCTTGATCCGGGCCTGCGGGCTTTCATCGGGTTCGATCTCGGCGAAGGCGGCGGCCAGATCGGGATGCGGGCGGGTCGCCCATGCCTTTTTCAGGACGCGTGTCGCATCCTTCTTCTTGCCCGCCTCCATCAAGCCGCGCGCCGCCATGGCCGCAGCCGGGATCAGGTCAGGCGACAGGCGGTTGGCCTCGATCGCCGCTTCGCGCGCCTCGATCGTGGCGTTTTCGTCAAACACCGTTTTCGCTTCCTGAAGCGCAAGCACGGCATCGCGCCGACGATAGACATCGCGGGGCAGGTCGCCGGATTTCAGCTTGGCCCCCAGCGTCGCCCGAGCGCCCTTCCAGTCATGCGCATCGGCCTGCAGCTTCAGCAGGATATCCTGCATCTCGGGGTGCTTGGGTTTCAGCACAAAGGCCTTTTCCGCGAGTTTCAGCGCGGTGGCCGTGTCGCCCTCTTCGATCTTCTGCAACATCAGCCCGCGCACACCGACAAAGCGGGTCTTTTCATCGGCCAGCAGCAGCTTGTAGGCCTCGGTCGCGCGCTTGCCGTCGCCGACCAGTTCGGCGGCCTGCGCCGTCAGAAGCGTCGTCAGTTCCGGCTTGTTGAGGTATTTTTCGGCCTTCGCGGCCCGCACCATTGCCGTGCGACCCTCGCCCGAGGCCAGCGCGATCATCCCGTCGGCAAGGGCCTGATAGCCCTTGCGTTCGCGGTTGCGGTCGAAATAGCGCGAGACGGCGGTTTCATCCCCATTGAGGAACCGCAGGACCGCCACGACAAGCCCCGCGATCTTCATTACCAGCCACAGCGCGAACAGCAGCAGAAGCGTGGCAATCGCCGCCTGCAAGGGGCCAAGCGTCACCTCGTATCCGGCGGCGGCGATGCGGATGCCGCCGTCGGTGTCCATCAGGACACCAGCGCCATAGGTCAGCCCGGCGATGGCCGCGACGAACAACAGAACCTTGAGCAAGGACCAGATCATTTCGCGCCCCTCATTCCGCCAGAGATTGGGTGATGTCCCGGATCGCCTGCATCACGCTCAGGCGCTGACCGGCCATGCCCGCCCAGGTGGCCATTGCCGCCTGCCCGTCTTCGGGCAGCGTTGCGATCAGGTCAAGCGCGGCCTGCAGGTCGTTTTCCCGCACCGCGGCCTCGGCCCGCGACAGGATGGCGTCGGGATCGTCGCCCTCGCGCGGTTCAAGGGACCTCGCATTGGTCTGGGTCTTGAGGAATGTGGCCAGCCGGTCGGTCAGGGCATCGCCTGCCTCGACCTGGACGGAGGCCGCAAGCGCCGCGCGCGCCGGGTCGGCAAACCCGTCCCGCAAGGCGGCAAGCGTCGGGATACCGGCCTCGGCGGCCGCGGTCAGGGCATCGGGCACCGTGACCCCCGCGGACGATAGGGCCTGAAGTTCCCCGGCAAAGGGCTGGCCCGCATCTGCCGCAGCCAGAAGCGCGGTGGCCGCCTGCCGGGCCGCAGCCTGCATCGCGAGGCGCTCGGCCTCGTCCCGCATCTGGGCAGCGTTCGCCTCGGCCTCGGCCAGACGGGCGGCGGCGGCGGCATTCGCGGCCTCGATCTGCGCGGTGATGTCGGCGGCAACATCGGGCTGGCTTGCCAGTTGCGCCTTCAATGCCTCGATCTCGGCCATGACGGGGGCGAGATCGACCTCTGCCGCCGCCGGAGTGGCCTCGATCGCCGCAAGCCTTTCGCCCAATCCCGTCAGACCTTCGGCGGCCGCATCCAGCCTTGCCGCCAGATCCGCCTGGGCCGACTGATTTTCCGTCTTCAGGCCCGCGACGGTTTCCTCAAGGGCCGCGATGGCCCGGGCCTGTTCCGCCAGCGCGGCAGAGGAATCGGACTGCCCCGGGAAGGGCCAGCCATCGGGCTTGATGACCTGCGCGGTCCCGAAACCGATCCCGGCCGCCAGGACACCCCCCAGAAGCGCGGGCAGGAAGGACGATCGCTGCGCCGGTGCCGGTTGCTGAGCGGCGTGAACGGGTTCCGGCGCCGGCCGGATTTCTTCACCGGCGTCGGCGGGCCGGGGGCTTTCGTCATCGGCCGGCAGCACCTCATCCACGTCAGCCGCAGGCGGGGCCACGGTTGCCTCGGCCACCTCCGCTGCGACCGGCGTCGGCTCGGCGGCAACCTCGGGCACGGGTGCGGGTGCTTCATCCGGTTCCGGCAGGATGACCGGCTCCGTTGCGGGAGTCTCTGCAGGCTTGCCCTTTGGTTTCTTCATTCCGTTACCCCCTGACCCGATCCACCCCGTTTCCTTGCGGAAAGCCTAATCACTCGAACACCATCTCTCAACCCGGAGGGCCTGCGTCAATCAGCGCGACCACCGCGCGCCGCATGGACGGGGCATCGGGATTGAGGGCCACCTTGCGCATCCGCACCGACGGCAGATCGACATTGGCGTCAACCGCTTTCGACATCGCCACAACTCCAAGCGGCGCCTTCCCGCCAATCGCCCGATAGGCCGCACAGAACAGGCTGGCCGTCCGGGGCGAAAAAAGCGGGACGATGACGCCGCCCTGCCCCTTCAGCAGGACCTCGGCCGCTGCCGACATCGCCTGCGGAACCTGCCGGTAGGCTATGACAGAAACTGTCTCTATTCCGGCGGCAGTCAATCGTTGCGCAACATCGCCGCGTGTATCCTCGCCGTGCAGGTGGATCAGCCTTCCGGCCGGAGCCTCGCCCCGGATCAGCCGGATCATCGATTCCGCGTCGCCCTCGGCCGGGACGGGCCTGAACCCCGCGGCGGCGGCGGCGGCGGCCGTCCGATCACCCACGCAATAGGCCAGATCCGGCAAGGATGCCCGAAAGGGCAGCGCCGCCTCAACCCCGGTTTCGGAACTGAAGATGACCCCGGAAAACGGGCCCGCGGGCACATCCCGCAGCACAAGGTCGGGCGCCATCAGGGGCGAGATCATGATCTCTGCCACACCCGGCCGCGCCCGTTCCAGATCGGCCGCGAACCGTTCCGATTGCGCCTGCGGGCGGGTCAGAAGAATCGGCATGCGGGATTGTGTGGCCATGCACCCAGTGTTACCTGCGGGGAAAGCCCCTGACAACGACGCCCATGCACCGCCTCACCGTCCTTGGCATAGAATCGAGTTGCGACGACACCGCCGCGGCAGTCGTCCGGCTGGACGCCGGACAGGCGCCGCAGATCCTGTCGTCGGTCGTCAGCGGACAGACGGACCTGCACGCGCCGTTCGGCGGTGTCGTGCCCGAACTTGCCGCACGCGCCCATGCGGAACGCGTCGATCTTTGCGTCGAAGAGGCGCTGACACAGGCAGGCACCGACCTGAACGGGATCGACGCCATCGCCGTGACGGCGGGGCCGGGGCTGATCGGCGGGGTTCTGGCCGGGGTGATGTGCGCCAAGGGGCTGGCCGCCGCCACCGGCCTGCCGCTTGTCGGCGTGAACCATCTTGCCGGGCACGCCCTGACCCCGCGCCTGACCGACGGGCTTGGTTTTCCGTATCTGATGCTGCTGGTTTCAGGCGGACATTGCCAGTTCCTGATCGTCCGGGGTGAAGAGGATTTCACCCGCATCGGCGGTTCTATCGACGACGCGCCGGGCGAGGCATTCGACAAGGTCGCGAAACTGCTTGGCCTGCCGCAACCCGGCGGCCCCTCGGTGGAACGCGAGGCGGAACAGGGCGACCGAAGACGGTTCGCCCTGCCGCGCCCGCTTTTGGACAGACCGGGGTGCGACATGTCCTTTTCCGGGCTGAAGACCGCCGTCCTGCGTGAACGTGACAAGATCCTTGCAGAAAAGGGCGGCCTGACGCGGGCGGATCGCGCCGATCTCTGCGCCGGGTTTCAGGCGGCCGTCACCGATGTGCTGGCGGAAAAGACGCGCCGGGCGATCGGGGATTATCTGGACCTGCGTCCGCATGCGCCTAGCCTTGCCGTTGCGGGCGGGGTGGCCGCGAACACGACCATCCGCGCGAGGCTTGAAACCGTCGCCGCCGACCTCGGGCTTGGGTTCGTCGCACCGCCGCTGTCCCTGTGTACCGACAATGCCGCGATGATCGCCTGGGCCGGGATCGAACGGTTCCGTCACGGCGCGCGCGATGGCCAGGATCTGGTGGCGCGCCCGCGCTGGCCGCTTGACAGCACAGCGCCCGCGCTGATCGGATCCGGCAAGAAAGGGGCGAAGGCATGATCGCGGTTCTGGGGGCGGGGGCGTTCGGCACATCGCTGGCCGTGGCCATCGGCCGCGAACGCCCGGTCACGCTGTGGGGCCGCAACCTGAAACATCGGAGCCAGTCGGCCGTGTCGCTGCCGGAAAACGTCACTGTTTCTGCGGAAATCGGCGATGTCGGGGCCGATACCGTGCTTCTGGCGATGCCCGCGCAGGCGCTGCGCGGCTTTCTGCAAGACAACGCCCCACGTCTGGCCGGGCGCAAGCTGGTCGCCTGCTGCAAGGGTGTGGACCTGCGGCTTGGGCTTGGCCCCGTGGGGGTGATCCGGTCGGTCCTGCCGGGGACAACGGGCGCGATCCTGACCGGCCCCAGCTTTGCCGCCGATATCGCCCGTGGCCTGCCGACAGCGCTGACGCTGGCCTGCGCGGACGATGCCGAAGGGCTGCGGCTTCAGCATGACCTGTCGACGGCGGTGCTGCGGCTTTATCGCACGACCGACGTGGTCGGCGCGGAACTCGGCGGCGCGCTGAAGAACGTGATCGCCATTGCGGCGGGCATCGTCATCGGCGCGGGCCTTGGCGATTCCGCCCGCGCCGCCCTGATGACACGCGGCTTTGCCGAAATGGTGCGCTTTGCCGAAAGCCGGGGCGCCCGTGGCGAGACGCTGACAGGGCTTTCGGGTTTTGGCGATCTGGTGCTGACCTGCACCTCGCCCCAGTCGCGGAATTTCCGTCATGGTCTGGCGCTTGGTTCGGGCCAGCCGGTCGATGAGTCCGCGACCGTCGAAGGCGTCGCGACCGCCCGCGCCGTGACCGATCTGGCCGAACGCGTGGGCATCGCAATGCCCGTTACCGCGATGGTCGCGGCCCTGACCGAAGGCCATGTTACCCTGGCCGAGGCCGTACGCACACTGATGTCCCGCCCGTTGAAACAGGAGTGATCCCATGCGCGTCGCGCTGATCTGCATCGACAAACCCGACAGCCTTTCGATCCGTCAGGAAAACCGCCCGGCACACCTGGAACACATCCGGGAAAGCGGCATCGTGGAAATGGCGGGTCCGTTCCTGAGCCCTGCGGGCGAGATGACCGGATCGCTTGTGATCCTGAATGTCGAAACGCTTGCGGACGCCGAGGCCTGGGCCAAGGCGGACCCCTATGCCAAGGCAGGGCTTTTCGCCAGCGTCGACATCCGCGAATGGAAGAAGGTGGTCGGCTGATGGCCTACTGGCTGTTCAAATCCGAACCGGACACCTGGAGCTGGGATCAGCAGGTGGCCAAGGGCGCCGCGGGCGAGGAATGGGGCGGGGTCCGCAACTATCAGGCCCGCAACAACATGCGCGCGATGAAGATCGGCGACCTGGGATTCTTCTATCATTCGAACGTCGGGAAAGAGGTTGTGGGCATTGTCGAGGTCTGCGCCGAAAGCGCCCCCGACAGCACAACGGACGATCCGCGTTGGGATTGCGTGCATATCCGGGCCGTGCGGCCGCTGGCCCGGCCCGTGACGCTGGAAGATTGCAAGGTGGAACCGGGGCTGGAAAAGATGGCGCTGGTCAATAACACCCGCCTTTCGGTCCAGCCCGTGACGGACGAGGAATGGCGGATCGTGTGCCGGATGGGCGGCGTGGAACCCTGATGTTTTCTGGAAATGGAGGGCCCCGCACCCCTACGGGACCCTCCATCCACCCCACGCGCTCCCCTAGCACCGCACGTGTTCCGAAAGGGTCCCGGGCATCCTGCCCTGTTGCCTTATCCTTAGCCGAATCGCGCGACGAGGGCAAAGCCGAAGCCCGACAAGTTTGAACCAACTCATTCTAAAATCAGGTTCTTTCCAATTCGCTTTGGGCCTGACGGGTTCGTGCTAGACTGCGCTTGCGAACGGGAGGGTCCGATGCAGGTCTTGCTTGTCGGAACGACGAAGGGTGCTTTCCTGCTGGAAAACGGTCGAACGGGCTGGCGGGCACGGGGGCCATTCTGCGACGGATGGCCGATCAACCAGATGGCGGGCGATCCGGCCGGGGGAACGATCTGGGCCGCGGGCGGGAATGACTGGTTCGGTGCCGGCATCTGGCGTTCGGATGATGGCGGGGCGACGTGGTCGCTGTCGCTGTTGTCGAACGGACAGATGGATGCATGGTTGGCCAATGACCCGACCTTCGTCGAAATGGCGGGCCGCGGCCCCGACCCGGACGCGCCCTTCAAGGGCACGGTGGATTCGGTCTGGTCGATCCATCACGCCGGAAACCGGCTCTATGCCGGCACGAAACCCGCCAATCTGTTCGTCAGCGATGACCGGGGCATGACCTGGACGCGCTGCGAGGGGCTGGCGCAACACCCCAGCCGGGACGAATGGAACCCCGGCGCGGCGGGGCTTGTCCTGCACACGGTCGTCACCGACGAAGCCGATGCAAACCGGCTCTGGATCGGGATATCGGCAGCGGGTGTCTTTGCCAGCGAGGATCGCGGCGAAACCTGGGACAGGCGCAACCGGCTGACCAATGCGGCCGCCGATCATGGCGGGCACCGGCATCCGGCCGCACCCTGCGGCCACGAGATCGGCCATTGCGTGCACAACATGGGACGGTCGGCCGAGGGCGTGATCTGGCAGCAGAACCATCACGGCGTGTTCCGCAGCACCGATGATGGCCGCAACTGGCAGGACGTGACCGAAGGCCTGCCCTCCACCTTCGGGTTCCCGGTCGCCGCGCATCCCGCCGACTCGCAGACTGCCTGGGTCGTGCCGCTGAACGGCGACATGCAGGGACGCTATCCGCCGGATGCGGCCTGCGCCGTCTGGCGCACGCAGGATGGCGGCCAGACATGGCAGGCGCTGCGCAACGGATTGCCGCAGGAAGGCTGCTTCTTCACCGTCCTGCGGCAGGCGATGGCGATCGACGCCGATGCCCGCCTGTCCTTCGGCACAAACAGCGGATCAGTCTTCCACAGCGACGACGGGGGCGAGACATGGCAAGAGATTGCGCGGCATCTGCCAACGGTGCTGAGCGTGGACGTCCTGCAATGAAAAGCCCGCGCCCCACGGGGAACGCGGGCCATCACACCTGCGGGGCGTCTTACTTGTAGACGCCTTCCTTGCCGAAATGCTTGGTCAGCATGTAGTAGACGACGGCGCGGTACTTGTTGCGCTCGGACTTGCCGTAGGTATCGACGACGGCATCGATCGCCTCGCCCAGCTTGGGGCTGTCGGCCAGGCCAAGCTTCTTCATCAGGAAGTTCTTCTTCACCCGTTCGATCTCTTCAGGGTCCGAGGCCGCGACGGTTTCGCTGTCGGCGTTGTAGATCGCGGGACCGCAGCCGATGGTCACCTTCGTCAGAAGGGCCATGTCGGGATTCATCTTGCACTTGTTGCGCAGATCGTCGGCATACTTGGCGATCAGTTCGTCACGTTTGCTCATTCTATCAGGCTCCTCGTTCCCGTTGGTTTTCACTTGGCCGCACGGCCCGGACACATCCGGGATCAGCGGAATGCCGAAAGCTTAGGCGAAACTCATTCGCCCACAAAGGGAAATATGGCTATTTCTTTCCCCCCCGGGCCTTGGGCGCGGGACGGTTCAGACGGATCGTCCACTGGTTCGCCATCAGGCTCAGGCTGGCCTGATCGCCCAGTCCGGCAACGGCCTTTTCCACGGCATGCTTCACCGGGGCGCCGCTTGTGGTGGCCTGCCAGTTGAAATCGTCGCCGCAGATGATGCCGTCGTGCTTCACCTTCTTCAGGCTCAGCGCGATGTCATTGTCGATGAAGGGTTCGTTGTGGTTTCCGTCGAGATAGACCCAGTCGAGGTATCCATCCTTCAACGCGGCCAGCGCCTCGTCCGAGGTCGCCCGGTGGATGATCACCCGTTTGTCGTCACGGAAGGCCGCGACGACGCCCTGATAGATCTCTTCCATCCGGTTTTCGTTCTTCTTGCGGCCGAAACCGGTATTCGCGAACTCGGGCTGGTAAAGCCACGGGTCGATCAGGTGAAGTTCCTTCGGCTGGCAGATTTCCAGAATGCGTTTCGAGAAATTGCCTTCCCAGACGCCCACCTCGGCCACGATCCCGCCTTTCGGCAGGCTTTCCAGCAGCTTGCCGCGGACGCGATCACGTTTGCTTTCTTCTTCCATTGGTCACTGCCCATACCATTGATTGTTTTTTGGCGCAGAATAGGCAGGGCGCGACACGTTTGCAAAAGAATGGACAAGGCAGCCGGGGGGAAGTTGCAAAAAGAACGCAGCGCCCCGCAAAGGGCGCTGCGCCGAACCGAATGAACTTCGTGCGGTCAGTAGCGGTAGTGATCCGACTTGAACGGCCCGTCGACCTTGACGCCGATGTAATCGGCCTGTTCCGGGCGCAGTTCGGTCAGTTTCACGCCGATCTTCTTCAGATGCAGGCGGGCCACCTTTTCATCCAGGTGCTTCGGCAGGATGTAGACGCCGGGGGCATAATCCTTGCCCTTGGTCCACAGTTCGATCTGCGCAAGAACCTGGTTGGTGAACGAGGCCGACATCACGAACGAAGGATGCCCGGTGGCATTGCCGAGGTTCAAGAGACGGCCTTCGGACAGAAGGATGATACGGCTGCCCGAAGGCATTTCGATCATGTCCACCTGATCCTTGATGTTGGTCCATTTGTGGTTGCGCAGGGCCGCGACCTGGATCTCGTTGTCGAAATGGCCGATGTTGCCGACGATGGCCATGTCCTTCATCTCGCGCATGTGCTCGATACGGATCACGTCCTTGTTGCCGGTGGTGGTGATGAAGATGTCGGCATCCCGCACCACATCTTCCAGCACGACAACCTCGAAGCCGTCCATCGCCGCCTGAAGCGCGCAGATCGGGTCAACCTCGGTCACCTTCACGCGGGCACCGGCGCCGCGGAGCGAGGCGGCCGAGCCCTTGCCCACATCGCCGTAACCGCAGACGACGGCCACCTTGCCGGCCATCATCGTATCGGTGGCGCGGCGGATGCCATCGACCAGGGATTCCTTGCAGCCATACTTGTTGTCGAACTTCGACTTCGTCACACTGTCGTTCACGTTGATCGCCGGGAAGGGCAGCATGCCCTTCTTGTGCAGGTCATACAGACGATGCACGCCGGTGGTGGTTTCCTCGGACACGCCCTTGATGGCTTCACGCTGTTTCGTGAACCAGCCGGGCGACTCCGCCAGACGCTTCTTGATCTGGTTGAACAGGCAGACTTCTTCGTCACTGGTCGGCACGGTGATCAGGTCGGTTTCACCGGCCTCGACCCGCGCACCAAGCAGGATATACAGCGTTGCATCCCCGCCATCGTCGAGGATCATGTTGCAGGTGCCTTCCGGGAACTGGAAGATCTTGTCGGTATAGGCCCAGTAATCTTCCAGCGATTCGCCCTTGATCGCAAAGACCGGCACGCCCGAAGCGGCAATTGCCGCCGCCGCGTGATCCTGCGTCGAGAAGATGTTGCACGAGGCCCAGCGCACATCCGCACCCAGCGCGACAAGCGTTTCGATCAGGACGGCGGTCTGGATCGTCATGTGCAGCGATCCGGCGATGCGGGCGCCCTTGAGGGGTTTTGCCGCGCCGAATTCCTCGCGCAGCGCCATCAGGCCCGGCATTTCCGTTTCGGCGATATCCAGCTCTTTCCGGCCGAATTCGGCCAGCCCGATATCCCTGACTATGTAATCCTTCGCCATTTGGCGCACTCCTTGGCAATTCTCGCTTTGCGGTGCACATAGCACCTTGAAGGGTTCGCGACAATGTCGGGGGAAAAGCAAAGCATCATGCCTGTGTCCGAAAGCGGCAAGGGCCGCACACCGCGTGCATGGCAGCGCATGCTGTCGGGCCGCCGGCTTGATCTTCTCGACCCGACACCGGTCGATATAGAGATCGAGGATATTGCCCACGGCCTTGCCTTCGTGGCGCGCTGGAATGGTCAGACCCTGGGGGATTGGCCCTATTCGGTGGCCGAACACTCCCTTCTGGTGGAACGGCTGTTCAGCCGACAGAATCCCGATATCGCCCCCCGCTGGCAATTGGCCGCGCTGCTGCATGACGCCCCCGAATATGTGATCGGCGACATGATCAGCCCGGTGAAGGCCGCCGTCGGTCCGGGATATGGCGCACTTGACGAAAGGCTGACCGCCGCGATCCACTTGCGGTTCGGTCTTCCGGCCGTGACGCCGTCGCCGATCAAGAAGGCGATCAAGGCGGCCGACCGGATTTCGGCATGGATGGAGGCGGTTCACATCGCCGGTTTTTCCCGGACCGAGGCCGATCGCCTGTTCGGATGTCCCGACCCCGGCCTTATTTCGGGGATGGTGATCGAACTGCGCCCCCCTGCCGAGGTGCGCGCCAATTTCATCAGCCGGCACCGGGAATTGATGGAAAACATGTGATCGCGTGGCGTACGTCGCTTGACCCGCCACGCAACCGGATTCGTCAGCCTCAGATAGCCAGATCCGAGGGCGATTTGCCGGCTTTCAGCGCCTCTTCGAACCAGCGCGGCTTGCGCCCGCGCCCCGACCAGGTTTCCGACCTGTTGGCGGGATTGGCGTATTTCGGCGCAACCGGGGCCTTCGTCCGACCGGTCGAAGCCCCGGTCAGTTCGGCAAGCGAGAAACCCATCTGGCGGGCCTTTTCCTCAAGCTCGGCAAGGGCTTCCTTCTTGCGGCGATCCTCATAGCTGGAAATGGCGCGCGCAATGCGGGCCTGAAGTTCCTTCAGCTCCTTGAGCGAAAGGGAATTGATATCGGTATCCACGTCTGATCCTTTCGAAGATCCGTCATTCGAATTGAAAACGGATCATTGCTTCCACAAAAACGTCCCGCTTTAAAAGCGGATGTAAAATGTGGATATCCGATCAGACGTGAATTGGCCAGAAATTCCGGAAATGGCTTCAGCGCGGGCTGCGTTTGGCCAGAATTCTCTGAAGGGTCCGGCGATGCATGTTCAGGCGACGGGCGGTTTCGGAAACGTTCCGGTCGCACATTTCATAGACCCGCTGGATATGTTCCCAACGCACCCGATCAGCCGACATAGGATTTTCCGGTGGCGGCGGAAGGGCATCGCCCTTTGCCAGAAGTGCCGCGGTAATTTCGTTTGCATCGGCCGGTTTTGAAAGATAATCGGTGGCACCGACCTTCACCGCAGCAACCGCCGTGGCAATCGCCCCGTATCCGGTCAGTACGACGATCCGGCAATCCGGGCGCTTTTCGCGCAGGGTTTCCACCACATCAAGGCCGTTGCCGTCTTCAAGCCGAAGATCCACCACCGCATAAGCTGGCGGTCGGGTCTGGGCAATGGCCTTTCCGGCGGCAACACTTTCCGCGGTTTCCGGAATGAAGCCCCGCTTTTCCATCGCCCGGGCAAGGCGTTTCACGAAGGCTTCGTCATCGTCAACAAGCAGCAGGCTGCGATCCGGCCCCAGTTCCGCACCCAGATCTTCGGACATTTGCGTTTCCTTACTATTCACGAATTGGAATGAATCTAGGTTGCTTTTGCCCGCTGGTCAATTTTGACCTTGGGTTGCCGCCGCCTCGACGAAACAGGCCACACGCTGTGCCATTTCATCCGGCGTCTCTTCGCGCCGGAAGAATTCCACGAAGCCGATTTCAGGAAAGACCAGATAGGTAAAGGTCGAATGGTCGATCAGATAGAACTCTTCTTCGGGATCCTGGATCTTGAAATAGGTCTTGTAGGCTTTTGACGCTTCCTGGATCTGTTCGGGCGTTCCGGTCAGGCCGATCATGCGCGGGTGCAGGTTATCGGTGAAATCGCGCAGAACCTCGGGCGTGTCGCGCTTCGGATCGACCGAGATGAACACCGGGGTAACCTCGATGCCCCTCTCTTCAAGGATATCCACCGCCTCGGCGTTGCGCGCATTGTCCAGCGGGCAGACATCCGGGCAGAAGGTATAGCCGAAATACACAAGCGACGGCCCGGTGATCACGTCCCTGTCGGTGACGGTCTTTTCGTTCTCGTCGATCAGCGTGAACGGGCCGCCGATGGCACCACCGCCGACCTGCCCGCCCCGGCACTGGGCAAAGACGTCATCCGGCGCTGCAAGCTGGCTGTAAAGGTAGGTGCCCCCGACCAGCGCCACGATGGCGCCGGCAGCGACCCCGGCGTAAAGCTTCATCATCATTCACCCTTGCATTCCGATGCGCGGTCACCCGCGTCAAACATGCGTCATTGATCCTTCATTGCGGGCTTCGTAACAATGGAAAAATCCCTTCCGCGACAGCAAGGCGCGTCATGACACCTCCGCTTGCGGGCATCAATGTCCGCACCGACACCCGCGAAAGCATGCGGCTTCGGACGCTGATCCTGTTGCGGTGGATGGCGATCGCCGGCCAACTTGCGGCGATTGCGGTCAGCATCCGGTATTTCGACATGCAGGTGCCTCTGGGCCTCTGCTTCATGACGATCGGCGCCTCGATCATCTCGAACCTGATCTTCATTTTCATCTTTCCGGAAAACAAAAGGCTGAGCGATACCGAAGCGCTCATGATCCTGCTGTTCGATCTGGCACAGCTTTGCCTGCTTCTGTTCCTGACGGGTGGCATGGACAATCCCTTTGCCCTGCTGGTGCTGGCGCCGGTGACGATCTCGGCCTCGGCGCTTCAGGTGCGCCAGACGGTGATCCTTGGGCTTGCGGCGATCGTCCTTGTCACCCTGACAGCGCTATTGAACATCCCGATGCGCCTTTCGGACGGCTCCGAATTCGCGGTCCCGCCGCTGTTCGAGTTCGGCTTCTGGCTGTCGATCGTGATCGGCGTCGTCTTCATGTCGCTTTATACGCAACGGGTTTCATCCGAAATCCGGACGATGTCAGACGCACTTCTGGCCACGCAGATGGCCCTCGCACGGGAACAGAAGCTGACCGATCTGGGCGGCGTCGTCGCCGCTGCGGCGCATGAACTGGGAACACCGCTGGCCACGATCAAGCTGGTGTCATCGGAACTGATCGAGGAACTGTCGGACCGGCCCGCGTTGCAGGATGACGCGCGGCTGATCCGCGATCAGGCCGACCGCTGCCGCGACATCATGCGATCCATGGGCAGGGCCGGCAAGGACGACAGGCAGATGCATCAGGCACCGCTGGATGCCGTTCTCCGCGAGGCCAGCGAACCCCACCTGAACCGCGGCAAGACCGTTCATTTCGAACTGGTCGCAGAAGCGGAAGGCGGGCGCCAGCCCACGATCCGCCGAAGCCCCGAGATCATCCACGGCCTGCGCAACCTGATGCAGAACGCAGTGGATTTCGCAGCCGGCAATGTCTGGGTTGAGGGCCGCTGGAGCGACCGCCGCATCGTCGTGCGCATCGTCGACGATGGCGACGGCTATCCGCCGCATCTGATCGGCCGCATCGGCGACCCGTTCGTGCGCAGACGCCGGAGCGAGACGGACGCGGCCAGACGCCCGGAATACGAAGGCATGGGCCTTGGGCTGTTCATCGCAAAGACCCTGCTGGAACGCACCGGCGCCGAGCTCAGCTTCGCGAACGGATCAGACCCGTTCCTGACCCCGGAAGAACGGCCCGAACGGTGCGGCGCGATCGTCGAGGTGATCTGGCCGGTGGACCGTATCCTTGCCCCGGCGCTGGACACACCGCTTGGGGAAAACGCCCCGATCGAGGGATAGCCCTTCCCGTCTTCTGCCTGCGGGTTAACGGGTCGTTAACACTGTCGCCTCTAGGTTGACGAGGTGAGTCCCCTGGTCGGCCGCGTGCATGGATATTTCGGTTCCCCTGGTCCTGTTGATTACCTCCGTCTCTGCCGGTGCCGTCACGCTGGGCCTTCTGGCAATGCATCTTTACGGCAGTCTCAGGCCAGTGGTCGTTCCGCGCAACTCGCTCTTTGCGGTGCAGGATGATGCACCGGTCTTCGTCTTTGACGGCCAGACGCTGCTGGATACCTCGCCTGCCGCACGCCGGCTGATCGGGCGGGCCATCGGCGACGGGCCCACGTGGAATGACGGCCGCGCCTGGGAAGCGGTCATGGGCTTTCTTGCCGCACGCTTTCCGGACCTCGCGGCACAGATCGACGGGCTGGGATCCACCGGCCAGATCACGCTGAACTCGGCCCGTAATGATGTGAACCCGCTTGTTCTTCATGCATCCCGCAACGGCGGCCTTCTGCGCCTGACGCTGTCGGATGCCGACAGCGAGGCCGCGCGGGGCCACGATCCGCTGACCGACCGGACCATCGCCGAAGAACTCGACCGGCTGCGCCGACTGGGCGCGCTGATCCCCTATCCGGTCTGGCGCGAAGATGCCGGGGGCCGCGTCACATGGGCAAACCAATCCTATCTGACCGGCCTGTGCGAAACCCGTGACGAGGGTATCGGATGGCCGCTGCCTCGGCTTTTCCCCGCAATGCCGCCGGGCGACACCAGCCATCGGGCGCAGCTGGAAAAGGGCGCTGTCACGCAGTGGTTCGACATCAGCGCGCATCCCGATGGCTGCGGCGAAACCCTGTACTTCGCCACGCCCGCGGATGCGGCCGTCAGCGCGGAAAAGGCACTGCGCGAATTCATGCAGACCCTGGCGCGGACCTTCGCACACCTCCCCGTCGGTCTTGCCGTGTTCGACCGCCAGCGCCAGCTTGCGATGTTCAACCCCGCGCTTGCGGACCTGACGGACCTGAAGGCCGATTTCCTGACGATGAAGCCCACGCTTTTCGCCTTGCTGGATCAGATGCGCGAGCGTCGCACGATCCCCGAGCCCAAGGATTACCGCAGCTGGCGCAAGCAGATGGCCGAGATCGAGAAGGCGGCGACCGCAGGCCAGTTTCAGGAAACCTGGAACCTGCCGGGCGGGCGCACCTACAGGGTCTCTGGCCGCCCGCATCCGAACGGGGCAATGGCCCTGATCATCGAGGACATCACCACCGAAATGTCCCGCGCGCGTCTGTTCCGCGCCAATCTGGAAATGGCCCAGTCCGTTCTGGACACACTGGCCGACGGGATTTCCGTGTTTTCGGAATCCGGCGTTCTGGTGATGTCGAACCGTGCCTATGCCGACCTGTGGGATCACGACCCGTCCGATGCCCTGGGTGCCGGCGCCATCGGCAGCATGTCCGCCCACTGGCAGGCCCGTTCGGCGCCGACGGAAACCTGGTCGCGGATCGAAGGCAGCATCCTGGGGCGCGAGGCGCGCGGCGAATGGACAGCCGATGTGCGGCTGACCGACGGACGGATCGTTTCGTGCCATGTCAGGCCATTGGGCGCCGGGGCGACGATGGTTTCGTTCCGCCTGCCGGAACCGGCCGATCCCGCGACGATGGCCGTTGGGCGGGAGCGTCCCAGACAACGCGCCTGACCGGTCCTGTTTCGCTTGCGGTCGGAACGCGGGTCGATACATTCGGCGCATGTCCGATCCCGGTTCCGTCCTTGTCCTTGATCTGCCAGATGAAAGCGCCACAGCGCGTCTGGGCCGATGCCTTGCCCGCCTCTTGCGGCCGGGCGACACCCTGCTTCTTGAAGGCGAAATCGGCGCCGGAAAATCCCATCTCGCCCGAAGCCTGATCCGCCAGCGGCTTGGCCGGATGGAGGATGTGCCATCCCCCACGTTCACATTGGTGCAGACATACGAGGCCGAAGACGGCGACATCTGGCACGCCGATCTGTACCGGCTGTCACAGCCCGACGAGATCGCCGAACTGGGGCTGGAAGAGGCATTCGCCACCGCCATCTGCCTTGTGGAATGGCCCCAGCGCCTGGGACGGTACGTGCCTGCGGATGCCATGACCCTGCGCCTGGAACGGAAGGGAGAGGGGCGCACCGCCACGATCCTTGCACCGACCCGTCCGGGATTTGCCGCGGCGCTGCGCGCTGTTTGGGATGATGCCGGGCCAGGGGGGGGCCGAGGCATGACAGACCGCGCGGCGCTGGCGCTGGATTTCCTGCAAACGCATGGCTGGGCCGACGCGCGGCGCTGGCCACTGGCGGGCGACGCCTCGGACCGCAGCTATCAGCGCCTTGCCCTTGGCGACCGACGGGCGGTTCTGATGGACGCCCCGCCGGGAAAGGGCGATGATCCCGCCGATTTCATCAAGATCGCCGAATTCCTTGGCCGTCTTGGCCTGTCGCCGCCCGCGATCCTTGCGCGCGACCTGAAGCATGGCTTTCTGTTGCTTGAGGATCTGGGCGACGACCTGTTCGCCCGCCTGATCGAACAGGAGCCTGCGCGCGAGGCCCCGCTTTGCCGGGCCGCCGCCGATGTGCTGATCCGCCTTCACCAGGCCGCACCGCCACCGGGCCTGCCCGACCTGACGGCAGCCGACTGGGCCGAGGCGGCGATGTTCTGCGTCGATTTCTACCGCCACGCGCTGACCGGCGATCATGCGGGGCGCGATGCCCTCCGGGCCGAGATGGAACACATCCTGACCGCCCATGCCGACGGGCCGCGCGTGGTGATCCTGCGGGACTATCACGCCGAAAACCTGCTGTGGCTTCCCGACCGCGAAGGTGTGCGGCGTGTCGGCCTGCTGGATTTCCAGCTGGCCCAGATGGGCCAGCCGGGCTATGACCTCGTGTCGCTTCTGCAGGACGCGCGGCGCGATGTGTCCGAGGCGACCGAGGCCGCGACGATCCGGCATTTCCTTGAACGCAGCGGGCGATCGGAACAGAGCTTCAGCGCGGCCTATGCCGCATTGGGCGCGCAGCGCGCCTTGCGGATCATCGGCATCTTTGCGCGCCTTTGCCTTGTTGGCGGAAAGGATCGCTATCTTGCCTTCCTGCCCCGCGTCTGGTCGCAACTTCAGCGCAACCTGGGCCATCCTGCGCTGTCGGACCTGGCGCGGATCGTGAATGAAACCCTTCCCGCACCCGACGCCGGTGCGATCGAAAGGATCAGGCTGCAATGCCGCAGGACGTGAATGCGATCATGGTCTTTGCCGCCGGGTTCGGAACCCGAATGGGCGAACTGACCCGCGCACAGCCAAAGCCGCTGATCCGCGTCAACGACGCGGCGCTGCTGGATCATGCGCTGGATCTGGCCGATGCGGCCGGGATCGGGCGGATCGTGGTCAACACCCATTACCTGGCCGATCAGATCGTCCGGCACCTTGGCACGCGCCCCGACATCGCCCTGTCGCACGAAGCGGATGAAATTCTGGAAACGGGCGGCGGGCTGAAACAGGCGCTTCCACTTCTGGGGCGCGGCCCGGTCCTGACCCTGAATTCGGATGCCGTCTGGACCGGGCAGAACCCACTGATCCAGTTGCTGCAGGCCTGGGACCCCGCAGAAATGGATGCGCTCTTGCTGCTGCTGCCCGCACCGCTGACGCGCGGGCACCGGGGCACGGGCGATTTCGTCATGGATCAGGCCGGGCGCATCCGGCGCGCCGGTGGCCAGCCGGGCCTGACCTATCTGGGCGCGCAGATCCTCAAGACCGATGGGCTGTCGGCGATCCCCGACCGGGTCTTTTCGCTGAACCGGCTGTGGGATCAGGCGATTGCAGAAGGTCGAGCCTTCGGTCTGGTGCACAACGGGCTCTGGTGCGACGTGGGCCACCCCGGCGGCATCGCCGAGGCCGAACAGATGCTGGCCGAAGCCGATGGATAGGGCGCGGCTGTTCACCGGGGCCGAGGCGACCGGGCCGCGCCTGTTCTGCCTGCCGCCCGGCGTCGATTTCCCGCGCCTCCTGATCGCGGGGCTGCGCGCGCGCCTTCAGGGCCAGCCGCCCGAGGCGATGGCGCGCATCACCCTGTTCGTGAACACCGAACGCATGCGCCGCCGCATCGTCGATCTGATGTCGGCCGAGGGCGCGGGTTTCCTGCCGCGCATCCGTCTTGTCACCGATCTTGCGCCCGAAGCGGCCCGCGCCGGCATCGCGGCCCCGGTGCCAACCCTTCGCCGCAGGCTCGAGATCGCGCAGCTTGTCCGCCGCCTGCTGGCGGTGGAGCCTGACTTGGCCCCGGCCAGCGCGGCCTATGATCTGGCCGACAGTCTGGCCGACCTGATCGACGAGATGCAGGGCGAAGGCGTGCTGCCGGAAACCGTCATGGGGCTGGATGTCTCGCAGCATTCGGCCCACTGGCAGCGCACGCAGAAGATCCTGAACATCGTCGTTCCGCTTTTCACCGATGGCGCCGCGCCGGATGCGCAGATGCAATTGCGCCGCACGGTCGAGGCGCTGGCCGGGGTGTGGAAGCTGACACCGCCCGCCGATCCCGTGGTGATTGCAGGCTCCACCGGGTCGCGCGGCACCACGGCGGCGTTGATGCGGCTTGTGGCGGGCCTTCCGCAGGGTGCCATCGTCCTGCCCGGATATGACGACGCCACACCGGCCAGCGTCTGGGACCGGCTGGAAGACGCGCTGACCGCCGAGGATCACCCGCAATACCGGTTCCATCGGCTGGTGCAGATGATGGGAATCGGCCACGCCGACATTCGCCCGTGGGTGGCGGCGCGGGCCCCCGCCCCGTCGCGCAACAGGCTGGTGTCCCTGGCCCTGCGCCCCGCTCCGATCACCGACCAGTGGATTGCCGAAGGCGCAACGCTGGATGATCTGCCGTCCGCGACCGAAGACATGACCCTGATCGAGGCCGAAAACCCCCGGCAAGAGGCGCTGGCGCTGGCACTGATCCTGCGCGAGGCGGCCGAAAGCGATATCCGCGTCGCCCTTATCACCCCGGATCGCGGGCTGACGCGGATGGTGACCGCGGCGCTGGATCGCTGGGGCATCCGGCCCGACGATTCCGCCGGCCGTCCGCTTGGACTGACGCCGCCGGGCAGGCTGTTGCGGCATCTGGCCGGCCTGTTCGGCCAGCGGATCACGGGCGAGGATCTGCTGATCCTGCTGAAACACCCGCTGACGGCGACCGGGGCCGACCGGGGCCAGCACCTTCTGTTCTCGCGCGATCTGGAACTGCATATCCGCAAGCACGGCCCCGCCTTCCCCACGGCACAGACAGTATCGGCATGGGGCAATGCGCAACGCACGCCCGAACGGGTCGCGCCCTGGTGCGAATGGATCGGGCGTGTCCTTTCGGCGCTGGCCGATCCGGAGGGCGAGACGGGCCCGATCGAACTGTCCGACCATGTGGCGCGGCACCTGGCGCTGGCCGAACTGCTGGCGCAGGGTCCGGGCAGCGCGCCATCGTCGCTCTGGGTCAGGGAAGCGGGCGAAATGGCCCGCAGCCTGATGGATAACCTGGCCACCGAGGCCCCCCACGGCGGGACGATGACGAACGCGGAATACCGCAACCTTCTTGATGCGCTTATCGCGCGCGGCGAGGTGCGCGAGGATGTCGTGGCGCATCCCCGGATCATGATCTGGGGCACGCTGGAGGCGCGCGTTCAGGGTGCCGATCTGGTGCTGCTCGCAGGGCTGAACGACGGGATCTGGCCGCAGCTTCCGCCCCCCGATCCATGGCTGAACCGGCAGATGCGCCTGGCTGCGGGCCTTTTGTTGCCGGAACGCCGGATCGGGCTTTCGGCGCATGATTTTCAGCAGGCCATCGCCGCGCCGCGCGTTGTCCTTTCCCGGTCGGTGCGCGACGCCGAGGCGCAAACGGTGCCTTCGCGCTGGTTGAACCGGCTTTCCAACCTGATGGCAGGCCTGCCCGACCGGCGCGGCCCCGAGGCGCTGGCTGCGATGCGCGACCGGGGGCGCCTGTGGCTTGACCGGGCCCGCCTTCTGGAAAGGCCGGAAACCGCGCTGGCCCCGGCGCCACGCCCTTCGCCCCGCCCCCCCGTGGCGGCGCGGCCCGACCGGCTTTCCGTCACCACGATCGCCCGGCTGATCCGCGACCCCTATGCAGTTTATGCGCGGCACGTCCTGCGCCTGTCGCCGTTGGATCCGCTGACGCAATCCCCCGATGCGCGGCTGCGTGGATCGGTTCTGCACCTGATCCTCGAAGCCTATGTGCGCGAACGCCGCAAGCACGCGACCGCAGGCGAACCGCGCGAGATGGCGCGCGCCCGGCTGATGGATATCACCCACCGGGTTCTGGAATCCGAGGTGCCATGGCCCGATGCCCGCGCCCTGTGGCAGGCCCGGTTGGCGCGCGCGGCAGATTTCTTTCTGGATCAGGACGAACGCCACGGCGGCACGCCGGTCGTTCTGGAAACGCGCGGCAAGGTCCGGCTTGATCCGCTGGATTTCACGCTGACCGCACAGCCGGACCGCATCGACCTGCTGCCCGACGGACGCATCCACCTGATCGACTACAAGACGGGCAACCCGCCCAGCGCCGACGCACAGAAGCATTTCGAAAAGCAGTTGCTGATCGAGGCCGCGATGGCCACTCGTGGGGCGTTCTCGGAACTCGGCCCGGTCGAACCAGCGCGCGCCACCTATGTCGGCCTTGGGGCTTCACCGGAAATTTCGGAACCCGATGTCGATGCGGCCACGCTGGAAACGGTCTGGGCCGATCTGATCCGGCTGATCCGGCGCTACATGCAGGCCGATCAGGGCTATACCTCGCGGCGCGCCCCGGCCAAGGCCGACGAGGCGGGCGACTATGACCATCTCGCCCGCTACGGCGAATGGGGCATGGGCGATGCGCCCGGACCGGAGGATGTGGGATGACGCGACCCCGCCCCAATGACGCAACCGAACGGCAGATCCGGGCCGCCGATCCGGCACAATCGACCTGGCTTTCGGCCAATGCCGGGTCGGGCAAGACGCGCGTTCTGACCGACCGTGTGGCGCGGCTTCTGCTGGACGGGACCGACCCGGCACGCATCCTGTGTCTGACCTACACCAAGGCCGCCGCGACCGAGATGCAGAACCGCCTGTTCCGGACGCTCGGCGAATGGGCGATGCTGCCCGATGCCGCCCTGTCTGACCGGCTGGCCGAACTGGGCGTCGAGATCGCACCCCGCCCAGCCCTGCTGGCGGATGCACGGCGGCTGTTCGCGCGTGCCATCGAAACGCCGGGCGGCCTGCGCATCCAGACGATCCATTCCTTCTGCGCCTCGCTTCTGCGGCGGTTCCCGCTCGAGGCGCGCATCTCGCCGCAGTTCACCGAAATGGACGAACGCGCGGCCAGCCTGATGATGCAGGAAATCGTCACCGAGATGGCCGCGTCGATCGCGCCCGATCTGGTCGAGGACCTTGCCGCTGTCTATTCGGGCGAGGATTTTTCCGAGGTCGCGCAATCCATCGTGGCCGATCGGGCGGGCTTCACGGCGCCTGCCGACCTTGATCATTGGCGCGCCCGGATGGGCCTGCCCTCAGGGTTCACGGCCGAAACCCTTCTGGCCGAGGTGTTTCTGGGCGACGAGGCCAGCCTGATTGCCGCGATGCGCCCCATCCTTCTGGCCAGCGCCAAGATCACGGACGCAAGGACGGCAGAAAACCTTGCTGCATTGCGCCTCGATGCGCCGACGACAAGGACGTTGGCCGATCTGGAACGGATCGTCCTCACGGGTGAGACGGCACAATCGCCCTATTCGGCAAAGGTGGGGTCGGTTCCCACAAAGGACACCCGCAATCGTCTTGGCGCACTGGCCGACCGGTTCGAACAGCTGATGCGGCGCGTCGAAGCCGCGCGGCCAAGGCGCATCGCGCTTGAAGCCGCCGAGAAAAGCCTGGCTCTGCACCGGTTCGCGCACGTGTTCCTGCAGGAATACGACCGGCGCAAGGCGAACCGCGCCGCGCTGGATTTCGATGACCTGATCGCCAAGGCGGTGGCGCTCTTGACCGATCCGGCGGTGGCTCAATGGGTGCTGTTCCGCCTGGATGGCGGCATCGACCACATTCTTGTGGACGAAGCGCAGGACACCTCGCCCCAGCAATGGCGCGTGATCGAACTGCTGGCACGGGAATTCACCGCAGGCCAGGGCGCGCGCGACATCGCCCGCACGGTCTTTGTCGTGGGCGACAAGAAGCAATCCATCTATTCCTTCCAGGGCGCCGATCTTCAGGCGTTCGACCGGATGCAGGGGCATTTCCGCCAGCGGTTTTCGGAAATCGGCCAGCCGATCCAGTCGCTCGATCTGGAATATTCGTTCCGGTCCTCTCCCGCGATCCTCGATCTCGTCGATGCGGTCTTTGCCCGGCACAGCGGTCGTGGCCTGGGCGGACAATGCCACCACCTTGCCTTCAATTCCGGGATGCCCGGGCGGGTGGAGCTTTGGCCTCCGATCCCGCCCTCGGGCAAGGCCGAGAAAGAGGAATGGTGGGACCCGGTCGACATCATCGGCGAGGAACACCACATCGCCCGCCTCGCTCGCGAGATTGCCGAGGAAATCGGGGCGCTGCTGGCGGCAGGCGTGCAGGTGCCGGTCAAGGGGGGGTTCCGCCCTGCCCATGCGGGCGATTTCCTGATCCTCGTGCGGCGGCGTTCGCCGCTCTTTTCCGAAATCATCCGCGCCTGCAAGAAGGCCGGCCTTCCCATCGCCGGGGCGGACCGGCTGAAACTGGGCGGGGAACTGGCGGTGAAGGACCTCGCCGCCGTCCTTTCCGTTCTGGCCACGCCCGAGGACGATCTGTCGCTGGCCGCGGCGCTGCGCTCGCCCCTGTTCGGCTGGACGGAAGACGATCTTTTCAGGCTGGCGCAAGGGCGCGAGGGATACCTCTGGCAAGCGCTGCGCGAAAAGGCCGACGACCACGGCGAAACGATGGCCATCCTGACCGACCTGCGCGATCAGGCCGATTTCCTGCGGCCCTATGACCTGATCGAACGGATCCTGACGCGGCACGACGGACGCCGGAAACTTCTGGCGCGTCTTGGCGCCGAGGCCGAGGACGGGATGGACGAACTGCTTTCGCAGGCGCTCGCCTACGAACGCAACGACGTGCCCAGCCTGACCGGCTTCCTGACATGGCTGCACACCGACGACGTGACCGTGAAACGGCAGATGGACAGCGTCGGCCAGCAGATCCGGGTGATGACGGTGCATGGCGCGAAGGGGCTTGAGGCGCCCTTCGTCATCCTGCCCGACACGGCCGACCGGACCCGGCAGGAACGCGGCGTCGCGATCCGTCTGGCAGACGGAACCATTGCCTGGCGGATGCCCAAGAAAGCCTCGCCGCCCGAGATCGAGACCGCCCGCGCCCTGCGCGAGGATCGCGAGGCCGAGGAACAGCTTCGCCTGCTTTATGTCGCGCTGACCCGTGCGCAATGCCGCCTGATCGTCGCCGCCACCGGCAAGTTGAGCGACGAAATGGCCTGGTACAACCTGGTTCGCGAGGGGATGGAAACGCTCGGCGCGCGCACTGCCGCCGATGGCCGACTTGTCCACGAAACCGGCGCCTGGCCAACCGGCACGCCAGCGGCGGTGGCGGATGCACGGCCAGAGGCACCGCTTCCCGAATGGGCGCGGCGGAAGTCACCCGACAGCCCGCGCCCGCCCCGACCGCTGTCACCCTCCGATCTTGGCGGGGCAAAGGTGATGCCGGGCGAAACCGACGGCAGCAGCGAAGAGTCGATGAAACGCGGAACAAGGCTGCACCTGCTGCTGGAACATCTGCCCGACGCGGACCCCGCCGAATGGCCCGCCCTGGCACGGCGCCTGCTTGAGGATGCGCCCGACAGCGACGATCTGCTGGCCGAGGCGCGCCCGGTCCTGATGGCGCCGCATCTTGCGCCGCTTTTCAAACCCGGCACGCTGGCCGAAGTGGCCGTCACCGCCGAATTCGAGGGGCAGCGCCTTTCCGGCACGATCGACCGTCTGGTCGTCGAACCCGAAAGGGTGCTGGCGGTTGACTTCAAGTCGAACCGGATCGTTCCCGACAAGGCCCAGGAAGTGCCCGACGGCATCCGCCGCCAGCTTGCGGCCTATGCTGCGGCGCTTGCGCAGATCTACCCCGACCGGCGGATCGAGGTTGCCGTTCTGTGGACGCGGACGGCAACCCTGATGCCAGTGCCGGTCTAGGCTTCGGACCGGATCAGCGTAGCAATCTTGTCCACCCCGTCCTGAACCCGCCGCGCATCGCCCCGCGCCTCGACATTCAGGCGCAAGAGCGGTTCGGTGTTCGATGACCGCAGGTTGAACCGCCAGTCCCGGAACGATAGGCCGACGCCGTCACTGTCGTCGCGGCTTTCCGCCTCTGCCTCGAACGCATCCAGGACGCGGCGAACAGCCGCGGCTGGATCCTTCAGCGCAAAGTTGATCTCGCCCGACGAGGGAAAGCGCGCGATGCGGTCGGCCAGAAGATCGGCCAGAGAAGCACCGCGACGGCCAATCAGTTCGGCGATCAGAAGCCAGGGAATCATGCCGGAATCGCAATACATGAAATCGCGGAAATAATGGTGCGCCGACATCTCGCCGCCATAGATCGCGTCATGATCGCGCATCGTCTGTTTCATGAAGGCGTGGCCGGTGCGCGACTGGATCCCGCGCCCGCCGCCCGACCGGATCACATCCTGCGTGTTCCAGACCACCCGCGGATCGTGCACGATCGCCTCGCCGGGATGATGGTCAAGGAAGACCTCGGCCAGAAGCCCGACGATGTATTCGCCCGGCACGAAGGTGCCAAGGTGATCGAACAGGAAGCACCGGTCGAAGTCGCCATCCCAGGCAACCCCGAAATCCGCGCCGTGCTGGCGCACCGCTTCGGCGGTCACCGGCTGGTTCTCGGGCAGAAGGGGGTTCGGGATGCCGTTCGGGAACTGGCCGTCGGGGTCATGGTGCATCCGCACGAAGGACAGGGGCGCACCCCGTTCGCGCAACCCATCGGCCAGGGCATCGAAGGTCGGGCCGGCTGCACCGTTGCCTGCGTTCACCAGTATCCGCAACGGGCGCAGTTGCGCGATGTCGACCATCGATAGGACACGGTCCACATAAGCCGCCCGGCAGGACGACACGTCGCGCAGCATACCCCGCGCCCCCACTGCGCGGAACGTGCCGCTTTCGGCCAGCGCGCGAATGGCCCCAAGGCCGCTGTCCTGGCCAAGCGGTGCCGACCCCGCCTTGACCATCTTCATCCCGTTGTAATCCATCGGGTTGTGCGAGGCGGTCACTTCGATCCCGCCATCCGCATCCAGATGGGCGGTCGCGAAATACATCTCTTCCGTGCCGCAAAGCCCGAGATCCAGCGCATCGGCGCCTGCATCGCGGACGCCCTCGACCACCGCATCCATCAACGCCTGCGAGGATGCGCGGACGTCACGACCCACCACGATGGTGCGCGCGTCAAGCACCTCTGCCGTTGCCCGCCCGATCCGGTAGGCAACCGATTCGTCCAGGTCGACGCCCAGCTTTCCGCGAACGTCATAGGCCTTGAAGCAGGTCAGATTCATCTCATTCGCCGTGTCAGTCTTTTGTCTACATGGGCGAGTCTGCACGCTTCCGGTGCGAACATAAAGATCGCGTGATGTCACCGACGGGTGAATTGCCGCGCGTTGGACTTGCCGTCATGGTTTGGTTTCGTGATGGAGGTGTGAATGAAGATATTGGCGTTATCAGGAATTTTGTGCGCTGCGCTTGCGGCATCGGCCCATGCCGCACCCGAAAAGGCCATTGTCGCTGGTGGGTGCTTCTGGTGCGTCGAGGCCGATTTCGAAAAGGTGCCGGGTGTGATCGGTGCCGTTTCGGGCTATACGGGCGGGTCCGAACAGAACCCGACATACAAGCAGGTTTCCGGAGGCAGGACGGGACATTACGAGGCGGTCGAGATCACCTTTGACAACGCTCGGATCAGCTATGACGACATCCTGCACCTGTTCCTGCGGTCGGTCGATCCGACCGATGCGGGAGGGCAGTTCTGCGACCGGGGAAAAAGCTATCGCACGGCGATCTTTCCTTTGAACGCGGCCCAGGAAGACGCGGCGCGGCGCGCCATCGCAAAGGCGGGCGCCGACCTGGGGGCAAAGATCGCGACCCCGGTTCTTGGCGCTGGCCGGTTCTGGCCTGCCGAGGACTATCACCAGGATTACTACAAGAGCGGCGACATCGTGATCACACGCGCCGGGCCGAAATCGAAAGCGAATGCCTACAAGTTCTATCGCGAGGCCTGCGGCCGCGACCAGCGGGTCAGGCAGTTGTGGGGATCGGCGGCGGCCTTTGCCAAATAGGCTCTAATCCTGCAGGAATGCGGTGACGTCCGCGGCATCCGGCATGGCCTCGCCCGCGCCGGCGCGTGTCACCTGGATCGCCGCAGCCGCCGAAGCGCGGCGCATCGCCTCGGGCCGGGAAAGCCCCGCATCCAGCGCGGCTACGAGATTGCCGATGAAACAGTCGCCCGCCCCTGTCGTATCGACGGGCCTGACACGAAAGGCGGGAACCGAAAGCACCTCGCCCGACGGGGAATGCCATTCGGCCCCCTTTGCGCCGCGGGTCACGATCCGTTCCACCGGGGGAACCTGCCCGAGCGCCGCTTGCAGTTGCGCGGCCTCGCCTTCGTTCATGACCAGAAGGTTGGTAAAGGGCAGAACCTCGCGCACGGCATCAACATCGAACGGCGCGGCGGAATAGACGACGCGCAGGCCGCGTTCCCGCCCGATCCGCGCCGCCTCGGCCTGGGCGGATGTTTCGTTCTGCAAAAGCAGGAAATCCCCGACCCTTGCATCCGCCAGCGCGCCTTCCACCTGATCGCGATCGGGCAGCAGATTGGCGCCCGGAAACAGGATGATCGCGTTCTCGGCCTGCGCATCGACCGTGATGATCGCATGGCCTGTGGGGGTGTCGGTGATCCGGATGGCGTCTGTTCCAACGCCAAAAGCACGCAACCGCGCCAGCACCCGATCGGCATCGGGACCGACGGCCCCGATGTGATGCACCACGGCCCCTGCGCGCGCGGCGGCGACCGACTGGTTCGCGCCCTTTCCACCCAGCCCGGTCGAATAGGACAGGGCCGCAAGCGTTTCGCCCGGGGCGGGCAGGTGCGGCACCTGATAGACATGGTCGATGTTGACCGAACCCAGGTTCCAGACCGCCATGACCGCCCCCCGCCGCTAGCCGATCTTGGACGCGGCAAGCGCCGCCATGTTCAGGATGTCGTTCACCGTCGAATTGGTGGAACAGATCTGGATCGGCTTCCTGACGCCGGTCAGGATCGGGCCGATCACGGTCGCTCCGGCCATTTCCTGCATCAGCTTGACCGAGATCGACGCCGAATGACGCGCTGGAACTACCAGAACGTTCGCCGGTCCGGTCAGGCGGCAGAACGGGTATTGCGCCATCACATCGGCATTCAGCGCCACATCGACGGTCATTTCGCCTTCGTATTCGAAGTCGACGCCCATCCTGTCCAGCACCCTTGGCGCCTCGTGCATTTTCGCGGCGCGCTCTGAAACCGGATAGCCGAAGGTCGAGAACGACACGAAGGCCACCCGAGGATCGAGGCCGAAGTGACGTGCCACGCCCGCCGCCTTGATCGCAATCGTCGCCAGATCATGTTCGTCGGGCCATTCATGCACCAGCGTGTCGGTGATCAGCACGATCCGACCCTTGTGCAAAAGCGCCGTCACCCCAACGGCCCCGTCGGTGGCCTTGGCATCGAAGACATGGTTGATCAGTTGCAGCACATGCGCGGATTTGCGGGTGGCCCCGGTGACAAGCCCATCGCCATGTCCGTGCTGCAGCATCAGTGACGCAAACACATGCCGGTCGCGCGCGGCCAGACGGTGCACGTCGTGCCGGTCAAACCCCTGCCGTTGCAGGCGGTGGTACAGGAAATCCTTGTACTGATCGAGATGGCGGGTGTTGGCCGCGTTCACCACCTCTAGCTCGCGGACTGCCTCGCCGAGGCCGGCGGCATCCAGCTTTTCGCGCACATCGGCGTCGCGGCCGACGACCAGCGCCTTGCCCAGGCCCGACCGCTGATAGGCCACTGCCGCGCGCAGGACGCGGGGATCGTCACCTTCGGCAAAGATCATGCGGGCCTGCGCCGCGCGGGCGCGGGCATGCACACCCTGAAGGATGCTGGCCGTCGGGTCCATCCGGGCCTTCAGGCTTTGTTCATAGGCCTTCAGGTCGATGATCGGCCGCCGCGCCACCCCGGTATCCATGCCCGCCTTTGCGACCGCGGGCGGGATCACATAGATCAGCCGCGGATCGAAGGGCGTGGGGATGATGTAATCGCGCCCGAAGGAAAGCTTGCGCCCATAGGCCATCGCGACCTCGTCCGGCACATCCTCGCGCGCAAGCCGCGCCAACGCCTGGGCACAGGCGATCTTCATCTCGTCGTTGATGGCGCGGGCGTGGATATCCAGCGCCCCCCGGAACAGATAGGGGAAGCCAAGGACGTTGTTGACCTGATTGGGATAGTCGGACCGCCCGGTCGCCACGATCGCATCGGCGCGCACCGCATGGGCCTCTTCCGGCGTGATTTCCGGATCGGGGTTCGCCATTGCGAAGATCACCGGGTTGTCGGCCATGCTGGCGACCATCTCGGGCGTCACAGCGCCCTTGGCCGACACGCCGAGGAACACGTCCGCGCCGGCCATCGCCTCTTCCAGCGTGCGCAGCTCCGTGTTCGCGGCATGGGCCGATTTCCACTGGTTCATGCCTTCGGTGCGGCCCTGATAGATCACACCCTTGGTATCGCACATGATGCAGTTGTCATGCCGCGCGCCCATCGCCTTGAGAAGTTCCAGGCAGGCGATCCCGGCAGCCCCAGCGCCATTCAGGACGATCCGGCAATCCTCGATCTTCTTGCCCGACAGTTCCAGTGCGTTGATCAGGCCCGCCGCACAGATCACGGCCGTGCCGTGCTGGTCGTCATGGAACACGGGAATGTCCATGATCTCTTTCAGGCGCTGTTCGATGATGAAACATTCCGGCGCCTTGATGTCTTCAAGGTTGATGCCGCCGAAGGTTGGCCCCATCAGCGACACGGCCTTGATGATCTCGTCCGGGTCTTCGGTATCCAGCTCGATATCGATGGCGTTCACATCGGCGAACCGCTTGAACAGGACCGCCTTGCCCTCCATCACCGGCTTGGACGCCAGCGCCCCGAGGTTGCCCATGCCCAGGATCGCCGTCCCGTTCGAGATGACGGCGACCATGTTGCCCTTGACGGTGTAGTCATAGGCCGTTTCCGGCGCGTCCGCGATGGCCTGAACGGGAACCGCAACGCCCGGGCTGTAGGCCAGCGAAAGATCGCGCTGCGTCGCCATCGGGGTCGAGGCGACCACATCGTATTTTCCGGGGCGCGGTTCCAGGTGATAGGCAAGCGCCTCTTCGGGGGTGATCTTCGTTCGGGTCATCAGGGGGCCATCCTGTATATCGCAAGCCCTGCCCTCTTAGCGCCCCCACGGCCCTGTCACAACAAGAGTTGCACTTGCGCCTTCCCCCTTCCGGGGCGGTTTTGTAGGGTTTCCGGGCAGCAAGGGGGAAACTCGTGAACGACGATAGCGTCACGCCGATGATGGCCCAGTATCTGGAGATCAAGGCCCAGAATCCGGGGGCCCTGCTGTTCTACCGGATGGGCGACTTCTACGAGATGTTCTTTGACGATGCGGTGGCCGCAGCCGAGGCGCTGGACATCGCGCTGACCAAACGCGGCAAGCACCTTGGCGAGGATATCGCCATGTGCGGCGTGCCCGTCCATTCGGCCGAAGGGTACCTGTTGTCGCTGATCCGCAAGGGGTTTCGCGTGGCCATCGCCGAACAGCTGGAAGATCCGGCCGAGGCGCGCAAGCGCGGATCAAAGGCGGTGGTGCGGCGCGATGTGGTGCGGCTTGTCACGCCCGGAACCCTGACCGAGGATTCGTTGCTGGAAGCGCGGCGCCACAACTTCCTTGCCGCCTGGGCCGAGGTGCGGGACGAAGCGGCGCTTGCCTGGGCCGACATATCGACCGGCGAATTGCGGGTGATGCCCTGCCCGCTGGCGCGGCTGGCCCCCGAACTGGCCCGCCTTGCCCCGCGCGAGGTTCTGGCCAGCGAGGCAAAAGAGGCCGATCTGGCTGCAATAGTGACGGATTCGGGCGCCGCGTTCACGCCGCTCGCGCGGTCCGCCTTCGACAGCACGGGGGCCGATGCACGGCTGTGTGCGCTGTTTCAGGTGGGCACGCTGGATGCCTTCGGCACCTTCGACCGCGCCGAACTTTCCGCGATGGGGGCACTGGTCGAATACCTGAACCTGACGCAACGCGGGAAACTGCCGCTGCTGCGCCCGCCGCAAAAGGAATCGCTGGGCGGGTCGATGCAGATCGACGCGGCGACACGGCGGAACCTGGAAATCACGCAATCGCTGTCGGGAGGGCGGGACGGGTCTCTTTTGTCGGTGGTGGACCGGACCGTGACGGCAGCCGGGGCACGGCTTCTTGAACGGCGCCTGTCCAGCCCCGCACGTCATCTGGGCACCATTCATGCACGGCTGGAATCGGTGCGCTTTCTGCTCGAACAGAGCCGTTTTCGGCAGGAATTGCGTGACTTGCTGCGACGCGTCCCGGACATGGACCGCGCCTTGTCGCGCCTTGCGCTGGATCGCGCCGGGCCGCGCGACATCGCCGCCATCAGGGCGGGCCTGACCCAGGCCGGGGCGCTGGCGCAGCGGCTTTCAACCAACCTGCCCGGCCTGCTGGCCGAGGCGGCGACGGCGCTGACCGGGCATGATGGCCTGATCGACCTTCTGGATCAGGCGCTGGTGGCCGAACCCCCGCTTCTGGCGCGGGACGGCGGTTTCATCGCCCCCGGATACGATGTGGAGTTGGACGAAACCCGCACGCTGCGCGACGAGGGCCGCGCCGTGATCGCGGGCATGCAGGCCGATTTCATCGAAAAGACGGGAATCCAGAGCCTGAAGATCAAGCACAACAACGTGCTGGGCTACTTCATCGAGACGACATCGACCCACGCCGAAAAGATGCTGGCGCCGCCGCTTTCGGAAACCTTCATCCACCGGCAGACGACGGCCAATCAGGTGCGGTTCACCACGCTGGCGCTTTCCGAGATGGAAACGCGGATCCTGAACGCCGGAAACCATGCGCTTGAGATCGAAAAGCGTCACTATTCCAGCCTCAGAGAGGAAACCCTGGCCCGGTCGGCTGCAATCGCCGCTACGGCGAGGGCGCTGGCCGAGATCGACCTTGCGGCGGCCTTCGCCGATCTGGCAGCCGAAGAGGGCTGGACCGAACCGGTCGTCGACGACAGCCGCGCCTTCCTTGTGTCCGGCGGTCGGCACCCGGTGGTGGAACGGGCGCTGCGCAGGCAGGGGGGGCAGCCCTTTGTCGCCAACGACTGCGCGCTGACTGATGCGGACACGCCCGCCATCTGGCTGCTGACCGGGCCGAACATGGCCGGCAAGTCGACCTTTCTGCGGCAGAACGCGCTGATCGCGCTTCTGGCCCAGTCCGGCAGTTTCGTTCCGGCAACCTCGGCGCGGATCGGGCTTGTCAGCCAGCTTTTCAGCCGGGTGGGCGCGTCGGATGACCTGGCGCGGGGCCGGTCCACCTTCATGGTCGAGATGGTGGAAACCGCCGCGATCCTGAACCAGGCGGATGATCGGGCGCTGGTCATCCTGGACGAGATCGGGCGCGGCACGGCCACATACGATGGTCTGTCCATCGCCTGGGCGACGCTGGAACATCTGCACGACGTGAACCGCTGCCGGGCGCTGTTTGCAACCCATTACCACGAGATGACCGCGCTTTCGGCCAAGCTGGACGGAGTCGAGAACGCAACCGTCACGGTCAAGGAATGGGAAGGCGAGGTCGTGTTCCTGCACGAGGTGCGCAAAGGCGCAGCCGACCGCAGCTATGGCGTGCAAGTGGCGCGGCTTGCGGGCCTGCCGTCGGCGGTGATCGACCGGGCCAAGGTGGTTCTGGAGGCGCTGGAAAAGGGCGAACGCGAAGGATCAAGCCAGAAGGCGCTGATCGACGACCTGCCCCTGTTCCGCGCCACCCCGCCGGTTGCGCCGCCACGGGCGGAACCGAAGGCTTCTGCCATCGAGGCGGCACTGAAGGGGGTTCACCCCGACGAACTGACGCCCATCGAGGCGTTAAAACTGGTCTATGACCTGAAGGCGATGCTGCCCGGCTGAACCGGGCGGCGCATCACTGGGTGTTTGACGACACGCCGACCTGCGCGGGGCGCAGAAGCCGGTCATGGATCATGAAGCCCTCGGTCATGACCTGGATGATCTGACCGGCCTTCGTGCCCGGCACCGGGGCCTCGAACATCGCCTGATGCTGCTGCGGATCGAACTGGTCGCCCACCTTGGGCGAAACGGTCGTCACGCCGTGCCGCCCCAGAACATTGACCAGCTCGCGCATCGTCAGCTCCACCCCTTCAAAGAAGGCCGAGACCTGTTCGCGCTGTTCGTCGCCCACGGCATCCAGTGCGCGCTTGAGGTTGTCATAGACGGGCAACATGTCGCGGGCGAGTTTGGAACCACCATACTGTTCGGCTTCCCGGCGATCGCGTTCGCCCCGCTTGCGCGCATTTTCGGCATCGGCAAGCGCCCGCATGAACCGGTCGCGGAAATCGTCACGCTCGGCGCGGAGGGCTTCGATTTCATCCAGTTCGGCGAAATCCTCGAGCCCCTCTTCGATCAGATCCTTTTCGGATGCGTGTTCCTGCGACATGTCTTCTTCCTCAGTATTTCCAACGTCAGACCACACCCCGGTCTGAAACCAGCCGTCCGATCAGTTGCGCGGTGTAATCCACAATCGGAACGATTCGGCCATAGTTCAAACGGGTCGGACCGATGACACCCACGGCGCCGATGATCTTTCGGTCAGCGTTCATATAGGGAGAGACGACCAAAGAGGAACCCGAAAGTGAGAAAAGCTTGTTCTCGGAGCCGATAAAGATGCGCACACCCTCGCCGGTTTCCGCCAGTTCCAGGAATTCGGTGATGTCGCGTGTGCGTTCAAGATCATCGAACAGCTGGCGGATGCGTTCCACATCGCGCGCCTCGGCGCTGTCGTCGATCAGATTCGACCGGCCGCGGACGATCAGCCTTTCGCTTGCCAGCCCGGCGTTTTCCCAGACGGCCAGACCGCTTTCGACCAGATCGCGTGCCAGCGTGTCGATCTCTTGCCGCCGTCGGACCATTTCGTTGCGCATGGCCTTGACCAAATCGCCCAACGTCTTGCCTTCGGCCAGCGCGTTCAAGAAATTCGCGGCCTCGCGCATCGACGACGGCGTCTGCCCGGCGGGCGGGGTGAACACGCGGTTTTCGACATGGCCATCCGCAAAGACAAGGACGACCAGCGCGCGATCCGGACCGAGGCTGACGAAATCGATATGCCGGATGGGCGCTTCATGCTTTGGCGCAAGAACTAGGCTGGCGCCGCGCGTCAGTCCCGAAAGCGCGCTTCCGATCCGGTCAAGCAGCGTGCCAACGTCGGCCTCGTTCGAGCCGAGCGTCGCGTCGATACGTTCCCGGTCGTGGGCGGCGACGGAACCGATTTCCATCAGGCCATCGACGAACATCCGCAGGCCAAGCTGCGTGGGAACCCGGCCGGCCGACACATGCGGGCTGTCCAGCAGGCCCAGATACTCCAGATCCTGCATGACGTTGCGGATCGTCGCTGCGCTGACCTTTTCGTTCATCGTGCGGGTCAGCGTGCGCGAGCCCACCGGATCGCCGGATTCAAGATAGCCCTCGACGACCCGACGAAACACCTCGCGCGAGCGATCGTTCATTTCTGCCAGAAGTTTGCGACCGTCAGACATGGCTGCTTTCCAAGGGACCACAGACATTAAAGTTGACCCGAGGGGCGCGTCAATCAGGGTTGCATCCCGTGCCATCGGGCCGCTATCTCAGCCCGGACCGATGAAAGGATGAAACGATGCGCCCCTCTGGCCGTAAACTGGACGAACTGCGCCCGGTTTCCATTGAAATCGACGTGATGAAACATGCGGAAGGGTCCTGCCTGATCCGCATGGGCGAAACCCATGTGCTGTGCAGCGCCACCGTCGAAGACAAGCCGCCGCCGTTCCTGAAGAACACCGGCCTTGGCTGGGTGACGGCGGAATACGGGATGCTGCCGCGCGCCACCAACAGCCGGACCCGGCGCGAGGCCGCGGCCGGAAAGCAATCGGGCCGGACGCAGGAAATCCAGCGCCTGATCGGTCGCGCCCTGCGCGCGGGCGTGGACCGTTCGGCGCTTGGAGAGCGTCAGATCGTCATCGACTGCGACGTGATCCAGGCCGACGGCGGCACGCGCTGTGCCTCGATCACGGGGGGCTGGGTTGCCCTTCGCCTGGCGGTCAACCGGCTGATGAAGGCGGGGATCATCGTCTCGGACCCGATCCTGGATCATGTCGCCGCGGTGTCCTGCGGGGTCTATGCGGGCCAGCCGGTGCTTGACCTCGACTATGCCGAGGACAGCACCGCCGGGACCGACGGCAATTTCATCATGACCGGCGCGGGCCGGCTGATCGAAGTGCAGATGTCCGCCGAGGGTGCGACCTTCTCGCGCGCCGAGATGGGGCGGCTTCTTGACCTTGCCGAGGCGGGAAACACCATGTTGGTGGCGGCGCAGAAGGCCGCGCTGGGGTAAGGGCGATGCGGAAATTCCAGGGCGACCGTCTGCTGGTCGCCACGCACAACAGGGGCAAGCTTGAAGAGATCGCCAGGCTGCTGGAGCCCTACGGGATCAGCGTGACATCCGCTGCCGATCACGGCCTGCCGGAACCGGTGGAGACCGAGGAAACCTTTGTGGGGAACGCCCGGATCAAGGCCCACGCGGCCGCGCGCGCCACGGGCCTGCCCGCGCTTTCGGACGACTCGGGCATCAGCATCGACGCGCTGGACGGAGCGCCGGGGGTTCACACCGCGGACTGGGCCGAAACGCCCGACGGTCGCGATTTCGGGATGGCGATGAAGAAGACCTGGGACCTGCTGGAGGCTGCCAAGGCCCCCTTCCCGCGTCACGCGCAATTCCGCTGCACGCTGGTGCTGGCCTGGCCGGACGGGCATGATGAAGTGTTCGAAGGCGTGATGCCCGGTCAGGTGGTCTGGCCCATGCGGGGCGACCAGGGGCATGGCTATGACCCCATCTTCCAGCCGGAGGGGTTCGACCAGACCTTCGGCGAGATGGACAGGTGGCAGAAGAACCAGATCAGCCATCGGGCCGATGCGTTCCGCAAGCTGGTGAAGGGGTGTTTCGAATGAAGCGGATTTCCACCGGGTCGCCCTTCGAGGCGAAGATGGGCTATTCCCGCGCCGTCGTGAAGGGTGGCTGGTGCTTTGTGTCGGGCGTCACGGGATATGACTATCGCACGATGACAATCCCGGTCGATGTGGCGGCACAGGCCACCAACTGCTTTGCCACGATCCGGGGCGTCCTGACGGAAGCGGGGTTCGAGATGGCCGATATCGTCCGGGTGCAGTATACCGTCACCGACGCCGCGCTTGTCGACGCCATCCTGCCGGTTCTGGCGGAAAACCTGGGCGAGATCCGCCCCGCCGCGACGATGGTGATCGCGGGGCTCATCAAGCCGGAAATGCTGATCGAGGTCGAAGTGACGGCCTTCAAGGGGTGACATGGAAGACTGGCGGCACGGCGGTTTCGGGCTTTACCTGCATTGGCCGTTCTGCCAGTCGAAATGCCCCTATTGCGACTTCAACAGCCATGTCGCGGCCCGCATCGATCAGGGCAACTGGCAGAATGCCTATCTGCAAGAGATCGACAGGATCGGGGGTGAGACCGGCAACCGGGTTCTGAACACGGTCTATTTCGGCGGCGGTACCCCGTCGTTGATGGAAGGACGGGTTGTCGGCGCGATCCTCGAACGGATTGGCAAGACATGGACCCTGGCCAATGACATCGAAATCACGCTTGAGGCAAACCCCGGTTCGGTCGAAGCGGCGCGGTTTGCCGACTACCGCGCGGCGGGGGTCAATCGCGTTTCGCTTGGTGTTCAGTCACTTAGGGATGCGGACCTGCGCCGGTTGGGACGCCTGCATGATGCCGCCGCGGCCCGCGATGCGCTGGAAATTGCAAAGCGCACCTTTGATCGCGTCAGTTTCGACCTGATCTATGCGCGGCAGGATCAGACCCTTTCGGACTGGGAAGCCGAACTGGGCGAGGCGCTGCAACTGGCGGCAGGACACCTTTCGCTTTACCAGCTGACGATCGAAAGCGGCACGGCCTTTGGCGACCGGCTCGCGGCCGGAAAGCTGCGGGGCTTGCCGGACGAGGATCTGTCCGTCGACTTTTTCGAGCTGACCCAATCCATGACCGAGGCTGCGGGGATCCCGGCCTATGAAGTCTCTAATCATGCGGAACCGGGCAATGAATCCCGTCACAACCTGATCTACTGGCGATCGGGTGACTTTGCCGGGATCGGGCCTGGCGCGCACGGAAGGCTGACCCTGAATGGGCGGCGGATCGCGACAGAAACGGCACGGAACCCAAACGCCTGGCTGTCTACGGTAATGGCCGGACGATCGGGCGATTCGCTTCGGGAAACGCTGGACCAATCGCAGATCCTTGAAGAGTTTCTGGTGATGGGGTTGCGCACGTCAGAAGGGCTGGACGTCGCTCGGCTGTCCAGCCTCTGCGGAAAGAAAGATTTTTCAAGTGATTTCAAAGATTTGGAAGATTTTGGATTGATTTCCACGACGCCGCACAAGTTGATGGCTACCGCAAAAGGGCGGCTTGTTCTGAACCGCCTGATCGAAGAAATCGCGACGAGGCTGGAATGAGGTGGCTCTGGGCAGCGGCTGGCCTGATTGCAGTGGGACTGGCCTTCATAGGGATTTTCCTGCCGCTGGTCCCGACGGTGCCATTCCTACTGCTGGCCGCGTTCTGCTTTGCACGGTCGTCCGAACGGCTGCACAACTGGCTTCTCAGCCACCCGACATTCGGCCCCCCGATTCTTGACTGGACCACCCGGGGCGCGATCGCGCGGCGTGGGAAGGTCCTGGCAAGCGTCTCGATCGCTGCGGTTTTTGCTGTTTCTCTGGCCCTGGGCCTGCGGCCGGCGATCCTTGTGGTTCAGGCCGTTGTGCTGGGGGCCGTGCTGATCTTCATATGGACCCGTCCCGAGGCGTAGCGGACAGCACCCGGCACAGCAGATCGAGATCGTCAAGCGTGTTGTAGCGAATCGAAAGGACGCCGCTTTCAGTTCCGGCCTGATGGTTGATCGAAACGCCCATTCCGAGGTTTGCCGATAGATCGCCTTCGAGGGCGCGCGTGTCTGCGTCCTTCTCGGTGTGTCCGCTGCGCCCTGTTGCCCCCCCCCTCGTCGCCGCCTGCGGAGCTGCCGCGGCCTTGGCGAGTTTTTCAGTCTCGCGCACGGAGAGCCCCTTGGCGATCACATGACGGGCAAGCGCGACCGGATCATCAGAGGTGATGAGCGCGCGGGCGTGACCGGCACTGAGCCTTCCATCACGGACATGATCCTGCACTTCGGAAGGAAGATTCAACAGACGCAGAAGGTTGGCCACATGGCTGCGGCTTTTGGAAAGGACCTCGGCGAGCTGGTCCTGCGTATGACCAAAGCGATCCATCAACTGACGGTAGGCGGCAGCCTCTTCCATCGGGTTGAGGTCGGAACGCTGAATGTTCTCGATGATAGCGACTTCAAGGACCTCTGTATCATCGTATTCGCGCAAGATGACCGGGACATCATGCACCTGCGCCCGCTGTGCTGCGCGCCAGCGACGCTCGCCGGCGACGATTTCATAGCCACCGCTGGCGCGGGTTCGCACGATAAGGGGCTGAAGGACACCTTTCTGCCGGATCGATTCGGCCAGATCGGCAAGCGCATCCTCGGCAAAGGTCCGCCGCGGCTGAAGCGGATTCGGATGCAGCTTTTCAATGGGAACAAGGAAGTCTGCGCGCCGCGGGCCAGATTCCTGCGCGGGTTCGGTTGTTGCCGAAACATCGGCCATCAACGCCGAAAGGCCGCGACCCAGGCCGCGCCGTTCCTGTTTCTTGTCCATCGGCGTTACTCCTTCCTTGCGGGTAGACCGCGGCGGCCCGCGATTTCTTGTGCGAGAGCGCGATAGGATTCCGCGCCCCTTGATGATCCGTCATACTGAAGAACCGAAAGCGCGAATGACGGCGCCTCGCTCAATCGGACGTTCCTGGGGATAACGGTCTTGAACACCAGCTCCCCAAGGGTTTCGCGCGCATCCTTTTCCACCTGCTGGGAAAGGTTGTTCCGAACGTCATACATCGTTAGGACAACCCCTTCGATCCTGAGGTTCGGGTTTGCGGATTGGCGCACCTCGCGGATGGTCAGCATCAGTTGCGACAGGCCTTCCAGCGCAAAGAACTCGCTCTGCAACGGAACCAGCACCGAATCCGCGGCCACCAGCGCGTTCACTGTCAGAAGGCTGAGCGAGGGCGGGCAGTCGATGAAGATGTAGTCAAAGCCATAAGGCTCCATCTCGTTTTGCCGCAGGGCGTCACGCAGAAGGAAACTGCGCCGTTCGGACGAGACAATCTCGATATCGGCCGACGACAGGTCGGCGTTGGCGGGCGAGATGAACAGGCCCTCCACGCGGGTGGGTCGGACGACCGAAACGGGGGACGCACCATCAAGGATCAGATCATAGGTGGAAACCTGACGATCCGATTGATCTACGCCAAGGCCCGTGGAGCTGTTTCCCTGCGGGTCGAGATCCACAAGAAGCACACGATGGCCAAGTTCGGCCAGTGCTGCCGACAGGTTGATGGCTGTCGTGGTCTTGCCGACACCGCCCTTCTGGTTGGCAATGGCGATTATGGCTGCGGGCTGGGTACCGGACATCGGTTAACGGGCCTTTATTTTTTTCAGCACAAGGATAGCGGCGTCCTTGTCCGTCACGCTGGGAAGGACCGAGACGGAAAAGTCGTGTGACTGCTGCGCCTCTGCGATTTCTGCCTGATGATTGGCGCCCTTTGGGAAGATAGCCACGCCACCCGGCTCCAGATGCCTTTCCGCGAAACGGCACAGAGCCGGCAGGGCGGCAAGCGCGCGTGCCGAAAGGACGTCCGCCTTCATTGGAGAAAGAGTCTCGATCCTTTCAGCGTGGACGGTGGCCTTTACACCGAGCGCCCGCGCTGCCTGTTGAAGGAACGCCGCTTTTCGCTGATCCGATTCCACAAGGATCACTTCGGCCTCCGGGTTCTGTTCGGCCGCAAGAATGGCAACCACCAAGCCGGGAAATCCGCCGCCCGATCCAAGATCGACCCATCTATGAAAATCCCGGGGTGCCAGGGTGTACAGCTGCTGCGAATCGACGATGTGGCGAGTTCGCGCGTCCTTCAGGCTTTCCTTGGAGACCAGATTGACCGCTGGGTTCCACTTCCGCAGAAGGCCTTCGAGGGCTGAAAGCCTTTCGGATGTTTCACGTGAAACATCCCGGTCAGTAGCGGAGAGATCAGACATCATTGACCGACCGCCAGATCCGGCGTCTTGAGGCGACGAAGGTGCGCGAGGATCAGCATGAGAGCAGCGGGCGTCATCCCCTCGATCTGGCTGGCACGATGCAAGTTCTCTGGTCGATTTCGTTCAAGCTTCTGTCGAAGCTCGTTCGAAAGGCCCGAAATTCCGGAGTAGACGAAATCCGCCGGGATCGCTGTTTCCTGGTCCCGCCGTAGCGCATCGACATCAATGGCCTGGCGATCAATATATTGTGCGTAAAGCGCGTCTCGCCACAACTGATCCTTGATCGGACGCGGGATATCCGAGCCCTCAGGAAGAAGTGCGTCGATCGTTTCCGGTGATGACTCTGGAAACGCGAGAAGCGAGAACGCAGTTCTGCGCGCACCATCCATGCTGACATTGATACCGGATTTGCGCGCCTCGGCGGGTGTGAAGCTTTTTTCCAGAAGGGCGGACTTGCCCGCTGAAAGCGCCTCCATCTTTTCCGCGAATCTGGCGCTCCGGACCTTCGAGACACAACCCACCTCTTCGCCCAGAGGCGTCAGGCGCTGATCTGCGTTATCGGCCCGCAAGGTCAACCGATACTCTGCCCGTGAGGTGAACATCCGGTAAGGTTCGGTTGCACCGAAGTTGCCAAGATCATCGATCATGACCCCAATATACGCCTGGCCGCGGGAAAGCGTGACCTCTGCCCTGCCAAGCGCCCGGCACGCCGCATTCAGGCCAGCCACAAGCCCCTGCGCCGCCGCCTCTTCATAACCCGTCGTGCCGTTGATCTGGCCGGCGAAAAACAGGCCCGTGACCGCGCGGGTTTCAAGGGTCGCGCGCAGGTTTCGCGGATCAAAGTAATCGTACTCGATCGCATACCCGGGCTGGAGGATTGTCACATTCTCAAGCCCACGGATCGACCGCACATATTGATGTTGAACTTCTTCCGGCAGCGACGTGGAAATGCCGTTCGGATAAACCGTATGATCGTCCAGACCCTCCGGCTCAAGAAAGACCTGATGGCCGGTCTTCTCGGCAAAGCGCACGACCTTGTCCTCGATCGACGGGCAATACCGCGGCCCGACCCCTTCGATATGACCGCCGTACATGGCCGAGCGACCAAGGTTGGCGCGGACAATATCGTGTGTACGCTCGTTCGTATGCGTGACCCCACACGAGATCTGGCGGACCATCGGCGCGGTAGAGAGGAAGGAAAAAAGCGTCGGCTCATCGTCGCCGGGCTGTTCGTCCAGAATATCCCAGTTGATTGTCCGACCGTCGAGGCGCGGCGGCGTGCCGGTCTTCAGCCGCCCTCGGGGGATTGCCATGTCCTTCAGCCTGTCTGCCAGGGCGACAGAGGCATTATCTCCGATTCGCCCGCCACTTCTCCGGACATCGCCGATGTGGATGACGCCGTTCAGAAACGTGCCTGCGGTCAGAACGACGGAACGCGCCTCGATCCGGCTTCCGTCAGCCAGGATGACTCCGCCAATGATTCCACCAGTCTCGACAAGGTCTGCGACCTCTGCCTCGACAATCGTCAGGTTTTCCTGTTGTGACAGCAGGCGCTGGATGGCCTCGCGATAGAGCTTCCGGTCAGCCTGCGCCCGGGGCCCCTGCACCGCCGGCCCCTTGCGGCGGTTGAGAAGGCGAAACTGGATCCCGGCAGCATCGGCCGCCCGACCCATGACGCCGTCCAGCGCGTCGATTTCGCGCACTAGATGGCCTTTGCCCAGCCCACCAATCGCCGGATTGCAGGACATGACGCCGATCGCGTCTTTCCGCAGCGTGATCAACGCCGTCTGTGCGCCAAGACGTGCCGAGGCAGAGGCGGCCTCTGCCCCCGCGTGGCCCCCACCGATGACGATCACATCAAAATGTTTCACGTGAAACACCCTCATTTCCCGATGCAGAAGCTGGCAAAGATTTCATCCAGCAGGTTCTCTACCCCGATCCGGCCAACCATCAATTCCAGAGCTCTGATCGCCTGACGGATGTGTTCGGCAATCAGTTCCGTCCGGGCAGGTATCACGTCTAGCTGATTCCGTGCCAGACCCAAAGAGGCGATTGCTGACTCCAGCGCTATCCTCTGGCGTTCGTGCATGACAACACCGGACGAAGCGACCCTCGCACCCAGAACGGTGGCGATCCTTTCCACGAGGTCATCGATGCCCTGCCCGGTCTTGCCTGAGATCGCACCCGTCTCCACGGCATCGCCGACGCCAAGATCGGACTTAGAGCGGACGACGATATCATCCCTGTCAAGACTTATGCCCGGCGGCAGCCCCGCGTCACCCACCAGAACCACCCGAAGATCCGCCAGACGCGACCGCTCCAGTGCGCGCGCGATGCCAATGCCCTCGACAGGATCATCGGTCTCTCGCAAACCTGCCGTATCCAGCAAGGTGACCGGCAAACCGGAAAGATCCATGCGAACCTCGATCACATCCCGCGTCGTTCCCGCAATTTCCGAGGTGATGGCCGCCTCTCGACCTGCCAACCTGTTGAGAAGGGTGGATTTTCCGGCGTTTGGCTCCCCCAGGATCGCCACCTCGAAGCCGTCTCGAAGCCGCTCTCGGACCTTAGAACCTTCCACCTCTGCCGAAAGGTCCCGCAAAAGACCGTCCAGTAGCAGGCGCACCTCGGGCGTCACATCCACCGGCACGTCCTCGTCTGCAAAGTCGATCGTGGCCTCGAGAAGTGCGGCAGAGCGGATCATCGCCCTGCGCCACGCCTCGACCCGTTCGCGGACAGCCCCGGACATCACGCGAAGCGATTGCCGGCGCTGCGCCTCTGTTTCCGCATCGATCAGGTCGGCCAAACCTTCCACCTGGGTCAGGTCGATCCGCCCGTTTTCCAGCGCTCGTCGGGTAAACTCACCCGCATGCGCCATCCTGCAACCCGGCATGCCCGACAGGACACGCAACACCTCGGCAACCACGGCAATACTGCCGTGCAGGTGCAGTTCTGCCACCTTCTCGTCGGTGAAACTTCCGCCCTCCGGAAACAGCAGAACCAGTGCCTCGTCCAGAACGACATCCTGCCACACAAGCCTGCGCAGAGCTGCCCGCCGCGGCGCGGGCAGATCGCCGGCCAGCTGGCCGACCACATCCCAGGACGCGGGGCCGGAAAGACGGATGACAGCCACACCCGCCTTGCCACGCGCGCTGGCCAAGGCGAAAATCGTATCCACGATACGACCCTCCGTTCAGAAAGCGCCTCAGGCGTTCATGGAATCGAAGAATTCCGAGTTCGTCTTGGTCTGCTTCAGCTTGGAAATGAGGAACTCGATCGCATCGGTGGTGCCCATCGGGTTCAAGATGCGGCGCAAGACATAGGTCTTCTGCAGATCGGCCTTGTCGACCAGCAGATCTTCCTTGCGCGTGCCGGATTTGAGGATGTCCATCGCCGGGAAGACGCGCTTGTCGGCAACCTTGCGATCAAGCACGATCTCGCTGTTGCCGGTGCCCTTGAATTCTTCAAAGATCACTTCGTCCATCCGGCTGCCGGTATCGATCAGCGCCGTTGCGATGATGGTCAGGCTTCCGCCTTCCTCGATGTTGCGAGCAGCGCCGAAGAACCGCTTGGGGCGCTGAAGCGCATTGGCGTCCACGCCCCCGGTCAGGACTTTGCCCGACGACGGCACGACCGTGTTGAACGCACGGCCAAGACGGGTGATCGAATCCAGCAGGATGACCACGTCGCGCTTGTGTTCGACCAGACGCTTGGCTTTCTCGATCACCATTTCCGCGACGGCTACATGCCGGGTCGCCGGTTCGTCGAAAGTCGACGAAACAACCTCGCCCTTCACGCTGCGCTGCATGTCGGTCACTTCTTCCGGCCGCTCGTCAATCAGAAGCACGATCAGATAGCATTCCGGATGGTTCTTCTCGATCGAATGGGCGATGTTCTGCAGCAGAACGGTCTTGCCCGTCCGTGGCGGGGCGACGATCAGCGCACGCTGGCCCTTGCCGATGGGCGACACGAGGTCGATGATCCGCGCGGACCGATCCTTGATAGTGGGATCCTCGATCTCCATCTTCAACCGCTCATCGGGATAAAGAGGCGTAAGGTTGTCGAAATGCACCTTGTGCTTGGCGCGTTCGGGATCGTCAAAATTGATCTTCGTGGCCTTCACCAGGCTGAAATAACGCTCGTTCTCGCGGGGGGCCTGGATCACGCCTTCGATGGTATCGCCCGTCCGCAGGCTGAACTGGCGGATCATCTCGGGGCTGACATAGATGTCATCCGGGCCGGGAAGATAGTTCGCCTCAGGGCTGCGCAGGAAACCGAAACCGTCCTGCAACACTTCCAGAACCCCATCTCCGCCGATTTCCCAACCTTCCTCGGCATGTTCCTTCAGGATCGAGAACATCATTTCGCCCTTTCGCATCGAAGGAGCGTTCTCGATCTCCCATTCCTCTGCCATGGAAAGCAGCTCGGCCGGGGTCTTGGCCTTGAGATCAGACAGGTTCAGCCGTTCAACGGTCATGGGATCGTCCTTGGCACAGCAGAACGAAATCTGCCGTATCTCTGGTTTGGCGGGGATGTTCTGACCGGACGGCCAGCTTGACGGCAACTAAGGTGAAACCGCGCGAAAGTCAACCAGGGCGCCGATTCTGCTTGATGTTCCCAGCCGGTGTTTGCGAAGCGGTCGGATCGGTACGCGCCGGATAGCCCTTCCTTAATAAGAGATTCTTGAAAAGAAGAGATGATGATGTCTTTGGTGTTGTGGATAACTGGATATCCCGATTTATCGACCGAGTCATCCACAAGTCAAAGGTGGTATTATTGACCAGATACGATCGGCCATCTCCCCTAGAGAGACGATAAAAATAATTCTATATCAATATGTTAAAAGAATTTCGCAAATGGCTGACCATCCAAGTGCCAGGGTATGATCGACCTGTCCTCCCGATCTCCCACAGGATCGTTGAAACGCGATCCACAAAAGGAAAACCTCAGGGCAACGCTTGACTTTGCCAACAGTCGCCATGCACCAAAGGCCACCGCCCGTGAAAGGCCACAAATGGCTCGGCGGAACATATCGCGATTATCCACAGCCCTACCCTCATGTCCCGTCCGATCGTTCTTGCCTCTTCCTCAGAAATCCGGGCCCGCCTGATGCGCTCGGCCGGGCTCGACATACGGGTTCAGCCCGCCCGGGTGGACGAAGATTCGGTCAAGGCCGCCCTGATGGCTGAAGGGGCCACGCCCCGCGACCTCGCCGATACGCTGGCCGAGATGAAGGCCCGCAAGACCGCCGATCGGATGCCCGATGATCTGGTCCTTGGCTGTGATCAGGTCCTCGCCCTCGGTCGTCACGTCTTTTCCAAGCCCGGAACGCCCGCGGAAGCCGCCGATCAGCTGCGCGCCCTTCGTGGGCAGTCGCACCAGCTGCTTTCTGCCATCGTCCTCTATGATCGGGGCGAACCCGTGTGGCGCCATGTCGGAACCGTCCGCCTGACGATGCGCGACTTTTCCGAAGACTGGCTTGCCGCCTACATCGACCGCAACTGGGAAAGCATCCGCCACAGCGTGGGCGGCTACAAGCTCGAGGAAGAGGGGATACGCCTTTTCACCAGTATCGAAGGGGATTACTTTACCGTCCTTGGGCTGCCGCTTCTGCCGCTTCTGGCGTATCTGGGTCAACGAGGGTTCATCGAGACATGACCGATCATCCGCGAATACCCCTGGCCGGGGTGATCGGATCGCCCGTGGCGCACAGCCGGTCGCCGATCCTGCACGGCTATTGGCTGCGAAAGTACGGAATCCGCGGCCATTACATCCCGATGGACATCGCCCAGGCCGATCTGGGCGAAGCGCTGCGCTTGCTGCCGAAGCTGGGTTTTGTCGGGGTGAACGTCACGATCCCGCACAAGGAAACCATCCTCGGACTGGCCGATATCATCACCGACCGGGCCGCGCTTATCGGCGCAGCCAACACCCTGATCTTCCGGAAGGACGGAAAGATCCACGCAGACAACACCGACGGGTCGGGATTCATCGCGAACCTTCGCCAGAACGCGCCCGACTGGAATCCGGCGGCAGGCCCGGCCGCGGTCTTCGGGGCGGGCGGCGCGGCGCGTGCCGTCGTTGCCGCGCTGATCGAGGTCGGCGTGCCCGAAATCCGCATCGCCAACCGAACCCGCCCTCGCGCCGAAGCCCTGCGCGCGGATTTCGGCGCCAAGGTCACCGTCTTCGAATGGGTTCAGGCGGGCAACATGCTGGACGGGGCGCGGACGGTCGTGAACACCACATCGCTCGGCATGGTGGGCAAACCCGACTTCCGCGTGCCGCTGGACGGATTGGAACCCGCGGCCCTGGTGACAGATCTCGTCTACACCCCGCTCAAGACGCCCTTCCTGGCCGAGGCCGAGGCCGCCGGCTGCAAGGTGGTGGATGGATTGGGCATGCTGTTGCATCAGGCCGTGCCGGGCTTCGAACGCTGGTTCGGCCACCGCCCAGAGGTGGATGATGCGACCCGCGCCGCCGTACTTGGCCCATGACCGTCGGATCGCAGTTTCGCCTTGGGCTCACCGGCTCCATCGGCATGGGAAAGTCGACCACGGCAGGCTTCTTCCGGGCCGCAGGCATCCCCGTCTGGGACGCCGACGCCTCTGTCCACCGGCTCTATGAAACCGGTGGCCCCGCCGTGGCGCCGGTCCGAGCCATCTGCCCCGAGGCAACAGCGCAGGGGTATGTCGACCGCTCGATCCTGAAGGACAGGATCGCATCCGACCCATCCTTCCTTTCCCGTCTTGAAGGCATCGTGCATCCGCTCGTCGCCGCCGACCGGGCGGAGTACGCCGCCAGCGCGGCATCCGATATCGTCGTCTTCGACATCCCCCTTCTGTTTGAAAAGGGGACCGAAGCCGAGATGGACGCGACCGTTCTGGTCACGGCCCCGGCGAGCCTGCAACGCCAGAGGGTGTTGGCACGGCCCGGCATGACCGAAGCACAGTTCACCGCCATCCTGTCGCGCCAGATGCCCGACGCGGAAAAGCGCGCCCGCGCCACACATGTGGTCGAAACCCTGTCGCTCGACTCCGTTTCGGCCTATGTTCAGGCCCTGATCGCCTACATCCGGATGCTGCGTGATGCGTGAAATCGTTCTGGACACGGAAACCACGGGCTTCGAGCCGTCCGAAGGCCACCGCATCGTCGAGATCGGCGCGGTGGAGCTGTTCAATCACCTGCCGACCGGCCGGACCTATCACCAATACATCAACCCACAGCGCCTGATGCCGAAAGAGGCGTTCGAGGTTCATGGGCTGGGGGATGATTTCCTGCGCGACAAGCCGGTTTTCCGCGATATCGGCCAGGCATTTCTTGATTTCTTGGGCGACGCAAAGCTTGTCATCCACAACGCCACCTTCGACATGAAGTTCCTGAATGCAGAGCTTGGCTGGGCCGGCCTTCCGACTCTGCCCTTCGATCGGGCGGTTGACACGCTTCTGATCGCGCGGACAAAATTCCCTGGCGCCCAGAATTCGCTCGACGGGCTTTGCCGCCGGTTCGGCGTCGACAATTCGATGCGCGAAAAGCACGGCGCGCTTCTGGACAGCGAAATCCTGGCCGAGGTCTATCTGGAATTGATCGGCGGGCGTCAGCCGGATTTCGGCCTTGCGGCAACGGCCGTCCGTGTCGAGACGCGGTCGGCGTCGCTGACGGTGGCCGATTGGCGGCCGCAACCGCGCCCGTCGCCGCTTCCCCCCCGGATCACCGAGGAAGAGGCCGCCGCTCATGCGGCCTTCGTGGCGCGGATGGGCGACGGCGCGATCTGGAACAAGCGGGGCTGATGCGCCCCGCCGCGGTCACTGGGTGACCTGCTCCGTCGGGGCGGCGTTCTGGGCCTGCGCGCGCCGCGCGAGTTCCTGACGGTAAAGCGCGAGGAAATCCACCGTATCCACGTTCAGTGGCGGGAAGCCGCCATCGCGCGTCACATCGGAAATGATCCGGCGCACGAAGGGGAACAGAAGGCGCGGGCATTCGATCAGCAGGAAGGGGTGAAGCTGGTCTTCGGGCACGCCTTCCACATGGAAGATCCCACCATAGTCCACTTCCAGAAGGAACAGCGTGTCGCCGTTGGTCTTGTTCTTCGACGTCACCTTGAACTTGGTGATCACCTCGTACTGATGGTCCTGCGGGCGCTTGCGGGCATCGAGCGAAACCGCGACCTGAATGTCGGGCTGCACTTCCCCGCTGGTCAGCCCCTTCTGCGCCACCAGGTTTTCGAACGACATGTCCCGCACGAACTGTGCAAGGACGCTCATCTTCACCTGCGGCTGGGCTTCTGCGGCGGTGCCGTTACCTTCGGCCATTCCCAAATTCCTCCAATTCACGACACCAAAGCGTGCCTGTTAACGGTTGCCGATGTCCTTAGCAGCATCGGACGCGCCCCTCAATGCCGTGTCCAGCCCGATCCCCCCGGCGGGCGCGGCGGCGCGGCGCCCCCCGCCCCGGTTCCGGCGTCATCCTCCATCTCGAAATACTCGGCGTCGATGATGGTCGTGGCGCCACTGCGCGCGGCGGTTTCTTCATGACGGGCGGAAAATCCCACAATGCTGATCCGGCTGGCCAGCTGGGCGATCACCACATTACGGATCTTCGGCACCAGCAGAAGAAAACCGACCGTGTCCGTGAAGAACCCAGGCGTCAGCAGCAGCACGCCGGCCAGAAGGATCAGCGCGCCATGTGCCAGCGGCGACAGCGGGTTGCCGAAATCTTCCTGTGACCGCCGCAGGTCATTCAGCACCCGCAGGCCCTGATGCCGGACAAGGATCGTCCCGATGATCCCTGTCAGCAGCACGACCCCCAGCGTTGGCCACAGCGTCAACCATCCGCCCACCTTGATGAAAAGGGCGATTTCGATCAGTGGGACCGCGACAAACAGAAGCAAAAGCCACATCGGGCGATTCCTTGGTTCAACCATTCGGGCGGGGCGGTAGACTTGTGCCCACCCCTCACCTACATAAGGACGCAACGGGCGGACTGCCAGTCCGCACAAGAGTATCGCCGAACCGAGGTCTTGATGAACAATTCGCTGATCCAACTGCTCGTCCTGGCCGGGATTGCCGTGTTTCTGATCCTGAAGCTCAGAAGCGTTCTGGGCACCCGTGAGGGTTTTGAAAAGCCGCCTCTTCCCGCCGAACCCGCACAGGCAAGGCGCACTCTCGAGGTCGTCGAGGACGGCCCCGATCGTGACATCACCGATCACGTGGCCGATGGTTCGCCCGCGGCAAAGGCGCTGGCGGCGATGAAGATGGTCGAGCCGGGCTTCAACGTCAGCGAGTTCCTGCAAGGGGCGCGCGGCGCCTACGAGATGATCCTGATGGCTTTCGAGCGTGGCGATATCAACCGCATCCGCCCTTTCCTGTCGCCCGACATCCATGACGCCTTCGCCGAAGCCGTGCGCGAACGCGAGGATCAGGGGCTGACAGTCGAGGCGAATTTCGTAGGCCTGCGCGGCCTGACCCTGGAAGACGCGACCTTCGACCGCGACACCGCCGAGGCCGAAGTCACCGTGCGGTTCACCGGCGAACTGACGACCGTCATCCGCAACAAGGCCGGCGAGGTTGTCGAAGGCAGCCCGACCGCCGTAAAGCGGCAATCCGACGTCTGGACCTTCGCGCGCCGGATGGGGACGAACGACCCCAACTGGCAGCTTGTCGCGACAGGGGAGTGATGCGTGCCCTTCTGCGCAGCCTGGCGCTTGCGGCGTTCGCGATGACCGCCGCGCCGCTGCCTGCGCAGATCCTCGACTTTGCCGATCTCGACGGTTGGGCCGAGGACGACCATCGCGCGGCGCTGGTGGCGTTTCGCGAAACCTGCGCACAACTGGACGATCCCGATTGGCGCCCTCTCTGCCGTCTGGCCGCAGATGCAGGCGGATCGGACGCATCCGCCCGCCAGTTCTTTGAATTGTTCTTCCGGCCCGTCCTGGTTGGGGAACCGCCCGCGTTGTTTACCGGGTATTACGAACCGGAACTGGCGGGTTCGGCCCACCGCACGCCCCGTTTTGCCTGGCCGATCTATGGCCGACCGCCGGAATTGCAGGACGGCACCCAATGGCTCAGCCGGGCGCAGATCGAAACCGAGGGCGCGCTGCGCGGGCGCGGGCTGGAAATCGCCTGGCTCGAAGACCCGGTTGAGGTGTTCTTTCTTCAGATCCAGGGGTCCGGCCGGATCCGCATGACCGATGGCCGGGTGATCCGCGTGGGCTATGCCGGGCGGAACGGCCATCCCTACCGGTCCATCGGGCAGGAAATGGTCCGGCGCGGCACCCATACGCTCGATCAGGTTTCAGCACAGGAAATCCGCGCCTGGGTTCGGGCCAATCCGGCCGCCGGGCGCGAATTGCTGAACCACAACCCGTCCTATGTCTTTTTCCGCATCCTGCGCGACCTTCCCCCCGAAAAGGGGCCGATCGGGGCTATGGGGCGTCCGATCACCGCGATGCGCACGGTTGCGATCGACCCGTCCTTTACGCCGCTTGGCGCGCCGGTCTGGATCGAAAAGGACGGTCGCGATCCGCTGCGCCGCCTGATGATCGCGCAGGACACCGGCGGCGCCATCAAGGGCGCGCAGCGGGCCGACATCTTCTTTGGCACAGGGTTCGAGGCGGGTGAGGCCGCAGGCACCATCAAGGACGGCGGCCGGCTGATCCAGCTTCTGCCGATTGACCGCGCCTACGCCATGTTGCCGGACGGCTGATCATGGCCCGCCGCCGAACCCTTCGCCCGGACGAGGAAGAGCTTTGGCATGCCGTGGCGCGCACGGCCAAGCCGATGCATCCCAAGCGCCGCGATCCCGGCCCGAAACCCGTTCCCGCCCCGCCGAAGGCACCACAGAAACCCGAACCGGTGGTTCCGCTTTCCACCTTTCGTATTGGTGAAAGGGCGGCCCAGACGGCGGCCCGCGCGCATGACCTGGCACCGACGGTGGGCGAACGCCTGTCGGGTGCGACAGTGCGGATGGACCCAAAGACATACTCGCGAATGGGGCGCGGAAAGCTCGCGCCCGAGGCGCGCATCGACCTGCACGGCATGACCGTGGCAGAGGCGCATCCCGAATTGATCCGTTTCGTTCTGAACGCCCATGCCCAGGGGATGCGGCTGGTCCTTGTGATCACGGGCAAGGGCAAACCGGGGCCGGATCACGGGCCGATCCCTTCGCGACAGGGTATCCTGAAACATCAGGTGCCCTTCTGGCTGCACATGCCGCCGATCGGGCCGACCGTTCTTCAGGTGACCGAGGCGCACCTGAAGCACGGCGGTGCAGGGGCCTATTACGTCTATCTCAGGCGGTCGCGCTGATCAGCGGTTCAGTTCGTCGGAGATCGCCGTGACCGGCGAAAGCACGATCTGTGTCGCGCTTTGAACTGTTAGTACCACCCCCGGCAGAAGGCCCACACGCCCCTGCCTGTCGGCCTCGAATGCAGCGTCGATATCGCCGATCCGGCCCAGAAGGCTGATCAGGGTCGGCGACTGCGCGAGGGTGAAGTGCCCCGCCCCTTCCGAGAAGGCGCCGACATCAAGGAAAGTCACGTCAAGATCGGCGACCCGCGACACGTCGCTGAGGTTGCCAAGCCGCTCGGGCTCGCCCGCTAGCCGCGCCGACAGGTTCAGGATCCGGTCACGGTTCGATCCGAAGATCAGGAAGGGCTGCGGCAGACCGTCCATCGCATGGGCCTGTGCCCTGAACACGTCAACGTCGATATCGGGGGAAATCAGGACCACGCCCCCGATCCGCGATCTTGCACGCGCTCCGTTCCTGATGATGGCCTGGCGCAAGCCCTCCATCGTCAGGGCCGAACCCATCGAATGGGCCACAAGGACGATCCGCTGTGCTCCGGCAGCGTCCACCTCGGCCAGAAGCCGCTCCAGCCCGTCGCGCGCGAACAGGGCGGAATCCCTGTCATAGACATAGCCCAGTGGATTGGCGGCAGAAGGCCAAGAGTAATGCACGATCGCCCCCGGCATGTCGAGGTCGTGCGAAAGCTGCGCGATGCGGTAAAGGCCTTCTGAAAACGTGTTGTTGAAGCCATGCACAAAGATCACGGCATCCCGCTGACCGGCTGGCAGCCGGGCCAGTTCCGCCGCCAGGTCGGCCCGGAATGAAAGGCTGTCCTCGTGGCGCACCTCGGCGGTGGTCAGGAAGTGACGTTCCGGGTCGGGCGTCCCTGCTTTCGGCGGCCAGCGGATATCGCCCGCCTCGCGCCTGGGAGGAATGTTCACGTCATATCGCGCGAAGGATACCGCTTCGGATCGTCCCCTGCCGAACCTGTCACGCTCGTCGCCGATCGTCCGCGTGGTGGCAACGAAGATGCGCTCGATCTGGCCCGCGCCCGCGGCCTCGGGCGAAATGGTCATGTGCCCCCGCGGCGCGCAGGCCGCCAGAACAAGGATCGAGATCAACAGAAACCTGCGCAAGACGGACCCCCATCAGGACATCCCATTCATTCGCCACCGCGGCGCCAAAGGTCAAGCGGCCATAGGGACGTCGCCCCGGGTCAGGCGGCAGGACACCGCCGGTCCTGGTTACAGAACGTAACGGCTCAGGTCGGCCGATTTCGCCAGTTCGCCCAGGTTTTCGTCGACAAAGGCGGCGCTCACGGTCACGGCCTCTCCGCTGCGGTCCGGCGCGTGGAACGACAGGTCCTCGAACACGCGTTCCATCACGGTGTAAAGCCTGCGCGCGCCGATGTTTTCCACACTGCGGTTGACCTCTGCGGCGATCCCGGCAAGCGCCTTGATCCCGTCTTCGGTGAAGGTCACGGTCACGCCTTCCGTTTCCATCAGCGCCGCGTACTGGCGCGTCAGGGCGTTGTCGGTTTCGGTCAGGATGCGCACGAAATCTTCCTCGCTCAGCGCGCGAAGCTCGACCCGGATCGGCAAACGTCCCTGAAGCTCGGGAAGCAGGTCCGAAGGTTTGGCGATATGGAAGGCGCCCGAGGCGATGAAAAGGATATGGTCGGTACGAACCGGCCCGTATTTCGTCGAAACGGTCGTTCCCTCGATCAGCGGCAGCAGGTCGCGCTGCACCCCCTCGCGGCTGACATCGGCGCCGCGCGCATCGGCACGGGCGCAGACCTTGTCGATCTCGTCGATGAAAACGATCCCGTTTTCCTGAACGGCCTCAAGTGCCGCCCCCTTCACGGCCTCGTCATCCAGAAGCTTGTCGGCTTCTTCCCCGATCAGGATCTCGTGGCTTTCGGAGACGGTCATCCGCTTGCGGGTCCGCCGCTGAAATGCTTTGCCGAACAGGTCCTGAAGGCCCTGCATCTGCATGTCCATCCCGTTGCCGCCCATCACCATAGGGAAACCGCCGCCCGCATCGGTCAGTTCAAGCTCGATCACGGTATCGTCCAGTTCGCCGCGGCGCAGCTTCTGGCGGAACATCTCGCGCGTCTGTTCGCGGGCGTCCTTTCCGGCAATCGCCTCGATCACCCGGTCCTCGGCGGCACGCTGGGCGCGGGCCTTCACCTCGTCGCGCATCCGGGCGCGGGTTTCGATCATCGCGGCATCCACCAGGTCGCGGATGATCGAATCCACGTCCCGCCCGACATAGCCCACCTCGGTGAACTTCGTCGCCTCGACCTTCAGGAAGGGCGCGCGTGCCAGCCTGGCCAGGCGGCGGCTGATTTCCGTCTTGCCGACACCGGTCGGCCCGATCATCAGGATGTTCTTGGGATAGACCTCGTCGCGCAGGTCATCGCCCAGTTGCTTGCGCCGCCAGCGGTTGCGCAGCGCCACGGCCACGGCGCGCTTGGCATCCTTCTGCCCGATGATGAAACGGTCCAGTTCGGAAACGATTTCGCGCGGGGTCAGGTCGGTCATTTGCGGATCGTCTCCACCGTCAGGTTGCCGTTCGTGTAAACGCAGATGTCGGCGGCGATCGCCATGGCGCGCCGTGCGATGTCTTCGGCGGCCATGTCGGTGGACATCAGCCCGCGCGCGGCGGCCAGCGCGAAATTGCCGCCCGATCCGATTGCGGCGACGTCATGTTCCGGTTCCAGCACATCGCCTGCACCGGTGATGACGAAAAGCTCTGCCCCGTCGGTGACGATCAGCATCGCCTCGAGATTGCGCAGGTACTTGTCCATGCGCCAGTCCTTCGCCAGCTCGACACAAGCCCGCGCCAGTTGCCCCGGCATCGCCTCGAGCTTCTTTTCCAGCCGCTCCAAAAGCGTGAAGGCATCGGCCGTCGATCCGGCAAAGCCGCAGACAACATCCCGGCCCCCTGGCGAAAGCCGCCGCACCTTGCGGGCGGTGCCCTTGATGACGGTCTGGCCAAGGCTCACCTGACCGTCGCCGGCAACGACCACCTCACCCCCCCGGCGCACCGCAAGGATCGTGGTGCCATGCCAGCCGGGGAACCTGTCTTCTGCCATCGCAATCTCCATTTCGTGCCAACCTATATGGCGAGACGCGAGGCGCGACACAAGTTCGGCACCGTTACGGCGCAGGGGCCGATTTTTACTACCTTTGAGACAACAAGGCCCCAATTGGAAAAGGGCGTGTGATTTTGGACACAAAATATAGTGGCCGGGTAATCAAATTGCGCAAACTGGGGGGAAATTTACACAAAAAGCGCCACACCCGCATCGAACCTCTAGAAATTGTGGCAAAATAGAGGTATCCGTTGTCGCAATGGGTCCGAAAGTGACCTGAACACAAATGCCGGGGGCAGTCCCGGTTCGAGGCGGAGTAGTAAAGATGGCCCAGGCGATTGATTTCGCCGTTCGCAATGCTGCGGGCGGAATTGTACGTGGTACGGTAGGCGGTGAGGGCAGCAGCTTCATTCCCGTCGGAACCGGAGAAAGCGTCTCTCTCAACATTTCCAGCGCATCGGTGGTGTCGTATGAACGCCAGGGCGCGGATCTCATCATCAAGCTTACCGATGGCAGCACGGTCACCCTGAACGGGTTTTTCAACGATGCTGCGGTGGCTGACAACCGGCTTTACCTCAGCTCGGATGGCGTGATCTCGGAGGTCATGCTGAACGACAGCGGCAATGGCCTGATCTATGCCGAATACGGCCCGGCCCAGGGCTGGGACAAGTATTCCGCGCTGGATGACCTTCGCTTTGCGCAATCGGACGCGGCGGCGACCTACGGCGAATACACCGATGAACCGGCGGGCATGGGCTTTCTAGCACCGGGTCTGCTGGGCGGGCTCGGCTCTGGCGCGGCTGCGGCTGCCGGTGCAGGCCTTCTGGGCGGCGCAGCCCTTCTGGGCGGCGGCGGTTCGAACGCCGGTGGCGGTGACGGTGACGGCGACGGAGGTGGTAACGGCGGCGGCGATGGTGACGGTGACGGCGGTGGCGACGGCGGTGGCGATGATCGCGCCCAGCCGACGGTGGATCGTCCCAACGCAACCGACACGCTGACCACGAATACCGAAGATCCGCGCCTTGTCGTGACCGGCACGGGCGAACCCGGCGATGCCGTGACAGTGACGATCGGAACGGAAACCAAGACCACGACGATCCGTCCGGATGGCACATGGGGCGTTACCTTCCCCGAAACCGATTTTCCTGCCGACGGCACCTATCGGTCCGAGGTCGTTTTCACCCAGCCGGATGGCACGACGACCGAAATGAACGGTCCTCGCTTCGTGATCGACATGACGCCGCCCGAGGTAGAGGCGACCGCCGGCGTGGAAAGCGCAGGCGATGTCGAGAACGCTGCGGAATACGCCGATGGCGTGACGATCTCTGGCGAGGGCGAGGCGGGCGCCGCGATCGTCGTTACGATCGACGGTCACAGCCAGTCGACCACGGTTGCGGCAGATGGCACATGGTCGGTGACCTTCACGCAATCGCAGGTGGCGGCCGGCGAATACAGCATCCCCGTGGTGATCACCGCGACCGATGCCCTCGGCAACCAGACGACGATCAACGAAACGCTTGTCATCGACACGCGCACCTCGGTCACGATCAATTCGCCCGTCGCAGGCGATGACATCGTCAACGCCGCCGAAGCGGCGGCGGGCGTCACCCTCACGGGTCAGGCGCAGCCGGGATCGACCGTGTCGGTGGAATGGAACGGCACGACGCGGCAGGCGACGGTCGCGGCGGATGGCAAATGGTCGGCCAACTTCCCGGCCGCCTCGATCGCGGCGGGCACCTATGCGGCGACGGCAACCGTGACCGCGACCGATGCGGCGGGCAACACGGCCACGGCTACCAAGTCGATCCGTGTCGATACAGAAATGTCGGTTGCGTTCAATGACGGCCAGGCCGGTGGCGACAACACCATCTCGGGCGCGGAACGGACGGCATCGGTTGCCCTGACCGGAACGGCCGAACCGGGCGCCACGGTGCAGGTTAGCTTTGAAGGTATCACCAAGACGGTGACGGCCTCCCAGAACGGAACCTGGACGGCGACCTATGGCGCATCGGAGATCCGCGCGGGCACCTATACCTCGACCGTGACCGTCTCGGCGCGGGATGCGGCCGGAAACGTGGCGACCGACAGCCATACGGTGCGGGTCGATACCGAGGTGCGCAACTTCACCCAGTCGCCCGACACCAGCGCGGTCAAGGCAGATGCGATCCTGAACGGCGCCGAAGCGGCGGCAGGAATGACCGTCACCGGCACCGTGGAACCGGGTTCGACCGTGATGGTCAGGTTCGGATCCGGCACCACCCGCGAAGCAACCGTCCGGGCCGATGGCACGTGGTCGGTCGTCATTCCCTCGGGCGAAATTCCGGCTGGCGAGAATTCGGTGACCTTGACGGCGACGGCAACCGATGCGGTCGGCAACACATCGACGCTGACGCAGCAAGTCGCGGTCGATACGCTGGTGCGCAACCTCGCGCTTCAGGGCAGGATCGCCGGCGATGACATCCTGAACGCCGCCGAAGCCGCGCAGGGCCTGGTTCTGCAAGGATCGGTGGAACCGGGTGCCTCAGTGGTGGTGCAACTTTCGAACGGCGCCGAAATGACCGTTCGCGCCAATTCGAACGGACGCTGGGTGGCGAATTTCGCGGCCTCTTCGCTGCCGGCGGGCGAAATGGACATGGTGGCCACTGTCACCGCGACCGATGCCGCCGGGAACGTCGACAGCTTCACCCGCGACTTCCGTCTGGACACGATCGCGCCGGAATCGCCAGATGTGGTGTCCTTCTCGCGCGACGCCTCGGGTCTTCGCGGTATCGGCACGGAACTGACGGACGATATCTACAGCTTCGCGCGGATCGACGCCTCGGGCGCATCGACCACGGTCAACGCGGTCCGGTCCGACGACACTGTCTGGGACGAAGCGAACTTCCGCTTCAGCTCGACCGTGCCGGATGGCAGCTATCTGGTCATCAACAACTCGGACGAGGCGGGCAACACGGCCAGCACGCTGCTGATCGTGGACAACACCAGCGGCGTGGATGTGGATCTGACCCGCTCGGGCCTGACCCGCTTTGACCTGGCGGCGATTGACCTGACCTTTGCGCCGGATGCCGACCTGACGATCACCGAACAGCAGCTGATCGCGCTGACCGGGCCGGAAAACAGCCTGATCGTCAAGGGCGACGCCGACGACACCGTGACCGCCACCGGCGCGGAAGGCACTGGCCAGACGACCGTGATCGGCGGTCAGAGCTATGTGGTCTATACGCTGGGTGACAGCGGCGCGAGCCTTCTGGTCGACGACGACATCAACACCGTCATCTGACGGAGGCCGGAATGAAACGGCCGGTCGCAAGCAGGACAGGGGCCGGGGCGGTTCGCCTCGGTCCGCTGATGGCTCTGGCCCTGATCCTGTCGGGATGCATGGATGCGGGGAACGGGGTCGTCGGCATGTTCCGCATGTCCGACGATGCCCGCCCCGATACCGTGACGAGCGAACCCCAGGGCGAACTTGCCGCCGCAGGCAACCAGGCGGAAACCCGGTCGGCGATCATCGACCAGCTTTCCGAACGCCGATCCATCATCACCGATGGTCCCTACGCACAGGTCGCGCAGGCGGTGCTGTCCGCCTCGGCCGGGGCGGCGCAGGCCGAATTGCGCGTGGCCAGCCTCACCGCCGAAGCGAAGTCGAAGAACTGGCTGCCTTCGGTCGGGCCGTCGGTTGATCTAAGCTCGCTCGGTTCGGTCGCGGCATCCATTCTTGTGGAACAGGTCCTGTTCGACAATGGCTACAAGAAGGCCGAACGCGCCTTTGCCGCAGCCGATGTCGAGGTCGCCGCCGTCAATCTTTCGATGGACATCAACCGCCGCATCCAGGACGGGCTGATCCATTACATCACCGCGCAACGTGCGCAGGAACAGGCCCGGCTGGCCGAAACGGCGATTGCCCGGATGGGCGAATATGAACGCATCGTCGCCGGGCGGATCGAAGGCGGCCTGTCGGACCGGTCCGAACAGAACGTCATCATCCAGAAAACCTCGGAGATGCAGGCCGCGCTGACAGCAGATCGCAACGCGGCGTCCCTCGCCATGGCCGAGCTGAACGCCATGGCCTCGCATCCGCTGGATGGCATTGCCGGGCTACAGCTGCTGCCTGCCGATCCGGGCGGGCCAGAGCCGCTTTCCGTCCTCAAGGCGCGGGGCGAAGGTGCCCGGAATGTGGCCGAGGCGCAGATGGAACGCGCCGCGCATCTGCCGGGGCTGAAGGCTGCCGGCTCGATCGGAAGGGGCGGGTTGACCGGGGGCCTGAGGTTGGGTGCCGACCGGCTGCTGGGCCTTGGGACCGGCGCACAGCTTGAGGCGCTGGATGCCGCGGGCGAAGTCGCAGACCGGCGCGAGGCCGAGGAACGCCAGGATGCCGCGCGGCGCCTTGTGGCCCTGCAGAAGGAAATCGACGCGCTGCGCATCCGCGAGGCAGAAACCAAGAACGTGCTGGAACAGACACGCGGCAGCCTTTCGCTTTTTACCGAACAGTACAAGGTCGGCCGCCGCCCGCTGATGGAACTGGTCGGCATGTATGAAACCCTGTCCGGGCAGGAACGCGAACACGCCTCGCTGAAATACGAAATCGCGATCCGCCAGGTCCGGATGGCGGCGGAACGCGGCGTTCTGGTGGATGGAGCGCGCTTGTGACGGATCGCGTCATCGCCTTCGACATGAACGCGGCCCGCGTGGCGGGATCGGCCCCGGCACGCCCTGTCGCGGGATCACCGGCGGCGGCCCCGCCCCGGATGGACCCGCGTCTTGACGGCCGGGCCGGTCTGGCGGTGGTGCTTGCCGCGCTGACGGGCCACGAAATTTCGCGCACCGATCTGCTGGAACACCTGCACCAGAAGGCAGGGGAAAGCGGCGCCTTACCGGCTCTGCGCGACCTCGCGCGGGGCATGGCGGCCCTGGGCCTGAAACCTGCGCTGGTGCGGGAAACCTCTGGCCGGCCTGGCATCTGGCCCGCGCTGGCGCAGATGTCCAATGGCCAGATCGTCCTTGTGCTGGACGAAACAGAAGCCGAATTCACCGTCTACAACCCCTCCAGCGCCGACCACCGCGACGACGTGCCCCGCGCCGATTTCGAAAGCGTCTTTACCGGTCACGTCCTGCGGCTGAAGCAGCCCGTCGCCGCGCTGGAACGCCGCCACCTTCCGCGCCTGTCCGCCGATCACTGGTTCTGGGGACAGTTCGGCCGTTTCCGCCGCCAGATGATCGAGGTGGCCGCCGGGTCGCTGGTGGCGAACCTGCTGGCCGTCTCGGTCGCCCTTTTCTCGCTTCAGGTCTATGACCGGGTGATCCCGCACCAGTCCGAGGCGACGCTGTGGGTCCTGGCGATCGGCGCGATGCTGGCGTTGATGCTTGAGGCGGCGCTGAAGGTCGCGCGGTCCACCCTGATGGATTCGACCGGGCGGCAGATCGAACTGACGGTTCAAGGGATCCTGATGGACCGGCTTCTGGGCATGAAGGTGCCGCCTTCGGAACGCCAGCCCAGCCAGGTCTTCAGCACGATGCGCGAATTCGGCGCGGTGCGCGAATTCTTCACCGCCTCGACCATCGGGACGCTGGCCGACATTCCGTTCGTGATCATCTTCCTTGCACTGGTGGCAACGATCGGTGGCAATCTGGTGTGGGTTCTGATCGCGGGCGGCCTGCTGATGGTGCTGCCCGGCTTCCTGTTCCAGAAGCGGATGGTCGCACTGACGCAGGCCACGCAAGGGGCCAGCATGCGCGCCTCGAAACTGCTTTACGAGGCAGTGTTCGAACAGGAAACCGTCACCACCCAACGCGCACAGGGCCGCATCCGCCGCATATGGGCGGAACTCAACGCCCTGACTGCCGCGAAATCCTCGGATCAGCGCAAGCTTTCCTCGCTTCTGACCTACTGGGCGCAGGGCGTGCAGCAGGCAACTTACGTCACGGCGGTCGTCGTCGGAGCCTATCAGGTCTTTGCCGGAAACTTCACGGTCGGCACGATCATCGCGATCGGCATCCTGACCAGCCGGACGCTTGGCCCCCTGGCGCAGCTTTCCTCCACCATGGCGCGCTGGACCAATGTCAGGGCGGCGCTGGATGGTCTTGATACGCTGGTGAACACGAACCAGGCCGAAGACCAGTCCCGCACCTATCTGCGCCGTGACGAGATCGCGGGCGCTTATGAGCTGCGCGCGCTTGAGTTCCGCTATGATCCGCAGTCCGCGCCAACGATCGACATTCCGGCAATGGCCATACCCGCGGGCCAGCATGTGGCGGTTCTGGGCACCAACGGATCGGGCAAATCCACGCTGCTTCGGCTTCTGGCCGGGCTTTATGAGCCCACCGGCGGGCGCGTTCTGCTGGACGGGCTCGACATGGGGCAGATCCACCCCCGCGACCTGCGCCGCAGCCTGGGATACCTGGGTCAGGACGTGCGGCTGTTTTCCGGAACGATCCGCGACAACCTGAACATGAACGGGCTTGAGCGCGACGACGACCGTCTTCTTGCCGCGCTGGATTTCGCCGGGCTTGGACCTTTCATCCGAAACCACCCGCGCGGTCTGGATCTTGAAATCCGCGAACTGGGCGAGGGCCTGTCGGTAGGCCAGCGGCAAAGCCTTGGCTGGGCGCGCCTTTGGCTGCAGGACCCGAAGATCGTGCTGCTGGACGAACCCACCGCTGCGCTGGACCAGACGCTTGAATCGACACTGGTCAGCCGCCTGCACGGATGGCTTGACGGGCGAACGGCCGTAATCGCGACGCACCGCGTGCCGATCCTGCAGCTGACCAGCCGCACGCTGATCCTTCAGAACGGGCGGCTGGCCGTGGATGGCCCGCGCGATGCGGTTCTGGCGCATCTGACGAATGCGCGAACGGCAGGGGGGGCGGCGCAATGACGGTGATCCTGGATGACGGGTTCGAAAACCGGATGCAAAGGCCAAGCCTGACGGTCTGGATGATCGTCGTCGCGGTGGCCGTGTTCCTGCTGTGGTCCGCCTTCGCCTGGGTCAGCGAGATCGTCCGCGCTTCCGGTCAGGTCGTATCGTCGTCGCGTCCGCAGATCATCAGCAATCTGGAGGGCGGCATCCTGGCGGAACTGGACGTTTCCGAAGGCGATGTCGTCGAACCCGGCCAGGTGCTGGGGCGGCTGCACGGCACGCAATATCAGTCCGCCGCCCGCGATCTGGCCGATCAGGTGGCGGCGCTGGAAATCCGCAGGCTGCGGCTTGAGGCCGAAATGGCGGGGCGCGACCGCTTCGAGGTGCCCGGGGATCTTGCCGCCCGCGTGCCCGAAATCGCGGCATCCGAGGCCGCGCTGCTTCAGGCCCGACAGGGCGATTTCCGCGGCAGGCTGGACGGTGCCGCGGCGGTGCTGGAACAGGCGGCGACAGAACTTCAGCTTCTGGAAAAGATGCACCAGCGCGAACTGGCGCCGCTGATCGAGGTGACGCGGGCGCGCAAGTCCCATTCGGATGCGCAGAACCGCTACAGCGACACGCAGACCGAGATGGAGTTGCAGCAGGCCGGGGAATATTCCGAAACCCTGACCGAACTGACATCGCTGCGCCAGAAGCTGACCATCGCCGAGGATCAGCTGCGCCGCACCACGCTTGTGGCCCCGATGAAGGGCGTCGTGAACAAGCTTTCGGTGACGACCATCGGCGGGGTCGTGCGGCCGGGCGAAGAGATCCTGCAGATCATCCCGCTTGAGGACGAACTCTTCATCGAGGCGCGGGTGAAACCCGAAGACATCGCCTCGGTCCGGCACGACCAGGATGCCACGATCAAGCTGTCGGCCTATGACTACACGATCTATGGCACGCTCAAGGGCAAGGTCCATTTCATCAGCGCGGACACGTTCAGGGACGAACGGTCGCGCAACCCCGATGGCGATCCGCACTATCGCGTGACGGTGAAGGTCGACATGACCCAGCTGACCGACCGGCAGACCCGGCTTGAAATCCGCCCCGGCATGCTGGCCGAGGTCGAGCTTCAGACCGGGGGCAAGACCATCCTCAGCTACCTGACCAAGCCGCTTTACAAATCGCGCGAGGCGCTGCGCGAACGCTGAGGGCCAAAACCCTAAAATCCAACAGGTTAAACGCCCATTCACCCAGACCGGGTATTCCTGTTCGCGGGTGTAAATGGGTGTGGTGCATGGCCGGGCAATCAAATGCCGCGCCAGTCATCATCAAACGGAAGAAGGTCGTCGGGGGCGGCGGTCATCATGGTGGGGCCTGGAAAGTGGCCTATGCGGATTTCGTGACCGCGATGATGGCATTCTTCATGTTGATGTGGCTGCTGAACGCGACGACGGAGAAACAGCGCAAGGGTATCGCGGATTACTTCAACCCGACGATCCCGATCAACCGCATCTCGGGCGGGGGCGAGGGCGCCTTTGGCGGCGACAGCATCTTTACCGAACAGCAGCTTGCCCAGACCGGGACCGGCGCCAGCAACATCCGGCCGACCGAGGCGAACGCCGCCCGCGGCGAGATGCGGCAGGCCGATCAGCCCGGCGTCGATGCCCAGACGATGCAGCGCGACACCGAGGCGATCGAACGGGTCATCAAGGCGCTTACAGCATTGGGCGGGGAAAGCATGACGATGCAGCAGGCGCTGCGTCATGTCGTGACCCGCGTCACGGATGAGGGGCTGGTCATCGAGATCTTCGATCTGGAAGGGCGGCCCCTGTTCGTTGACGAAACCGCCAGTCCGTCGCACACGATGGCGCTTCTGGGCGATCTTCTGTCCGAGGTCCTGAACCTTGCGGAAAACCCGGTGGCGATCAACGCGCATGTCCGGTCCTTCCCGATCACCCTGATCGACGATCCCACCTGGTCGATGACCGCAGACCGGGCGATGGCGATGCGCGACCTGCTGGTGTCCGCCGGGCTTCCCGACGGCCGGATCGCGCGGGTGACAGGCCATGCCAACCGCCGACCGGTCACGGCCAACCCGATGGCTGTCCGCAACAACCGGGTAGAACTGGTTCTGCTGCGGAGTGATCGCTAGGGGAAATCGGTCGATCTTTATCTGTTAGGCGGCTGTTAAGCGCTTTGCGGCAAGCCTCGGTCTGCAAAAGGGATCGAAGCAGCAGAAAGGCGCTTTCGAATGACGATTTCCTCCTCGCTGAATGCGGGCGTGGCCGGGCTGAACGCCAATGCCACGCGGCTTGCCACCATTTCCGACAACATCGCGAACTCGGCGACCTATGGCTACAAGCGCGCGGTGACCGATTTCCAGAGCATGGTCATCAGCGAGGCGCCAGGCGCGGGCACCTATTCGGCCGGAGGGGTGCGCGCCTCGACCGAGCGTCTGATCAACGAGAAGGGCGCACTCGTATCCACCTCGAACGCGCTCGACATCGCGGTATCGGGGCGTGGGATGCTGCCGGTGACGCCCTCTGTCGGGCTGGACACCAACATCGGCGACAGGACCCTGATGATGACGACCACGGGGTCGTTCAACCCCGATGCCGACGGCGTCCTGCGCACGCAGTCGGGCCTTGTCCTGTTGGGATGGCCCGCCAATGCCGACGGCACGATCCCGGTCTTGCCGCGCGACACGATCGCGGGCCTTGTGCCGGTCGTGGTGAACGCCAACCAGCAGGCGGGCGATCCGACAACGCAGATGAAGCTGGGCGTGAACCTGCCCGCCACCCATACCGTGGCCGGCGCCGCAGGCGATACGCTGCCGCTTTCCGTGGAATATTTCGGCAACCTCGGAACCTCGGAATCGCTCGACATCACCTTTACGCCCACCGTTCCGGCAACGGGGGCCTCAAACGAATGGACGCTTCAGATCCGCGATTCGGCGCAGGACGGGGCCTTGATCGGGGAATACACGCTGACCTTCGACGACACGCGCGGCAATGGCGGGACGCTGGCCAACGTGACGGTGGTTTCGGGCGGCACCTATGACGCGGCCACCGGCACGCTTGACCTGACCGTCGGAGGCGGGCCGCTGACGCTGACCATCGGGCGGCTTGGCGATCCGAACGGGTTGACGCAACTGTCCGACAGTTTCGCGCCCACCTCGATCACCAAGAACGGGTCGCCCGTGGGAAACCTGACCGCGGTCGAGGTCGATGAGAACGGCTATATCATGGCCACCTACGACACCGGCTTTACCCGGCGTCTCTATCAGATCCCGCTGGTCGACATGCCCAACCTCAACGGGTTGATCGCGCTGAACAACCAGACCTATCAGGTTTCGCCCGAAAGCGGATCGTTCTTCCTGTGGGATGCGGGCGACGGGCCGACGGGATCGGTCGTGGGCTATGCGCGCGAAGGGTCCACCACCGATGTCGCGGGCGAATTGACGGCGCTGATCCAGACGCAGCGCGCCTATTCCTCGAACGCCAAGGTGATCCAGACGGTGGACGAGATGTTGCAGGAAACCACCAACATCAAACGCTGACGGGTAGGGCCGGATGACCATTTCCGCCACCCTGTCCAGCGCCCTTTCCGGGCTTCAGGCCGCAAGCCGCGCCGCCGAACTGATTTCGTCGAACGTGGCGAATGCCATGACCGAAGGCTATGCCCGGCGCGAGCTGGAACTGGCCGCGCGCCGCGTCGGCGACAGCGGACAGGGGGTTTCGATCACGGGCGTCAACCGCCTGACCGACCCGGCGTTGACCTCGGACCGCCGCATGGCCGAGTCTGATCTGGCGGGCGGGTCCGAGATCGCGGATTTCCTTTCGGGGCTTCTGGATGCCATCGGCAACGCCGAGGATGCAGGCTCGCTTTCGGCAGGGATAGGTCGGCTTGACGCGGCCCTTGTGACGGCGGCGGCCAATCCCGGCTCGAACGCGCATCTGGCGCAGGTCCTGGATGCGGCCCGCGCGGTTGCCGATGGCATCAGCCGGATCGGCCGGTCCATTCAGACAGCCCGCAATGCCGCAGACAACCGGATTTCGGCCGATGTCGCCACCGTGAACCAGACGCTGGCCCGGATCGCCGATCTGAACACGGAAATCCGGGGCCAATCCAGCGCAGGCCGTGACCCGTCGGCGCTGATGGATCAGCGCAGCCAGATGGTGGACAGGCTGGCCGGTCTCCTCCCTCTCCGCGTCGTGGACAGGGATCACGGGCAGATCGCAATCTACACGACCTCTGGTGCAGTGCTGCTGGACGGTCGGCCATCGGTTCTGGGCTTCACCCGTGCGGCGATGGTCACGCCTGAAATGACGATGGCTTCGGGCGGGCTGTCGGGGCTGACGCTGAACGGTGTGCCGATGACACCCGGCACACAGGGCAGCCTTGTCAACGGCGGCGCACTTGGCGCCCGGTTCGAGATCCGCGACAGGCTTGGCCCGCAGGCACAGGCCCGGATCGACGCGATCGCGCGCGACCTGATGGAACGGACGGCCGATCCCGCCGTGGATCCGACGCTGGCGCCGGGCGCACCCGGCCTGTTCACCGATCTTGGCGCGACCTTCGATCCGCTGACCGAGGCGGGGCTTGCCCAGAGGCTCCGGATCAACGCGGCGGTCGATCCCCTTGCGGGCGGCGCGATCTGGCGGTTGCGCGACGGGATCGGCGCGGCCGCTCCGGGCCCGCCGGGCGATCCATCGCGCCTTGCCGCGTTGCGCGGCGCGCTGTCCGATCCGCGGCTCGCGCTGTCCGCCGATCTCGCGGCGGGGGCGACCTCGGCCACGGGCCTGGCGGGCGCGTTCCTTTCGCTTGCGGCCACCGAATACGGGCAGGCCGACCTGAAATCCACCTATCTGTCCAGCCGCCATTCCGGGATGAAGGCGCTTGAGCTTCAGAATGGTGTCGATACCGATCAGGAAATGCAGGCACTGTTGCTGGTCGAACAGGCCTATGCGGCCAACGCGCGTCTGATCCAGACAGTCGACGACATGATCCAGACCTTGCTGGGGATCTGACGATGCTGCGCTTTCCCGCCTTTGGTGATCTGGCCCAGACCTTTCAGCGAACAGCCCAGATGGGGCAGATGAAAACGGCCATAAACCGATCGACGACCGAAACGACCACCGGCCTTGTCCATCGGACGGCCACGCATCTGACCGCCCGCAACGACAGCCTCGTCGCGCTGGAAGCATCGCTTCAGCGGCTGGACGCCTACGCGCAGGCGCGCGGCGCGGTGAACCTGCGCATCGACGCCGTGCAATCAGCCCTCGAGGCAATCGATGACATGTCATCCGCCCTTTCGGTCGATCTGATGAATGCCACGGCCTCGGCCCACGCCGTCACCGTCGACACGCTTGCACGCGACAGCGCCACCCGTTTCGAGGCGACGGTGGGCCTGCTGAACGGCAGGCTGGCGGAACGCGCGCTGTTCGCGGGCCGAGCCGAGGCCGGCCCTGCCTTGCGCCCCGCGCAACAGATCCTCGATGAATTGCAGACGGTTGTCGCGGGCGCCGTCTCGGCCGCCGATGTCGAGACGCTGGCGGGCGCCTGGTTCGACGATCCCGCGGGCTTTGCCGCCTTCGCATACCTGGGCGGTGATGCGGCCCCGGGCATCCCTGTATCGGACACCGACAATGTGGCTGTGCCCGTTACCGCCGCCGATCCCGCGCTTCGCGACACCTTGAAGGGCCTCGCCATGGCCGCGCTGCTGGATCGTGGCGCGCTGGCCGGCCTTGACGCGCAGCGCAAGGATCTGGCCGCACGCGCCGGGCAGGTGCTGTTTGCCGCAGGGTCCGACCGGACGATGCTGGCGGCATCCCTTGGGGTTGTGGCCGACCGGCTTGACCGGATCGGCACGCAAGGCGCCGCCCAGCGGAGCGGGCTCGAGATCGCCCGCGTCGGGCTGATCGGCGTCGATCCCTTCGCCTCCGCCACCCGCCTGCAAGAGGCGCAGCGCCAACTGGAAAGCGTGTTCGCGATCACCGCCCGCATGTCGCGGCTGAACCTGATGGATTTCCTGCGATGAAACGGTTTTTCCTGATCCTTGCGATGCTTTTCTGTGGCCCGGCCGTGGCCGAACAGATCCGCATCAAGGACCTCGTGCAGTTCGATGGCGTCCGGGGCAACGACCTTGTCGGCTATGGTCTGGTCGTGGGACTGAATGGCACGGGCGACGGATTGCGCAACGCGCCCTTCACCGAAGAGATCATGTCGAACCTGCTGGAACGCCTGGGCGTCAATGTCGCGGGCGAGGATTTCCGCCCCAAGAACGTGGCGGCGGTGCTGGTGACGGCAACGCTTCCGCCCTTCGCGCGGTCCGGGGCGCAGATCGACGTTTCCGTCTCTGCCATCGGGGATGCGAAAAGCCTTTTGGGCGGGACGCTGGTGCTGACGCCGCTCAACGGTGCCGACGGGCAGGTCTATGCCGTCGCACAGGGGACAATCATCGCCGGCGGCGTATCCGCCGAAGGCGCTGCGGCGCGTGTCGTGCAGGGGGTGCCGACCGCCGGGATCATCCCGAACGGCGGGCGGATCGAACGTGAGGTCGCCTTTGATTTCTCGACGCTCGAGATCATCCGCCTCGCGCTTCGCACGCCGGACTTCACCACCGCGGCCCGGATCGAGACGGCCATCAACCATGCCTTCCGCAAGCCCGTGGCGGCGATGATCGATCCGGGCACGGTCACCCTCGATCTGACAGGGTCAGGCGCATCGCCTGCCCATGTGCTGCAAAAGGTGGAAAACCTGCTGATCGAACCCGAACGCCGCGCCCGAGTTGTGGTGGACCAGAGATCGGGGACAATCGTCATGGGCGAGGATGTGCGGATCAGCCGGGTGGCGGTGGCGCAGGGCGGCCTCACCCTTCGGGTTGAGGAATTTCCGGCTGTGATCCAGCCGAACCCCTTTGCAGAGGGGGAGACCGTGATCGTTCCGCGCACCGCCGCCGGGATCGAGCAGGATCCGGGAACCGGTCTTGCCGAGGTGTCGGGCGGCACGAACCTGTCGGACCTGATCGCGGGGCTCAATGCCCTTGGCGTGGCACCGCATGACATGATCGACATCCTGAAGACGATCAACGCGGCCGGCGCGCTGCATGCAGAATTCATCGTCAACTGATCCGGTGCCAACGCGGCAAACGCTTGCGGCCTGTCGACATGTGCGGCGACCCTGGCGGTGCTGCCTGGCCGCGGATGGACCGGCTGGTCGATCGCAGCGGGGCATTTCACATGTTCCGGCGGTGCCATTGGAAAATTCGCGCCGATGAAAGCCGCAACGCTTGTTGGACTTGGCGCCTGGCCCGGACTTGCGCCTGGAAAGGCAGGCTTGGCCCTCGGTTTCTTTCCGGGCATGCAAGGCAGTATCAGCAGAGGTCCGTTCATCCCGTTAGCGGGATCTGCGCGCTGATCGCGGCCCTGATGGCCCGGCGTCACCGCGACTCTCCACAGGACGCGCCATCGGGCACGGCACATTCGGGCTGGGAGCCCTTCGGGTGGATCACAGGTAGCTTTTCACCAGTGCCTCGGAAACCAGCGTCCAGCCGTCGGCCATAACGAAGAAGGCCAGCTTGAACGGCAGGGCGACCGTGGCGGGCGGAACCATCATCATACCCATCGACATCAGCACCGCCGAAACGACCAGATCGATGATCAGGAACGGCAGAAAGACCATGAACCCGATCTCGAACGCGCGCTGCACCTCGGTCAGCAGGAAGGATGGCACAACCAGCGAAAGGGGCGCCGCCGCCGTGGGTGTGATCGCTTCGTTTCGCAGCCCTGCAAGCGTGGCATAGGTTTCGCCATCCAGCCGCGCGAGCATGAATTGGCGGAACGGGTCGATCATACGCGGGATCGCCTGTTCCACCGGCAGCGCGCCTTCGGTCATCGGCAGAACCCCGTCGTTCCAGGCAGCCATCAGCACCGGGTCCATCACATACCATGTCAGGAACAGCGCCAGGCTGACGATCAGCATGTTGGGCGGGGCCGATTGCAGCCCGATCGCCTGCCGCAGGATCGAAAGCACCGTCACCACGAAGGGAAAGCAGGTGACCATCACGGCGATGCCCGGAAGCAGGCTGAGAACGGTGATAAGCAGGATCAGCTGCACCACCGTAAGCGACAGGGAGCCCCCCGCCCCAGCATCGAAGCTGAGCGTCTGCGCCGCCAGCGGCCCGGCCAGCCCGACCAGAATCGCCGCGAGACCTGCCGCCCGGAAAGGGCACATGGTCAAAGGCCCCCGGACAGATTGACAAGCTCGGTCAGACGGACCGCCAGCTGCCCGGCCTGGTCGCCCGAAAGCTCCTGCAGTTCTCCACGCGCGATCAGCCTGTCACCGACGTAAAGTTCGACCGGGTCATCGACCCGGCGATCCAGCGCCAGCACGGCATCTGGCCCCATCCGCATCAGCGCCCGCACTGTAGGCCGGGCCCGCCCGACCGCTACGGTGATCTCGATCGGAACCGAGGAAAACGGGTTGGCATCGATCGCTTCGGTCATCCTGGGTCTCCCGTCGGGGGGGTTTGAAAGAAGTCGTCCATGGCGGCGCGGATGCGCGCCACGCTGTCGGCAAGGTCGATAAGCCGTTCTTCGGGCGCGGCCCGCAGCAGCACCTGTTCGGGCGGCAGGCTGGGTTCATCCAGCAGAAGGACGGAAAGGCCGGTCGTTGCCTGAAGCATGGGTTCGACCAGCGCGCGGCTTCCGGGATGGACATGAAGGGCGAGCGGTGCCTCAAGCGCCTGTCCGGCCGCCTTCGTCACCTCTTCCAGCACGACCGCACCAAGGGCGGCACGCGCGATCTCGGGCAGGATCGTGTCGGTCAGGGACCGGATCACCGGGGCCAGGGCGCGCAGCAGAAGACCCCGCGCCTCATGATGCGTGAAGGCCAGCGCCTGAAGGTTGCGCGCCGCAGCAAGCTGGCGGGTCCGAAGATCGCTTTCGTCGGACGACGATGCGTCTTCCCACCCTGCCGCGTAACCTTGTTCGTAGGCGGCAAGTTTCAGATCCTCCAGATAACCGCTGTCGGCCATCACGGCCTGATCCGGGGCGTCCGCCTGGCCTTCGAAGACCTCAAGCCGGAGCGGGCTCATCTTTGCGCCTCGTCTGCGGTTTCAAGCCAGCCCCGCAGGATCTGGACCGATTCGGCCTGCCGGTCTGCGATCAACCGGCGCAAGCGGTCCATCGGGTCGTCGGCCTCGGTATCCGTGCCATCGTCAAGCGATGGCAGGATCTCGCCATCGGCCACACGATCCACTGCCCGCCCGACAAGCGCGCCGCCCTCAGCGTCCGGTCCGCCGATGGCCGCAACGGCCCCCGTCGGCAGAAGGGCCGCGGCATCATCGGCGATGCGTGCCCGTGCCCCGGTCAGGGCCGGACGCAGCACGAAAAGACCAAGAACGATCGCCACCAGCGCCAGCAGCGCGACCGACACCAGTTGCATGACGTCGATCCGATCCATGATCGACCAGCCCTCGGCCGTGGCCTCGGTTCCCTCGACGGGAGCGGAGCCGAAGGCGAGTGACCGGATCGCCAGCGTATCGCCCCGCGATTCGTCCAGTCCGACCGCCGACGCCACAAGTTCGCGCAGGATGGCCAGTTCTTCCTCGGGGCGGGGCTCGATGGTGGTGGACCCATCGGCGGCAGTCACGGCGACGCCATCGACCAGCACCGCCACGGAAAGCCGCCTGATCGAACCGGGCACGCGCAGCACCTCGCGCATGGTTTCGGATACCTCGAAATTCGTGCGTTCCCGCGTTTCGGTCTGGCTGCTTTGGTTGCCCTCGCCTTCGGCGCCGTCCCCGTCGGGCAGGTTCGATGCCACGGTCACCGACCCCTCCGCCCCAGATTCCGACGAAGCACGCTCTTCAGTTTCCGTGGATACCGCCACGCGCCCCTTTGGATCGAACAGACGTTCGGAAATCGATTCGCGCTCGGTGACGAGTTCCGCACTGACCTGCACGATCGCCCGGCCTGGGCCGACGCGGGCCTCAAGCAGGCGGGTGGCGCGGTCGCGCAGTTCCGCCTCACGGTCGGATCCCCCGGTCGGGCCGGGGCCGGCGCCTTCCGGGTCGGTGATCAGGCCACCAACGCTGTCGATCACCGCGACATCGGCAGGGGACAGGCCCGCCACCGCCGCCGCAACAAGGTGGCGAATGGCGCGTGCCGTATCCGGCGGCACCTGGCCGGTCGCCGTTGTCAGCGTCACGCTGGCCGTCGTGCCGGTTTCGGGTTGAAACGGTTGCGAAGGTGCGCGGGCGATGTGCACGCGGGCGGCCCTGACCATCGGGTTTGCCAGGATCGTCCGGGCAATCTCTCCTTCCTTCGCGCGCCAGTACGCGGCGTCGAACATCTGCGATGTCGTCCCGAAACCCGAAAGCCCGTCCAGCAGTTCGTAGCCCGCCCCCCCGGTTTCGGGCAGGCCCTGCCCGGCGAGCGTCAGCCGCAGCTGATCGCGCTGCGCGGGATCGACATAGATCGCATTGCCCCGCACCTCATAGGCAGTGTTGGCGGCGTCGAGTGCCTCGATCACCGCGCCTGCGTTGCGGCCATCAAGCCCGGCGAAAAGCAGCGCGCGTTCCGTCCGGCTGCCTGCCCCACCGATGAAGATCAGCGCCGCGAAGACGCCCATCGTCGCCACCGCAACGATGATTCGCTTACTGATATCCATTCCGGACCACAGGGAAAGAAGATTGGACACGCCCGAGTCTCCATCGCTTCGGCTTCTGCCGCCTCGGGCCGACATTCGCCAAACCGGCTTAAGAAACGGTTAGCCAGATCGGGGCTATGCATGGGCCGTGATCCATCAGGAGCCGACGATGGCGGAACCCACCGAAGCCGAACCCCCCAAGCCCCGGAAACGTTCGAGGCTTGGCTTGATCATCGCCCTTGTCCTTGCCGCCGTTCTGGGTGGCGGCGGGTTCTTTGCCACCTATTCCGGCCTTCTGTTCGGCGGCGGGGCGGAAAAGGCGGATGGTGCCGATGCGGCACCGCTGCCCGAAATCGCCTTTGTTCCGGTCGATCCGCTGACCATCACGCTCGGCAACGGCGGCTCGGTGCGGCATCTGCGCATGGCCTCGCAGCTTGAGGTGTCACCCGCCCATTCGGCCGAGGTGGCGCTTTTGATGCCGCGCATCCTCGACGTGATGAACGGCTATCTGCGGGCCGTCGCCCTGCGGGAGCTGGAGGATCCAGCGGCGCTTGTCCGTTTGCGCGCGCAGATGCTGCGCCGGATCCAGATCGTTTCCGGCGAAGGCCGGGTGCGCGATCTGCTGATCACCGAATTCGTGCTGAACTAGGAGGCGGGAATGGACCTGATTTCGGATCTGATGCTTGGCCTCGGCAGTCTGGGTGCGGCGGCCTACTGCTATGTCCTGGCGCGCCGGTTAAAGCGGTTCTCGACACTGGAAACCGAAATGGGCGGGGCCATCGCCGTTCTTTCGGCGCAGGTCGATGACATGACCCGCGCGCTGAACCGTGCGCAGGCAGCCGCCCGCGAAAACGCCGACCGGCTTGAGACGCTGACACTGCGGGCCGAGGCCGCGGCGGCCGGGCTGACAGCGGCGGAACAGGCGCATGCGGCACGCGCGCCTTACGAAGGCGCGCCCATGTCCGACACGTCGCGGCGGCTGCGCTTTGTCCGCCGCCGTCCCGTCGAAGCGGATGAGGTGCTGACATGAAGCGCCTTTTCTATCGCCTCGGTCTTGGTGTCCTTGCCGTTGCGGCACTTCTGATGGCGGCATCGGGCGCCGTGCGGATCGGCAGCGGCATCGGTCTTGCCATCGCCCAGACCCAGGTGGCCGACAGCCCGCCCGACGACACCGCGGCAGCGCCGGCGCACTGCCCGGCGCCCCCGGCCGAACTTGCCCGTGCCCTGCGGGAACGCGAGGCGGCGCTGGCTGCGCGCGAAGCCTCGCTGATCCGGCGCGAGGCCGCCGTCGAGCTTGCCGAACAGCTTTCCCGCCAGCGCCTGAATGACATGGCGGCTGCCGAGGCCAGCCTCGCAAGGATGGTCGCCCGTGCCGACAGCGCAGCAGAGGATGATCTTGTCCGGCTGACCTCGCTTTACGAGGCGATGAAGCCCAAGCAGGCGGCGGCGATCTTCGACCAGATGGTGCCCGAGTTTTCGGCCGGGTTCCTTGGCCGGATGCAACCCGACATCGCGGCGCAGATCATGGCGGCGATGACCCCCGAAAACAGCCATTCCGTGACGGTGCTGCTGGCCGGGCGCAATGCGCGCGCGCCCGTCGAATAGGCCGCAAACGGCTTTGAAGACAACGCAACCTACCCAGTGAAGGAGCCTTTCCATGTTCGGCATCATCGGCATCGCCGTGATCTTCGTGATGGTCTTCGGCGGTTACATGCTGGCCGGCGGAAAGATGGGTATCATCCTCAAGGCCCTGCCGTTCGAGATGATCATGATCGGTGGTGCGGCGATCGGGGCGTTTCTTTTGTCCAACGATCTGGCGTCGGTCAAACATGCGCTGAAGGACATCGGCAAGGTCTTCAAGGGGCCGAAATGGAAGCCTGCGGATTACCGCGATCTGCTGTGCCTGCTGTTCGAACTGATCCGGGTGGCACGCAACAATCCGGTCGAGCTTGAAGAGCATATCGAAAATCCGGGAACGTCGGCGATCTTCTCGCGCTACCCCAAGATCCAGAAGGATCACGAGACGATCGACCTGATCTGCGACACGCTGCGCGCGGCGTCCATGAACTATGACGACCCGCATCAGGTAGAGGATGTTCTGGACAAGCGCATGGAGGCGAGCCAGCACCACGCGCTTCATTCCAGCCACGCGCTTCAGTCGATGGCCGATGCGCTGCCCGCCCTGGGTATCGTGGCCGCCGTTCTTGGCGTGATCAAGACGATGGGTTCGATCGACCAACCGCCCGAGGTGCTGGGCAAGATGATCGGCGGCGCCCTGGTGGGCACCTTTCTTGGCGTCTTCCTCGCCTACGGGATCGTCGGCCCCTTCGCAGTGCGGGTGAAGGCCGTTGTCGAGGAGGATGGGCATTTCCACCACCTGATCCGCGAGGTGCTGGTGGCCAACCTGCATCGGCATCCGCCGAACATCTGTATCGAGGTCGGTCGACAGAACACGCCGCACCACGTCCGCCCCAGTTTCCAGGCCGTGGAAGAGGCCGTGCGCAGCCTGAAACAGGATGCGGCGTGATGCGCGCGCTGGCCCTTCTGTTGTGCATGATCTGGTCCGCCATGGCCCAGGCCGCCACGGTCCGGGTGACATCGGGCGAACATGACGGGTTCACCCGCCTTGTGGTCGATGCGGGCGCGGGCACGGGGTGGAGCCTGGGCGCGACACCCGACGGATACGAACTGCGACTGTCGGGTCCCGACCTGGCCGTTGACCTGAGCGGTGCCTTCCGCCTGATCGGCCGGTCCCGCATCGCAACGCTTGAGGCCGCGCCCGCCACGCCCGACGGGGCTGCGCTGCGCCTGGTCCTCGGTTGCGGCTGCCATGTGCAGGCTTTCGAATTCCGCCCCGGCGTGCTGGTTCTCGACGTGCGCGACGGACCGCCGCCGCCCGGTTCCGCCTTCGAACAGCCGCTAGCGGCGCGACGCATGGCAGAGTCGCCGCCACCCATTGCCCTTCGACCCCGTCCGCGCCCGTCCGCGCCCTATGTGGGCGCGACCTTGCCGCCCGTTGCCCCTGCCGCCCCGCCGGCCCCCCTGCCAACTGTCTTGCCGGCAGACCAGGCCGCCTTCGGAACCGAAGCGATCCAGACGGAAGAGGCGCGGCAAAGACTTTTGCGGGACCTGAGCGACGCGGCCGCTCGCGGTGTGGTACAGATGGCGCTGCCGGAAGGCGTGGTCCCGCAGCGGGACGGGCAGGCGACAGCGCACGCCGGGGCAGGCCAGATCCGTGCCGGGCTGGACCTTGGCCTTGTCATCCTTCCCGATCAGGATGCAAGGCCCGCCATGATGCCGGATGGCGCCACCTGCCTGGATGACCGCCGCCTGCGGCTTGCCGACTGGGGACAGGCCGAAGACGTCGCAGCCCAACTTGCCACCGCCCGGCAGGGCCTTCTTGGCGAATTCGACCACACGAACCACGATGCGCTGGCCGACTATGTGCGCCTGCTTCTCTATCTCGGTTTCGGGGCCGAGGCGCGTCAGGCCATCGAATCCTTCCAGAGCCAGCACGAAGATCGCGGGATCTGGGCGGCGATGGCATCCATTCTTGACGGCGAGGCAGGGCCGGGTCCGTTTGCCGGCATGGCGGCCTGCGACGGCGAGGCCGCCCTTTGGGCGACACTTGCCGCTGACAAGGTCACGCCGGATGCGGATCGGGCGGCGGTCATCCGGGCCTTCAACGGCCTGCCGGTTCACCTGCGACGCCAGTTTGCCCCCGATCTGATCGGCAAGTTCACCGCCGCGGGCGATACCGCCACGGTCTTTGCCCTGCAATCGGCGCTGGAACGTCCGCTGGCCCCGTCGGACCCGGCGGCGGCGCTGCTGCGGGCGGAACAGGCGCTTTCGGCGGGGGAACATGCCCGCGCCGAGGCCGATCTGAAAACCGCAACGAATGACCATTCGCGGGCCACCGAAACCGGCGTGGCACCGCTTGCGGTAACGCTCGCCGCGCAGGACAAGCCCGTGCCGCCCGAAATGATCACGCAGATCGAGGCGCTGCTGCACGAATACCGCGGCAGCCCGGAAGAGCCGATGCTTGAAAACGCCTTGGCCATCGCCGCCGCGGCGGCTGGCCAGTTCGATCTGGCCTTCCGCGCCCGGCCTGACTCAGGCGCGGCCGATCCGGAAATCTGGCGCCTTCTGGCCCGCAACGCGGGCGATGACGAGTTTCTGGCGCGCGCCGTGATCCCGGCATCAGACGTGCCTGGCACCCTGCAACCCGGGCTTCGGCTACGGGTTGCCGAACGGCTTCTGGGGCATGGATTTGCCGACCATGCCCTGGCGTGGATTTCCCCCGAACTTCGGGATCCGGTAGGCCACCCCGAAGCCGCCACCCTGGCCGCGCAGGCCAATCTGGAACGCGGCGATCCCGCTGCTGCGTTGCGCCTGATCGCCGGCCGGGATGGCGAGTCGGCAGAACGGATCCGGCTTGCCGCCCGGTCGGCCCTGCAAGGCGCGCCGGTTCCGGAAGGGGGGCCAGAGGCCGCACCCATGGCCGGTCTGCTTGCATCGCGCGCCTGGGAGGCCATCGCCGAATCGGGTGATCCCGTCTGGTCGCCGGCCGCCGGCCGCGTGCTTCCGCAGCAGGGGCCGCCGGCCAGACCCGGTCCGGTCGGTGCCTCGCGGGTGCTGCTGGATGACAGCAATCGCACGCGCGCCACGCTGGATGCGTTGCTGGCGGCGACAGCCGCGCCCTAGGCCCGGATGCGATGTGCCGAAACTGTCCGTTAACCGCGATGCCCGAGGATCGCCGCAGGTCGCCCGCAATGGCCTGATCGGTCGAACGCCGATCAGGCCACGGCGAGCTGACCGGACTTGAGCCCACCCCGAAAGACAGTGCGAAAGACAGCCGAGAGACGCCATGACCACCGCCTGGACCATCGTGAAGCGCCCGACGATCCTGCTTGCCCTGGCGTTGATGGCGGTGATCGTGATGATGGTCTTGCCGGTGCCGTCCTGGCTTCTGGATCTGGGTCTCGCACTGTCCTTCGCTCTGGCGATCCTGATGTTCACCATCACGCTTTTCGTCGAAAGGCCGCTCGATTTCTCGGCCTTCCCGACGATCCTGCTGGCCTCGCTGATGCTGCGGCTTTCGCTGAACGTATCCTCGACCAAGCTGATCATCGGTCAGGGCCACACCGGTACCGACGCGGCGGGACATGTCATCCAGGGCTTTGCCGATTTCATCATGGGGGGCAGTGTCCTTCTGGGTGTGGTGATCTTCTGCGTTCTGATGATCGTCAACTTCGTGGTGATCACGAAGGGCGCGGGGCGGATGGCCGAGGTCGGCGCAAGGTTCGCGCTGGACGGCATGCCGGGCAGGCAGCTTGCGATCGACAGCGACATGGCGGCCGGCGCCATCGACCATGCCGAGGCGAAGGCCCGACGCGAACGCGAACTGGCCGAGACGAACTTTTTCGGCTCGCTCGACGGCGCGTCGAAATTCGTCAAGGGCGACGCGATCGCCGGGCTCCTGATCACGGCGCTCAACATCGTGGTCGGGCTGGTCGTCGGTGTGGCGCTTCACGGCATGCCGATGGCGCATGCCTTCGAAACCTATGCCATCCTTACGGTCGGCGACGGGCTGGTTTCGCAGATCCCGGCGGTCATCATCTCGATCGCCGCGGCGCTGCTGCTGTCGCGGGGCGGTGCTTCGGGCGCGGTCGATGTGTCGATGATGGCCCAGCTTGGCCGCTATCCGGCCGCCCTGGGAACCGTCAGCCTGCTGATGGCCCTTTTCGCCTTCGTGCCCGGCCTGCCGTTCATTCCCTTCATTCTGGGAGCGATCATGCTTGGCGGGGCGGCCTGGCTTGGCGCGCGCCGCGACCTGCGGCCGATGCCGGATGCCAACGCCGCCGCTGTCACGGCTATGCCCGCCCCCCTGGGCGATGTCCTCGACTTCGACGAGATCCACATCGAATTCTCGCCTGATCTGGTCGCCCTGGCGCTGGACCCCGCGACGGGTATGGATGGGCGCATCCGCAACATGCGCAGCCATGTCGCCACCACCTATGGCCTGATCCTGCCGGAAATCCGGCTGACGGATGATCCGGCTCTTGAACCGGGGGCTTACCGCATCCGGCTGCAAGGGGTGGAATGGGCGAAGGGCCGCATCGTTTCAGACCGCGTCCTCTGCCTTCTGGATGACCGGACCGAGGCGCCGCCGGGTCCTGACGTCAGCGAACCCGTCTATGGCGCTCCCGCCCGATGGATCGCGCGGTCCGATCACGATACCGCCGCCCTGTCCGGCCTGACCGTCGTTTCACCGACCGAGGTTCTGGCCACCCATCTTCTGGAAGTGCTGCGGGGCAATCTGGCGCGGCTTCTGTCCCTCAAATCCCTCAGGCGGCTGCTGGACGAATTTCCCAATGTGTCCGATCCGGCCCGGGCGGAGGCGAACCGGCGCCTGCTGGCCGACCTGATCCCTGAAAAGGTGCCCGTGGACCTGCTTCTGTCGGTCCTGCGGCTGCTGTTGGAAGAGCGTGTTTCCATCCGCAACCTTCCCTTGATCCTCGAATCCATTGCCGAGGCGCGAAGCGCAGGGTCGGCCGAGGCTGTCTGTGAACATGTGCGGCGACGCCTGGGGTTCCAGATCATCGCCGGACAGAAGCGCGACGACGGGTCGATCCCGCTGATCCAGCTGGCCCCGGATTGGGAACGGCATTTTGCCGAACATCAGATCGAGGGCGAACGCGGCCTGGTCGACGTGGCGCTGCCCCCGGCGGATTTCGGCAGGCTGATCACCGGCATCGCCGACCAGTTCCGCCGCGTTTCGGAAAGCGGGACAAGACCCGCCCTTGTCACCTCGGCGCTGCGCCGCCGCTTTCTGCGAACCGTGGTCGAGGCGAAGGGCCTGCCGATGCCCGTGCTGTCCTACGATGAAATCGGGGTCACCGCGCGGCCCGCGATGGTGGGGACGGTGCCCGCGTGACGGCCCTGTACCAGATCGCCCTGATCGCCATCGAACAGCTTCAGGCGATGCTGATGGCGGCCTATCCCGTCCTGTTGCGGATCGGTGCGGCCATGGCATTGCTGCCCGCCCTGGGCGAGGCGAGCGTGCCCATGCGCGTGCGTGCCGCGCTGGCCCTTGCGCTGACCGTCGCGGTCACGCCCGCGCTTGGGCCGGAGGCCGCGCCGGCTCTGTCCTTGCGCGTGATCGTCACCGAAACGGTGGTTGGCCTGTGCATCGGCTTTCTGCTGCGTCTCTTCGTGCAGGCCTTCCAGATCGCCGGTGCGATCATGGCCCAATCGGTGGCGCTGTCGCACCTTTTCGCCGCGCCGGGTGTTGAACCCTCGCCGGTTCTGTCGAACCTGCTTGTCTGGGCGGGTCTGGCGCTGTTCGTCCTGTCCGGCATGCATGTCGAGGCGGTCCGGCTGATCGTCTTGTCCTACAGGCCTTTCCCCGCGGGCGAGGCGCTGTCGGCCGGTTCCTTCACGGCCTGGGGCGTGGCCAATCTGGCTCATGTGTTCGGTCTGGCGCTGGCTCTGGCGGCGCCGTTCGTCGCGGTCTCCCTGCTGTTCAACCTCGCGCTCGGGGTCATCAACCGGGCCATGCCGCAACTGATGGTGGTCTTTGTCGGCGCCCCGGCGATCACCCTTCTGGGCCTTGTCCTTCTGGCCGTGACGGCGCCCCTGATCCTGGCCCATTGGGGGCATGACGCCGGTGCGGCGCTGGCAGACCCGTTCGGGGGGCGCAGATGAGCGAGGAACAGGACGCCTCGGAAAAGGAACATGAACCAACGCCAAGGCGGCTGGAACAGGCGCGAGAGAAAGGCGACGCACCCCGCCTGAATGACCTGACATCGGCGGTGTCCTTTCTGGGTCATGCGGCGGTCGTCTGGCTTCTGGGGGCGTGGATCGTGCAACAGGCCGGGCCGGTGCTGGCGCATTTTCTGGCCCGCCCCGGGCCGCTTGCCGCACAGCTGCTGTCGCCGTCGCCGCCGATGATGCCGTTCCTGCATCTGGGTCTGGTGGGGGCGACGCTGTTCCTTGTGCCGATGGCCGTGATCCTTTTGTTCCTGATCGCCTTCAAGGGCATCCTGATGACGCCCGAAAACCTCATGCCGAAACTGTCGCGCATCTCGCCGATCGCGAATGCCCGCAACAAGTTCGGCCGCACCGGCCTCGTGGAATTCGCGAAGAACACGGTAAAGCTGTTTGCCATCGCCGCCGTGCTGATCTGGTTCCTGAAGGGCCAGGGCGAGGGGATCGCGCTGCTTGCGCAGATGCCGATTGGGTTGGCGCTGCCGCAGATCTTTGCGCAGATGCTGGCCTTTCTGGCGCTGGTCGTGGGCGTAAGCCTTGTCATCGCAGGCGCCGATCACCTTTGGCAGAAGGCCGATTTCCTGCACCGCAACCGGATGAGCCGGAAAGAACTGATGGATGAACTGAAGGATCAGGAGGGCGACCCCGCCACAAAGGCAAGGCGCCGACAGCGCGGGATGGACATCGCGCAGAACCGGATGCTGGCCGATGTGCCGAAGGCCGATGTGGTCATCGTCAACCCCACGCATTACGCCGTCGCCCTGCAATGGGGCCCCGCATCGGGACGGGCGCCTGTCTGTCTGGCCAAGGGCGTGGATGAGGTCGCCGCGCGCATCCGCGAAAGGGCGATGCTGGCGGGCGTCCCGATCAGGTCCGATCCGCCAACGGCACGGGCGATCCACGCGGTCGTGGCCCTGGGCGAGGAAATCCGCCCCGAACACTACCGCGCCGTCGCGGCCGCGATCCGCTATGCCGAACGCATCCGCAAGCTGGGCAAGGCCCATGCCCGACCGTGATCCCAGGCTTGTGCGGCTGGTTCGCCTTGCCGAACTGATCCGCGACCGGGATCTGGGCGCCTGTAGGGCCGCGATCGCGCGCGAAGACCGGATCGCCCGCCAGATCGCGGCGACCACATCCCAGCCGATCGACCTGCCCGAATGGCAGGGCGATCCGCGCCCGGCGCTGGCCTACAACCGCTGGTGCGATGACCGCCGCGCGCTCTTGAACGTCGAACTGGCGCGGGCAAGGGCGGAAAGCGCGGCGCTGAAACAGGCCGCGCAACGTGCCCTGGGCCGGCACGACGTGTTGACGCAGATCGCGGACCGGGGGCACCCAACCCGGAACCGGCCCTGACGGGGATGTGCGGCGGTGGCGCGCGACAAGCCGGTTGCCTTGGCGCGCGTTTTTCTATTCGATCCGCCTATCGAAGAAACCGGTTTCGATGGGTCAGACATGATCGGAAAACTTGAAATGCTGATCGCGCTGGCGAAGGAACAGCATTTCGGCAAGGCCGCCGAAAGCCTTGGCATCACCCAGCCGTCGCTGTCCACGGGCATCCGCCAGCTTGAGGAACAGTTGGGCGTGAAGCTTGTGCAACGGGGGTCGCGCTTTCGCGGGCTTACGCCCGAGGGGCTGCGTGCGCTGGACTGGGCGCGCCGGATCGTGGGCGATGCGCGCCGCCTTCGGGAAGAGATGCGGTTTTCCGGCACGGGTCTTGCGGGCCAGTTGCGGCTGGCCGTGGTTCCCACCGCCCTGACATGGGCCTCGCGACTGGCCGCGTCCTTCAGCGAAAGCCACCCCAAGGTCAGCTTTACCATCCTGTCGCGCACCTCGGCCGAGGTGCTTGAGATGCTGGAAAACCTCGATGTCGATGCCGGGATCACCTATCTTGACAATGAACCGCTTGGCCGCGTCTCGACCTGCTTTCTGTACCGGGAAACCTATACGCTGGTGTGCCGGAAGGATCATCCGCTGGCCGACAACACGAGCATCGAATGGGCCGACCTGAAGGACCAGCGGCTTTGCCTGCTGACGCCCGACATGCAGAACCGCCGCATCATCAACCGCTGCTTCATGGAGGCGGGCATCGCCCCGACGGCCTCGATCGAAAGCAACTCGACGGTGGTTCTGGTGGCCAACGTCAGCCACGGCGACTGGGTCACCATCCTGCCCAATGACATGGCCGAGTTCCTGACAACCGGCAAGGATCTGCGGATCGTGCCGATCCGGCAATCGGGGGCCGTGCCTTCGGTCGGTCTGATCGCCGCGCATCAGGAACCCCATACGCCCGTTCTTCAGGCGCTGATGGATACGGCGCGCACGCTGGTTTCGCCGCCGCGAAGGACGTCGGCCAAGGTGGACGGGGCGGGGCGACAGGGCTATAGCGGGCCATGACCTGGGACGAGGATCTGGACGCGATCGGGCTTTTGTGCCCGCTGCCTGTCTTGCGTGCGCGCAAGCGGTTGCTGGGCATGGCGCCGGGGCAGACCCTGCGCCTTCTGGCGACCGATCCGGCCGCCGTGATCGACGTGCCGCATTTCTGCGCCGAAGCGGGACACGAGTTTCTTGAAAGCCGGGCTGAAGGCGATGCCACCGCCTATTTCATCCGCCGGGGCGGCGGCCTTTAGGCCTGGGGGCAGATCGGCAGCAGGCGTTCGGCCTGGGCCAGGTCGTCGGGCGTGTTGATGTTGAAGAATGGGTCCACCGTCCCCGTGGCAAAGGGCACGAGTGTCGCGCCCTGCCGTTCGGCCCACAGCATCACCTTTCGATCCCCGCGCGCCAGCGTTTCGCGCAGGTCGGTGGCAAGGCCGACCGGCCACAGGCCAAAGGTGGGATGGGCGCGCAGAACGCCGGGCGCCGTTTCTGTCGCCGCGATGGCCGGGCCGCCGGACCCCCCGGCCCAAAGCCGACGCACCAGATCGCGGGGAAGGAAAGGGGTGTCCGTCGACACCGTCACCACATGGCCGAACCCAAGGCCCCCGGCCCAGTCCATCGCCGCCAGAACCCCGGCAAGCGGGCCCGGCTGATCGGGCAGGGGATCGGGCAGGACGGTGCCGGAAAAACGGCCCGGATCGCCATTCGCGCTGATTGCCAGCGCCGCGACCTGCGGCGCCAGACGGTCGCGGACGTGATCGGCCAGCGCCCGCCCGCCCAGAGGGATCAAGGCCTTGTCCACGCCGCCCATGCGGCTTCCCCGGCCACCGGCAAGGATCACCCCCGCGATGGGGAGAAGGGACTCGGGCGGGGTAGGGGCGGCGGCGGTCATGGCTTTGCTTCCAATGGGGGCGCGTGCCATGTAAGCAGGCACAGGCGCGGAAACACAAGGCGGCGGACCCCATGCTTGCATTCATCAGTTGCGACGAACGCGGCAAGGCCAACCGCATCCTCGCCGATCTTGCCCGTGATCTTGAGGCGCGCGGCTGGCCGCTGGCCGGGGCGGTGCAGGTCAACGTCGCAGGCGCCGACGACAAGTGCGACATGGACCTGCATGTCCTGTCGACGGGTCGCGTGGTGCGCATCACCCAGGATCTGGGGGCGCTGTCGGAAGGCTGCCGCCTTGATCCAGACGGGCTTGAACAGGCTGTCGGGCTTGCCGCGGCGGTTCTGGACACCGGCGCGCGACTGGCCATCGTGAACAAGTTCGGCCGGACCGAGGCCGAAGGCCGCGGTTTTCGCCCGTTCATCGGCCAGGCGCTGGCCTCGGGCGTGCCGGTCATCCTTGCCGTGGGACACGGCCATCGCGCGGCGTTCGAAACCTTTGCCGAAGGGATGGCCACCGAACTGCCCGCCGATCCGGCCGCCGTTCTGGACTGGTGCACCGCGACCGCCGTTTGATGCCCCCCGGACAAACGCGCTGGGGGGTTCGCCCGCGCCGGCGTTTGACAGCCGCGGGAAGGCTGGTGCAGTGTCGGCAGACACGGTCAGCCGGAGCGATGCTTGACAACCGTCCGCACCCAGTTTCCCCACCCGGTCGAGGTTGTCGAAAACCTGTTCATTCCCTTGCCCGACGGCACCCGGCTTGCCGCGAAACTGTGGCGGCCCGCCGGGGCCGATCCGGTTCCGGCGATCCTGGAATACCTTCCCTATCGCAAGCATGACGGCACCCGCACTCGCGATCAGGGCCTGCACATGTATCTGGCGGGGCATGGCTATGCCTGCCTGCGCGTCGACATCAGGGGCACCGGCGAAAGCGAGGGCGTGATCGTCGACGAATACACGCCTGTCGAACAGAAAGACGGTAGCGATGTCATCGCCTGGATTGCCGCGCAGGACTGGTGCGACGGGCAGGTCGCAATGATCGGCATCAGCTGGGGCGGGTTCAACGGGTTGCAGATCGCCGCCCGGCAGCCGCCCGCGCTGAAGACGGTGATCGCGGTCGGCTTCACCGATGACCGCTATGCCACGGATGTGCACTACATCGGCGGTTGCCTGTCGAAGGACAACATCGACTGGTCAGGCACGATGATGGCCTCGCAGGATCTGCCGCCCGATCCGGCGATCCACGGCCCGGCCTGGCGCGACATCTGGATGGACCGGATCCGGGCGAACCGTCCCTGGGGGTTGACCTGGCTGGCCCATCAGCGGCGGGATGGCTACTGGCGGCAGGGATCGGTCTGCGAGGTTTTCGCCGCGATCCGCGTGCCCGTCTATGCGGTGTCGGGTTGGGCCGACAATTATTCCGAAGCGGTGCCGCGTCTTCTGGCGGGCCTGTCATCGCCCTGTCGCGGGCTGATCGGGCCCTGGGCCCATTCCTTTCCGCATGACGTGACGGTGGAACCCGCCATCGGCTGGCTGCAAGAGGTCATCCGCTGGTGCGATCACTGGATGAAGGGGCGCGATACCGGGATCATGGACGAACCGGCGCTGCGTGTCTGGATGCAGGACAGCGTGCCGCCCGCCACCTGCTATCGTCATCGCCCCGGCCGCTGGGTGGGCGAGGATGCCTGGCCATCGCCCCGGATCCGTTGGGAGGCTCTTCACCCTGTGGGCGGGAGGTTGGCGGCCGCACCGCAGGCGGGTTTGGCGCGGGTCCGGTCCCCGCTCTGGGTCGGTCTGGCCGCGGGCGAGATCGGACGCTATGGCGATGAAGCCGACTGGCCGACCGACCAGCGCGAGGATGACGCGGGCTCGCTGGTATGGCAGAGCGAACCCCTGCCCGACCGGGTCGAGATCCTGGGCGCGCCCCGGCTGACGCTGCGCGTGGCGTCCGACAGGCCGCTGGCGCTTGCCGCTGTCCGCCTGAACGATGTGGCCCCTGATGGTTCGTCGACGCGGGTGACGCTGGGCCTTCTGAACCTGACGCATCACAAGGGGCACGACCGGCCCGAACCCCTGACACCGGGGGAGTTCATCACGGTGGTAGTGGAACTGGACGACATCGCCCATGCCTTTCCTGCGGGCCACCGGATCGGCCTTTCCCTGTCATCGACATACTGGCCGATTGCCTGGCCCTCGCCGGAGCTGACGATGCTGACGGTCGATTGCGGGCAGACCAGACTTGACGTGCCGGTGCGCCCGCCGCGTGCCGCGGATGCCGCCCTGCGCGCCTTCGATCCTCCGGAACACGCGCCGCAGAGCCCGGTTACCGATCACCCCGTCACGCCCGGGCATCCGCGCCGAGTGACGCGCGATCTTTTGACCGGGCGGATCACGGTGGATTTCCCGCGCTGGACCTATGACCACACGATGACGGACATCGGCATCCGCCAGGCATCGGAAGGCTTCGCCCGCTATGAAATCATCGATGGCGATCCTTTGTCGGCCTGCCTTGTCACCCGGTATCGCGTCAGCCAGATCCGCGCCGATGCAACGCTTGGCCATGAAAGCGAAACGCGGCTGTCCTGCGATGCGACGCATTTCCATCTGTCGGCCTGGCTGCGGATCACCGAAAACGGACATGAGGTGTTTCGTCGCGCCTGGAACGAGGCGATCCAGCGCGACCATATCTGAAGCCGTCAGGCCGGGCCGGTTACCGCAGGAGGTAACGACAATCCCGCTTGACGCCCGTTTCGCATCGGGCCTACGCTTTCCCTCGTTCGGGCCAGGGCCCATGAGGAGTGTATGAGGTCCGAATCCGTTTCCCTGTCAGCGGTCAGTCCGGGATCGTCCCGCACAATGACATGCCATGTCTGGGGGGAACGCGAGGCGCGGCCAAAGGTCTATCTGCACGGCGGGCTTCATGCCGATGAAATGCCGGGGCCGCTGGCTCTGTGGCATCTGATGGATCGTCTGGACGAAGCCGAACGTCAGGGCCGGATCACTGGGCAGGTGTCGGTCGTGCCGCTGGCCAACCCGATCGGCCTGATGCAATGGGTCCAGAACAAGCCGCAGGGCCGGCAGGATCTGGAAACCATGCGCAACTTCAACCGCGGGTATCCCGATCTTGCGGCGCTTGTCGGCGATGATCTGGACGGGGTGCTGACGGATGACCCCGATCACAACAAGGCCGCGGTCCGGGCGGCATTCGGCGCCGCGCTTGCGCGCGTCGCGCCCCTGACCGAACCGGACGAACTGCGCCTGCGCCTGATGCAATGGTCGCATGACGCCGATTACGTGCTTGATCTGCATTGCGATCACGTCGCGATCCTGCATCTTTACGCCTCGGGCCTTCGCCCGGCCGATACCGAACTTCTGTGCCGTTCGATCGGGGCGGAACTGGCGCTGGTTCAGGATGTGTCGGGCGGGAACGCCTTTGACGAGGCGCATACCGCCCCCTGGCGCGATCTGGCCGCGCGCCACGCCGGGCGCCACCCGATCCCGGCGGGATGCTTTTCATCGACGCTGGAATATCGCGGTCAGGGCGACGTTGACGACGCGACCGCCGCGCGGGACGCTGAAAACCTGATGGTCTTTTTGGGTGCGGTCGGCGCGGTTTCGGGCACGGCGGCCCCGGCCCATCCGCTGCCGCCGCTCTATCCCCTGGGCGGCGCGGTCGAGGCTTTCGCCCCCCAGGGCGGGATCGTGACCTGGCTGCATTGCCCCGGCGACAGGGTCGCGACCGGGGATACGTTGGCCCATGTCTCGGACCCGACGAAGCGGCAGCGCTTGCCCGTCCTTTCACCTGCGACCGGAATCCTGTTCCGGCGCGAACTCTGGCCTTTCGTGATGAAGGGTCAGGGCATGTGCCATGTCGCGGGGGAAACGATCCTGCGGCAGGGCCACCTGCTTTCCGACTGAACCATAACACAGATGAACAGGGAGTTTTCGAGATGAAGGGAACCGGATTGTCAAACTGGCTTGCCTCGGCGGCGATGGCGCTTGCCCTGGCGGTTGCATCCCCGGCGCTTGCCACCGATGGCGTGCTGGATCGGGGCATCGGATCAGAATGGTCGTCGCTTGATCCGCATGTGAACTTCGACGCGGCCGCAGGCTGGATCCAGTCCGACGCCTACGAGGGGCTGGTGAATTTCGATGGCGAGGGCAAGGTCATTCCCGGCGCCGCCGAAAGCTGGGAGGTCAGCGAGGATGGCAAGACCTACACCTTCCGCCTGCGCGAGGGCCTCAAATGGTCGAACGGCGATCCCTTGGTGGCGCAGCAGTTCGTTGACGGCATCCTGCGCACGCTCAATCCCGAAACGGCTTCGGAAAAGGGGTATTACTTCTATTCCGTCATCCAGATCAAAGGGGCCGAAGCGCTGGCCAACGGGGAAACCACCGACCCGGCGACCCTGGGCGTAACCGCACCCGATGACCGCACGGTCGTGGTGGAAATGGAAACGCCTGCGCCGCATATCCTTGACATCATGGGATCGTTCCAGGTCGCGCCGCTGCATGGCCCAAGCTATGCCGAGGCTGGTTCGGCGGTGTTCATTGACCCGGCGAAGGTCGTCGGAAATGGCGCCTATGTCATCAAGGAGGTCGTGCCCCAATCCCACGTCCTGCTTGAGGCGAACCCGAACTACTGGGATGCGGCCAATGTCTCGATCAAGCAGGTGAAATACCATGTGACCGAGGATGTCGTGACCGAACTGAAACGCTTTCAGGCGGGCGAGATCGACATCACCTATGACATCCCCGTCAACCAAATCGACCAGCTGAAAGCCGACATGCCCGACGAGGTCATCATTGGCCCGTCGACCGAAGTGACCTACTACACCTTCAACCTGACCAAGCCCGAACTGCAGAATATCGACGTGCGCCGCGCCCTGTCGCTGGCCATCGACCGAGAGCTTCTGCAGGAAAAGATCGTCAAGGGCGGTGCGATCCCGTCCTATTCCTATGCGGGGGGCTTCGACCCCACCTATCAGGGTCCGACCATTCCCGAAGCGTCGATGACGCAGGCGGACCGCAACGCCAAGGCGCAGGAGTTGATGGCGGCGGCGGGCTTCGGGCCGGACAATCCGCTGAAGCTGAACATCGTGACCACCGTGGCCGAAGACCGCATCCGCCTGGCGCAGGGCATTTCCCTGATGTGGAAGCAGACGCTGGGTGTCGAGGCATCGGTCGAATCGCTGGAACGCAAGGCCTGGCTTGATTCCTTCTACGCGGGCACCTGGGATGTCTTCGCCGACAACCTCGTGGGCGATTTCGCCGGCGCCGAGACGTTCCTTGCCTACATGCGGCCTTCGGCGGATGCCGGGTATAACTGGGACAAGCCGGAATTCGACGCCCAGATGGATGTTGCGGCAAGCAAGGCAGATCGCGCCGAACGCAACGTCGAACTGGCCAAGGCCGAACAGATCCTGCTGGACGACGTCCTTTTCGCGCCGATCGCCATCGAACCTTTCCGCCGTCTAGTGTCGAAGAAGGTCAAGGGCTATGCCGTCTCGGTCGCGGGCTACAACAACAGCCAGTTCCTGTCGCTGGAATGAGCATGGGGCGGGGCGGGCCACGGCCCGCCTCGCCGGGGCCCTCGCATGATCCGATTCGTGGTGAAACGGTTGTGGAACGGGGCGTTGACGCTGGCCGCGCTGGTCACGTTGACGTTCTTTGTAATGCGGCTCGCCCCCGGTGGGCCGTTTTCCAAGAACCGCAAGCTGTCGCCCGAAGTCATCGCCAATATCGAGGCAACCTATCATCTGGACGAACCGCTGTGGATGCAGTTCGGCCGCTTCGTCTGGGGCCTGCTGCGGCTTGATCTGGGGCCGTCCACGCGGTTCAGGGATTATTCGGTGGGCGACATCATCGCCTCGGGCCTGCCCTATTCGCTGACCATCGGGTTCTGGGCCGTGATCGTGGCCACCACCGTGGGAATCGCGCTTGGCGTCGCCGGGGCCTTGCGCCGCAACGGGTTCACCGATTACGCGGCGGGCACCATCGGCGTGATCGGGATCGCCATACCGATCTTTGTGATCGGACCGGTCATGCAGGCGGTCTTTGCGCTGAAGCTGTCCTGGGTGCCGGTGGGCGGCTGGAACGATGGCTGGCGGTCGCTCATCCTGCCGGTGATCGTGCTGAGCCTTCCGAACATCGCCTACATCTCGCGTCTGACGCGCACCTCGATGATTGAAACCATGCGTGAAAACTATGTCCGCACCGCGCGCGCCAAGGGAATCGGTGAATGGCGCACGATCTGGCGTCACACGCTGAAGGGCACGCTTTTGCCGGTGATCGCCTATCTGGGGCCTGCGACCGCGGCCATCATCACCGGGTCGATCCTGATCGAGACGATCTTTGCCCTGCCGGGCATCGGGCGGCATTTCGTCGATGCGGCTCTGAACCGGGATTACCCGCTGGTGATGGGGATCACGCTACTGTACGGCGGGCTTCTCATCCTGTTCAACATCGCCACGGACCTGGTTCGCGCCTGGCTAGACCCGAGGCTGCGCCATGACGGTTGAGATCGTCCCGCCGCGCCCGGTATCGACGCTGGGCCTTCAGTTCCGCCGCTTCCGGCGCAACCGGCTTGCGATGGCGTCGGTCTATGTTCTGACCCTCATCGTTCTGGCCTGTTTCTTCGGGCCGATGTTCTTTCCCTTCACCGGGCAGGATGCCGATTTCGGCAACATCTCGGCCCCGATCGACCTGTTCTCGATCCATCCCTTCGGCACCGACGATTTCGGTCGCGACCTTCTGGTGCGGGTGCTGGAAGGCGGGCAGGTTTCGCTGACCATCGGCTTTCTGGGCGCGCTGGTGGCGGGCGTGATCGGCGTGCTTTACGGTGCCGTCGCGGGCTATGTGGGCGGCAGGCTGGACGGGCTGATGATGCGCCTGGTCGAGATCCTGTACGGCTTTCCCTATGTGATCCTCGTGATCCTTTTGAGCCTGCTTCTGGGTGGCGGCAACGTCGCGCTGTTTGCCGCCATCGTCTTTACCCTGTGGCTGACACCCGCCGTGATCGTTCGGGCGCAGGCGCAGTCGCTGGCCCGCAAGGAATTCATCGAGGCCGCGCGGGCGGGCGGGATGACGCACCGGCAGATCGTTGTCGAACATATCGTGCCGAACTGCGTTTCGGTGGTGATCGTCTACGGCAGCCTGCTGGTGCCCGAGGTGATCCTGTCGGAAAGCTTCCTGTCCTTCCTGGGCATCGGCATCAAGGAGCCGCAGGCAAGCTGGGGCAACCTGATCCAGGCCGGGACCGCCGCGATGGATACCGACCTGAGGCTTCTTCTGCTGCCCGGCACGATGCTGGCCATCGTGCTGTTCTGCCTGAATTTCATCGCCGACGGGCTGAGGGACGCATTTGATCCGAATGACCGCTGAACCGCTTCTTTCGATCCGCGACCTGTCCGTGCGCTTCCGCCTGCCCGAAGGCGAGGCGGTGGCGGTGGATGGCGTCAGCCTTGACCTGATGCCGGGCGAGGTTCTGGGCATCGTCGGCGAAAGCGGGTCGGGGAAAAGCCAGATCCTTTATGCGATGATGGGGCTTCTGGCCTCGAACGGGCGGGCCGGGGGGCAGGTCCGGTTTCAGGGGCAAGACCTGCTGTCGCTGCCGCCCCGCGCGCTGGACCGCGTGAGGGGCCAGTCGTTGTCGATGATCTTTCAGGACCCGATGACATCGCTGAACCCTTTCATGCGCGTCGGCGATCAGTTGGCGGAAACGCTGCGCGTGCATCAGGGCCTGTCGCGCGATGCGGCGTGGAAGGCGGCCGTGGCCATGCTGGACCGTGTGCGCATCCCCGACGCCGCCAGCCGCGCCCGCCGCTATCCGCACGAATTTTCCGGCGGAATGCGTCAGCGCGTGATGATCGCGATGGCGCTGCTGGCAAAGCCCCGGCTTTTGCTGGCGGATGAACCGACGACCGCGCTGGATGTGACGATTCAGGCGCAGGTGCTGGATCTGATGGCGGAACTTGCGCGCGAAACCGGCACCTCGATCATTCTGGTCACACATGATCTGGGCGTGGTGGCGCGATTGTGCGACCGGGTGGTGGTGCTTTATGGCGGTCGGGTCATGGAAGAGGCGCGCACCGAAACCCTGTTCGACAATGCGGCCCATCCCTATACGCGCGGGCTTCTGGCGGCCATGCCGCGGCTGGAAGCCCCCCTGACGCCGCGGCTGGGCACCATACCCGGCACGCCGCGGTCGGGCGGCGGCGACGTGTCGGGATGCCCCTTTGCCCCGCGCTGCCCCGACCGGATCGACATCTGCACGAAGGCCCGCCCGCCGATGCGGATCACCGGCGAGGGGCGCCGCGCCGCCTGCCATCTGGTGGAGGAAGCGCAATGACCCTGCTTGAGGCGCGCAATCTGGGCGTGGGGTATCAGGTGGCCTCGGGCGGGCTTTGGCAAGGATCGCGGTTCCTGCCCATCGTGCTGGACGTGTCGCTGTCGCTGGAGCCGGGCCGGACGCTGGGCATCGTCGGCGAAAGCGGCTGCGGCAAGTCCACGCTGGGCCGCGCGCTGCTGCGCCTGATCGAACCGAACGAAGGCCAGGTCCTGTGGCAGGGCCAGGACATGGCCGCGATCCCGGCCGAGGACCTGCGCCGCCGCCGGGCCGAGATGCAGATCATCTTTCAGGACCCGGTCGCGGCGCTTGATCCGCGGATGACGCTGGGGCGGATCGTGTCGCGCCCGCTTTCCACCTTCGAACCCGGTCTGTCGCGCCGCACCGCCCGCGACCGCGCGGTCGAGGCGCTGGAACAGGTGGGCCTGTCCGCAGATTTCGCCGACCGTTATCCGCATGAACTGTCCGGGGGGCAGGCGCAGCGCGTGGGGATCGCGCGTGCCATCATCGGTCGGCCGAAGCTGATCGTTTGCGATGAACCGGTTTCCGCGCTGGATGTCTCGATCCAGGCGCAGGTCATCAACCTGCTGATGGACCTTCAGGAACGGATGGGTCTGGCGCTGATCTTCATTTCGCACAATTTGGCCGTGGTGCGCCACATCAGCCACGACGTGATGGTGATGTGCCTTGGCCGGGTCGTCGAAACAGCGCCGCGCGATGCCTTTTACGCCGGCCCGCTGCATCCCTATTCGCAGGCCCTCATGCAGGCCGTTCCGGAACCCGACCCGCGCCGCGAACGCGGGCGTCTGGGCACCGCCCTGCCGGGGGAACTGCCTTCGGTCCTGAACCCGCCGCCGGGCTGCGTCTTTGCCGGGCGCTGCCCGAAAGCCACCGATCTGTGCCGCACAACCCGGCCCGAGCTGCGCCCGCTCGGGCCGGGGCGCGCGGCCGCGTGCCACCATGTCGAGGACTGATGATGCCTGATCCCGCCGCGCTCTGGGCTGCCGTGCCGCTGATGTCGAATGTCCATGCCTCGGGTGACGGGCGATGGGCGTTCTGGTGCTGGTCGGGCCTTGCGGAAACCGACGAGGTCTGGTGCGCGCCGACCGATGGATCGGCACCGCCCGAACGCCTGACCACGGGGCAAGATCACTTCCTGATCCGCGACGTGTCGCATGACGGGATGCGCCTGATCCTCGCGCAGTCGGTTCATGCCTGCGAACATGACCACCTGCTGCTCTTGGACCGGTCCACCGGGGCGCTTTCGCAACTGACCCCCACTCAGACAAGCCATTACCTTTACGGAGGCTCTTTCACCCGTGACGATTCCGCCGTCATCTTCACGGCGAATTTCAATTACGACCGGGGCGAGGTGACAGAGGGCGGCTGGATCTGGCGTCAGGATCTGGCGACCGGCGCGCGCACCTGCCTTGCCCGGTCGGATACGCCGTTCGAGACCGGGCCCAGGCTTTCGCCCGATGGCACGCGCCTCTTGTGGCACCGGCACGAATACGCGCCTGCGGGCACGCAACTTTGGGTGCTGGGCGTGGATGGCGGCAACGCCGTCGAGGTGCTGAACCTGGGCCCCGCCAGCAACGCCCGCGGCGTCTGGCTGGATGATGACCGGATCGCCTTTGTCGCCGATCAGGATCGGCGCGACGGGCTGGGCATTCTGACCCTTTCGACCGGAAAGGTGGACTGGCTGGCGCGCGAGCCTGACCTGTTCCCCTTCGAATGTCTGGCCGGGACAGGCGCGGACTTCGCCTGCATCGTGCACGAACAGTCAAACACCCGCGCTGTTCTGGTGGACCCCAAGGGCGCGATCCGGCCCATGCCGAACCTTTCAGGCCGCCGCAGCCTGCTGCCCCATGATGCCCTGCCGGGCGGCGGCTGGCTGGCCGAGGCCTATGATGCCGATGCGCCGCACGATCTGGTCGCGGTGGCGGCCGATGGCACCTGCACCCTGCTGGCGCGGGCCGCGCCAGAACCCGGCCGCCGCCACAGCCGCCCGCAGGATTTCCGCTGGACTTCGCCCGACGGGCGACCGATGCAGGGCTGGCTCTACCGCCCCGAAGGCGTGCCGCGCGGCCTGATCGCCTATGTCCACGGTGGCCCGACCTGGCATTCCGAAGACTGGGTCAATCCCAAGATCGGCTTCTGGGTCCAGATGGGATATGCTGTTCTGGATTCGAACTATCGCGGCTCCACCGGCTTTGGCTACGACCACCGCGAGGCGGTGAAGGAAGACGGCTGGGGCGGACGCGAACAGGCCGACATCCGCGCCGGGATCGAGGCCGCGCTGGCCGCGGGCATCCCCGGCCCTGTCGCGGTGGCGGGCAATTCCTATGGCGGGTTTTCCTCATGGTGCGCGATCACCCGGCACACCGATCTGGTGACGGCGGCCATTCCGATGTGCGGGATGTACCGGCTGGACATCGACTATCACGAAACCGAAATGCCCCATGGCCGTGCCTATTCCGAAGAGATGATGGGCGGCACGCCCGAAGAGTTCCCGGAAAAATACGCCAACGCCTCGCCCGGCAATTTCATCGACCGGATTCGCGGGCATGTGATGATCGTTCACGGTCTGGCCGACAGCAACGTGGGGCCGGAAAACACCCATGTCGCGCTGCGCGAGCTGACGGCGGCGGGCATCCCGCACGAGGCGATGCTGTTTGAAAACGAAGGCCACGGCGTGTTTCGCCGCAGCAATGTGGAAACCTACCTGACCCGGTCGGCCGCCTTTCTGGAACGCGCCTTCCGCGAGGGCATCCGGCAGGACTGATCCCGAAGGACGGCGGCAGGAACAGAAAGGCCCCCGTCATCATCCCGTTTGGGGGGTGACGGGGGCCTTTTGCCGTGCATCGGGCCTTGCGGCCGGATAGTCAGTTCGAAGCGGGCGCAGCCTCGCCTTCCGCGGGGGCCGCTGCCGCATCGGCGGCGGGCGACAGGGACGCGATATAGGCATAGACGTTGCGCGCGTCTTCCTCTTTCGGCAGCTTGAAGCTCATCTTCGACTTGGCCGATTTGTCGCCGGTCTTCTCGCGCAGGAAGTCCACCGGATTGGCGACATACGCGACAAAACCCTCTTCTTCCCAGGCGTAACCGCCCGCACCCACGGCGACGATCGATTCACCGTAGTTGAAGCCCTCGTAGGTGCCGGCGACGCGGCCGGGCAGGCCATAGAGGTTGGGTCCGGTCTTGGCGTTACGGCCGCCAAGCACGTTTCCATCGGCATCCGCGATGACGTGGCAGGTCTGGCACTTGGCGAACACTTTCGCACCGGCTTCCGCATCGCCCGTCGGGTTCGCGATGGCAGGGGCGGACCCAAGGGCCAGCAGTGCCGCGGCGCTTGCCGCAATCGTTCTGACGTTCATTCTTTCCTCCCGGAAGTGGTCGATTGATCTGGAATTGTGTTGGCTGTCGGTAAAGTCAAATCACGCTCATGCAACCGCGTGGGCGACGGCGCAGCGCTGCCAGAGTGCCGTCAGCGCGTTCACGAGATGGTCGATATCCTCGGGCCGGTGCAGCGGGCCGGGCGTGATGCGCAGCCGTTCGGTGCCCTTCGGAACCGTGGGGTAATTGATCGGCTGCACATAGATGCCCCAGTCCGCCATGAGCATGTCCGAGATCATCCGGCACTTCACCGGATCGCCGATCATCACGGGGATGATGTGGCTTTCGTTCGGCATGTGGGGGATGCCGCGCGCATCCAGCGCCGCACGCACCGCGGCGACATTCGCCCGTTGCCGGTGGCGTTCGGCATCAGAGTGCTTGAGGTGTCGCACGGATGCCTGCGCCGCCGCCGCGACGGCAGGGGGAAGGGCGGTGGTAAAGATGAAACCGCTTGCGAAACTGCGGATGAAATCCACCAGATCCGCCTTGCCGGTGACATAGCCGCCCACGACGCCGAAGGCCTTTCCCAGCGTGCCTTCGATCACGTCGATACGATGGGCCAGGCCGCGTTCCTCGCTGACGCCGCCGCCGCGCGGGCCATACATGCCGACGGCATGGACCTCGTCGATGTAGGACAGTGCGCCATGCGCCTCGCAGACCTCGACGATCTCGCGGATGGGGGCGATGTCGCCATCCATCGAATAGACGCTTTCGAAGGCCACGATCTTGGGCCGGTCGCCCACGGCCTTCAGCTTGCGGTCAAGGTCGCGCCAGTCGTTGTGCTTCCACAGCACCTTGTCGGCGCGGGAATGGCGGATGCCCTCGATCATGCTGGCGTGGTTCTTTTCGTCCGAAAGGATCACCGCGCCGGGGATCTTTGCACCCAGCGTCGAAAGTGCCGCCCAGTTCGACACATAGCCCGAGGTGAACAGAAGCGCCGCTTCCTTTCCATGCAGATCGGCCAGTTCGCGTTCCAGCAGGACGTGGTGGTGATTGGTGCCGGAAATGTTGCGCGTCCCGCCCGCCCCGGCGCCGCAGGCGCGCACGGCTTCGACCATCGCCTCGACGACGACGGGGTTCTGCCCCATGCCAAGGTAGTCGTTCGAACACCACACGGTCACTTCTTCCTGCGTGCCGTCGGGGCGGTGCCGTTCGGCGCGCGGAAAGGTGCCGCAGCGGCGTTCGAGGTCTGCGAAGATGCGGTAGTTGCCCTCTGATTTCAGATCGCCAAGGCGGTCACGGAAGAAGCTGTCAAAATCCATCGGTCTGTTTCCTTGGCAAGGGGCCTGGGGCGGTGGGTGGCGTGGTCGGCGCGGCCTCGGGCAGCATCCAGCGCCACAGTTTCTGGTCGGGCACGGGCACGACCATGAAGAGATGTTCGATCAGCGCCAGCGCGGTCAGAACGGCCAGCAGCAGATAGCCGATGAACGGCGCATCCTCCTGCGCGGCGGCGGCCTCGGCGCCCCAATGGGCAGTGGCCGCCGCCAGCCCGAGGATCGAGACGGGAAGAAGCGCGGTCATCGGTGCCTTGCGGAAATGGCTGGGCAGATGCGCAAGCGGCCGCGGCAGGAATTCGGTGTGGATCCGCGGCGCGCCGAAGAACAGGTTCAGCTTGGCCGAGATGCGGGCGAAGAACAGCGTGGCGAAGGTCAATGCGGCAAAGGGATTGGCGGTATCCAGGCTGAGGTGTGTCAGCACCAGAAGCCCCGCAATCAACGCCAGTTCGTGCCACAGGATCGTCCCGATCGCGCGCCATAGCCGTTCCGGCAGGCGCGCGCCCGCAGGGCAAGGTTCGCGCGTGGGGCCGGTCAGCACGCCTGAAAGGAAGGCCAGCTCGATCCAGCCCCAGAGGGCCAGCGCCGAAAGAAAGCCGCCATAGACACCCGCGACCGAAAGGTCGTGCACGGTGGCATGTGCGGCGATCGCGCCACCGACCAGCAGCGGCAGGCCCAGAAGGACCGACCACAGGTGATCGTCGGGCCCGCCCAGATCGGCGCGGCGGACGCGCCACAGGATGGCCCCGGTCGAGGCCCACCACAGGAAGATGGCCGATGCGGCGACGATCCACGGATTGGTCATATGCGGCACCCCCATGACAGGGGTGCCGCACCGGGTGCCGGGACGCGCCCATCCCGCACCGCAGCCACCGCATGAGCGGTGGTATGGGAGTTACCGGTCAATACGACGGCTCCAGCCGCACGTTGGCGGGCGGAGTCCTCGGTATGACCGGGATCAGATAAAGCCGCGCGAAGGCAAGCCCCGCGCGCGCCGAGGCCATGGCATGTGCGATGCGGCCGCCCAGGCCACCGCGGCGCTTTGCGCGTTCCATGTCCAGCATCGCCGCGTTCATCTTGCGGAGCGTCGGAATCCACGCCGGATGGTCGATGTCGATCTCCATCGGAAAGACCTGCCGGGCGATGGTGGATGTCTTGCGGAACACCTCCTGGTCATACCAGTCGATGTCGACGCCAAGCGCCTCGTGAAAATCCTTGCGGGCATGGTCGCGCACCCACATCGTGGAATAGACGGCGACAAGGAAGAACTTGATCCACAGCTTGTTGGTGAAGCTTTCCGTCAGCTTCGGATCGGTGCGCATCAAGAGGGCGAAGGCCTCGCCATGGCTGAACTCGTCGTTGCACCATTCCTTAAACCACTTGAAAATCGGGTGGAACCGGTGTTCGGGATGCGCCTCAAGGTGGCGGAAGATCGTGATATAGCGGGCGTAGCCAATCTTTTCCGACAGATAGGTGGCGTAATAGATGAACTTCGGCCGGAAGTAGGTGTATTTCTTGGCCTTGGTCAGGAAGCCCAGGTTCACCGCCACGCCCGCCTCCCGCAGCGCATCGTTGATGAAGCCGGCATGCCGCGCCTCGTCGCGGGCCATGTAGTTGAACAGCTCGCAGATGTCGGCATTGGTGCCGCGACGCTTCATTTCCTTGTAAAGCACGCATCCGGAAAACTCGGCCGTGCAGGATGACACCAGAAAGTCGATGAATTCGGCCCGCAGTTTCGGGTCCATCCCTTCCCAGTCGACATGGTCCCAGTCGGCGGTCTTCTTGAAATGGCCCTTGTTCGGGTCCGATTTCATTTGCGCCAGGAGCGCGTCCCACTGTTCGCGGACGGGGGATACGTCGATCCGGTCCATCTCGTCGAAATCGGTGGTGTAGAAACGCGGGTTCAGCAGCGTGGTTTCGGTGGCCATCGCCGTGGTGTCGAACCGGTCCGAAAGCTCGGCATGCAGTTCACCGTGCGTGGTGTCGAAAGTTGCGTCTTTCATGCCATCAACTCCTCGCTGAACGAGAATTCACAAAGTTCCATGAATTCCAGATCGCCGGTCAGGCGGGTCCACCAACGTTCGATCATCGAGGCGCGGGTGATGGTGGCGGTGCGCTGTTCGACCAGCAATTCGCCGAAGGCGGCAAGGATCGGCGCACCATGCACCAGAACCTCGTCGCCCGGATGGATGACGGCCCCGTTGTCAAAGCGCACATGCGCATGCAGGCTTTCGAAACGGTGGCTGACCTCGACCGTGCAGGGCACGGTTTCCCTTTCTTTCGTGAAAAGTCCCATAGTGCGTTTCCCTTTGTTACTTGTGGGCCATCAGCCGTTCGAATGCGGCTTTGTTGTCCTTGCCGAAGGCGTAGAGTTCGATCGACGCCTTGGAATGCGGGTCTTCCGCCACAAGCCGCCCGTTGTCGTATTGCACGATGCGGATCGGCGGGTTTCCGGGCACGCGGGCCACGGTGCGTTCGCGGGCCACGGCGTTCTGGATCACGGTGATGAAGCCGCCGTGATCGAGTTCCATCAGAAGCGTGCCGTCGGCGTCATAGACGGTGACGGCCTGCGCGCTGCGCCCTTCCAGGATGACCAGCCGTTCTGCCACGACGTTGCCTGCGGCGGGCTGGCCCACAGGGGGGCGGTCTGTCAGGACGGCAAAGGTGGTGATCGCCAGTGCCGCCAGCGCCAGCGCCAGCATCGCCCACAGAAGGGCGCGCGGGATCATCTCGCGTTCGGGGCTGGGACGGTTCGCCAGGGTCTTGAGATAGGCCATGATGAACCCCCTATTCCGCAGCGATCGGTTCGCCTGCCGCCGTCGGGCGGCGGGTCACGACCGGTTCGTTCAGGCGCGTCTGCGCGGCATCGGCCAGGATTCGGGCCACACGGGCGGCATCGGGGATGCAGCGCAGCGCAGGCTGCACCTTGCGCGCAAATCCGGGCCGCAGGTGAGGCCAGAGCACAAGGTAGGAAAGCTGCGCGCCTTCCGTCAGCTCCAGCGCGATGGTGCCGGTGCCCGACACGGGGCGGATGTCGGCGCTGGCGGTCGCGATGCGGGTGAAGGGAACCGTATAGGTGACCTGAAGCGCCGCGCCGATGCGCAGGATCACGCGGTTCGAGGTGATCGAATAGATCGCCGCGCGGGCGCTGGCCCAGGCGAGGACGCGGATCACCGCATATCCGGCCAGCGCGAGCACGAGGTAGGGCAGGAAGACGGCCAGGGACCGCGCAAGCCCGCCATCGGCAAAGGCCGCGCCGCCGCGCCAGACCGCGATCAGCAGAAGGTAGCCGGTGATCCAGTTGATCTTGAAGGCTTCGCGCGCCAGCGCCTTTGCATCGGGGCTGCCTTGCCAGAGAAGTGCCTCGCCTTCCGGCAGGGGCGCCGGCAGGCCGGGCTGCGGCTCGAAGCGGAAATCGTGGTCTGACATGGCAGACCCTCCGTCACGTAGGGTAAGACGAAGCGGCGCGGGCGCGCGCCGCTTCCCTTCGTGGTCAGAAGCCGCGCTTGCGGCCCTTGGCGTAAAGCCAGCCCGAGGCGACATAGGCCGAGATCTTGTCTTCCTCGAGCTTGGTCACCTTGTCTGCGGCGGCCGTTGCGGGGATGTCGTCGAACAGGTCGGACGTCAGCGCATTGATGCGCACGCGATCCGACCAGATCTTGCACATGGTCATCGGCACCAGCCGCGACTTGCCGCTGTTCAGGTCGATTTCCAGATAGCGGACAAGCTGTTCGGGCACGTCGATCCACATGTCCTTGATCCGGCCGACGACCTCCAGATCGCCCGCCTGAACCGGCAGACCGCGCGGATCGCCACCGGCGCTGACGGCCATGCCGTCGATCTTCGACATCGGCTGGATCTTGGCGTGGCCGTGGCCGTCAAGTTCGGCGGCGTCCTTGCGCGGAACCCATGAGGCAGGGCCGACACCGTCAAGCATCGGGTTGCCCGTGGGCATGTGCGGGAAACCCTCGGACACGGCCGTGCGGGCCAGCGCCAGATCGGCACGGCGATGCGCGGCCTCGTTTGCGGCCGAGGGCAGCGTGACCGAACCCTGTCCGTTCGGCAGGATCACCGTCTTGGGCTTCGGCACGGGGAATGGGCCCTGATTGGGGGCAACGGACCCGTCCTCGTTTTCCAGAGGATAGCCTTCGCGCATGTTCTCGGTCTGCAGGTAGTAGATGAGCAGGGCGAAGAAGCCCCAGAACAGCCAGATCGAAAGGCTGGCCAGATCGAAATTTCCAAAGAAGTTGACACCAACCATCTGGGTCCTCCGTTGTCAGGTTGGGAATTCGGCGAGACGCAAACGCGTCTGGCCTTGGTCCGGTGTGGCAGGGTTCAGGCTGCCGATCCGGACAAGCGGGCCCAGAACGGCAAGGGTAAGGAAAAGCAGGGCGATCTCGATGTGATAGACCACGGAATAGCCAAGGCTGATGTCGTGGACCGCGCCGACAAGACCGCTGTCGACGATGTGGTTGACAGCATCCCGCAGGACCCCGCCGATCAGGATCGCAAGGCCTGCGGCGGTGGCCTGTGCCGACCCCCAGGCGCCAAGCGCAAGCCCCGCGCCGGCGCTGCGCTGCGCCTGCGCCATCGCGGCATTCAGGGTCGACAGGCCGAACACGCCGTTGCCCAGACCGATGGCGAAGGCCCCGGCATAGAACAGCGCGGCGCTGTCCAGCGGGCTTGCGAAGATGACGGCGGAAAAGGCGGCGATGCCGAACAGCAGGCCACGGGCCGCCTGGCGATAGGGTTCCGCCCCCTGCGACAGGCGCTGCGTTGCCCAGATGAAGCCCAGAAGCGCACCAAGCGCCCAGACCCCGGTCAGCAGCGTCGTGGCGGAAACCGAAAGGCCCAGGACCTGGCCGCCGTAGGGCTCAAGCAGGACATCCTGCATGTTGAAGGCCAGCGTGCCGATGAACACCACGACCAGAAGCCGCCGCGCGCCATCCTGTGCCATCAGGTCCTTCCAGGCGGCGGCGAAGGCCGGACGCGGCGCCGCGCGTTCGGCCGCCGACATCGGGCGCACACGTTCCTGTTTCCAGAAGGCGATGATGTTCAGAACCAGGGTCGCCGCGCCGCAGCCCTGCACCACGCGCACCAGCAGGATCGGTTCATAGTCGCGCAGAAGCCAGCCGACGATGATCGCCGAAATCCCCATGCCGACAAGATAAAGGATGTAAAGCATCGCCACGACGCGCGGCCGGGTATCATCGGAGGCGCGGTCGGCGGCAAGGGCAAGGCCCGCGGTCTGGGTCATGTGCATGCCCAGACCGGCCATGAGGAAGGCCAGCGCGGCCAGAACCTCGCCCGCCCATGTCGGCCCCTTGAACTGGTCGCCCGACAGCACGATCAGCGCGAAAGGCATGACGGCCAGCCCGCCCATCTGCCAGAGCGACCCGAACCAGAGATAGGGAATGCGCTTCCACCCCAGGGCCGACCTGTATGTATCGGACCGGTGGCCCAGAAGCGCGCGGAACGGGGCGACCAGAACCGGAATGGCGATCATCATCGCCACCACCATCGCGGGCACCGAAAGTTCCACGATCATCACGCGGTTCAGCGTGCCCAGAAGCAGCACCTGCGCCATGCCGACCGAAATCTGGAACAGCGCCAGCCGCCAGAGCTGGCCAAGCGGCAGATCGGCAGAGGCCGCATCGGCAAAGGGCATCCAGCGTGCCCCCAGTTGTGCCACATGCTTGCGCCGGATGATCATCTGCGATGCTCCAGACATTCCGAGATGTAGAAACCCGATGACACGCGCCCGACGCGATGCAGCTGGCCGGGGCAATGCCGCGCCAGCCTGCGGGGATCGTGCGGCACCATGACCGGCGACCGGTCCGACCGGGGAAACAGCTTGCCCATCGACCAGAAGGCCATCAGGAACGGCGTGCGCGGCGCGACGGTGAAAACGATGTTGCGGGCGCAGCGGTGCGACAGCTCGTCGATGATCTGGCCGATGTCGCGGTCGCGGTAATAGATCAGGCTGTCCATCGCCAGGGCGTGATCGAACCGGCCAAGCGCGGGGTCGGTCATGTCGCCGGCGTGAAACTCCACAAACCCCGCCAGATCGGGATCGAGCCTGCGGCGCGCGATGCCGATCAGCTGGGGCGAGATGTCGACGCCCACCACATGCGCGCCGCGCCGCGCCAGTTCGGTGGCCATCGCACCGGTGCCGCAGCCCGCATCCAGAACCCGCGCGCCGGTCAGGTCGGCGGGCAGGCGCGACAGCATCAGCGCGCGCATCCGGTCGCGCCCTTCGCGGACGGTCTCGCGGATGCGGCTGACCTTGTCGGATGAGGTCAGCCGTTCCCAGGTCTGGGTGGCGGTGCGGTCGAAATAGGTTTCGACCCGGTCACGGGTAAGGCCGTAGTCGGACATCAGTCGAACCCCAGCAATTCAAAGATTTCGCGGTCGGGCAGGGGCATCGGTGCCAGCGGGTCGGTTCCTGTCCACAGGCTTTGCGCAAGGCGCAGGTATTCGGCCCGCGCCAGTTCGATGTCGGGTTCGTCCGGCATCTCGAACAGCGTCTTCTTCTTCAGCCGCGACCGGCGGATCGCGTCATAATCGGGCATATGCGCCAGCCGCTTGAATCCGACACGCGCGCAATAGCGGTCGACCTCGGTCGTGGCGCGCGACCGGTTGGCGATGCAGCCGGCCAGGCGAACCTTGTAGTTTGCCGATTTCGCCTGCACGGCGGCGATGATCCGGTTCATCGCATAGATGCTGTCAAAGTCGTCCGCCGTGACGATCACCGCGCGATCCGCATGTTGCAGGGGCGCAGCGAACCCGCCGCAGACCACATCGCCCAGGACGTCGAAGATCACCACGTCGGTGTCTTCCAGCAGGTGATGCTGTTTCAGAAGCTTGACCGTCTGGCCCACGACATAGCCGCCGCAGCCGGTCCCGGCAGGCGGCCCGCCCGCCTCGACGCATTTGACCCCGCCCCAGCCTTCGGTGATGTAGTCTTCGGGCCGCAGTTCCTCGGCGTGGAAATCGACCTCTTTCAGGATATCGATCACCGTCGGTTGCAGTCGCCCCGTCAGGGTGAAAGTGCTGTCGTGCTTGGGGTCGCATCCGATCTGAAGCACCCGCTTTCCCATGGCGGCAAAGGCCGCCGACAGGTTCGACGAGGTGGTGGATTTGCCGATCCCGCCCTTGCCGTAGACGGAAAAGACCTTGGCCCCCTCGATCTTCAGCGCCGGGTCCATCTGGACCTGCACCGAGCCCTCGCCATCCAGCCCGCGCAGGTCGGGGATCTCGTCTCTCGGGCTCATGTCGTCTCCTTCCCGGAACCGATGGTCCCGATTTTCTGTCCCCAAATATCCCGGGGGGTCCGGGGGGCTGGCCCCCCGGTCTGACCGTTCCGCATGGCGCAAATCCGGGTCATTCCGCCGCGATCCCTTCCAGACGATCCTCAAGTTCATCCGCCGCGTCCTGAAGGGCGGCGAGCGTTTCGGGATCGGGTGTCCAGTAGGCGCGGTCGGACGCCTCCAGAAGCCGCTGCGCCATGCGCGACGAGGCTTCGGGATTGAGCGCCGCAAGACGGCGGCGCATCGCTTCGTCGGTGACGAAGGTTTCGGTCAGGCGCTGATAGACCCAGGGCTCCACCTTGCCGGTCGTCGCCGACCAGCCGAAGGTGTTGGAAATCTGCGCCTCGATCTGGCGCACGCCTTCGGCGCCGTGCTTCAGCAGCCCTTCGAAGAACTTGGGGTTCAGGCTGCGCGAGCGGGTTTCCAGCGCGATCTGGTCAGCCAGGGTGCGCACAACGCCACCGCCGCGGGTCTGGTCGCCGATGTAGACCGGCATGTCCTGCCCGCCCCGCGCGCGTTTCACCGCGCGGGCGATCCCGCCCAGGGTATCGAAGTAATGGTCGACCGTGGTCACGCCCAGTTCGACCGACTCCAGGTTCTGATAGGCCAGGTCCACATCCTTCAGCGCCTTCTGCAACAGCGCGGGATTGCCCTTGGCCTTGCCGTTCACCCCGTAGGCAAAGCTCTTGCGGTTCTGATAGGCATCGGCCAGTTCGTCTTCGTCGCCAAAGGCCGAAGACCCGACAAGAACGTTCACGTTCGATCCATAGGCGCCTTCGGCATTGGAAAAGACGCGCAGCGCGGCGGTTTCCATGTCGACACCCATTTCGGCCGCATAGCGCAGGGCATGGGCGCGGATGAAATTCGCCTCGACCGGCTCATCGGCCGTCGCGGCCTTGAAGGCGGCCTCGGCCAGCATCCGGGTCTGCAAGGGCAGAAGGTCGCGGAAGATACCCGACAGTGTCATCACCACGTCGATGCGCGGGCGGCCGAGTTCGGCCAGCGGGATCAGGTCGGCGCCGCACAGCCGGCCATAGCTGTCGAACCGGGGCCGCGCGCCGATCAGGGCCAGCGCCTGCGCGATCGGGCCGCCGTCGGACTTGATGTTGTCGCTGCCCCACAGCACCAGCGCCACGGTGCGCGGCAGGGTGGGGTGGGTGGCCAGAAGCCTTTCGGCCTGCGCCTTGCCATCCGCCAGCGCGAATGCCGTGGGCATCCGGAACGGATCGAAGGCATGAATGTTCCGCCCCGTGGGCAGGATCTCGGGCGCGCGGATCAGGTCGCCGCCGGGCACCGGGCTGATGAAGCGCCCCGACAGGGCCCGCAGCAGGGCCGGGATTTCATGTTCGCGCCGCAACAGATCGTCGGCGCGCGCGCGCGTTTCCGGATCGTCGGGCATCAGCGCCAGGAAATCGGCGCGGGCCTGGTCGCTGATCGGCCGGCCGACGACATGCAGCCCGTCGGTGATCAGCGCGCCTTCGGTTTCCAGAAGCCGCAGCCACAGCGTTTCGGGATCGTCGGCGGCCATGTCCACGGCGCGCGCCTGTTCATGCATCAGCGCGATCAGGTCGTCGCGGTCGGGCGCATCCGGGCCGGTCGCGCGGAACCGTGCCACGGTGTCCTTCAGGTCCAGCAACCCCTTGTAAAGCCCCGACTGCGCCAGCGGCGGCGTCAGGTGCGTGATCGTCACCGCATTGCTGCGCCGCTTGGCCAGCGTTGCCTCGGACGGGTTGTTTGCGGCGTAAAGATAGACATTCGGCATGTTGCCGATCAGCCGGTCGGGCCAGCATGTCTCTGACAGGCCGGCCTGCTTGCCCGGCATGAATTCCAGCGCGCCATGCATCCCGAAATGCAGCAGCACATCGGCGCCGAAATCACGCTTCATCCAGTCGTAGAAGGCATTGAAGGCATGCGTCGGGGCAAAGCCCTTTTCGAACAACAGGCGCATCGGATCGCCTTCGTAGCCGAACACGGGCTGCACGCCGACAAAGACATTGCCGAAGGTCCGGCCAAGGACGAAGACATCCGCGCCATCCGTTTGCGCACGTCCGGGTGCCGGGCCCCAGACCTGTTCGATATCGCCCAGCCAGCGCGTGCGGCGCACCAGTTCGGATGCCGGAATGCGCGCGGCCACATTGGCCGGTTGCCCGAAGCTGGCGGCATTGCCGCCCAGAACCGCCTGGCGCAGATCCTCGACCGAAGCGGGCAGGGTGACGTCATAGCCATCGGCCTGCATCGCCTTGAGAACGTTGAACAGGCTTTCGAAAACCCCCAGATAGGCCGCCGTTCCCACCGCGCCCGCATTGGGCGGGAAGCCGTACAGAACCACGGCCACCTTCCGTTGGGCCACGCTGGACTTGCGCAGGGCGGCAAGCCGCGCCACTTTTTCGGCCAGCGCCTCGATCCGTTCGGAACAGGGCGCCATGACGCGGGCGGCCATCGCCTCGGCGGCGGGGGCCTTGCAGCCGCGTGCGCAACCGTTGCAGCCTTCGGGGTCATGCCGCCCGGCGAATACGGTCGGGTTCGTCGCGCCGTCGATTTCCGGCAGGGCGATCAGCATGGTGGTTTCCACCGGGCCAAGCCCGCCGCAGGCCCCGCCCCACTGGCCAAGCGTCTGGAATTCCAGAGGATGGGCCGCGACATAGGGCACATCCAGCGCCTCAAGCGCGTCAACCGCCGCGGGGCTGTCGTTATAGGCCGGGCCGCCGACCAGCGAAAACCCGGTCAGCGACACCATCGCGTCGACCCGGCCAGCGCCGAAATACGCGTCGATCGCCGGGCGACCGTCGAGGCCCGCGGCAAAGGCCGGCACCACGGCGAGGCCACGCGATTCGAAGGCGCGGATGACCGCATCGTAATGGGCCGTGTCCGAGGCAAGGATGTAGGACCGCAACATCAGCAGGCCCACCGTCGCCACCGCGCCTTCGGGGCGCGGCAGAAGCGCTGCATCGGTGAACACCCGCCCCGGCACGTCGGGGTGATAGAGGCCCACATCCGGGTAATCCACCGGCGGGGCCGCGCGCACCCGGCGTCAGTCGCGATTGGGTGCGTAGCGGCTGACCAGGAACCGGATCATGCCTTCGATGTTGTCGTCGGACCCGCCCAGCCAGTACTGCATCGACAGGAACCAGGCCCGCATGTCCTGCGCCTTGCCGGGGATGAAGCGCAGGATCTTCGGCAGCCGCCGCAACAACGCCATCTGCCTTTCGCCCGACGAGGCCGAAGGCGATTTCGATCCGCGCAGCTTCTTCAGGAAGGCCATCGCGCCCGAGGCGGGTTGCGCCATGTCCAGATCGCCCATCCGCGTGAGCTTGACGATCTGCGGATCCGATATCACGCCCACGAATGCGTCCAGACGGTCGCGCACCGCCTGCATCTGCGGCAGGATCGCGGTCAGGTGTTCCTCGATGAACAGCAGGTTCGCCACGATGATGTTCGCCCGCGCCACATCGGCGCGTGCGCGGGCAAGGGCGGCGGGGTTCTCGGCCCATTCCGCGGCGGCATGGACCGAAATCGAGATGCCGGGAAAATCCTTGGCCAGCCGTCCGGCCACCCGCATCGCGGGACCGGCCGCATGGGCATCCAGCGTGACGATCACAAACCGGTAAAGCCCGTCATCCGCCCGGATCGGATCGGGCGACAGCGTCAGGTCCGGCGATGTGAAGCTGTCATCGCGCATAATGGGCCTTCGCCTCGTAGAGCGTTTCGATCGTGATCGCGGTCAGCCCACGGTCGGCGGCGTATTTTTCGGTGTTCCGCCGGGCCTTGGCGCGGACGAAGAACGGGATCTTGCGCAGTTCCTTCTCGGCGTCGGGCAGCCAGCGGATCGCCTCGGCCAGGGCCTGTGCCGCCTCGATCATCTGGGCCGCCATCACATTGGCCGGGGCCGGTTCGGGGATATGCGGTTCGGCGACGGGGCGCAGGTCGGCCTTGCCGCCGTGATGGCTGGGCCCGGCGGCGTCGTGGAATTCGAAATCCTCGCGGAACATCGTCAGCAGATGTTCCTCAAGCCCCATGACCAGCGGGTGGATCCAGGTATCGAACAGGACGTTCGCGCCCTCGAACCCCATCTGCGGCGAATAGCGGGCGGGGAAGTCCTGCACATGTACCGGGGCCGAGATGACGGCGCAGGGAATCCCCAGCCGTTTGCCGATGTGGCGTTCCATCTGCGTGCCCAGGATCAGTTCCGGCGCGGCGGCGGCGATGGCGGCCTCGACCTCGAGGTAATCGTCGGTGATCAGCGCCTCGATCCCGTAATCCTTCGCAGCGGCGCGGACGGGCCGGGCGAATTCGCGGTTGTAGCAGCCAAGACCGACCACCTCGAACCCGATTTCCCTTGCGGCCACACGGGCGGCGGCCATCGCATGGGTCGCATCGCCGAAGATGAAAACGCGCTTGCCGGTCAGATAGGTGCTGTCGACCGAGGCCGACCACCACGGCTGGCGCAGGCCGGTTTCCGGCACATCCGCCGAAACCGAGGCAAGCCGCGCCACCTCGGCGATGAAATCGCGGGTCGCGCCCACGCCGATCGGCACGGTCTTTGTGTAGGGCTGGCCCAGATTGCGTTCCATCCAGCGCGCCGCGCCCTCGCCCGTTTCGGGATAAAGCAGCACGTTGAAATGGGCCTGTCCCATCCGCGCGATATCGGCGGGCGAGGCATCCAGCGGGGCGGCCACGTTGACTGCGATTCCCATCCGTTCCAGAAGCCCGGCGATTTCGGCAACGTCGTCGCGATGGCGGAAACCAAGCGCGGTCGCGCCCAGAAGGTTGCAGGAAACCCTTTCGCTGCGCGGCATCGACCGGGCCAGCGCCCTGACCAGCGCCAGGAAGGTTTCATCCGCTCCGAAGTTTTCCTTGCGGCTGTAGCTGGGCAGGTCCAGCGGGACGACCGGGCAGGGCAGGCCAAGCGTCGCAGCCAGCCCGCCGGGATCGTCCTGGATCAGTTCGGCCGTGCAGGAGGCCCCGACGATCATCGCATCGGGGCGGAACCGGTCGAACGCCGCCTGCGCCGACCGCTTGAACAGGCTTGCGGTATCCGCGCCAAGATCGGACGCCTGGAAGGTGGTGAAGGTGACCGGCGGGCGATGATTACGCCGTTCGATCATCGTGAACAGAAGGTCGGCATAGGTATCGCCCTGCGGCGCGTGCAGCACGAAATGCACGCCCTTCATGCCGGTCGCGACACGCATCGCGCCCACATGCGGCGGGCCCTCATAGGTCCACAGTGTCAGCTTCATGGCCGCACCTCGCCCGAAAGGATGGCGCGGCGGCGCAGGGGCCGGCTGAACAGCCCCGCCAGATCGCCCGCCTGTTCGTAGAAATGGACCGGCGTGAAGACCAGCTCGATCGCCCATTTCGTGGGGTGCCCGGCCGCCTCAAGCGGGTTGGCCAGCCCAAGGCCGCAAACCGTCAGGTCAGGCGCAAGGGCCGCGTGCCGATCCAGTTGCAGATCCACATCCTGCCCCTCGGACAGCGCCGTTTCCGGCAGCAGGGCCAGTTCCGGCTCCATCAGCGCGCGATGCAGATAGGGCGTGCCCACCTCAAGGGGGCGCATCCCGCATTCCCGGGCCAGAAACCGTGCCAGCGGAATCTCAAGCTGGCTGTCGGGGAAGAAGAACAGGGATTTGCCGCGCAGCGTTTCGGCATGGGCGGCCACCGCACGGCGGGCGCGAGCGCGCGGTGCGGCGGTGACTTTCTCGAACCGTTCGGGGTGGACGCCGCGCGCATGGGCAACGGCATTCAGCCAGGCGGTCGTGCCTTCCTCGCCGAAGGGGAAGGGGGCGGCGATCCGTTCGGCCCCGCGCCGTTCCAGCGCGGCGGCCGTGTCCGCAAGGAACGGCTGGGTCAGGATGAAACGGGTGCGCGACCCTACCTTCGGCGCATCGGCGGCCCGGCGCGCGGGCAGCAACTGCACCTGATCCACGCCCATCTGGTGCAGAAGCGACAGGCACTGATCCTCGACCACATCGGGCAGCGCGCCGACAACCAGCAGGTTTTCGGCATCGGTTTCAGCCAGGCCGGGCACCATCGCCGCCAGACAGGCATCCTCGCCCTGGGTGAAGGTGGTTTCGATCCCCGAGCCGGAATAGTTGTAGACGCGCACATGCGGCGCATGGCGCTGGTTCAGCCGTTCGGCCGTCCGGCCCAGATCGAGCTTGATCACTTCCGACGGGCAGGACCCGACCAGGAACAGCTGACGGATGTCGGGGCGCCGCGACAGAAGGCGGGCAACCTCGCGTTCCAGCTCTTCATGGGCGTCGGCCAGGCCGGCCAGATCCTTTTCTTCCAGGATCGCGGTGCCGAATCGGGGTTCGGCAAAGATCATCACCCCGGCGGCCGATTGCAGCAGGTGGGCGCAGGTGCGCGACCCCACCACAAGGAAGAAGGCATCCTGCATCTTGCGGTGAAGCCAGATGATGCCGGTCAGTCCGCAGAACACCTCGCGCTGGCCGCGTTCGCGCAGGACGGGCGTGTGCAGGCAACCTTTGACGGGCGTGTCGAGGCTCATGCCGCCACCCCCTCGTCCAGCGTGTCGCGGCTGTCGGCGGCCGCCATGTCGCGCCGTGCCATGCGCAGTTTCCAAAGGAACTGCCCGGCGTTGAGGACATAGGTGAGATAGGCCGCCAGCGTGACCGCCATCAACTGTGGCGGCGACAGATTTTCGGTAATCAGACCATAGAGATAGAGCGTGTGAAGGCCGATCACGACAAAACTTACGACGTCTTCCCAGAAGAAGGCGGGGGCGAACAGATACTGCCCGAAGACGACCTTTTCCCAGATCGCGCCGGTCACCATGATCGTGTAAAGCAGCGCCGTTTTCAGAAGGATCGAGGCGGTTGCCGCGCCATATCCCTCGCCGGTGAAAAGGTACCGCAGCACCAGCGCCAGCGAGACGATGAAGACCAGAAACTGAAGCGGGGCGAGGACCGCCTGGACCGTCGTCCAGCGCGTCGAATCCCGGCGGGCGCGCTGGCTGGGCGTGTACAGCGGAGGGTGGCGGGGTTTCGAGGCAACAGCAGACATCCGGACGCCTCATGCTTCATCAGGTTTACACTCAGCCTAGTCCAGTCAGCCAGACTGTCAATTCAAATTTACATTTTATGCGGGTGTCAGTCTCGTGTGAGACGGACCCAAAAACTGGAAACCGGAAGACTCCAACTCCAAAAAAATATATTGAAAAACATTGATTTGATATGGATCATGTGCCAATTCGCGGAATGGCTGTCAATTTATGTAGACAGTAATGATGGTTTGATGTGGTATGGTGACTGCGAGTCGTAGGCTTCTAATTGCACTACATCGGTGCTAGCTTGCCCCGGCATCTGCGGTGTTGCCCAAGGGAGGGCTCCCGATGCGTGACGAAGGGATACCGGAAGACCAGGGCCTTTGTGTCGTCGATTGGATTGGTGGACTCGCGAAGGAGGCGCTGGAACATTTGGTGTCGGTACGCGACCAGCAGTGCGCGGATGTGAAACAGGATCACCTTGATCACTTCATGGATACCCTGTCCCGAACGTCATCGGATGATCCCGCTGTTATTGTCGACATCATGCGTGCGCGGCATGTCGAGCCTTTCACCGTTGCGCGTCAGTACGTCCCGGCAGCCGCCCGCCGTCTGGGCGAGTGCTGGGAGGCCGACGAGATCAGTTTCGTCGACGTGACGATCCGCACCGAACGCCTTCATGGGGTTCTGCGGCATATTGATACCCTGCTTGATCCCGACGGGGTCGCCGGGCCGTCGGTGCTGATCCTGGTGCCCGAGGCCGAACAGCACACGCTGGGCGCTTTCGTCATCGCGGTCCAATTGCGGAACGCGGGGCTTTCCGCGACGGTCCGTATCGCGCCTCTGGCCGCGGAACTGACGCAGCTTCTGGCGACGACGCAGTTCGACATCGCGCTGGTGTCGGTCGGATGTCAGGCGGGCATGGCTTCTGCCGCCGGTCTGGTCAAGACGCTGCGCCTGCTGTCGCGCGGGTCGATCCGCATCCTTGTGGGCGGTTCCGTGCCGATCTCTGACAAAGAATTGCTGCACGCGACAAATGCAGACCTTGCAATACGTGATCTTTCTGCCTTTCTTGGTGAGTATGGCGTCGTAACCACACCTGATGGGGTTGATAGCGAAGTCAAAAAAAGCCAAAGGGTTCGAACGAAAAACGCTCTGAGAGGGGGCGGAATTGACAGATGATGCCCACGTTCTTCCGGATCTGCCGTCGGACCCAGCCGCCAGACGTCTTGTTCTGGACCTGGTCGCGGCTGCAAGTGACCTGACGCTTGTCGTCGGGCCGGATGGCATTGTCGAAACCGTTCTCGCAAATCCGCAGTCCGGCCTTGCCGCCCATGTCGGCGGTTGGGAAGGTCAACCGATCGAATCCCTTTTCGCCGCGGAAAGCTGGGCAAAACTCAGTCAGCGCCTTGCCACTGCCAGCGGCATCCAGACGCTTGAACTGAACCATGCGGGGCCGGCCGAATACGAATTTCCCGTTCGTTATGCGATCCGCAAATGGGAAGGTTCGGGCCGTGTCCTGCTGATGGGGCGCGATCTGCGCCCCCTGGCCGAGGTGCAGCAGCAGCTGGTCCTTGCGCACCGTGCGATTGGCCGCGATCACGAGGCGCAGCGCGAACTTGAAACGCGCTATCGCGTGCTGATGGAGGAGAACTCTTTCCCGCTGCTGATCGTTTCCGCGACCACCGGGCGCATCGTCGATCTGAACAGTTCGGCGGCGCGGCTTCTGGGGGCGCCGCGCAACGATCTGCTGAACGCCGCCATCGCGCAGGAATTCGACGGTCGCCGCCGGGGCGAGTTGCTGGAAACCCTGTCCAAATATGCCTCGAACGATACCGCATCGTTCCTTGACCTGAACGTGCGCCGCACCGGCCAGCGCGTGAAGATCAACGCCAAGATGTTCCGCGCCTCGCGTGACCGGCTTCTGCTGTGCCGCATCAGCCTTTCGGAAAGCGCGCAGACCCAGCAGAGCGACCGCAGCGCCATGCTGGACAGCCTGTTCGAAAAGGGCATTGACGGGATCGTCTTCCTGGATGGAAACGGCGTGATCAAGGCCGCGAACGAGGCATTCCTGAACCTGACCGACAGTCACAGCCAGTCTGTCGTGATCGACAGGTCCTTTTCGGATTTCCTGTCGCGCGGTGCGGTCGACCTGAAGGTGCTGATGGACAACGTCAAGCGCGTTGGACATCTGCGCCATTACCGCACCCGGCTCAACACCGATTACATGGGCGAGGTTTCGGTCGAACTTTCCGCGACGCTCGTGCTGGATCGGGGCAAGCCTCTGGTCGCGATCATCGTGCGCGATTCCGTCGTGGCCGACAGCATCGTCTGGCCGTCCGCCGCGGCCGACAACGAGGGCCTGCGCAACGTGATGCGTCTTGTGGGCTATTCCACGCTCAAGGACATCGTGGCCGAAACGACCGAGATCATCGAAAAGATGTGTATCGAGGCCGCGCTGGAGATGTCGGGCAACAATCGCGCGGCGGCGGCCGAACTCCTTAGCCTGTCGCGTCAGTCGCTTTATGTGAAGCTGCGGAAATTCGGCATCCTGAACAAGGCGACGGAGTGATCCGTCGCCTCTGACTTGATCCAAGTCAAATCGACTCTGCCTGCCATGTGTCAATCTTGCTTGACACCGTCGCTCCTGACGGATGCCGCATCACGCAGGAGGCCGCCATGCGCATCGTGTTCGTTCATCCCAACTATCACTCGGGCGGCGCAGAGATTGCGGGCAACTGGCCGCCGGCTTGGGTCGCCTATCTTGCGGGCAGCCTGAAGCGCGCGGGATTTGACGATATCCATTTCATCGACGCGATGACCCACCATGTGGACGGCGAGACGCTGCGCGCGCGGTTGGCCGAACTGAAACCCGACCTGGTTGGCGTGACCTCGATCACGCCGTCAATCTATGCCGCCGAAGAGGTTCTCAGCATTGCCTCCGAAGTCGTGCCGGATGCGCTGCGGGTTCTGGGCGGTGTGCATGCGACGTTCATGTATCCCCAGGTTCTGACCGAGGCGCCCTGGGTCGATGTCATCGTGCGCGGCGAAGGCGAAGAGATCATGGTTGCACTGGCCGAGGCCGTCCGCGATGGCCGCTACATGGCCGACCGGCGCAAGATCCGCGGGCTGGCCTTCCGTGACGGCGACGAGATCGTCGCCACCGCCGCCGCGCCGACGGTGAAGAACCTTGACGGTATCGCGCCCGACTGGTCGCTGATCCAGTGGGACAGCTACATCTACATTCCCCTTGGCGTGAAGGTGGCCATCCCGAACCTTGCCCGCGGCTGCCCGTTCACCTGTTCCTTCTGTTCGCAATGGAAGTTCTGGCGCGATTACCGCGTGCGCGACCCCAAGAAGGTCGCCGACGAGATCGAGGACCTGGTCGACAACCACGGCGTCGGCTTCTTCATCCTTGCCGACGAGGAACCGACCATCAACAAGAAGAAGTTCGTGGAATTCTGTCAGGAACTGATCGACCGGGGCCTGAACCATCGGGTGAAGTGGGGCATCAACACCCGCGTCACCGACATCTACCGCGACCGTGACCTGCTGAAATTCTATCGCGAGGCGGGGCTTGTCCACATCAGCCTGGGGACCGAGGCCGCCGCGCAGATGAAGCTGGACATGTTCAACAAGGAAACCACCGTCGCCCAGAACAAGGAGGCCATCCGCCTTCTGCGCGAGGCCGACATCTTCACCGAGGCGCAGTTCATCGTCGGGCTCGACAACGAGACGCCCGAAACGCTTGAAGAAACCTATCGCATGGCCTGGGACTGGCAGCCCGACCTTGCAAACTGGTCGATGTACACGCCCTGGCCCTTCACCCCCCTGTTCCAGGAGCTGGGTGACAAGGTCGAGGTGTTCGACTTTTCGAAATACAATTTCGTCACCCCGATCATGAAGCCCGAGGCGATGACGCGGGGCGAGTTGCTGGACGGGGTGATGAAGAACTATCGCCGCTTCTACATGAAGAAGGCGCTGTTCCATTATCCCTGGCGCGGAACCGGATTTCGCCGTCGCTATCTGCTGGGATGCCTGAAGGCCTTCCTGAAGGCGGGCGTGGGGCGCACTTTCTATGATCTGGGCAAGGCGGGCTACTGGGGTCCGCAGACCAAGGACAAGGTCGATTTCCACTTCGACGAAACCCGCAAGCTTGCCCCGGCGCAGGTCGCCGACTGGGAGGCCGCCGCCGAACGGTCGCGCAAGCACCGCGAGCGGCAGGAAGCCGTGCGCGAACAGATGAAGGAACGCGCCGAAACCCGCCGCAAGGATTTCGTCCTGCCCGAACAGGCGCATGCGATGGCCTGCGGGGGCGGAAAGGAACAGATGCAGGAACCGGCGGAGTGATCCGCGATGCAGGCCGAAGCCCGGATCGGGCCGAATGCCATCCTGCAACTGGTGGACGTTCTGGAACGGCGCGGCCTGGGTGATCTGTGCGCCCACGTGCTGAGCCGCGCGGGCGTGGCGCGGCCGCCGCCCGATGCGTCCATGCTGCCGCAGGAGGATTGCGCCGCCGTTCATCGGGCGCTGCGCGAACTCAGGCCCGACGAGGCCGAACCGATCCTGCGCGCGTCGGGTCTTGCGACCGGCGACTATATCCTGGCCCACCGCATTCCCCGTCCGGCTCAAGCCGTTCTGCGCCTGCTTCCGGGCCGAGTCGCCGCGCCCCTGCTGTCAACCGCGATTGCCCGTCACGCCTGGACATTCGCAGGAACCGGCCGGTTTGACGTGGTCAGCCGCAGGCCGCTGGTGTTTTCGGTCCATGACAACCCGCTGATCGCCGGATGGCAGGCCGACAGGCCGCAATGTATCTGGCATGCCGCTGTTTTCGAAAGGCTTTTCTCGCGCCTTGTCTGGCCGGGCGTGACCGTTCGGGAAACCGCCTGCTGTGCCTGCGGCGACCCAGCCTGCCGGTTCGAGCTGACAGAAGGATGAAACCGTGCGCCTGTGGAAATGTAAAACTTGCCAGACTCGCAAGTGTCATCTTTAATTGACACATGAGCACCGCGATCACACATCCCCCGCGTCACCTGCCCGAACCCCGGGCCATGCTGACCCTGATCAAGCCGATCACCTGGTTCCCGCCGACCTGGGCCTTCCTGTGCGGCGCGGTGTCTTCGGGTGTGGCCCTTGGCGCCGAATGGCCGATGGTCCTGCTGGGGATGATCCTTGCCGGACCGATCGTCTGTGGAATGAGCCAGGCGGCCAATGACTGGTGCGACCGCCATGTCGATGCGATCAACGAACCGCACCGCCCGATCCCGTCGGGCCGCATACCGGGCCGCTGGGGCCTTTACATCGCGCTCGCGATGACCGCGCTGTCGCTTGCCGTGGGCTGGCTTCTGGGTCCCTGGGGCTTTGGCGCCACGGTCGTCGGCGTGATCGCCGCCTGGGCCTATTCCGCCGAACCTGTCCGCCTGAAGCGGTCAGGCTGGTGGGGGCCGGGCCTTGTGGGCCTGTCCTACGAGGGCTTGCCGTGGTTCACCGGGGCGGCGGTGCTTCTGTCGGGCGCCCCCCGGTTCGAGATCGTGGCCATCGCGGGCCTTTATGCGCTTGGCGCACACGGCATCATGACGCTGAACGATTTCAAGGCGCTGGAAGGCGATCGCCAGCATGGCGTGCGGTCGCTGCCCGTGACACTTGGCCCCGAGGTCGCGGCCAGGATCGCCTGCACGGTGATGGCGCTTGCGCAACTTCTGGTCGTGGCGCTGCTCGTCATCTGGGGCAAGCCGGTTCACGCGCTGGCGGTCTTCGGGCTGATCCTTGTGCAGCTTCTGGCGATGCGGCGCCTGTTCCGCGACCCGCGCCGCCATGCGCCCTGGTACAACGGCACCGGCGTCGTGCTTTACGTTTCGGGCATGATGGTTTCGGCCTTCGCCCTTCGGGGGCTGGCATGACGCTTTCATGGGTCCAGATCATCCGCCTCGGTCTGGTGCAGATGTGCTTTGGCGCGATTGTCGTGCTGATGACATCGACATTGAACCGCCTGATGGTGGTGGAACTGGCGCTGCCCGCCGTCCTGCCCGGTCTTCTGGTCGCCTTCCACTACGGCATCCAGATCACGCGGCCGAACTGGGGTTTCCGGTCGGATACCAAGGGCAACCGCACAAGGTTCATCATCGGCGGCATGGCGGTCCTGGCGGCGGGCGCCTTCCTTGCCGCGCTGGCGGTCCTGTGGATGGCCCATGCGCGCACGGCCGGTCTGATCCTGTCGGTGCTGGCCTACGGGATGATCGGCGTTGGCGTGGGGGCGTCGGGCACCTCGCTTCTGGCGCTGTTGGCCACGGCGACCGCCCCGCGCCGCCGGGCGGCCGCGGCAACGATCACATGGCTGATGATGATCTTCGGCATTGCGGCCACGGCGGCCACGGCGGGCCATTTCCTTGACCCTTACACGCCCTTGAGGCTGATGCAGGTGGTGGGCGCGGTCACGATTGGCGCGCTGATCCTGACAATGCTGGCCATCGCCGGGATCGAGGCGCGCGTCATCGCCGGGCGCGAGCCGGAACCAATGCCATTCCGGCAGGGCATCGCCGAAATCTGGGCCGAACGGCGGGCGCGCAACTTTACCCTGTTCGTCTTCCTGTCGATGACCGCCTATTTCATGCAGGAGCTGATCCTGGAACCCTATGCCGGGCTGGTCTTCGGCTTCACGCCGGGCGAATCCACCAAGCTTTCGGGCGCGCAGAATGGCGGCGTTTTCCTCGGGATGGCGTTGGTCGGCGTGCTGTCGACCGGCTTCCGCATCGGCAGCCTGAGGCTGTGGGTGGCGACCGGCTGCATGGGGTCGGCCGCGGCGCTGGCGGCGATCATCGCGACGGGCCAGACGAATGGCGCGCTGTTCGTGCCGATGGTGGTCGCGATGGGCTTCTTCAACGGCATGTTCGCGGTCGCGGCGATCGGGTCGATGATGGCGCTGGCCGGGCAGGGCCGCGACGCGCGCGAGGGCACGCGGATGGGCCTGTGGGGGGCGGCGCAGGCCGTCGCGGCGGGTTTTGGCGGGCTGACCGGCGCGGTTCTGGTGGATCTGGCGCGCCAGGCCCTGCCGGACGCCCAGGCCTTTGGCCTGACATTCGGGTTCGAGGCGGCCCTGTTCGTGATCTCGGCCATCATCGCGCTGAAAGTGATTGAAACCATGCCAGGCCGTCGCCCCGTGGCGTCGGGCCTTGCCGTGCCGGGAGAATGACGATGATCTACGACGCCTTCATCGTGGGCGGCGGCCCGTCGGGCGCCACCGCCGCCGAGGATCTGGCCCGCGCGGGCTATCGCGTGGCGCTTCTGGACCGGGCGGGGCGGATCAAGCCTTGCGGCGGGGCGATCCCGCCCCGGCTGATCGCCGATTTCGATATCCCCGACCATCTGATCGTTGCCCGCATCGGCACCGCAAGGATGATCTCGCCCACCGGGCGCGCAGTGGATATCCACATCGATGGCGGCTATGTCGGCATGGTCGACCGCGAGGATTTCGACGAATTCCTGCGCGACCGGGCGCGGATGGTGGGGGCGGATCGGCTGACCGGCACGTTCCTGAGGATCGAACGCGATGCCGGGGGCACGCATGTGATCTGGCGCGGCAAGACCACGGGCGAGGAAATGCGCACGACGGCGCGAGTCGTGATCGGGGCCGATGGCGCGAAATCCGGCGTGGCGCGGGCCGAGGTGCCCGGCGGCGACCGTATCCCCTATGTCATCGCCTATCACGAGATCATCAAGGCGCCGCCTGCCAATGCCAGCTATGATCCGGCGCGCTGCGACGTCGTCTATGACGGTCGGATCAGCCCCGATTTCTATGGCTGGGTCTTTCCGCATGGCGACAAGGCCTCGGTCGGGATGGGGACCGAGGTGGCCGATGTGGATCTGAAGAAGGCCACCGCCGACCTGCGCGCGATGTCGGGCCTTTCCGGCTGCGAAACGATTCGCAAGGAAGGCGCGCCGATCCCGCTCAAGCCGCTCGACCGGTGGGAAAACGGCCGCGATGTCGTGCTGGCGGGCGATGCGGCCGGCGTGGTCGCGCCGTCCTCGGGCGAAGGGATCTATTACGCGATGGCCGGTGGACGGGCTGCGGCGACCGCGGCGCAGGCCTTCCTGCGGTCGGGCAACCCCGCTGACCTGAAGCGCGCGCGCAAGATGTTCCTGAAAGAGCATGGCACGGTGTTCAAGGTCTTGCGGTCGATGCAGGATGCCTATTATCGCAACGATGACCGCCGCGAACGGTTTGTCAGCCTGTGCCATGACATCGACGTGCAGCGCCTGACGTTCGAGGCTTACATGAACAAGAAGCTGGTGGCCGCCCGCCCGCTGGCGCATCTGAAGATCGGGGTAAAGAACCTGATGCACCTGATGGGAGTTGTGTCGCCGAAATGGTCATGACGGAACAGCCTGCCGACACGCCGATCCCGGCCTGGGATGCATCCGGCGTCCTGCGCCCGACCGGCAAGTTGGCCGTGCATCGGCAGGGCCTGCGCCATCCGGCGATATCGGTCTTTGTCCTGCGTGGCGACCGGATCCTGATCCAGCAGCGCGCGGCGGGGAAGTATCACACGCCCGGACTCTGGGCGAACACCTGCTGCACCCATCCGCATTGGGGCGAACACGCCGCCGATTGCGCCGGGCGCAGGTTGGCCGAGGAACTGGGAATCGCCGGGCTTGACCTGCGGCATGTCGGGCAGGTCGAATACCGGGCCGATGTGCCGGGCGTCCGCGAACCCCTGATCGAACATGAACTGGTCGAGGTCTTCGTGGCCGAGGCCCCACCGCAGATGGCGATGTCGCTGGACCCGGCCGAGGTTCAGGCGGTCCGCTGGGTGTCGCTGGCCGATCTGCGGGCGCAGATCGCGCGGCATCCGCAGATGTTCACACCCTGGCTGCGCATCTACCTGCAGGACCATGCCGACATGATCTTTGCCGGTTCACCTTTGGGACAGACAGCCGAGAATCTCGCCTGACAGGCCGTCCGGGGCCTCTTCATGCGCAAGGTGGCCAAGTTTCGGCAGCAGGACGACGCGCGCCTGCGGCATCCTGCGCGCGGCATCCACCGACACCTGCGGCGGCACGGCGCGATCGCCTTCCGAGGCGATCAGGCAAACGGGAAAGGCCATCGCGGGCAGGCGCGACAGAAGCCCCTGCAACCGCCATTGCGCCATCATGCCCAAAGTGCCCGTCACATGATCGGGGTCGCGCACCAGCCGCAGGTACATCGCCCGTCCTTCCGGATCGAGCGGTGATCCCGTGCCCGCAAGGATGCGGTTCACCGTGTTGGGCCTGCCCCAAAGCGCGGCCATCGCGCCCGCCGCCATCGGCAGGCTGGCAAGGCCCCTTGCCAGCAGCGGAAACAGCAGGCCCGCGGCCCCCTCGAATTCCCCCAGTGCCGCGTTCAACCCGATGACACCCAGCGGGATCGGGCGCATCTCGGCCATGCGCAGGCCGATCGCGGCCCCGGCGGAATGGCCGATCACGGCCTCGGGCGCCACCTTCAGCGCATCGCACAGCGCCCACAGGTCCTCGGCCATCTCGTCCAGGCCAAGGCGGCGGAAACCGGGGCTGATGGTGCAGCCCTGCCCCGGCAGATCTGGCACGATCACGCGCCAGCGTTCGGCAAGACCGGGAATCGTGCGGTGAAAGCTGTGCCCGCTGGCCCCGGTTCCGTGCAGCAGCACAAGCACGGGCGCATCGCGCGGGCCGGTATCGATCAGCCAGTGACGCAACCGGCCCACGCGCAGGCTCAGCGCCGCGTCGCGATAGGGCCAGTCCGGAGGAAGCCGCAGCGGGTTCATCGTCAGCCCAAGGTCGCCGCGATCTGCCGTGCATCCGCGCGCGGCAAGGGCACATAGCGGCTGTCCATCAGGCGCGACAGCGCCGCAAGCGCGGGTTGCGGGCGGTTGGCCACATCCAGGACGACCCCGGTGATTCCCGCGGCACGGATGGCGCGCGCCAGCTCCTCGGCATCGGCCTGCGCTTGCGGTCGGTCGGCCCGCCCGTCCAGCGCGATGTTGCCGCGCCCGTCGGTCAGCAGCGCAAGGCTTGGCGTCATGCCCTGACGCCGGGCCCGCAGGGCGCACCCCAGAGCCACCGAAAGACCCGAGGCCAGCGGCGTTCCGCCACCGCCAGGCAGGCCGCGCAACCGCGTCTTTGTCTGCACAAGGCTGCGCGTGGGGGGCAGCACCAGTTCCGCCTGCATCCCCCGCACCACCACAAGGGCCACATGATCGCGGCGGCTGTAGGCCTGCGCCAGCAAGAGTTCCACCGCGCCTTTCGCCTCGGCCAGCCTGGCCACCGCCGACGACCCTGACGCATCGACCACAAAGATCAGCACCCGGTCCGAGATTTCGCGGAACCGCCGCAACCGCAGGTCGGCAGGACGGACCAGCAGCGCCCGATCGGGCCCGCCTGCGGCCTCGCGACGCCGCAGCGGCTGCCACGGTGCCGCGGCGCGCAATGTCGCCACCAGGTCGAGCCGCGATCGTCCGTCCAGGCGCCCGGCCCGCGACGGCAGCGGCCTGCCCCGGCGGTTCCCCGCCTTGGCGGACCCGGTCCCGCCGGTTCCGCGCGCGGCGCGCGCCGCCCGTGCGGCGGCCAGACGGTCAAGGATGTCAGGCGGCAGGGCAGCGCTGGCGGCATCGACCAGCCGGTCGGACAGGGCCTGCACCTCTCCCGGTGCGGTTTCCGCAGCGTCATCGTCGGGCGGCGGATCGTCGGCCGGAGGCTCGGCAGGGTCCTGCGGGGCATCCGGTTCTGCCTCGGTCATCGCGCGATGGGTCAGGCCAAGGCCCGCCGCCTGCGCCAGATCCTCGTCGGTGACGACGTCGCGCCCCTCAAGCGCGGCAAGCGCACGCGCGATCCGCACGCAAGCGATCACGGCCCGGTCAGACGCGATCCCCATGCGCGCCGCAGCGATGACAAGGGCGCTGATGCCTTCGGCCGGGCAGGCAACATTCGGCAGGCGTTCGCGGGCGCGCGCCAGATCCGCAGCCGCGATCGGTTCGGGTGCGCGCGCCGGCGCGCGTTCTCCTTCCAGATGGACGAACAGACCCAGCCTGTCGGCCAGCGCGGGTGCGATGCCCTCGCCGTCCTCCGCGGCTTCGTCCAGCGCGATCAGGCCATGAAGCCCTCGGTCCAGCGCCTGTGCCAGCCGCGCGACAAGCGCGGGGGGCGCGGCCTCGGCCATCGGCAGGACAAGGATGGACGGGCTTGCCAGAATCCCCTCGCGTCGCACCGGATGGCCCTGCGCCAGTGTCGCCACCGGATCAAGGCCGCCCAGCAGGGCTGCATCGTCCACGGCCAGTGACAGCCGCCGCTGCGGCCTGTCGAACGGAGCCGCCGCGATGGCCCTTGAGGCGATGTCGCGGACGGGCCCGGCGCGGCCGCGCAGCCATAGCCCGCCGATGCCCGCCGGATCGATGGCCAGCACGCGCAGGGCCAGGTCGAGGCGGGCCCAGGCGGTCATCTCAGATCTCGGGACAGCCGAGGGTTTCGGAAACGGCACGCGCCACCCGGTCGGTCGCGCCGGCCTCATCCAGCGGGTCGCGGCGCAGCCGGTGGCCCAGCGACATGCCCGCGACACGGCAAAGGTGCTGGCGCGTCACCGCCTCGGCGCCTTCGCTGGCCGCAAGGGCGCGCGCCGCCCGCAGCAGCGTCAGTTCACCGCGTACGCCGTCCGAACCAAGGCGGATGCACAGGGCGGCGCAATCCTCCAGCACGCCGCGGGGTGTCTGGACGCGCGCCAATGCGGCCCGCGCCCGAAGGATCGTCGCGCGCAGATCGGCCTCGGCCTCGGCCCAGCTTGCCGCGAAGGCCAGCGGGTCGGCCTCGTAGGCCTCGCGGCGCAGGACCACCTCGACCCGCGTCTCGATATCGCGCGGCGAACGGACCTCGACCGACAGGCCGAAACGGTCCAGCAACTGCGGGCGCAGGTCGCCCTCTTCGGGGTTGCCCGAACCGACCAGCACGAAACGCGCCGGATGACGGATCGACAGCCCGTCGCGTTCGACAACATTCTCACCCGACTGCGCCACATCCAGCAGCAGGTCGACGATGTGATCCTCCAGCAGGTTGACCTCGTCGATGTAGAGGTATCCGCGGTTCGCCCGCGCCAGCAGGCCGGGTTCGAATGCCTTGACGCCTTGCGAGATGGCGCGTTCCACATCCAGCGCGCCGGTCACGCGATCCTCGCTGACCCCCAACGGCAGGTCGACCACCGGCGTGGGTTTTTCGGTGATGGACGGATCGGGGATATCGGCCCAGTCGGGGCAGGCCGAGGCATCCGCGCTGTTGACCGGGCAGGACCGGACCGCACGGATCGGCGGCAGCAGGGCGGCAAGGCCGCGCACGGCGGTCGATTTCCCCGTGCCCCGGTCGCCGAACACAAGCACGCCCCCGATCGAGGGGTCGATCGCCGTCAGGACCATGGCAAGGCGCATGTCATCCTGCCCGACGATCGCCGTGAAGGGGAACGGCGGGCGGCTGCGGGTAGCCGGCTGTGCCGGGGCAAGCCCCTGGTCACGGTGAAGGATGGTCATGCGGCGTCCCTCCTGCCTGCGGCGGCGGCCCCGGCAAGGGCATCGGCCAGCGGATCCTTGTCGCCCCAGGCACCGGCGGTGCCAAGCACGCGGAACCGCGCGTAAAGCTCTTCCGAAAACCAGCCCTCGTCGCGCACCGCCTGCATCGCGCGCGCGTGCGGCCCCATTTGGCGGGCGAAGGCTGCCATCGATTCGGCATCGGGCCAGACCGAGAATGTCACCTGATGCAGCAACGGCACCTCGCCGATGCCGATCTTGAACAGCACCTTCGGATCCGATCCGATCACCTTGGAAATGTCGGGGACCCGGCGCCAGAAGGCCAGGGCGAACTGCGGCCTGACAGTCGCCCGTGTCAGCGCCGCGATCGGACCTGCGGTACGCGATGCCCGTTCCGCGGACGGGTCGATCAGCGGGTTGACCCCGCCCCAGCTGCCGCGGGCCGATACCGGCGACAGGAAGATCGTCCAGTCCTCGATGGCATGGCTGCGCCAGCGGGCGAAAACCGGGTGCCGGTCAATGTGTTCGCGCGCCCGCGCCTCGTCCGGCCAGACTGCGAAGATTGCCCAGACCGACCAGTTGGGCTGCGGCGTGAACCCCACGCCCGATCCCGATCCGCACAGCTTCACGAAACGGGCGCTGCCCGCCCAGGCCGCGCTGCGGCGGGCAAGTGCCATCTGTCCGATCACCCAAAGGCGGCTGCGCAGGGATGCGAAACGGAACAGGCTGAGCGTGGCAACGGAAATGAGTCTGTCCTCCGGCCGTGTGTAAGGCCAATGTTACACATGAAGCCCTCAGGAAAAAGAACAAAATTCACATATTTATTGGGTTAAAATGCGCAGTTGTAAATCAAACGGGACACTATAGACTGAAATCATGACCCAGCATCGCAATCCCGTTCCGATTGACACTTCCCGCAACATGGCCAGCGGAAGGGGGCGGGCGATCGTGATCGGCGCGGGGCTTGGCGGGCTGGCATCGGCCATGCGGCTGGGGGCTAAGGGATGGCAGGTCACCGTCCTTGACCGGCTGGACCGTCCGGGCGGGCGCGGGTCGTCGATCAGCCAGGGCGGCCACCGGTTTGACCTTGGGCCGACCATCGTGACCGTGCCGCAGGGGCTGCGCGAACTCTGGGCGGCCTGCGGGCGGCGGTTCGACGATGACGTGACGCTGGTGCCGATGGACCCGTTCTACAGGATCCTGTGGGAAGACGGATCGACCTTCACCGCCCGTCAGGACGATGCCGCGATGCGGGCCGAGGTCGCGCGCCTCAGCCCCGGCGACGTGGCGGGCTATGAACGCTTTCTGAAGGACAGCGAGGAACGCTACTGGTTCGGTTACGAGGATCTGGGCCGCAGGTCGATGCACCGGCTGGCCGATCTGGTGAAGGTGCTGCCGCGCTTCGGCATGCTCAGGGCGGATCGGTCGGTTCACGCCCATGCGTCGCGGCGTGTGCAGGACCCCCGACTGCGGTTCGCGCTGTCGTTCCATCCGCTGTTCATCGGCGGCGATCCGTTCCACGTCACCTCGATGTACATTCTTGTAAGTCACCTGGAAAAGGCATTCGGCGTGCATTACGCCATGGGCGGCGTGCAGGCCATCGCGCAGGCGATGGCGCGTGTGGTCGAGGATCAGGGCGGCCAGGTGGTGCAGGGCGCCGAAGTGGATGAAATCCTGATCGCGAACGGACGGGCTGCGGGTGTCAGGCTGGCGGACGGGCGGGTGGAACCTGCCGACGTTGTCGTGTCGAACGCCGATCCGGGCCATACCTATGACCGGCTTCTGCGCAACCATCCCCGCCGCCGCTGGACCACGCCGAAACTGAAACGGGCGCGCTGGTCGATGGGGCTTTTCGTCTGGTACTTCGGCACGAAAGGCACCCGCGATCTTTGGCCCGAGGTCGGCCATCATTCCATCGTCGTGGGGCCCCGGTATCGCGACCATATCCGCGACATCTTCCAGACCGGTCGTCTGGCCGGTGACATGAGCCTTTACGTCCATCGCCCGTCGGCCACCGATCCGTCTGTCGCGCCCGAGGGGGACGATACGTTCTATGTGCTGTCTCCGGTGCCGCATCTGGGCCATGACAACGGCATCGACTGGCAGCGCGAGGCCGAGCCCTACCGGCAGAAGATGCTCGACATGCTGGAAGCCCGGCTGCTGCCGGGGCTGGCCGAGCGTGTGACGGAAAGCCTGGTCTTCACGCCCGAAACCTTTCGTGACCGCTATCTTTCGCCCTTCGGCGCGGGCTTTTCGATGGAGCCGCGCATCCTGCAATCAGCCTGGTTCCGGCCGCACAACATCTCGGAAGAGGTGCCGGGGCTTTACCTTGCCGGGGCCGGAACGCATCCGGGCGCAGGTGTGCCGGGCGTGATCGGTACGGCCGAGGTTCTGGCGACGCTGGTGCCAGATGCCCCGCCGCGGCGGGATATCGCCCGGCCCCTGCCGCTGGCCGCCGAATGATCGCCGCCGAGGACATGGCCGCCTGCCGGGCGATGATCCGCACCGGAAGCCTGTCATTTCATGCCGCCTCGCGCCTGCTGCCGCCGAGGGTGCGTGACCCGGCGCTGGCGCTTTATGCCTTCTGTCGTGTGGCCGATGACGACGTGGACGAAACCCGCGACAAGGCCGCCGCCGTCCTGCGCCTGCGCGACCGGCTTGACCTGATCTATCAGGGCCGCCCGCGCGATCATTCCCCCGACCGCGCCTTCGCCGCCGTGATCGCAGATTTCGACCTGCCCCGCGCGCTGCCCGAAGCGCTTCTGGAGGGGCTGGCCTGGGACGCGACCGGCAGGCGCTATCGCACCCTGACCGAACTTCATGGCTATAGCGCACGCGTTGCTTCTTCGGTTGGTGTGATGATGTGCGTGCTGATGCATGTGCGCGACCCGGATGCCCTGGCCCGCGCCAGCGATCTGGGCCTGGCGATGCAGCTGACGAACATCGCCCGCGACATCGGCGAAGACGCCCGCGCGGGCCGCCTGTTCCTGCCGCTCGACTGGCTGGAGGCCGCCGGGATCGACGCCGAGGCTTTCCTGGCCGATCCGAACCCATCGCCCGCGCTGGCCGGAATCACCGCGCGCCTGCTGCACGAGGCGCAGGCGCTGTATCGCAGGGCGGGGGCCGGTATCGCCAGCCTGCCCCGCGACTGCCGACCGGGCATTGCGGCGGCGCTGCACATCTATCGCGGGATCGGGACAGAACTGGCCCGGCAGGGGCATGACAGCGTGACGCGCCGTGCCCGCACCTCGGGCCGGCAGAAGGCATGGCTGATGGGAAAGGCGCTTGCCGCCACGGCCCTGACCTTCGTCAGCCCGCAGGACGCCCTGCTGCATGCCCGCCCCGTGCCCGAAACTGCCTTTCTGATCGACGCGGCAAGCCGCCCGACAGCGCCGCCGCGCCGGTCGGAAACGCTGCTGGCGATCCTCGCGCAGCTTGAGGCGCGCGACAGGCGCGGTGCGGCCGGCTGACGCGTCTTCTGGCGACTGACGCGGATTTCGCTATCTTCCGCGGTCAGGGTCTGATTGGATGCCGGGCATGGATTTCACGCTTTTCCTCATCTTCCTGCTGGCCTGTGGCCCTGCTGCTGCGACCGGCGCCATGTTCTCGCCCGGCGAATGGTATCGCGGTCTGTCAAAACCCCGCTGGACCCCGCGCGACTGGATGTTTCCGGTGGCCTGGACCACGCTTTACCTGTGCATGTCTGTTGCGGCGGCGCGCGTCGCGGGGCTTGCCGGGCAGGATGCCCGCGTCGGCATGGCGTTGGCCTTCTGGGCGCTGCAGATCGGGCTCAATACGCTTTGGACGCCGGTCTTCTTCGGGCTGCACAGGATCCGTGCAGGGATGATCGTGCTTTCGCTTCTGTGGCTGGCGGTGGCCGCGACCACGGTCGCGTTCTGGATGGTGGATGCCATCGCGGGTTCGCTGTTCCTGCCCTACCTCGCTTGGGTCTCGGTCGCCGGGGCGCTGAACCTGTCTGTCCTGCGTCTCAACCCCATGGCGGCGCGGCAAGGCGGCTGACGTTCAGGACCATCCGGCCCGGCGCGGCACGCGAACGGCCAGCATCGGCTTGATCAGCGGCGACCGGAAGCGGCCCAGATCCAGTGCCTCGTGCATGCCGATGGTCGGCTCGCCTTCGATGCGGGTTTCGACCAGCGCGCGGGAATAGAACGGCGCTTCCAGCAGCGAAAGGCGCGCGCGCGGGCGGGTTCCCGGATCGGCACGGGTTTCCCGCCGCACCAGCCAGGGGTTGCGGGCAAACCGCGTGCGCGGAGGGGCGATGCAGTGGCGCACCGTGCCTGTCATGTCCGTTTCGACCGCCAGGTCGAAATGCCGCCCGTCCCGCAGTTCGGCATCATAGAAACAGATCGTCCGGTCGCGCAGCGGGTAACGCCCCCATGTCCAGAAGGCGAAATCGTCCTCCAGCGCGCGCGTGCCGAAATTGGCGTCGAAATAGCCATGCCCGCGCCAGCGGTGGCCCTGTGTCAGATCCACCTCGATATCGGCGATCGGCGCGAAGGGCCGCCACAGATGGGCCCCGTCCGCCGTCAGCCTGACCTCGGTGCCGGTGACGGCGCGCGGGCGCAGTATGATCCGCCCGCGGACCGGCGTGACCATTGGCAGGGCGCCCCATTCATCGACCTCGATCACCAGTTCCCGGCCCGTCCATGTCATCGAGGACGGCCCGAGTTGCAGCCTGTCGCGACTTTGCACCAGCGCCGCCCGGCCACGGTCGGTCATCGTGAAACGCCCGTTCGCGCCCGAGGTGACGACGTTCAGGCAGCAATGATCCGTCGGGTCGCGCCGCCCGGTCCAGGCATACCAGGGCGAAAAGACCGACCCGATGAACCCGATCACCGAGACGGCTTGCGCACCGTCATCCGAGATCCCGTCGACATACCACCAGGCATAGCCTCGGGGGGGGACCTGGATCGAGAAGTCAGGTCGCTCAGCGCCTGTGCGCTGGCTTGCCGGCCAGAGAGAAGCGCCATCGGCACCCCCGCCCCCGGATGAACCCCGCCCCCCGCCAGATACAGCCCCGGCAGCCGTGTCCGCGACACCGGGCGCCGGAAGGCCGCCAGCATCCCTTCCGGTGTCTGTCCATAGATGGCGCCCCGCGATCCCGGAAAACGCGCCGCCAGATCGGCGGGCCGTGTCAGGCACTCCCCCGTCGGCACCGGCGTGAAGCCGAGCCCCATCGACCGCAGATGCGTGAATGTCCGGTCGCGGCATGATCTGTCCTCGTCTGGATGGGCCGGCCGGTCGGCCGGGCCGTTCATGATGATCTGAAAGCGTTCAACCGCCGGGGCCGGGCCCAGTTCGCGGTCCTGCGCGCAAACGTACAGCGTGGGCGACACCGGCATCTGCCCCTGCCCGATCGGTCCGAATTCCAGTGCCGGATCGGCGGTGAAGAAAAGGTTGTGATGCACCAGGTCGCGGGCCGTCATGCCGCCCGCTTCGGCGGCGAAGGACCAGACCCAGGCCGACAGGCTGGGCGCGGGCAACGCCGGTTTGGCCAGCGCGTCGCGCGCGGCATCGCCAAGCGCGCCCTCCGCAAGGGCGCGGGGGTCGCCGTTGAAGATCGCCATATCGCAGTGCAGCTTCGCGCCGCCTTCGATCTCGACGCTGGTCACGTGGCCGGATTGGCGCACGATCCGCCGGGCGCGGGTGGCATAGCGGAACTGCACGCCGATCCGCGCCGCGGCCTGTGCAAGTGCATGGGCCAGCGCCTGGATGCCATCCCGCACGGCCCAGACACCCTGCGCCTCGGCCTGCCAGACAAGACCGAGCACCGCAGGAGTTCGCGCCGGGCGACCGCCCACATAGGTAGCATAGCGCCCGAACAATTGCCGCAGGCGGGGATCACGGAAAAACCCGCGCAGCCAGCGGTCCAGCGACATCCCCGGCAGAAGCGCGGGCCAGAGTGTGGGGTTCGACAGCGTGGCGCGCAGGATGCCGCGCAGGTCCGGCCGGGGCGCGCGCATGACCGGCAGATCGAAGGCGTCATAAAGCGCCCGCGCCTGCCGGTCAAAGCGGTCGAATCCGTCGGCCTCGGCGCTGCCGGCAAAGGCGCGGATCGCCTCGATATTGGCCTCGCGGTCGGAATACAGGTCCAGCGGGCCGGAACCCGGCCACCAGTGGCGGGCCAGCCGGGGCAGGGCGATCAGGTCGATCTCGTCCTCTGTCTTTGTGCCGCAGAGGTTGAACAGCGCATCCACCTCGGATCGCAGGGTCAGAACGGTCGGCCCCATCGCCGCAGGCCCTGCCACCGTGGGCCGCGCCCGCGCCTTGCCGCCCGGATGATCGGCGAGTTCCACCACCGTCACGCGGCATCCGGCGGCGGCAAGGCGGATCGCAGCGGCAAGGCCGCCCATTCCGGCGCCGATCACCACCGCCTGAGACGGGGCGTGAGACAGGTCTGCGCTGTCTGCGGCAGGCATCTGCGTCCTCGCGATATGTAATCCGTAACTTACATCAATGTGTAAATTCAGATTTACACATGCCGATGCGGATGCCAAACTGAATCGACACATCGCTGCGAAAGGATTCGCACATGGCGTTCGACGATCGGATTGATCAGGCCCTGCACGGGGCGTTGTCGGCCTTGGGTCACCAAGGGGCGCCGCCCCGGTTGGCCGCCGCCATTCCCTATGCCGTCTTTCCGGCGGGTGCCCGCATTCGCCCGACGATCCTTCTGGCGGTCGCGACCGCCTGCGGCGATGACCGGCCCGAGGTGGCCACGGCGGCCGCCGTGGCGCTGGAACTCATCCATTGCGCCAGCCTCGTGCACGATGACCTGCCGGTCTTTGACAACGCGGGCCTGCGCCGGGGCAAGCCCAGCCTGCACCGCGCCTTCGGCGAACCGCTGGCGGTTCTTGCGGGCGACAGCCTGATCGTGATGGGGTTCGAGGTGCTGGCAAGGGCCGGCGCGACCGCGCCCGACAGGGCGCTGGCGCTGACGGCCTGCCTTGCCCGCCACACCGGCGCGCCGCACGGGATCTGCGCGGGTCAGGCCTGGGAAAGCGAACAGAAGGTCGATCTTGCCGCCTATCACCGCGCCAAGACGGCCGCCCTGTTCGTTGCGGCGACTCAGATGGGGGCCATCGCCGCCGGGCAGGATGCCGAACCCTGGGTCGATCTGGGCGCGCGGATCGGCGAGGCCTTCCAGGTCGCGGATGACCTGAAGGATGCGCTTTTGACATCCGACCAGACAGGCAAACCCTGCGGGCAGGACGCCGCGCATCTGCGGCCCTCGGCGGTGCAGACGATGGGCGTGGACGGTGCCATGCAGCACATGAAGGACATCCTGGGCGGCGCGATCGCGTCGATTCCGTCCTGTCCGGGCGAGGCGATGCTGGCCAATCTGGTGCTGGCCTATGCCCGCAAGATGACCGTCCTGCCGATGGCGGCCAGCAAGGACCCTGCATGAATGCCGAGCCGCGTCCGCCCCCGGCACGACCGGGTGCACAGGGGTTCCTGACGCGGCTGGCGATGTCGCCCCGGTTTCATCGTCTTGCCGCGCGGCTTCCGGGCCTGCGCTGGATGGCGCGGCGCGAGGGGGCCGAGCTGTTTTCCATCATCTCGGGCTTCGTCCAGTCGCAGGCGCTGGTCGCGCTGGTAGAGGCGCGCGTCCTGCATATCCTGGCCGCCGGACCGATGTCGACAGACGATCTTTCGCGCCGCTGCGCGATCCCGCCCGAACCGTTGGCTGTTCTGCTCAGGGCGGGAGCCGCCTTGAAACTTCTGTCGCGGGACCGTCGCGGCAATTGGGCGCTGGCCCCGCGCGGCGCGGCCTTCCTGACGGTTCCGGGACTGGAGCCGATGGTGCGCCATCACCATGTGCTTTACGGTGATCTGAGCGATCCGCTGGCTTTTTTCCGGGGCCAGACGGAAACCGCGCTGGCGGGGTTCTGGCCCTATGTCTTCGGGCCTCTGGCCACGGAAAACGCACCGCTTGCCGCCCGCTACAGCCGCCTGATGGCGGAAAGCCAGGTTCTGGTGGCGCAGGATACGCTGCGGCTGGTCGACCTGTCGCAGCGCCGGCAACTGCTGGACGTGGGCGGCGGCACCGGCGCCTTCCTGGCCGAGGTGGCCCGTGCGCATCCTCATCTGACACTGTCGCTTTTCGATCTCCCGCAGGTTCTGGCGGCGGTTCCTGACAGCCTGCGCGGACGCATCGCCTGCAACCCCGGCAGTTTCCGCACTGATCCGCTGCCAACCGGGGCCGATACGATCAGCCTCGTGCGTGTTCTCTACGACCATCCCGACGCTGTCGTCGGGCCGCTTTTGGCCTCAGTCTGCGCGGCGCTGCCGCAGGGCGGGATGCTGGTGGTGTCGGAGCCGATGTCCGGCGGCGCAAAGCCTGACCCGGCAACGGATGTCTATTTCGCCATCTACACGTTGGCGATGCGTACGGGGCGCACGCGTTCGGCGGCCGAGATTGCAACGCTGCTGACGGCAGCAGGTTTCTGCGGCGTGCAATCAAGGCCGGGCGACAGGCCCTATGTGACCTCGGTCGTGGTTGCGCGCCGTCCCTGACCCGGCCCGGCCCGAAACTGTCTCCGAATATGACTGTCGTATTAAATTGACATAACAAACTGTCAGTCTAAACTTACACTATGGCGTGTAACCCGCGCCGATTCATGAGGACCCCGGCCGTGCAGACCAATGCTGTCATCCTCTCCGGCCCCCGCGCCCTGACCTTGGGAAAGGTCGGGCTGAAGGCGCCGGTGCCCGGTGACGTGGTCGTCAGGGTCCTTCACTCGGGCATTTCCACCGGCACGGAAAAGCTGTTCTGGCAAGGCACCATGCCGCCCTTTCCCGGCATGGGCTATCCACTGGTCCCCGGCTACGAAAGCTTTGGCGAAGTGGTGGAAACCTGCGGCAAGACGGGGCTGAAGCCCGGCGATCATGTCTTTGTTCCCGGCGCGAATTGTTATGACGGCGATGTGCGCGGCCTGTTTGGCGGTGCTGCCGGGACGCTGGTCACACAAGCCAGCCGGGTGGCCCGCCTTGACCCGGCGATCGGCGAACGCGGCGCGCTTCTGGCGCTGGCGGCCACCGCCCTGCACGCTTTGGTCGCGCCCGGCGCGACCCTGCCCGACCTGATCATCGGCCACGGCACGCTTGGCCGTTTGCTTGCGCGGCTTGTTTTGGCCTTGGGCGGCCCGGCCCCCACGGTTTGGGAAATCGACGAAACCCGGCGCGCCGGCGCCGAGGGGTACGCGGCGGTTCACCCCGATGACGACCCGCGCCGCGATTATCGCGCGATCTATGATGCCTCGGGCGCGGCGGGCCTTCTGGATACGCTGGTGCCGCGGCTGGCCCGCGGCGGCGAGGTCATCCTCTGCGGGTTCTACACCGCCCCGATCAGCTTTGCCTTCCCGCCTGCCTTCATGAAGGAGATGCGCCTTCGCATCGCCAGCGAATGGCAGCCGGCCGACCTTGATGCCACGCGTGCCCTGATCGACGACGGGCGCCTGTCGCTTGACGGTCTGATCACCCACCGGACCTCGGCCCACGATGCGGCGGCGGCCTATGAACGGGCCTTCACCGATCCTGCCTGCCTGAAAATGATCCTCGATTGGAGTGACGCTGCATGACCCTCGACGTTCCCAACCTCAAGGATTTCGACGCCCGGCTGCGGGCCGAGGCCGAAGTGGAGCCCTCGCTGGAGGTTCCCCAGGACCCGCCCAGCAAGAAGACCCAGATCATCGCGATCTATGGCAAGGGCGGCATCGGAAAATCCTTCACGCTGGCAAACCTCAGCCACATGATGGCCGAGATGGGCAAGCGCGTGCTCTTGATCGGCTGCGACCCCAAGTCCGACACCACCAGCCTGTTGTTCGGCGGCAAGGCCTGTCCCACGATCATCGAAACCTCGACCCGCAAGAAACTGGCGGGCGAAGAGGTGAAGATCGGCGATGTCTGCTTCAAGCGCGGCGGTGTCTTCGCGATGGAACTGGGCGGCCCCGAGGTCGGGCGCGGCTGCGGCGGGCGCGGCATCATCCACGGATTCGAGCTGCTGGAAAAGCTGGGCTTTCACGACTGGGATTTCGACTATGTCCTTTTGGATTTCCTGGGCGACGTGGTCTGCGGCGGTTTCGGCCTGCCCATTGCCCGCGACATGGCGCAGAAGGTGATCATCGTCGGATCGAACGACCTGCAATCGCTTTATGTCGCCAACAATGTCTGCAACGCGGTGGAATACTTCCGCAAGCTGGGCGGCAATGTCGGCGTGGCGGGCATCGTCATCAACAAAGACGACGGCACGGGCGAGGCCGCGGCCTTTGCCAAAGCCGTGAACATCCCGGTCCTGGCCAGCATCCCGGCGGACGAGGACCTGCGCCGCAAGTCGGCGAATTACCAGATCGTCGGCAGCCATGCGACGCAATGGGGGGTCCTGTTCGAGGAACTGGCCGGAAACGTCGCCGAGGCCCCGCCGCTGCGGCCCAAGCCCCTGTCGCAGGACGAACTTCTGGGCCTGTTCGATGCGGAAACCACCGGCGCGGGATTCGTGCTGGAACCCGCGACCGATACCGACATGCGCGGCGCGAACGCCGTGCTCAAGCCATCGCTGGAAGTGGTGTATGACGATGTCTGACCATCCCGCCCCGAATGCCGTTGCAGATGTCATGCCCACCGATGGCATGGGTTGTCACGCAGGCGCGGGGCAGATGGAGGCAGCGGCCCGCGCCGCCGGCAACTCCGAGGTGCTGGATCGCTACGCCGCCGACTACCCGCAAGGCCCGCACGACAAGCCGCAAAGCATGTGCCCTGCCTTCGGGTCCCTGCGCGTGGGCCTGCGGATGCGGCGCGTGGCCACCGTGCTTTCCGGTTCTGCCTGCTGTGTCTACGGGCTCAGCTTCGTTTCGCATTTCTATGGTGCCCGCCGGTCCGTCGGCTATGTTCCCTTCAACTCGGAGACGCTGGTGACCGGCAAGCTCTTCGAGGACATCCGCGACGCCGTCCATGAACTGGCCGACCCCGACCGCTATGACGCGGTGGTGGTGACGAACCTGTGCGTGCCGACGGCGTCGGGCGTGCCGCTGCGGCTTTTGCCGAACGAAATCAACGGCGTGCGGATCATCGGGATCGACGTGCCGGGCTTTGGCGTGCCGACCCATGCCGAAGCCAAGGACGTGCTTGCCGGTGCCATGCTGGCCTATGCCCGCGCCGAGGCTCAGGCGGGCCCTGTGGCCGCCCCTGCGCAGGGCCGGTCCGACCGGCCGACCGTCACCCTTCTGGGCGAAATGTTCCCCGCCGACCCGGTGATGATTGGCGCGATGCTGGCGCCCTTGGGCCTGGCCGTTGGCCCGGTGGTTCCCTGCCGTGAATGGCGCGAACACTATGCCGCGCTGGACAGCGGTGTGGTGGCGGCGATCCATCCGTTCTATACCGCCGCGATCCGCGAATTTCAGGCGGCGGGCCGCCGCGTCGTCGGTTCGGCACCGGTGGGCCATGACGGCACGATGGACTGGCTGGCCGCCATCGGCGCGGCCTATGGCGTGAACCCCGGCCAGATTGCCGCCGCGCAGAACGCCTTCGGCCCCGCGATCAAGGGCGCGCTTGCGGCGAACCCGATTTCGGGCCGGATCACCGTTTCGGGCTACGAGGGATCGGAACTTCTGGTCGCGCGCCTGCTGATCGAAAGCGGCGCGGATGTGCCCTACGTCGGCACCGCCTGCGCACGGAACGAATGGTCGGCAGCCGATCGCGACTGGCTGGGGGCGCGCGGCGTCGTGGTGAAGTACCGCGCCAGCCTCGAAGACGACATTGCCGCGATGGAGGCTTTCCAGCCCGATCTGGCCATCGGCACGACCCCGGTCGTCCAGAAGGCCAAGGAACAATCGCGCCCGGCGCTTTACTTTACCAACCTGATTTCCGCCCGCCCCCTGATGGGGCCGGCGGGTGCCGGATCTCTGGCGCAGGTGGTCAACGCCGCGATGGCCAACAAGACCCGCATGGAAGGCATGTCCGCCTTCTTCGAGGGCACGGGCCAGGGCGATACGGCAGGCATCTGGGAAGGCGCGCCGAACCTGCGCCCCGATTTCCGCGCCCTGCATCAGAAGAAGCTGGACAAGGCCGCCCGCGCCGCGAAGGCAGAGGAGATGATCTGATGCTGATCCAGGATCATGACCGGGCCGGCGGATACTGGGGGGCGGTCTATGCCTTCTGCGCGGTCAAGGGATTGCAGGTGGTGATCGACGGCCCGGTGGGTTGCGAAAACCTGCCGGTGACTTCGGTCCTGCATTACACCGACGCGCTTCCGCCGCATGAACTGCCCATCGTCGTCACCGGCCTTGGCGAAGAGGAACTGGGCCGCGACGGCACCGAAGGCGCGATGAAACGCGCGTGGAAAACGCTCGACGCGGCGCTGCCCGCCGTGGTGGTCACGGGTTCCATTGCCGAGATGATCGGCGGCGGCGTCACGCCCATGGGCACCAACATCCAGCGGTTCCTGCCGCGCACGATCGACGAGGATCAGTGGCAAGCCGCCGATCGGGCGATGACCTGGATCTTCACCGAATTCGGGATGACCAAGGGCCGGATGCCGCCGGAAAAACCGCGCGATCCGGACGCGAAGCCGCGCGTCAACATTCTTGGCCCGATGTATGGCGTCTTCAACATGGCGTCGGACCTGCACGAGATCCGCCGTCTGGTCGAAGGGATCGGCGCCGAGGTCAACATGGTGATGCCGCTAGGCGCCCATCTGGCCGAGATGCGCAATCTGGTGAACGCCGAGGCGAACATCGTGATGTATCGCGAATTCGGCCGGGGCCTCGCCGAGGTGCTGGGCAAGCCCTATCTGCAGGCGCCCATCGGCATGGACAGCACCACACGGTTCCTGCGCCAGCTGGGCGAGATGCTGGGCCTTGACCCGGAGCCGTTCATCGAACGTGAAAAGCATTCCACGCTGAAGCCGCTGTGGGATCTGTGGCGGTCGGTCACGCAGGACTTCTTTGCAACGGCGAGCTTTGCCATCGTGGCAAACGAAACCTACACCCGCGGCGTGCGGAAGTTCCTTGAAACCGACATGGGCCTTCCCTGCGCCTTTGCCGTGTCGCGCGTCGCCGGACAGAAGACCAACAACGAAGCGGTGCGCGCGATGATGCGCCAGAACCGGCCGCTGATCGTCATGGGGTCGATCAACGAAAAGATCTACCTGGCCGAGATGAAGGGCGGGCACGGGCCGCAGCCGGTATTCCTGCCCGCGTCCTTCCCCGGTGCCGCGATCCGGCGTGCGACGGGCACGCCCTTCATGGGCTATGCGGGCGCGGTCTGGATCGTGCAGGAGGTCTGCAACGGCCTGTTCGATGCCCTGTTCCACATCCTGCCGCTGGGATCCGAGATGGACAGCGCCGTGGCCACGCCCACGACCCTGCGCCGCGACATGCCCTGGGACCCGGACGCCCAGCTGGCGCTGGAGCGCATCCTCGCGCAGCACCCGGTCCTGACCCGGATTTCCGCCGCCAAGGCGCTGCGTGACGCGGCCGAAAAGAAGGCTTTGGACGAGGGCGCGGAACGCGTCGTCGTCGAATTCGTCGAAACCCTGTCGGGCGGCCCCCAGCCTGCCCCGCCAGCTTCCACCAAGGGAGAAAGAGCATGAGTGACCACAGCATATCCAGTCACGACCCCTTCGAACATGCGCATCGCAAGCGCACGCCGAAGGCCGAATATGCGACCTATTTCGCCCTGATCCTGTGCTTCGCGCTGCCGGTGCAGGCCCTTGTCTGGACCTGGTCGCTGATCCGGCATCGCCGCCTTCCGGCGGTCGGTCCTCTGGCCCGCGCGTTGCGCGACGCCGAAGAGATCACGCCGGCGATCTTCCGTCCCTGACCGGGGGCGGAACCCTATTCCTGACGCGGAGCGCCCGCCCGTCTGGTGAAGATCTTCGGTGGGGGCGGGGGAAACCCCGGCCCTGTCGAGAACACGGTGCAGCATTCCGTTGCAACGTGGACCCGGCCGCAGGGGATGCGGCGTCAGTCTGCCAATCCGGAGGATAGAATGGCTGATAAATCCGACCTGAGTTTCACAGGTCTCACCGACGAGCAGGCGCAAGAACTGCACTCCGTCTACATGAGCGGGCTTTGGCTGTTCACCGCCATCGCCGTTGTCGCGCATCTGGCGGTCTACATCTGGCGCCCGTGGTTCTGAGGAGGATCAAGCAATGTCCAAATTCTACAAGATCTGGCTCATCTTCGATCCTCGTCGCGTCTTCGTGGCGCAGGGCGTGTTCCTGTTCCTGCTGGCGGCAATGATCCACCTCGTGCTGCTCAGCACGCCCGCCTACAACTGGTTCGACATCGCCGCCGCCAAGCACGGCTATGTGACCGCGACCGAGTAAGTGGACGACCCCTGTTGCGGGCGGCCTTCGTGGTCGCCCGCGACGATCCACACCTTCAATCACAGACGACCTGCCGCATCGCGCCCATCGGCAGCTTTTCTGGCTCAAGCGGAGACGGAAGCATGGCACTGCTCAGCTTCGAACGAAAATACCGCGTGCCGGGGGGCACGCTGGTCGGCGGGAACCTGTTCGACTTCTGGGTCGGCCCTTTCTACGTCGGCTTCTTTGGCGTCACGACCTTCTTCTTCGCGGCGCTCGGAACCCTGCTGATCCTCTACGGGGCGGTGCTTCAGGGCACCTGGAACCCCTGGCTGATCTCGATCAATCCGCCGCCGGTGGAAATGGGCCTCGCGATGGCCCCGCTGCGCGAAGGCGGGCTGTGGCAGATCATCACCATCTGCGCCACGGGCGCGTTCGTTTCATGGGCGCTGCGCGAGGTCGAAATCTGCCGCAAGCTGGGGATCGGCTATCACATCCCCTTCGCCTTTGGCGTGGCGATCTTTGCCTATCTGACGCTGGTGGTGTTCCGCCCGCTTCTGATGGGGGCCTGGGGTTATGCCTTCCCCTACGGGATCTGGACCCACCTCGATTGGGTCAGCAACACCGGCTATACCTACGGCAACTTCCACTACAACCCGGCGCACATGATCGCGGTGAGCTTCTTCTTCACCAACGCGCTGGCGCTGGCCCTGCACGGGGCGCTGATCCTTTCGGCGGCCAACCCCGAGAAGGGCAAGGAAATGCGCACGCCGGACCATGAAGACACCTATTTCCGCGACCTGATCGGCTATTCCGTCGGCACGCTGGGCATTCACCGCCTGGGGCTTCTGCTGGCGCTGAATGCCGGATTCTGGTCGGCGGTCTGCATCGTGATCTCGGGCACCATCTGGTTCGATCAATGGGTCGTCTGGTGGGATTGGTGGCTTCAGCTGCCGTGGTGGGCCGGCATCGAAGGAGGCATAAATGGCTGAGTATCAGAACATCTTTACCCAGGTTCAGGTGCGCGGCGCCCCGGAAATGGGCATGGCGGAGGGCGTCGAGCTTTCCAACCGAACCAAGAGCGCCGGGTTTTCCTCTCTTGCTGGCTGGTTCGGCAACGCCCAGCTTGGCCCAGTCTATCTGGGCACGATGGGGGTCATCTCGCTGGCATCGGGCATCACGTGGTTCGTGATGGTCGGCATGTGGTACTGGTATCAGGCCGGGTTCAACCCCGCGGTCTTCCTGCGCGACCTGTTCTGGTTCAGCCTGGAGCCGCCGGCCGAGGAATACGGCCTGGGCTTTGCGCCGCTGAAGGAAGGCGGGTGGTGGCTGATCGCCAGCTTCTTCCTTCTGGTCAGCGTCTGTTCGTGGTGGGTGCGCACCTGGCTGCGCGCGCAGGCCCTGGGCATGGGCAAGCATGTGTCCTGGGCCTTCGCCAGCGCGATCTGGCTGTTCCTGGTGCTGGGGCTGTTCCGGCCGATCCTGATGGGCAGCTGGAGCCACGCCGTGCCCTACGGCATCTTCAGCCATCTGGACTGGACCAACCTGTTCTCGCTGCAATACGGCAACCTGTTCTACAACCCGTTCCACGCGCTCTCGATCGCCTTCCTTTACGGATCGGCGCTTCTGTTCGCGATGCACGGGGCGACGATCCTTGCCGTCAGCCGCTTTGGCGGCGACCGCGAGCTGGAACAGATCGCCGACCGCGGCACCGCGTCGGAACGGGCGGCCCTGTTCTGGCGCTGGACCATGGGGTTCAACGCCACGATGGAGGGGATTCACCGTTGGGCCTGGTGGTTTGCGGTTCTGGTGACGCTGACAGGCGGCATCGGCATCCTGCTGACCGGCACGGTCGTCGATAACTGGTACGTCTGGGCACAGGAACACGGCTACGCGCCGCTGGATTGAGGAGGTCACCATGCCGAACGACTTTTTGGAAGAAAGCCGCCAGACCCGGTTGGCCTTCTGGGGTCTTGGCCAGATGATGAAGGGCGCCGCCTATGCGGCGATCTTCCTGGTCGGGATCGGGGTGTTCCTGTGGGCGATCTACCTGCTTGGCCTGCTGCTGCCGGAAGAAAGCCGGCAGACCCCGTCGCCCTATGGCGCCCTTGAAATGCGCGTCGTGCCCGAAGGTCACGATATCGCCTGAAAGCCTCCGCCGCGTCCTTCGGGATGCGGCGGGTCCCGAATCCGGAACGGAGTGCGTTTCCGGATGCCGGGACCTTCGGGCCCCGGTTCCCTTCCTGTCCGTACGACAGGCACTAGTGCCGTGTGGTGTCCCTTCCCACACGGCACCTTTTGCCCGGCCCCGGCGCCTGCCGCCCCGCAGAGTTCGCAGCGCAGCGCCGCCCAACCCCGCGGAGAGCGCCATGACCGCCCAAGGCCCCGTATCCCCCCTGACGCCCAAGCCGACGCTGGACCGTGTGGCAAGCCCGGCCGATCTGCGTGCCCTGCCGGACCGCGACCTTGGCACGCTGGCGCATGAACTGCGCCGCGAGGTGATCGAGGTCGTCAGCCAGACCGGCGGCCATCTGGGATCGTCGCTGGGTGTGGTGGAACTGACCGTGGCGCTGCATGCCGTCTTCAACACCCCGCATGACAAGCTGATCTGGGACGTGGGCCACCAGTGCTATCCGCACAAGATCCTGACCGGTCGGCGCGACCGGATGCTGACACTTCGCCAGGCCGGCGGGCTGAGCGGGTTCACCAAGCGGTCGGAAAGCGAACATGACCCGTTCGGGGCGGCGCACAGCTCTACCTCGATCTCGGCCGCGCTTGGCTTTGCCCTCGCGCGCGAGATGGGGCAGCCCGTGGGTGACACGATCGCCGTGATCGGCGACGGGGCGATCACCGCCGGCATGGCCTATGAGGCGATGAACCACGCGGGCCATCTGGGCACGCGGATGTTCGTGATCCTGAACGACAACGACATGTCGATTGCCCCGCCCGTGGGCGCGTTGCAGACCTATCTGAACACCCTGGGCCGGAACGGCCCGCTGGCCACGCTAAAGGCGCTGGCCGAGGGCATCGAGGATCACCTGCCCGCGCCTCTGCGCGAAGGCGCGCGCCGCGCCCGTGAACTGGTGGGCGACCGGCCGGGCGGCCCGACCCTGTTCGAAAAGCTGGGCTTTGCCTATCTGGGCCCGGTCAACGGCCATGACATGCCGGCCCTTCTGGCGGTCCTGCGCGGGGCGCGCGCCCATGCCACCGGGCCGGTCCTGATCCATGTGGTCACGAAGAAGGGCTATGGCTATGCCCCGGCCGAGGGCGCGGACGACAAGTACCACGGCGTCGCGAAGTTCGACATCGCGACCGGGCAGCAGTTCAAGACCCCGGCGAACGCGCCCAACTACACCGCCGTCTTTGGCAAGACCCTGACGGACGAGGCCGCGCGCGACCCCAGGATCGTGGCCATCACCGCCGCCATGCCGGGGGGTACGGGCCTGGATGCGATGCAGACCCGCTTTCCGGGCCGTGTCTTTGACGTGGGCATTGCCGAACAGCACGGCGTGACCTTCGCGGCGGGCCTGGCGGCGGGCGGGATGCGGCCTTTCTGCGCGATCTATTCCAGCTTCCTGCAGCGCGGCTATGACCAGATCGTGCACGACGTGGCGCTTCAGAACCTGCCGGTGCGCTTTGCGATCGACCGGGCGGGGCTGGTGGGGCAGGACGGTGCGACCCATGCGGGGGCCTTCGACGTGATGTTCCTCGCCAATCTGCCGAACATGACGGTGATGGCCGCAGGTGACGAGGCCGATCTGGCCCACATGATCGCCACTGCCGCGCGGCATGACGAGGGGCCGATCGCCCTGCGCTATCCGCGGGGCGAAGGGATCGGCGTGCCCATGCCCGACAGGGGCGAGGCGTTGCCGATCGGGCGGGGCCGGATCCTGCGCGAAGGCAGCGACGCGGCGATCTTGTCGTTCGGTGCGCACCTGTCCGAGGCACTGGCCGCCGCCGCCATTCTGGAATCGCAGGGGGTTTCGGTGACGGTCGCGGATGCGCGGTTCGCCAAACCGCTGGATGCCGAACTGCTGGAACAACTGCACCGCCATCATCGCACGCTGGTCACGGTCGAGCAGGGTTCCACCGGCGGGTTCGGTGGGCTGGTCCTGCATCACCTCGCCGCAGCGGGTTTGCTGGAAAAAGGCCGTGCAATCCGCACCTTGACCCTGCCTGACCGGTTCATAGACCAGGCCAGCCCGGCCCAGATGTATGCCTGGGCGGGGTTGGCCGCGAGCGATATCGCAACCGCCGTATTACAGGCAGCATCGCCGTTCAGGACGGCCAGTGTTGTAAACCTGCGTTGACAAACACGATTCCCGTGGCATTTAAATCGGCAGAAAGTGTAAACTTCTGGCGCGACTTCGTGCAAACTTGTGCTAGTGTCGCACTGCCGTCCACGCACGGGAAGGGGGAGGGAGTTGAAGTTCCTGCAGGTCTACGCCGTTGTAGACACCAGTTACCGCCTGCTTTGGGTGGGCGGGGAATGGGACGAATTCGCCCTTCAGAACGCTGCACAATCAGCCTTGGCCAACACGGTGCTGTCGACCTCGCTGATGGCGCATATCGCCGGTGACGATACCCGCCTGTTGACCAGTCGCCTGATCGATACGGTGCTGACGACGAAAAAGCCGCTGCGCCTGGAATACCGCTGTGATTCGCCCAGCATGGCGCGGAAGTTCCTGCTGACGATCCAGCCGATGAAGGATGATCGCGCGTTGATGGTGCATGACCTGCGCGATGCCTGGCACTTCTCGCCCCCGCTGACGCCGTGGCATTACGATCCCCACGCGCGGGATTGCAAATGTTCCTACTGCGGGCATGTCATGTTCGACGGCTCGTCGGATTGGGTGTCGTGCGACGAGATCGAGGAACGCCATCCCGCCTTCGTGACCTATGCGGTTTGCCCCACGTGCTTTGATTATGTCGATGGCGTGGTCAATGAGGTTGAGGCGCGCGCCGCCGCGGGGACCGATACCGACAGCGAAAACCCGGTGCGCTAGGCGGTGCCCCGATGGGGCCGCGCCCATCAACGGCCGATGCTTTTCCACATTACCGCCCTGCCCATCCCGCGCAGCCCCTTGCCTGCGCGCCCCGCTGGCCGGTGCGGCCCGTCCGCTGCTTGCCAACGAAAAGACATGTCCCAAAAGACAGGTTCCCGCAAAGGGATACAAGGCGTATCAACGCAAACGTAAGTGGTTGTTATTATTGATGAAAAGGTAAACAATACCTGACGAGGGACCAAGAATGTTTCGCTATCTGGTACGAAAGCCTGTCCATAACGTCGGTAACAAGTATCTCGGTTCTGCCATCACTACCGCCCGCTCGATTGTTCTGAGCGTGCCTTTTCTTGAAGCCACGATTTTTCTGACAATCATTGCCCAAGTCCGGTAACTTGCGGAGGCGGGGTTGCTGCCCGCCGGCTCACGATGGCCATCTGTTTGCAGGATGGCGTGGGCCCGGCCAAGGCGACCCCGCCCCGCGCCTTCCGGCGCCCTGAGGGTTGTGGCGGGCGCTTGCCCGAACAGCCTTCCCCCCGACCTGATCCCGCACGATCGGCCCGCACCCGTCCCGGAGCACGGCTTTCAACCAGACCAATCGACAAGAAATTCTTGCTGATTGACGGGAAATCTTGGTTTCGCGGGGACGCTTCCCGGGTCATTCTGCGCTCTGGGTACAGGTCCTGTCCGCGATCGGAACGGACGTCTTCATGCAGGGGTCGCTATGCGGAACGGGGGGCAGTTGCTGGTTGAATCTCTTGTGGCGCTTGGCGCGACCAAGGGGTTCGGGGTTCCGGGCGAAAGCTATCTGGCGGTGCTGGACGCGCTGCACGACACGCAAGGCCGCCTCGATTTCGTGCTCTGCCGGAACGAAGGCGGGGCGGCGTTCATGGCCGCCGCCTGGGGCAAGCTGACTGGGCAGCCGGGGCTCTGCTTTGTCACGCGTGGGCCGGGGGTGACGAACGCCTCGATCGGCATCCATACCGCGATGCAGGATTCGGCGCCGATGATCTGCTTTGTCGGGCAGGTCGGAACCGACATGAAGGGGCGCGAGGCGTTTCAGGAAATCGACTACCGGGCGGTGTTCGGCACGATGGCGAAATGGGCCGTCGAGATCGACGATGTGAACCGCATCCCCGAAATCCTCGGCCGTGCCTGGGCGACGGCCACGGCCGGTCGTCCGGGTCCCGTGGTCATTGCCCTGCCCGAAGACATGCTGACCAGCCTGACCGATGCCGCCCCCCTGGCCGGGCCGGCGTGCATTGCCGAGGCGGCGGCAGCGCATGCGGCGCTTGACACCGCGCTTGCGATGCTTGGCAAGGCGGCGCGCCCGCTGATCCTGATGGGCGGGTGCAACTGGACCGGTGCGGGCCGCGCGGCGCTGCAAGGCTTTGCCGAAGCCTCGGACATCCCGGTGATTGCCGCCTTCCGCTATCAGGACCAGTTCGACAACCACTCGCCCTGCTATGCGGGCGAGGCGGGGGTGGGCATGCCTGCGAACGTGAAACGCCTGATCCGCGAGGCGGATGTGATCCTGGCGGTCAACGTCCGCTTCGGCGAGATGACGACGGATGGCTACACGCTTCTGTCAGTGCCTGTCCCTGAACAGACGCTGATCCATGTGCATGGGTCCGACCGCGAGATCGGCAAGGTCTATCAACCGGCGCTTGGAATTCACGCCGGGCCCAATGCCTTTGCTGCGGCCCTGCGCTCGCTCACTGGCGGATGGGCGGAATGGCGCGCGCAGGCGCGGGCTGAATGGGAGGCGGGCTTTGACCCTGGCCCACAGCCCTCGCCCGTGGACATGGGGTTGGTGACGGCGCATCTGCGCGCCGTACTGCCCGACGATGCGATCTTGACCAACGGGGCGGGCAACTTCACCGTCTGGCCGAACAAGTTCTATAAGTTCGGCGCCAAGGCGCGGCTGCTGGCGCCGCAATCGGGGGCCATGGGCTATGGCCTGCCCGCCGCGGTGGCCGCGAAAGTCGCCTGTCCTGACCGTACGGTTGTCTGTTTCGCCGGCGACGGTGACTTCCAGATGAACTGCCAGGAACTGGGAACCGCTATGCAGGCGGGGGCGCAGCCCATCGTCCTGATCCTGAACAACGGCATCTATGGCACGATCCGCGCGCATCAGGAACGCACCTATCCGGCGCGGGTGTCCGGCACCACATTGGAAAACCCCGACTTCGTGATGCTGGCCCGATCCTATGGCTTTCACGCCGAACGGGTGGAACGGACCGAGGATTTTGCCGCCGCCTTTGCCCGCGCGCTGGCCTCGCGCACGGGCGCGGTGCTGGACCTGAACATCAGCCCCGAGGCGCTGACCCCGCGGCAGACGCTGTCCCAGATGCGCGCAGCCGCGCTTGCGGCAAAGGACGGGAAATGACCATGCAGACCCGCCGGAAGGTCAGGCTTGGCGCCGATATCGGCGGCACCTTCACCGACATCGCGCTGGAAACGCCACGGGGCCTGCATTCCACCAAGGTGCTGACGAACTATGCAGCGCCCGAACAGGCCATCCTTGACGGGATCGACATCGTCCTGGCCGAGGCCGGGCTTGGGTATGGCGACCTCGAGATCGTCATCCACGGCACGACGCTGGCCACCAACGCGCTGATCGAACGGCGCGGCGCGCGGACAGCGTTCGTGACGACCGAAGGCTTTCGCGACGTGATCGAGATGCGGACCGAAAGCCGGTTCGACCAGTATGACCTGAACCTTGTGCTTCCCACCCCGCTGGTCCCGCGCGAGGACCGGTTCACGGTCGCGGGCCGGATCGGCGCGCAGGGGCAGGAGCTGGCGCCGCTGGATGAACCGGCGCTTGCCGCGCTGGCGGACAGGATCGCCACGGGCGGGTTCGGGGCCGTGGCCATCGGCTTCATCCATTCCTACATGAACCCCGCGCATGAGGAACGCGCGCGCGCGATCATCGCGGCAAAGACGGGTCTGCCGATTTCGATCTCGTCCGAAGTTTCGCCGCAGATGCGCGAGTTCGAACGTTTCAACACCGTTTGCGCCAATGCCTATGTCCGCCCGCTGATGGCCGATTATCTGGGCCGTCTGCAGGTGCGGCTGAAGGAAAGGGGCGCGGCCTGCCCGGTCTTCATGATCCATTCCGGCGGCGGTCTGATCAGCGTGGAAACCGCCGCCGAGTTTCCCGTGCGTCTGGTCGAAAGCGGACCTGCGGGCGGCGCGATCTTTGCCGCCGATGTGGCCCGGCGTTTCGGGCTGGAGAAGGTCGTGAGTTACGACATGGGCGGCACCACCGCCAAGATCTGCCTGATCGAGGATTTCGCCCCCAAGACCGCCCGCACCTTCGAGGTGGCCCGGACGACCCGCTTTGCCAAGGGTTCGGGCATGCCGATTTCCATCCCGGTGATCGAGATGATCGAGATCGGCGCCGGTGGCGGGTCCATCGCCTGGGTCGATGCGATGGGGCGCATCCAGACCGGGCCGGAATCGGCGGCATCCGAACCCGGCCCGGCGTGCTATCAGCGCGGTGGCCAGCGCCCGGCGATCACCGATGCCGATCTGGTGCTCGGCAAGATCGACCCCGAAAACTTCGCCGGTGGTGCGATCAAGTTGTCCGCTGCCGCGTCCGAAGCCGCGATCCTGCGCGATGTGGGCGACAGGCTGAAACTGGCTGCTACCCCCGCCGCCTTCGGTATCTGCGAAGTGGTGGATGAAAACATGGCCAATGCCGCCCGTGTGCATGCGGTGGAAAACGGCAAGAACATCTCTGACAACATCATGGTGGCCTTTGGCGGTGCGGCACCCCTGCACGCCGCCCGTCTTTGCGAAAAGCTGGGCATCGACCAATGCCTGATCCCTGCGGGGGCGGGCGTGGGTTCGGCCATCGGCTTTCTGAAGGCCCCTTTCGGATACGAGGCGCTGGCCTCGCGCGTGATCCGTCTGTCGCAGGCCGATGCGGATGACATCGACAGGCTGCTTCAGGGCCTGAAGGCCACCGCCGAAGGCTTTGTCCGCGCCGGAACCGAAGGTCCGGTCCAGTGCGATATGACCGCCTTCATGCGCTATGCCGGGCAGGGGTGGGAGATTCCGGTCGCACTGCCGGATCGGCCCTTCACGGCCGCCGACATCGATGCGTTGGGCGACAGTTTCAGGACGAACTATGCCCGTTTCTTCGGTCGCGCCATCGACGGGCTTGACGGGCTGGAGATCGAGATCGTGACATTTTCGGTCAAGGCGCAGGACATCCGCCCCGCGCCCGACCGCCACGCCCTTACCCCGGGCCGGACAGAGGCGGGTGCTGCGCTCTCTCGCCCTGTCTTTGATCCGGCCCGGGGTGAGGCCCTGCCGACGGCCATCGTCGAGCGCCACAGCCTTGCCGCCGGCGCGCGGCTTTCCGGCCCGGCCGTCGTGGTGGAACGCGAAACCGCGACGGTCGTTACCTCGCCCTTCGATGTGGTGATGCAGGATGACGGCAGTCTTCTTCTGGTCCGCAAGGGGGCGCAGGCATGACCGATGCAACGTTCGAGATCCGCATGCAGGTGATGTGGAACCGGCTGATCTCGGTCGTCGAGGAACAGGCGATGACGCTTTTGCGCACCGCCTTTTCGACCTCGGTGCGCGAGGCGGGTGACCTGTCTGCCGGCGTCTTCGACCCGGCCGGCCGGATGCTGGCGCAGGCCGTGACCGGCACGCCGGGCCATGTGAACACGATGGCCGAAGCGGTGCTGCATTTCATCACGGAAATCGGCCGCGACAACATGTTTCCGGGCGATACCTATGTGACCAACGACCCATGGAAGGGCACGGGCCACCTGCATGACATCACCATGGTCTCGCCCAGTTTCAGGGGCGATGTGCTCGTGGGTTTCTTTGCCTGCACCGCGCATGTGGTGGATGTGGGCGGGCGCGGGTTCGGGGCCGATGGGAAATCGGTCTATGAGGAAGGCATCCAGATCCCGATCATGAAATTCGCCGAGCGCGGAAGGGTGAATGCCGACCTGATCCGCATCCTTCGCGCCAATGTGCGCGAGGCCAATCAGGTGGTGGGTGATTTCTATTCGCTGGCCGCCTGTAATGACGTGGGCCATCGCCGCCTGATTGCGATGATGGACGAAATCGGGCTGGCCGATCTGGACGCGCTTGGCGATTTCATCTTTTCGCGCACCCGTGCCGCCACACAGGACCGGATCGCCGCCCTGCCCAAGGGCAGATGGGCGAACGACCTTCTGACCGATGGCTATGACAGCCCGGTCAGGCTGGCCTGCGCAGTCGAGATCGCCGAAGTGTCGGTCAATGTCGATTTCACCGGCACCGACGGGATCAGCCCGCGCGGGATCAACGTGCCGATCATCTATACCAAGGCCTATGCCTCGTATGCGCTGAAATGCGTGGTGGCGCCGGACATTCCGAACAACTGGGCCTCGCTTGAGGCGTTCACGATCACCTCGCCCGAAAACATCCTGAACGCGCCCCGGCCCGCGCCGGTGGCGGTGCGTCATGTCATCGGCCATCTGGTTCCCGATCTTGTTCTGGGCGCGCTGGCCAAGGCGCTGCCGGGGCAGGTGCTGGCCGAAGGCGCGGCGGCCCTGTGGAACATCCACATGTCGGTGCGGCCCGTGGCGGGCCAGGCGGGGCGGCGGGCGGAAATCCTGATGTTCAACTCGGGCGGGATGGGTGCGCGCCCCGGCCTTGACGGGCTGTCGGCCACGGCCTTTCCTTCGGGCGTGATGACGATGGCCGTCGAGGCGACCGAACACACCGGCCCGATCGTGGTCTGGCGCAAGGAATTGCGCCCCGGCAGCGGAGGCGACGGGGAATATCGGGGCGGACTTGGCCAGATGATCGAAATCGAACCCCTGCCGGGGCACGAGTTCGACTTTTCCGCCATGTTCGACAGGGTCAATCACCCAGCCAGGGGCCGTGACGGCGGCCATGACGGCGCGCCGGGTGCGGCCATGCTGGACGATGGCACGCGGCTGAAGCCGAAGGGCTGGCAGCATGTTCCTGCCGGGCGGAGGCTGATATTGCATCTGCCGGGAGGGGGCGGGTTCGGCGACTCCTCCCGCCGCAGCGGCGCGGCCCGCGCCATCGACATCGCCCGAGGATATGTGACCGGAGAACCAGAATGACCTATGTCGCCAACCGCCTTTCCGCCGTGAAGCCTTCGGCCTCGATGGCCGCCTCGATGGCGGCCAAGGCCCTGCGCGCGACCGGCGTGGATGTGATCGACCTCGGACTGGGCGAGCCCGATTTCCCGACGCCGCCCCATGTGGCCGAAGCCGCCCATGCGGCGGCCTTGCGCGGCGAGACGCTGTATACCCAGGCGGCGGGCACACCGGCCCTGCGCGCGGCCGTGGCCGAAAAGTTCCGCCGCGAGAACGGGCTGGACTATGGCCCGGATGATATTGTCGTGGCCAACGGGGCAAAGCAGATCATCTTCAACGCGCTGATGGCGACGCTGAATGATGGGGATGAGGCGATCCTGCCCGCCCCCTATTTCGTCAGCTACCCCGAGATGGTGAAACTGCTGGGCGGCGTGCCGGTCACGCCCGTCTGCGGGGCAGATACCAGGTTCCGCCTGACGCCCGACATTCTCGAAGCTGCGATCACCCCGCGCACGAAATGGCTGTTCCTGAACATGCCCGGCAACCCCTCGGGCGCGGTCTATTCGGTGGCGGAATTGCGTGCGATTGGCGAGGTGCTGGCGCGGCATCCGCAGGTGCTGATACTGTCGGACGAGATTTACGAACACATCCTGTTCGACGGGCGGGAATTTATAAGCTTCGCAAAGGCCTGCCCCGAACTGCACGACCGCACGCTGACGGTGAACGGGGTGGCCAAGGCCTATGCGATGACCGGCTGGCGCGTCGGTTATGCCGCCGGTCCCGCGCTGCTGTTGAAGGCGATGAACACCGTGCAAAGCCAGTCCGTCACCTCGGTCGCGGCGCCGATGCAGGCGGCGGCGCTGGCGGCGCTGACGGGTCCGCAGGATTGCATCGCCACCTTCCGCGAGGCGTTCGAACGCCGCCGCGATCTGGTGGTGGCCGGGATCGCGCGGATCCGCGGCCTGACGCTGGCCCCTCCGGAAGGGGCCTTCTATGCCTATATCGGCTGCGAGGGGTTGGTCGGCAGGCGGACGCCCGCAGGCGAGGTTCTGGCAGATGACACGGCGGTCGTGTCTTACCTCCTGAACCAGGGCCATGTCAGCGCCGTGCCCGGTGCGGCCTATGGCCTGTCCCCCTATTTCCGCATCTCGACCGCCACGGGCGATGCGATACTGGCCGAGGCCGTGGCGCGGATCGGCCGGGCCGTCGCGGCCCTTGAACCGGCAGAGGTGACGGCATGACCGCGCCAAGGTTCGACCGCATCCTGCTGACCGGTGCTGCGGGACGGCTTGGCACGCAGTTGCGCCGGGGCCTTGCGCCGCTTTGCCGCCAGTTGCGCCTTGCCGACATGGCCGCGATCACCGACCTGCAGCCGAACGAAGAGGCCCGGTGCTTTGATCTGGCCGACATGCAGGCGGCGATCGGTGCGACCGAAGGCGTGGATGCCATCGTGCATTTCGGCGGGGTCGCGCTGGAACAGTCCTGGGACAGCATCCTGAACGGCAATATCCGCGGCAGCTATCACATCTATGAAGGCGCGCGGCAGAATGGCGTGAAACGGGTCGTCTATGCCTCGTCCGTCCATGCGATCGGCTATCACCGGCTGGCGGACCACATCGATGCGAACGCCCCGCACCGCCCCGACGGGCTTTACGGGTTGTCCAAGTGCTTTGCCGAAGACCTCGGGCGGCTTTACTGGGACAAGTTCGGGATCGAAACCGCCGCCTTGCGGATCTTTTCATCCTTCCCCGAACCCGCGGACCGCCGGATGCTGTGGTCCTGGCTGTCGTTCGAGGATTGCGTGCGTCTGGTGACAGCAGCCTTGACCGCGCCACAGGTGGGGTTTTCCATCGCCTTCGGCATGTCCGACAACGCGGTGAAGCCCGTGGACAACCGCCTTGCCGGGCATCTGGGATATGTGCCGCAGGACAGCACCGAGCGGTTCCGGGCCGTCGTCGAAGCCCGGACCCCGTCGCCCGACCCGACGGCAGCCGCCGTTCAGTGCCTTGGCGGCTGGTTCGTCGATCTGGGTCATCCCGACGACGGGGCGCAAGGATGAGAGCCGCCTATGATGTGGTCATCGTCGGTGGTGCGGTCATCGGTTCGGCGGTGGCCCATTTCCTGACCGCCAATCCCGATTTCAATGGCTCCGTCCTGGTCGTGGAACGCGATCCGACCTATGCGCGGGCCTCGACCTCGCTTTCGTCCTCCTCGATCCGCACCCAGTTCTCGAACCCGATCAACGTCAGGATCAGCCAGTTCGGCAGCGCGTTCATCAGGGATTTCGCCAACGCGATGCAGGTGCCGGGCGAAGCACCGCCCGACCTGAACTTCCATCAGGGCGGCTACCTGTTTCTGGCGAACACCGCCGAACAGGAACAGACCCTGCGCGAGAACCACGAGGTGCAGCGCGCCTGTGGGGCCGATGTGGTGCTGTGGGGGCCTGAAGAGCTGGCACGCGCCTTCCCGCATCTGCGGGTGGAGGATATCCGCTTGGCCTCATACGGACAGTCCGGCGAAGGGTGGTTTTCCAACACCGGGCTGATGAACGGCTTCAAGGCCAAGGCCCGCGCGCAGGGGGCCGAGTATGTGAAGGATGAAGTCGTGGCCATCGGCCGCGACGGGGCGCGCGTGACCTCGGTCACGCTGAAATCGGGCGCGGTGGTGCAGGCGGGGACCATCGTCAACGCAAGTGGCCCGCGTGCGGCCCTGACGGCGCGGATGGCGGGGCTGGATGTACCGGTGGAACCCCGCAAGCGCACGCTGTTCGTGTTCGATTGCGCAAGGTCCCCGGAAGGCAGCGCCACGGTGAACAAGGGGCGCCTGCCGCTGATGATCGATCCCACGGGCGTCTTCTGCCGTCCGGAAGGGCGGTTTTTCCTTTCGGGCGCGGCGCCCGTCGAGGACCCCGCCGTCGACTGGGACGATTTCGAACCGCGATACGAGGAATTCGAATCCCTCGTCTGGCCCGCGCTGGCGGCCCGGTCCGGGGCGTTCGAGGCCATCAAGGTGGTGAACCAGTGGGCCGGGCATTACGACTTCAACACGCTTGATCACAACCTGATCGTCGGGCGGCATCCGGAGGTGGAGAACTTCATCTATGCCAACGGCTTTTCCGGGCACGGCCTGCAACAGGGCCCGGCGGCGGGGCGCGGGGTTTCCGAACTGATAATCCATGGCGGATACCGGACGCTGGACCTGTCCGAAGTGGGATATGAAAGGATCGTCGAGGGGCGGCCCTTTCTGGAAAAGGCGGTGATCTAGGGATGACCGGGGCACGGGGCAGGCATGGCAGGGCGGGGGCGGGCGATGAACGATGACCGCCCCGCGCGGCTGCCGCCCCTGAACGCGCTCAGGGCCTTTCACGCCGTTGTCCGGCGCGGCGGGTTCCGCGCGGCTGCGGATGATCTTCTGGTGTCGCCCCAGGCTGTCAGCCAGCAGATCGCGCTTCTTGAGGAAACGCTGGGTGTGGTCCTGTTCGAACGCAAGGGCCGCAAGGTGGAGCCGACCGAACAGGCGATCCTTCTGGCCCATCATGTGCAGGCGGCCTTTGACGAACTGGCGGAAGGCGTGCGGCGGGTCCGCAAGGTCAGCCATCGCAACCGGATCAACGTGAACGCCAGCCCGTATTTCGCCACGCGCTATCTGCTCGACCGGCTGTCGCGGTTCCGCGACCTGATGCCCGATGCAGACCTGCGCCTGACAACGATCGTCGACCTGCCGGACTTTGTCCGCGATGACGTGGATGTGGCGATCCAGTGGGGCCATGGCACCTGGAAGCCATGCGAGGCCACGCTTCTTGTGCGCGACTGGAAGGAGCTTTGCTGCACGCCCGAGATCGCGCGCCAGCTGCGCCGGCCCGATGACCTGCGGTCGCAGACGCTGTTGCATCCGGTCCTTGCCGATGACCTGTGGCCGAACGTTCTGCGGCATCTGGGCGTTTCGGGCGAGTTGACCGCGCAGCCGATGCGGCTTCAGGATGCCGCCACGATGCGCCGCGCGGCCGTCGCGGGCCTGGGCGTGGGGCTTTTGTCCGTCATCGACGCCGAAGAGGACCTGAAGCTGGGCCGCCTGGTCGCCCCGTTCGGGCGCGGCGTGATGCGGGGCATGCCCGAGGCCGAGGTGCCGGGGTTCTACATGGTGCTGCCAAGGGCGCATCGCAGGGTGAAGGCCATCGCCACCTTCTGCGCCTGGGTCGAATCGGAAGACTGGACCTTGCACAATGACAAGACGGTCTAGGGCGGAGACTGGAGGTCAGGACATGACGCATGCGGTGGTCACAGGGGCGACAGGCGGGATCGGCAGGGCCATCGCGCTGGCCCTGCACGAGGCCGGGCATCGGGTTACGGCGATCGGCCGCGATCCCGATGCGCTTGCGGCCCTCGGGGAAAGGGGTCTGCATGCGCTGGCCCTCGATCTGGCGGATACCGCCGCGATTGGCCCGGCGCTGGCGGGGCTTCGGCCCGACGTGCTGGTGAACAACGCGGGAATGATGCCCCGCATGGGTCATTTCTGTGATTTGTCCCTGTCCGAGGTGGACCGGGCGATCACCGTCAACCTGACCTCGGCGCTTGCGGTCACGCATGCGCTGGCGCCGGGGATGCGCGAACGGGGGCGGGGGCACATCTTCTTTACCGGGTCGACGGCGGGGCACGCGCCCTTTGCCAACCTGGCCGTCTATTGCGCCGCCAAGGCCGCGATCGGCGCTTTCGCGCAGGCGCTGCGGCTTGACATGGCAACGTCGGGCGTGCGCGTGACCGAGATCGTCGCCGGGCGCGTGGAAACCGGGCTTTACCGGGATCTGCTGCCGACCGAGGCGCGCGCGGCGATGTATGCGGGCGGTGGCGCCGTTCAGCCCGAGGACGTGGCCGGCATGGTCCTGTCTGTCCTCGCGATGCCTGCCCATGTGGATGTGGCGCGGTTCGACATTCTTCCGACCCGGCAGGCAACGGCCACGGGCGCGACAAAGGTAGAGAGGTGAAAATGCAGGGCCTTGTGGTGGTGATCGTGGGCGGGGGCGCCGGTCTGGGCGCGCTCTTGGCCGAAATGGTCGTGGAACGCGGCGCGTCCGGCGTCGGGGTGATCGACCTGAACGCAGAGGCCGCGCTGGCCGCCCTTGAACCCGCGCGAAGGGCTGGTCTTCCGACCGCCCATGCCGCGTGCGACATCCGCACGGCCGATGCCGCGCACAGCGCCTTTGCCGCGGTGGCCGATGGCCTTGGCCGCGTCGACACGCTGGTCAATTCGGCGGCGATCTATCCGCGCAAGCCGATTCTCGAGATCACCGATGCGGATTGGGATGCCTCCAACGCGATCAACGTGAAGGGCACCTATCACATGATGGTCGCGGCGGTCCGGCAGATGCGGCAACAGCCGTCCATCGGCCCGGTGCGCGGGCGGATCGTGAACATAACCTCGGTCGATGCCTTCAAGGCCCATCCGCAGAACGCGCATTATGCCGCGACCAAGGCCGCCGTCGTCAGCCTGACGAAAAGCATGGCGCATGAAGTCGCCCCCAACGGGATTCTCGTCAATTCCGTCGCCCCGGCCGGCATGGCCACGGAACGCGCGCGGCAGCTTGGGTTTCTGAATGAACTCGCCAAGGCCAGCCCGCTGGGGCGTGGCGGCGAACCGCGCGAGATGGCGGAATGGGTGCTGATGGCCGGCGGTCCGCGCAACACCTATATGACGGGCGAGAACATCATCGTTTCGGGCGGCTACATCTATGCCTGAACCGGCTTGGGCATGGCGCCCGGCCCGTCTGACCTTGGGAAATCTTGCAGGGGGATTTGTTGGTCGGAGCGAGAGGATTCGAACCTCCGACCCCCTGCTCCCGAAGCAGGTGCGCTACCAGGCTGCGCTACGCTCCGACCGTGGGAGGCGGGTTAAACCGTTGTTCGCCCTTTTGCAAGGGGGCACCGCAGTGGTTTGCCGAACGGATCAGCCGCCATGGTCCTTTGCGGCATCGCGGCTTAGGATGACCGAGATGCGCGGCATCGTGCCGGTTTCCGGGCGCGAGCGTGATTCCAGCACCGGGGTGTTCTTCGACACCCGCCCCCGATCCTCGCGCAGCACGATATAGATCCCCGAAAGGATGATCACGCCGCCGCCGATCACCGTGAAAAGGTCCGGCGTCTCGTCGAACAGAAGCGCGCCGAAGATCGCGGCCCAGATCATCTGGGAATACTGCATCGGCGCCACGATCACGGCTTCGGCCTGCCGATAGGCGGCGATCACCAGAAGCGTGGCGATGAACCCGAACAGCGCGATGATTCCCAGCATGCCAAGATGTTCGACCGGCATCGGGCGATAGACGAATGGCAACGCTGCACCAAGGATGAAGAAGTTCGCCACCATCGGATAAAGCAGCAGCACGGCGGATCGTTCCTCCTTGCCGATCTTGCGGACGATTACCGAGGCGAGCGAGGAGAACACCGCCGCAGTCAGCGCCCCAAGATGGCCAAGCGACAGGGGCGCGGCCCCCGGCCGCAGCACGATCAGCACCCCCACGAGCCCGACCAAGACGGCCAGACCGCGCCGGATTCCCACCTGTTCGCCGAGGATGGGAATCGACAGAAGCGTGATCAGCAACGGCGCGGCAAAGAGGATCGCATAAGTTTGCGCCAGCGGCAGGACCGAGAAGGCATAGAAAGCCGAAACACCCGTCACCACGGTCGAAACGGTGCGCACCGCCGTCCACCAGGGATGAACCGGCCGCAGGTTTCCGTCGGTCCGGTCCTTCATCAGCATCAGCGTGACCAGCGGAAAGCCCAGAAGCACCGAAAAGAAGATGATCTGGATGGCCGAATACTGGCTGCCGAGGAACTTTACCACGACATCATGGGTGGCATAGATCGCGAAGGCGAGAAGGGCCGCCAGAGCCCCCCTGACATTGTGACCAGCCATGTCGCTTTTCCTTGTCTGCCGAAACCGGGGCCTTGCCCGCCGATGTTTGCGCCAGCGACCTTCTGTCAGAAATCGGCGGCAGGCTCAATCGCCCGGCACGCCGGTCGGCGGCTTGCGGCGGCCATCGTTCTGCGAAATGCTGGCCCCCGGAAGGGGAAGGGCACATGGAAGGCACGGGCCTGATCGGATTTCTTGGGGGGATCGGCCTCTTTCTCTTCGGGATGGAGGTGATGACGGCCGCGCTGCGCGAACTTGCGGCCGAACGCATGCGCCGCTGGCTTGCCCGCTTTACCGAGACCCCGATCAGGGGGACGCTGACCGGGGCCGTGACCACCGCGATCGTGCAATCCTCGACGGCCGTCTCGGTCATGACGATCGGCTTTGCGGGGGCGGGGCTGATCAGCTTTTCCCAGGCGCTTTCGGTGCTTTACGGCGCCAACATCGGCACGACGGCGACCGGCTGGATCGTGGCGATGGTCGGCATCAAGCTGAAACTGGGCACGGTCGCGCTGCCGGTGCTTTTCGTGGCAAGCCTTGTGGGCATCTTCGGGCGCGCGGGCGTCGATCGCTGGGCCCGGTTTCTGGCGGGGTTGAGCCTTTTGTTCATCGGGCTGGATGTGATGCAGGCCTCGACCGCCGGGATTCAGGGCTGGATCACCCCGGACAGGTTGCCGGGGGATAGCTGGCTGGGGCGGCTCGGTCTGATCGGGATCGGCCTTGTGCTGACCATGGTGCTGCAAAGCTCGTCGGCGGCGATGGCGCTGGGGCTCGTGCTTCTGGGCAGCGGGGCGATAAGCCTGCCGCAGGCGGCTGCGATGGTGATCGGGATGAACCTTGGCACCACGGCCACGGGCCTGATGGCCAGCTTCGGCGGCAGCCGCCCAATGCGGATGACGGCCTATGCCAACAGCCTGTTCAACCTGGGAACGGCCATCGTCGCCTTTCCGCTTCTGGGTCTGATGCCCATGGTCCTTGCGACCGTCGGGGATGAACAGACCGCGCTGGTGATGTTCCACACAGGGTTCAACCTGCTAGGGGCAGCGATCTTTCTGCCTGTCACCGCACAATTCGCGGCGCTGGTGGAACGGATGGTGCCCGAGCGCCGTTCGACGCTGTCGGCCCCTCTGGACCGGGCGCTGATCGGCGACGAGGGCGCGGCGCTGGATGCGGCGGCGGCCGTGTCGGCCGGGATCGTGCAGGAGATCGCCCAGGCCCTGGGCCGTGCGGTCGATGTCCCGCCCGACCTGCGCCCGCTTTCGGCGCTGCCGGCGCGGGTGGAACCGGCACTGGTGGATTTCACCCGATGGATGGCCGATCTGAGGGTCGCGCCGGACCACGGCGCGGCGCGTGACAGGTTCGTGGCCCTGATGCATCTGACCGATCACATGACACGGCTGATGAACCGGGCCGAGGAACGTCCGCGGATCGCGGCACTGGTCGATGATCCGGTGCTGCGACGCCCGGCGCGGGCATTGTTCGCGGCGATGCACCGGGCAGAGCCAGCCGACCGGATGGTGCGGCTGAACCGGCTGATCGACGCCCGCGCGGCGCGTTATCGCCGGTCGACCCTGCTTCGGGAACATGCCGGGCTGCTGGATGTGCCGCAGATGCTGCACCTGACCGATGCGATGCGCTGGCTGGAGCGTGTATCAGACCATGCCGAACGGATTGCGCATTACCGGGAGCAGGCGCAGAACGGCCTGAAATGAAAGGCCTGAATCAAACGGCCCGCCACCGGGGCGGGCCGCTGTTCATCCGGTCGGGTGGCCGTCAGAGGCTGGCGTCCAGCGCCGCGATGACCGCATCGCCCATGCCGCTGGTGGAAACCGGCACACCGCCTTCGGGGCCCATCAGATCGGCCGTGCGCACGCCATCGGCCAGCACCTTTTCCACCGCCTTTTCCAGGCGGTCGGCCTCGGCCCCCATGTCGAAGGAATAGCGCAGCGCCATCGCGAAGGACAGGATGCAGGCGATCGGGTTCGCCTTGCCCTGGCCTGCGATGTCGGGGGCGGACCCATGCACGGGTTCATAAAGCGCCTTGGGCCGGCCGTTCGCCATCGGCGCGCCAAGGCTGGCCGAGGGCAGCATGCCAAGCGAACCGGTCAGCATCGCCGCGGCATCCGACAGCAGGTCGCCGAACAGGTTGTCGGTCACGATCACGTCGAACTGCTTGGGCCAGCGGCACAGCTGCATCGCGCCCGCGTCGGCATACATGTGCGAAAGCTCGACGTCGGGGTATTCCTTGTCATGGACTTCCTGCACGACCTCGCGCCACAAGATGCCCGATTCCATCACATTGGCCTTCTCCATCGAGCAGACCTTGTTGTTGCGACGGCGTGCCAGTTCGAAGGCCGACCGCGCCACGCGGGCGATCTCGCTTTCGGTGTAACGCTGGGTGTTGATGCCGACGCGTTCGTTGCCTTCGGTGAAGATGCCGCGCGGTTCGCCGAAATAGACGCCCGAGGTCAGTTCGCGCACGATGACGATGTCAAGGCCGGCCACGACCTCGCGCTTGAGCGACGAAAAATCGGCCAGCGCATCGAAGCACTGCGCAGGGCGCAGGTTGGAAAACAGGTCCATTTCCTTGCGCAGGCGCAAAAGGCCGCGTTCGGGCTTCACGCTGAAATCCAGCTTGTCGTATTTCGGTCCGCCCACGGCGCCCAGCAGGACGGCATCCACCTCTTGCGCCTTGGCCATGGTGGAATCATGCAGCGGGGTTCCGTGCACGTCATAGGCGGCGCCGCCGACGAGGTCTTCGCTGACATCGAAACGGATGCCGCGCTTGGCGTCGAACCAGCCGATGATCTTTTTCACTTCGGCCATGACTTCGGGGCCGATGCCGTCGCCGGCGAGGATGAGGAGGGAAGGATTGGCCACGGGGAAGGCTCCTGTCTGACGGGTCGCAAGCGGCCTAGCCAAAGGGGCGCGCGGGGTCAAGTCATCCGGCGCCGGCAGGGCTTTCAGAACTGCAGATCAACCCAGACGGGCCAATGGCGCGAGGCTTCGACCCTGGCCGCGCCATGCCCGGCTGCGGCTGCCGTCAGATCGGCCGATGGCAGCACATAGGTCACGCGCAACCGCCCGATGTCGCGGCCATAGTCGACGGTTTCCGACGGGACGTGCCGGGCAAGCGGGTCTTGCAGCCGGGGATCGGCCAACAGGGCGCGGATCGCCTCGGGGCGGCCGTCGCCCCGGTCGGGGTCGGCGTTGGCCTGGCCAAGGATCACGAAGGGCGGCGGCGGCGCGGGAAAGGGCAGATCGCCATCCAGCAGGCGTGACCAGAAGGCCGTTTCGTCATGGTTCCGGCGCCCGTTCATGTCCTCGGCCCCGTCGAAGGCCGGGGTGGTTCCGTGCCAGACCAGAAGCCGCAGGATGCGCCCCTGCCCGATGTCCACAGGCACTTCCCAATGGGCGGTGGTGGACAGGCGCAGAATGTCCCGCGCCTCGGGTCCGAGTTCGGCAGGCATGAGCGCACCGGGCAGGTCGGCCCAGAGGAAAGACGAGAATTCCCTGACCTGATCGCGCAGGATGGGACGGCGCGACAGGATGGCAAGCCCGCCTTGGCCCCGGAAACCGGCAAATCCCTGGGCGTCCTCGGGTTCGGCCAGCCGCCCGTCGCGATCCAGATCCAACCCGGTGGGCACCCCCCGGTTAGGGGCGGCGCCGAAGATGGCGGGATAGTCGATCCCGGCCTGTGCCAGACGGTCGCGCAGGGCCGTCAGCGCCCGCAGATCAAGATCGTGATCGACATCCATCAGGACCAGAACATCGGCCCGCAGCGCGGTGATCTGGTCAATCACGGCGGCGATCTGCGGATCGTCGGCCTTGCCCAGATCCCGCAGCAGAAGCCCCGGCCCCTCGCGCGACAGATCGGCGTTGTATGCGGCGATGCGCAGCGTTTCGGCGCCGGTTGGCAGCGCCGCCGAAACCCATGCGATGCAGGCCAGAACACACAGCGTTCCGGCACGCCTCAGGCGGCGATGTATCCGGTGTTTTCCGTCAGCCCGCCCAGCTTGCGGCGTTCGCGGATCATGTCGGCGATCTTGCTCATGGCAATGCCGCGCATGAAGAGGCTGGCGGGTAGGAAGGCCCATGCCGTCATCGTCCAGGTAAAGGTCTGCGGCGAGGTCAGGATGGTGGGTTCCAGCCTGCTGGCCCCCATCTGCACCACCGCCGGGATCAGGAATGGCAGCAAAAACCCTAATGCAATGTTAATGCGGGCATCCCGTTCCAGCCGGTTGATGACGTCGCCGCCGGTCGTCGGGTCGAAGGTGGGCAGGTTCACCCAGACATTGAAGGCGCCGTTGCGGTTCGGCCAGCCATTCAGCCGCAACATCAGGACGAAGACCGTCAGCCCGAAGAGCGAGATCAGATAGGCCGTTCCGGCGGCCGACCGGATCGTGTTCGACAGCGCCGATTCAGGGTCCGAGGTCAGCACGTAAGCGGCGAGCCGCACCGGCGAATAGGGGAAATCCATCGCCTCGCCGATCAAGAGGCCGGTGGCCTTCATCAGGATCGTCATCGAGGTGGGTTCATAGTCGTTCTTAACGATCATCGTGATGGCGAAGACGGTGAAGAACAGCACAAGGAACCGGATGCGGTTGAAGGGCGGGGCATAGCGGAATTCGACAAGGCCAGGATAGGTGGCGTTGTATTCGGCAAAGGTCAGCGCGCCCAGGAAGAAGGCGATCAGCGCGACCATCTGGCGGCCATCGGTTTCGGTACCGGGCAGAAGGACCGAGGGCAGGGCGATGACGATCATCACCAAGAACGCCCGGACCAGCGCGCCTCCCATGCGTGCGAACACTGCTTTGCCTTCCTCGAACCGGTCGGACATGGTGCTTTGCCATGCCCTTTTCCCAATTATCTCCCGCGCTTTGTGGCGGGCTGCCTCAATCTTGCCCAATTTTTGCCTTCTTTCGCTAGCCGCCGCAATTCCTTCGATGATCTTCGGATCGATTTGTGGCGGTTTAGGGGAAATTGTGGTGCGAGATTGCATCAAAGATGGGATGAAAAAAGGGCCGCCCCAAGGGACGGCCCCACATCTTGTGGTTCTGGCCTGATCAGGCCCAAGGACGCAGTGTGGCAGCCTTTTTCTCGAAGGCGTCGATTGCGGTGACCTTTTCCATCGTCAGACCGATGTCATCCAGCCCGTTGAGAAGGCAGTGCTTTTTGAAGGCGTCCACCTCGAAGTGGAAGACCTGGCCGTCCGAGGACGTCACCGACTGCGCTTCCAGATCCACGGTCATCCGCGCGTTCGATCCCTTTTCGGCATCTTTCATCAGCACTTCGACCGCATCCTGCGGCAACACGATCGGCAGGATGCCGTTCTTGAAGCAGTTGTTGAAGAAGATGTCGGCGAAAGAGGTGCTGATCACGGCGCGGATGCCGAAATCCAGCAGCGCCCAGGGCGCATGTTCGCGCGACGATCCGCAGCCGAAATTGTCGCCCGCCACAAGGATCTGCGCCTCACGGTATTGCGGCTTGTTCAGCACGAAATCGGGGATTTCGCGGCCTTCGCGGTCATAGCGCATTTCGTCGAACAGGTTCACGCCCAGCCCCGACCGCTTGATCGTCTTCAGGAACTGCTTGGGGATGATCATGTCGGTGTCGATGTTGACCAGCGGCATGGGCGCCGCGATTCCGGTGAGTTTGGTGAATTTTTCCATCGGTCAGATCCTTACACCGTTTCCGTCATCATCTCGCGCACGTCGGTCAGGTGGCCGGTCACGGCCGCTGCCGCCGCCATCGCGGGGCTCATCAGGTGGGTGCGCCCCTTGAAGCCCTGGCGGCCTTCGAAGTTGCGGTTCGAGGTCGAAGCGCAGCGTTCGCCCGGCGCAAGCTGGTCGGGGTTCATGGCAAGGCACATGGAACAGCCTGCCAGACGCCATTCAAAGCCTGCGTCGATGAAGATCTGCGCAAGGCCCTCTTCCTCGGCCTGGGCGCGGACAAGACCCGAACCGGGCACGACCATCCCGCGCACGCCGGGGGCGATCTTCTTGCCCTTCAAGATCGCGGCGGCGGCGCGAAGGTCTTCGATCCGGCCATTGGTGCAGGACCCGATGAAGACCGCGTCGATCTTGATATCGGTCAGCTTCATGCCGGGGGTCAGGCCCATGTAGTCCAGCGAACGGCGCGCGGCCTCGACCTTGCCGCCGGTGAAATCCTCGGGCGCGGGGACGCTGCCGGTGATCGGCAGCACATCCTCGGGCGAGGTGCCCCAGGTGACGACGGGGGCGATATCCTCGCCCTTGATCGTCACGACCTTGTCGAAATGCGCGCCTTCGTCGGTATAAAGCGTCTTCCAGTAGGCCAGCGCCGCTTCCCATGCGGCGCCTTTCGGCGCATGCGGGCGGCCCTTGACGTATTCAAAGGTCTTTTCGTCGGGCGCGATCAGGCCGGCGCGGGCGCCGCCCTCGATCGCCATGTTGCAGACGGTCATCCGGCCTTCCATCGACAGGTCGCGGATCGCCTCGCCGCAGTATTCAATGACATAGCCGGTGCCACCGGCCGTGCCGGTCGCCCCGATCACCGACAGGGTGATGTCCTTGGCGGTGACACCCGGGCGCAGTTTCCCGGTGATTTCCACCTTCATGTTCTTCGATTTCTTCTGGATCAGCGTCTGGGTGGCCAGAACGTGTTCCACCTCGGACGTGCCGATGCCATGCGCCAGCGCGCCGAAGGCGCCATGGGTGGCGGTGTGGCTGTCACCGCAGACCACGGTCATGCCCGGCAACGTCCAGCCCTGTTCAGGCCCGACGATATGGACGATCCCCTGCCGGATGTCGTTCACCGGATAATAGTTGATCCCGAAATCGTTGGCGTTCTTGTCCAGCGCCTCGACCTGGATGCGCGATTCCTCGTTGTCGATATGCTTGTCGCGGCCTGCGGTCGTCGGCACGTTGTGATCGGGAACGGCGATGGTCTTTTCCGGGGCGCGCACCTTGCGGCCCGACATGCGCAGCCCTTCGAAGGCCTGCGGGCTGGTGACTTCGTGCACCAGATGGCGGTCGATATACAGCAGGCAGGTGCCGTCTTCGGAGCGGTCGACGACATGGTCGTCCCAGATCTTGTCGTAAAGCGTACGCGGAGCGGTCATGGCTCTCACCTCGGGTTTGGATGATGGCAGGGAATTCGGTGGGCGTGGTTACGCAGGCCGACCGTCACAGTCGGGCGAGGATCGTGCGGGTCATGCCGAAGAAGCGGGCCGGAAGCCGCGCATGATCGGTGATGTTGAAGTAGATGAACCCGTTCATGACCCGCTAAATACGCCCGAATCCCCGTGCAACGCAAGGGATCAAGGCCGGCGCCCGGCCAAAGCCTGAAGCAATCCGTGAGCGCGCCAGATTTGACGTCGGGCCGTGGGGATGCAAGGCTCGGCTGCGTGTGGGAGGCATCGTATGGATCTGATCGATCAGGGAATTCTACAGAGCGCCGAGGGCCTTTGGGCGCAGCTCTTCGCCTTTATAAAGACGCTGTTCATCCCCACGCGCCTGTATCAGTTGGGACTATTGCTGGCGCTGGCCATCCTGGCCCATCTGGTCGCCCGCTGGCTGTCGCCGCGGGTGGACGACTGGATTCGAAGCCACGAGGGGTTGCGGATTTGGCAGTTGCGGCTGATGTCGGTTTTCCGACGTCGCCTGCGCGGGATCGTTTTTGTCCTGTTCGCCTGGGCTGCCGCCTTTGTCATCGCACAGATCACGCCCTTCCCCTCGCGGCGGTACCTGGTGGAACTGGTCGCCACCATCGCCACGGCCTGGTTGGTGATCGGGCTGGTCACGCGGATCATCCGCAACCGGTTTCTCAGGCAGCTTGTGACATGGCTGGGCTGGGCCTATGTCACACTGCTTTTTCTGGGGTTTGTCGATCCGGTTTCGCAATTCCTTGACAGTCTGGCGGTCACCTTCGGCGATTTCCGCATCTCGGCCCTGACGGTGCTGAAGGCGCTGGTGGTGACCGGCGCGCTGTTCACCGGCGCGCGGCTGATGACGCAGGGCGCCTCGAACCGGATTCGCGCGAACGAAGACATCAGCCCCTCGATGCGGGTGCTGGCGGTCAAGATCCTGCAGATCGGCCTTTACGGTGCGGCCTTCTTCATCGGGCTGAAGGCGGTGGGCTTTGACCTGACGGGTCTGGCCGTCCTGTCGGGTGCCATCGGCGTCGGCCTGGGCTTCGGCCTGCAAAAGGTGGTGTCGAACCTTGTCTCGGGTGTGATCATCCTGCTGGACAAATCGGTAAAGCCCGGCGACGTGATCAGCCTTGGCGACACCTTTGGGTGGATCGAAAGCCTCGGCGCGCGCTATGTTTCGGTCGTCACCCGCGACGGCAAGGAATTCCTGATCCCGAACGAAGACCTGATCACCGGTCAGGTTGTGAACTGGTCGCATTCGAACGATTTCGTGCGGCTGGACCTGTTCTTTGGCACGTCCTATGGCGACGATCCGCACAAGGTGCGCGCGCTGGCCGTGGAGGCGGCGATGAAGACATCCCGCGTGCTGCGCGACAAGCCCGCGGTCTGCCATATCGTAGGCTTTGGCGACAGTTCGGTGGATTACATCCTGCGGTTCTGGATCAGCGATCCGACGGAGGGCCTGACCAACATCCGCGGCAACGTCTATCTGGCGCTGTGGGATGCGTTTCAGGCGAATGGCATTTCCATACCCTTCCCGCAGCGCGAGGTTCGCGTTCTGGACAATTCAAAGCCGCCATCGCCCCATCCATAGGGGCCTTGAACCCCGGTGGCAGAGCGGTTAACTTAGAACCATTCTAAGAAAGGGCACATCATGATCCCCGGTTTCGGCGGTCGCCGCCGTTTTTCCGACCTGAGCGAGCAAGAGGTTCTGGCGCTGGCGATTTCCTCGGAAGAGGATGACGCGCGCATCTATCGCAGTTTTGCGCAGCGTCTTCGCGCGGATTACCCCGCTTCAGCCGCCCTTTTCGAGGGTATGGCGGCCGAGGAAGATCAGCATCGCCAACGGCTGATCGACCTGCACAGCCAACGCTTTGGTGATGTCATCCCCCTGATCCGGCGCGAACATGTCGCGGGCTATTACGCCCGCAAGCCCATCTGGCTGACCGAAAACCTGAGCCTTGACTCGATTCGCGACGAAGCCCGCGCCATGGAAGCGCAGGCGCAGGCCTTCTACACCCGCGCCGCGCAGGTCACGACCGATGCGGGCACCCGTCGGCTGTTGGGCGATCTGGCGGCGGCCGAGGCGGGGCATGAACGCACCGCCGAAGATCTGGCGAGCCAGCATCTGGATGACGACAGCCGCAGCGAGGAAGACCGCAGCGCCCGGCGGCAGTTCATCCTGACATGGGTGCAGCCGGGGCTTGCGGGGTTGATGGACGGGTCGGTTTCCACGCTCGCCCCGATTTTTGCGACGGCCTTCGCCACGCAGGACACATGGACGACCTTCCTTGTGGGTTCGGCGGCCAGCGTGGGGGCGGGGATTTCCATGGGCTTCACAGAAGCCGCGCATGACGATGGCGTGCTTTCGGGCCGTGGCAGCCCGTGGAAGCGTGGCCTTGCGTCCGGCGTGATGACCACCCTCGGCGGGATGGGCCATGCACTGCCCTATCTGATCCCCGAATTCTGGACCGCGACGACGATCGCCATGATCGTGGTGTTCATCGAACTGTGGGCGATTGCCTGGATCCAGAACAAGTACATGGAAACGCCCTTTCTGCGTGCGGCCTTGCAAGTCGTGCTGGGCGGTGCTCTGGTGTTCGCGGCGGGGGCGTTGATCGGCGGCGGCTGACCCCGGAACAGGGGGTAAGATGTACAAGAAGGGCGAAGTCACCTATCAGGCGCTGCCCCTGCCCGACCGGGTGCAACGCGATGACGCGGGGGCCCTGGCCGAGGTTCAGGCTTTTCGCGACTACATGAAAAAGCGCCATTCCGTACGCGACTATTCCAGCCGCACGGTGCCCGAGTCGGTGATTACCGCCTGCATCGAGGCCGCGGGCAGCGCCCCGTCGGGTGCCAATCACCAGCCCTGGCATTTCGCGGCCATTTCCGACCCGGCGATGAAGGCGAAGATCCGCGAGGCGGCAGAAGAGGAAGAGCGCGAGTTCTATTCCGGTGGCGCGGGCGACGAATGGCTTGCCGCGCTGGAACCGATCGGCACCGGGGTCAGCAAGCCCCATCTGACCGACGCGCCCTGGCTGATCGTGGTCTTTGCCCAACGGTACGGGGTGACGGAGGACGGGCAACGCTACAAGAACTATTACGTGCCGGAAAGCGTGGGTATCGCGACCGGAATGTTGATCACGGCCCTGCACATGGCCGGACTCGTTTGCCTGACCCATACGCCGAACCCGATGAAGTTTCTTCCCGAGCTTTGCGGACGTCCGGCGCATGAGAAGGCGGTGATGATCCTTCCGGTGGGTTATCCTGCAGATGACGCAACGGTGCCCGCCGTGGCCAAGCGCAAGAAGCCGCTCGACCAGATCCTGACCGTCTTTCGCTGACCGCGGCCGGGGGAATTCACCCTGACCGTTCCGTTGGAAACGGATCGGGGCGATCCGGGCTTGCATCCGGCCGGAGGGCGTGGGACCAAGTTCGCGAACCTCTGACAGGCCTGCGATGCTGCCCATCTTTTTGAAGACATTGCCGTTCTTTGCCCTGATCGGACTGGGATACTGGGCCGGGCGCGTGCGATTCTTCACGCCCGAGGCGACGGCCTACCTGACGAAATTCGTCTTCTACTTCGCCCTTTCGGCGATGCTGTTCCGCTTCACCTCGAACCTGTCGCTGTCGGACATCTTCGATGCGCGCTTTGCGATGGCCTATCTTGCGGGCTGCGCGGTCGTCTATCTGCTGGCTCTGGGCGTGGCCTTCCTGCGTCGCGTCAGCCTTGCCGAGGCCGCGATCGAGGCGCAATGCGCGGTCATCGGAAACACCGGGTTTCTGGGCGTGCCGATGCTGGTCGTGCTCTTGGGGGCCGAGGCGGCGGGGCCCGTCCTGATGGTGCTGGTGATCGACATGATCGTCTTTTCCAGCCTGATCACGCTGATCATCACCGGTGTGCGCGAAGGGCGGATGAGCCTGGGCATTTTCCGCGCGCTTGGGCTGGGCCTTCTGAAGAATCCGATGATCGTGTCGATGGTGGCGGGGCTTGTCTGGTCGGCGACGGGATCGCCGGTGCCCGGCCCGATCAACGAATTCATGGGTATTCTCGGCGCGGCGGCAACGCCGGGGGCGCTTTTTGCCATCGGTGCCTCGCTGGCGGGCCGTTCGGCGGAACGGATCGAGGTTGCGGCCTGGCTGTCCTTCGCGAAACTCGTGCTGCACCCGGCGGCGGTGGCCTTTTCCGCGCTGGTGCTGTTCGAGGTGGAATCCTTCGCGGCGGGTGTGATGATCGCGGCGGCCTCGCTTCCCGTGGCGGGCAATGTCTATATTCTGGCGCAACACTACGGGGTGGCCCCGCAACGGGTTTCGACCTCGATCCTGATCTCGACGGCGGTCAGCATCGTGACAGTGTCACTGGTGATCGCGTGGGTGACGGGGCTCAATCCGGATCTGGGAGGACAGGGATGAAGACGATTTCGGAAAACCGCTGTTTCGGCGGCGTGCAGGGGGTCTATTCCCATGACTCGTCGGCCTGCGGTTGTGACATGACCTTTGGCCTTTTTCTGCCCGAAGAGGCCGAGACCGGCCCGGTTCCGGTGATCTGGTATCTCTCGGGGCTGACCTGCACGCATGAGAACGCGATGGTGAAGGCCGGCGCACAGAAATGGGCGGCCGAACAGGGCGTTGCGCTGGTCTTTCCCGACACCAGCCCGCGGGGCGAGGGCATCGCCAATGACGAGGCCTATGACCTTGGGCAGGGCGCGGGTTTCTATGTGAACGCCACGCAATCGCCCTGGGCGCCGCATTTCCGCATGTGGGACTACATCACCGACGAATTGCCGCGCGTCCTGTTCAACGGGTTCGAGGTGGACGAGGACCGGCAGGCCATCACCGGCCATTCGATGGGCGGGCATGGCGCCCTAACCATCGCGATGAGCTTTCCGGGGCGCTTCCGGTCGGTGTCGGCCTTTGCGCCGATCGCGCACCCGACGGCCAGCGAATGGGGCCGCAAGCAGTTCACCGCCTATCTGGGCGCGGACGAATCGAAATGGGCGGCGCATGACTCGACCCTGCTGATGCGGACGCGGGGCTTTGACGGGCCGGTCCTGGTGGATCAGGGCGCGAAGGATCAGTTCCTGCACCTGCTGATGCCCGAGGCCCTGGCCGAGGCGATGGCCGCGCGCCGCCAGAACGGCACGTTCCGGATGAACAAGGGCTATGACCACAGCTATTTCTTCGTCTCGACCTTCATGGAAGACCACATCGGCTTTCATGCCGAGGCGCTGTATGGCTGAGGCGCCGCGCATCCTGATCGACGCCGATGCCTGCCCCGTGAAGGCCGAGGCAGAGAGGGTGGCGACGCGCCACGGGATGCGGATGGTTCTGGTGTCGAACGGCGGGATCAGGCCAAGCGCCAACCCGCTGGTGGAAAGTGTCTTTGTCCCCGACGGCCCGGACGAGGCCGACAAGTGGATCGCAGGCACCGCCGGGCCGCGCGATGTGGTGGTGACGAACGATATCCCACTTGCCGCGAAATGCGTCGCCGCAGGCGCGCGGGTGATCCGGCCGAACGGCGAGGTGCTGACCGGCGCCAACATCGGCAACGTGCTGGCCACGCGCGACCTGATGGCCGATCTGCGCGCCGCCGACCCGTTCCGGCAGGGGGGCGGGCGCGCCTTTTCCAAGGCTGACAGGTCGCGGTTTCTGGACACGCTCGACCGGCTTGCGCGGCAAGTCCTGCACGGCTGAGTCGCGCGCGGGACAGACAGGGCAAATTCGACGCGGCACCTTCGGCGCATGAGCGATGCGCAGCTGATCAACCCCTTGCCGATCCGTGGCATCCTGCTGGCCCTCGGGGGCGGGGTCACGCTTTCGGTCAACGACCTGTCGATCAAGTTCCTGTCGGGCGACTATGCGCTGCATCAGGTGATCCTGATCCGGGCGCTGGTGGGAATGACGATCATCCTCGCCGTCATTGCCATGACAGAGGTGGGGCTGGCGCAGCTGCGCACCAAGCGGCCCGGCGCGCATCTGCTGCGCGTCGCGATCGTGATGGTGTCGAATGTCACCTACTTCCTTGGACTTGCGGCGATGCCGATTGCCGATGCGGTTGCGCTGGCCTTCATCGCGCCGGTGCTGATAACCGCCATGTCGGCGCTGATCCTGCGCGAACCGGTGGGGCCACGCCGATGGGCGGCGGTCGGGGTCGGCCTGCTTGGAGTGGTGGTGATGATGCGGCCGGGCAATGGCGTGATCCAGCCCGCGGCGGTGCTGATCCTGATTTCCGCCCTGTGCTATGCGGCCAGCCACACCATGACCCGCATCCTGCGCGGCACGGAAAGCGCTTTCACGCTGAACTTCTATGTCCAGTGCGGGTTCATCTGCGTTTCGTCCTGCATGGGGCTTTGGGTGGGGGATGGCCATATGGCCGGTTCTTCCGATCCGTCGCTTGCCTTCCTGTTCCGCGATTGGGTCTGGCCCCCGGTGCGGGACTGGCCGTTCTTTCTGGCCAGCGGCCTGGCCGTGGGCATCGGCGGGCTGATGATGAGCCAGGCCTACCGGTTGTGCGAGGCAGCGCTGGTCGCCCCGTTCGAATACATCGGCATCCCGATGGCGATCTTCTGGGGCGCCGTCGTCTTTGGCACCTTTCCCGATCGGGTGGCATGGGCGGGGATTGTGCTTATCTGCGGCGCGGGTCTTTATACCTTCTGGCGCGAAACGGTGCGCAAGAAGGAGAGGACATGACACCCGAAGCGGTGATTTTCGACATCGGCAATGTGCTGATCCGCTGGAATCCCGAGTCATTCTATGACCGCACCATTGGCGAGGCGCGGCGGCGCGCCCTGTTCGCGGCGGTTGACCTGCACGGAATGAACGACGCCATCGACGCGGGGGCGCTGTTCCGCGAAACCATCTATGACTGGGCGGACCGTCATCCGGACTGGGCCGAGGAAATCCGCATGTGGTATCACAACTGGATCGACATGGCCTCGCCCCGGATCGAAGGGTCGATCACGCTCTTGCGGCGGCTGCGGGCGAAGGGCATCCCGGTCTTCTCGCTGACGAATTTCGGCACCCATGCCTTTGCCTATGCGCAGACGCAGTACGAATTCCTGACGGAATTCGATCGCGGCTATGTCTCGGGGCACATGGGTGTCACGAAACCGGCGCCCCGCATCTATGAGATGGTCGAGGAGGATTGCGGCATTGCCCCCGACCGGCTGATCTTTACCGATGACCGGGCCGAGAACATCGCCGTGGCCGCCGCACGCGGCTGGCGCACCCATCTGTTCGACGGGCCCGAAGGCTGGGCCTGCCGACTGGTGGCCGAAGGATTGCTGACCAAGGAGGAGGCCGCGCTGTGACGGTAGAAATGATTGGACCCGAGGCAGAGGCCCATCTGGACTGGATCACCCTGTCCGAGGCGATCGAGGCAGGCCATCGGCTGCCGCGGGCCGAGATTGCCGACATGTTCCTGTATCGCGGACAGGATACGCTTTTGAACCGTTCGGCATGGATCGACGGGCTTGGCCTGCTGGTGAAATGCGCCACGATCTTTCCGGAAAACAAGGCGCTGGACAAACCCACGATCAACGGCGCGGTGACGCTTTACGCCGATCGCACCGGCGAACTCGAGGCGGTCGTGGATTTCCACCTTGTGACCAAGTGGAAGACGGCTGGCGACAGCCTGCTTGCCGCGCGCAAGCTGGCCCGACCGGACAGCCGCGCCATCCTGATCGTGGGCGCGGGTGCCGTGGCCCGGTCGATGATCTCCGCCTATTCGATGATCTTTCCCCAGGCGCGATTTACCGTCTGGAGCCGGACCATCGACTCTGCGCGGGCCATGGAAGGCGAAAGGGTGACGGCCACCGACGATCTTGAGACGGCGGTGAGGGCGGCTGACGTGATCTGCACCTGCACCATGTCGCGCGACCCCCTGGTGAAAGGCGCCTGGCTGAAACCGGGCCAGCATCTGGACCTGATCGGGGCCTACCGGCCCGACATGCGCGAGGTCGACGACGAAGCCCTGCGCCGTGCCCGCATCTTTGCCGACAGCCGGGCAACCACCATCCACCATATCGGCGAGTTCAAGGATCCGATTGCCCGCGGCGTCATTTCCGAAGGCGACATCGTGGCCGATTACTATGATCTGGCGTCGGGGGCGTTCCGGCGCACCTCGCCCGACGACATCACGATCAGCAAGAACGGCGGCGGCGCGCACCTGGATCTGATGACGGCTTCCTACATCCTGGCCGCCTGGCGGGGCCGCTGACCGGCTGTGTTTGGCCGGCGGGAAGTTTTCGTTGCGGGCAGCGGAAGGCACTTGAAAAACTAAACTGATCGGTTCATATAAACTGAACCGATCAGTTTAGTTAGGTGCAGACATGACACGCTCCATCCCGCTCATGGCCCTTCTTCTGGGGCTTTCGATGGCCTCCCCCGTTCTGGCGTTCAACATTCCGCTGGACGTGCCCACGCCCACCTGGCCCGAGACCGGCGGCGATGCCGTCACCCGTGGCTGCATCGATCCGGCGCAGCCGGCGCCCAAGGGCACCTGCGCCGAGCCATCGGCGCCATGAACCCCTGCGCGGCCTTGCCCGATCCCCCGCGATTGGGCTAGGTTGCGACAGTAATGATGAACATCGCTGACGAGCAGATCCGGCGTGGCCGCAAATACGAACAGGTGCTGAACGGCGCCCGGATCGTCTTCATGCGCGACGGCTATGAAGGGGCCTCGGTCGACGACATCGCGCGCGAGGCCGGCGTGTCCAAGGCAACGCTCTACAGCTATTTCCCGGACAAGCGGCTTCTGTTCATGGAGGTCGCCAAGACGGAATGCCAGCGCCAGGCCGACGAGGCGGTGGAGTTGATCGACCTGACCCTGCCGCCCGAACAGGTCCTGACGGCAGCCGCACGGCGGATCACGCAATTCATCATGTCGGATTTCGGGATGCGGGTCTTCCGGATCTGCGTTGCCGAAAGCGACCGCTTCCCCGAACTCGGGCATCAGTTCTATCATTCGGGGCCGCTTCTGGTGCGCCAGAGGCTGGCGGATTACCTGCGCGAGGCGGTCGCGCGGGGTGAACTGGTGATCGACGACATCGAACTGGCGGCGGATCAGTTCGCCGAACTGTGCAAGGCCGATATCCATAACCGGCTGATCTTTGGCATGGCCGACTGCTGCCAGCCGCGCGACATCGAACGCACCATCCGGGGCGCGGTCGAGATGTTCATGGCGCGCTATGGTGCCGGGCGGGGCTGATCCGCCCCCGCATCGGCTGGATCAACTGTCCTGCCGTGCCATTTCCGAAATCAGCACATCCGTGACTTTCTGACCAAGAACGCGCTGCGCCGATTCCAGAAGGGACCGTCGCAAGAGGATCAGGTTCGCACCGTCGGTGAAGGTGCCCTTGAACCCCCCTGAGTTTGCATGATCGAACAGAAGCTGAAGGAAGGCATCCCGCAGCTTTGGTTCACGGGCATAGACATCCTCGGTCGTTCCGGGTGCCACCTCCAGCCCCAGTGACAGGATCACCAGAGACCGCACGCGCCCCTCTTCGACAACGGGCACGACGAACTGGTTGTTCAGCTTGACGTATTCCGGCGCGGTTTCGCCACTGTCCTGATGCTTGGCGTCCTGATGCCCTTCGCCGTCATCCGCGCCCGTCCCGCTGCCCTGGTCCGCGCCCTTGGCACCCTCCGCCTCGGCGCCAGCGGTCCCGGTCCCCTCTGCGGCATGGGCCGGATCGGGCGGCGGGCGCAGGAACAGGCCTGCGGCCATGCCGCCGCCGGTGGCCAGAAGAACGATCACGACCGGGATCACGAGGCGCAGCATGGCGGCTCAGAACGGCAGGATCGCATCGGCCACCTGCTGGCCGTAGCGGGGTTGCTGCACATCGGTGATCTGGCCGCGCCCGCCATAGGAAATCCGCGCGCCGGCGATCTTGTCATAGGTGATTTCGTTCTGGCGCGAGATGTCGGTCGGGCGGACATAGCCCGATACCAGAAGCTCGCGCAGTTCGAAGTTGACCCGCACCTCCTGCTGGCCCTCGATCCGCAGGACGCCGTTCGGCAGTTCCTCGACCACCGTGGCAGCCACCCTGAGCGTGAGCTTTTCATTCCGTGCCACCGAACCCTCGCCCGAAAAGGTCGAGGCCGATTGCGTCTCTACCGCCTCGGCCATGCTGGCCCCCTCGGGCAATTCCCGGTCGATCCGCTGCGGAATGCCGACAAGCGCGGGGATTCCCAGGGATTCGGAACCGTTCCGGCTGCGGCCCGAGGAATTGGAAATCTCGGCCTTGTCGTCGATCTCGATCACGACGGTCAGGATGTCACCCCGCCGCGCGGCCCGCCTTTCACCGAACAACGCGGCGCGATTCTCTTCCCAGAGCGAGGCCTCATCGACCTCGCGATCCGGCGGGGTGGAAGCGGGCATCGGCGTCGAATAGATCGCGTGATGCTGGTAGCTGCCTTCCAGCGGCGTGAAGGCGGGGGCCTTGCCCACCTCTTCCAGCCGGGAACAGGCGACCGTCAGGCACAGCGTCAGAAGAACGGCAACGCGCATCATTCGTGCACTCCTCATGGGTCGACCATTACCATTCCGTCGGGAAGGACATGGCCGGTTGTTGTGTTGCGGGAGGACAGGTTCATCACCTTGACCGGGTCTCCGATCGCCCCGCGATCAAGCGCACGCCCTTCGGCCCGGATCGTCAGCCCGCCCGAGCGGAAGACGAGCGTCACGATCTGGTTCCGCTCCACCATTCCGGGTGGGGCCAGATCCGAACCGTGAACAGGGCGACCGGGGTAAAGCGCCACGCGCGTTTCCAGGCCGATCGCCTGCGCCGGATCCGTCATCGCGGCGGGATTATCGCCCGGCTTCACCGCCAGGTCCGCAGCGGTCAGAACTGTTCGCGCCGGGATCATCCGTGCGGCGACCAGAACCTCCGCCGCCGCGGGGGAAAAAGGGACAAGGGCAAGGATCAGCGCCAGCGCCCGCATCAGCGCACCTGCGTCGTGGCCGACAGCATCTGGTCGGCGGCGGTGATCACCTTGGCGTTCAACTCGTATCCGCGCTGCGCCTTGATCAGTTCTGTCACCTCACGCACCGCATCGACCGAGCTTTCTTCCAGAAAGCCCTGCCGCAAAGTTCCCAGGCCATCCTCGCCCGGCGTTCCGGTTTCGGGCGGGCCACTGGCGCCGGTTTCCAGATAGAGGTTCGATCCGATCGCCTCGAGCCCCTTTTCATTGGTGAACGCGGTCAGGGTGAACTGGCCCAGCAACTGCGGTTCGACCTGATCGGCGAAATAGGCCCAGACCTCGCCCTCGGCATTGATGGCGATGGAACGCGCATCCGCGGGAATCGTGATCTCGGGCTGCACCGGGAAACCGTCCGACGTGACGATCAGCCCCTCGCCCGTGCGCTTCAGCCCGCCATCGCGGGTGTAGGCCGACGCACCCGAGGGCAGCGTCACCTCAAGATACCCGCGCCCCTCGATCGCCACGTCCAGATCGCCGCCGGTTTGTGCCAGGGCGCCCTGCGCCAGCATCACCGATACCGACAGCGGCCGCACGCCCAGACCAAGCTGGATCCCGGTCGGCAGTTGCGTGCCATCCTGCGCGGCGATGGTGCCCGGACGCGCGATCTGCTGATAATGCAGGTCCGCAAACTCGGCGCGCCGGGCGTTGTAGCCCGTGGTGGACATGTTCGCGAGGTTGTTCGACACCACGTCGACCCGCATCTGCTGGGCCGCCATGCCGCTGGCCGCGATCTGAAGCGCCTTCATCCGTCTCTCCTTCACGATCCCAGTGTGCGGATTGTCTCGCGCAGGCGCTCGTCCTCGCGTGACAGGAACGACTGGCCGAATTCATAGGCGCGTTGCACGGTGATCATGCGGGCGATCTCGTGCACCGGGTCGACATTGCTTTCCTCGAGCCGGCCCTGAAGGATGCGGCCGTCTTCTGCGGGTTCGAAGCCCCCGCCTGGATCAAAGCGCGTTCCGGCCTCGTGGCGCAGTGCGTTCGAGTCCGCCGCTTGCCACAGGCCGATCTGCGCCACAGGCTGGCCCGCGGCGGAAAGCACACCGTCGCCCGAAAGCGCGAGCCTTCCCGATCCGGGGGGGATGGCGATGGGTGCTGCCCCGGCATCCAGAAGACGGTAGCCATCATGCGTGACGACCTCGCCCTCCGGCGAAAGGGTGAAGGCCCCGGCCCTTGTCAGGCGGTTTCCCGCGGGCGTTTCGATCAAGAAGAACCCGCCGCCTTCTATGGCGAAATCCAGGTCGTTTCCGGTTTCCACCAGCCCTGCCTGCGACAGGTCGATCACCCTTGCGGTCGCGTGCGCCATCGAATGGCTTTCGCCTTCCGGGTTTGCGACCAGATATTCGGAAAAAACCACGCCTTCCCGCCGAAACCCGGTGGTGCCCGCGTTGGCGATGTTGTTGGCGATGGACTGCATCTCGCGGTTCAAGCCGCTTTGCCGTGTGAGAGTGGTGTAGATGCCGCTGTCCATGTCAGCCCCCGGCGATCCGCGGCACGATCTCGTCCTGGAAGAAGGCAAGAAGCGTACCGTTCATGAAACCCATGGTGATCCAGAAGGTCAGGATCATCGCGCCGATCTTGGGTACGAAGGTCAGGGTCATTTCCTGCACCGAGGTCAGCGCCTGGAACAGGCCGATCACCACGCCCGTCACCAGGGCGACCAACAGGAGAGGCGCCGATACCACGGCGGCCACCCAAAGCGTCTGTCGCGTCATGTCGAAAAGCTCCGCTTCGGTCATACCGGCATCCTCAGGATTTCCTGATAGGCCTCGACGACCTTGTTGCGGATGGTGACGGCCGTTTCGACCGCCAGTTCGGAAGCGGCCAGCGCCTCTACCAAGGCCTGCGGGTCGGCCCCGCCCGTCATCGCGGCCCTGGCCGTTCCCTCCGCCTCTGCCAGGGCCGAGGCGAACCCGCCGGCCGCCTGTCCGATGGCGTTGTCGGCGCGCGGTGGGCTGCCCGGCCCGGGGGCCGCCGCCGTGCGGTTCAGAAGGTAGGATTGCTGGGCAAGCGTCGCCTGTATCGACATCCGCGTTCTCCCTTACCGGCGCAACAGATCAAACAGCCCACGGGTCATCTGCCGGGCCTGATCGAACAGTTTCAGGTTCGCCTCATAGCTGCGCTGCGCTTCACGGGCGTCGGCGATCTCGATCACAAGGTCGACGTTGGAGCCGTCATAATGCCCGGATTCATCGGCCAGCGGATGGCCTGGATCGTGGATCCGCAGCAGCGGGCTGCGATCCAGTCTGACTGGCCCCGTCTCGACCATCCCTGCCTCCGATGGCTGGAACGGTATGGTCTTACGGTGGTAACCGGGCGTGTCGACATTCGCGATGTTTTCGGAAACGTGGCGAAGGCGCTGGCTCTGGGCCTGCATTCCGGATGCCGACAGCTGTTGCGCAAGGGGCAGGGAAAGGTCTGTCATCCGCCGTTACCCCCGCCCGAGGCTGGACCGGATCATCGTCGCGGCCGATCGGTAGACGGCCAGCGCCATGTCATGCTGGCCCCGGACCTGGGCGGCCCGCACCATCTCGGCCTCAAGGGATACGGTGTTGCCGTTGGGCTTCATCGCGCCCGGTGAGGGCACCGCGCCCGCGGCCTGGTCATCCGGTCCGCCCAGGTGCCCCGGACGGGTCTGGCGCAAGTTCAGGGCGGGATCGGCCACGCGATACACCTCGGCAAAGGCGGGCAGGTCACGCGCCTTGAATCCTGGCGTGTCGGCATTGGCGACATTCGCCGCGGTCAAACCCTGCCTGGCCCCGGCATGCGAGGCAAGTGCCTGCGCCATCTGAAGGATTTCGAGGTTCTGCAACATTGGGGGTTCTCCCGCATGGCCTTTCATCCGGAATTAAGGGTGATTCCTTTAGAAACGGTAATTGCAGAACAAAAGAGGCACGGATGTCCGGCATTTTCGATTCCCTTATGGCAGAGATTCAGGCTGCAAAGCCGGTGCGTCCGGTGGGGCGCATCGTTTCGGCGGCCGAGGGGTGCGTCACCGTGCGGGGGCTTTCGGCCCATGTCGCCCTGGGTGACCAGATTCGCATCGAGGCGCCGCGACGGGTCAAGGGCGAGGTGCTGCAGCTTGCCGCCGATCATGTGACCGTGCTTCTGGATGGTCCGGCCGAAGGTCTGGCCACCGGCGCCGCGGTTCTGCCCGATGGGCCGCCGCGCATCCGCCCCGACATGTCCTGGATCGGTCGGGTGATCGATCCGGACGGGCACCCGCTGGACGGCCGCCCGCTGCGGAACGGTGCCGTGCCCGTGCCCCTGCGCCGCGCCGCACCGCCTGCGGCCACGCGGCGGCGTCTGGGCGCGCGGCTGGCCACGGGGACCGCCCTGTTCGACACCTGCCTGCCGATCGTGCGCGGGCAAAGGCTGGGGATCTTTGCGGGCTCGGGTGTCGGCAAGACCACACTTCTGGGGCGTTTCGCCCAGGGGATCGAGGCGGATGTCGTCGTCATCGGCCTGATCGGCGAACGCGGGCGCGAGCTGTGCGAGTTCACCGAAACGGTTCTGGGGCCGCAGGGGATGGCGCGATCGGTCGTGGTCGCGGCGACATCGGATCAGCCGCCCCTGATCAGGCGCCGCGCGGCCTGGACGGCGACCGCAGTCGCGGAACATTTCCGCGACGCGGGGCTGCATGTGCTGTTGTTGCTGGACTCGGTCACCCGCTTTGCCGAGGCGCATCGCGAACTGGCCCTGACCGTGGGAGAGGCCGCGTCGATGCGTGGATATCCGCCCTCGACCGCTGCCCAGATCATGGCACTGGCCGAACGGGCCGGGCCGGGAAACGGGCAGGCAGGGGATATCACGGCGATCTTCACCGTTCTCGTGGCCGGGTCGGACATGGAGGAACCGGTCGCCGATATCCTGCGCGGGTCACTGGATGGGCATGTGGTGATGGATCGCCGGATCGCCGAACGCGGGCGCTTTCCGGCGGTCGATCTGCTGCGATCCGTCTCGCGCAGCCTGCCGCATGCCGCGACCGAGCCGGAAAACGCCCTGATCGCCGAGGCGCGGCGGCTTCTTGGCGCCTATGACGCGTCCGAGATGATGATCCAGGCCGGTCTTTACACCAGGGGCAGCGATCCGGAGGTCGATCGCGCAATCCGGGTCTGGCCGGCGCTGGACGCATTTCAGGCAGAGCCCAGTCCTGGTGGCATCGCAGAAAGTTTCGCGCTGCTGTCGCGGGCACTTGGTGCCTGATGCGGGCGCCTTCGTGACCTGCCCCCTGTCCGCGCAAAGGATCCGCGCGGCCGCATCTGGGACTGTCGAGCCACTGTCTGCCTTACACGTCAGGCGGACCGCCCCGACAGGATCTGAAGCGCGGCCGCACCCGGTGTACTGGCCGAAGGCCCCGCGGCAAGCGCCGCCTGCCCCAGAAAGCGGGTGATCAGCCGGTCTGTCACGCCCCGGTCGGCAAAGTCGGAAATCCCGGTGATGCCCAGGCGGTCAGCGGCCTTGTCGCGGAAGACCTGAAGCTGCCGGTCGATATCCAGCGTTCCGAAGCGCGACGGCAGACCGAGCGCCACCTCGAACACCTTGCGCAGGGGGGGCGACCCCATGATCGTGAACCAGGCGGCATCATCGCCCAGCCCGCGCCCCGCCAGATCGGCCAGTTCGCGTTCCGCGTTCAGCGCCAGGCGGAAATCCTCGTTCTGCTGGCCCACCGCTGCCTCGAACCGAAGCGTCCGATAGCGTTCCAGAACCTTGTCGGGGAAATCGGATAGCACCGTGCGCGGCACCGCGAAATCGCCAAAGCCGAAGGTCGCAGAGAAAGACCGGTAAGCCTTGTCGGCCAGCCGGTTGGCCAGCGCATCCGCCGCCAGCGTGCCTTCGTCCAGCACCTTTCGCAGAAAGGCCTTGTTGGCGATGTCTCCGTCCAGCCCGTAGGCTCCGAGCGCGACCGACAACACCTGCCGGTCGGCGATCAGGGCATCGGCCGTTGTGATCTGCCCGATCCGGTCACGAAAGGCCGCCTCGTCCCGCCGAAGCGAAGGGGATTGCGCGAAAGCGGCCTGCTGCGCCGGAAGCGTGCGTTTCAGCAGGGCCCAGCCGGCGATCCCGGACAGGGGCAGGACCGGCTGGAAGGTCATGTCGGGCGGACCGCCATCAACCGTTCCTCCCGCGGCAGCAGGCCGCGCAAGGCCTTGAGCGCGACATAATGCTGATCGGCGAGAACCGCGGCGGTGGCCTGTGACAGAAGCGTCCGGCTGTCATGATCCGTCAGCACCTGGCTCAGCTGTTCGATCCCGCGCAAAAGTTGCAGCCGCGCCTCGGCCGGGTCCGCATCGCCCGACAGCACAAGCTGGGTGATGTAGCAGACCCGCCGCACCGGCGAATTCACCTCTTCCGGGTGGATCGCATCGCGCAGCCGCAGGACATGCGCATTCGGCGTGATCACCGCCAGCCGCGACCGACGGTCGCCGTTCTCGATTACCGCGCCGTTGATCAGCACCCGTTCGTTCGGCCCCAGTTTCAGGACAAGCCCGCTCATGCCCCGCCCTCCGGTCCGGTGCCGCGCAAGCCGCGCATCACGGCGGTGTTGATGTCGATCAGCACCTCGGCGCTGGCCCCGTCGTTCAGGACGGCCCGGCTGTGTTCGGCGGTGAACTGGAACAGGTAGAAAAGCTGTGCCCGGAGCGCCGCCGGCAAGCCGTTGCCGGGTTCGGCCACGTCGGCGGCCAGCGTCGACCACAGGCGGTTGTTGTCATGCAGCGCCGCGGCAAGCGCCGCGAAATCCTGTTTGCGTGCCTCCCATGCGCTGCGCAGGCGCTGTGTGACGCGGGCGATCAGATCGTATTCGATGCTGCGTGGGCTGCGCAGGCCGATGTCTGGCCTGCCATAGGCCGGGGAGAGAGTTTGCGTCGAAGTCACGGTCTTTCCTTCGCTTCATGCGGCGGGGAAGGGATGGGCGCGAGGCTTTTCCCCGCGCCCGTTCAGTCGATCAGCGGAACAGGGCGAGGATGCTCTGCGGCTGCTGGTTGGCGATCGACAGCGCCTGGATACCAAGCTGCTGCTGTACCTGCAGTGCCTGCAGGCGGGCCGAGGTTTCCTCCATGTCGGCGTCAACCAGAGAACCGATCCCCGCGCGAAGCGAGTCCGTCAGTTTGCCGACGAAATCGCTCTGGATGTCGATCCGCTTCTGCACGGAACCGAAGGCGGCTGCCGCGTCGATCGAGGTCTGCAGCATCGCCTCGATGTTGCCGAGCGCCGCTAGCGCGCCAGGACCCGAGGAGACGTCGACCGACGACAGCGCGCCCAGACCGCCCGCGCCGGCGTTGCTGAACTGTGCGCTGACCGAAAGGTCGACCGTTCCGCTGTTGGTGAAGGCAAGCGTTCCCGCTGTTCCGCTGTTGTAATCGACCGTCAGGCCCGTGATCCCCAGGCCTTCGATCGCGCCTTTAAGGCCGATCGCCACGATGTCGGCGGTTGTCGTCGCTGCCACATCCTCGGCAGTCACGGTGTAGCTTGCGGTCCGGTCGCCGATGGTGATGGAAACCTTGTCGCCCGCGGCAAAGGCATCGACGCTGTCGTCGATGACGATCGTTCCCGTGCCACCGGCGCCGTCGATGGCGAAACCGGCGGTGTCGCCCGCGCCGGATGCCCCGCTCGATCCGGCCAGAACGCCTTTGGCCGCATAGGCCCCGATCGACAGGTCCTGTGCGTTGACCTGGATCGACGAGGCCGCGACCGACGCCGCCGACCGGTCAAGCGAGGACAGCACGTTGACCGTGGATTGCGACCCGTCCACCAGATTCAGCCCGTTGAACTGCGCGGCGCCGACGACCGAGGTGATCTGTTCGCGCAGCGCGTTGATGTCGGTCTGGATCTTGGCGCGGTCGACGTTCGCTTCCTGCGCGGCGACGATCTTGCCCTTGATCTCGGTCAGAAGGTCGGTGACCGTTTCCGCCGCCTGCCGCGCCACGGCGATGGTTGAGGAGCCAAGCGCGAGACTGTCGGAAATCCCCATGAAGCCCTTCACATCCGATTCCATCACCTTCGAGATGGCCCAGATCGCCGCGTTGTCGCGCGCCGAACCCACGGACTTGCCCGTGGAGATCTCGGCCTGGGTCTTGTTCATGTTTGCGTTGATGCCCTTCATCGTTTGAAGGGCCACCATCGCGCTTGTGTTCGTAAGAATGGACGACATCGTCTTCCCCTTGTTCAACGCGCCCTTTTGCGCGGATTGCGCCGCTGCATGGCGGCAGGAACGGCTTTCGCGCCTTGCGGGCCGCCCGACGGGCCGTCCGCGCCACGCCGTCGTGGCGTGCAGGGTCAGTCTTGGCGGCCAAACTCTAAGGGATTGCTAAGCGTGAAAGCCTGAAAACAGGAAAATTCCGCGTGATTTGAACGAATTGGTCAATATCGCCCGCGGTTGCGCAGCCCGTCGGCGGCCAGGGTCTGGCGGCCCTCGGGCGTATAGACCGACAGCCCCGACCGGGCGGCGCGGATCTCGTGCAGCCGCGCCAGCGCCGCCTTTACCCCTTCCGCGGTTGCCGCAAGAACGGGGGCCAGCGCCGCGGCCCGCGCCCGAAGCGCGTCCAGCGCCGCCCGGTCCGGGACTGCGGCCAGCATCGCCCCGGCCGCCTCAAGCTCGGGCAATCGTTGTGCAAGTGTCGTCAGATCGCCCTGTCGCGCGGCACGCGCAAGGTCGGATAGCAAAGCGTCCGTCGTGGCGACGGGATCACGCATCACCGGCCCCCTTCATGGCGCGAAACAGGGACTCTGCCAGCCCGATGCCACCGGCCCCGGCCATAGCGCGGGCCTGTTCGTCGCGCAGGAACGAGGCGAACTGCGCCTCGCCTGCGCCCCCGTCGAAGCCGCTTTCGCCGCCGGCCTCGCCCAGACCGGCATGGCGAAGCATTTCCGAAAGGAACGCCGCCTCAAGCTCCAATGCCTTGGCGCGCAAGGCGGATTCGGTGGGCATCGCGGGGGGAATGCGGGTATGCGGATTGATCGGTGGCAGGTCCATCTTGGCCCTCGGGATTGATCGCCTTTTCCGCAATCTCGCCTTGGGCCGTAAAGATTCGGTAACCGGTTTCGGGCTTGAAAGGGCTGTCTTGGCAGAAGGCGGGGCGCGGATGCAGATCCATTTCGAAAATCCGGGTGCGGGAATGGCCCGGCCCGCAGGCGGGTCGAATCCTGTCTTGCCGGGTCCATCCGCGCAGACCGGCGCCGGGTTTGTTGCGTTGCTGGCCGAGGAAGGGTGGGGCGTGGCGGAACCGCCTGTGCTGACGCATCCCCCGGTGCTGGCGGTAGCCGAGGCTGCGCAGGTGGATCAGCCGGGTCCGGTTGCGGCTCCGCCAGCCGATCCGGTTCGGGCCGATGGCACAGGCGCTGTGCCGGTTCCGCCGCCCATGCCGGTGAGACGCGACGAGCGGCCGATCCGATCCCCTTTGCCCGAAAATGTCTCTGTTCCTGACTTTTTCGAAGATTCCGGGTTGGGGGGCCTGCCGCAAGATGCCGGCGCCCGGACTGCCGGTCTAACCGAAGACGCGCGCAATCTGCCGGATCAGGATCCGGTCGCAGCGGACCTCGACACCGACGCACCCCAACCCGCGCTGACGCCCGGGTCTGTCCTGGTGCCGACCGTTACCCCACCTGTCGCCGCCGGTCACAGGGGCGGGGTCGATGCTTCCGTGCCACCGACGCTGGAACCCATGCAACCGGACGCCAGAAGAAGCGTGACGTTCAAAAAGGACGTGAACGAGGCCATCGAGGCGAGGCACGGACGTGAAGGCGTTCACCATCCGAATGGGGGAAAGGCCATCGAAATGGCCGCGCCCGGCACGGTGGATGACGGGGTGGGGGATAGGGCAAAGGAGCCAAAAACCGCCTCTGACACTGCCAAAATGGTCGAAAAATCGTTGCCGGTCCAAGGGAATGCCTTTGCCCTGACCGCAGCGCCGCCGATGGGCCTTTCCCTGCCTTCGGCACCCGGTCCGACAGTTTCGCTTCGTTTGCCGGATGGTTCTGACGTGGCGGTCTTCGGACATGTGGAAAGAATGGGCGATGTCATCGCGCCATTGCCGACCACAGCCGCGCCGGGGATCGATGAGATCGCGATGGACTTTCCAGAGGGAAACCCGCCGATTTCGGTGCGGTTCGCGTCATCCCCAACGGCCCACGCCGATGAAGCCCCGCAGGGGACGGGTGCCGTGACCGCCGTGCCCGCTAATCCGGTCGCGCCGGGTTCGCCCTTGCCACAGATGCCCTTGTCGCCATCCGGCCAAGCCCTCTGGCAGGAGAACCCCCAGCAAGAAAACCTGACCGCCTTGGCCGTTGCCACAGATGCCGCGCGGGAACAGCCCGCCCCAATCGCCTTTAACGCACCCGATCCCGCCGGGGGTGAGCCCGTCGGCCCGGCAACAGCTGCGCCCGGCATGTCGACGGCGACTGCCCGCGCGGATTTGGCGCCTTTGCCCGGCCCCCATGAACCGCGCGCCGTTTCGTTCGACGATCTTCCCCGGATGATGCCCGTCCTTCTCAAGGCGCAGGGCGCTGCCGGTGCGGTGGAACTGCGCCTTCAACCTGCCGACCTTGGCGCAATCAGCATATCCATGCAGCCAGAGGCCGACAGGGTCACGGTGGTCATTCAGGCCGACCGCCCCGAAACGGCAGAGCTTTTGCGCCGCAATGCCGATCTTCTGTCCCAGGAATTGAAGCAGGGCGGCTTTGCCCAGGCTTCGATCAGCTTCGCGGCGGGCGGGCAGGGGGGATGGGGCACGGGCGGGCAGCCAGAGGGCCAGCGCACCGACCATGCCGGCCTCGGCCGCGATGGGCATGTGGCCTCGGCGTCTCCTTCTTCCGACCGCGCCGCCCGCGCCACGGCGGACCCCGCCCTTGCGGGTCAGGGGCGGCTTTACCTGCGTCTGTGAAAGGCAAACCCGATGGATGTGACACCGACGAACGGCACCACCCCCGCCCCGCCGCCTGCCGGGACGCCCGCGGCAGGCGGCACCATGATCAGTTCGGATTTCCAGACCTTCCTGCGCATGATGACGACCCAGTTGCAGAACCAGGACCCGCTAAACCCGATCGATTCCGCCGATTATGCGGTTCAACTGGCCACATTTTCGGGTGTCGAACAGCAGGCCCGCACGAACCAGATCCTGCAAACGATGCAGACGCAGATGGGCCTTGCGGGCCTTGCCCAGCTTTCCGGCTGGGTGGGGCAGGAAGGGCGGGTCGGCGGACCGGTCCGCGTGGACGGCAAGGCAGTGACGGTGTCCTACCGGCCAGCCTCGGGCGCGGATCGCGTCGTCCTGTCGGTGAACGACGCCAACGGAACGCTGATCGCCCGCGAGGAGCTGGAGCCTGACGGTTCCACCTTCCTGTGGACCCCGCGCAATGCGCAGGGGCAGCCGCTGGCCGATGGCAGCTACAGCCTGACAGTGGAAAGCTATTCCGGCGAAGACCTGCTTTCGACGGATGAGGTGGAGCATTACGCCCTGATCCGCGAAATCCGGCTGGCCGAGGGTGCGCCTGTCGTCGTTCTGCCGGACGGGCGCGAGGTTCCTGCCGATCAGGTGACGGCGATCCGGACCCCGCCGCAGGGCGGCTAGATCAGCGTGCCGATCCAGACACCGGCGCCCATGACGGCAGCCCCCAGCCCGAACCACAACGCCGGATGGCCGCGCCGGACAACCGGTGGCGGCGGCTCTTCCGTAACCTGCTGCATCAGACGCGCCTCCACGATGCCGGGCAGCCGCGGACCAAAGCGCGACAGGACCCTCAGGGTTCGCCCCAGATCGCGGATCGCCGCCTGCGGGCCGACGCTGTCGCGGATATAGGCCTCGACAACCGGGCGCGCGACTTCCCAGATGTTGATATGCGGATCAAGGCTGCGCGCCACGCCTTCGACCACAACCATCGTGCGCTGCAGCAGGATAAGCTCGGTCCGCGTCTGCATCCCGAACCGTTCCGTCACCTCGAACAGATAGGCCAGAAGACGCGCCATCGAGATTCGGCTGGCATCCATGCCGAAGATCGGCTCGCCCACAACCCGCAGGGCCGATGCGAATTCATCGATGTCGCGGTCTGCCGGGACATAGCCCGCCTCGAAATGCACCTCGGCGACGCGGCGGTAATCCTTGCGGATGAAGCCGATCAGGATCTCGGCATAGACACGGCGGGTATATTCATCCAGTCGGCCCATGATCCCGAAATCATAGGCGATGATGTCGCCGCTGGCCGCCACCTTCAGGTTCCCCTGATGCATGTCGGCATGGAAATAGCCGTCGCGCAGCGCGTGGCTCAGGAACAGTTGCAGCACCCTTGCGGCCAGGACGCGCCGGTCATGCCCGGCGGCGTCCAGCGCCGCGTTGTCGGCCATCGACACGCCCTCGGCCCAGCCGATCGTCATCACCTGACGGGCCGAATACTGCCAGACCGGTCGGGGCACCAGAATCCCTTCGTCGCCTTCGGTGTTTGCAGCGAATTCGGCGGCGGCGGCCGATTCCAGCCGCAGGTCGAGTTCACCCAGCACCACGCCCTCGAAATGCTGGATCACGTCGAACGGGCGCAGGCGGCGCGAGGACGGCGAAAGCGCCTCGATCACGCTGGCCGCAAGGTAAAAGGCATCGATGTCGCGGCGGAACGCCCGTTCGATGCCCGGACGCAGCACCTTGACCGCGACTTCCTCGCCCGTCTCGGCCAGCCGGGCGCGATGCACCTGTGCGATCGACGCGGCCGCCACGGCATCGGAGAATTCGGAGAACACCCGGTCAACACTGATTTCCAGTTCTTCCTCGACCATGCGCTTGGCGACCAGCGTCGGAAAGGGGGGCAGCTTGTCCTGCAGGTACTTCAGCTGTTCGGCCATCTCCTCGCCGACGATATCGGGCCGCGTCGACAGCACCTGGCCGAACTTGATGTAGGCCGGGCCGAGCGCCGTAAGCGCGCGCGTCGCGGGCGGCAATGACGGGTCGCCCGCCTTGCCCAGCCACTTGAACGGCCAGCCGAGGATCCGCGCGACGACCCTCAGCCGGGGCGGCGCCTTGAACGCCTCCAGCACGACGCCGATCCCGCCGGTGCGTTCCAGCGTTGCAAGGGTCCGGATCAGCCGGACGATGTTGTGGGGCCCCCGCACCTCAGATCTTCCAGCCCGAATGCAGCGCGGCCACGCCCATCGTAAGGTTGCGGTATTTCACCTGTCCGAACCCCGCCTTGCGGATCATCGCGGCAAAGGTTTCCTGATCGGGAAACTTGCGGATCGATTCCACCAGGTACTGATAGCTGTCGCGGTCATTGGCGATGATCTGCCCCATGACCGGGATCAGGTTGAAGGAATAGGTGTCATAGGCCTTTTGCATCAACGGATTCGGCAACTGGCTGAATTCCAGCACCATCAGCCGCCCGCCGGGTTTCAGCACGCGGTAGGCCTCGTTCAGGGCATCCTGCACGCGTGTCACGTTCCGGATGCCGAAGCTGATGGTGTAGACGTCGAACGACCGGTCGGCGAAGGGCAGCGCCATGGCATCGCCCACCACCCAGTCCAGCCGGTCGGCCATGTTCCCGGCCTCGGCGCGTTGGCGGCCCTCGACCAGCATGCTTTCGGTCATGTCCAGAACCGTGGCATGCGCGCCCGCCGCGCGTTTCAGGAAGCGGAACGAGATGTCGCCCGTTCCGCCGGCCACATCCAGCAGGCGCTGCCCGGGGCGCGGCGCCAGCCAGTCCATCATCGCGTCTTTCCACAGCCGGTGGACGCCGCCGGACATCACGTCATTCATGATGTCGTATTTCGAGGCGACACGGGTGAAGACGCCATGCACCATCCCGGCCTTTTCCGCCTCGGGTACGGTCTGAAAGCCGAAATGGGTGGTGTTGTCATTCGTGTCGGTCATGGGTCTTGCCGTCCTTGCCGTTTGACACTCCTTATAGGCCGTGGGCGCGCCGCTGCAATGCGCCCATCTGTCAAGCCGGTCAAAGGAAACGCGATGCCCGAATTGCCCGAGGTTGAAACCGTCCGCCGGGGGCTGGAGCCTGTGATGACAGGTCAGGTCATCGCCACCGCGCAGGTGAACCGGCCCGATCTGCGCTGGCCCCTGCCCGAACGCATGGCCGAACGGCTGACCGGCGCCCGTGTGGACCGGCTGCGGCGGCGGTCGAAATACATCCTTGCAGACCTGTCCACCGGGGAAACCCTTCTGATCCATCTGGGCATGTCGGGCCGGATGCTTATCTCGGGCACGATGCTTGGCGAATTCCACCATCACCACCCCGCACCTGCCCGGCATGATCACGTCGTCCTCGACATGGCAGGCGGCGCGCGCGTCACCTTCAACGACGCGCGCCGGTTCGGAGCGATGGACCTGTTTGCCACCGGCACGGACGATGCGCATCCCCTTCTGGCCGGGCTTGGCCCGGAACCGCTGGGAAATGCCTTTGACGAAGATTACCTGATCGCCCGGCTGAAGGGCCGGAAGACGCCGATCAAGGCCGCGCTGCTGGATCAGCGGATCGTCGCGGGGCTGGGAAACATCTATGTGTCCGAAACGCTTTTCCGGGCCGGGATCGACCCGCGCCGTCATGCCGGGCGCATCGCAGCCGATCGCGTGCGCCGTCTGGTTCCGCTGATCCGCGAGGTGCTTTCCGAGGCGATCGAGGCCGGCGGATCATCCTTGCGCGACTATCGGCAGGCGGATGGCGAGCTTGGCTATTTCCAGCACACCTTCCGCGTCTATGACCGCGAGAATGCGCCCTGCCCGACCCCCGGTTGCACAGGGCATGTCGCCCGGATCGTCCAATCCGGCCGGTCGACCTTCTTCTGCCCCCGCTGCCAGAGATGACTTGATCCGCGGCCTCAGGCTGCTAGGAGTCTGACCAACGACAAACAAGGGGACCATTCCATGGCCTACGAGACGATCATCGTCGAGATCGAGGATTATGTCGCGCTGATCCGGCTGAACCGGCCCGATGCGCTCAATGCCCTCAACTCGAAGCTGATGGGCGAACTGAGCGAGGCGCTGACGGCGGCGGACGGCAACGACAACGTGCGCTGCATCATCATCACGGGTTCGGAAAAGGCCTTCGCCGCCGGGGCCGACATCAAGGAAATGTCGGAAAAGACCTTCGTGGACGTGTTCGGCGATGACATGTTCGCCGCCGAAACCGAAGCGGTCACACGCGTGCGCAAGCCGATCATCGCCGCCGTTGCGGGCTATGCCCTGGGTGGCGGATGCGAACTGGCGATGATGTGCGACTTCATCCTTTGCGCCGACAACGCCAAGTTCGGCCAGCCCGAAATCAATCTGGGCGTCGTGGCCGGCATGGGCGGGACACAGCGCCTGACGCGCTTCGTGGGCAAGTCCAAGTCGATGGACATGCATCTGACGGGCCGCTTCATGGATGCGGCCGAAGCAGAACGCTGCGGTCTGGTCAGCCGGGTCGTTCCCGCCAAAGAACTGATCGCCGAGGCCAAGAAGACGGCTGCCAAGATTGCCGAGAAATCCCAGATCACCGTTCTGGCGGTCAAGGAATCGGTTAACCGCGCCTACGAGACGACGATGCGCGAGGGCCTTCTGTTCGAACGCCGCGTGTTCCATTCGCTGTTCTCGACCGAGGACCAGAAGGAAGGCATGGCCGCCTTCCTTGAAAAGCGCTCGCCGCAGTTCCGCGACCGCTGATTCCTTCGCAAGGGTCTTGATGCAGGGCTCCGACGGCTGCCGTCGGGGCTCTTGCCGCGCGACGTCATGCCACCTCTGTCCGGCGGCCCGGTCGGGGTATGTCTGACGCCCGACGGCGGGTGCAGGGCCCGCAACAGGATCATTGCCGATGCCCATCACACGCGCCCGTGCCGTTTCCGCCGCCGCCCTGATTCTGGCCTTTCTCGCCCCGGCCCATGCCAACGAGGCCGCGATCGAGGCGATGCAGGAATACATGGAATTCTCGGACTACGAGGCGGGAATCATCCAGCCGCAACAGATCGACGAATCGGTCTTTGGCGCGGTCGTGTTCATCGACACGCGAGACGCCGCACAGCACGCCGAGGCGACGATTCCCGGCGCCCTCAACATCGAATGGCGCGAGGTTCTGGGGCGGATCGACGAGATCCCGGCAGACCGCAAGGTCATCTTGTTCTGCAACACCGGCAGCCTTTCTGCACAGGCCGCTTTTGCCCTGCGTGTGGCCGGTCGCGACAATGTCGTTGTTCTGCAATCAGGGTTTCTGGGCTGGCAGGAAAACGCGGCGTGGAAACCCTGAACGGGAAACACCCTGTGGTTGTGTCTGGCCCGTCCTTGCGACTTGCCTTGATTTAAATCATGTCATCAAAACATTTCTTTTGTTAGCGCCCTGAGAGTGATGGTCAACGGTGTGTAAGTGCGCCCCAACTCACGTCGAAGGACAAAGACATGAAGCCGGAATATGAACTGCTTGCCCGACGGTCCATCCTGCTGTCATCGGCCCCGAAGGAAGTCGCGGATGCAGTCTTGTCCAAGGCGCATGTGCGTGACTTCAACCGTGGCGCAACGATCTTCCTGCAGGGTGAACGCGCCAATGCGATCTACATCGTCGTGGACGGTTGGGTGAAACTTTACCGGATTGCCCCCAACGGGGCCGAGGCGGTGGTGAGCGTCTTCACCAAGGGCGCCAGTTTCGGCGAGGCCGTGGCCTTCCACAACGATGTCTACCCCGTTGCGGCCGAAGCCGTCACCGATTGCACCCTCGTCCGGATCGAGGCGGATTCCCTGCTGCGGCAGATCCGCGGCAATCCCGATTTCGCGATTTCGATCCTGTCGGCGAGCTTTGCCCATCTGCATCACCTGATCGGCCAGGTCGAGGCGCTGAAGGCCCAGACAGGGGCGCAGCGCGTGGCCGAATTCCTGCTGGAACTGGCCCCTTGCGAAAGGGGTGGCTGCGAAGTGATACTGCCCTATGACAAGGTGCTGATCGCCGGCCGTCTGGGGATGAAACCCGAAAGCCTCAGCCGCGCCTTTGCCAGGTTGAAGGAACAGGGTGTGAGTATTCGCCAGAACCTTGCCATGATCTCGGATGTCGCCGCCTTGCGCGACTATGTCGAGGAAGACCCGGCCCTTGCATGGGCGCGCGCATGACCGATCGTCTTTCGCGGGCCTTTGCCGCCATCGACGAGGCGAACGGCAAGGATCCGACACTGGAAGACGGCGCGCCTGCCGCCCTGCTTTACGGGCAACGGATGTCGCAGGAACAGATCAGGCTTTTTCCCGATGCCTCGGACGTGCTGAAGATCGCCGCGCGCGGTCAGCATGTGGAACGCTGGCTTCTGCCCCGTTCGGCCTATCCGATGGGCAAGGAAGGCTATCACGCCTGGCGGCGCGAACAGGCTCGGCGGCATGGCGAACGGATCGCGGGGATCATGGCCGACGCAGGCTATCGCGCCGAGGATTGCGACCGCGTGGGCGTGCTGTTGCGCAAGGAGGGCCTGAAGCGCGACGCCGAGGTGCAGGCGCTTGAGGATGTGATCTGCTTCGTCTTCCTGCGCTGGTATTTCCAGCCCTTCGCCGATGGCCGCGACCCGGCCGAGCTTTTGGGGATCGTGGAAAAGACCGCGCGCAAGATGTCGGATGAAGGCCGGAAGCGGGCGCTGGCCGAATTCGGCCTGCCCGAACCTTTCGCCGCCGCCTTCCGGGCGGATTAGGCTGCCAGGGCCAACACGGCGAACAGGATCAGGACAAGCGCGAGGATCCAGTCGAATCCGCGCTGCCAGACCGGCGCGACCGCCAAGCCCAGATAGCGGCCAAGGATCAGCCGCGATTTCCATCCTGCCAGGACCAGGACCGCGACCGTGAACGCGGCGCCCTGCAGCCCGGATGCCGCCAGCAGGGTCGAGGCGGCGGACAGCGCGATCAGCAGGGCCCATGCGGTGGTGACGGTCATAGCAGGTACACCACCGGAAACAGCAGCACCCAGACCAGATCCACCATGTGCCAGAAGGCCGCGCCGGTTTCGACCGCGCGCGGCGTCGCCAGCGCGCCGACAAGACCCAGCAGCAGGATGCCCGCGATCACATGCGCGGCGTGAAATCCGGTCAGCAGGTACGAGAAGGTGAAGAACGCATGCGTTTCAAACCCGATGCCCGCGCGGGCCAGATCGGCATATTCGCTACCCTTCAGCACAAGGAACACGACGCCAAGCGCCGACGCCAGCGCCAGAAGCCCGCGCAGCCGCACCTTGCGTCCGGCTTCGGCCGCCTGCACGGCCAGCGCCGCCAGCCAGCCCGACGTGACAAGGACCACCGTGTTGATCCCGGCGCCGGTCCGGTGAAGATGGGTCTGCGCCTCGGCAAATCCGGCCGGATCGGTGATGCGCACGGCCAGAAACGCCGCCAATCCCGCGCCGAAGACAGCCAGTTCCGACAGGATCAGGACCCACATCATCAACTCGCCCGGCAGGCTGTCAAGAACCGAGGGCTGATCCTGCGGGCGTGTCGGCGTCGGCGCCGTCATCCGATCACCAGTTGCCGGTAGATCGACGGCAAAGCCTGCGTCAGCTTTTCCGGGTCGGGGATCAACGCGAAACCGCCCTGCCCGAAGATCCGGGGAAACCACGACTTGCCGTCACGATCCACCGTGATCCCGAAAACGGCATGGCCTGCCCGGCGCGCCTCGCGCACGGCCATCATGCTGTCTTCAATGCCGTGCCGCCCCTCGTAATGGTCAAGGTCGTTCGGTTTTCCATCGGTGATGACCAGCATCAGCCGGCGCTTGCGGGCCTGTTCGGAAAGGCCCGCGCTGGCATGGCGGATCGCGGCCCCCAGCCGGGTGTAGAACCCCGGTTTCAGTGCGGCGATGCGATGTTCCACCGCCTCGCCCATCGGTTCGCCGAACCGCTTGACCTCGTGCAGATAGACCCGGTCGCGCTTCAGCGACGAAAACCCGTGAATGGCGAAATCGTCCCCGCAGGCGTTCAGGCCCCAGGCGAGTGCTGCCAGCGCCTCGCGTTCCACGTCGATCACGGCCCGCCCGCCGTGGCCGTGGCCGGGAATTGCGCTTTCGGTCGAGCGCGACACATCCAGCAGGATCGACACCGCCAGATCGCGCTTTTCGGGCCGGGTCTGGCGCCAGACGCGATCGGTTCCTTCGCCGCAGGCCAGAAGATCGACCCGCGCGCGCACCGCGCGTTCTGTATCAAGCTCATCCCCGTCGGGGTGGCCCGGGGTCGAGATACGGCTGGGGCGCAAGGCCTCGAACTGGCGGCGCACGGCACGGATGCGCGCGGATGCGCGCGGGTCGTCCCGGAACGGGGGCACCGCCTCGGTTGCTTCGACCCGCGAGGAAAAGACGCGGGTATGGGCGGGCAGGTACACCTTGGTGCGGACATCCCATTCGGGATAGGTGGCCACCCCGGACAGCGCCTCGCGGTCTACATCCTCGGGGGCAAGGTCAAGATGCAGCTTCAGCCGCGTCGCGGGCGCCTTGCTGAGCTGGCCAAGGCCGATCTCCTCGTGGTCGTCGGCGGCCTTCTTGGCATCATCCTCGTCGTCGTCCTCGACCCGGCGGTTGAGGTTGACGAATTCCGCCCAGCTCAGGATCGCCTCGAACTTGTGCAGGATGAAACTGTCGTTCCGTTCCGCCTGATCGGACTTGCGCCGACGGGCACGGCGGGTCTTTTCCGATTGTGCGCCCTGTTCGGGCGTGCCTTCGGTGTCGCGGGTTTCCACGGCGCTTGCCTCTGACCGTGCAAGCACCCGAAGATCCGGCCACAGCGCCACAGGCTTGAACGGGCGGTATTTGCGCGGCGCGCGCCACGCGGTGAAATCCTCGGCCAGAACCGCATCGCGCATACGCGCGGCCTTGGGGGCAAGCGGCGCCGGATCGCCCAGAAGGTTGCGCAGCACCGCCTCGACGGTGCGTTCGGCATCGGGCAGATCGGCAGTGCGGCGGGTGGCCAGTGTCGCCGCGGCCAGATCGGCATAAAGCGCACGGAACCCCGGCGCATCCTCCAGCGTCGCGGCCACCATCGCGCGGGCGGCGGCCAGCGCGGCAAGATCCGCGCGCAGGGGATCGCGTTCCTCGCGCGCGGTGCCGGCATGGGCGGCACAGGCGGCCAGCCAGAGATACAGCGCGGCATTGGCCTCGCGCGCGGGAAAGACCGCAAGGCTTTCCGGCAGGCGAAGGGCCGCACCGTCGAAACTGGCGCGGGGCGCCTCGTCGGCCCAGGTTCCCAGACGGCGCAGGAAGGACAGCCGGTGGTGCACCTGTTCGGCCACCGCCGGCTTCACCTCGACCGAAGGATCGCCCCCCAACCCCCGGAACAGCACCGCCAGCCGCCCGCCCACCTCGGCAAGATGGACGCGGGCATCGTCATGGACGGGGTCCGCATCCAGCCGGGTGGCGAAGGCATGCCACAGCTTCCCGACGGTTTCCTCGGGTTCCCAGGGTTCGAATTCGATCCGTGACATGGCTGGCCTCACCCGAAGACGGCGGTCACAAGATCGCGCAGTCCCGCCTTCACGTCTGCGTCGTCGGTCAGCGGTTCGATCATCGCGGTCTGGATCGCGCGTTCCACCGGCATCCCCCCCGCGATCAGCGAGGCCGCATAGACCACAAGGCGGGTGGATACCCCTTCCTCCAGGTCCTGGCCCTTCATCGCCCTGAGCTTGTTGGCAAGCCGCACCAGGGGTTGCACACGTTCCTCGGCCAGGCCGGATTCGCGGGCGACCACGGGGATTTCGTGTTCCGGCCGCGGGAAGGTGAATTCCATCGACACGAACCGTTGCCGGGTCGAGGGTTTCAGCGTCTTCAGCACGTTCTGGTAGCCGGGGTTGTAGCTGGCCACCAGCAGGAAGCCCGGCGCGGCCTCAAGCTCCTCGCCGGTGCGGTCGATCGGCAGGATGCGACGGTCGTCGGTCAGCGGGTGCAGCACGACGGTCACGTCCTTGCGTGCTTCCACCACCTCGTCGAGGTAGCAGATCGCGCCCTCGCGCACGGCCCGCGTCAGCGGCCCGTCGACCCAGATCGTTTCGCCGCCCTTCAGCAGGTAGCGCCCGATCAGGTCGGCGGCTGACAGGTCGTCATGGCAGGCGACCGTGTAAAGCGGGCGGCCCAACCGGGCGGCCATATGCGCCACGAACCGGGTCTTGCCGCAGCCCGTCGGGCCCTTCAGCAGGATCGGCAGGTTGCGCGCGGCCGCAGCGGCGAAGACATCGCATTCATCCGCTTGCGGCAGGTAGAAGGGGGCATCTGCCGCCCCCTTCAGGTTCAGGGTTCCGTCCATCTCCATCACTCCGCAGCCACGGCAGGACCGGGTTCGATGACTTCACGGCGCGGGAAGGCCATGGCGTAGATGAACAGAAGCGCACCCAGCACCACCGCCACACCCGAGCCGAAGCGCATGGCGTAGAAGATCCAGAGCTGGTCCTGCACGTCCATATAGGCTTGGCCGTTGACGCGCTGCAGGTGCGTCTGAACCGTGCCCGCGAAGGTCAGCGTGAAGGTCATGAACACCATGCCGCCCGACATCAGCCAGAACGAGGCCATGTTGAGCACCTGGTTGTAGGGGTCACGCCCGCGCAGGATCGGCATTGCATAGCTGATGATGGCGAGGTTGAGCGAGACGTAGGCCCCGAAGAAGGCAAGGTGCCCGTGGGCGGCCGTGATCTGCGTGCCGTGGGTATAGTAGTTCACCCCGTGCAGCGTGTGCAGGAAGCCCCAGACGCCCGCGCCGAAGAAGGCCAGCGTGGCACAGCCAAGCGCCCAAAGCATCGCCGCCTTGTTCGGGTGGTCGCGGCGGCCCTTCCAGACCATCACGAAGGCAAAGGCCATCATCCCGAAGAAGGGAACGATTTCCAGCGTCGAGAAGATCGAGCCGATCCACTGCCAGTAACCGGGCGTGCCGATCCAGTAATAATGGTGCCCCGTGCCAAGGATGCCCGAGAACAGCGCCGTGGCGACGATGACGTAAAGCCACTTCTCGATCACCTCGCGGTCGACGCCCGTCAGCTTGAGCATCAGGAAGGCCAGGATCGAGGCCATCACCAGTTCCCAGGTGGCTTCGACCCACAGGTGAACGATGAACCACCAGTACTGCTTGTCCAGCGCAAGGTTTGCCGGGTTGTAGAAGGCGAACAGGAACAGCAGCGACAAGAGCCACAGGCCAAGAAGCAGGATGTTGGTGATCGCCGTCTTCTTGCCCGCAAGGACCGTGAGGCTGATGTTGTAAAGGAAGATCAGCGCGGCGACGACGATCCCGGCCTTGACCCAGCGGGGTTGTTCGATGAACTCGCGCCCTTCATTGCCCAGCAGGAAGTTGCCGTCGAAGAGGTTGAACAGGTAGGTCACGACCACACCCGCCGTCCCGACGACGAGGATGATGAGCTGAAGATAGGCCAGCTTGGTCGAATGGATCTCGCGCTCCGATTCCTCGGGCACCAGGTAGTAGGCGGCGCCGAAGAAGCCCAGCAGAAGCCAGACGACAAGGCTGTTGGTGTGCAGCATCCGGCCGATGTTGAACGGCAGGATTTCCGACAGGAAGTTCGGGCTGACATAGATCCAGCCCAGGATCAGGCCCAGTGTCACCTGGACCGTGAACAAGGCAAGCGCGACGGCGAAATAGGCGATCGCGATCTTTTGTGTCTTGTATTTCATGGCATTTTCTCCTCAGCCCGCGTCATTCGGGGGCCAGTCCTGCGCGCGGATCGTGTTCGTCCACAGCAGGAAGTCGGCAAGCTGACGGTATTCCTCGTCCGTCAGGTTGAAGTTCGGCATCTGGCGGCGGCCCTCGATGCCCGTAGGCATCGCATCCATCCAGCCTTTCAGAACCTCGAAGGCGGCGTCGGGATCGTCCTGAACGCCCCAGCGGGTCATCACGTTTGCCAGTTCCGGGGCGAAGTAGGCGCCTTCACCCAGCAGCGAGTGGCAGTTCACGCAGGAATGCTTTTCCCAGATGTGTTTTCCGGCAGCCACGCTTTCAGTCAGCGTGGCTTTGTTCGTCGATACGTTGACGATGTAGTAGTGTGAGTGGATCGCCAGGCCCACGAAGATGGCTATGAAGAACAGTGACCCGCCGTAGAAGATATTCCGGGCCATGCTCTTGGTCATGACTTCGCGCATCGCGCTTATCCTTCCCCGAGCGGTTGATGGTCTGCTCTCTGTGCCTCGCGCGGACGTGATCAGCCTTAACAAAAGTCAATCAAGGTGTTCGGGCCCCGCGCCACTGGCTGGCCGCAGCCATTGGTTCAGGCCCGGTGGGGTGTCGATTTCGGCGGTGGATGGACCGGCGTGCGGGGTGGTCGCGGGCTGCAGAACACCTGCCACATACCCGCCAGATACAGCGTGAAGGCCACCAGCCAAAGCGCCCCCGCCGCCAGCACCGCAGGATAGTAAAGCGCCGGCCAGGCTGATCCCGCAAAGCGGGCCAGCGCCGCCAAGGGAATCAATCCGTAGGCCACAGCAACGGGACCGGGCGCCACCAGTTCGCGCCCGCTGTGCCCCAGCGTGGCGCGCGACATCACGGCCAGCGTCATGCCGCCCACGCCGCCGATTCCGATCACATGAAGCGCCGCGATTTCCGATCCGATCCCGAAACCCGCAAGACCCAGCAGCCCAAGCCCCAGCCCGTTCAACCCGTAGGACAGGTGCAGCGACCACAGAATCGGTTGGTTCCACGTCCAGCCGCCACGCCACAGCGCCAGCCGGGCCAGCACGGCCAGCCCCGCGATCAGCGCGAGCCCCGCCAGAATCGGGTCCGGCAAGCCCAGCAGATACCCCGGCGCCAGCGCCGCCGTCGGGGCGATCGCAACGGTGGCCAGCGCGGGCGGGTTCTCGGGCAGGCCATCCTCGCGCCCCGTCCGCAGCATCGCGTTGCGGGTGAAGGCGGGCGTCACGCGCCCCCCGAGGATCACGATCAGCGCGGCAAGTGTCAGAAGCCCGCCGCGCAGGCCCGCCCATGCCCCGTCATCCGCATGGCCTGTCCATTCCAGGTGGCACAGCAGGTTGTTGACCCACAAAAGGGCGATCAGCGCCAGAAAGATCATGTTCTGCGGTTTCGGCCGCTTCACCAGCTGGGCAAGGATCTTGACCCCCAGCAACGGCAGGAAGGCCAGATCGGCCAGTGCCACGGCGACAGGCGGCAATTCCGCAGACAGGAACATCGCAAGGCGCCCCAGCAGCCACAAAAGCGCGGCCACGGTGACAAAGGCGGTGCGGGCGCCTTGCGTGCCGGTCCAGTTCGGCACGGCGGTCAGCAAGAACCCCGCCACTGCCGCCGTTCCGTAGCCAAAGATCATCTCGTGCGCATGCCAGAGGTGCGGGGCCTGCGCCGCCCTGAGTTCGACCATGCCCCCGGCCGCATGGATCGCGATCCATCCTTCCCAGACGATCATGGAAAAGATCGCAAACAGCCCTGCCGCCAGAAAGAAGAACCGAAAGCCCTCGCCCAGGATCCGCCGACTCGTTGCAAACATCGTTTCCGTCCTTTCGCGCGGATTCCCCCTGCGGCGGCTCGATGGCGGCCCTGACCAGGTGCGTCGGGATGCTATCCGCGCACTCGATCTTCCATCTGGCCCATCATCGGCAGGTCGGCGCGACATGAATTGACAAAAGTCAATCCATCGCTCCGGGAATCTGTCAGCCAATGGCAAGCGCTTGATGCAACGAGTATTCGTCCGGGTTTTCCGATGGTCCCGAGGCGTTACCGGAAGGCCGGAAAAGATCACGGAAATCGTGATGATTTAACGAAAGTCAAGGTGGGGTCGGGGCCGTCTTGGCAGAGTCGAAAATGACAAGAAGCCAGGAGACCGCCATGAAGGATCTAAGCCAGGGTCGCGTGTATCTCATCGGCGCAGGGCCCGGAGACCCCGAGTTGCTGACGCTGCGCGCGCTGCGGCTGATGCAAAGCGCCGATGTGGTGGTCTATGACCGCCTCGTCTCACCCGAGATCATGGCCCTCATTCCGGCGGGAACGCGGCTGATCGACGTGGGCAAGCTGCCCCGGCGCCACAAGGTTCCACAGGACGAGATCAACGATCTGCTGGTCGATCTGGCCGGGCAGGGACTTGCCGTCGCGCGGCTGAAGGGCGGCGATCCGCTGATCTTCGGGCGCGGGTCCGAAGAGGCGATGTCCTGCCGCCTGGCCGGAGTGCCCTTCGAATATGTGCCTGGCATCACTTCGGCCCAGGGTGCGGCGGCATCCACCGGCGTGCCGCTGACGCATCGCGGGCTGGCGACGGGCGTGCGCTATGTCACCGGCCACCGGGCGAAGGATGTGCCGCTCGATCTGGACTGGGCCTCGCTGGCCAGCGAGGACACGACCCTGGTCGTCTACATGGGCGCGGCGAACATCGCCGAAATCACCGGCCAGCTCATGGCGCACGGGATGTCGGCCGATCTGCCGGTGATGGCGGTCGCGTCAGCGACGACACCGCGCGAACGCCGCATCGTGTCTGACCTGTCGGGGATCTCGGCCGCCGCGGCCGAGGCCGACATGGAGGCGCCCGTTCTGTTCGTCATCGGCCGTGTCGTGACCCTGCACGACGCCTCTTTCCCGATGCTGCAGGGCCTGGCCAACACGGTGCCCGCCCATGCCTAGGCTTGCGGCCCTGTTGCCTGCGGTGCTTCTGGCGGGGTTGGCCCCGGCTTGGGCCGAGGTGCCTGCCGAACGTGCCGCCGCACTTGAACACATGGTCATCCAGGATTGCGGATCGTGCCACGGCCTGACGATGAAAGGCGGCCTGGGCCGCCCCCTGACCGCCGACGCGCTGGTGCATGCTGATCCGGATGTGCTCGCGCTGATCATCCTTGATGGCATCCCCGGCACCGCAATGCCGCCCTGGCGCCCGCTTCTGACCGAGGACGAGGCGCTGTGGATCGCCGAATATCTAAAATCGAAGGAGCCTTCCCCGTGAAACGTCCGCTTGCCGCCCTTCTGGCCCTGATGCTTGTCACGACGGCTCCGTCGGGATGGGCGATGGACAGCGCCATCGCCACCGGGGACCTGGGCCTTGTCATCGAACGCGCAACCGGAAGCCTTCTGGTCGTGGACCGGTCGGACCGGGCTGCGATCGGTCGGGTCGAGGGGCTGGGCGATCTGTCCCACGCCTCGATGACCTACAGCCCCGACGAGCGATTCGCCTATGTCTTTGGCCGTGACGGAGGCTTGTCCAAGGTCGACATGCTGACCCGTCAGGTGGTCGCGCGGACGATCCAGGCGGGCAACTCCATCGGCGGCGCGATTTCGGACGATGGCCGGCTGGTGGCCGTGTCGAATTATGAACCCGGCGGGGTCAAGGTGTTCGACGCCGATACGCTGGAACTGCTGGCCGACATCCCCGCGGCGGGCAAGACCATCGGCCTCGTCGATGTGCCGGGCCGGCGTTTCGCCTGGACGGTCTGGGACACGGGCGAGGTGTTCCTGGGGGATTTCGCGGGCGAAACGCCGGCCATCACCCTTCTGGGGAATGCCGGGATCAACCCGTTCGACGCTGTCCTGACGGACGACGCCCACACCTATCTGATCGGTCTGTTCGGAGAGAAAGGCGTGACCGCCTTCGACCTTTGGGACGAAACCCCCGAACCGATGAAGTTCCTGAAGGACTATGGCAAGACATCCGACGATCTGCCGGTCTACAAGATGCCGCATCTTCAGGGTTGGGCCTTCACCGAAGGCCAGTTCGCCCTGCCAGCCGTCGGCCAGCATGAAATCCTCTGGGTGGATCGCGAAAGCCTTCAGGAAACCGGCCGGACAAAGGTGCATGGCCAGCCTGTCTTCATCATCGCCCAACCCGCCAGCCCCTATGTCTGGGTCAACTTTGCGACGCCGCTGAATGACGTGGTGCAGGTGATCGACAGCCGCACGCGCGAAGTGGTGGAAACACTGACCCCGGGCAAGGCGATCCTGCACATGGAATTCGCACCCCGCGGCGCCGAGGTCTGGATTTCCAGCCGCGACGACAACCGTGTGCTGATCTATGACACCCGCAGTCGCGAGAAACTGGCCGAGATCGAGGCCGACGCGCCTTCGGGCATCTTCTTCACCGCGCGCGCACATCGGACGGGGCTTTAGGCCATGGCAAACCGTCTTGAACCCACCGACATGCGCCTGCTGGATGAGTTCCAGCGCGACCTTCCGCTTGTGCCGCGCCCCTTCGCCGCCATCGGCCTGGCGCTTGGCCTGACCGAGGCCGAAACGATCCAGCGCCTGCAGCACCTTCAGGCCGACGGGCGGATCACCCGTGTCGGTGCCACCGTGCGCCCGAACACGGCGGGCGTATCGACGCTGGCCGCGCTGGCCATTCCCGAGGACCGGATCGAGGATCTGGCCGCGCTGGTGGGTGCGGAGCCGGGGGTGAACCATTCCTATCTGCGCGAGGATGACTGGAACCTGTGGTTCGTCGCCACCGCGCCCGATGCCCGGGGGCTTGATGCGCTCCTGTCGCGGATCGAGAAGCGGACAGGGCTGAGGGTGATCGACCTGCGGCTTGTCCGGCCGTTCAACATCGACCTCGGTTTTCGCCTTGCGGGGCCGCCGCGGGCGATGGGTGCCACCCGCCGGGCCGATGTTTCGGTTCTGACCGATGCCGACCGCCCGCTTCTTCATGCCCTCTCGCGCGGCCTGCCGCTGGAACCCGAACCCTATGCTGCGCTGGCACGCCAGCTGGAAATGGACGAACGCCATCTTTGCGAACGGATCGCCACGCTGACAGAGGCGGGAATCATCACCCGTCTGGGCGTGATCGTCCGGCACCGCGCCCTGGGCTGGACGGCGAACGCGATGGTGCTCTGGGATCTGCCCCAGACCGCGATCGAAGCGGCGGGGCTTGCGCTGGCCGCCGTTCCCGGCGTCACACTGTGCTATGAACGCCGCCCCGTGCCCGGCATCTGGCCATACCGGCTGTATTGCATGATCCACGGCCAGACCCGCAACCAGGCGCTGGCCGTCCTGAAGGACGCTGCCGCCCTTCCCGAACTTGCGGGCGCGAGGCACCGCGTCCTCTTTTCCACCCGCTGCTTCAAGCAGACCGGGGCCCGATTGATGGAGGCCGCCTGATGCGTCGCACTGCCCTTCCACCCGATACGCTTGATGCGTCGGATCGCGCGCTGATCAACCTGCTGCAGGACGGGCTGCCGATGGAGCCCGCGCCCTTTGCCCGCGTCGCCCGTGAAACCGGCCTGTCCGAGGATGACGTGATCGCCCGGATCGCCCGCATGCGCGAACTGGGCGCGATCACCCGCTTTGGCCCGTTCCTGGATGCCGCAGCGATGGGTGGGGCCTTCTGCCTTTGCGCGATGGCCGTTCCCGCCGACCGCTTCGACGAGGTCGTGACTTTGGTCAATGACCATCCCGAGGTCGCGCACAATTATGAACGGGCGCACAGGTTGAACATGTGGTTCGTGCTGGCCTGCGAAAGGCCCGAACAGATTGCCCGTACTGCCGCGCAGATCGAGCGGGAAACCGGGCTGACCGTCCATCTTTTCCCGAAACTGAAAGAATTCTTCATCGGCTTCCGGGTGGACGCATGACAATCGACTCCACAGACCGCCGCATCCTGACCGCCACGGCCAGCGGCCTGCCCCTGACGCCCCGGCCCTTCGCCGAGGTCGGAAGCTGGCTGGGCCTGACCGAGGCCGAGGTTCTGGACCGGATGGACGCGATGCAGGACGCGGGCGTGATCCGCCGGATCGCGCTTGCGCCGAACCATTATGCCCTGGGCATGGTCGCCAACGGGATGAGCGTCTGGGACGTCACGGACGACCGGGCCGAGGAACTGGGCGCGGCGGTGGGCAACCTGCCCTTCGTCAGCCATTGCTACCTGCGTCCGCGCAGCCTGCCCGAATGGCCCTACAACCTGTTCGCCATGATCCACGGATCGAGCCGCGACGAGGTCGAGGAAAAGCGCGCCGAGATCGCCGCGCTGCTGGGCGCTGCCTGCCGCGCGGCCGACATTCTTTATTCCACGCGCATCCTGAAGAAGACCGGGATGCGCCTTTCCGAAGGGGGCTGAGACATGTTCCGCCTGACACAATACATGCGCGAACTGGTCGATCCGACCCCGGTGCGCCGCCGCAGCGGCGCGGTGAAACCGGTGGTGATCTGGAACCTGACGCGCCGTTGCAACCTGCGCTGCCGCCACTGCTATACCACGTCGGCCGATGTGCATTTCCCCGGCGAGTTGAGCCATGAACAGGCGATGGGCGTGCTGGAGGACCTCAAGGAATTCGGCATCCCGGCCCTTATCCTTTCGGGGGGCGAGCCCCTGTCGCGGTTCGACTTCTTCGACCTTGCGACGCGGGCGCGGGAACTGGATTTCCGGCACCTGTCGCTGTCGACCAACGGCACGCGGGTGGCCGAGAACATCGATCGCATCGCCGATCTGGGGTTCGACTATGTCGGGATCTCGCTGGATGGCATCGGCGCCATGAACGACTGGTTCCGCGGCGTCGAAGGTGCCTTCGATGACGCGCTGTCCGGGGTGCGCGCCTGCAAGGCTCGGGGCGTGAAGGTGGGCCTTCGCTTCACCATCACCGAGGACAACGCCGAAATGCTGCCCGCGATGCTGGACCTCTGCGACAGCGAGGGCGTGGACAAGTTCTATCTGTCCCATCTGGTCTATGCGGGCCGGGGCGACAAGCACCGGGGCGAGGATACCGCCCATGCCCGCACCCGGCACGCGATGGATCAGCTGATCGACCGTGCCTGGGCCGCGGTGTCGGGCGGGCATCCGCTGGAAATCGTAACCGGTAACAACGATGCCGATGCGGTCTGGTTCCTGCACTGGGCGGAACGGAATTTCGACGCCGGAAAGGTCGCCCACATGCGGGCCCATCTGGCGGCGTGGGGCGGCAATTCCAGCGGGCTTGGCGTGGCCAACATCGACCCGCAGGGCAATGTGCATCCCGATACCTATTGGTCCGACTACACCGTCGGAAGCGTCAAGAAGACGCCCTTCTCGGCGCTCTGGACGGGCGATGATCCGATGCTGGCCACCCTGCGGCAGCGTCCCCGCCCGCTGAAGGGCCGGTGCGGGGCCTGCGCGTTCAAGGAAATCTGCGGCGGCAACACCCGCATCCGGGCGCTTCAGGTCACCGGCGACCCTTGGGCCGAAGACCCGGCCTGTTACCTGTCGAATTCCGAAATCGGCGTGGCCGCGGCCGATCGCGTCACCGTCACGCCGTTCCGGGGGAAAAGCCATGATCCGGCGCACCGCTTCATTTAGCCTTCTGGCGTCGCTCATCGCGACCGCGGCGATCGCCGCGCCCGATGGGGCGATGATCTACAACGATCTCTGCGCCTCGTGCCATGCCGAATCCCGGCTGGGCGGGACGGGGCCCGCGCTGATACCCGAAAGCCTTGGCCGCCTGACCGGCGACCGGCTGATCGCTGTCGTGGCCGAGGGCCGCGCGATGACGCAGATGCCCGCCTTCAAGGGCACGCTTTCGCCCGAGGAAATCGCCGCCGTGGCAGAATACGTCCAGGCGCCGTTGCCGGAACTGCCGGCCTGGGACGTTGACGCGATCATGGCCACCCGGGCGCTGAACGAGGACTACGCGCCAGCCGAAGCGCCGGTCTTCACCGCAGATCCGATGAACATCACCCTGGCCGTGGAAACCGGCGACAGCCACATCAGCGTGCTCGATGGCGATACCTTCGCCGTGCTCGACCGGTTCGAGACACCCTATGCCGTGCATGGCGGGCCGAAGTTTTCACCCGACGGGCGGTTCATCTTCGTGATGTCGCGTGATGGCTGGGTGCAGAAATACGATCTTTGGTCCTTGCAGGAGGTCGGCCGCGTCCGCGCCGGCCTGAACAGCCGCAACATCGCTATGAGCCATGACGGCCAATGGCTGGCTGTCGCGAACTATCTTCCCGCCACGCTGACCATCCTGTCGACCGATGATCTTTCGGTGGCGAAGGTCGTCAAGGTCACGGGCCGCGATGGAACGCCCTCTCGCGTGTCGGCCGTTTATCAGGCGCCGCGCCGGAAAAGTTTCGTGCTGGCCCTGAAGGACGTGCCGGAAATCTGGGAAGTGGCCACCGACCCCGAGGCCGGTCCCTTCTACGAAGGGTTCGTCCACAGCCACGAAAGCGGCATGAAAGAGGCCCTCGGTGCCGAAGAGGGGCTGTTCGCCCGTCGCCGGATCGAGGTCACGGCGCCGCTGGACGACTTCTTTTTCGATCCCGACTACCGCAACCTGATCGGCGCAAATCGCGCGGGCGAAACCGGTGTGGTCGTCAACCTGGACGTCGGACGTGAGATCGCGACCCTGCCGCTTCCGGGTATCCCGCACCTGGGTTCTGGCATCAGCTGGATTCGCGATGGCCGCCGCGTCATGGCCACCCCGCATCTGAACGAAGGCCGGATCAGCGTGATCGACATGCAAAGCTGGGAGGTGCTGAAGGTCATCGAGACATCGGGACCCGGCTTCTTCCTGCGCAGCCATGCCGGCGCACCGCACATCTGGGCCGATGTCTTCACCGGTCCGAATAAGGGGCAGATGCACCTGATCGACAAGGACAGCCTTGAAGTGGTCAAGGTGCTGACACCCGAACCGGGAAAGACGGTCGCCCACACCGAATTCACCCGCGATGGCAGCCATGCGCTGGTGTCGATCTGGGAGGATGATGGCGCGGTGATCGTCTTTGATGCGAAAACGCAGCAGGAGGTGATGCGTCTGCCGATGCGGAAACCTTCGGGGAAGTACAATGTCTGGAACAAGATTACCTTCGAAGACGGCACCAGCCATTGATCCGGACAGCAGCAACCGCCCCCGCACGAACACCTCGCTGTGGCGGTTGGGCATCCTGATCTGGCCGTTCGCGACGGGGGCTGTCGCGATCAACCTCTTTCTTCTGGGGCTGATGTGGCAGGCCGTGGGTCTGCCCGCCATCACCCCGGTCGCGGCACTTCTGTGGTCGCTCCCCCTGGGGATCCCGGCGACCTGGGCCTCGGCCCGATGGGCGCGGTCGATGATCCGCGAGGCGGAATCCTGATGCCGGGCGCAAGGGCAGATTCGCCCTTTCCATTTGCCGCTGCATCGCCTATACGGCGCGGCACATGCGCGTGGGCCCGCTTAGGCAGAATCGTTTCCGAAGGCTTCGGCCATTGTTCGGGTTCATTGCGCTTTTGAATTGCAACGGATCCGAAAGACAGGAAACCAGCCCATGGCGAATACGCCCCAGTCGAAGAAACGCGCACGTCAGTCCGAAGCCCGCTATGCGGTGAACAAGGCCCGCCGGTCGCGCATCCGCACCTTCCTGCGCAAGGTGGAAGAAGCCATCGCCTCGGGCGACCAGACCGCCGCCGCCGCCGCCCTCAAGGCCGCCCAGCCGGAGCTGTCGCGCGGTGTGACCAAGGGCGTTCTTCACAAGAACACCGTGGCGCGTAAAATGTCGCGCCTGACCTCGCGCGTGAAGGCGCTTGGCGCCAACGCCTGATCGCTTTGCAGATTGCGAAGCCAACGCGCCCTTTCGGGGGCGCGTTTTTCATTTTTCGGGCCTTCCGGCGGGTCCACTGTGGCGAAAAAGTTGACCCCCGAAGATTCGCTGCATCAATCCTGTGTCAACAGTGAAGTTCGGTTGCGGAGTCTCTTGCACGCTTGCTAGCTTCACCCTGCGATTCATCGTCCTGGGGGACGGACGCATCGCAAACCTGACGCCGGATCAAACAGGCATGCTGCCGCTCCTGCCCGGAAAATGGTTTGCGAACAATGCGTTACAGATGCTGCGTGGGGATCACGCCGCTTGCGGACAAAGGCATTGAACCCGTCGGCACCTGGCCGAACGAGGGATGTGTTTATGTTCGCGCTCCCGATTGTCGATGTCGCGCCGCGGAGGCGGAATGGGGACCGTCCCGCCGTGGGCTTGAGGGGTATGGGGCATGGTCAGCCCCCAACGAAGACAGAAACGAACGGTTGTGGACAAAAACGAAATGCCAAACGACACTTGGGGTAAGGCTCGTGACGAGCTTCGGCAGACAGTCGGGAAGAACAACTTCGTCACCTGGATCGAACCGCTGAAGCTGTCCTCGCTGGCGAATGGCGTCGCCCGGTTCGAGGTGCCCACCACCTTCTTCGGCGACTGGGTTTCGCGGAACTATTCCGACCACATCCGACACCAGCTGGCCAACCACGGAAGCCCGGTGGACCGGCTTGAATTCGCGGTGACGCGCAATGCCGCGACGCGGCCGAACGGCACGTCTCTGGAGCCCGCGGAAACCCGGCCCGCAGCCCCGGCGCGCGCGGCCTCCAACAACGACGACCTGCCCGGCGCGCCGCTGGATGCGCGCTTCACCTTCGATTCGTTCGTCGTCGGCAAACCGAACGAACTGGCCCATGCCGCCGCGCGCCGCGTGGCCGAAGGCGGACCCGTCACCTTCAATCCGTTGTTCCTTTACGGTGGCGTCGGTCTGGGCAAGACCCACCTGATGCACGCTATCGCGCATGAGCTTCAGGCCCGCCGCCCGGAATTGCGGGTGCTTTACCTGTCGGCCGAACAGTTCATGTACCGCTTCGTGCAGGCCCTGCGCGACCGCCAGATCATGGATTTCAAGGGGCTGTTCCGGTCTGTCGACGTCCTGATGGTGGATGACGTCCAGTTTATCGCCGGCAAGGATTCCACGCAGGACGAGTTCTTTCACACCTTCAACGCGCTGGTGGACCAGAACAAGCAGATCGTGATTTCGGCCGACCGCGCGCCGGGCGAGATCAAGGATCTGGAAGAACGCATCAAGTCGCGGCTGCAATGCGGGCTGGTCGTCGATCTGCATCCCACCGACTATGAACTGCGGCTAGGGATCCTTCAGCAAAAGGCCGAGTTCTATCGCCAGCAGTATCGTGACCTGAAGCTGGCCGATGGCGTGCTGGAATTCCTTGCGCATCGCATCACCACGAATGTCCGCGTTCTGGAAGGCGCGCTGACGCGGCTGTTCGCCTTCGCCTCGCTGGTCGGGCGCGAAATCACGTTGGAACTGACGCAGGATTGCCTTGCCGATATCCTGCGCGCCTCGGATCGCAAGGTCACGGTCGAGGAAATCCAGCGCAAGGTGGCCGAACACTACAACGTCCGTCTTTCAGATCTGATCGGGCCCAAGCGGCTGCGGTCGATCGCGCGGCCGCGCCAGATCGCCATGTACCTGGCCAAGCAGCTGACCCCGCGCAGCCTGCCGGAAATCGGCCGCCGGTTCGGCGGGCGCGATCACACCACGATCATGCACGGCGTGCGCAAGATCGAGGAACTGATGGCCACCGACAGCCAGCTTGCCGACGACCTGCAGATGCTCAAGCGGCTGTTGCAGGGGTGAAACGGGGGGCCGGGGCGCGTGCGCGCGCCCTCGTGCGGCCTTGACGGGTCTGGCATTCGCGCCCAATGTCCCGCAAAAGGCTTGAGAACCGGCGGGAACCGGATAATTTCGTGTTCCCTCCGATGATAGGGTGACAGGGAAATGAAGATCAGCATCGAACGCGCCACGCTTCTGAAGGCGGTGGCACAGGCCCAATCGGTCGTGGAGCGTCGCAACACCATCCCGATCCTGTCCAACGTGCTGATCGAGGCCGAGGGAGACAGGGTTTCGTTCCGCGCCACCGACCTTGACATCGAGGTGGTTGATCGTGCGCCCGCGATGGTGGAACGCCCCGGCGCCACCACCGTTTCGGCTGTGATGCTGCACGAAATCGTCCGAAAGCTGCCGGATGGTTCGCTGATCCATCTGACCGAAGATCCGGCCTCGGGCCGCCTGACGATCGCGGCGGGGCGGTCCACCTTCAGCCTCGCGACGCTGCCGAAGGAAGATTTCCCGGTGATGGCATCGTCGGAATATGCCTCGAACTTCTCGGCCCCGGCGCCTGCGCTGCGGCGGCTGTTCGACAAGGCCAAGTTCGCCATCTCGACCGAAGAGACAAGATACTACCTGAACGGCGTCTACCTGCATGTGGCTACGGGCGAGGATGGCCCCGTGCTGCGCGCGGTGGCGACCGACGGCCACCGCCTGGCCCGGATCGACGCGGCCCTGCCGGAGGGCGCGCAATCGATGCCCGGCGTGATCGTGCCGCGCAAGACCGTGGGCGAATTGCGCAAGCTGCTGGACGACGACGAGGCGCAGATCGCCGTTTCGGTCAGCGAGACGAAGATCCGCTTCGCCACCCCGAACATCACGCTGACCTCGAAGGTCATCGACGGCACCTTCCCCGACTATTCGCGCGTCATCCCGACCGGAAACACCCGCCGCCTGGAAGTGGACGCCAGCGAATTCGCCAAGGCCGTGGACCGGGTGGCGACCGTGTCCTCGGAACGCTCGCGCGCGGTCAAGCTGAGCCTCGATGAAGACCGGCTGGTCTTGTCGGTCAACTCGCCCGACAGCGGTGCCGCCGAAGAGGAACTGGCCGTGGCCTATGGCGACGAACGGCTGGAGATCGGGTTCAACGCGAAATACCTGCTGGAAATCGCAAGCCAGGTGGACCGCGAGAACGCCGTGTTCCTGTTCAACTCGTCGGGCGATCCCACGCTGATGCGCGAGGGCAACGACACCAGCGCGGTCTATGTCGTCATGCCGATGCGCGTGTGACGGACAAAGGCCGGGGGGCCAGCCCCCCGGACCCCCCGGGGTATTTCCATCAGGTTGAAGGAGCGGGCGCGTGAGCGGGTTGGCCATCCAGTCGCTGACGATGTCGCATTTCCGCAGCCATCGGGTGACGAAGCTGGAATTCGATGGCCGTCCGGTCGCGATCTGGGGGCCGAACGGGGCGGGCAAGACCAACATCCTTGAAGCGGTGAGCCTTCTGTCGCCGGGGCGCGGATTGCGCCGGGCGGGGCCCGAGGAGCTGGCGCGGCGCCCCGAGTCGCTGGGATGGAAGATCCGGGCCGAGGCGACGGGTTTTGCCGCCGTCCACGAGGTGGAAACCTTTGCCGAGGCCGGCGGCGCGCGCGCCGTGACGATCGACGGCAAGCCCGCGACACAGGCGGCCCTGGGCCGCATCCTGCGCATCCTCTGGCTTGTGCCCGCGATGGACCGGCTCTGGATCGAGTCGCCAGAGGGGCGGCGGCGGTTTCTGGACCGGATCGCGCTTTCCTTTGCGCCCGACCATGCCGAGGCGAGCCTCGCCTATGAAAAGGCGATGCGCGACCGTAACCGTCTGCTGAAGGATCAGGTGCAGGACGCCCATTGGTATGGCGCGCTGGAATCGCAGATGGCCGAGGCGGGGGCGCAGATCATTGCCCATCGGGCGGCGGCCGTGGCCCGGCTGACTGCAGCGCAGGACGGTGCGGAGACCTGCTTTCCGCGGGCCTCCCTTTCGGTCGTCGGACCCGAGGGCGAGGCAGAGGCGACGGATGCCGCGTCCCTTGCCGTTGCCCTTGCCGAAGGGCGGCGGCGCGACATGGCGGCGGGCCGGACCCTGACCGGGCCACACCGGGCCGACCTGCGCGCTGTCTATGACGAGAAGGGGGTCGCTGCCGACCAGTGTTCGACCGGCGAGCAGAAGGCGCTTCTGATCAGCCTGATCCTGGCGAATGCGCGCGCCCTGGCGGCCGATCTGGGCCGTGCGCCGATCATCCTGCTGGACGAGGTCGCCGCCCATCTGGATGCCGCGCGCCGCGCCGCGCTTTATGACGAGATCTGCGCGCTCGGGGCGCAGGCCATGATGACCGGGACGGAGCCGGGGCTGTTTGACAGTCTTGCAGAAAGGGGCCAAGGATTTTCCGTCGCCGATCTGGGCGGCGTTTCCACGGTGACCACGGCATGAGGCCGCATCCGCCCGTTCAGCGCGTGACGCTCATTACCCTCGGTGTCGCCGATCTGGCGGCGGCGCGCGCCTTCTATGCCCGTCTGGGATGGAGGGAGCACGGGGAAAGCCAGGAGGGCGTGGCCTTCTACCAGATGCAGGGGGCGGCGCTTGCGCTGTTCGACCGCGCGGCACTGGCGGCCGACCAGGGGCGTCCGGGGGCCGGACTGGGAACCGGTGCCGTGACGCTGGCGCAGAACTTCGCCACCCAGGCCGAGGTGGACGCGGCCTTTGCCGCGGCCGTCGCGGCAGGGGGGACGGCCCTGAAGGCGCCTGAAAATGTGTTCTGGGGCGGTTATTCCGGCTATTGGGCGGACCCGGACGGGCATGTCTGGGAAGTGGCGATGAATCCGTTCTGGCCGCTGGCCGACGACGGCAGCCTGACCTTGCCGGGATAGGGCCGCGATGACCGTGACGCTTGATCAACTGGGGCTTTATGTCCTTGCCATGGCAGGCCTGTGGGTCATCCCCGGACCGGTCTGGGTGGCGCTGACCGCGCGGGCGCTTTCGGGCGGCATGGCCGGGGCCTGGCCCTTGGCCGTGGGGGTGGCGCTTGGCGATCTGATCTGGCCCTTCTGCGCCATTCTGGGCCTGGCCTGGGTTCTGTCGCTTTATGGCGACCTGCTTGGGCTTATGCGCTGGATCGCGGCGGGGGTGTTCATCGTGATGGGCATCCTTCTGCTGGTGAAACCCGCCGCGAAGCCGGGCGAGGATAGTCGCCTGACGCGGCCCGGCATCTGGGCCGGGTTTTCGGTGGGCGTCGCTGCGGTGATCGGCAACCCGAAGGCGATCCTGTTCTACATGGGGTTTCTTCCCGGCTTCTTCGACCTGTCGCGCGTGACCGCCCCGGATATCGCCGCGATCCTTGCCGTTTCGGCGATCGTGCCGATGCTGGGCAACCTGGGATTGGCGATGTTCCTGGATCGCGCGCGCCGCATTCTGGCCAGCCCCGAACGGATGCGGCGGCTGAACATCGCCTCGGGTCTGATGCTGGTTGGCGTCGGCTGCGTCATCCCCTTTACCTGAACGCTAAATCTTGTGTCCAAGTCGTGACATTCCCGGCCGGGACCGCTATAAATCGCGGGCAACTTCAAGGGTAACGACCGCATGGCAGACGCCGCCAAGAAGCCAGCCGAATACGGCGCCGAATCCATCAAGGTTCTCAAGGGGTTGGAGGCCGTTCGCAAGCGGCCCGGCATGTATATCGGTGACACCGACGATGGCTCGGGCCTGCACCACATGGTCTATGAGGTCGTCGACAACGGCATCGACGAGGCGCTGGCCGGTCACGCCACGGCCGTGACGGTAAAGATTCACGCCGATTCCAGCGTTTCGGTCCGCGACAACGGTCGCGGCATTCCGGTGGACATGCACCCCGAGGAAGGGGTCAGCGCGGCCGAGGTCATCATGACCCAGCTGCATGCAGGCGGCAAATTCAACAACACCGACGAGGGCGGCAACGCCTACAAGGTGTCGGGCGGCCTGCATGGCGTGGGCGTGTCGGTGGTGAACGCGCTGTCCGACTGGCTGGAGCTGCGCGTCTGGCGCAACGACAAGGAATACTACGCCCGGTTCGAAAACGGCGAGACGGTCGAACATGTGCGCGAGGTGGGTCCCGCGCCGGGCCAGAAAGGCACCGAGGTGCGGTTCATGGCTTCGTCCAAGACGAACCGGGCCGATGGCACGTTCTCGAACCTCGACTACAGCTTCAAGACGCTGGAAACCCGCCTGCGGGAACTGGCCTTCCTGAATTCCGGCGTGCGGATCATCATCGAGGATGAACGCCCGGCCGAACCCGTCCGGACCGAACTTTTCTACGAAGGCGGCGTCAAGGAATTCGTCAAATACCTCGACCGGTCCAAGACCCCGGTGATGCCCGAGCCGATCTACATGGTGGGCGAAAAGAACGGCATCGGCGTGGAAATCGCCATGTGGTGGAACGACAGCTACCACGAGACGGTTCTGCCCTTCACCAACAACATCCCGCAGCGCGACGGGGGCACCCATCTGGCGGGCTTCCGCGGCGCGCTGACCCGCACGATCAACGCCTATGCGCAGTCTTCGGGCATCGCGAAGAAGGAAAAGGTCGATTTCACCGGCGACGACGCGCGCGAAGGCCTGACCTGCGTGCTTTCGGTGAAGGTGCCCGATCCCAAGTTTTCCAGCCAGACCAAGGACAAGCTGGTTTCCTCCGAGGTGCGCCCGGCGGTCGAGAACCTGGTGAACGAGAAGCTGGCCGAATGGTTCGAGGAAAACCCCGGCCCGTCCAAGGTGATCGTCGGCAAGATCATCGAGGCCGCGCTGGCACGCGAAGCCGCCCGCAAGGCGCGCGAACTGACCCGCCGCAAGACGGCGCTGGATGTGGCCTCGCTTCCCGGCAAGCTGGCGGATTGCCAGGAACGCGATCCGGCGAAATCGGAATTGTTCCTGGTCGAGGGTGACAGCGCCGGCGGATCGGCCAAACAGGGCCGGTCGCGGTCCAATCAGGCCGTGCTGCCCCTGCGCGGCAAGATCCTGAACGTGGAACGCGCGCGGTTCGACCGGATGCTTTCAAGCCAGGAGATCGGCACGCTGATCACCGCACTTGGCACCGGGATCGGGCGGGACGAGTTCGACATCGGCAAGCTGCGCTATCACAAGGTCGTCATCATGACCGATGCCGACGTGGACGGCGCGCATATCCGGACGCTTCTTCTGACCTTCTTCTTCCGGCAGATGCCCGAGTTGATCGAAGGCGGCTACCTCTATATCGCGCAACCGCCGCTCTACAAGGTCGCGCGCGGCAAGTCCGAGGTCTACCTGAAGGATCAGGCCGCGCTTGAGGATTACCTGATCGAGATGGGCATCGAAGGCGCCGTCCTTCGGCTGGCCGACGGGCAGGAGATCGCCGGGGCCGATCTGGCCCGCGTGATCGAGGGTGCGCGGTCGTTCCGGCGGGTTCTGGAAGCCTTCCCCACACACTACCCGCGCGGCATCCTGGAACAGGCGGCGCTTGCCGGGGCTTTCGACCCGGGCCGGGCCGATGACGACCTGCAACTGGTGGCCGACACCGTCGCCAAACGTCTGGACATGATCGCGCTGGAATACGAACGCGGCTGGACGGGGCGCATCACCCAGGATCACGGCATCCGCCTCAGCCGCATCCTGCGCGGGGTCGAGGAATTGCGCACGCTGGATGGTGCGGTCCTTCGGTCGGGCGAGGCGCGGCGCCTGTCGCAGATCTCGGGCCAGACGCGCGAGGTTTATCAGCGTCCGGCGCGGCTGGTGCGCAAGGACCGCGAACAGATGATCCACGGCCCCATCGACCTGCTGAAGGCGATCCTGTCCGAAGGCGAAAAGGGCCTGTCGCTGCAACGCTACAAGGGCCTGGGCGAGATGAACCCGGAACAGCTGTGGGAAACCACGCTGGACCCCGAAGCGCGCACCCTGTTGCAGGTCAAGGTCGATGACCTGGCCGAGGCCGACGACATCTTCACCAAACTGATGGGCGATGTCGTGGAACCGCGGCGCGAGTTCATCCAGCAGAACGCGCTGAGCGTCGAGAACCTGGATTTCTGAGCCGATCGTGGAAACGCTGTCCCCGGTCGCGCTCGGGTTCCTTGGCAGTCTGGCGGCCGGGGCCATGACGGGTGCGGGGGCGCTGCCGGTGCTGTTCGGGCGGACGCCGGGGCGGGCCTTCCGTGACCTTTCGCTGGGGTTCGCGGCAGGCGTCATGCTGGCCGCATCCTTCTTTTCGCTGATCATCCCGGCGCTGGATGCGGCGGGCGAGCGGCATGGCGACGGCGCCATCCCGGCGCTGATCGTCTGCGTGGCGATCCTGATCGGCATGGGCGCGGTCGCCTTGATGAACGAAAAGCTGCCGCATGAACATTTCAAGACCGGTCGCGAAGGGCCGGAAGCGGCGGCGCTTCGCCGGGTGTGGCTGTTCATCATCGCCATTACCATTCACAACTTTCCCGAAGGTCTGGCTGTCGGCGTGGGCTTTGGCGCGCACGGGATGCAGGGCGGCCTGCCGCTGGCGATCGGGATCGGGTTGCAGAACGCGCCCGAGGGCCTGGCCGTGGCCGTCGCACTTCTGGGCGAGGGCTATGGCCGCCGCCGCGCCTTTGCCATCGCCGCGCTGACCGGCGCGGTCGAACCCGTGGGCGGGGTGATCGGGGCGGGCGTGATCCTTGTGGCTGGGCCTCTGCTTCCCTGGGGGCTGGCCTTCGCGGCGGGTGCGATGCTTTACGTCATCAGCCACGAGATCATCCCCGAAACCCACCGGTCGGGCCATCAGAACAAGGCCACGCTTGGCCTTGCCATCGGTCTGGTCGTGATGCTGTTCCTGGATGTTTGGCTGGCCTGATCGGGTCAGGGCAGGGGCGACACGCCGATCACCGGAACATGCAGGTGCCACAGCCCGGCCCACAGGATCGCCGCCAGCACCAGACGCGCCACAGGCGGAAGGCCGAGCGGCCGCCAGCGACCGTTCAGCAGCGCCGCAAAGGGCAGCAGGCCGGTGCGGGCCGTCAACCGCGCCCATTCGGCCGGCCCCGCGATCCGCGCGCGGCGCCGTTCCACGATCGCCATTCCGGCGATGGAAAAGACCAGGAACAGCCCGAACAGGATGACATGGGCCAGGTCGCCATTGGCCAGCAGATGCGCCCCGGACCAGATCGCCAGCGCCCACAGCAGGGGTTGACGGGTGATCGCGGCAATCCCCGGCCGCTCCGGATCAAAGCCCGACGCGCGGCCTTCGAAGGCGAAGGGGTTCGGCGCGGCAACGCCGAAAGTGCCCAAGGCAATGGCAAGGGGCATGGCGATGTTGACGGCCCATCGGTGCCAGGTCTGTTGATCCCACAGCGGCACGAAAGGCGCCCGACCGGCCGCCTCGATCACCCACCACAGAAGAAACAGCGACGCGACGGAAAAGGCCACCGTATAGCCACGCGGCCCAAGCACCCCGATCAGGGCCCCCTTCACGCCAAGGGCTGCGGGGATCCGGTGCGACCCCATGAAGATGATGAGCGCAAGTGCGAATTCAACCCAACCCATGCCACCGAAGTCCTGTTCCCGAGGCCCGAAGCCGGCAGATCCGGCGGCCACCGCGCCCGCCGCCGTCACGCTACAGGCAATCAATGAGAGGGGCAAGGACAGGCGAATTCCATCATTTCTGTCAGACACTTGCGCCGGCGCGACGGTTGCCGCCACAGCCTAGGGCGCGTGAACCCCGATCTGCTTGGCCACCTGGACGAAGGCCTGCACCTGCGGCGACCTGTTCGACCGCTTCCACACCAGAACGGTCCGGCTTCGGAAGGCGGGATGCATGATCTGCCTCACTTCAACATTGCGGCCCAGAAAGCCGATCAGGCTTTCGGGATAGATCGTGATCCCCAACCCGGCCGCGACAAGGCCGTTCAGCGCCAGTGTGTTCGACGCCTCAAGCGTGACATTCAGCGCGATCCCCTCGCCCGAGAACATGTCGTTCAGGCGCCAGCGGTATTCCTCCCATTCCCGCATGTTTCCCAGGATGATCGCCTGCCCGACAAGATCGGACGGAACGATCCTGGGCCGCAGCAGCAGGGGGTGGTTTCGGGGGGTGGCGATGTAAAGCGGCTCGGACGAAAGTTGCAGCGCGGTGAAATCGGGATGGTCGAAGGGGCCGATCATGTACCCGATGTCCACATCCCCGTTGGCCAGCGCGATCTTCTGGCCCTGGGTGCGGATGTATTCCAGCCGGACATCAATATACGGATGCGCCTGCCGGAACCGCAGCATCGCCGACGGCATCAGCTCGGTCGCGGCGAAGGCCATGTAGGCCACCCGCAAAAGGCCGGCCTTGCCTTCGGCCACCCGCCGCGCGGCCTGGATCGATTCGTCATAGCCACGCATCAGTTCGGCGTTATCCCGATAGAACTGCTGCCCCGCCTGCGTGAGCGATACTTCGCGGGTCGTGCGATCCAGAAGACGGAAGCCAAGGCTTTGTTCCAGTTTCTGGATCCGGCGGCTGAGCGCGGATTGGTCCAGATGCAGCCGCTCGGCCGTGCGCCGGAAATTGAGGTCCTGCGCAAGTGCAAGAAATGTCTGGACGTTTTCAAGGCCTGGCAGGGTCTTCATGCGGCTATCCGGATTTCGCGAGGCGGAAACTTTGATGCATTTCGTGCATCAATAAACGATGACTCGCCATTTCACAGAGGTCAATCCACCTGTCACCTTTCCGTCAAGGGCCCGCCGAACCCATGCTCCCAAGGGTGGCCGGCAGCTCGGAACAGCTGGATGCGCCACAGCGCATCAGGCATCAAAGAGAGACAGGAGACCAAAGAATGAGCGACGTTGACGCCAAGGAACTGGACCGGCTGCTGCAGCAGGCTTTCGACACCGCAAGCAAACTCTACCAACAGCGCGGTTTCCAGCGCCGTGTCGGCTTCGGCAAGCGCCCCGCGCTGGTCAGCGTGGACCTTGCAAATGCCTGGACCCGGCCGGGCAACCCCTTCACCTGCGACCAGGACAAGATGGACAACGAGATCATCCCCGGCATGCAGAAGCTTCTGAAGGCGTTCCGCGCCGCGCATCTGCCGGTCGTCCATGTGACCACGGCCTATGAAATCACCGACCGCAACGCCGACTTCACCGACATGGGCCTGTGGCACAACAAGATCCCGGTCGATGTGGTCGATCTCAAGAACAAGGACCTCTGGGCGATCGACAGCCGCATTGCGCCGGTCGAGGGCGAATACACGCTTCTGAAAAAGCGCGCCTCGTCCTTCCACGGCACCGAACTGGCGGGCATCCTGCGCGCCAACAACGTGGACACGATCCTTGTCACCGGCGTGACCGCCTGCGCCTGCGTGCGCCAGACGATCTGCGACGGCATCGCCGACGGCTTCCGCACCATCGCGGTGAAGGAATGCATCGGGGACCGCGTGCCTGGCGCCGTGGCCTGGAACCTCTTCGACATCGACGCCAAGTTCGGCGACGTTCACACCGTCGATGAATGTGTGGCCTATATCGACGGCCTCGCCTCCCGGAAGATCGCCGCCGAGTGATCACCCTGCCGGGCCGCCAAGGCCCGGCATTTTCCATCCGCCCGCAAGAGGCGGACGAACGACAGGAGAGATGACATGGCCAGAATTGGCGTAGACGTCGGCGGAACGAACACCGATCTCGTGCTGGAATGCGCGAAGGGCGTCTTCTACCACAAGGTTCCGACGACCCTGAAGAACCAGTCCATCGGCGTGGTCGAGGGCGTGCAGGGCATCTGCCGCAAGGCCGGGATCGACCCTTCGGAGGTGGAAACGATCGTGCATGGCACCACGACCGCCACCAACATCACGATCGAGCATAACGGTGCCGAATGCGGGATGATCACGACCGAGGGTTTCCGCGATATCCTGCACATCGGGCGCCACAAGCGGCCCTACAATTTCTCGTTGCATTTCGACGTGCCGTGGCAAAGCCAGCCTTTGGTCAAGCGACGCAACCGCATTTCCGTGGCCGAACGCATCCTGCCGCCCACCGGCGAAATCGTGACGCCCCTGGACGAACGGGCCGTCCGCGACGCCTGCGAGCTGTTCCGCAAGCGCGGCATCAATTCCGTCGTCATCGGCTTCATGTTCGCCTTCCTGAATGACGCCCACGAACTGCGCGCCAAGGAAATCGTGCTTGAGGAAATGCCCGACGCCTATGTCACGCTGTCGTCGGAAGTGGCCAAGGTGATGCGGGAATACGAACGGTTCTCGACTGCGGCGATGAATTCCTATGTCGGACCGAAGACAGCCTTCTACCTGCGCGATCTGGACAGCCGCCTGCGCGAGGCGGGGGTGACCTCGAAGCTCAGGATCATGCAGTCGAACGGCGGCGTCTCGACGGTCGAGGCCTGCGCCAAGCGCCCGATCCGCATCCTGATGTCCGGCCCTGCGGGCGGCGTCATCGGCGGCGCCTCCGAAGGGGCGATGGCGGGCGAGGCAAACATCATCACCGTCGATATCGGCGGCACCTCCGCCGATATCTCGACCATCCCGGCGGGCGCGGTCAAGATCATGAACCCGCGCGACACCTATGTGTCGGGTCATCCGGTGCTGACGCCGATGATCGACCTTGTCACCATCGGCGCGGGCGGCGGATCGGTCGCGTATATCGACGAGGCCGGAGCCTTCCATGTCGGGCCGCGTTCGGCCGGATCAGAGCCGGGGCCGGCATGCTATGGCCGCGGCGGCACGGAGCCGACCGTGACGGATGCCCAGATCGTGCTGGGGCGTCTTGACCCCGACATGGCCCTTGGCGGCGACCTCAAGCTGGACGCGAGCCTTTCGCAAAAGGCGATCGAGGAAAAGATCGCGCGGCCGATGGGCATGTCCGTCAAGGAAGCCGCCTTGGGGATCATCCGGATCATCAACAACAACATGGCGCTGGCGATCCGGTCGAATTCCGTCGCCCGTGGCATCGATCCGCGCGAATTCTCGATCATGCCCTTCGGCGGGGCAGGCCCGCTGCACGGGGTGGCCCTGGCCGAGGCGATGTCGTGCAAGGACGTGATCGTGCCAGTAGCGCCGGGGATCACGGCGGCGGTGGGCCTGTTGAAGACGGACCTTCAGTACGAACACACCGAGGCGGTGATCGTCGAACTGCTGAAGGCGGGCGAGGGCGAATTTGCCCGCATCAACGCCGCCGTTGCCAGCCTGCGCGAACGGGTCCGGGCGGAACTGGACAATGACGGCATCCCGCAGGACCGCCAAAGCATCACCATCGTCGCCGAATGCCGCTATCACGGGCAGGGGTTCGAACTGCGCGCGGCGATGCCCGAGGGCCCGGTGAGCGCCGCGAACGTCCATGTGATCGCAGACAGCTTCCATGACCAGCACCAGCAGGATTACGGCTACAGCTATCGCAAGGCCGAAGTGGAGCTGATCACCCTTCGGGCCATCGGATCGGCCTCGGTCCGGCGGATCGAGATCCCGACCATCGCGGCCACCGACGGGTCAAGCATCGACCGCGCGCTGATGTTCGTCCGTCCGACAACCTTCGATGACGGCCGGACGCTGGAAACCCCGCGCTATGACCGCACCAGGCTGTTCGCCGGGGATCGTGTGCCGGGGCCCGCCCTTCTGCACCAGCACAACGCGACGACCCTCGTCCCGCCCGGATACGTGGCCGAGACGCTGGAATACGGCAACACCCGAATCCGCCCGATCGGCGCGTAAGGAGAGCAAGTCCATGAACGTCATGACCAACCCTGACGCCATCACCGTCGATCCGATCACGCTTCAGGTGATCCGCGGCAGCTTCGAGACCATCGCCGAAGAGATGGGGCATGTCCTGTATCGCATGTCCTTCTCCTCGATCATCCGCGAAAGCCAGGACCTGGGCGCGGGGCTGTTCGATGTGAACTTCAACACGCTGTGTGAATCGGAATCCACGCCGATGCACATCGGGTCGATCCCCGGGTATCTGCGCGGCATCGCCGAGACGCTGGAGGATGACGAATGGTATGACGGCGATGTCGTCGTCCATAACCATCCCTACCACGGGTCGAGCCACACGCCCGACCTCGCCATCGTGGTGCCGGTCTTCTATCAGGGGCGGCTAGTGGGTTTCGCGGGCAACACCGCGCATCATGTCGATATCGGCGCGGCGACGCCCGGCCTGATCATCGACGTGCCGGATGTCTATGCCGAAGGGATGCTGTTTGCCGGCACCAAGCTTTACCGAAAGGGCGAGCCGAACAACGCGATGTGGAACTACATCCGCCGCAACAGCCGTGCGGCGCAACAGCTTGTGGCCGACATTGAGGCGCAGGTCGCCTCGGCCCGGCTGGGGGCGAAACGGTTCGTCGAACTTCTGGACAAGTATGGCGAGGCCACGGTCTTTGCCGCCGCCAATCAGTTGATGGACTATGCCGAGCGGATGACGCGCCAGCGCATCAGCGAAATCCCCGACGGCGACTATATTGCCGAAGGCTGGCTGGATGACGACGGGCGCAACCGCGACCGGCAGCTGAAGGTCAAGGTGACGGTCCGGGTGCGCGGCGACGAAGTGGAGGTGGACCTGACCGGTTCCGCCGACCAGACACCCACTGCCTACAACGTGCCCTTCGAGGGCTCCACCAAGGTCGCGGCCTATGCGGGCTTCCGCAAGCTTCTGCTGGATGCGGCAACCTCGGACACGCGCGTCCCCTCGAACGAAGGATCGTTCCGCCCGATCAAGGTCACGGCACCGCTTGGGTCGATCTTCAACCCGCGCGCGCCTGCCAGTGCCGAGGCCCGTTTTACCCAGTGCAACCGGATGATCGACCTGATCATCCGCGCCCTGGCCCCGGTCATGCCGGAAAAGGTGATCGCGGGGTCGTCGGCCTCGATCAGCTTTGCGGCCTATTCGGGGGTGAGGCCTTCGGGGGATTACTGGGTGTTTCTGGAAGTGAACGAAGGGGCCTATGGCGGCCGGCCGCGTTCGGACGGCCCCGACAGCATCGACAACCTGATGGCCAACACGCGGAACAACCCGCTGGAAGACCTGGCGATGCACATCCCGATGATCTGCGACCGGTATGAGCTGCGCGACGACCAGCCCCCCGGCGCGGGCGAATTCCGGGGCGGGATCGGCGTGGTCAAGGCGCAGCGCGTGCTGACGCCCGCTTTCATCACGCATGAATCCGAACGTCACACCGAGGCGCCCTGGGGCATCTTCGGCGGTCAGGACGGCACGGTGGGGCGCTGCACGATCACGAACCGGAACCGTCCGGGCGACGTGCGCGACATGCCGTCGAAATTCTCGGGCCTCGCGGTCGAGGCGGATGACGTGATGACCTATTACAGCCCGAACGGCGGCGGCTATGGCAACCCGCTGAACCGTCCGCCCGTCAAGGTGCTGGAAGATGTGCTCGACGGGTTCTGCACCGTCGCGCAGGCGCTGGATGTCTACGGGGTCGTCGTCGACCTAGAGACGGAAACGGTGGACATGGCGGCGACCGAAAAGCGCCGCGCCGCCCTGCATAAGACCACCTGAAACCGAAAGGGGCCGCCACTGGCGGCCCCTTTCCCATCGCAGGACGAAACGGGCGGGCGCGCATGCGGCCGCACGGCAAATGCGTTCACGCCAACAACAGGGAACTACAGTCATGACAGTGATCGACAACAGCAGGGAGCGGTCGTCTGACCGAACCTCGCTTATCGAGGAAAGCATCCTGCCCACCCGTGCCAGCCAGCGCCCCATCGGCATGCTTGGCTATGCCTGGATCTGGGTTGGCATCGCGGTGATCATCGCGACATACTCGCTTGGGGCCGCCGGAATTGGCGGTGGCTTCCCGCTCGGGACAGTCATCCTGACGATCTTCCTCGCCAACCTTGCCATCGGGGCCTTCATGATCCTGACGGCGGATATCGGCACCGAACACGGGCTTTCCTTCGCGGTCTACCTGCGCGCGCCCTTCGGCATTCACGGCACCCACCTTCCGGCCATATCAAGGGGCATTGTCGCGTCCATGTGGTTCGGGATCCAGACCTATCTGGGCGCGCTGGCGCTGAACGGGATCGCCGAATATTTCCTTGGCTTTTCCAACTGGTTCGTCTGGTACCTTGCCTTCGGGGTGGTTCAGATCGCCAACACCATGCTGGGGATCAAGTCGGTCGAACGGCTGGCTTCGCTGGCCGCCCCGGCGATCATCGCGATCTCGGTCTGGATGTACTTTTCCCTGGAAGGGCTGGCCGAGACGAAGGGCCTGAACATCTGGAATTTCCGCGCCGAAGGGCAGATGTCGCTTCTGGTGCTGTTCATCGCCAACATGGGATTCTGGTCGACGCTGGCGATCGACATCCCGAACCTGACCCGCTTCGTGAAGACCAGAACGCGGCAGCGCGGGTTTTTCGCCCGTAACCGCAACGTCTTTGTCGCGCAACTGCTGGCCCTGCCCGTGACCCAGGCGATGATCGCCGGCATCGGCGCGGTTTCGTTCATCGCCACCGGCAACTGGAACCCGGTCGAGGTGATCCAGGGCGATGCGCAGGGAATGGCGTTGGTCATCCTGCTTGCGCTGGTCGTTCTTGCCCAATGGTCGACCAACAACTCGGCCAACCTGATCCCCGCGGCGCTGACCTTCATCAACCTTGCCCCGCGCGTCGTTACCTACAAGACGGGCGTGGCCCTTGCCGGCATCGTGGGCACGCTCTGCTTCCCGTGGGAGATCCTGAACAACCTGTTCGTCTTCCTCGGCTATTACGGCGCTTTCCTGTCGGCCATCGGCGGGATCATGATCGCGGACTACTACGTGATCCGTGGCCGCAAGGTGAACGTGCCCGACCTGTTCAATCCGCGTGGCCAGTTCCGCTATACCGGCGGGTTCAACGTGGCGGGCCTGCTGTCCTGGGCCGTCGCGGGCGGCCTTGCGGCGTACTGGTCGCAATATGCCTTCGTCATCGGCTTTCCGCTGGGCTTCGTGGCCTATCTGGCCCTGATGAAGGTGCTGGTCCTGCCCGCCCACCCGCAAGCGGAACTGGGCCGTGGCGACGGGGATGCCTTCCTTGCGGCATCGGTGGGCAAGGATTGGGTCCATGTCGGCGGCGGGGCCTTCGCCCGCGTGGACTGCGACGCAGCACAGGGACAGCTTGACCGCGAAGACCTGTGACGTCACGAGGGGCCATCGTCACCGGAACGTCCGATCGCCGGCCCGCCATGCGCGGGCCGGTCTTCGTTCGGCCATCGGCACGGCGCTATCCCGCTGCGCGTCCAATGTGGCCCATCGGCAGCAGGAACCCTTCACGCAGACGGTTTCGGCGGCCAGCGAATGCCCGATCCTGCCGGGATGCAGGAGATACCCCTGCGACGAGGATTTCCATCGTCCTCGGGGATCGCAAAGCGGATGCTTTGGCCGAGGAACTGGTGACAGCCGTCAGAAACGCGGCGCGTCGGTTCGTGCAATCGATCGGGGTCGACGGCTGAAAATCGGCGGCGCACAACGGGCGCCTGTAACCGGCGGACGATCATGTATGGCGGCCCCGACAGGATTCGAACCTGTGACCTACCGCTTAGGAGGCGGTCGCTCTATCCCCTGAGCTACGGGGCCGCAGGGCCAAGGCTGCCCTGCGCGCATACATGCGGGTAAAAGCACGACAAGGCAAGCTGTTGTGCAAGCTGTTGTGAAACCTGCCCTGCAAGCCGTCGTGCACATGCGCAGCCTCCACCGATCGCTCCTCCATCTGATGTCAGGTCTTCAACCCCGGCATCTGGTGGATCGGATCTGGGATGGGGCTGTCTGGCTTTGATGTCCGGATCTTGCAGGGGTATCCATGGGGCGTCGCACGTTCAGGGTCCTGAGCCTGCGTGCAAATCCAGCGGTCCCTGTATTGCAGGCCCGCCGAGTTGTGTGGTCGTGCTGCCCCCGTGGCGAACCTGTCCCGGTGTGCCCCCTTCCATTCCGGTGCATTGATCGCACCATGAAATCATGGGATCAAACATCCGACGGTCAGCGCGCGGGGTCCCCGTCGTCGTGGGCGACGGTGGGAATGAGATCGGCATTGAACGGGTGGCGGCGGTGTCGAACAGGGGCTGCACCGTGACCCGCGCCGCGATGGCGCATGGTAGGGGCGACGTGCGGCCTTGCACATGCCTGAAATGGAGGCGAGGTTTCCTGAGATCATGACTGCCGATGGCCTTGTCAATTCGGCCGATGGCATCATCGACCCGCCCGCGGACGGCATCCGCGACAAGACCCACGTCGCAGTGGCAGAACTGGCCGCCGCGATCATCACGAAAGCACCAGGGATGAACCTGAAATGATTACCGACAGTCCGGCATTGATGTCCGAGATCCGCAACCGCTTCGCCCATGTGGAGACCTGCCCCGAGGCAGGGCGGCGCATCTTCTTCGAGAATGCGGGCGGCGCGCTGACGCTCAATTCGGTGGTCGAGACATCGACCCGTTACGCCGCGATCCCCGACAACCAGGGCCGCGACAACGAGATGGCCCATGCCCTTGTCGCCACGATCGACAAGGCCAAGGCCGACATGCGCCTGTTCTTCAACGCGCCCGAGGGCGACATCTTCGTGGGCGAAAGCGGGACCGAGCTTCTGTTCCGGCTCATCATGAACGCGATCCTTGGGGCAGGCGAGGGCGGCATCGTCCTCGGCTCGACACTGGAACACCCCGCGACACGCAGTGCCTGCACCCGTTGGGCAAAGGTGGCGGGCAAACCCTATGTCCAGGTGCCGCACGACAACGCGACCGGGTTGGTGACGGCCAAGGACTTTGCGCCGTACCTGACGCCGGACATCCGCGTGGCGACCATCCTGCACACCTCGCCCGTGACCGGCATGGGCGTCGACGTGGCGGGCATCGCGGCGGCGATCCGGGCGGTCGCGCCAGAAGCCTACATCATCGTCGATGGTATCCAGCACGCAAGTCACGGGCTTATCGACATCGCGGGCTACGGCATCGACGGCTATGTGATTTCGCCCTACAAGGTCTTTTCCCGCCACGGCTATGGCGTGGCCTGGACCTCGCCCCGGCTGAACGCGCTGCCCCATGACGGGCTGATCGGCGGTCCTGCCGGAAACTGGGAACTCGGGACCCGCGACACCGGGTCTTACGCCACCATGTCCGACGTGGTGGGCTATTTCGACTGGCTGGGTGCGCAGGTTTCGGACGCAACCGACCGGCGCGCCCGGATCGAGGCCGCGGGTGCCGCGATCCATGCGCATGAGAAACGGCTGACCGACGCGATGATCCACGGCATCGGCAACCTCGCGGGGCTTGCCGAACTGCCCGGTGTCGGGATCATCGGGGGCGCGGACAACCCGGCGCGGGAAGGGCTGGTGTCGATCACGGTCGAGGGCATGGCGGCCCCCGATGTGGTCAGCGCACTGCGGGCGCGGGGCATCCGCACCCATACCCGCAAGGCCGACCACTATTCGGGCAATATCCTTGCCCCCCTCGGCCTCGAGGCGGCGGTTCGCGTCTCGCTCTGCCATTACAATACACTCGACGAGGTCGCGGCCTTCCTGACCGCGATGCGCGAGATCGTAGAGGGGCGGGGCGCCTGAGAAGCCTCGGGCGCGCCCCGTCACCTTGGCCCGGAGGTCGTCGATCAGCGGCATGAAACCGATCCGGTCAGGCGCGATGGATCGCCGGCAGAGCCCGCGCGCATGCGCCTACTCCGGCACCATCTTGCCGACTTTCAGCCCCGGATCCCGGATCGTGCAGGATGCCTTTTCCTGCACGATCTGGATCCCTCAGAAGAGCCCGTTGCCGCGCACCTCGCGAACGAGCGGATGACCCTTCAACCCCCCGCAGACGGCGAGCACCGGATCGAGATCATCGCCGAAGCCGGATCGCTGTCGCGCGTGCGCCGGATCGGCGTGCAAGGCCAGCAGTGGCGGCCGACCTGCCTTCTTCAGTCATTCGGTCGAACCCGTGCCGCAGTCTTGTCGGCGAAGGCGGCAAGGCGGGCGCGGGCGTCAGGCTGGGTGTTGACAACGCCCGCAAGCACGGACTCGGCATAGGCGGCGTCCAGCGCCGACATGTTCTGCATGTGGCTTACGGCCGAGCAGATCGCGAAGTTCGTCAGCGGCAGGTTTTGGGCCGCGCGGCGAGCCAGATCGATCGCCTTGTCCAAGCTGGAGCCATCCACGATGTATTGCGCAAGACCCAGGTTTGCCGCTTCCTGGCCCTGATAGACGCGCCCCGTCATCATCATGTCGATCATCCGAGCCTTGCCGATCAGATCGGTCACCCGGATGGTGGCCCCGCCGCCCGTGAACAGGCCGCGCTGGCCCTCGGGAAGGGCGAAATAGGTCGTTTGGTCCATCACCCGGATGTGCGCTGCGCTGGCAAGTTCCAGCCCGCCACCCACAACGGCGCCTTTCAGCGCTGCAATCACCGGCACGCCGCCGTATTCCATCTTGTTGAAGGCTTCGTGCCAGCGCATGCACAGGTGCATGAACTCTGCCGGGGTGCGGTCGGCCTGATGATGTTCCACCAGATCGAGCCCGGCGCAGAAGTGATCGCCTGCCGCCGCCAGAACCACGGCGCGGACACCGGCACGGGGGGCGGTCGAGAAATAGTCGACCAGTTCCTCGATCGTTTGGCTGTTCAGCGCATTGCGCTTGTCCGGGCGGTTCAGGGTGACGATGTGCAGGCCGTCGTCCTGAACCTCGATGGCAAGGTTCTTGAACTGGGCTGGGTCGATCTTTTGGGCCATGAGCTGTCCTGACACTTAGAAGGCGAGGTCGAGAAGGCTGGTCGCGCCTTCGGTGATACGGGTCCGCTGCAACGCGGTTTCCGGCAAGATGTGACTGATATAGAAACGCGCACTGGCAATCTTGGCGGTCATGAAGGCAGGATCGTCGGCCATGGCGACCTCGGCGGCAAGGGCCGCGCGCGCCATTTGCCAGCCCGCAACAAGATTGCCGGCCAGCATCAGATAGGGCACAGCGCCGGCATGGGCGGCCAAGGGATCGGCCTTGAGGAGGGTGTCGGTCGCCACCTCAAAATCGGCGCGGGCGGCGGCGAGGCGCGGTGCAAGGTCTGCCAGCGCCTGGCCGTGCAAAGCCGCTTCCGTCGCCGCGATCATGGCCACCAGTTTTTCCGCCATCGCTCCGCGGTCGCGCAGGGTCTTGCGGCCCACGAGGTCATTGGCCTGAATTGCGGTCGTGCCTTCGTAGATCGGCAGGATCCGCGCGTCTCGGTAGTGCTGCGCAGCTCCGGTTTCCTCGATGAACCCCATGCCGCCATGCACCTGCACCCCGTCCGAGGCCGTCAGCACCGCCATTTCGGTGCAGAACCCCTTGACCAGCGGCACAAGGTAATCGGCAAGCACGGGGTCCTCCACCCCGGCCGCAAAGGCAGCAAGCGACCGACAGGCTTCGGTCCGGGCCCGCATCTGCCCCAGAAGGCGGCGAATATCGGGGTGGTTGATGATCGCCACCGGCCCCTTGGCAGAGCCATCGACCGGGCGGCCCTGCAAGCGGCCCTTGGCATAATCCAGCGCCTGCTGGTAGGCCCGTTCGGCAATGGCGATACCCTGGACGCCCACGGCAAAGCGGGCGGCGTTCATCATGGCGAACATCTGATCCAGCCCGGCGTTTTCCGCGCCGATCAAAATGCCTTCGGCACTGTCATATTCCATGACGCAGGTAGGGCTGGCGCGCACACCCAGCTTGTGTTCGACGCTTTGGCAGGTCACGCGGTTCCGGCGCCCGTCGGCCAGAACCTTGGGCACCAGAAAGAGGCTTATCCCCTTGACCCCGGCGGGTGCATCGGGTGTGCGGGCAAGAACAAGATGAAGGATGTTCTCGGCCAGATCATGCTCGCCATAGGTGATGAATATCTTGGTGCCGGTGATGCGGTAGCTGCCATCTTCCTGCCGCTCGGCCCTTGTCCGCAAAAGCGAAAGGTCGCTGCCCGCTTGCGGTTCGGTCAGGTTCATCGTGCCGGTCCAGCGGCCCGAGACCAGATGGGGCAGATGGGCGCGGATGGCCTCATCGCCAAATCGGCTTAGCGCCTCCATGGCGCCGTCGGTCAGAAGGGGACAAAGCGCAAAGCTCATGTTCGCGGCATTCAGGATCTCGCCCGCTGCCGCGCCGATGACAGGCGGCAGGCCCTGCCCGCCATACACCTCGGGGTGGCAGAGGCTTGGCCACCCCATTTCGACGAATTTCCCATAGGCTTCGCGGAAACCGGGCGCGGTTCGGACCTGTCCGCCCTCACATGCCGAACCGGCGCGGTCGCCCGCCATGTTCAGGGGGGCGATTTCCTCTGCGCAGAATCGCCCGAACTCGGCAAGAACGGCGGCGGCTGTTTCGGGGTCGGCGCCGTTCGAAGCGATATGCGCGTTGTTGAACAAGAAATCCTTCAGCGGCGCTTCGTAGGTCATGACTGTTCTCCCAATTCCCGGGCCGCCTGACGCAGAATGTATTTCTGGATCTTTCCCGTCGCGGTCTTGGGGAGGTCTCCGAAGATCACAGTCTTCGGGGCTTTGAAATGGGCAATCCGCTCTCGGCAGAAGGCGATGATCTCCGCCTCAGAGACCGCCGCCCCCTCGCGCAGTTCCACGAAGGCGCAGGGGCTTTCACCCCATCTGGAATGAGGGCGGGCAACGACGGCGGCGGCCTGGACCGCCTGGTGGCGGTAAAGCACCGCCTCGACCTCGACCGACGAGATGTTTTCGCCGCCCGAGATGATGACATCCTTCAGACGGTCGCGGATCTGGATATAGCCGTCGGGATGAACCACCGCCGCGTCGCCTGACCAGAACCAGCCGCCTTCAAACGCCTCGGCCGTCGCACTGGCGTCCTTGTAATAGCCCTTCATGACGGTGTTGCCCCGAATGGCGATCTCGCCCTGCGTCAGCCCGTCTTTCGGCACGTCCCGCCCTGTTGATCGGTCGATCACGCGGATGTCTTCAACCATCGGAAAGGGCACGCCTTGCTGTGCCTGACGGTCAGCGCGGGCGGCCGCAGGAAGGTCTTCCCACTCCTCCTGCCAAAGGCATTGAGAGATATGGCCATAGGTTTCTGTCAGGCCATAGACCTGCATCACCTCCATCCCCAGGGCTGTAGCCTTTTCCAGCACCGATGGCGGAGGTGGCGCACCTGCGGTCAGCACCTTGACCGGGGGCGAAAAGGGCTGCTGCGCCTGATCGCACAGCATTTGCAGCACGATCGGGGCAGCGCCGAAATGGGTGACGCCGTGGCGGGCGATGGCGGCAAGAAGGTTCGCCGGGGTCGCCTCGCGGACAAAGATCAAGTGGCCGCCCACCACAGCCATGGCCCAGGGGTGGTTCCAACCATTGCAATGGAACATCGGCACAACCGACAGGTATGTCGGATTGGGCGGAATGGACCAGCCCGCTACGGTGCCCATCGCCATCAGATAGGCCCCACGATGGTGATAGATCACGCCTTTCGGCTTACCTGAGGTGCCGGAGGTGTAGTTCAGCGCCAACGCCTGCCCCTCGTCGGCGGGCAAGACCCATCCCATCGGTGTGTGGCTGGTCAGGGTTTCATAAGCGGCAAGGTCAAGCACAGGCAGCTTGCGTCCCAGCAGGGCAAACGCCTTTTCCAGAAGCGGGGCGAGGGACGCATCGACGATCACCAGGACGGCATCAGAGTGATCGAGGATATAGGCTACGGTTTCGGCATCCAGACGGGTGTTGATCGTGTTGAGGACCGCGCCCAAGAGGGGCACGGCGAAGTGAAGCTCAAAGACCTCGGGGCCGTTTGGCGCAAGGACCGACACGGTGTCGCCCCGCGCGACGCCACGCGCGGCCAGCGCCGCCGCAACGGCGCGACACCGCCGTCCGGTTTCGGCCCAGTCATGGGTGACACCGTCGCAGGTGGTGGCCGGGCGATTGGCAAAGACCTGCTCGGCCCGTTTCAGGAACGACAGGGGCGACAACGCCACGTGGTTGGCGGCGGCGAAGGAAGCGGCCTCGTAATCTTCACGCATGGCGGTTCACAGGAAGGGCAAGGGGACAAGCCGGGCATTGACCGGGCCCGAGGCTCGCTGAATTTGCACCACTTCCCCCGGCTGCGCCGACACGCTGATCAGCGCGTAACCGATATTGGCCTTCATCCGGGGCGACCAGACGCAATTCGTCATGATGCCCACGTTGACACCCTGGTGGTGGATGTTTTCGCGGTTCACGCCCATCGGGGCCGGGACATCACCTTCAAGGATCACCCCCAGCTGGTGCCGCTTGACCCCTTCGGCCTTGATCCGTCGCAGCGCATGGATGCCCACCACGTCATCGCCCACATCCAAATCGACATACTTGCCCAAGCGCACTTCGAACGGGTTCGTCTCTTCGTCGGTGTCACCGCCAACCGAGACAAGGCCGCTTTCCGTCCTTTCCGGTGTTGCAGGGGCGCCGGGGCCGATGCCCCAAGGCTGGCCCGCCTCCTTGAAGATGTTCCAGAGTTCGGTCCCGCGCGTGGAGTCCTTGAGGTAGATTTCGAAGCCCCCCTGCTTGGACCACCCCGACCGCTGCACGGCCACGGGGATACCCGCGACCTCGGTTTCGCGGAACCAGAAGTATTTCAGGCCCCGCACCCAATCGCCCAGCACATGGGCCACCACATCCTCGGCCTTGGGGCCCTGCAACGCCATGGGCGCGACGTCAGGATCGCTGACCTCGACATTCAACCCGCGCTCGGCGGCGATGGCCCCGGCCCAAAGCCACATGTCGCTGTCGGCAATCGACAGCCAGTAAAGGTCATCGGCCATTTTCAACAGGATCGGGTCATTGATGATCGTGCCGCGATGGTTGCAGAGCGGAACGTATTTGCCCTGCCCCACCTGACAGTTCGACAGATCACGAGGCGACAGGATCTGTGCCAGCCGCCCGGCATCGGGCCCCTTGAGCTGTACCTGACGTTCCACCCCGACGTCCCATTGCGAAACGCCATTGATCAGTCGCCAATACTCCGCCTCCGGATCGCCATAGGACGTTGGCATGATCATGCGGTTATAGACATTTGCCTGTTTCAGCCCATCGGCCATGGCCGCGGCAAGAAAGGGGCTGGGGCGCACGCGGGCGGTCGGGAAAAAGGTGAACATTCGCTCCTCCGATAGGTGGAAGAAAAGAACGCCACTGGCGGGCCCGGATCAAACGACGTATTCCGTGCCAACACCCCTACAAACAGTTATACCTCTGTCATGAACCCCGATCTGCCCCCCCTGACCTGGCTGCGTGCTTTCGAGGCTGCCGCGCGCACGCTCAGCTTCACCCATGCCGCGACCGAACTGCACCTGACCCAGGCCGCGATTTCCAAACATGTCAAAGCCCTGGAACACCATCTGCGCGAACCCCTGTTCCTGCGCCGACCGCGTGGACTTGTGCTGACCAAATCCGGCGCGGCCTATTTCCCCAAGGTGCAGGACGCGCTGCAGCGCCTTGCGATCGGTACCCGCGAAGTCTTTGGCCAGCGCCGGAACAGCGCCCTGACCGTGCGCTGCGCGGTGTCCTTCGCTGTAAATTGGCTGATGCCGCGTCTGCCCGATTTTCTTGACCGCCATCCCGGCAGACCGGTCCGCCTGTTGTCGAGCGTCTGGAACGAGCCCTTCGATGCCCAGGACATCGACTTTGACATCCAGTACGGAACCGGCGACTGGCCAGGCAGCAACAGCCATCGGCTGACATGGGAAACGATCACCCCACTTTGCGCCCCCGGCTGCCCGCTACAGACGCCCGAGGACCTGTGCCGACATCGGCTCTTGCATGTTCTGGGGTATCACGAAGGCTGGGGGCTTTGGTTGAAAGCGGCCGGGGTAAAGGGTATCGACGCCGGGTCGGGTCTGCATCTCGATACGTCGCTCACCGCCTTCGAACTGGCGGCGCAGGGCGCAGGGATCGCCCTTGGCCGCAGCTCCTTGGCCGAACATGCCATCGCGTCAGGCCGATTGATCGCGCCTTTCGCCCTTGCGATTCCGATCGACGAAGCGTTTCACCTTGTCGAACCTGCAGGCGGTTCGCGGCACCCCGACGCCGCGGCCTTCAGCAGCTGGCTGGTTGCTGCATCCGCAACCGCGCGCCAGCCTGGCCATTCACCTGCCATGCAGGGTCACGCCCCGATGACTGGACAGTGACGGAAACTGCGGGTCGAAGTCTGCGGGTCGAAGTCTGCGGGGCGAAGTCTGCGGGTCTCATGGTCCGCGAGGCGCAGGATACCGTGAGGGGCACGCGAATTGTGCCGGAACTGTCGGGCGACTTTCGTGTGCATCCGGCCATCGTCCATCCTTGCAGGCAGGTCCTTCTGGCCCCAGAGATCCCCAGAGATCGACAAGAAAACGGAGCAGGTGCCGCACGCGGATGTGCAGGCCGCCACGCAAGATGCCGTCGCCGGTCCGGAAGGACGGAAAGGGTGCGAAGGACAGGGAAGAGGAAAGGGGGAGTGAACTTGGCCCACCACTCCCCCCGGTTCCGACGCGCAGGAGAAGAGCTTGCAAGGCGCAGCGGAGGTCCGTTATCGCTAACGTATACCGATTTCAGGGCTTGGACAAGCGGTTGCTTTGGCGCTAACAAGATGACAGAGCCGCGCCGCAGAAGGGTTGCCATGTGACAAAGCCCCACGCTTCCGATCCCCGCCGCACCCTGACGCTCCGCGATGTGTCGGAAGCCTCGGGCGTCAGTGAGATGACCGTCAGCCGTGTGCTGCGAAACCGGGGCGACGTTTCGGAAGCCACGCGCGAACGCGTGCTGGAGGCGGCCCGGTCGCTTGGCTATGTGCCCAACAAGATCGCGGGCGCGCTGGCCAGCCAGCGGGTCAACCTTGTGGGCGTGATCATCCCCTCGCTGTCCAACATGGTCTTTCCGGAAGTGATGACCGGAATCTCCGAGGTGCTGGAGGATACCGGCCTGCAACCCGTCGTGGGGGTGACCAACTATTCGCCCGAACGCGAAGAGGCCGTGCTTTACGAGATGCTGTCCTGGCGGCCGTCGGGTGTGATCATCGCGGGGCTGGAACACACGCCATCGGCCCGCGCCATGCTGGAAAACGCCGGGATACCGATCGTCGAGATCATGGACATCGACGGTACGCCCGTCGACAGCGCCGTGGGCATCTCGCACCGCCGCGCCGGTCGCCAGATGGCCGAGGCGATCCTGGCCGCGGGATACCGGCGGATCGGCTTTCTTGGCACCAAGATGCCCGAGGACCACCGCGCCCGCAAACGCTATGAAGGCTTTGTCGAGGCGCTGGCCGAGGCCGGCGTGGAGCTGGCCGATCAGGAGTTCTATTCCGGCGGATCCGCGCTGCTGAAGGGGCGCGAGATGACCGAGGCGATCCTCAAGCGCACCCCCGATCTGGATTTCCTGTATTTCTCGAACGACATGATCGGGGCGGGCGGGCTGCTTTACTGCCTCGACAAGGGGATCGACGTGCCGGGCACGCTGGGGCTGGCCGGGTTCAACGGGGTCGAGCTGCTGGACGGCCTGTCGCGCAAGCTGGCCACGATGGATGCCTGCCGCAAGGAAATCGGGCGCCGCGCCGCCGAAATCGTCGCGGGCAAGCACGAAGGCATCATCGGCGGCGAGGTGGTGGAACTGACCCCCACGCTTGAACCGGGCGACACGATCCGCCGCGTCTAGCCCTCTCTGGCCAGCAGGGCGGCAAGGCCTGACCGGTAATCCGGGTGGATCAGCCGGACACCCAGTTCCGTCTTGATCCGGTCGTTCCGCACGCGTTTGGATTCGGCATAGAAGCTGCGCGCCATCGGCGTCATCTCGGCTTCGTCATAAGGCACTGCCGGGGGCATCGGCAGACCAAGAAGTTCGGCGGCATGGGCGATCACATCCTGCGGCGGCGCGGGATCATCGTCGCAGACGTTGTAGATCGCGCCGGGGTCGGGCCGCGCCATCGACGCACGCAGGACCTGCGCGATATCGTCGACATGGATGCGGGAAAAGACCTGGCCGGGCTTGATGATCCGCCGCGCGGTTCCGTCCCTGACCTTCGCAAAGGGCCCCCGGCCCGGCCCGTAGATTCCGGCAAGGCGGAAGACATGCACCGGCAGGCCGGTCTCCAGCCAGGCCCGTTCAGCGTGCATCCTCTGTTCGCCGCGCGCCGTTGTCGGCGCGGCGGGCGTCGTCTCGTCCACCCAGCCACCGTCATGGTCACCATAGACGGCGGTCGTGGAAAGATACCCCACCCATTCCGGCGTAAGGGTCCGCATCAATGGCCCATGGGCGCGAAGGAACGGGTCGCCGTCACGGTCGGGCGCGATCGAGGTCAGGATATGGGTGGCCGTCCGCAGATGCGGGGTCAGGTCCGCACCGGGCCAGACCATCGGTTCGACGCCAAGCTCTGCCAGCCGCGCGGCACCCTCTGCATCGCGGGTCGTGCCGATGATGCGCCAGTCCGCGCGCGGAAGGATGCGTCCAAGCGCCTGCGCCGAATAGCCGTGTCCAAGGGAAAGAAGGGTTTTCATGGGCCGACTATCCGCCGCGCCGTGCCCTTGCGCAAGGCTTGATCGGCACGAAGCGGCGCGGCATCATCAACCCATGGCCGACCTTGACAATGCCTATGCCCTGAACGGTCCCGATGACTGCCGCCGCCTTTATGCTCAATGGGCGGCAAGCTATGACACGGGCTTTGCCGCCGACATGGAATACCGCCTGCCCGCGCATGTCGCGATGGCGTTTCTGGCCCATGGCGGGGGCGACGCGGACGCCGTCCTTGACGTGGGTGCGGGGACGGGGCTGCTGGCCGCGTCGCTGCGGGAACAGGGTTTCGAGGGGGCCATAGACGGCGTCGACCTTTCGGCCGAGATGTTGGCCCGCGCCGGGGAAAAGCGGCTTTACCGCGCGCTCTATCGGGCCGATATCACCGCGCCCCTTCCGTTTTCCGGGCCCTATTCCGGCATCGTGTCGTCCGGCACCTTCACGCATGGCCATGTCGGCCCCGAGGCGATCGACCGGCTGGAATCCGTTGCGGCCCCGGGCGCGCTCTTTGCGCTGTCGATCAACGCGGGTGTCTACGCGGCGCAGGGTTTCGACGCGGCGCTGGCCCGCAGGCCCGGCGTGACGCTTGTCGAGGTTCCGATCTATGGGGCGGCCGCGGCGGGGCATGACCCGGCCCACGCTGCAGACCGGGGCCTGATCGCGCTCTGGCGACACCGAGCCTGAACGGATAGGGCCTGAACGGATGGGGCCTGACCACAGCGCAAGGGCGGCGACGGCGTCACGAAACCCTCACTTGCGAAGGCGTTCCGATTTCGGCTTATATGCCGGATCACACTTGCCAGCGGACGCCCGATGCACGACGCCCCGACCGAACTGATCGTTCCCGACATGCCCGGCCATGAGGCCTTTGACGACCCCGCCGCCGCGGTGGCCCGGCTGGAGCAGCTTTATGACGGCGCGACGCGGTTTCTGGCCGATCATTTCAGCCGCGCCGTGACCGGCGGGCGCCCCTCGGCGCGGATCCGTGCCTTCTATCCCGAAATCCGGCTGACCGTGACCAGCTTTGCCAAGACGGATTCCCGGCTTTCCTTCGGCCATGTGGCCGAGCCCGGCACCTATGCCACGACGGTGACCCGGCCCGACCTGTTCCGGCACTACCTGATCCAGCAGATCGGGCTTCTGATGCAAAGCCACGGCGTGCCGGTGTTGATCGGGCCATCGGAAACCCCGATCCCGGTTCATTTCGCCGTCGCCGGCAACCCCGGCGTTTCGGTTCCACAGGAAGGGGTGCTGGAGTTTTCCCTGCGCGATGTCTTCGACGTGCCGGACCTTGCCACGACGAACGATGACATCGTGAACGGCACGCGCACCGAAAACCCTGACGGGTCGCGCCCGCTTGCCCCCTTCACGGCGCAGCGGGTGGATTATTCACTGGCGCGGCTTACCCATTACACCGCGACCGATCCGGACCATTTCCAGAACCACGTCCTGTTCACCAACTACCAGTTCTATGTCGACGAGTTCGAGGCCTATGCCCGCGCCGCCCTGTCCGATCCCGACAGTGGCTATACCGCCTTTGTCGCGCCGGGCAATCAGGTCATCACTGGCGCGGAAGGGGCGTTGCACCCGCTGACGAAGATGCCGCAGATGCCGACCTATCACCTGAAGCGGGCCGACGGGCAGGGGATCACGCTGGTCAACATCGGCGTCGGCCCCTCCAACGCCAAGACCGCGACCGATCACATCGCCGTCCTCAGGCCGCATGCCTGGCTGATGGTCGGCCATTGCGCCGGGCTGCGCAATTCGCAGTCGCTGGGTGATTTCGTGCTGGCCCACGCCTATCTGCGCGAGGATCACGTGCTGGATGACGACCTGCCGGTCTGGGTGCCGATCCCGGCCCTGGCCGAGATCCAGATCGCCCTTCAGGAGGCGGTGGCCGAGGTCACGCAACTGGAAGGCTACGAGTTGAAGCGGATCATGCGCACGGGCACGGTGGCCACCATCGACAACCGCAACTGGGAACTGCGCGACCAGTCCGGCCCGGTGCAGCGCCTGTCGCAATCCCGCGCCATCGCGCTGGACATGGAAAGCGCCACCATCGCGGCGAACGGGTTCCGGTTCCGGGTGCCCTATGGCACGCTGCTGTGCGTCTCCGACAAGCCCCTGCATGGCGAGCTCAAGCTGCCCGGCATGGCCAGCGACTTCTACAAGACGCAGGTCGCGCGGCACCTTCAGATCGGGATCAGGGCGATGGAACGGCTGCGCAAGATGCCGATCGAACGCATCCACAGCCGCAAGTTGCGCAGCTTCGAGGAAACAGCGTTCCTGTGACGCGTGGGAATTGGCGGGCGGTTTGGCCTTTTTCGCTTGAAATGATCCGCAAAACAGTGTGAACCCAGACCGTGGCCCCGTGATGGGGCAGGTTTTGATCCCTGCAACGACAGGGCAGATACAAGGAACAGGACATGTCGAAACCGATGACCAAGACCCAGCTGGTTGCCGCCATTGCCGAAGCCATGGGCTCGGACAAGAAAACCGCCGGCGCCGCTCTGGATGCGATTGCCGAAGTCGTCGTGCGCGAAGTGACCGCCGGCGGCGCCGTGACCCTTCCGGGTCTGGGCAAGGTGGCCTGCAAGGCCCGCCCGGAACGCCAGGTCCGCAACCCGGCCACCGGCGAAACCATCACCAAGGCGGCCGACAAGCAGGTGAAGTTCGCCATCGCGAAGTCCCTGAAGGACAGCGTCAACGCCTGATCCGGAACGCCGGGGCCTGTGGCCCCGACCTTGCGGGTTTTCCAGGGTCGCCCTCGGGCGGCCCTTCTGTTTGGCGGGCAGTGCGCGAAAAGGGACCGGCCATGGATTTCCGAGCCATTCTGATGGGGCTTGCCTTTGCCCTGATGTGGTCATCGGCCTTTGCGACCGCGCGCATCATCGTGGCCGATGCGCCGCCCCTGTTCACGCTGGCCATCCGGTTCCTGCTGTCCGGCGGTGTCGCCATTGCCGTGGCGCTGGCGCTTGGGCAAGGCTGGCGGCTGACGCCGGCGCAGCGCCGCGCCACCATCGTGTTCGGCCTTTGCCAGAACGCGCTCTATCTCGGGCTCAACTTCATCGCTATGCAATGGATCGAGGCATCGCTGGCCGCGATCATCGCTTCGTCCATGCCGTTGCTGGTGGGGGCGATGGGGTGGCTTTTCTTCGGGCAGCGCCTGCGCTGGCTGGGGGTGGCCGGGCTGGTCGCGGGGTTTGCCGGGGTGGCGCTGATCATGGGCACGCGTCTTTCGGGCGGGGCCGATCCGCTGGCCGTGGCGCTTTGCGTGGCAGGCGCCATCGCACTGGCCACCGCCACGCTGATGGTGCGCGGTGCCACAAGCGGGGGCAACCTTCTGATGATCGTGGGCTTGCAGATGCTGGTCGGGTCGGCGTCGCTGGCCGTGGCCTCGGCCCTGCTTGAGACGTGGCAGGTCGCGCTGTCGGCCCGCTGGGTCGCGGCCTTCCTCTACCAGGTCTTCGTGCCGGGCCTCGCCGCGACGCTGATCTGGTTCGCGCTGGTCGGGCGGATCGGTGCGGTCCGCGCCTCGGCGTTCCATTTCCTCAACCCGTTCTTCGGCGTGGCGATCGCCGCCGCCCTTCTGGGCGAAACCGTGCGCGGGACCGACTTGCTGGGCGTGGCCGTCGTGATGGCAGGGATCCTGGCGGTGCAACTGTCGCGCGACGCGCCGCCCGCGGCCGCATCTAAGTAGCGCCTATTCGGCGGCCATCGCCGTCTTGCGCCAATGCCCGGTGATTTCGGTGATCACGCCGGTGACCAGGTCGCGGAACGCATCGAACCCCGCCGTGGGCTGGATCCGGCTTTCGTCCATGTAAAGCGACCGGTCGATTTCCACCTGCACCACATGACACCCCAGCGACGGCCGCCCGTAGGTCTGGGCGATATAGGCGCCGGCAAAGGGCGCATTGCGCACCACCCGCAGACCCGCCTTGCGGAAGGCGGCCTCGATCCGGTCCACCACATCGCGCCCGGCGGCGGCGCCGAACCGGTCGCCCAGCACGATTTCGGGATGCGGCACGCCGGGGCGGGCGTGGGCCTCGATTGCCTCGTGCGGCATCGAATGGCAATCCACCAAGATCGCCTGCCCGAAGATCGCGCGCGTCTCGTGCATCAGCCCGCGCAGCGCGCCATGATAGGGGTGCCAATAGCGCAAGATGCGCGCCTCGGCCTCGGCCATCGTCAGCTTGCCGCGATAGATCGCCCGACCGTTCGACACGACACGCGGGATCACGCCCAGGCCCGAACTGATGCGCGGATTGTGCGCCGGTCGCATCACGCCTTCGATCAGGGCAGGATCAAGTTCATCGCTGGCGCGGTTGAGGTCGATGAAGGCACGAGGGGCCCGCGCCACCAGCAGGGGCGACCCCAGATCCGGCGCGGCGGAAAAGAGCCGGTCGACGAACGCATCTTCGGACGACCGAATCGCCCGCCCGTCCAGCGCCGTCGCCTCCAGCAGTTCGGCCGGATAATCCCGTCCGCTGTGCGGAGACGCGAAGACAACCGGCGTATCCTGCCGGGCGGGATGGATCAGGCTGTAGCTTTCGACCGACATGAACGCCCCCTGTGATCATGGTATAGCGCTGTTCGGCGTGATGCCAAATCCCCCAAATCATTACCCCTTGAACACGGCGGCGACTCCTTCTATAGACCTGCCGACCGACGCGGTTCCGCCCGCGTCCGATTTTTTTGGATGGGGCGGGAACGAACGGCAGCGTGGGCGGTTAGCTCAGCGGTAGAGCACTACGTTGACATCGTAGTGGCCACTGGTTCGATCCCAGTACCGCCCACCATTCACCGCCCCCTCGGGGGCATTTTTGGTTTCAAGGCGCACGCGCGCCGCGAAAGGGAGAAGAACGATGAAGGTTGCGAACTCGCTCCGCTCGCTCAAGACGCGCCATCGCGATTGCCAGATCGTGCGCCGCAAGGGCCGTGTCTACGTCATCAACAAGACGCAGAAGCGCTACAAGGCCCGTCAGGGCTGATCGCCCGATCAGGGCATGAAATGGCCGCGTCCGGGCATCCCGGCGCGGCCTTTTCGTTTTCCGGGCGGCGTTACCGCGCCATTGCGTGGTATTCCGGATTGGGCCGCATCTCTACCGCCGCCGCCAGCCGGTTCGACATGTTGTAGAAGGCCGCCACGGCAGAAATGTCCCAGATGTCCCGATCGGTGAATCCCTGATCGCGCAGCGCCTGTCGGTCTGCTTCGCCCATGTCCGCCGGGTGGTTCGTCAGCTTCACCGCGAAGGCCAGCATCGCGCGCTGTCGCGGCGCGAGTTCCGCCACCCGCCAGTTCTGCGCGACGGTTTCCGCCAGCGCCGGCTGGCCGGTCAGCTGCCGCAGCGCCGCACCATGGGCTGTCAGGCAGTAGACACATTCGTTCTGGGCAGAGACCGCCACGGCAATCATCTCGCGTTCGGTCTTGGGCAGGCCCGAGGGTGCCAGCATCAGGTCGTTGTAAAGCGCCGAGAAGGCCCGCAGCTTTGCCTGGTCGAAGGCATGGGCCAGAAGAACGTTGGGAATCAGCCCGAGCTTTTCGGTGCATTTGTCGAAATACGCGCGGATGTCATCGTCCAGCGGATCGGCGGGCGGCAGGTCAAGCGCGGTCACGGCGTCGGTCATGGTGTCGTCCTCCCTTGGGTCCGTCGCCACCTTGCCCGACGACGGCGCGGGGCGAAAGCCCGCCCATTTACAGCCTGCACGCCCGGCCCTAGGATCGGCGCGTCGTTCATGGGAGGATGACCGATGCCGCTTCCCCTTGCCCCGCTGGTGCCCGTGGCGCTTCGGCTTGGCCTTGTGGCCGGGTCCGTCTGGGCGGTCCGGCGCGCCATCCGCCGCAACACCCATGTCGGACGCACCGATCAGCGCGCCGAAGACGCGCTCGATGATCTGGCGCCCGGTCTTGCCGTCCACCATCCGGGCGATCGTGCCGGCGGCGGGGCCAGTCAGACCAACACCGCCGCCCGCGTGACCCGCACGATCCGGATCGCGGGCCGCAGCTATGAAATCGACGCGGCCTTCATGGGCCGCCTGAAGATCAGGAAGGGCTGATGCGCCTCTATCATTCGCCAACCTCGCCCTTTGTCCGCAAGGTCATGGTGCTGCTGATCGAATCCGGCAACGAAGGCCGGATCGACATCGTGCATGCGGCGGGAAGCCCGGTCGATCCGGGCACCATGCCGCTTGCGCAGAACCCGCTGGGCAAGATCCCCGCGCTGGAACGCGACGACGGCCCTGCGATCTATGACAGCCGGGTTATCTGCCGGTATCTGGATGATCGCTTTGGCGCGGGGCTTTACCCGTCGGGCCCGCGCCTGTGGGATGCCCTGACGCTGGAGGCGACGGCCGACGGCATCATGGATGCGGCGATCCTGATGGTCTACGAAAGCCGGATCCGCCCCGAGGACAAACGCTTTGATCCCTGGGCCGAAGGGCAATGGGCCAAGGTCGAACGCGCGCTGGATGCCCTCGAATCGCGCTGGATCGCCACGCTTTCGGGTCCTGTCGACATGGGGCAGATCGCGGTGGGATGCGCGCTTGGCTATCTGGATTTCCGCCTGCATGACCGCGACTGGCGCGGCACCCGTCCGCAACTGGCGGCCTGGTACGCCGCCTTTGCCGACCGGCGGTCGATGCTGGCAACCGTTCCGGCTGCGACCTGAAGGCGCAGGCAGGCGGAAATTGACGCTGCCGTTCGGCGCCTTCCTGACCGTCTGGATCTTTCTGGCGATCAACATCATGTCGCCGGGGCCGAACGTCATCAACACCATCGCCACCGCGATGGGTTCCGGGCGGGCGGCTGGTCTGGGTTCGGCCTGCGGGGTGGGAATCGGTATCGGAGGCTGGTGCCTTTCCATGTCGTTGGGCATGGCTTCGGTCTTTGCCCTGTTTCCGGCCTCGCAGCTGGCGCTGACAGTCCTGGCGATCGGCCTGCTTCTGTGGTTCGCCACGCGCTATCTGCGCGCGGCCTGGTCCGGCATCCGGGGCCAGTGGCAAATGGCGCTTTATCGCCAGCAGGGGCTGGGTTTCGGCGCGGGGTTCCGCCGGTCGATGCTGATCAACGCCATGAATCCGAAGGCCCTGACCTCGTGGCTGGCGATCCTGTCGCTGTTTCCCACGGCAAGCGCCGCGCCGGGCGACATCGCCATCCTGACGGCGGGGGCCTGCGCGCTGTCGTTCCTGATTCACTCCGCCTATGCGCTGGCCTTTTCGACGCCCCCGGCGGCGCGGCTTTACATGCGCCACGGCTGGGTTTTCACCGGGGCGGCAGGGGCCTTTTTCATGGTGTTCGCAGGCAAGCTGGCCCTGTCGCTGATCCATCCCTGAAGCCGGACGGGGGCCCCTGCGGAAGGCGATCGCCGCGGCCCGCATCGGCCCTTGCCGCCATCGTCGATGCATCGAACATCCCCGCGCGACGAAAAAACCCTGACTTTCGCTTTGCCTGCGCTCCTTTGACCGCTGGACGGGGACGCCCCCTTTGGCTAAAACGCGCGCGGCAAGGCTGCGGGCAACTGTGGCCCCATCATCGCATGGGTCGCAAACCCGCGGCCTCTGGAAGGGAGAAGATCTCGTGTCCCACGCAGAAGATCACGCAGGCACCCGCAGGGATTTCCTGTATTACGCCACGGCCGGTGCCGGGGCTGTGGCCACCGGCGCCGCCGTCTGGCCGATGATCAACCAGATGAACGCATCCGCTGACGTGCGCGCTCTGGCGTCGATCTATGTCGATATCAGCGGCGTCGAGGTCGGCACCCAGCTGACCGTCAAGTGGCGCGGCAAGCCGGTGTTCATCCGTCGCCGCTCGCCCGAGGAAATCGAGGCCGCGCGCGCGGTTTCGCTGGACGATCTGACTATCGACAAGATGTCGCAGAACGTGAACAAGCCGGGCTCGGACGCGTCGGACGCGAACCGCACCCTCGACGAGGCCGGCGAATGGCTGGTGATGATCGGCGTCTGCACCCACCTCGGCTGTGTGCCGATCGGCAATGGCGCGGGCGAGTTCGGGGGCTGGTTCTGCCCCTGCCACGGGTCGCACTACGACACCGCCGGCCGCATCCGCAAGGGACCTGCCCCCCGGAATCTCGACATTCCGCAGGCGCAGTTCACTGACGAAACCACGATCCTTCTGGGCTGAGGAGAAACCCGATGGCCGGTATTCCGCACGACCATTACGAGCCCAGGACGGGCATCGAAAAGTGGCTTCACAAGCGACTTCCCATTGTCGGGCTCATGTATGACACCATCATGATCCCCACCCCCAAGAACCTCAACTGGATGTGGATCTGGGGCATTGTCCTGACCTTCTGCCTTGCGCTGCAGATCGTCACCGGCATCATCCTGGTGATGCACTACACGCCGCATGTCGACCTGGCCTTCGCCTCGGTCGAACACATCATGCGCGACGTGAACGGTGGCTGGGCCTTCCGTTACCTGCACGCCAACGGCGCCTCGCTGTTCTTTGTCGCCGTCTACCTGCACATCTTCCGCGGTCTCTACTACGGGTCCTACAAGGCCCCGCGCGAAGTGACCTGGATCATCGGCATGATCATCTACCTCTGCATGATGGGCACGGCCTTCATGGGCTACGTGCTGCCGTGGGGTCAGATGTCGTTCTGGGGTGCGACCGTGATCACCGGCCTCTTCGGCGCGATCCCCGGAGTGGGCGAGCCGATCCAGGCCTGGCTCCTGGGCGGCCCGGCGGTGGACAATGCCACGCTGAACCGTTTCTTCTCGCTGCACTACCTGCTGCCCTTCGTGATCGCGGCCCTTGTCGCCGTGCACATCTGGGCCTTCCACACCACGGGCAACAACAACCCGACCGGTGTCGAAGTGCGCCGCACCTCGAAGGCCGAGGCCGAAAAGGACACCGTTCCGTTCTGGCCCTACTATGTCATCAAGGACCTGTTCGCGCTGGCCGTGATCCTGGCGGTGTTCTTCGCCGTCGTGGGCTTCATGCCGAACTACCTTGGCCACCCTGACAACTACATCGAGGCCAACCCGCTGGTGACGCCCGCGCATATCGTGCCCGAATGGTACTTCCTGCCGTTCTACGCGATCCTGCGCGCCTTCACCGCCGACGTCTGGGTCGTGCAGTGGGTGCAGTTCCTGTCCTTCGGCATCATCGACGCCAAGTTCTTCGGCGTTCTGGCGATGTTCGGCGCGATCGCGGTGATGGCGCTGGCCCCCTGGCTCGACACTTCGTCGGTGCGCTCGGGCCGCTATCGCCCGATGTTCAAGTGGTGGTTCTGGCTTCTGGTCGTCGACTTCGTCGTGCTGATGTGGGCGGGCGCCATGCCGGCGGAAGAGCCCTATGCCTCGATCTCGCTGATCGGCGCGGCCTACTGGTTCGCCTACTTCCTCGTGATCCTGCCCATCCTCGGCGTGATCGAGAAGCCGCAGCCGGTTCCGGCCACGATCGAAGAAGACTTCAATGCCCACTACGGCCAGCCGGCTGAGTGATTGGGAAAGGAACTGATCAAGATGTTTCGCAAGATCGCAATCAGCGCCGTCTCTGCACTCGTGCTGGCCACGGGCGCGGCACATGCCGCGGGCAGTGCCGGTCATGTTGAAGATGTGGACTTCAGCTTTGAAGGCCCGTTCGGCAAGTATGACAAGAACCAGCTTCAGCGGGGGCTTCAGGTCTATACCGAGGTCTGCTCGGCCTGCCACGGCCTGCGGTACGTGCCGATCCGCACGCTTGCCGATCCGGGCGGCCCCGAGCTGCCCGCCGATCAGGTGCGCGCCTATGCCGCCTCGCTGGACGAGGTGGAACTGCCGGGCGGCGAAACCCGCCCGCGCGAGTGGACCGACAAGTTCCCGATCCGCGCCGGCGAAGGCATGGGCCCCGACCTGAGCCTGATGGCCAAGGCCCGCGCGGGCTTCCACGGCCCCTACGGCACCGGTATGAGCCAGCTGTTCAACGGCATGGGCGGGGCAGAGTACATCTACTCGCTCCTCACCCATTACAACGGCGAGGAAAAGGAAGAAGCCGGTTCGTTCTTCTACGGCAACGACACCTTCGCCGGTGGCTGGATCTCGATGGCCCCGCCGCTGTCGGATGGGCAGGTTGAATATGCCGACGGCCACGACAACTCGACCCATCACATGGCCGAAGACGTGGCGGCCTTCCTGATGTGGGCGGCCGAACCCAAGATGATGGACCGCAAGAACACGGGCTTTGTGGCGGTGATCTTCCTGGTCGTGCTGTCGACGCTGCTTTACCTGACGAACAAGCGGCTTTGGGCCGGCGTCAAGGGCAAGAAAAAGCACGCCTGAGCCCTTCGGCGATGAAAGAACGAAAGCCCCCGCCGGATCCCGGCGGGGGCTTTTGCATTGCTGTCCCCTGCTGGGCGGATCACAGGCCCAGATAGGCCCGCACCGCCAGTGGCGGATCGGCAAACAGCGCGGCGGTATCCGCAGGGGGGCCGGCCCGGCCCTCATCGACGAAAACCGTCAGGTCGCACAGGCGGCGGGCATCGGCAGGGTCATGCGTGACCATCAGGACGGTGGCGCCCGTTTCATCGGCAACCTCGGCCACCAGATCCAGCATCTCGGCGCGCAGGGCAGGCCCCAGTGCGGCAAAGGGTTCATCCAGCAACAGAAGCGGCCTTTGCCGGAGCAGCGCCCTTGCCAGCGCCGCGCGCCCGGCCTGCCCGCCCGACAACTGCGCGGGCTTGCGCGCGCCCATCCCCGCAAGGCCCACCCGGTCCAGAACCTCGGCGATGCGGTCCTGTTCGGCGCGGGTCGGGCGGCGGTTGGGCGCGATCCCGAGGCCAAGGTTTTCGGCCACGGTCAGGTGTGGAAACAGGTTCTGGTCCTGAAACAGGATCGACACCGGCCGATCGCCGGGGGAAAGCCCGGCCAGATCCTGCCCCTGCCAGATCACCCGCCCCCGCGTGGGTTCGACGAACCCCGCCACCGCCAGCATCAGCGTGCTTTTTCCCGCCCCAGACGGCCCGATCAACGCGCAGCGCACACCCGTGGGCAAGCTCCAGTCGGCGCGGAGGGTCCAGTCGCCCAGCGTGATCTCAAGCCCGTCAAGCGTCAGCATTGCGCCGCCCCCACAGATCGAAGGCCAGAAAGGCCGAAAATCCCAACCCCGCCAGCACCAGCGCCGCGGCCGCCGCCTGATCCATCCGGTAGGCCCCCATCAGGCGCTGCACCATCAGGGGCAGCGTGGCCGACCGTTCATCGGCGAAAAGCGCGATCACCCCAAGATCGCCCATCGAAAGCGCCACCGTTACCCCCATGGCAAAGCCCAGCGGGCGGCGCAGGCGGGGCAGGATGATCCGCCGCAATCGCGCCCATCCCGCGATCCCGAGCGCCTCGGTCAGCCGCCCGTAATCGGCGCGCAGCGCCAGCGCCTCGGGCCTGAGAGCACGATAGGCGAAGGGCAGCGTCAGCGCGGCATTGACCGCCAGCGTGACCGGCAGCGCCAAGGCGCCGGGCCTGAATGGTGGCACAAGCAAGAGGAACAGCCCGGTGCCGATCACCAGCGACGACGCGGCAAGGGGCAGCATCGCCACCCCCTCGGCCCAGCGATTCGGCGCCAGCGCCAGGGCCAGCGCCCCCGCCGTGGCCAGTACCCCGGACGGCAGCGCGATCAGGATCGACCGACCCGCCGCCTGCCAGATCTGCGGCGGCAGGTCGGTCAGATGCCACAGCCCACGGCCAAGAACCGCCACCAGCGGCGAGGCGACGAACACCAGCGCCAGGCCCACGGCCAGTGCATCGCCCGGACGTCGCCAGCCGCGTGGCGCGGGCGGAAGGGCGGCGCGGTCAAGCCCGGCGCCGAAGCCGGGCGCACCGGTCGCGGCCCATGTCAGTGCCAGCGCCGCGGCGCAAAGGCCGAACTGCACCGCGGCCAGAAGGGCCGCCTTTGGCAGGTCGAATTCATAGCGGATCGCCTGATAGATCGACAGTTCAACCGTCGTCGCATCCGGCCCGCCGCCAAGGGTCAGCGCCACGGCAAAGGAGGTTAGGCAGATCACGAAGATCGCCAGCGCCGCGCCGGGCAGCACGGTGGCCAGCATCGGCTTTTCCAGATGCCGCCAGACGGCCCCCGGCCCGAACCCGAGCGCCCCTGCAAGCCGCAACCGTTCTGCCGGGATCGCCGCCCATCCGTTCAGCATCATTCTGACGGCAAGCGGCATGTTCAGGAAGACCTGCGCCAGCACCACCCCCTGCGGGCCATAAAGCGAAAAGGCGGGAAGCCCCACGGCCTCGAACGCGCGATTCAGCACCCCGCTTCGGCCATAGATGGCGACGACACCGAAGACCGCAGTGATCACCGGCAGAAGGAACGGCGCGCCCAGAAGCGCGATGATCGCCTGCCGCCCTGCAAAGCGGCGCCGGGTCAGCGCACGGGCCACCGGAATGGCCAGGACGCAAGAGAGCGCGGCGGAAACCGCGGCCTGTCCGACGGTGAAGCGGACCGCGGCCCAGTCGGCCGCCGACACCGAAGCCGCCCCGCCATGCCCCAGGACGGCGGCAAGGCTGGCCAGGATTACCAGCCCCACCACCGCCGCAACGGCCAGCGGGATCAGCGCGCCAGCGCCGCGCGCCATTCTTCGATCGCCGCGCCGCGAAGGGCCTCGGCCTCGGCTGCGGGCAAAAGCAGCGAGGTTCCGGGCTGGATCAGGGTTTCAAACCCCTTGGGCAGGCCCGAGGCCGGTTCCCGGGCGGGATACATCCAGTTCGTCGTCGGCAGGATCTCTTGCGCGGCGTCCGAAAGCATGAAGGCCAGGAAACGGTCGGCCAGATCGGGTTGATCGGTTCCGGCAAGCTTCCCCATCACCTCGACCTGCATGTAATGCCCCTCGTCGAACAGCGCGGCCGTCTTGCTGTCGTCTTCCTCGGCGATCAGGTGATAGGCGGGCGAGGTGGTGTAGGACAACACCATGTCGGCCTCGCCCTCAAGGAACAGGCCATAGGCTTCGGACCAGCCGGGCGTGACGGTGACGATGTTATCGGCCAGCGCGGCCCAGACTTCGCCCGCACGGTCGCCATGAGCGGCCTTCACCCACATCAGCAGCCCCAGGCCCGGGGTCGATGAGCGGGGATCCTGGATCACGATCCGTGCATCCGAGACGGCCAGCGCCTCGAACGAGGCGGGGGCGGCGAAGTCGCGGTTGTGGACGAAGGCGAACCAGCCCCAGTCATAGGGCAGGAAGGTCGCGTCATCCCAGGCGACCGGAAGCGACAGGTCGGGCGTCTGCCCGTGGGGCGCGAAAAGCCCGGTGGCGGCTGCGGCCGCCGTCAGGTTGGTATCCAGCCCGAGGACCACATCGGCCTCGGTCGCGGCGCCTTCCAGCCGCACGCGGGACAGAAGCGCTGCGCCATCGCCCGCGCCGACGAATTGCAGGTCGCAGGCGCAATCGGCCTCGAACGCCTTTTCGATGGCCGGGCCGGGGCCCCATTCGGACACGAAGCTGTCATAGGTCAGCACAGAAAGAACGGGCGTTTCCGCAAGGGCCGACTGGCCCAATGAAACGATACCCGCAGCAAGGATCAGGGATCTCATGGTCATCCTCCAAATCTGCGACGGGCGGAGACTGGGATGGAGACATTCCACACCTTCCCTCCGCCGGTCCTAACCGGTTCAGGTTCAACGGGTTCGCTTGCGCGTCTCAGCCCGTGACGGGCACCCCGAGGTGAGATGGAACATAGCGCAGGATGCGCGATGTTCAAGCGGCGATCGTGCGGTCACGTCACCGCGGCATCGGGAACGGAAAGAAGCCGGCCCGCATGAACGGGGTTTATCGCGCGCGGGCTTTGGCCTATTGCGGGGGCGGGTATCTAAAGACGGGCCGTGCCATGAGCTTCAACACCTTCGGACATGTATTCCGCGTGACAACCTGGGGCGAAAGCCACGGGCCTGCCCTGGGTTGCACGGTCGACGGCTGCCCGCCCGGAGTGCCCCTGACCGAGGCAGATATCCAGCCCTGGCTGGACAAGCGGCGTCCGGGGTTGAACAAGAACACGACCCAGCGGCAGGAACCCGATCAGGTGCGCATCCTGTCGGGCGTGTTCGAGGGCATGACGACCGGCACGCCGATCCAGCTGATGATCGAGAACACCGATCAGCGGTCCAAGGATTACGGCAAGATCGCCCAGTCGTTCCGGCCCGGCCATGCCGACATCACCTATCACCAGAAATACGGGATCCGGGATTACCGCGGCGGCGGCCGGTCAAGCGCGCGGGAAACCGCGGCGCGGGTGGCCGCCGGTGGCGTGGCCCGCGCGGTGCTGGCCCGGATGGTGCCGGGCCTGTCGATCCTTGGCTACATGACGCAGATGGGCGTGAAACACATCGACCGGTCGCGCTTTGATGCGGCCGAAGTGGCGCGCAACGATTTCTTCGTGCCCGACGCCGCCGTCGTGGATGAATGGGCCGACTACCTGCATCACATCCGAACGGTCGCCCATGCCTCTGTCGGCGCGGTGATCGAAGTGGTGGCCACCGGCGTTCCCGCAGGCCTTGGCGCGCCGATCTACGGCAAGCTCGACAGCGATCTGGCTTCGGCGATGATGTCGATCAACGCGGTCAAGGCGGTCGAAATCGGTGACGGCATGGCGGTGGCGGCCCTGACCGGGATCGAGAATGCCGACGAGATCGTGATGGGGCCCGACGGGCCGGAATTCCTGTCGAACCACGCAGGCGGCATCCTGGGCGGCATTTCCACCGGGCAGCCCGTGGTGGTCCGGTTCGCGGTAAAGCCCACATCCTCCATCCTGACGGCACGCCGGTCGATCGACACCGCCGGGGCCGAGGTCGACGTGGTCACCACCGGGCGGCATGACCCCTGCGTGGGCATCCGCGCCGTGCCCGTGGGCGAGGCGATGATGGCCTGTGTCCTGCTCGATCACTTGCTGCTGGACCGCGCCCAGACGGGCGGGGTGCGCGGGACGATCGGCTGAGGGATCAGCGCAAGGCGCGGCCCTTGATGATCGCGTCCCTGCCGAACCTTGCGCGGATGGCATCGGTGGCGCGTTCCGTCGCGGCGCGCTTGCCGGCGTCGGGGTCCAGCAGGTCGCCTTCGCGGTCGGCGTTGGCGCCCGCACAGAGATCGGCGATGCCCACCCCGATCAGGCGAAAGGGGCCGCGTTCGCCGCTGGCGTCGAACAGCGCCCGCCCTTCGCGATAGATCCGGTCGGCGGTCTGCGTGGGCGCATGAAGGGCATGACGGCGCGTCACCGTGGTGAAATCCGCCCGCTTCAGTTTCAGCGTGACGGTGCGGCCGGCGAAACCCTTGGCCTTGGCGCGGTCGGCCACCTGTTCGGCGAGGCGCCACAGATGTCCGTCCAGCAAGTCCGGGTCGGTCGTGTCCTCGTCGAAGGTGGTTTCCTTGGAAATCGACTTCGGCGCCTCGTCACGGATCACCCGGCGGCTGTCCTGCCCGCGCGCAAGCTGCCAGAGCCTGTCGCCCATCTGGCCAAAGCGCGCGACAAGGTCGGCGCGGTCCCACCGCAAGAGGTCGGCGATCGTGCGGATGCCCGCGCGTTCCAGCGCGGCTTGGGTGGCCGTTCCCACACCCCAGATGATCCGTACCGGACGCGCGGCCAGAAAGCCGGCGGTCTCGGCACGGCCGATCACGGAAAACCCGCGCGGCTTGTCCAGGTCGGAGGCGATCTTGGCCAGGAACTTGTTGTGCGACAGTCCGACCGATCCCGAAATCCCCAACTCGTCCTCCATCCGCCGGACGAGGCGCGCCAGCATGACGGCGGGCGGCGCCCCGTGCAGGCGGGCGGTGCCGGTCAGGTCCAGGAATGCCTCGTCCAGCGACAAGGGTTCGATGGCGGGGGTCAGGTCCTCCATCATCGACCGGATCGCGCGGCTGACCTCGGCATAGACCTGCATCCTGGGCTTCACCACGACCGCCTCGGGGCACAGTTTCAGCGCCTGGAACATCGGCATGGCCGACCGCACCCCCTTGATCCGGGCGATGTAGCAGCAGGTGGAAACCACGCCCCTCATGCCGCCGCCGACGATCACGGGCTTGTCGCGCAGCGAAGGATCATCGCGTTTTTCCACGCTGGCGTAGAAGGCATCGCAATCCATATGCGCGATCGACAGGTCGAACAGTTCTGGATGGACGACGATGCGCGGACTGCGGCAGGCGGGGCAACGGGCACCGCCTTCGAACGGGGTCAGACAGGCGCGGCACAGCGACGGCATGGGCGCCATTATGCGCCGCCGTCGCCTGCCCTGTCCATCGCCTGCGCTGCCCAGTCGGCCGACTGCATCTCGCGCAGGCGGCTTGCGGTTCGTTCGAATTCGAAGGTGCCCTCGCCCTCGATATACAGCCGCTCGGGCACATCCGCGGCGCTGGCGATCAGGCGCACCCGCGCCTCGTAAAGCGCGTCGATCAGCGTGACGAAGCGTTTCGCCTCGTTGTAGTTCGAGGCCGACAGCTGCGGAATATCCTCCACGATCAAGACCCGGACCGCCGCCGCGATGGCCAGGAAATCGGCCGGGCCAAGCGGACGGGCGCACAGATCCCAGAACGTCGCGCGGCCAACGCCATTGGCGAATCGTGGCAGTTCCACCTCGCGTCCGTTCACCGGCAGGCGCAGGGGTGCGCCCGTGGCGCCGCCGGTCAGATCCGACCAGATCGCGTTGATCTGTGGCCCGGCCTTGCCCGCGGGATGGAAATAGACCTGCGCGCCTTCCAGCCGGTGCTGGCGATAGTCGTTCGGGCTTTCCAGTTCGACCACATGCATCCGGTCGTGCAAGAGCGCAATGAACGGCAGGAACAGCCCCCGGTTCAGCCCGTTCTTGTACAAATCCTCGGGCGGACGGTTCGAGGTGGTGACGATCACCACGCCCGCCGCGATCAGGCGTTCGAACAGGCGCCCCACGATCATCGCATCGGTGATGTCGGTGATCTGCATCTCGTCGAAGGCCAGAAGCCGCAGATCGCGCGCCACCCGATCCGCGACCGGGGCCAGCGCATCCTCCACCCCGGTCTTGCGCGCCTCGTGCAGGCCGCGATGGATTTCCTGCATGAAGGCGTGGAAATGCACTCGCCGCTTCTGGGCGATGTCCACCTGTTCGATGAACAGGTCCATCAGCATGGACTTGCCCCGCCCGACGCCCCCCCACAGGTAAAGCCCCCTCGGCGGGGTGACGGGCCTTGCGAAGAGCCCGGCGAACAGGCCCACCTTGCGGCCGGCATTGGCCTGCAGCCAGGCGCGCAGGTCTTCCAGAAGCGGCAGCACGGCATGCTGGGCCGGATCGGCCCTGAGCGTGCCGTCGGCCACGCGGTCTTCGTAGATCTGCGTCAGAGTTTTCTGCATGCCTTCGTATACCGTGCGTCCCGCGTCAGGAAAAGCGCCCCCTTGGCCTTTCCGCGATCTGGCCCTAGCCTGCCCGCCGACAAGGAGTATCCGCGCCATGACCGACGATCACGTTACCACCCATCAGGCCGAAGACGACGCCCGAAACGAACGGATCCTGATCTGGCTGAACGGCCGCCTGGTGCCCAAGGCGCAGGCGACGGTTTCGGTCTATGATTCCGGCTTCATGCTGGGCGACGGCGTGTGGGAGGGTATCCGGCTCTACAACAACCGCTGGACCTTCCTTGACGAACACATCGACCGGCTGTTCGAGGCCGCGCGCGCTATCGACCTTGATATCGGGATGGACCGTGCGGGCGTCATCCAGGCGGTCCTTGACACCCAGGCGGCAAACGGCATGACGACTGATGCCCATGCCCGCCTGATGGTCACGCGCGGGGTGAAGATCCGCCCCTTCCAGCATCCCTCGCTGTCCCGGTCCGGCCCGACGATGGCGATCATCATGGAACATTCGCGCCCTAAACTGCCGCGTCCGATCCGGCTGGCGACCGTGCCCCATATCCGCGGCCTGCCGATGAGCCAGGACCCGAAGCTGAACAGCCATTCCAAGCTGAACTGCATCCTCGCCTGTATCGCCGCCGAAAAGGCGGGCGCGGACGAGGCGCTGATGCTTGATGTCCACGGCTTCGTGAATACCACCAACGCCTGCAACTTCTTCATCGTGAAAAAGGGCCAGGTCTGGACCTCGACGGGCGACTATTGCATGAACGGGATCACGCGACAGAAGGTGATCGACCTCTGCCGCGCCAACGCCATCCCCGTCTTCGAACGGAACTTCTCGCTGGTTGACACCTATTCGGCCGACGAGGCCTTCCTGACCGGCACCTTCGGTGCGCAGACCCCGGTGGGCATGATCGACGGTCGCCAGATCGGCACCGGCCAGATGGGTCCGATGACCGAACGCATCCGCGCCCTTTACAAGGCCCTCGTCGGTGCCTGACCTGCCCTTCAACCTGATCCAAATACCCCACGGGGGGTGCGGGGGGTGTGAAACCCCCCGCTTCTTCCGTCTGCCCAAGGAGAGCGCCCCATGAGGATCGCGATGTGGTCCGGCCCGCGGAACCTGTCGACCGCGATGATGTATGCCTTCGCCGCACGCGGCGATTGCGCGGTCTGGGACGAACCCTTCTATGCCGCCTATCTGGCCGCGACCGGCATCGACCATCCGATGCGCGAGGCGATCATCGCCGCGCATGAGGCGGACCCTGTCCGGGTCGCCGCCGCCTGCGCCGGGCCGAACCCCGAGGGCAAGCCGCTTTTCTACCAGAAGCACATGACGCTTCACATGATTCCCGGCTTCGACCGCGGCTTCATGCGGGTCTGCGCCAACGTCTTCCTGATCCGGCATCCTGCGCGGGTGGTGGCCTCTTATGCCCGGAAACGCGAGAACCCCTCGCTTCCGGACATCGGCTTTGTCCAGCAGGCCGAACTGTTCGACGAGGTGGCCGGCTGGCTGGGTCATGCCCCTCCGGTCATCGACAGCGCCGACATCCGCGACAACCCGCATGCCGCGCTGTCGGGTCTGTGCGCTGCGCTCGGCATCCCCTTCACCGAGGCGATGCTGCGCTGGCCCGAGGGGCCAAAGCCCTTTGACGGGGTCTGGGCGTCGCACTGGTATGGCGCGGTGCACCGTTCCACCGGGTTCGAAGACCCCGAAGGCGCGCTGCCGGACCTGCCCGACGATGCACGGCGTCTCGTCGATCAGGCCTTGCCATATTACGAACGTCTGGCAAGCTTCCGCCTGTAGCCGGAACCTGTGACCGGCTGGGAGTTTCCATGACCGGAAGCGTGGCAAGGCCAGATGACCCCGTAGCAGACCAACTGCCCGACGTCGCTGCGGCGGTGGCCGAGGTGATGCCGGAACTCCGCAAGATCAGGGCCATGGGGTTCGCCTTTCTGGCGCTGTGCTGCATTGTCGGGGCGGTGGCGATGGTGGCCGTCCTGTCCTCGCCCGACACCGAATCCTACTGGATCTTCGTCGCCTTCCCGTGGCTGGTCGTTGCCTACAGCATCGTCGAATGGGTCCGGAACAGGCAGGATTCCCGCGTCATGCCGCTTCTGGCGGGCGCGATCGGGCTTCGGCACGACAAGTCCGCCCGCGGCTTTCGCGAAAGCCTGCCAGAACGTCTTCTGCCGCAGCATCTGATCGAGGTGCAGGACCTGCTGACCGGAACCGCGGGCGGGCGCGAGATCGCCTTTGCCGAAGTCAAGGTCGAAACCGGGGGCAAGAATTCGAAGACCCTGTTCAAGGGTTTCGTGATCCGGGTGCCCAATGTGGCACTGATGCCCGCCTTCTTTCTCGCGCCGCTGGACGAAGTGAAGGCAGCCGGTTTTTTCGGCACGCCCCGCCTGTCGTCAACCGGGCTTGTCCCGCTGCGAGAAATCGCCATCGGGGGCCAGCGTTTTGGTCTGTTCGGATCGGAAAATACCCCGCCCGAGTGTCCCGCGCTCGACGGCGTCCTGCAGGTGCTTGTTTCGCTGCCGGAACGGATCGGGCGGGGCGTCGACATCTACGCGATCACCTCGAACCGCGAAGTGATGCATGTTGCCCTGTCCCATCAGGGCGACCTGTTTGCCATCGGCGGGATGCTGCAATCCCCCGAGGATATTGCCCGCCGCGTGGCGCGGGCGTTTTCCGAACTGACGATCCCGGTGACGCTGGTCGGCGCCGTGCTGGATGCGGAAGCGGCCGCCGCAAACGGAAAACGGCGCGAGGATGCCCCCGCGCCGCTGAATCAGCCGTGATGCGGCCGGATCACTTCTTGGCCGCGACCCGCGCATTGCGCGTGGCAATCAGCTTCAGGCGCAGGGCGTTCAGGCGGATGAAGCCGGCCGCGTCCTTCTGGTCATAGGCACCGGCGTCTTCCTCGAAGGTCACATGCGCCTCGCTATACAGCGAATGATCGGACCAGCGGGCGACGGTAGCGGCGCGCCCCTTGTAAAGCTTCACGCGCACCGTGCCGGTGACATGTTCCTGCGTCTTGTCGATCAGGGCCTGCAGCGCCTCGCGTTCCGGGCTGAACCAGAAGCCGTTGTAGATCAGTTCCGCATAGCGCGGCATGATCGAATCCTTCAGATGGCCTGCGCCCGCGTCCAGCGTGATCTGCTCGATGCCGCGATGCGCCTCCAACAGGATGGTGCCGCCGGGGGTTTCATAGACGCCGCGCGACTTCATCCCGACAAAGCGGTTTTCCACCAGGTCCAGCACGCCGATCCCGTGGCGGCTGCCCATCCCGTTCAGCCGCGTGAGGATCGTGGCGGGCGACATCGCCTCGCCGTTGATGGCCACCGCATCGCCCTTTTCAAAGGTGATTTCCACCATCTCGGCCTGATCGGGCGCCTGTTCCACCGGCACCACGCGCTGCAGCACATAGTCGGGGAATTCATCCGCCGGGTTCTCCAGCACGCGCCCCTCGGACGAGGTGTGCAAGAGGTTCGCATCGACCGAGAAGGGCGCCTCGCCCCGCTTGTCCTTGGCGATCGGGATCTGGTTCGCCTCGGCGAATTCCAGCAGTTTGGTGCGGCTGGTCAGGTCCCATTCGCGCCAGGGCGCGATCACACGGATCGACGGGTCCAGCGCATAGGCCGACAGTTCGAACCGCACCTGATCGTTGCCCTTGCCGGTCGCGCCATGGGCCACGGCATCGGCGCCATGGGCATGCGCGATGTCGACCAGATGCTTGGAAATCAGCGGGCGCGCGATCGAGGTGCCCAGCAGGTACAGCCCTTCATACAGCGCGTTCGCCCGGAACATCGGGAAGACATAGTCGCGCACGAATTCCTCGCGCACATCGACGATGTGGATGTTCTCGGGCTTGATGCCCAGCATGACGGCCTTCTGGCGCGCGGGTTCCAGTTCCTCGCCCTGGCCCAGATCGGCGGTGAAGGTGATCACCTCGCACCCGTATTCGGTCTGCAGCCATTTCAGGATGATCGAGGTGTCCAGCCCGCCGGAATAGGCAAGGACGACTTTCTTGGGCTTCTGCATCGGACGCTCCTTTTCGGACATGGGCGGCGGGATAGCGCCAAACGTCCGCGCGGGCAAGGAATCCCGCGTAACCGATACAATCCGCCGCTGCGGCAAAGCCCAGACCGTTGACAGGCGTGTGCGCCGCCGTCTCTATGTCGGAAAGATCAAAAGGGATATTGGCGATGAAGGCTTGGCAGATATTCATTCACTCGCTGCGGCAGGTTATTGGGAACATCGGTGTGGCGCTCAGGGTTTCTGCGGTGCCCTTCGCGGTTCTGCTGGTCGTCGGGGCGGGGCTTGGCGGCCTGTTCCTTTCGGCCCAGATGTCCAGCGGGGCCACGGATGCATCCGGCATGATCTGGCTGGCGCTGCTCGTCGTCTTCTATGTGGTCGTCCTGATGACGGTTGCGGTGAACTGGCATCGTTTCGTGCTGATGAACGAACCGGTGGGATGGCTTCCCCGGTTCCACGGCGACCGTGTCGTCGCCTATTTCCTGCGCGGCCTGATCGTGAGCCTCGTGCTGCTGGGGATCGGGCTTGTCCTGTTCCTGCCGGTCATTTTCTTCGGCGGCGCGATGGGTGAACCTTCGGCCCTTGCGGTGATCGTGATGATCCCGATCATCCTGCTTCTGGCCACCGTGGGGTGGCGGCTTTCGGCCGCGATGCCGGGGGCGGCGCTTGAGGGCGGCGGCGGGCTGGCCGATGCCTGGGCGGCCACGCGCGGCGAATGGCCGACGCTTCTGGCACTGACGGGGATCTATTTCGTGGCCTCTTTCGTGCTGTCCGTGATCGCGGCGGTTCTGATCCTGATCCCGGTGCTTGGCTTTCTGGTCCAGATCGCGGTGAACTGGCTGATGATGATGGTCGGGCTGTCCGTCCTGACCACGCTTTACGGTCATTACATCGAAAAGCGGCAACTCGTCGCTTGACCGGGGCCTGACACGGGCCTTGCGGGGCGGGGCTTTGCGCGGCTAACTGGCGCGATGACCCAGTTTGCCGATGCCGCCCGTGCCGCCACCCGCGCCCTGCGCGACCTGTTCGATCCCACACCGTTGCAGCGCAACGATCACCTGTCGGCGCGCTATGGTGCCGACATCTGGCTGAAACGCGAGGACCTGACCCCGGTGCGCAGCTACAAGCTGCGCGGCGCCTTCAACGCAATGCGCAAGGTGCGTGCCGCCGATCCGCAGCAGGGCGAATTCGTCTGTGCAAGCGCGGGCAATCACGCGCAGGGCGTGGCCTTCGCCTGCCGCCATTTCGCGGTGAATGGCACGATCTTCATGCCGGTGACGACCCCGCAGCAGAAGATCGACAAGACCCGTACCTTCGGTGCCGACAATGTCGAGATCGTGCTGACGGGCGACTATTTCGACCAGACGCTGGCCGCGGCTAAGGCCTTCTGCGCCGAACGGGGTGCGCATTTCCTGTCGCCCTTCGACGATGCCGACGTGATCGAAGGGCAGGCCAGTGTGGGGGCTGAGTTGCTGGCGCAACTGGGTGCCGCGCCCGATCTGGTGATCCTGCCCGTCGGTGGCGGGGGGCTGGCCTCGGGCGTCACGGGCTATCTGCGCGAGGTCGCGCCCCTGACCGAATTCCGCTTTGTCGAACCCCTTGGCGGCGCCAGTCTCAGCGCGGCGCTGCGGGCGGGGCAGCCCGCGACCCTGCCGAAGGTGAACAGCTTTGTCGACGGGGCCGCGGTGGCGCGCCTCGGCGACCGGACGTTCGAGGCGCTGAAATGGGTGGACCCGGCGCATGTGCTGCTGGCGCCCGAAGACCGGATCTGCGTCACGATGCTCGAGATGCTGAACGTCGAGGGAATCGTGCTGGAACCGGCGGGGGCGCTGTCGGTCGATGTGCTGCCGGTCCTTGCCGACCAGATCGCCGGGCGGACGGTGGTCTGCGTGACATCGGGCGGGAACTTCGATTTCGAACGCCTGCCCGAAGTGCGCGAACGCGCACAGCGCTATTCGGGGCTGAAGAAGTATTTCATCCTGCGGATGCCGCAGCGCCCCGGTGCCCTGCGCGAGTTCCTGATGATGCTGGGGCCCGATGACGACATCGCGCGGTTCGAATACCTCAAGAAGTCGGCCCGCAACTTCGGGTCGGTCCTGATCGGGATCGAGACGAAGAAGGCCACGAACTTCGATGCGCTTTTCGCCAACATGGATGCCGCCGGCTTCACCTATCGCGACATCACCAGCGACGAGACGCTGGCCGAGTTCCTGATCTGACGGTCAGGCCGCGCTGCGCCGCAACCGGCCAAGGAAGATGCGTCGCGTTTCCGCATAGACCTGCCCGAGCCGTTCCCGATCCACCGCCTGCGCGGCCCCAGCCGCCGCCTGCCGTTCACCGGCCTGACACAGCGTGGCCAGATCGGTGAAGCCCAGGTTCAGGGCCGAACCCTTCAGGAAATGCAGCGCTTTTTCGATATCCGCCCCGCCGGACAATGCGGCCAGCCCGGCGACGACCTCATCGGTTTCCTCGATGAACAGGTCCACCACATCGTCAAAGCCGTCATCGCCGATTTCGTCGCGCAATTCCGCGACCCGCCCCCAGTCGATCATGTCACCCTCCATCGCCACAGGCCCTGTGGCACCACACGAGGCCAAGGATCGCGCCGGGGCTTTAACGGCCGGTAACGCCACCGCGGCGAAACGCCCGCAATTTTACCTTTCACCCGCCCTTAACGCCTGGCGCGCATGGTCCGGGCCAAGGGAAAGGATAGTGCATGTGATCGCGGATCGGAACACTGACCGGGCAGGGGAAACGCCGCAGGCCGCGCCGCCCGCGCTGCGCGTGCTGGTCGTGGACGACAGCCGGGCGCAACGGGCCGTGCTTGCCCTGCACCTGCGGCGATGGGGTTACCGTGTCACCGAAGCTGCCAGCGCCGAAGAGGCGCTGGAGGTCTGCCGGACCGATCTGCCCGACATCGTCCTGTCGGACTGGGTGATGCCGGGGATGAGCGGGCTTGAACTCTGCCGCCGCATCCGGGCGCTTCCCGACGAAGGCTATCGCTATTTCATCCTTCTGACCTCGAAATCGGAAAAGGCCGAAGTGGCCGACGGGCTGGACGGGGGCGCCGACGATTTCCTGACCAAGCCGGTGAACCCGGACGAACTGCACGCCCGCCTGCGGGCGGGCGGGCGGATCATCGGGATGCAGATCGAACTGCTGGAAAAGAACCGGCTGGTCAGTGCCACACTTGACGAATTGCAGAAGGTCCACGCCTCGCTCGACCGCGACCTGATCGAGGCGCGCAAGCTGCAGCAGACGCTGGTGCGGGACCGCGAACGCGATTTCGGCGCGGGCGAGGTGGCGGCGCTGTTGCGGCCCTCGGGCCATGTCGGCGGCGATCTGGCCGGCTTCTTCGAAATCACCCCGCGCCGCATCGCGCTTTATTCGGTGGATGTGTCTGGGCATGGCGTGGCCTCGGCCATGATGACGGCGCGTCTGGCCGGGCTTCTGTCGAATTCGTCACGCGACCAGAACATCGCCATCGTCAGCGGGCTTTACGGCTATCGCGATGCCTGGCCGCCGGAAACGGTGGCGGCGCGGTTCAACCGGATGATGTTCGAGGAACTGCAACTCGACCAGTATTTCACCCTCGCCTATGCCGAGATCGACCTGAAGACAGGGCGTGTCTGGCTGGTGCAGGCGGGGCATCCGCACCCGGTTCTGATCCGGGCCGGTGGCCGGATCGAAAAGGTGGGCGAAGGCGGGCTTCCCATCGGGCTGATCGAAGGGGCCGAATGGCAGCGGGTGGAACTTTGGCTGGAGCCGGGCGACCGGCTGTTTCTGGTGTCCGACGGCGTCACCGAATGCCCCGTCGCGGGCGGAGGCGACCTTGGCGAAGAGGGGCTGGCGGCGATGCTGGAGGAAATGCACGGCATGGCCTGCGGCCCGATGCTGGAGGCGCTGGTCTGGAAACTGGCCGACCGGATGGGGGGCGAGGATTTTCCCGATGACGTGTCGGGCGTGCTGTTCCGGTTCAAGGGCGGCCTTGCCTGATCCGCAGGACGCCGGCCCCGCGATCCGTCCTAGCGGCTGGCCGACAAAAGCCGCGCCAGCATCGCCCGGTCGCCTGCGTTGCCCAGACGATCCACCGCCTCGACCGCAGGCATCCAGACGGCGGTATGTCCCGGCTCCGACGGCGGGCCGATCCGGCGGGCCGGTCGCGCGACATAGATGGCGCACAGCTTTTCCGCCCACAGGTCGTATTCCGGCATGTAGGCGAAGCGGCGGAAGGTGCTGAAGAACCGCAGGCCGCCGATGATCCAGCCGGTTTCCTCGATCACCTCGCGGTGCAGGGCGGCGATCGGATGTTCGCCCCGGTCGATCCCGCCGCCGGGCAACTGGAACTCGGGCGTGGGGTCTTCTTGGAAGGTGGTCAGGATGTCCGGGCCGCGCAGAAGGATGGCATAGACACCGGGCCTGCGGCGATAACGCATGTCAGGTCTGACGGATTCGCCGTATCGCCGGATCATCTTGGCCCCTTGGGTTGTCGGGCCATTGCCCCTATATAGGCCGCAAATGTCAAGGCCACGGCCTGAAGGAACACCCCCGATGACGCATGGAAATCAGATCGCCTGGGACGATACCGTCCTGCCATTCCAACTTGACGCCGCCGACGTGCGCGGGCGCGTGGCGCGGCTGGATGGCGTGCTGGATCACGTCCTGAAACAGCACAACTATCCCGCCCCGATCGAGGCGCTCGTTTCGGAAATGGCGCTGCTGACCGCGCTGATCGGCCAGACCATCAAGCTGCGCTGGAAGCTCAGCCTGCAGGTGCGCGGCAAGGGCGCGGCGCGGCTGATCGCGACCGATTATTACGGCCCCTCCGAACAGGGCGAGCCCGCCCGCATCCGCGCCTATGCCAGCTATGATGCGACCCGTCTAGACCTGGACGCCGATCCGTTCAGCCAGATCGGCGAAGGCTATTTCGCGGTGATGCTGGATCAGGGGCAGGGGATGCTGCCCTACCAGGGCTTTACCCCCATCGCCGGCGGCTCGCTGGCGGCCTGCGCGGAAACATATTTCGCCCAGTCCGAACAGCTTCCGACGCGGTTCCAGTTGCGCTATGGACGCAGCCAGATGCCGGGCGGCGCGGCGAGCTGGCGCGCTGGCGGGCTGATGCTGCAGCACATGCCGCAGGTCGGCATGGGCGTTGCCGCCGAAGCCGGATCGGGCGAAGGCGGCCTCTTGACGCACAGCGACATCCTTGGCGGCGATGCCGGTGACAACTGGAACCGGGTCAACATGCTGCTCGACACCGTCGAGGAGATGGAGCTGATCGGCCCCCATCTGCCGCCGACCGACCTGCTGGTGCGGCTGTTCCACGAGGAAGGGCCGCGCGTGTTCGATGCCCAGCCGGTGCGCTTCGGCTGTTCCTGTTCCGAAGACAAGGTGCGCAACACCATGTCGATCTATTCGGCCAAGGACATCCAGAAGATGACCACGCCCGAAGGTCATGTCACCGCCGACTGCCAGTTCTGCGGCGCGCATTACAAGTTGGACCCGGCGACACTTGGCTTCGAAGCCACGAAGGGGGCCGGGGGTGAACCTCTCTGACAGGCTGGCCCGGGCCCTGCGGTCCGGGCCGGGCGACTCGTCGGATTTCGATCTGAACCCGGGCACAGTGCTGCCGCCGGGGCGCCGCTTGCGCCCGGCGGCGGTTCTGGTGCCGGTCTGGCAGCAGGCCGAAGGCGCGCGCCTGATCCTGACGAAACGGTCGTCGCACCTGAAACACCATCCCGGCCAGATCGCCTTTCCCGGCGGCAAGATAGACGAGGGCGATGCCGGCCCCGAAGGCGCCGCCCTGCGCGAGGCGCATGAGGAAATCGGCCTGCCCCCTGACCGCGTCACGCTGCTTGGCCGGTTGCCCGCGCATGAAACCGTCACCGGCTACACCGTGATCCCGATCCTCGCGCTGGTGGGCGACTTCACGCCCGTTCCCGAGCCGGGCGAGGTGGACGAGGTGTTTTCGGTTCCGCTGCCGCATGTCCTCGCGCCCGCGAATTTCCGGGTCGAGCGGCGGATGTGGCGCGGCGAATGGCGGCGCTACTATACCGTTCCCTACGGCCCCTATTACATCTGGGGGGCAACCGCGCGTATCCTGCGCGGGCTGGCGGAACGGATGCAGGGCGAATGACAGGGATTTCCGGCGACTGGATGGTGGCGGCGCAGCCCGTCTGCGCGATGCTGACGGCGGCGGGGCACCGTGCGCTGTTCGTTGGCGGCTGCGTGCGCAATGCGCTTCTGGACGTCGCGGTCGCCGATGTCGACATCGCGACCGATGCGCCGCCCGAACGGGTGTTGCACCTTGCGGCTGCGGCGGGACTGAAGGCAGTGCCGACCGGCATCGACCACGGCACGGTGACGGTGATCGCCGATCACGTCCCGCACGAGGTGACGACGCTGCGCCGTGACGTGGCCACAGACGGGCGGCGCGCGGTCGTGGCCTTCACCGACGATCTGGCCGAAGATGCGGCGCGGCGCGATTTCACAATGAACGCGCTTTACGCCACGCCCGATGGCCATGTGATCGACCCGCTGGGTGGCCTGCCCGATCTGGTGGCGCGGCGCGTGCGATTCGTGGGGGATCCGGTGGCCCGCATCACCGAGGATTACCTGCGCATCCTGCGCTTCTTCCGCTTTCACGCGGTCTATGGCGACCCTGCCGCGGGCCTCGATGCCGATGGCCTTGCGGCCTGTGCCGCCCATGCGGACGGGATCGACCGGCTGTCGCGCGAACGGATCGGGGCCGAAATGCGCAAACTTCTGTCAGCCCCCGATCCGGCGCCATCGGTGGCGGCGATGGCGCAGGCGGGCGTGCTGCGCCACGTTCTGCCGGGAGCCGATGCGCGCTGGCTGGCACCGCTTGTCCATCTGGAAGGGGCAGAAGTGCCCCGCTGGCTGCGCCGGCTGGCCGCACTGGGGGGCGAAGAGGCCGCCGAGCGCCTTCGCCTGTCGCGCAGCGATGCGGCGGCACTGGCGGCGATCCGGTCTGCCGCCCTGTCGGATGCGGCCGCGGTCGAGCTGGGCTATCGCCTCGGGGCCGAGCGGGCGGGCGATGCGATCCTCGTGCGGGCCGTGCTGATGGAAACGGCCCCGCCCGAGACCTGGGGGGAAGAGGTGGCGCGGGGCGCGCGCGCGGTCTTTCCCGTCCGCGCTGCCGATCTGATGCCGGGGCTGGAGGGCGCGGCGCTTGGCGCAAGGCTGAAGGCGCTGGAAAACCGCTGGATCGCCTCGGGCCTTGTCCTCAAGCGCGAGGACCTGCTGGCCTGAGGTTTCCCTTTCCGCCGCAGGGGTCTATATCTGGGCGGTGACGCGCATGAAGGCCTGACACCCGTGTTCCGTTTCTTCGAAGGCCTCGTCGACCCTTACGGGCCCTACGAGCAGACCGATACGCCGCCCCGGCGGCTTTGGCCATTCCTGAAGGAATATGTCCGCCCCTTCCGGGGCGTCTTTGCCGTGACCGGCGTCATGTCGATCATCATGGCGGCGATGGATGTGGCTCTGATCTGGTACATGGGCCGTCTGGTCGATGTGCTGGCCTCGGACGATCCCTCGTCGGTCTGGGCCACCTACGGGGGCGAGATCATCGCGGTCGCGGCGGCGATCCTGCTGCTGAAGCCGGTGCTGGCCGGGGTCGGCGTGGCGCTTCTGCACAACACCATCCTTCCCAACTTCGGAACGATGATCCGCTTCCGCGCCCATGCCCATGTGCTGCGCCAGCCGGTCGGATGGTTCGAAAGCGATTTCGCGGGCCGCATCGCCAATCGCATCATGCAAACCCCGCCCGCCGCGGGCGATGCCGTATTCCAGACCTTCGATGCGATGGCCTTCGCCTCGGTCACGGTGGTGGGTTCGGGCCTGATGCTGGCCGAGGCTGACCCGCGCCTTGCCCTGCCGCTGGTGATCTGGTTCGGGCTTTACGTGCTGCTGGTCCGCTGGACGATCCGCCATGCCGGACCCGCCGCCAAGGCCAGTTCGGACGCGCGTTCGGCGGTGACGGGGCGGGTGGTGGACGCTTATACCAACATCCATTCGGTCAAGCTGTTCGCGCATCATGACCGCGAGATCGCCTATGCCACCGAGGCGATCGAGACCGCGCGCCGGAAGTTCCAGTTCGAGATGCGGATCGTCACCAAGATGGACATCCTGCTGACGCTGCTGAACGGCTTCCTGATCGTGGCGGTGACGGGCTGGGCGATGGTCCTGTGGTATCAGGGGCAGGCGAGCGTCGGCACCGTGGCCGCCGCGACTGCGCTTGTGCTCAGGCTGAACAACATGACCTACTGGATCATGTGGGCCACATCCTCGCTGGTGCAGGCTTTGGGTGTCGTGGCCGAAGGGATGGAGACGATCACCCATCCGATCGGGCTGACCGATGCCCGGGATGCCCGCCCGCTGGCCCTGCGCGAGGGCCGGATCGAAATCCGCGACCTGCGCCATCACTATGGCCGGGACACGGGCGGCTTGCAGGGCGTGACGCTGACCATCGCGCCCGGCGAACGGATCGGACTGGTGGGCCGGTCGGGGGCGGGCAAGTCGACGCTGGTCAAGCTGATGCTGCGGCTGGCCGACCCGGAAGGCGGGCAGATCCTGATCGACGGGCAGGACATCACCCGCGTCACGCAGGAAAGCCTGCGCCGCCAGATCGGGATGGTGCAGCAGGATTCAAGCCTTCTGCACCGCTCGATCCGCGACAACATCCTTTATGGCCGCCCCGATGCGACCGAGGTCGAGATGGTCGAAGCCGCCCGCCGGGCCGAGGCGCATGATTTCATCCACACGCTGGAGGATCAGGAAGGGCGCACCGGATATGACGCCCAGGTGGGCGAAAGGGGCGTGAAGCTGTCGGGCGGTCAGCGCCAGCGGATCGGGATCGCCCGCGTGATCCTGAAGGACGCGCCGATCCTCATTCTGGACGAGGCCACAAGCGCCCTGGACAGCGAGGCCGAGGCCGCGATCCAGAAGACGCTTTATGGCGTCATGGCCGGAAAGACGGTGATCGCCATCGCGCACCGCCTGTCCACCATCGCGGCGATGGACCGGATCGTCGTGCTGGACGAAGGCCGCGTCGCCGAGACCGGCACGCATGACGAATTGCTGCGCAAGGGCGGGCTTTACGCCCGGTTCTGGGCGCGGCAGTCGGGCGGGTTCATCGGCTCGGACGCCGAAGACGCAGGAGAGGCCGCAGAATGAAGATGATGGCCCGCCTCGGCAACGTGATCGACGCCTTCCGCCCCGCGGACGGACCGCCGCCCGGTGATCTGGGCGCGTTCATGCGGTGGGCGCTGAAGGGATCCTGGCCGTGGCTGTGGCTGGCCGCGGCCCTGTCGGCGCTGGCGGGCACGATGGAAGTTGTCAGCGCGCTGATCCTTGGCGCGGTGATCGACGCCGCGCTGGCCGCCGGGCCGGAACGGTTTCTGGCAGAAAGCGCAGTCCTGCTGGGCCTGTTCCTGCTGTTCTATCTGGTCCTTCGGCCCCTGTCCTTCGCGGCGTCCTCCGCCTCGAACTCCATCGTGATCGGGCCGAACGTGATGCCGCTTGTCCTGTCGCGGCTGCACCGCTGGACGCTTGGGCAGGCCGTCACCTTCTTTGACAACGATTTCGCCGGTCGCATCGCGCAAAAGCAGATGCAGGCGGCTCGCGCCGTCACCGACGTGGCGACCGAGATGATCAATACCGTGGCCTTCGCGCTGGCCTCGGTCATCGGGTCGGTCGTGTTTCTGGTCGCGGTGGACTGGCGCGTGGCGCTGGCGCTGGCGGCGTGGATGGTGGGCTATCTGGCGCTGATCCGCTTTTTCCTGCCGAAGGTGAAGACGAACTCTGCCGCGCGCGCCTCGGCCCGGGCGATGGTGTCGGGGCAGGTGGTGGACACGATCACCAACATCAAGACGGTCAAGCTGTTCGCCCATGCCGCCTTCGAGGATCGAGTCGCGTTGAAGGCGATGGAAGTGTTCCGCGCCCGGTCGCTGGAATTCGGCCAGATTTCCACCGCGTTCCGCTTTGCCCTGATGACTTGGGCCGGGGTGCTGCCCGTGCTCTTGATCGGTGGTACGCTGCTTCTGTGGGCGGAAGGCGCCGCCACCGCAGGGGCCATCGCGGCGGCCGGGGCCATTGCCATGCGGATCGCGCAGATGTCGGGCTGGGTCAGCTTCACGCTGATGTCGATCTATACCTCGGTGGGCGAGGTCGAGGACGGGATGCGCACGCTGGCCGTCCCGCACACGCTGGCCGATCCATCCGGGGCCGTGGACCTGCCCCGCGTCCGTGGCGAGGTGCGGTTCGATCATGTCAGTTTCGGCTATGGCCGCCGCCATGCCGGGGTGAGGGACATCGACCTTACGGTGCAACCCGGCGAAAAGCTGGCCATCGTCGGCGCGTCGGGGGCGGGAAAATCGACGCTGGTTTCGCTTCTCTTGCGGCTTTACGACACCGAGGCCGGGCGCGTTCTGGTCGATGGCCATGACGTGCGCGAGGTCACGCAGGAATCCCTGCGCCGCCAGATCGGCATGGTCACGCAGGAAACCGCGATGTTCAACCGGTCGGCCCGCGACAACATCGCCTACGGCCGCCCCGACGCCACCGAGGACGAGATCATCGCCGCAGCAAGGCAGGCCGAGGCGCATGACTTCATCATGGCGATGGCCGATCATCAGGGGCGCAAGGGCTATGACGCCTATCTTGGCGAACGCGGCGTGAAGCTTTCCGGCGGTCAGCGTCAGCGGATCGCGCTGGCCCGCGCCTTCCTGAAGGATGCCCCGATCCTTGTTCTGGACGAGGCGACAAGCGCGCTGGACAGCGAGGTCGAGGCATCCATCCAGGAGGCGCTCGGCCGGGTGATGGAAGGCAAGACCGTGCTGGCCATCGCGCATCGGCTATCGACCATTGCCGCGATGGACCGGATCATCGTACTGGATCACGGCCGCATCGTCGAGGAAGGCAGCCATGACGATTTGCTGGCAGCGGGTGGGCTTTACGCGCGCTACTGGAACCGGCAGTCGGGCGGGTTTATCGGTGCCGACGAGGACGAGGCGGAAGAGGCTGCCGAATGAAGCTGACAATCGAACGGGTCGGGCATCTGGGCGACGGCATCGCGCAGGGGCCGGACGGCCCGGTGTTCGTGCCCCAGACCCTGACCGGCGAAGTGGTCGAGGGCGACCTGACCGGCGACCGGCTGGCAGGTGCGCGGATCGTCACGCCATCGACCCTGCGGGTGCGCCCGCCTTGCCGCCATGCCCGCGCCTGCGGGGGCTGCATCATGCAACATGCGGCCGACGGGTTCGTTGCCGACTGGAAACAGGGGATCGTGCGCACTGCGCTGGCCGTTCAGGGGATCGAGGCGCCGATGCGCCCGGTCATCACCTCGCCCGCCCGGTCGCGGCGGCGCGCGGCCGTGTCCGGGCGCCGGACAAAGGGCGGGTCGCTGGTGGGCTTTCACGCGCGCGCCTCCGATACCATCGTGGCGGTGCCCGATTGCCAGCTTCTGCATCCCGACCTGATGGCGGCGATGCCCGCGCTTGAGGCGCTGGTGCTGGCGGGCTGTTCCCGTCATGGGGAATTGACCCTGACGGTGACGCAATCGCTGGTCGGTCCCGATATTGCCGTGACCGGCGGCAAGCCGCTGGACGGGCCGTTCCGCCTTGAACTGGCGCGGCTGGCCGAAGCGCACGGGATCGCCCGCCTGACCTGGGAGGGGGAAACCATCGCCCTGCGCGTGCCGCCCGCAATCGCCATCGGGCGGGCGCGCGTCGTGCCGCCGCCGGGGGCCTTCCTGCAGGCAACCGCCGAAGGCGAGGCCGCGCTTCTTGCGACCGTGCGCGAGGCCGTGGGCGATGCGCCCCGCGTGGCCGACCTGTTCTGCGGTGTAGGAACCTTTGCCCTGCCGCTTGCGGAACAGGCCGAGGTTCTGGCCGTCGAGGGGGATGCGGCGATGGTTGCGGCGCTGGATCGGGGCTGGCGTCAGGCCGAGGGGCTGAAGCGCGTGCAGACCGAGGCGCGCGACCTGTTCCGCCGTCCGCTGGAGCCCGACGAATTCAAGGGCATCGCCGCTGTCGTCATCGACCCGCCGCGCGCCGGTGCCGAGGCGCAGACCGCCTGTCTTGCGCGGTCGGGCGTGCCGGTGATCGCCGCCGTATCGTGCAACCCGGCAACCTTCGCGCGCGACGCCAGGGCGCTGATCGCGGCGGGATACAGCCTGGATTGGGTGCAGGTCGTCGATCAGTTCCGCTGGTCGGCACATGTGGAACTTGCCGCCCGCTTCTCGCGCCCCCATATGGCGCGGAAACCTTCCTGACAGGAACGACGGAACCGTCATGCGTGCCAACCTGATCCGCTGGCTGGAAAGCCCGATTGTCCGCAACACGATCATCGCGGTGATCCTGTTCAACGCCGTGATCCTCGGGCTGGAAACCTCGGATCCGGTCATGGCCCGCTTCGGGCCTCTGATCCTGGCGCTGGATACCGCCTGCCTTGTGGTCTTTGTGGTCGAGATCGCGGCAAAACTGGTGGCCTATGGCGGGCGGTTCTTCCGGTCGGGGTGGAACCTGTTCGACCTTGCGATCGTGGGGATCGCGCTGGTCCCCGCCGCGCAGGGCTTTTCGGTGCTCCGGGCGCTCAGGATCCTGCGGGTCCTGCGGGTGGTGTCGGTCACGCCCCGGCTTCGGCGGGTGGTCGAAGGTTTCATCACGGCGCTGCCCGGGATGGGCAGCGTGTTTCTTCTGATGGCGATCATCTTCTATATCGGCGCCGTCATGGCGACCAAGCTGTTCGGCGACGGTTTCCCCGACTGGTTCGGCGACCTGGGCAATTCGGCCTATACCCTCTTTCAGATCATGACGCTGGAAAGCTGGTCGATGGGCATCGTCCGCCCGGTGATGGAGGCCTATCCCTATGCCTGGGCCTTCTTCGTGCCCTTCATCATGGTCACCACCTTTGCCGTGGTGAACCTTCTGGTCGGCCTGATCGTGAATTCCATGCAGGACGCCCATGCCGAAGAGGACGTGAAGCGCACCGACGCCTACCGCGACGAGGTGCTTTCGCGCCTTGCCGGGATCGAGGCGCGTCTGGCCGCGGCCGAGGCCGAACGGGCAGGAAGGCCGCAATAACACGCCTGTGATCTGTCGCGGCCCAAGATTTCTTTGCCACAGCGGGCCTCGTCGCTGTATCTGCAGCACAAAGACCAGGACGAGGCAGTAACGAAGACATGTGGTTGGGCAGGATCTTTCTGATGCTGGCTGTGGTGCTGGGCCTTTCTGCCTGTGGCGGGTCCAAGTTCCGTACCTATGACGGCCCCGAAGTCACCTCGATCCAGGTGCACAAGAGCGCGCGCAAGATGTATCTGCTGCACAATGACGAGGTGCTGCAGACCTATGACATCGCGCTTGGCCGCGTGCCGGAAGGGCACAAGCAGTTCGAGGGCGACGGCAAGACGCCCGAAGGCACCTACTGGATCGACCGCCGCAATCCGCGCAGCGAATTCCACCTTTCGATCGGGATTTCCTATCCCAACGAAGCCGATCGCGCCTATGCCTCGTCGATGGGCAAGCCTCCGGGGGGCGACATCTTCATTCACGGGCACACAGGAACGAAGAATCCGCGGACCGGCAAGAAGAACCGGGGCGACTGGACCGAGGGCTGCATCGCCGTGAAGGACCGCGAGATGGAAGAGATCTATGCGATGGTCCGCAACGGGACGATCATCCACATCCTGCCCTGACGCATCGCGCGCAGACGAAGAAAGGCCGCCCGTCCGGGCGGCCTTTTGTGTTCAGGTGCCGTTAGGGGCGGCGTGGGTCAGAGCCGCTGCGACGGGTCAATCACCGGCTGGACATTCGGGGTATAGTTCGCGGGGCTCGACCCGAAGGACGACCCGGTAACAAGCGTCCACCAGATCTTGCCGTTTTCTTCCTGCCACCAGGAAAAGCCCAGTTGGTTCGCGTTGGGGTCGAGGATGACCCCGCGCGTGTCGGGCTGCGCCATCCAGGCGGAAAGGGTTTCCAGTTCCGTCTCGTAGGTTTCGGAAATCAGTTCGCCCGCCAGCGACCCGCGATAGCCTACGCGGCGCACCCGATCCAGCGGCGACGACCCGTCGGACCCGAAGTGCCAAGGCCGGTTCTGGATCGACATGTCGCGCGCATGGGTCGAGGCGGCGGCGTTCAGTTCGGCGTTGTAGGCCAGCGGCGTCAGCCCGCGTGCCTGCCGCAGGGTGTTCACCGAATCCAGAAGGTTGAAATAGATCTTGTCGGTATCGGCCGGCCTGATCTTGTAGACCTTCGGCAGGGGCCGCCCGTCCGGGCCGACCTGAGGGGCCGACGTGGTGCAGGCCGCCAGTGCCGCCAAGCCAAGCAACGCAAGAGCTGATCGTCTTCTCATCATCCGCACACCCAAGAAAGTTTCGCCCCTCTTATCCCTTCGCCGGTGCGGGATCAAACGCAACTCTGCGTGTTTCCGCCGGCTGACATTCGTTTGATTTGCGGGTTTCCGCGCAATTCGGTAAATGCAGGGCGAATTCCACATGAGGAGCCGACCGGATGAGCACCGAAAACAGCTTCCGCCCCACGCGCCGCCACCTGATCGGTGGGGCCGCCGCGATGTTGGGCGCATCCTCGCTGCCGGCACTGGCACAGCAGGAGGGTTCGACCGAGATCGAACAGCCCGCAAGCCGCGTGCGCAACAACACCTCCAGCTTCCGCATGCTGGACTGGCGGCCGTATTTCGAGAACACGACGAATGGCGCGGTGTTGGTCGATACCCAGTCGCGCGTGCTGCACTTCTGGTCCGAGGATCAGTCGATCTACAAGCTTTATCCCACCTCGGTTCCGCTGACCGACGATCTGACGCGGCGCGGCCGGACCGAGATCATCAAGAAGGTGGTCGGCCCCGAATGGCGCCCGACGCCCGAGATGAAAAAGCGCAACCCCGAATGGCCCGATTACATCGGACCCGGTCCCGACAATCCCCTGGGAACCCACGCGCTGTGGCTGTCCTGGACCTATTACCGGATCCATGGCACGCATGACACGCGCAAGATCGGGCGCCGGTCGTCGAACGGCTGCATCGGTCTTTACAACGAACACATCTCGGAACTGTTCGACCTGACCAAGGTCGGCACGCAGGTCCTGCTCATCTGACCCGCGCCACAGGCGGAAATGACAAAGGGGCGGCTGATGCCGCCCCTTTTGCATTCGTCGGGGTCGCCGACCCGTGCCGGGGTCAGACCCAGCCGCCCAGGTTTTCCTCGATCACCGTGACAAGCGCGCGGATATGGGCCGGGTTGTCGTTCAGGCAGGGGATATAGGTGAATTCCTCGCCGCCCGCGTGTTCGAAGGATTCGCAGATTTCGCCCTGGATCTCTTCCAGCGTCTCGATGCAGTCGGCGCTGAAGGCCGGGGCGATCACGGCAATCCTCTTGATCCCCTTTTTTGCCAGTTCGGCCACATGTTCCACGGTATAGGGGCGCAGCCATTCCTCGCGTCCGAAGACCGACTGGAAGGTGGTGTGGATCGCGTCCTTTTTCCACCCCAGACGTTCGCGCAGCAGGCGCGTCGCCTTGGCGCACTGGCAATGGTAGGGGTCGCCTTCCATCAGATAGCGCTTGGGCATCCCGTGATAGCTTGTGATCAGCACGTCGGGCTTGTGGTCGAGTTTCGCATAAGCCTCTTCGACCGACTGGGCCAGCGCCTCGATGTAAAGCGGGTGTTCGAAGTATTCGGGCACGATCCGCGCGGCAGGCTGGCGCTTTTCCTTCATCAGCGCGCGGAAGAACTGGTCATTCGCGGTGGCCGATGTCGCGCCCGCATAGTGCGGATATAGCGGGAAGAACAGGATCTTCTCGCACCCTGCCTCGACCATCGCGCGCACTTTCGATTCGGTCGACGGGTTGCCGTAGCGCATGCAGAAATCGACCATGACGCGGTCGCCGTATTTCGCGGCGATCTCGGTCGCGATGGCGGCGGTCTGGTCCTTGGTGATGGTCATCAGCGGGCTTTCGCCCTTGTCGTGGTTCCAGATCGACTTGTAGTTCGCGCCCGAGGTGAACGGGCGCTTCGACAGGATGATCAGTTGCAGCAAGGGCTGCCACTTCCACGCCGGAAAGTCGATCACGCGCTTGTCGGACAGGAATTCGTTCAGATACCGCCGCATTGACCAATAGTCGTAATTGTCCGGCGTGCCGAGGTTGGCCAGAAGGATACCCACCCGGGCGGTCTTGACCGGCGGGTGATCGGCCGGGGCATGCGACAGGCGCCCCTGTCCGGGGGTGACGGTTTCGCCCTTCGAGGCGGTCGGTCTGGCGTCCAGCATCTTGCGTTCCTGTTGCTCGTGCGACCTTGGGGGACATATACGGTTCGGGGCGGGGGTCAACCGTCGTTGCGTGGTGCAGGAAGTCGCACCTCGGCGGTTTGCAGCGCCTCGGCCAGCCGCGCGGCCGCCGATCCGGGGCGCAGCGGTTTCTGCTGGCTGTCGTGAGGGGCCCAGCCGGTCAGCGTGATGATCTCGAACGTCGCGGGGATACGCCCCTCGCCATCGGCGAAGGTTTCGCCATAGCGCCGCGCCGTCTCGGCCAGTACCGCGCGACCGGTCGGGCGGCGCAGACGGGCGGCAAGCGCGTTGCCCTCGCCCATGGCGCGCAGATCGGCCATCAGGTGCAGCGCGTCGCGGTATCGCACCGTCTGGCTGAAACTGTCGGCCACCGGCAGTGCGAAACCGGCCCGTTGCAGAAGCGCGCCCATGTCGCGGATCTCGCCCATCGGCAGAACGCGGGGTGAAAGCCCGCCCGTCAGCGCCGCCTCGGCCTCGGCGATAGTAGCCCGCAGCTCGGAAAGGGTCTGGCCGCCGAAGGAAAAGCACATCAACAGGCCATCGGGCCGCAGCGCGCGGCGGCATTGCACAAGCTGGCCCACCGGATCGTTCGCCCAATGCAGGCAAAGCGCATGGATCACCAGATCATGCGCGCCTTCCTCCAGCGCCAGAAGATCGTCATCGGCCACGATCCGCGCGTCTGGCAGCACATCTGCCCAGACCTGCGGGAAGGGCGTGACGATGGCAGGCGTTGTAAACGACTTGTTAACCTCGCTGAGCCTTTCCTTGGCTTCGAGGGCCACGAGGTCATGCAGGAAAAGCGCGGGCGCTGCCTGCCGCAGTGCGCGGGCGCGGTTGCGGGCAAGGGCCGTGCGGTCGGTCAGAAGGGGCGGCGCGTTCATGGCCCGGACCATGGGGATTTGGGGATGAGAATGCAAGCCGTGCTGCAGGCCGTCTATCCGCCGCAATGCCTGACCTGCAACACGCTTGTGACCACCGACTTCGGCCTCTGCGCCGACTGCTGGCGCGAAACGCCCTTCATTTCGGGGCTGGTCTGCGACCTGTGCGGGACGCCCCTGCCGGGCGAGGATCCGGGGCATCCCGTGCATTGCGACGACTGCCTGACCATCGCTCGGCCCTGGGAACAGGGGCGGGCGGCGATGCTTTACCGCGACAATGGCCGCAAGATCGTGCTGGCGCTCAAGCATGGCGACCGAACCGATCTGGCCCGTCCCGCCGGTGGCTGGCTCGCGCGCGCGGCGGGGCCGATCGCCATGGCCGAGGGCACCCTTGTCGCGCCGGTGCCGCTGCACTGGCTGCGGCTGCTGAAGCGCCGTTACAACCAGTCGGCGCTTCTGTCCTCGGCATTGGCGCGGGCAGTGGGGGCGGATCATTGCCCCGACCTTCTGCAACGCCGGCGCGCGACGGGCACACAGGACGGACGTGACCGCGATGGCCGGTTTTCCAACATGCAGGGGGCGATCCGGGTGCATCCCGGCCGGGCGGCGCGGATTCTTGGGCGGCCCGTCTTGCTGGTCGATGACGTGATGACATCGGGGGCGACGCTTGCCGCCTGTGCCGAGGCCTGTCTTGCAGCCGGGGCCACCCGTGTATCGGTCGTCGCGCTGGCACGCGTTGCGAAGGACGCCTAAATCCCTATAGTCACCGCGACCTTTGGGATTTGCCGCAGATGAAAACCGTCGAGATCTACACCACCCCGACCTGCCCCTATTGCCATGCCGCCAAGCGCCTTCTGACGAAAAAGGGCGTGGCCTTCACCGAAATCGACGTCAGCCGCGACCCCGCTGTGCGGATCGCGATGATGGAACGCGCGAATGGCCGCCGCACCGTTCCGCAGATCTTCATCGGCGGCGTGCCGGTGGGCGGGTCCGACGACATCCACGCGCTGGACCATGCCGGCAAGCTTGACCAGATGCTGGCGGATTGACGGGCATGCGCGCGGCGCTGGTGCAACTGAACGTGACAGACGATCCGGCGGCGAACCTGCCGGAAACCCTCGCCCTTGTACGGGCCGCGGCCGAGGGCGGCGCGGGGTTCGTCCTGACGCCCGAATGCACCAATGCGCTGTCGTCCAATCGTGACCGTCAGCGGACACTGTTCTTCCGCGAAGAGGCTGATCCGACCCTTGCCGCCCTGCGCGAGCTGGCGGCGGAACGGCGGATCTGGCTGCTGATCGGCTCGCTTGGCCTGCTGACCGACGATGCGGATGGCCGGTTCGCCAACCGGTCCTTCCTGATCGCCCCGGATGGCACCGTTGCCGCGCGATACGACAAGATCCACATGTTCGACGTGAACGTGTCGGAAACCGAGGTCTATCGCGAATCATCGGGCTATCGGCCCGGAAGCCGCGCGGTTCTGGCCGATACGCCATTCGGCAAGATCGGGATGACGGTCTGCTATGACGTGCGCTTTCCGCATCTCTACAGGCGTTTGGCGCAGGCCGGGGCTGATATCCTGACCGTGCCCGCCGCCTTCAACCACCTGACCGGACAGGCGCATTGGGAAACGCTTTTGCGGGCGCGGGCCATCGAGACGGGCTGTTTCGTGCTGGCCCCGGCGCAGACCGGGTTTCACCCCGAGGAACAGGGCAAGGGCCGCCGGACGCATGGCCATTCGCTTGCCGTGGCACCCTGGGGCGAGGTGATCGCCGATGCCGGCGACGAACCGGGCGTCACCTTTGTCGAGATGGATCTGTCCGAGGTGGCGAAGGCCCGTGGCCGCGTGCCCTCGCTCGGTCATGACCGTCTGATCGAGGGGCCCTGATGGCGGAAACGACCGAAGACCTTGCGGTGGCCCTGTTCAGCGAACTGTTCTCGGCTGACCAGATGGCGCGCAACCGCGTGTCGAAGGTGCTGCCCAAGGGGATGGAGCTTTCGCATTTCGCCGTGCTGAACCATCTGGCCCGGGTCGGCGACGAACGGTCGCCCGCGCAACTGGCGCAGGCCTTCCATGTGACACGGGGGGCGATGACCAACACGCTGGCGCGGCTGGAATGGGCCGGCCACATCCACATCCGCCCCGACTGGGATGACGCCCGGCGCAAGATGGTGTCGATCAGCCCGTCGGGCCGGGCGGCGCGGGATGCCGCGGTGGCGGCCGTTTCCCCGATGATCGCCGAGGTGGTCGAATCGCTCGGGGCGGACCGCATCCGCGCCGTCCTGCCCGTGCTGCGCGAATTGCGCGTCAGGCTTGGGCGCGACGAAACCGCCTGACGGCCCAAATGAAAACGCAGGCCCCAAGGCCTGCGTTTCCGTTTCTTCTGTCAAAGGCCGGATCGCCCGGATCACAGCCGCTTGGACACGCCCAGGGCCGACCCGACCAGCCGCATGATGGTTTCCGTCGTGGTCAGCGCGCTTTCGGTGACAAGCACCAGATCGCCGTCATGGATCTGGAACTCTCCGGCGCTGAAAAGGCCGTCCCCCGACGTCAGGTCGACGGCAAAGACCATGCGTTCCTTCGACGGGCCGGCATCGTCGATCCGCACGTCCGAAGCGGAATAGTTGCGCAGGATCAGGATGCCCTTGGGATCGGCGCGCGTGTCGTTCAAGCCGCCCACCAGCGACAGCGCATCCAGCGCCGAGATCCGTTCCTGCGGGAAGGGGATCTGCGCCTCGCGGCCCGCCGCGCCAAGCGCCAGGAAATAGCGTTCGTCCTTCTCGACATAGACCTTGTCACCCCCGCGCAGCGTCGTATCAAGCGCGGGGTTGTCCAGAAGCGTTTCAAGGGCAACGCCGTAAAGCTTGCCCTCGCGCATCAGGCGGATCTGCGGGTTTTCGATCCCCGAGGCCACGCCACCACCCATCGCGATCAGCGCGGTCACGGTGAAATCGCGGTCGGGCAGGGGGTAGTTGCCCGGCTTCTGCGTGCCGCTGACAAGATCGACCGTGCTCTTGCGGCCGGAGGTGTGCGACAGCTGCACCTGCGCCGAGGGAATGACCGAGGCCATCCGTTCCTGGATCGCCTGGCGCGCGCGGTCGGGCGTCATCTTCGCCACATAGATCTCGTCAACATAGGGCATGAAGATCGTGCCGCTTTGCGACACGCGCATGGCGTTCAGCGAGACCACCTTCTGCGCCGGGGCGATCAGAAGCGAATTCGGTTCATTGTCCCAGACCGAGATGTCGACCATGTCGCCGGGTTCGATGATCTGGTCGCCCGGTCCGCGCGACCGCTTGATCCAGCCACGGTTGTTGCTGCGGCCGGTCAGGGGCCATGCCTTGATCGTGTCGATCGTGTCGCGGCTGACGTACTGCACGGCAAAGGTCGACTCTTCCTCCTCCGCCTCCGAAAGTATTCGCTGCGCTTCGGGCGCGCCCTGCGGCACCTGGCAGGCCGCAAGGCCGAATGCCAGGGCAAGAATGAAACCAAATCTGCATAGCAGCGCAGGCATTATGAACTCCGGCAAACACGAGTTCACCCCGGCAGGGTGGACTTTCAGCGCCCGCGAAAGATACTTGCCCCGCTACGGGGGTCAACCTGTGAAGTGGGGGACGGGTAAAACGAATATGGCAGGTGTGGCTTCGATACTTGTTACCGGCGCAGGAGGGCGGATCGGTTCGGTGCTGCGCCATCACTGGGCCGGGCGCCCCCTGGCCCCCTTGTGGATCGGCCGCACCATGCATGGGCCCGGCGGGCTGGCCGCTGATATCCTTGCGGAAATCCCGCAAACACCCGCCGCCGATGTTGTCCTTGCGCTGGCCGGGGTCGTGCCCGGCGGGGGCGCGGACATGGCCCTGAACACCGATCTTGCGCTGGCGGGCTGCGAATTGGCGAAAGAGGCCGGCGCGCGGCGTGTCCTTGTGGCCTCGTCCGCCGCCGTCTACGGGCCCGGAACCGGAGCCGACCTGCGCGAGGATGCACCCCTGGCGCCTGTTGCCGCCTATGGCCGGGCCAAGCTGGCGATGGAGCATGCGGTGACACGCTGGCACGAGGCCGCGCCGGGGCGCCCTGCCGTCACGATCCTGCGGATCGGGAACATCGCCGGGCTGGATGCGCTTCTGGGCGGCAACCTGCCCGGGGCCACCGTGGCGCTTGATCCGGTGCCGGGGCAGGCGGGCGGTCCGGTCCGGTCCTACATCGGGGTGAAGGGGCTTGCGGATGTGCTGCTGGCCCTGTGCGAGGTTGCAGCCACGGGGGCCGACATGCCGCCCGTCCTGAACGTCGCGGCAGAACCGCCCGTCACGATGGCGGCGCTTCTTGCGGCCGATGGCCGCCCCTGGCGCTACGGGCCGGACAATCCCGCCGTTCTGGGCCGGGTGGTGCTGGATACCGGGGCGCTGCGGTCCTTGCTGCCGGGTCTTGCCTTGACGACCGATGCGGCGGAAATGGTCCGGCAATGGCACGCATGGAAGGACGCCACCGCATGACCCCGCAAAAGCGCCTGTTCGACCTGACGCTTGCCCTTCTTCTTGCGGTGCTTCTGGCGGTGCCCTTCGCCGTTCTCGTGGTGGTGCTGTGGCTGACCGAGGGGCGGCCGATCTTTTATGTGGCGGAACGGATGAAAGCCCCCGGCCAGCCCTTCCGGCTTTGGAAACTGCGCACGATGAAGGTGGCGCGCAGCGACAGCGGCGTTTCGGGGGGCGACAAGGCCGACAGGATCACCCCGATGGGCCGGTTCCTGCGCCGTGCCCGGCTGGACGAGATTCCGCAACTATGGAACGTGATCCGTGGCGACATGAGCTTTGTCGGCCCGCGCCCGCCGCTGCGTCAGTATGTCGAACGCTTCCCCGCCCTTTATGCCGAGGTCCTGAAAAGCCGCCCCGGCATCACCGGGCTTGCGACCTTGCGGTTTCACGGGCACGAGGAACGCCTTCTGGCCGCCTGCCGCAGCGCCGAGGAAACCGATGCCGTCTATGCCCGTCGCTGCGTGCCGCGCAAGGCGCATCTCGATCTGATCTATCAGCGCCACCAGACGCTTTGCTTCGACCTGGCGCTGATGGCCGAAACGGGCGGGCGCGTTTTGTTGAAACGCCTGTTCCGCCGGGGCGGCTGAGCCAGCCTGTGCCCCCGTGCGCGGCAGGGAAGATGAGCGGGGAAAGAGGACTTGACGCAACAGGCCGGCGGCAGTTCGCCGGCGCCGCCTGCGTTCCTTGTTGATCGGGCCCGCTGTGATATAAGATCGCGCAACGTAGAATGGCTTTTCGCCGATGCGCCGTCGCGCCCGCATTCGGGCGGGCCGGAAAAGCGCCAAGGGACGGGCGTGTTGCAGGGGGCAGGATGAATAGGATCAGGCAGGCGCTTTTTGCCTATACCACCGGGATGTCCCGGCCGCAGAAGCGGCTGGTTTTCCTGCTGGTCGATGCGATCCTTGCCCCGGCGGCCCTGATGATGACGCTGGGGCTGTTCTACAGCGGGACCGAGGTCGTCTGGAACACGACCGAAGTCTTGCTGACCTATCTGATTCTGGGTCTGGTCGCGGCGGCGGTGTCGGCTGGGTTCGGCCTGCACCGGATCAAGCTGAAGTCCTACGAATCCTCGGCCATCCTGAAAACCGGCGGCTTCACCCTTGTGATGACGCTTGCGCTGCTGCTGCTGACGCGCCTCCTGCCGGTTCCGGGCGTGATCCTGTTCGGGCTGGTGCTGTTCCTGCTGGCGGTCGCCGCGCGGGTCGTGATGCTTTACACGCTTTTGTGGGTGCTGCGGCTTGGGCAGTCGAAGAAACGGGTGCTGATCTACGGGGCGGGTACCACGGGAACCCAGCTTGTTGCCGCGCTGCGGTCGCACGAAACGCTGATCCCGGTGGCCTTCGTCGATGACAACCCCGGCCTTCATTCGATGACCGTGGCCGGGCTGAAGGTCATCCCGTCGCAGCGGATCGGGGAATATGCCGCCGATCGCGGGGTCGACAGGGTCGTGCTGGCGATGCCGTCGGTTTCCGCGCCCAAGCTGGCGCAGATCACCCGGCGGCTGCGGCAGCAAGGCCTGCAGGTGCAATCGCTGCCCTCCTTCGCCCAACTGGTCGGGGAAGAGGCGCTGATCGACAAGCTGACGCCGGTCACGCCGGGGCAGTTCCTGGGTCGCCAGCAGCATGGCGACAGCCTTCCGCAAGGCACCGAGGCCTATGCCGGGCGGTCGATCCTCGTGTCCGGCGCGGGGGGGTCGGTCGGGTCCGAACTGTGCCGCCAGCTCATCGCCATGCGGCCGCGCAAGCTGGTCTTGTTCGAAATCAGCGAACTGGCGCTTTACACGATCGACCGCGAATTGCGGGATGCGGCCGAGGGAACCGAGGTCGAGATCTGCGCCGTCCTTGGGTCGGTGACGGATTCGCGGCTGGCCCGGATGGTGATGATCGACCACGATGTCGAGGTCGTCTTCCACGCCGCGGCCTACAAGCATGTGCCGCTGGTCGAGGCGAACCCGATTGCGGGCCTTGCCAACAACGTGCTGGGAACCCGCACCTTCGCCGATGCTGCCAACGATACCGGTGTCGAACGCTTCATCCTGATTTCCACCGACAAGGCCGTGCGCCCGACCAATGTCATGGGCGCATCAAAGCGGCTGGCCGAGCTTGTCGTGCAGGACCTTGCAAAGCGGTCGCATGGCACGGTGTTTTCGATGGTGCGCTTCGGCAACGTGCTTGGTTCGTCCGGTTCGGTCATCCCGCTGTTCAAGGACCAGATCGCGCGGGGCGGCCCGATCACGCTGACGCATGAGGATGTCACGCGCTATTTCATGACCATCTCGGAGGCCGCGCGACTGGTGCTTCTGGCCGGGTCCTTCGCCGATGGCGCGACGGCAAACGGCGGGGATGTGTTCGTGCTCGACATGGGCAAGCCGGTGCGGATCCGCGACCTTGCGGTGCAGATGATCAACGCGGCGGGCTATTCCGTGCGCGATTCCGACAATCCGAACGGGGATATCGAGATCGTGATCACCGGGCTGCGTCCGGGCGAAAAGCTGCACGAGGAATTGCTGATCGGTGAAGGCCTGCTGACCACCCCGCATTCCAAGATCCTGAGGGCGCGCGAGGCCGGCCTGTCGGAACTGGAAATGGCCAATGCCTTGAAGGATTTGCGCGATGCCATCGTGGCCGGCGACGCCGAGGCGGGACGCGGCGTGATCCTGCGTTGGGTGGACGGGTATCACCAGCCCAGGACGGTGGCCAATTCGCAATAGGCCGGGTGGATCAACGAATCGGTTGCCCGGAAATGGATTGTTGCGCCATCGGCATTCCCTTAGAGTGGCGCCCAAAGACATAAGGCTGTGTACGATGAGACTTCCTTCGCCCAGACGCATTGCTCTGTTCGGGATGACCTCTGCGGTGGCGGTGGTTTCGGCTGGCCTTGCCATCGGGGAAAACCGTCCCTCGCTGAACTTCTACGGCGTTTCCGGTCTGATGGACATGCCATCGGGTGAATCGCAGGCCGACGGCATGCTGACCGTCACCTCCGCCCATTTCGGCCCGATCAGCCGCACCACCCTGTCGTTCCAGATCACCCCGCGGCTTGGGGCAAGCTTCCGCTATCTCGGGGTCCGGAACTGGGATGATTTCCGTCCGTCGATCTGGGATGTCTACTATGACCGCAGCTTCGACCTTCGCTATCAGGTCCTGAAGGAAGGCCGGTATGTGCCCGCCGTGACCGTGGGCTTTCAGGATTTCGTCGGCACCGGCGTGCTGTCCGGGGAATACATCGCAGCCACCAAGAACCTGAACGACCGGATCAAGGTGACCGCCGGCTTGGGTTGGGGCCGCCTTGGCAGCTATGGCGACATCGGATCGCCCTTCGGGCCACGGCCCGCCATCGACGCGGGCAAGGGCGGCAAGCCCAGCTTCGACCAGTGGTTCCGCGGCCCCGCCGCGCCCTTCGCGGGCGTGGAATGGGCGGTCAACGACCGGTGGTCGATCAAGGCCGAATATTCCTCGGACGACTACACGAACGAGGCGGGAGTGCGTCGTACCTTCGAACGGAAAAGCCCGCTGAACTTCGGGATCGAATATCAGGCCTACGACAGCCTGCGGCTTGGCGCCTATTACATGTATGGGTCCGAACTGGGCGTGTCGCTGCAATTCGTGATGAACCCCAAGCAGCGCCCGATGGGCGGCGTCGGCGGCCCGGCCCCGACGCCGGTGAAGGTGCGCCCCTCGCCGACGTCCGATCCCGATGCATGGTCGCCCGAATGGGTGGCGCAGGAAGGCGCGCGCGAACAGCTGATCCAGAACCTGAACAAGTGGCTGGAAAAGGATGGCATCGTCGTCGAGGCGATGGGATACGACGGGCGCACGGCGCAGGTCCGGATCCGCAACACCCGCTATGATGCCGAAGCGCAGGCGATCGGCCGCGTGGCGCGCGCGATGACGGCGGTCATGCCCGCCTCGATCGAGAATTTCGAGGTCGTCCCCCTGGTGCGCGGCATGCCCGCCTCGAAGGTCACGGTGCGCCGGACCGATATCGAGGCGCTGGAATTCACGCCCGGCGCCGCCGACGCGATGCGCGCTCGCACGACCGTGTCGAACCCGGGGGCGCCGATGGCCAACCTCGCCTACGATCCGGAGCTTTACCCGAAACTCTCGTGGTCGCTTGGCCCCTACAACCGCATCCGCCTGTTCGACCAGCGCGACCCCTTCAAGATGGACGTCGGGCTTCGCTTTGCCGCCCGCTACGAGATCGCGCCGGGTCTGGTCCTGGCCGGTTCGGCGACCAAGAAGATCGCGGGCAACCTGGACGAGCCGCCGCCCGACATCCCGACCGGGCTGCAACCCGTGCGTTCCGATGTCGACGTCTATGACGCCAAGGCCGACCCGGCGCTGGAATCGCTGACGGTCGCGAAATATGGCTATCTGGGCAACGACGTCTATGCCCGCGTCACCGCCGGCTATCTGGAACGGATGTTCGCCGGGGTTTCGGGCGAGCTTTTGTGGAAGCCGGTCGACAGCAAGTTCGCCCTGGGCGCCGAGGTCAACTATGTCGCGCAGCGCGACACCGATGGTGGCCTTGGCTTTGGCGAATATGACTACAAGGTCGCGACCGGCCATATCTCGGCCTATTACAACTTCGCGCCGGGCTTCCATGCGCAGGTCGATGTGGGGCGCTATCTGGCGGGTGACATCGGTGCCACGCTCGCGATCGACCGCGAGTTTTCGAACGGCTGGCGCGTCGGCGCCTTTGCCACCAAGACGAATGTCTCCGAAGCCGATTTCGGGTCGGGTTCGTTCGACAAGGGCATCAAGCTGGAAATCCCCTTCGCCTGGGGCACCGGGCAGCCGACCCGCAAGAAGGCCACGACGATCATCCGTCCCTTCGGGCGCGACGGGGGCCAGAAGGTCGAGGTCGACGGCCGCCTGTACGATTCGGTGCGCGATTACCACGCCTCGGGTCTGGATGATCAGTGGGGGAGATTCTGGAAATGATCCGACGCAAGGCTTCCCTCGCTGCGGCCCTGGCGGGCGCGGCACTGGTGCTTTCGGGCTGTGGCAACGATCCTGACGCCAATACGGGTGTGAAGATCGTCAAGGAGGTTGGCGCGGCCATGGCCGCCCGTGCGAAGGGCGACGCCGCTCCGGCGGGGGGCGGTGCGGGGATCACCCGGGCCGAGCTGAACCAGTTCAACACGCCGATGATCATGGCGCAGCTGCCGGCCAGCGGCCTGACCGCGTTCTTCGTTCCTTACGCGACCAACGGCGCGGTGGAAACCTGGGCCTCGCCGGACAACCGCACGATTTCCTTCCGGGGCGGCGTGATGGTCGCAACGCGGGGATTCGGGCCCGATATCATGCAATCCAGCGGCCCGAGCATCGGCCAGATCGCCTCTGGCAGCGGATCGCATACGCGAATCTTCGATTATCTCGACGGCGCCGACCAAAATATCCGGCGGGAATACGCCTGCACGGTCAAAACTGCCGGGGTTGAAACAATAACCGTTGTAGACCGGCAACACACGACCCGCCATGTTATCGAGGATTGCACCGGAAACGGGGGGCAATTCCGCAATGAGTACTGGTTCGAAGGAGGTAATTTTCTTAGAAAATCCAAGCAGTTGCTTGCCCAGGAATGGGGCTATCTGGAGTTCCAGCGCGTGGTTGACAAAGGCTAGAAGATAAGGCTTTTCTACTGTGTCGCCGTATGGTATCCGAACCTTAATCGTCCAATCCAAGTCACGGAGAGTAAAATGAAAAAATTCACCGCTTTCGTCGCTGCCGCCGCTCTGCTGTCGTCGGTGACCGCTGCCACCGCTGGCGGCCCGGTCATCATCGCTGAAGAGCCCCCGGTTGTGGCCGCTGCTGCCACCACCTCGGGCGGCGCCATCCTGCCGCTCGTCGGTCTGGGCCTGGTCGCTGCTCTGGCCGCTTCGTCCTCGGGCAGCCACTAATCCTTTCGCCTTCGGGCGTTTGGCTTAGTCAAAGGATTGGGTCCGCGTTTGCGGGCCCTTTTCTTTTTTGGCGAACCCGATGAACAGACGTCGCATCGCCTCTGCCCGTGACTGGCTGCGCCGGATGGGGCAGCGGATGGACAGGGCGGGTCTGGGGACCATCGCCGCCTCGGTCGCCTTCTTCGGCTTCCTGTCGATCTTTCCCGCCCTCGCTGCGGTCATCGCCCTGTGGGGCGTGTTCTTTGATCCCGCGATCATCCGCAGCCAGATGGATCTGGCGGCCGAGTTCCTGCCGGCCGAGGCGTTCTCGCTGATCAACACACAGGTCGAGGCGCTGATCCGCGCCGGGGGCGCGCGGCTTGGTTGGGCCAGCGTCCTGTCGCTTCTGTTCGCGCTCTGGTCGGCCCGTGCCGGGGTGGCCGCGCTGGTCGAAGGGGTGAACCGCATCCATCACCTGCCGTCCCGCAGCGGTCCGCGCCACCTGCTGATGGCGGGTATTCTGACGCTTGCCTTGATCGCCATCGCGCTTTCCGCCCTGCTGGCGGCTGTCGTGGTGCCCGTGGGGCTTGCCTTCCTGCCGCTTGGCCCGTCGGCGGCCCTGGTCCTTGAACTGGCGAACACGGCGCTGGCTGTGGCGCTGGTGGCGCTGGGGCTTGGCCTGATCTACCGCTTCAGCCCGAACCGCCCCCGGAGCGGCCGCCCGAGGCTGCTGACGCGCGGGCTGCTGCTGGCGGTGATCCTGTGGATCGTCGTCGCGCGCGGTTTTGTTTTCTACCTCGCGAATTTCGGAAACTACAATCAGGTCTACGGTTCGATCGGGGCTGTCGTGGCCCTGATGATGTGGCTTTACCTTTCGGCCTACGCCATCCTCCTGGGGGTGGCCATAGATGCCCAGAACGATCCATCCAATTGATCGAATTCCGCCACGTTTTCGGCAAGATTTCGTGTCATCCAATACTCGTTATGCTAATTATAGTTCGAGCAATCGAAACAATGCCGATGACTTGGGGTCTTCGCGGCCACGGCCTTCGCATAATCGATTGCCAGGTAAGCGGTTTCATGCCCCGCGTGTGGGCAGTTCATCCGGAGGGAGAAATGCAGATGAATCGAGTTCGCGAACCGGAAGTCCTCTTGTCCGAGGCCGTCACTCGCGCGCGTCGTTTCTACCTTCGCCTGGTCGACCCCGAAGGCGATCTGCCGGACGATCTCGCGCTGTCCCGTTCGCGCGATTATCACCACCTGCTGCTGGCTGGCCGCCAGATCCGCGCCCTGGGCACGCGCGAGGCGTTCCGCCACACACTCAACAACCTGTTCAGTGACGATCCGGGCCTGTCGCAGCGCGCCGCCCGCGATCTGGAACATCTCTGGGCCGGGATGATGGATTGGCCGGACCCGGACCGCCCCGTCCTGCTGAACTGACGGGCCTGCGGGCCGTGGTCAATAGTCCTTTTCCAGGAAGATCCCGATGCTGGTCCCGTCGCCGCCCGCAGTGCCGCGCACGGTCAGGTTGGGCGTGATGTCCAGGTTCAGGTTGATCTCGCTCTGTCCCTTGTCGTCGACTTCGACCTCGGTATAAACGTTGCGCGAGATGTATTTGCCCGCGCGGACCGATGTGCCGCCATCCGCATCCGTTTCGACGTCCAGATCGTCAAGGCCGATCCCCTTGCGCAGCTTGCTGACGATGCCCTCGCCGCCCCGTCCGGCCAGTGTGGCCACGGCACTTGCAAGTTGCACCGCCTGAAGGGCCGACAGGTTCGTCAGCCCCCGATCGAACAGAAGCCGCGCCAGAACCTCTTCCTCGGGCAGCTCGGGAACCGAGACGAACGAAACCTCGGGTGTGTCGGCGGGCCCTTCGATCGAAACCGACGAAACGATCCCGTCGCTTTCGGTCGAGGCAAGGATACGCAGTATGGGGTTGAAATCGCCTTCCAGCTGCAGTGTCGCCTCGGACAGGTTGAGCCGTTTGCCGAGGATGTCGAGCCGCCCCCGGATCAGGGCAAACGCGCCGCTGGGAACCACCTGGTCGGTGGTGCCGGCAACCCGCAGTTCGCCGCCAAGTTCCGCATCCAGCCCCCGGCCGCGAATGAACAGCCGACTCGGTGCCGAAATCAGCAGATCCAGTCCGAAGGGGCGACCGCCTGCCGCCGTTTCGTCGGCTGCGTCCCCCAGCAGACCCGCGCGGCGGCGGGTCTCGCGCACGGCGCCGGGTTCGTTCACATGCTGCAAGCCCGGCACATCGCCCAAGCCCGTCATCCCCGTCGACGGCACCCGCAGTTCCGTTTCAAGAAGCAGGACCGATCCGCTGATCACGGCGCCCCCGGTCAATGGCCCCCGCACGGCGATGTCGCCGTTCAGCCGGGTTTCGAACAGCTTCGGATCGCGCAGGACGACATTCGTCAACCGGCTTGCGATCGTCGCGTCAAAGGGCGGCTCCAGTCCGACGGACCCGTCTATGGCGACCTGCCCGCCGGTCGAAATCTGCGCCCCGCCTGAAAGGGCGGCCCGTCCCGAGGCCAGATCGGCTTGGACGTTCAGCCCGAGAACCGAGAACGGAAGGGTGGGGTCGGCGAGTTCGGCCCCCGTCAGGGCGATCCGCCCCGACAGCGAGCGGGGCGCGAACGGCCCGTTCACCGTCACGTCGAAGCTGACCGGCCCGCGCGCCGTCCGGGGCCGTATGAACGGGTTGGCCAGTTCGGCCCGTGCACTACCCGCGATCCGCAGCCCGCTGCCCTGAAGCCGCCCGTCAAGACGCCCGCTGATGCGCGCATCGATCCCGCCCGGCCCACGCCCCGCGAGGTCGAGGACATAGCCCGTCGCGTCCTCGCGCGCCGTGCCGCTGATCGTGGCAGGGCCAGGAAACTCGGCCAGCAGGATGCCCAGATCGGTCAGCCTGGCATCGACATCCAGCGTGCGGTCTGCACCGTCCAGCCTGCCGCTCGCGCGGGCCGAGAGCTGCGGGTTGGTCAGGTCGAGCCCGTCCACGCGGATGCGGTCCCCGTCGATCGAAAGGTTTGCCGACAGGGTAGAAGTGCCACGCAGCAGGGTGTCCGCCTCGGCCTGGCCAATGGCGAGATTGGTCCCGGTGCCATTGACCGCCACCTGCGCCGCCTCAGGGGTGCCCCTCACCGTTGCGTTCAGTTGCGCGGAACCCCGATAGCCGTTCCCCAACCCCGAAAGGTCGGACAGGCCAAGCTGTGCCGCAAGGTCGCTGCCGTTCGGGTCCAGAAGCCCGGTGATCGACGCATCCAGCGTTGCGGCCTTCACGTCCAGCCTGCGGATATCGACCGCGGTGCCCCGGATCGCCGCCTCAAGCGTCACGGTCGAGGCGCCGCGCATGAGGGCGTCTGCCTCGGCCACTCCGATGCGCAGCCCCTCGCCGCGCGCGTCAACCGAAAGCGTGCCGTCATCGGGTGTGCCGGTGAAGCGGGCAACGCCCGCAAGCGCACCGCCATAGGGGCCGCCCATCACCGAGAGGTCGGCAAAATCAAGGTTGGCGGTGATGTCGCTGCCCGCCGTGGCATAGCGGCCTGATGCATCCGCGGTCAGGCTGGCCGCCGCCACTTCAAGCGCGCGCAGGGTCGTTCCGGTTTCATCGCGGCGGACCGATACGGAAACCTTCGATGCGCCCCGCAACAGATTGTCGACCTCGGAAATCCCGATGCCAAGATCGGTGCCGTTCACATCGGCGACCAGATCGAAGGCGCCGCCCAGAAGGCTTGTCTCGCCCTCCGCCGAAAGCCGCGCAGCCCCCGCCAGCGTGCGCCCGGCAAGGCGGCTGGCGCGGGACAGGTCGCCAACCTCGGCATCGGCCCGGCCAGAGATGGTGATCCCGGAATGAAGGCCACGGATGCGCAGCCCGGCGGTCATGCCGTAATCGGCGCCCCCAAGTTCGATCCTCGGGATGGTCAGCGCCTCGCTGCCCTCCTGCCAGAAGAAGGTGCCCGTGCCCTGGATCGTGCTTCCGATCAGTTCGGCAAGCGCGGGATCGGCCATTGCCAGCCCTTCGGCCCCGAACCTCACGGTGCCGCCGACCACGGGACGTGCGCCGGTTCCGGTGCCGCGATTGATGCGGCCCGACCCGTTCAGCGTGACCTGACTGGCAGTCAGATCAGTCCGGCTCAGCCCGTTCAGCTGCCCCGAAAGCGACCACCCGTCGCCGCGTGAAGCGTCGAAGGCAACGCGCAGCCGGGCATCGCGCATCGCGGTTCCGGCGTCGGTTGCAAAGGGTAGAAGCAAGGGCTGGCCGTCCGGACTGCCCATCGTCACGTCAAGGTCAAGCTGTTCGGGCAGGCCATCCGGCGCGATGATGCCAGACCCCGCGATCTGCATGCCGCGCGCGGTCAGGACGAGTTGCGACAGGGTCAGCTGTCCCGTGGCAGACCGCAGCCCATCGGCCTGAAGCTGAAGCGCATCGCCGAAGAAATCGGCATATTCCGGCAGGAACAGCGGCGCCGGATCGCCGCCCAGCCTTGCCGCAAAGCGCGTGGCACCTTCCGGTTCCGATGCGATCTCGACCGCCCCGGCAAGCCGTTCCTGACCATCCGACAAAAGCCTGATATCGGCCGTGAAATCCGAAATCGGCGCGTCACCCTTCACCGTCAGTTCCAGATCCGGCGCACCGGGGATACCCAGCAGTGTCGCGCTCAGCCCTCCGGCATCTTCGCGGGCATCGAGCGAGACAAGAAGGTTGCGCGTGGCGTTGGAATAACCCGCGGTCAGGTCGAACACCCCGTCCGGCCCGCCATCCGTGCGCTCCAGCGTCAGGTCGATACTGCCTTCGCCCCCGGCCAGCGAGGCCGCCGCCTCAAGCCGCCCCTCGACCAGCGTTCCAAGGATCGGCTCGCCCAAAACGATCGTATCCGCCGCGATCTTGCCGATCTGGATCGACACCGGCAGTTCCGGCAGCGCAAAGGGTGCGGCTTCGGGCGTGGGCTGGTCGTCACCGGCGGGCGGCAGCCGGTCAAGCCGGATTTCTGCGGCCGTAAGTTCGTTGACCTGAACGTTGCCCGACAACAGCGCGGCGCGACTCCAGTCCAGCGCCACGTCACGAAGCGTAAGCCAGGGTCCATCGGCATCGGCGATCGTGAGTTCGGCCATCGTCGCCCGAGACGACAGCGCGCCTTCGAACCCGGTGATCGTGACCTTCTGGTCGTCGGTCGACAGGTTGTCTTCCAGAAGCGCGGTCAGATAGCCCCGGTCATCCTCCTGGGCAAGGCCCGTGACCGGCAGCGAAAGGAGCGGGAAAAGGAAAAGCAGGCGCCGCATCAGAAGGATTGTCCTATGCCGACATAGATCTGGATGCCGTCTCCGGTCGTGCCGCCGACCGGGGCCGCAACATCAAGCCGGATTGGGCCGAAGCCCGTGGCATAGCGCAGGCCAAGCCCCGCCCCCGCATGCCAGTCATTCACGCCTTCGAAGAAATCCAGCGCCCCCACATGGCCCGCATCGACAAAGCCCACCACGCCGATGGATTGGGTGACCATTGCCCGCGCCTCGACCGAAGCCGCCAGAAACGCCTGCCCGCCCGTGGTATACTGCGTGGCACCCGCCGACCGCAGCACATTCACCCCCAGCGACTGATAGGGATGACCGCGCACCGTGCCGCCGCCACCGGAATAGAACAGGTAATCGCGCGGCGTGCCCAGCAGTGACGAACCGAAGACGGCCCCGGCCTGCACGCGCCCGGCCAGCACGAAGGGCCGGTCGCCACGGCTGAGATTGCGGTAGGCCCGCGCATCGACAAAGGCGCGCATACCGGAATCGGTGAAACCGAAGCCCTGAAAGGGCCGAACCTCGGCATCCAGGAAAAAGCCCCGTGTCGCATCCAGCTTGTCGTCGCGCCGGTCCCACGTCAGGCCAACGGGCAGCGACAGGTGCCGGTAATCGAAGCGCCCCGCCACATCGGTGATGTTGGCCGCTGTATATTCCAGCGCCCCGCGCCCGGTCAGCGTGTCCGAAAAGTAATGCTGTGCGTTGATCCCTGCCGTAACGATGTCGGCGTCGAAATCTTCTTCGTTCAGATGTGCAAGGTCGAAGGACAGGCCCACGGTCGTGTCGGGCGTGAAGGTGGCGGGACGGTCCAGCGTGATGCCAAGCTCATAGTCCACGCCACTGGATTGCGCGCCGATATTGCTGATCTCGCCCTCGACCCGAAGCCTCTCGGCCCCGCCCAGAAGGTTGCGGTGCATCCAGTAGCCGGTCAGGTCGAGGCCGTCCAAACTGGCCAGTTCGGCGCCGAACCCGAAGCGGCGGGGCTTTTCCTCGACCACGGTTGCGGTAATGCCCAGAAGATCGGGCGCGGTGATCGCCTCATCCTCGGTCAGCGACACGGATTTGAAGACACCCGTGCGCCGCAGCCGTTCGGCCGCGCGGCGCAGCTCTTCGGGGTCGAAGACCTCGCCCTCGGGCAGGCCCGCGATCTTCAGGATCCGGCGGAGTTTCATCCGCTCTTGCCCCTCGACCGTCAGCGGCCCGAACCGCAGGCGCGGTCCGGGGGCCAGCGTCACCTGGGCGGCAAGCGCCTGGCGCGCGTGATCGGCAACGATGGTTTGCCCGCTCGGCTCTGCCTTGGCGTGACCGATGGCGCGCCAGCCGTCCACGCCCGCCGTGACCGCGGCCTTGATCAGTTCGCTTTCGGCCCTTTCGCCGACGCGAAATCCGTCGGGCATCTTTGTGCCGTCCGCAAGCGGTGCGACGTCGGCGCGCGAGAAGGTGAAGGGCAGGCCGGGCGCGACCGACACCTCGATCCGCTCGATGCGCGGCGGCACGTCGATCGGCGGGATGTCGGCGGCCTCGCGCCCGTCGATCCTGACGCTGACCACGGGGGAATAATAGCCCTTGGCATAAAGCGCGCCCACGATGCGCCCGTATTCGGCCTGGGCCGAGGAAAACAGTTCCTGCGGGTCGGTGACCTTGTCGTTGCGCGCCGCCAGCACCAGCGAGGCGCCGCGCAGCGCCTTGGCCAGCGCCTCATCCCCGCCGTCGACGCGGAATTCATAGACCTGCTGGGCCGATACGGGAACCGACAGCGCCATGCCAAAGGCCATCGCTGCCGCCAGTATCCTGCCCCGTTTCGCCATGGATCGTTCACCCCCGGATGTATGCCTACCATCTATCGCATCCCGACTCCCGTGTCGCAATGCAAAGGGGTGAAGAATTGATCGTGGAACGGCGGAAATTTGCGGTCTGGCCGCTTCCAGCGCAGGGATGTTTCTGCTTTCTTCGGCGCGAGGAGATCATCATGCCGCGCACACTGATCACGATTATCGCAGCGGTGGCCGTCCTTGCGACGGCTGCCCAGGCCCAGGCCGAGACGCAGGCCCGGCCGAGGCCGGTGACGGATGCCGATTACGCACCGCTCAACCCGATCGAGGTCGAACTCGGGCATCTTCTGTTCTGGGACCCGATCCTGTCGGGGAACCGCAACATTTCATGCGGGACCTGCCACCATCCCCGGCTTGGCACGTCCGACGGGCTTTCGCTGGGTCTGGGCGAGGGGGGCGTGGGCCTTGGCCCGCAGCGCAAGGCCGATCCGGCGAACCTGCCCGAACAGCGCATCCCGCGCAATTCGCCGGCCCTGTTCAATCTGGGCGCGCGCGAATTCACGGTGATGTTCCACGACGGGCGGATCGAGGTCGATCCATCCCGGCCGTCGGGTTTCCGCACGCCGCTGGAACAGGAAATGGAAGTTGGGTTCGCGAACCTGCTTTCGGCGCAGAACATGTTCCCGGTCCTGTCCGCCGACGAGATGGCCGGGCATTATTCCGAAAACGAACTGTCGCGTGCGGTCCGTCAGGGGCGGATCACGGGCGAGGGCGGTGCCTGGGACCTGATCGCAAGGCGGGTTGCCGCCATTCCGGCCTATGCCGAGGGGTTTGCCCGCCTTGACCCGGCAATCGGCCGCGACCGGCCGCTGGCCTTCACCGATGTGTCCAACGCCATCGCGGCCTTCGTGGCCTTCGAATGGCGGTCGGACACGGCGCCGTTCGATGCCTGGCTGCGCGGGCAGGCCGCCCTGTCCGCCGAAGCCGAGGCCGGCGCCGACCTTTTCTATGGCGCAGCGGGCTGTGCCGCCTGCCATTCCGGCCCCTTCCTGACCGATCACGGGTTCCATGCCATGGGCGAGCCGCAGTTGGGCCCCGGCAAGGCCGAACGGTTCGAACGCCACCAGCGCGACATGGGCCGGATGCGGGTGACGAACCGCCCCGAGGATGCCTTTGCGTTCCGGACGCCTTCACTTCGCAACGTCACGCTGACGGCGCCCTACGGGCATGCCGGGGCGCATGCCGATCTTGCGGCCTTCCTGCGCCATCACGCCGACCCGGTGGCCGGCCTGGGGGCCTATGACCGGGCTTCGGCACACCTGCCCGCGCTGCCCGACACCAAGCCCGACTGGCCCGTGATGGATACGCCCGAGGAACGCGCGGCAATCGCCTCGGCGGTCAGGACGGCCCCCGTCGCCCTGTCCGCAGGCGACATCGCGGCGCTGATCGCCTTTCTCGGATCACTGGAAGACCCCGTTGCCGTCACCGGCAGGCTGGGGGTGCCGGAAACCGTTCCCAGCGGCCTGCCCGTCGATCGCTGAACCGATCGCTGAACCGGCGGTCAGCGGACAAGCCGCAGGCCAGAGCCGTCGCGCCAGACTTGTGCGCGCATGCCGGGCGTGACCTCGACCCAGTCCGATGCCGCGCCATCCGGCCAGATCACGCGGAGCTCGGCACCGCCCGCCGCTCCGACGCCGAAGTGCAGCGGCCCGGCCTGCCCGCCGCCATGTCCGCCGCCCACCGTCACCTCCTGCACCTGGGTCACGCCGGTTGCGCGCACCTCGACCCAGGCACCCACAGCGCGCGTGTTCGGCCCGTCCTGCCGCAGGTCAAGCGCCAGCCAACCTCCCGCGTTTTCGGTCGTGTTCTGCCAGATCTCCATCGGCGCTTCGCGGTTGACCACGACGATATCCAGACGCCCGTCAAGGTTCAGGTCGGCCAGCGCCGCGCCGCGCGATTTCTCCATCGTGGCGATGCCCGCGAGATGGGCCTTTTCGACGAAGGTTCCGTCGGCCTGCTGCATCAGAAGGTTGTTGGGATCGCGCATCGCGTTCGAGGGCATTTCCTGCACATTGCCCTTGGCGATGAACAGGTCCGCCCGGCCGTCGTTGTCCACGTCACCGAATTCCGCGTGCCAGCCGGTCGAGGGGCGGCCGTCATCGCCGATGAAGGGCACATGGGCATAGGTGCCGATGCCGTAAGGCGCGTTTTCCAGAACCCCGCCCCCGCGGTTGATCTGCATGAGCTGATCGCCCATCGAGGTCAGCATCACCTCGGGCAGGCCGTCGCCGGTGATGTCGCGGCTGGCGATGCCCATCCCCCAGAGGCTGACCTTCTTCCAGCCGTCCGCCTCGGTATAGGGGGCGGGCGGGGAAAGGCGCCACATCTCCTCGTATCCGCCGCGAACGTAATATTGCCGGTCGTTCGAAATCCGCAGGTCTGGCACGCCTTCTCGCTTCCAGTCGGAAATCAGCATCGACAGGGCGCAGAACCCCGGCGACAGAAGTTCCGGCGGCGCAAAGCCACGGTCGGTCCAGCGGTGCAGTTCGTTCACGTCGCAGGCAAAGAACGGGCCGTCCGGATTGGTCCGGTCGACATAGTTCCCGATGGCCAGTGTCGGCCCGTCGCGGCCCGGCTCCCATGTCGCGGCGAAGGCGGTGGACCAGCGATCACCCGGAACAAGGCCCCATTCCGCGGTGTGGTCCTCGAAGGAACAGTCCGGCCCGCCCTTCAGCACCTGGTTCGCCCCCAGCCGCATCACCGCAAGATCCATCCAGCCATCGCCGTCGATATCCAGCGGCCAGGCCCCGGTGACGTGGTCGGCGAACTCTCCGGCGGCGGCAAAGGCGATGTCGCCACCCGGTGCGGTGCGGTTGACGAACAGCCGGGCAGGGCTCGCGCCACCTGCCGCGAACAGATCGGGCAGCGCATCGCCGTTGCAGTCCAGAACGGCGACACCGCCGCCGACGTAATGGTCCCATTCGCCGGTATAGGCATGGGCGACAGGCAGGCCGGACGACCGGTCGACAAAGGCAGGATCGGCCAGAGCGGGATTGGCCAGAGCGGGATTGGCCAGAGCGGATGCGGCGAGGATCAGCGGCAGCAGGGGTTTCATCATTGTGCGGCCAGTTCCCGCCCCGGCAGCAGCCGGTCCTCGCTGACGGCCGACAGTGCCAGCGCCGCCGCGCCATGCGCCCACAGAAGATCGCCCCAGGCGTGGATCTCGATCGGTGGCAGGGGCTTGCCCGTGGCGATGGCAAGGTTCTTGATCTCGGCCAGGGTTTCGTTGGCGTAAAGATAATCGTAGCGCATCCGTTCGCCCGAAAGGATGATCAGCTCGGGGTCGAAGATGTTGATCACATTCGAAAGACCGACCGCCAGATAGCGCCCGGCCCGGCGGAAGATCGACCGCGCCGCGGTGTTCCCGGCCTTGGCGTGGTCATACAGGCTTTCCAGAAGGATGCTGATCGACTGGCCTTCCTTGTTGGTCCAGTTCAGCGCCGTCGTCGCCTCGCGCGCCAGCGCGTAGTCGGCAACATAGGCTTCAAGGCAGCCACGTTGTCCGCAACGGCACAGCGCGCCGTCAAGCTGCACCTTGGTGTGGCCCAGTTCCATCCCCAACCCGGTGAACCCGCGATAGATCCGGTGATTGATGACATAGCCCATGCCGACGCCATGTTCGATCGTCACCACGGCGAAATCCGAAAGCCGCCGCCCCGCGCCGAACCACAATTCGGCCAGCGTCACGAGGTTGGCGTCGTTGTCCACGATCACCGGCAGCCCAAGCCGCTGGGTCGCCGCCGAGGACAGGGCCACGTCGCGCGCCGTCAGGACCGGCGACCAGAAGACCCGGCCGCTTGAGCTGTCGACAAAGCCCGGCACGCCAAGGCCGACCGCGCTCAGGTCGGACCGGCTCAGCCCGGCCTTGGCGCAGACCCGGTCCAGCAGCGTCTCGGTCGCGTCCAGCAGGCTGTTCAGGTCCATCACGTCGGGGCGCCGGGGAATGGTGTCATCGGCGATGAGCCGCCCCGCGAAATCCACGATCACAGCGGTATGTTCGCGATCCGAAAGCTTCATTCCGACAACGCGATGCGCATCCGGACGGACCCCCAGTGCCACGGCCGGCCGGCCGCGGCCCTGATCGCCCTCGCGCAGGACGGAAACCTCTTCGATCAGCCCCGCCTCCATCAGTTCCTGCGTGGCCGTCGTGACCGAAGCCGGAGAGACGCCCAGTTCCTTGGCAAGCTGGACGCGCGGGATCTGCCCTGCGGCGCGGACCCGGTCGAACACCTGCTGGCGCAGCGGGCGGGTGATTTCCGACAAGGGGGGAATCAGCGGCCCGCAGCCCTTGGTGACCTCGGCGGACCCATCCTTTGGCACCTGCGGCATTATTTTTTCGCCCCCCGAAGTAAAAACTGCCCAATCCAGACGAATTCCACACTCGCCAAGCCCGAAACTTGCTGCATCGCAGAGTGGTGCGCATCAATATTGGGCTGAGCGATAGTTTGCCCAACATTTTTATTTTGACAACTGAAATTATTGTGGCAGATTCCATTGCGTATCGGCGAATCTGTCGAACCGGCCCTTCGCAGGCCGCATCCATAGGGAGGATACACATGCGTAAGGCAATCATGGCCGCCGTCCTTGCGACGGTCGGTTTTTCGTCCGCCGCTCTGGCCGAAGGCCTGACCGTCGGGGTGAGCTGGTCGAACTTCCAGGAAGAACGCTGGAAGACCGATGAAGCCGCGATCAAGGCCGCGCTGGAAGCCGCCGGCAATACCTATGTCTCGGCCGACGCGCAGGGTTCGCCTGCCAAGCAGCTGACCGACGTCGAGGCGCTGATCGCCCAGGGCGTCAACGCGCTGATCATCCTCGCGATGGACAAGGACGCGATCGGCCCGGCCATCGACAAGGCCGCTGCCGAAGGCATCCCGGTCGTGGGCTATGACCGTCTGATCGAAGACAACCGCGCCTTCTACCTGACCTTCGACAACAAGGGCGTGGGCCGCATCATCGCCGAACATGTCACCGCCGCGAAGCCCGATGGCAACTATGCCATCATCAAGGGCGACCCGGGCGACCCGAACGCCAACTTCCTGCGGGAAGGCATGGAAGAGGTGATCGGCGCGGCCGTGGCCGCCGGCACGATCAAGATCGTCGGCGAATCCTACACCGACGGCTGGAAGCCCGAGAACGCCCAGGCGAACATGGAACAGATCCTGACCGCCAACAACAACGCGGTCGATGCGGTTCTGGCCCAGAACGACGGCATGGCCGGTGGCGTGATCGCAGCGCTTCAGGCGCAGGGCCTGAACATCCCGGTCGGCGGGCAGGACGGCGACCTTGCCGCGCTGAACCGCGTGGCCCGCGGCACGCAGACCGTTTCGGTCTGGAAGGACAGCCGCCAGCTTGGCAAGGCCGCCGCGGAAATCGCCGCAGCCCTGGCCGGTGGCGCCGCGATGGATGCCGTCGAGGGCGCGGTGAAATGGTCCGGTGGCGAGAAGGGCGTGGAAATGAACGCCATCTTCCTGTCGCCCACCCCGATCACCAAGGACAACCTGAACATCGTGATCGAAGCCGGCCACATCTCGAAGGAACAGGCCTGCGAAGGCGCCATGGAAGGCGTCGCGGCCTGCCAGTGACGGTATGACCTTGCCCCGGCGCGGAGATCGCGCCGCGCCGGGGTTCCCTGATCCGTCGGCCGCCGGTGTGCGGCATCCGTTCATTCGCAGGACAGCGCGCCGCCATGCGGCCCGGACCCCGCGGGCGTGACGCCCGTGGCACCCTGCTGCTGTTCCCGCTGACATACAGAAACGCCGATGACCCAGACAACGACGACCCCCAAGCCAACATCGTCGGCCATTCCGGCCAACCCGCTGGTCCGCTTCCTGCGCGCGACCGAGATCGACACCCGCCTTCTTGGCATGGTGGGCGCGCTGATCCTGATCTGGATCGGCTTTCACCTTTACGGCGAACTGGTGAACGGCAACGGTGCCTTCCTGACGCCGCGCAACCTGTGGAACCTGTCGGTGCAGACGGCCTCGATCGGGATCATGGCCTGCGGCATGGTGCTGGTTATCGTCACACGCCACATCGACCTTTCGGTGGGTTCGGTCCTGGGCTTCTGCGCCATGATCATGGGCGTGCTTCAGGTCTGGGTGCTGCCCGACTACCTGGGGCTTGGCAATCCGCTGATCTGGATCATCACCGCCATTTGCGGCATGGCGCTTGGCAGCTTGATCGGCGCCTTCCATGGCTGGCTCATTGCCTATCGCAAGATCCCGGCCTTCATCGTCACGCTCGGCGGTCTGCTGGTCTGGCGCGGCGCGGCCTTCCTTGTGGCGCGGGGGGAAACCATCTCGCCCGTCGATTCCACCTTCGCGCTGATGGGCGGCGGCCCCTACGGATCGGTCGGGGCGGTTGGAAGCTGGATCGTCGGCCTTCTGGCCTGCGCCGGGATCGTCTGGATGATCCTCTCGGGCCGTCGGCAGCGCATCCGCTTTGACTTTCCGCTGCGCCCGGTCTGGGCCGAATGGTTCCTCGGCATCGTCGGCTGCGGTCTGGTCATCGGATCGGTGCTGCTGGTCAATGCCTATCCCTGGCCCAAGGGGATCGTCGCGCAATATGCGCAGGCCCAGGGGATCGAGGTCCCCGAGGCCGGGCTGTTCATCAGCCACGGCTTTGCCTATCCGGTGCTGATCCTGGTGATCGTGGGCATCGCCATGACCGTGCTGATGACCCGCACCCGGTTCGGCCGCTATGTCCTGGCCATCGGCGGCAACCCGGACGCGGCGGAACTTGCCGGGATCGACACGCGCTGGATGACGGTCAAGATCTTTGCGCTGATGGGCTTCCTGACCGGTCTTTCGGCGGTGGTAGCCAGCGCCCGCCTGAATTCGGCGACGAACTCGCTTGGCACGCTGGACGAGCTTTACGTCATCGCCGCGGCGGTCATCGGCGGCACCTCGCTGTCGGGTGGGGTGGGCACGATCTATGGCGCGATCATCGGCGCGCTTGTCATGCAAAGCCTCAAGACGGGCATGGTGCTGATCGGCTTCGACGCGGCCATGCAGGACATCGTGGTGGGCGTGGTGCTGGTTCTGGCCGTCTATGCCGACATTCTCTATCGCTCCAGGACAAAGTGAGGACGGACATGGGACAGAATCCGAACACCGGCACGCCCCTTGTCGAACTGCGCGACATCTCGATCTCGTTCGGGGGGATCAAGGCGGTCGATCATGTGTCGGTCGACCTTTATCCCGGCGAGGTCGTGGGCCTTCTGGGCCACAACGGCGCGGGCAAGTCGACGCTGATCAAATGCCTGTCGGGCGCCTACCGCGCGGACAGCGGGGACATCTTCATCAACGGCGAGAAGGCCGAGATCACGAACCCCCGCGACGCCCGCCGCTACAACATCGAGACGATCTACCAGACGCTTGCGCTGGCCGACAATCTGGATGCGGCCTCGAACCTGTTCCTGGGCCGCGAACTGGTGACATCGACGGGCTTCGTCGATGACGCGCGGATGGAGGCCGAAACCCGCAAGATCATGGGCAGGCTCAACCCCAACTTCAAGAAATTCAACGTGCCCGTGTCGGCGCTTTCGGGCGGCCAGCGGCAATCGGTGGCGATCGCGCGCGCGGTCTATTTCAACGCGCGCATCCTGATCATGGACGAACCCACCGCCGCGCTTGGCCCGCACGAGACGCAGATGGTGGCCGAACTGATCCAGGAACTGAAGAAGCAGGGATTGGGCATCTTCCTGATCGAACATGACATCCACGCGGTGATGGACCTGTGCGACCGGGCCGTGGTGATGAAGAATGGCGAGAGGGTGGGTTGCGTGAACGTCGGCGAAGTGACCGATGATGACATCCTCGGCATGATCATCATGGGCAAGAAACCCCCGCAGGCCTATTGATGTTCATCGGGCTGGATCTGGGCACGTCGGGGCTCAAGGCGGTTCTGGTCGATGACAGCCAGCGGGTGCTGGCCGAGGCGACCGCGCCATTGCAGGTTTCCCGCCCGCAAACCGGCTGGTCCGAACAATCCCCGGCCGACTGGATCGCTGCCGCCGAGGCGGTGTTCGACCGGCTGCGCCCGGTAGGGCTTGGATCTGTCCGGGGCATCGGCCTTTCGGGGCAGATGCACGGGGCGACATTCCTTGACGCCACGGACGAGGTGCTGCGCCCCTGCATCCTGTGGAACGATACCCGCGCGCATGAGGAAGCCGCCGAACTGGATGGCGATCCGATGTTCCGCCGCCTGACCGGCAACATCGTCTTTCCGGGCTTCACGGCGCCCAAGGTGCTGTGGCTGGAACGGCACGAACCGCGCCTGCGCGAACGGTTGGCGCGGGTGCTTCTGCCGAAGGATTACCTGCGGCTGTGGCTGACCGGGGAACATGTGGCCGAAATGTCCGACGCGGCCGGCACAAGCTGGCTGGACACCGGCGCGCGCGACTGGTCGGACGATCTGCTGGCCGCCACGGGCCTGGCGCGGTCGCACATGCCCCGGCTTGTCGAAGGGTCCGAGGTTTCGGGGCATCTGCGCCCGGAACTTGCCGCGCGGTGGGGCCTGCCTGCGGGCGTGGTCGTCGCGGGCGGCGGGGGTGACAACGCGGCTTCGGGCGTGGGCGCGGGTGTTGTGCGCGCGGGCGATGCCTTTGTCAGCCTCGGCACCTCGGGTGTGCTGTTTGCCGCCAATGACGGCTATCACCCTGATGCGGCGACGGCGGTGCACACCTTCTGCCATGCCCTGCCCGGAACATGGCACCAGATGGGCGTCATCCTCGCCGCGACCGATGCGCTGAACTGGTACGCGCGCCTTCTTGGGGCCGAAGCGGCGACGCTGACGGCCGAGCTTGGTCCGTTGCAGGCGCCGGGGCAGACGCTGTTCCTGCCCTATCTCGGGGGCGAACGCACGCCGCTGAATTCGGCCACGGTGCGCGGGGCCTTCACCGGGCTTGAACATGCGACCGATCGGCAGGCCGCCACCCGCGCGGTTCTGGAAGGCGTGACCCTTTCGATCCGCGATTGCCGCGACGCCCTCGCGGCCACCGGGACGCGGATCGAAACGCTGCTTGCGGTGGGGGGTGGATCACGGTCGGACTACTGGCTGGGGGCGATCGCGACCGCGCTTGGCGTGCCGGTGCACCTGCCGGTCGCGGGTGATTTCGGTGGGGCCTTCGGGGCCGCGCGCCTGGCCATCATGGCCGCGACCGGCGCCGGGGCCGAGATTGCCACCCCGCCCGCCATCGCCCGGGTCATCCCTCCCGACCCCGGCCTTTCCGCCGCATTCGACGACGCGCATGCACGGTTCCGTGCCGCGCAATCTGCCATCAAGGACCTGAAATGACAGACTTCTTCAAGGGTATCGCGCCCATCCGCCACGAAGGCCCGGAAACGGCGAACGAATTTGCCTTCCGGCACTACAATCCGGATGAAATCGTCCTGGGCAAGCGGATGGAGGATCACCTGCGCTTTGCGGTGGCCTACTGGCACAGCTTTGCCTGGCCGGGGGGCGACCCCTTCGGCGGGCAGACCTTTGACCGCCCCTGGTTCGGCGATACGATGGATCTGGCGCGGATGAAGGCCGACGTGGCCTTCGAGATGTTCGATATCCTGGGCCAGCCCTTCTATTGCTTCCACGATGCCGATGTGCGGCCCGAAGGGGCGACCTTCGCGGAATCGAAGCGCAATCTTGACGAGATCGTCGATTACCTGGGCCAGAAGCAGGAAGCCCACAAGGCCAGGTTGCTATGGGGCACGGCTAACCTGTTTTCGCATCGCCGCTTCATGGCCGGGGCCGCCACGAACCCCGACCCGGATGTCTATGCCTATGCCGCCGCGACCGTGAAGGCGAACATGGATGCCACCCACCGCCTGGGCGGGCAGAACTATGTGCTCTGGGGGGGGCGAGAGGGGTATGAAACCCTGCTCAACACCGATCTGAAGGCCGAACGCCAGCATGCCGGGCGCTTCCTTCAGCAGGTGGTGGAATACAAGCACAAGATCGGCTTCAAGGGCGCGATCCTGATCGAGCCGAAACCGCAAGAGCCGTCAAAGCACCAGTATGATTACGACGTGGCCACGGTCTATGGATTCCTCGTGGAATTCGGGCTGGAAAAAGAGGTCAAGGTCAACATCGAACAGGGGCACGCAATCCTTGCCGGCCATTCCTTCGAACACGAGATCGCCCTGGCGGCATCCCTCGGGATCTTCGGTTCGATCGACATGAACCGCAACGATTACCAGTCCGGCTGGGATACGGACCAGTTCCCGAACAATCACGCCGAAAAGGCGCTGGCCTTCTACGAAATCCTGCGCGCCGGCGGCTACACCACGGGCGGGACGAATTTCGACGCCAAGCTGCGTCGCCAGTCGCTGGATGCCGAGGATCTGATCCTTGCCCATGTCGGCGGGATGGACACCTGCGCACGCGCGCTGAAATGCGCAGCCGCCCTGCTGGAGTCGGGCGAACTGGAGGCCGCGCGCAAGGCACGCTATGCGGGCTGGGACACGCCCGCCGCCAAGGCGATGCTTGTCGGCACGCTGGAACAGGCAGCCGCCCGCGTCACCGCCGAGGGGATCGAACCCGAACCGCGTTCGGGCCGGCAGGAGCGGCTGGAAAACCTCTGGAACCGCTATCTGTGAGGCATCAGGGCTGAAACATCGCGGCGGACCATTCCTCAAGGAAGGCCCGCCGCTTCATCTTGTCCAGATAGACCAGAAGCCCCGGATCCAGCCGGATCGGCCGCAGATGCGGGTTCTGCATCAACGCGGCTTCGTTCACGGGCGGCAGCCCCGCCTCGGCGCCGATCAGGCGGCGCCCCTCGGCGGACAGCAGGAAATCGATGAACACCCCGGCCGCCTCGGGGTTCGGGGCGTTGTCCGGGATCAGGGCGGTGCGCAGAAGCGTCAGGGTGAAATCCTGATACTCCACCGCCACAAGATCGCTGTCATCGCCAACCCTGTCGGCCGCGTAGCTTCCCAGGACGTTGTGCGCGATGGTCAGTCGCCCGCTTTCCAGATCGTCCAGCATGTCGACGGAACTGCTGTAAAGCAGGGGATCGACCGCGCCCATCACCTCGGCCAGACGCCAGAAACTGTCGGACTGCCGCGCCTCCTGCGTGGCGAAAAGATAGCCGGCCCCCGACTGTCGGGGATCATAGGTGCCGACACGACCCTGGAAACGGTCGGGGTGATCGCGCAGCAGGTCCACCAGATCGCGCCGGGTCTGCGGCAGGCGAAGGCCGTCAAGCGCCGGGCGCGACAGCACCAGAACCACCGGCTCCTGCGCGATGGAAAACACGCGGTCCTGCCACTGCGCCCAATCGGGCAGGGGAAGCGCCGCGCCCGGTTCATGCGGAAGCGCCAGCCCGTCGTTGGCCAGTTTCATCTGCAGGTCCATGGCCGAGGATATGGCCACGTCAAAGGCCATCTTGCGTTCGGTGACGGCGGCATAGACATCCTGGCTTCCGGCCACGACATAGCGGATCGTCAGTTCCGGGTTGGCCCTCTGGAAGGCCTCCAGCACGGGGCGGAAATAGGCGGTGTCGGTGGTGGACAGGATGGCCAGCGTCTCGCCGCCGGGCTGGCCGGGCAGGATCGCCTCTTCCTCGATCTCCAAGGCCGTGGCCATCGAGGCCCAGACCATCAAAGCAACGGCAACGACAGCGTTGCGCATGCACCGCCCCCTTCCCTGTCTTCCAGCGAAAGACGCCCGTCATGCGCTTTCGCAACCTCGTCCACGATGGTCAGACCCAGCCCGGACCCGACCACGTCATCCACGTTGCTGCCGCGGCTGAACCGCTGGGTCAGCTTTGCTGCCGTCTGGCCCGACAGCCCGCGCCCGCGGTCCATCACCCGCAGCACGGCCTCGCCCCTCTCGACGGTCAGCGACACGTCGATCTCGCTTTCCTCGGGTGAATACTTGATCGCATTGTCGATCAGGTTCCTGACCGCGTTTTCCAGCAGCGGGCGGTCCCCCATGATCGTCGGCGGAGCGGCCACGGGAGCCATCTGGATCGACACATCCTTGAGCGAGGCCACCGGCGCGACCGACCGCAGGACGCCCGTGACCAGAACCGCAAGGTCCAGCGGTTCGACCGTCAGCCGGTCGGACCTGTAGACCACCACGGCATGATCCAGAAGCTGGCTGGCCGAACGGCTGCTTTCCTCGACGGCGCGGATCACCCCGCGCAGGGAATTCCGCACCTCGGGGTCTTCGGACTGGCGCAGCGCGATTTCCGCATGTGTGCGGACGGTGGCCAGCGGCGTGCGGATGTGATGCGCCGCCTCGGTGATGAAGGTTTCCGTGCGCACCAGCGCCGCGCGCAGCCGCGCGATGAACCCGTTCAGCGCCCCGATCAGCGGCAGAAGTTCGCGCGGGGCGGGGTGGTCGACGGCGCGCAGGTCATGCGGGCCGCGCCGCGCCACTGCTTCGGCAAGCCGTTCGATCGGCGACAGGACCGACCCGGCGGCGACCAGCGACAACAGCAGCGCCAGAGCGAAGAACCCGACGCCAAGCGCCGCCGCCCGGTTCGCAATGCGCGCGGCGATCGCCTCCTGGCCAAGCCGCGTCTGCGCAACCAGCACGGTGACGGCCATCACCCCGTCGCTTGCCACCATCTGACGGATCATCGCCGCGACGCGCACTTCGCTTTCGCGATAGCCTACGGTGTAGAACTCGGGCCGGACACCCGGCGTGATGTCATCGGGAAGCGGAAGGTCATCGTAGCCGGTCAATGTCTGACCGCCCGCGACAATGCGATAGAACACCCGGTCCTCGCTGATCGAACCCAGCACCGAAAACGCCTCGTAGGGAAGGTCGATCCGCAGCCCGTCGGGGCCCCCGCGCAGCTGTTCGGCGATGATCACCGTGGCGCTGCCCAGAACGCCATCCTGCGTGGCCTCGGCCGCCTGTCCGGCGACCGTGCGCACCGTCATGTAAAGCACCGCCGACAGCAGCGCCGCAATCGCCAGAAGCTGCACCAGAAGGCGTTGGCGCAGCGATCTTGCGCGGCGGGGGCGCGCCAGGGTCATCCCGCGTCCACCGTCAGCCGGTAGCCCACACCGCGCAACGTCTCGATCCGGGCGCGCGATCCTTCCAGCTTCTTCCGCAGCCGCCCGATATAGACTTCGATCGCGTTGTCGGTGACGGCCTCGGAATAGGAAAACAGCCGGTCGCAAAGCTGTGCCTTGGAAAACACGCGGTCGGGCGCGGCGATGAGGATTTCCATCAGGCGCAACTCGCGGCTGCGCAATTCGCGCGTTTCGCCCGCGATCGTGACCGTCGCCGTCAGCGGGTTGAAGGTCAGCCCGGCGAAATCCCGCACCGTCTGCGACGCGCCGCCCCGCCTGCGCATGACCGCCCGGCAGCGCGCCTCGAGTTCCGCGAAATCGAAGGGCTTGGTGACATAGTCATCGGCGCCAAGGTCCAGCACGTCGACCCGGTCCGATACGGCCGCGCGGGCCGTCATCACGATGATGGGCGTGTCGAGCCCCGCGCGGCGCTGTGCCGAAAGAAAACTGCGCCCGTCGCCATCGGGCAGCGAGATATCCAGCAGGATCAGGTCGTAGGGGGCATCCTTCAGACATTCCACCGCCTCGCCCAGGGTGCCTGCCCGATCCACGCCATGCCCGTCCAGCGCCAGCCGCGTGGCAACCGAGGCGGCGAGATCCTCGTTATCCTCGACAAGAAGAAACCGCATTCGCCCGAAATCCCGGCATCCGTGACAGGTTCATGTCAGCTTTTCAGCGAATCGTGATCGCCGCAAGGGTCGACCACCGGCCCGGCATCTGACTGTCTGGGAGGACATCAATGAAAAAGACGCTTTTCGGCGCGCTTCTGACCAGCGCGGCCCTGACCTTCGGCGCAGGCTCGGCGGCCTATGCCACCGAATGCATCGCCCCGGCCAACCCTGGCGGTGGCTGGGATTTCACCTGCCGTCAGGTCGGCAAGCTGCTCTATGATCTCAAACTGGTCGATCAACCGGTTCAGGTGACGAACATGGCCGGTGCCGGTGGCGGCGTGGCCTATACCCATGTGGTGACCGAGCGCAACGAGGCCGCCGACCTGATCGTCGCCGCCTCGTCGGCCACGACCACCCGTCTGGCGCAGAACGCCTTTGCCGGCATGACCGCCGATCAGGTGCGATTCGTGGGCGCGATCGGCGCTGATCCGGGCGTGATCGTGGTGGCCAAGGACAGCCAGTTCCAGACGCTGGGCGATCTGGTCGAGGCGATCAAGGCCGATCCGGGTTCGGTGACCTTCGCGGGCGGGTCGGCCGCGGGCGGCTTTGACCACATGAAACCGCTTCAGGTGCTGAAGGCGGCAGGCTTCGATGACATCCGTTCGGTGAAATACATCGCCGTTGACGGTGGCGCCGACGCGATCACCCAGACCATCGGCGGCTTTACCCAGGCGATGACCGGCGACATGTCGGAGACCATCGGCTTTCTCAAGGCCGGCGACATCCGCATCCTGGCCGTGCTGACCGAAGAGCGCGTGCCGGGCTTTGACGACATCCCCACCGCCCGCGAACAGGGCTTTGACGTGGTCGCGGTCAACTGGCGCGGTCTTTATGTGCCCAAGGGCATCTCGGACGAGCAGTTCAACGACTGGGCGGCCAAGTTGCAGGCCGTGGCCGACAGCGCCGAGTGGAAGCAGGTCATGATGGACAATGGCCTGGCCCCCTTCACCAAGGTCGGCGCCGACTTCCAGGGCTGGGTCGATCAGGTCGTGGCCGAAACGGTGACCCTGTCCAAGGAAATCGGGGTTATCCAGTGATGAAAAGCGACCGGATCTTCGGTCTGGTCGTCTTGATCGTGGCGCTCGCGTTCTTCGTGGGCGCCACACAAGTCCAGACCAGCTTTCTGTCAGACCCGGTGGGGCCGCGTGTCTTCCCGATGCTCATCGCGCTTGCGGCGGGGCTGTGCGGGCTGGTCCTGCTCATGCGCCCGGACGCCGAGCCCGAGTGGCCCTCGGCGCGTTCCTGGGGCGCCATGGGCATCGCCTGCGCGGTGCTGATCGGCTATGCCTATGCCCTGCCGCCGCTGGGTTTCCTCATCCCGACCGCCATCGCGGCGGGCGCGATCAGCTTTCTGATGTCGCCGCGTGCCGTTCCGGCCGCGATCACCGGCGCGGCCTTGTCCGCCGGGCTTTTCGTCGCCTTCAAATATGGTCTTGGGCTGGGGCTGTTCGCCTTGCCCCGTGGGCTGATGGGTTAAGGGGCACACACAATGGAAATTCTGGCAAATCTCGCGCACGGGTTCACCGTGGCGGCGACCCCGTTCACCCTGTTTCTGGCGGTGGTCGGGTGCTTTCTGGGTACGATCTTTGGCGCGCTGCCGGGCCTCGGCCCGTCGAATGGCGTGGCCATCCTGATCCCGCTGGCCTTCACCCTTGGCCTTGACGCCACACAGGCGCTGGTGCTGCTGACGTCGGTCTATTACGGCACGATGTATGGCGGCAGGATCAGTTCGATCCTGCTGAACATTCCCGGCGACGAACCGGCGATGATGACCACGCTTGACGGCTTTCCCATGGCCAAGCAGGGCCGCGCGGGCGATGCGCTGGTGATTTCCGGCGTGGCCTCGTTCATGGGGGCGTTCCTGTCGACCGTGGGGCTTGTCATCATGGCGCCGCTGCTCGCGGCCATCGCCTATCTGTTCGGCCCGGCCGAATATTTCGCCCTGTATCTGCTGGCCTTCCTGACGCTGGGTGGTGTGGCGTCGAAAAACCAGGCCAAGGCCGCGCTGGCCGCGGCGCTGGGGCTGGGCATCGCCATGATCGGCGTCGACAACGCCACCGGCATGCCGCGCTTTACCGGGGGCAACCTGCACCTGAACGATGGGGTGGATTTCCTGGTCGCCATCGTGGGCCTCTTTGCCATCGCCGAGGTGTTCATCTTCATCGAAAGCCACGGCAAGAACAGCGCGATCGGCGTGGCGCTGGACAAGGTGTCGATCCCGTGGCGCGATCTGCGGTCGACCTTTGGCACGATGCTGCGCGGCTCGGGCATCGGCTTTGTCGCCGGGGTTCTGCCGGGGGCGGGGGCGTCGCTGGGGTCGTTCCTGGCCTATATGGCGGAAAAGTCGTGGCTGGGGTCGCGGGGCCGGTTCGGCACCGGCGATCCGCGCGGCGTGGCCGCGCCCGAGGCCGGCAACAACGCCGCGGCCGGGGGCGCCATGGTGCCGATGCTGACGCTGGGGGTCCCCGGTTCGGGCACCACGGCCGTCATGCTGGCGGTTCTGATGACGCTGAACATCACGCCGGGCCCGCTCTTGTTCTCGGAACGCCCCGAGGTGGTCTGGGGCCTGATCGCCAGCCTGTTCATCGCCAACATCGTGCTGCTCATCATGAACGTGCCCATGGTCAAGCTGTTCGTGAAGGTGCTGATGGTCCCGGCGTGGGTCCTGATGCCGATGGTCACGATGGTCAGCTTTGTCGGGATCTATTCGCTGACCGGCAGCTATTTCGATCTGGTGCTGATGGTGGGCTTCGGCATTCTGGGCTATATCCTGCGCAAGCTGGACGTGCCCGCCGTGCCGGTGATCCTTGGCATCCTTCTGGGGAACGAGATGGAAAACGCGCTGCGCCGCGCGATGACCATTTCGAACGGCGACTGGACCTATCTGTTCAGCTCGCCCATCGCCATCGGGCTGTGGATCTTTGCCATCGCGGGCTTCGTTGCGCCCTTCTTCCTGCGCGGCAAGCTGAAAAAGCCGCCGGTGCCGGCCACGGATGACCTGAACGAGGATTGAGATGACACGCGTACTGATCCCCACGGGGGCGCTTGGGCTTGGCTATGACCGGGCGGCGCTTGCGCGGGGGATTGCGAACCGGCCCGATATCATCGCGGTCGACGGAGGGTCCACGGACAGTGGGCCCTCCTATCTTGGGCGGGGGGTGTCGAAATATTCCCGCGCCTCGACCAAGGCGGAATGGCGCGAACTGATGCTGGCACGGGCCGAGGCGGGCGTTCCGCTTGTGATCGGCACGGCAGGCACCTGCGGGGCAGACAGCGCGGTGGACTGGCTTTTCGACATCACGTGCGAGATCGCGGCCGAAACCGGGCAGCGGCTCAGGGTGGCCACGCTGAAATCCGGCCAGCCCGCGGCACGGGTGAAGGCCGCGCTGGCCGCAGGGCGGGTCGCGCCGCTGTTTCCCGCGCCCGAGATTTCCGGCGGGCTGCTGGACGCCTGCACCAACATCGTGGCGCTGGCGGGGGCCGAACAGATCGCCGCCGCGCTGCAAACCGGCGCCGATATCGTGATTGCCGGCCGCACGACCGATACGGCGATCATTGCAGCGCTTCCCCTGATGCGGGGCGATCACGCGGGCGCGGCCTGGCATGGCGCCAAGATCGGCGAATGCGGGGCCATCGCCACCACGCACCCCGCCACAGGCACGATCCAGATCGACTTTGACGCCGGGGGCTTCACGATCGAGCCGATGGCCACGGCGGCGGCAGCCACGCCCTACACCGTGTCGGCTCACATGCTGTATGAAAACTCCGATCCCTTCATCCTCCATGAACCCGGCGGGCATCTCGACGTGCGCGGCGCGGTCTACACGCCGCTGGACGGGCGGCGCGTCCGGGTCGAGGGGTCGCAATGGGTGCCGGGCCGCTACACGGTCAAGCTCGAGGGCGCGCGCATCGCGGGCTACCAGACCGTGGCCCTCGCGCTGCTGCGCGACCGCCGCTATGTGGCCCATTCCCGCGAATGGGCGGCAGACGTTCAGGCGCGCGTCGCGGCCCAGATCGTCGACAGGATGGGCCTCGCGCCCGAGGAGTTCACGCTGGAACTTCGCCTGATCGGGATGGACGCCACGCTCGGCCCGCTGGAGAACCGCCAGGGCCAGCCGGTGGAGGTGGGGGTGCTGGGCATCGTCACCTGCCCGACCGAGGCGCAGGCCGCCGAAGCGGGCAAGATGCTGAACCCCTACCTTCTGCACCATGCCCTGACCGAGAACGAACCCATGCCGACCTTCGCCTTCCCCTTCTCGCCCGCCGAGATGCAGCGCGGCGCGCTTTACGAGTTCTGCCTCAATCACGTGATGGAGCTGGATGACCCGATGGAAGCCTTCCGTCTTGATGTGCACGAGGTGGGCCATGGTTGAGATCGGTCAGATCGCCGAAAAGGTCCGGTCCAAGAATGCCGGGCCGTTCTGGCTGACGGTGGATGTCTTCTGCGGATCGCCCGAGGCTTACGCGCGGATCGTGGCGGGGCTGGATACGGCGGCCGTCGCCCGTGCCTTCGGGGTCGAACCGCAGGCGATGAAGCGCTTCGACATTCCCGACCTCAACGTCGTGAAACTGTCGGTGCCGCGCCCGGTGATCCAGGGCACGCGCGCCGACCGCGACATGCACGGCGCCGGCTGGGCGGTGCTGGTCGAGGAAATGCGGATCGCCTGACCTTGCCCCTTCATTCTGGGGCAAATATCCTCGGGGGGTCCGGGGGGCAGACAGCCCCCCGGCCGCCGCCGCCAAAGGAGTGACCGCATGACCTATACCCCCGCTGCCGACCGCTATTCCCGCATGATCTATCGCCGCTGCGGACGGTCCGGCCTGCAACTGCCCGCGATCAGCCTGGGCCTGTGGCACAACTTCGGCCATGACACGCCCCATCGGGTGAAACGCGAGATCTGCCGCACCGCCTTTGACCTCGGCATTACCCATTTCGATCTGGCCAACAACTATGGCCCGCCCCCCGGCAGCGCCGAGGAAGCCTTTGGCGAGATCCTGAAGACCGATTTCGCGGGCTACCGCGACGAACTGATCATCAGTTCAAAGGCCGGCTATGACATGTGGCCCGGTCCCTATGGCGAATGGGGCAGCCGCAAATACCTGATCGCCTCCTGCGACCAGTCGCTGAAGCGGATGGGGCTAGATTACGTCGACATATTCTATTCGCACCGCTTCGATCCCCTGACCCCACTCGAGGAAACGATGGGCGCGCTGGATCACATCGTGCGGTCGGGCCGGGCGCTCTATGTCGGGATTTCCAGCTACAACAGCCAGCGCACGCGCGAGGCGGTTGAGATCCTGAAGGATCTGGGCACGCCCTGTGTGATCCATCAGCCCAGCTACAACATCCTCAACCGCTGGGTCGAACATGACGGGCTGAAGGACACGCTGGCCGAACTGGGCGTCGGCTCCATTGCCTTCACGCCACTGGCGCAGGGCATCCTGACCAGGAAGTATCTGGGCGGCATCCCCGAAGGCAGCCGCGCCGTGCAGGGCAAGTCGCTCGACCCGGCCACGATCACCCCGCGCGCCATCGAAAGCGTCCGCGCGCTGAATGAGATCGCGGAACGGCGCGGGCAGACGCTGGCGCAGATGGCCATCGCTTGGGTCCTGCGCGAGGGCGGCATCACAACGGCGCTGATCGGGGCGTCACGGCCCGAACAGGTGGTGGATTGCGCGGGCTCCATCGGCAATCTCGATTTCACGCCCGAGGAACTGGCCGAGATCGACCGCGTGTCGGCCGAGGAAGACATCAACCTCTGGGCGCGGTCTTCTGAAACGGAATGAGCGGGCGAACGGGCGGCCCGTCATCGGGCCGCCCGCCTGCCTGCGTCAGGCAAAGATGAAATCGCCCGCGTCGATCGCGGTGCGGCGCACCCCGGCAAGGGTGATTTCGGTATCCTCGAAGATGATCCGGGTGCCGCCGGCTACGGCCCGGATCGCAAGATCGGCAAACCGGCCGTCCTCGATCACGATCCGGTCGGTCCCGTTCCGGAAATCGGTGATCCGGTCGCGCCCGTCCGCATCGTCGAAGATGAACCTGTCGCTGCCGCCGCCTCCGCGCAGGATGTCGTTGCCGTCACCCCCGCGCAGGCGGTCGTTTCCGCCTCCCCCGGCCAGGTCGTTCCTGCCGGCGCTTCCTGAAAGCTGGTCGCCAAACCGGGTGCCGACAAGCCTTTCGATGCCTTCGAAGGCAAACAGGGTGTTTCCCCCCACGTTCTGCATCTCGGCTAGATCCAGATCGACCCGGACGGCCACATCGAACCGGGACAGGTTGACCGTATCCGTGCCGGACCGCCCATAGATCGCCGTCTCGCTTCCCGCCGCCATCCGCCGGACCGAGATCAGGTCATTGCCCTGGCCAAGGCTGATGAATTCGATCGGGTTGAAGCCCAGTGTGACCACGTCATTGCCGCGCGAGGTGCTGAGCCAGTCGCCGCCGCCGTTGTAGGTGATGATGTCGTTGCCTGCACCGGTGTACGCCGTGCTGACCCATGAACCCGCGGCGGTCGTGACCCGGTTGTTGCCGTCATCGAGCTTGACCATCCCGGCCCCGCCCGTGCCGATGGTGACGATGTCATTGCCCTCAAAGGCCCCGATGAACTGGACGAAGCGCCCCCCGGTGGTGACCGAATTCGCCCCGCCGCCAAGCATGATTGTTTGCATCCCTCCGTTGCCCTGAAGCACGATCACATCATTGCCCTGATAGCCGTTGTATGTGCCGACCCAGGCGGTGCCGCCGACCGTCAGGCTGTTTGTCCCGCTTCCTGCCGTCATCGATTCGATGTTTCCCGCGGCGATCTGAAAGACATCGTTGCCGCTATAGGCCTGAACGGTGCTCAGGTCGGCCCCTTCGTTGCGGAAGAAGTTGTTGCCGTTGCCAAGGGCCACCACATCGCCGCTGGACCCGTTGCGGAAGATCACCCGGTCGTCCCCGCTTCCGACGGCTATGCTCTCGCTGTAGCCAGAGTTGTTGACCGTGTCGTTCCCGTCACCAAGGCTGATCGTCTTCAGGCCAGCGCCCGCGCCCACGGTCACGGTATCGGTGCCGCCCCAGTTCGTCAGGGAATTCACGAAATTATTGCCCGCCACGACGGTGACGGTATTGGTCCCGCCGTTCAGTGTGACGGCGGCGACATCGCGCAGCGAAAGCGTGTTCACCCCGCCATCGGAATGAAGCTGGGCCAGAAAGCCCGTGCCCTGGACGAAGGTGTTGTTGCCATCCCCGAACTTCAGATAGCCCACATAGCCGCTGCCGCCGTTCACGACATTCACGCCGCCGCCCAGATCCAGCGAGTTCACGTCACCGGCACCCAGGTTCACCGTGTCATTCGTACCGTAAAGCTCGACCGAGGCGACCCGCTTGTTGCCGAGGTTGAGCGTGACACTGTAGGCCGGATCGTCCGTGCTGCCCCGGATGTAATCGACCCGTGTATCGAACAGCGTGACCGTGGCATTGCCCAGGCCGAGGCCGAGCACGTCGATCCGTCGTGCAATCCCGTCGTTCTGGTCGGTGATGTTCACGTCCAGCTGGGAACCCTCTTCCGTCAGGAACCGGAGGGAACGGATGGTCCAGGCGCTGGTCCCGCCAAGCGTGACGTTGATTTCGTAGGTGTCGATCGTCGGGCCGGTGTAAAGGCCCGCGTGGCCGATGAACCGATTTGTGATGTCCCAGTTGTAGGATGTGCCGAAAGCCGAAAAACCCGTTTCACCATCAAGGATCACATTCTCGATGACATTGGCCATCTTGTATCCTCCCTTGTGAAAAATGGACGGTTGCGCCGCCCTGCCTTTGCCTTCTTCGTGAAAAACGGTGGTGGACCGGCGTCCCAATTGGGAAAATGGAAACACGAATCGCCGTGTTCATCCAAACGGAATTCGGTCGCCGCAAGACCGCCCTGTTGATCGTCCTTGCCATCTGCCCGGCTTGGGCCTATATGCACCTCAACAGCGGTTCCGGCCTCCACCCCCGGCGCCACCGAAGGATGACACGGGCCGCTGCGCCCGTTTTTTGTTTTCTGGAACCCCACACCGATGACCGACCTCATCGCCAAGACCGCCATCGACCGTCGCCTCGCCGATATCGTGACCCCCTCCATCGAAGGGCTGGGGTTCGAACTTGTGCGTATCCGGCTGATGGGCGGCAAGACGCGCACGCTTCAGATCATGGTGGACCGCCCCGAAGGCGGGATCGAGGTGGACGACTGCGCGCGGGTGTCCACTGTCGTTTCGGCCGTTCTGGATGTCGAGGACCCGATCGAGGACAACTATGTTCTGGAAGTTTCCAGCCCCGGCATCGATCGCCCGCTGACCCGCCTGAAGGATTTCGACATGTGGGAAGGCTATGAGGCGCGGCTCGAGACGACCGAACTGATCGACGGTCGCCGCCGCTTCAAGGGCGTCCTGGCCGGAACCGAGGGCGACGAGGTTCTGATCGAGATCGAGGAAGGCGCCGAGACGCTGACCATCGGACTGAAGTTCGACTGGCTGAGCGATGCCAAGCTGATCCTGACCGACGAGCTGATCGCCGAGATGCTGCGCCAGCGCAAGGCATCGGGCGTCATCGACGAAAGCAAGTATGATTCCATCGAAGAACAGGCGGGCGACGACGACGAGGACGACGCGCCCGTGACGAAACACTGAAAGGCCCGGAGAGGACCCAATGGCGATTACATCCGCAAACCAGCTGGAACTGTTGCAGACCGCCGAAGCGGTGGCGCGCGAAAAGATGATCGACCCGGATCTGGTGATCCAGGCGATGGAGGAAAGCCTCGCCCGGGCCGCCAAGTCGCGTTACGGGGCCGAGATGGACATCCGCGTGAAGATCGACCGCAAGACCGGGCGGGCCAGCTTTACCCGCCATCGCACGGTGGTCGAGGATGACGCGGTGGAAAACCACCACGCCCAGATGACCCGCCGCGATGCCCGTGCCTATCTGGCCGACCCGCAGATCGGTGACGAGATCGTGGACGAGGTGCCCCCCGTCGATCTGGGCCGGATCGCCGCGCAATCGGCCAAGCAGGTGATCCTGCAGAAGGTGCGTGAGGCCGAACGCGACCGCCAGTTCGAGGAATTCAAGGACCGCAAGGGCAGCATCATCAACGGTGTCGTCAAGCGCGAGGAATACGGCAACATCATCGTCGACATCGGCCGGGGCGAGGGCATCCTGCGCCGCAACGAAAAGATCGGCCGCGAAAGCTATCGCCCGAACGACCGCATCCGCTGCTACATCAAGGACGTCCGCCGCGAGACGCGCGGCCCGCAGGTCTTCCTGTCGCGCACCGATCCGCAGTTCATGGCGGAACTCTTCAAGATGGAAGTGCCCGAGATCTACGATGGCATCATCGAGATCAAGGCCGTGGCCCGCGATCCGGGCAGCCGGGCGAAGATCGCCGTGATCAGCCATGACAGCGGGATCGACCCGGTCGGCGCCTGCGTCGGCATGCGCGGCAGCCGCGTGCAGGCCGTGGTGAACGAGCTTCAGGGCGAAAAGATCGACATCATCCCGTGGAACGCCGATCAGGCCACGTTCCTCGTGAATGCGCTGCAACCCGCCGAGGTCTCGAAGGTCGTGATCGACGAGGACGCCGGCAAGATCGAGGTCGTGGTGCCCGACGAACAGCTTTCGCTGGCGATCGGTCGCCGTGGCCAGAACGTGCGTCTGGCAAGCCAGCTCACGGGTCTGGACATCGACATCATGACCGAGGCCGAGGAAAGCCAGCGCCGTCAGGCCGAATTCGCCGAACGCACGAAGCTGTTCATGGACACGCTTGATATCGACGAGATGATGGCCCAGCTTCTGGTGGCCGAAGGCTTCACCAACCTTGAAGAAGTCGCCTATGTCGATATCGACGAACTGCTGTCGATCGACGGGTTCGACGAGGGCACGGCGGACGAGCTTCAGGCCCGCGCCCGCGACTATCTGGAAGAACAGGCCCGCACCGCGATGGAAAACGCGCGCAAGCTGGGCCTGGAAGACAGCCTTGCCAACTTCGAGGGGCTGACGCCCCAGATGCTGGAAGCGCTGGCCAAGGACGGGATCAAGACGCTGGAAGACTTCGCCACCTGTGCCGACTGGGAACTGGCCGGCGGCTGGACCACCGAGAACGGCCAGCGCAAGAAGGACGAGGGCGTGCTGGAGCCCTTCGAGGTCAGCCTCGAGGAAGCGCAGCACCTGGTCATGACCGCCCGCGTCATGCTGGGCTGGGTCGACCCGACCGAGATGGACGGCGCCGCCGACGAGGGTGACGCCGAAGACGAGGAGGCCGAAGCCTGATTTCGGGCTTCGGGGTTCACGCGTGACGCGCGGCGGCCGGGAAAAATCGCGGGACGAACCGGAACGGCGTTGCATCGCCACCGGGGAAAGCCAGCCGAAGGGGGGGCTGATCCGTTTTGTGGTCGGACCCGACGGCTTGGTGGTGCCCGACATCCTGAACCGGCTGCCGGGACGCGGGCTCTATGTGGCGGCGGATCGGGCCGCGCTGGACCGGGCGGCGGCAAAGGGGCTGTTCGCCCGTGCCGCGCACCAGCCGGTCAAGGCCCCCGAGGGGCTGGCCGATCAGGTGGAGGCATTGCTGGCCCGGCGGGTGATCGACCTGCTGTCGATGGCGCGCAAGGCCGGTAAGGCGGTGACAGGGTACGAGAAGGTGAAAGACTGGCTGGTTTCGGGCCGGGCCGTGGCGCTGGTTCAGGCGCATGACGGTTCGGAACGGGGCAAGGCTAAACTGCATCCACCCAAGGGCGAAGGCGCCTTTATCGGCTGCCTCAGCTCGGGGGAAATGGGTTTGGCATTCGGCCGGGAACGTGCGATACACGCCGCGCTTGCGGCTGGCGGACTCAGCGTCCGTGTTGTAGAGGAAGCGGCAAGGCTGGCCGGGCTCCGTGGGGAGCTGGCCATGCAGGACGGCGGCGGGACCGCCGGAGAGGATACGAAGACGGTATGAGCGATACAGACGGCAAGAAACCCCTTGGTCTTGGTGGCGCAGGTGGCCGCCCCGGTCAGGTGAAGCAGAGCTTCAGCCACGGCCGGACCAAGAATGTTGTGGTGGAGACGAAGCGCAAGCGCGTCGTCGTCCCCAAACCCGGAGTTGGCTCGACCGGCGGGGCAGGAACAGGCTCGACCGCCTCCAGCGGCGACCCGGCCAAGCGCCCCGCAGGCATCTCCGATGCGGAGATGGAACGCCGTCTGGCGGCCCTGAGGGCTGCCAAGGCGCGCGAGGCCGAAGATGCCGAACGCCGCGCCGAGGAAGAACGCCAGCGCGAGGAAGACCGTCAGCGCCGCCGCGAAGAGATCGAGGCGAAAGAGCGCGAGGATCGCGCCCGCGAAGCCGCCCTGCGCCAGAAGGCCGAGGAAGAGGAACGCGCCCGCCGCGAGGCCGAAGAGGCCGCCAAGGCGCGCAAGGCCGAAATTCTTTCGACCCGGTCGCGCAGCACGGTCCAGCAGGAAAAGGCGGCCAAAGCCGCCGCGCCCGCTGCGGCCGAGGCAGCACCCGCCGCCGCGACCGAGGAAGGCGCGCGCGGCCCGGCATCGATGAAGCCGGCCGTCGGCCCGCGCAAGACCGATCGTGAACGCGATGATCGCGGGGCCGATCGGGATCGTGGCGCCAAGGGCCGTGGTGGCGACGAAGGCCGCCGCGCCGGCAAGCTGACGCTGACCGCGGCGCTGGATGGCGAAGGCGGGCGCACGCGCAGCCTTGCCGCCATGAAGCGCAAGCAGGAAAAGGCCCGCCAGAAGGCAATGGGCATGGGCCACAAGGCCGAAAAGCAGGTGCGCGACGTGCAGCTGCCCGAAACCATCGTCGTCAGCGAACTGGCCAACCGGATGGCCGAACGCGCCGCCGATGTGGTCAAGTCGCTGATGAAGATGGGCATGATGGTCACGATGAACCAGACCATCGACGCCGACACCGCCGAGATCGTGATCGAGGAATTCGGCCATCGCGCCGTTCGCGTGTCGGATGCCGACGTCGAACAGGTCATCGACACGGTCGAGGACAAGGCCGAAGACCTGCGTCCGCGCCCGCCGATCGTCACCATCATGGGCCACGTCGACCACGGCAAGACCAGCCTTCTGGACGCGATCCGCAAGGCGAATGTCGTGTCGGGCGAGGCCGGTGGCATCACCCAGCACATCGGCGCCTATCAGGTTCGCACCGAAAGCGGCGCGCTGATCAGCTTCCTCGATACGCCCGGCCACGCGGCTTTTACCTCGATGCGGGCCCGCGGCGCGCAGGTGACGGATATCGTCGTTCTGGTGGTGGCCGCCGATGACGCGGTGATGCCGCAGACGGTGGAGGCGATCAATCACGCCAAGGCCGCCAAGGTGCCGATGATCGTCGCGATCAACAAGTGCGACAAGCCGGATGCCAATCCGCAGAAGGTGCGCACCGACCTGCTTCAGCACGAGGTCGTCGTCGAACAGATGTCGGGCGACGTGCAGGACGTCGAGGTTTCGGCCAAGACGGGCAAGGGCCTTGACCAGCTGCTGGAGGCGATCGCGCTGCAGGCCGAGATCCTGGAACTCAAGGCCAACCCGAATCGGGCAGCCATGGGCGCGGTGATCGAGGCCAAGCTCGATGTGGGCCGCGGCCCCGTCGCGACGGTTCTTGTGCAGAACGGCACGCTGAAGCGCGGCGACATCTTCGTCGTCGGCGAACAGTGGGGCAAGGTCCGCGCGCTGATTGATGACAAGGGCAACCGCGTCGACGAGGCCGGGCCTTCGGTTCCGGTCGAAGTTCTGGGCCTGAACGGCACCCCCGAAGCGGGCGACGTGCTGAACGTGGTGGAAACCGAAGCGCAAGCGCGCGAGATCGCGACCTATCGCGAGAAGGCCGCCAAGGACAAGCGCGCCGCCGCCGGTGCCGCAACCACGCTGGAACAACTGATGGCCAAGGCGAAGGCCGATGCCGATGTGGCCGAACTGCCCGTGCTGGTGAAGGCCGACGTGCAGGGTTCGGCCGAGGCGATCGTGCAGGCGCTGGAAAAGATCGGCAACGAAGAGGTGCGCGTGCGCGTCCTGCACTATGGCGTGGGTGCGATCACCGATACCGACGTCGGCCTCGCCGAGGCCAGCCAGGCGCCGATCATCGGCTTCAACGTCCGCGCCAATGCCAGCGCCCGCAACAGCGCCAACCAGAAGGGCGTGGAAATCCGCTATTACTCGATCATCTACGACCTCGTGGATGACATCAAGGCGGCGGCTTCCGGCCTTCTGAAGGCCGAGGTGCGCGAGAACTTCATCGGCTATGCCCAGATCAAGGAAGTCTTCAAGGTTTCCGGCGTCGGCAAGGTGGCGGGCTGCCTTGTCACCGAGGGCGTGGCGCGCCGTTCGGCTGGCGTGCGCCTGCTGCGCGACAACGTGGTGATCCACGAAGGCACGCTGAAGACGCTCAAGCGCTTCAAGGACGAGGTCAAGGAAGTGCAGTCCGGCCAGGAATGCGGCATGGCCTTCGAGAATTACGACGACATCCGCCCCGGCGATGTCATCGAGATTTTCGAACGCGAGGAAGTGCAGCGTTCGCTGACCTGACCGGGCCAGCGCGCCAACAATCGAAGGGGCCGGGCATCTTGTCCGGCCTTTTCCGTTTCAGTGGGTCGGATGGATCACGCCGCTTTCGCCGGTGTCACCGGATGGCCGACGAAGGTCATGTCGCCGACCCGGACGGCGATCCGGCCATCGGCGTATCGGGCCACGACAAGCCCCTGCACGGAAACGCAGCTTCCCAAGGTGATGGTGCGCAACATCAGCTTCCCCCAAAGCCCATGAGCCCCGACTTTGGCGGGAAAACCGGAAGCGCGCAAAGCGAATTTGCGTGAACGTCCGCTGTGCTGACGCCGACGACTACAGCCAGTCGCGCAGGATGGGGATCAGCGGCAGGTCGGCCGGTGGCATGGGATAGTCGCGCAGCCGGTCCGGGCGGACCCAGGCGAGCGTCTGGCCCTCGCGCGCGACGGGTGTTCCCTGCCAGCGGCGGCAGGCAAAGACCGGCATCAGCAGGTGAAAATCGTCATAGCTGTGGCTGGCGAAGGTCAGAGGGGCGAGACAGCTTTTCCAGGTGTCGATGCCCAGTTCCTCGTGCAGTTCGCGGATCAGCGCGGCCTCGGGCGTTTCGCCCTGTTCGACCTTGCCGCCGGGAAATTCCCAGAGCCCTGCAAGGTACTTTCCCTCGGGCCGCTGAGCCAGCAGCACGCGACCATCGGCGTCTATCAGGGCCACGGCGGAAACGAGGATGGTTTTCATGTCAGGCGCCCTTGCCGGAGGCAGGCCGGGGGGCTGTCTGCCCCCCGGACCCCCCGAGGATATTTGAACCAGAATGAAGGGATCAGGAGCGGTAATCCGCGTTGATCGCGATGTAGCGGTCCGTCAGGTCGCAGGTCCAGACCGTGCGCGCGGCGCGGCCCAGTCCCATGTCGACCCCGATCACCAGTTCGTCGCGCTTCATGTAACTGGCGCCCGCCTCTTCGGTGTATCCGGGGTTGCGCCAGCCATCCTTCGCCACGACGATGTCGCCGAAGGTGATGGTCAGCCGGTCGCGGTCGGCCATGGCGCCGGACTTGCCGATCGCCATGACGATGCGGCCCCAGTTCGGGTCCTCGCCCGCGATGGCGGTCTTGACGAGCGGCGAGTTCGCGATGGCGAAGGCGCATTTCGCGGCGTCCCCGTCGGTCGCGGCACCCGTCACGCGGATCTCGACGAATTTCGTGGCCCCCTCGCCGTCGCGCGCGACCTGATGGGCGAGCGAGCGCATCACGCCATGCAGCGCCTGTTCGAAGGCCTTCAGTGAGGCACCCTTCAGCGGCGCCGCGGGTGACTTGCCCGTGGCGCAGAGAAGCAGGGTGTCGGATGTCGAGGTGTCGCTGTCGACGGTGATGGAGTTGAAGGTGGGGCCGGTGTTCCGGGCCAGCATCTTCTGCAGGGCGGCCGGGGCGATGGTCGCATCGGTGAAGATGTAGACCAGCATCGTCGCCATGTCGGGGGCGATCATGCCCGATCCCTTGGCGATGCCCGCGATATGGATCGCGCCGCCCTCGCCCTGGATCGTTGCCGCGGCCCCTTTCGGGAAGGTGTCGGTCGTCATGATGGCCTCGGCGGCCATCTGGATGCCGTCCTCGGACAGGTCGTCCACCAGCTGCGGGATCACGGCGGTGATCCTGTCATGCGGCAGCGGTTCGCCGATTACCCCGGTCGAGGAGGAAAAGACCCGGCTGGCCGGCAGGCCAAGGGCGCTTGCCACGCCGCCCGTGACGGCGGCGACGGCTGCATCGCCGACCTTGCCGGTGAAGGCGTTGGAATTGCCCGAATTCACCACGATCGCGGCGCCGGCATCCGCGGGAACCTTCATCGCCAGTTTCGCCTGGCAATCACGCACGCAGCCCGACCGGGTGGTGGAGGTGGTGAAGACCCCCGCGACGGAGGTGCCGGGCGCAAGCCGCACCAGCATCACGTCCTTGCGGTTCTTGTACTTGATTCCCGCCTCGGCGGCGGCGAATTCCGCCCCGGCGATCACCGGAAGACTGGGAAAGCCTTCCTTAGGGGCCAGCGGCGACACGGGTTTCAGCGCCTTCTTCACGCTGTCCACCGCCTCGCCGATTTCTTCCATGACCTCGCCACGCGCCTCGGCCAGTTCGGCCTTCAACCCGGCGACCTTCTTCTTAAGCTTCTTCTTCAAAGCCTTGGCTTCGGCTTTCCAGTCGGTCTTGGCCATGGGGCACCCTTTCGCGGCGGTGGCTTATTGGTCCAGAATTGTCTGATCCTTCAGGATCGCCGGGTCAAGGCCTTCACCCGGGCGGGTGACGGCAGCCGCGGCGGTCACCGCTTCGATATGGGCCTGAACCGCCGTCTGTTCAATCTCGGCAGCCAGTTCCTCGCGCAGGTCATCAAGGCTCGGTGCTTCGGACAGGCGGGTTTCGTGCAGCTTGATCAGGTGCCAGCCGAATTGCGTTTCGATCGGGCCGGCGACCTCGCCCACCTGCATGGCCATCACGGCATCCTCGAAGGGCTTGACCATCATGCCCGCGCCGAACCATCCCAGATCGCCGCCGTTCGCAGCGGCCCCGTCGGTGGAATTCGCGCGCGCCAACTCGGCGAAATCGGCGCCGCCGTCGATGTCGGCCTTCAGGGCGGCGGCCTTGTCCTGGCTGTCCACCAGGATATGCGCGGCGCGGTATTCGGTCTGGGCCTGGAAATCCTTGAACCGTTCGTCATAGGCGGCCTGAAGCGAGGCATCGTTCACCGCACCTTCGACCACGGCCTGAAGCGCGACGCCGGTCATGTAGCCGCGCCGATCGTTTTCAAGCGCGATCCGGTCGCGCAGGGTCAGCTTGTCCTCAACCGTCTGCTGCAGGGCGGTCTGCTGCACCAGCTGGTCAAGGATGCCCTTGAAGAGCACGTCATCGGGCAGCGCCTGGTATTCCGCGGGCAGCCGTTCGCGCACGACGATCATCTGGCCGAGCGTGATTTCGGTTCCGTTCACGGTCGCCACGACGGTATCGGCGGTTTCGCCTTCGGCCAGGGCCGGGTGCAGGCCAGCCAGCATCCCGGCGGCTCCGAGCGCCAGAACGGGCAGCAATTTCGTCATTTTCGCCATATCACCTTCTCCTGATCCGGGCGGATCACCGCGCCGCGTTGACTTGGGACACGCCCCCGCTTACATCGCCTTGGTCGCGTGAGACGGGGCGCACCTGCCTGACTGGTCTTCTATGGAAGCAGGCCGAGCCGGGCAAGCCCGCAGCCTTGCACGATCTTGTCAGGAACGAGCAGGCGGAGAAAAAATGCTGGGCCTCGGAACGATCGCGCGGAAGGTGTTTGGAACGCCGAATGACCGCAAGGTGAAATCGGTGCGGCCGCTGATCGCGAAGATCAACGCGCTGGAGCCCGAATACCAGGCGCTGAGCGACGAGGGCCTGAAGCAGAAGACCGAGGATCTGGCCCGCCGCGCGCAATCGGGCGAAAGCCTTGACGCGCTGCTGCCGGAAGCCTTCGCCAACTGCCGCGAGGCGGCGCGTCGTGCGCTGGGGCTGAGGGCGTTCGACGTACAGCTGATGGGCGGGATCTTCCTGCATCAGGGCAACATCGCCGAGATGAAGACGGGCGAGGGCAAGACGCTGGTCGCGACCTTCCCCGCCTATCTGAACGCGCTGGCGGGCAAGGGCGTGCATGTCGTCACCGTGAACGACTATCTCGCCAAGCGCGATGCCGAATGGATGGGCAAGGTCTATGCGCAACTGGGGCTTACGACCGGCGTCGTCTATCCCTACCAGCCCGAAGAGGAAAAGCGCGCGGCCTACCGGTGCGACATCACCTATGCCACGAACAACGAACTGGGCTTCGACTATCTGCGCGATAACATGAAATCCTCGATCGAGGCGATGTCGCAGCGCGGGCATTTCTTTGCCATCGTCGACGAGGTCGACTCGATCCTCGTCGACGAGGCCCGGACGCCGCTGATCATCTCGGGGCCGAGCCAGGACCGCAGCGAGCTTTACCTCAAGGTCGATGAGTTCATCCCCGAGTTGAAGGACGAACATTTCAAGCTGGACGAGAAATCCCGCAACGCGACCTATACCGAGGAAGGCAACGAGTTCATCGAACAGCGGCTGCGCGCCGCGGGGCTTCTGCCGGACGGGCAATCGCTTTACGACCCGGAAAGCACGACGCTGGTCCATCACGTCACCCAGGGTCTGCGGGCGCACAAACTGTTCCTGAAGGACCAGCATTACATCGTCCGCGATGGCGAGGTGGTGCTGATCGACGAATTCACCGGCCGGATGATGCGCGGGCGGCGCCTGTCGGACGGGCTGCATCAGGCGATCGAGGCGAAGGAACGCGTGTCGATCCAGCCCGAGAACGTGACGCTGGCCAGCGTGACCTTCCAGAACTACTTCCGCCTTTACGACAAGCTGGCGGGGATGACCGGCACTGCGGCCACCGAGGCCGAGGAGTTCATGGAAATCTACAAGCTGGGCGTGGTCGAAGTGCCGACCAACCGCCCGATCCAGCGGATCGACGAACACGATCAGGTGTTCCGCACCGCGCGGGAAAAATATGATGGCGTGCTGAAGGCCATCAAGGAGGCCCATGAAAAGGGCCAGCCGATCCTTGTCGGCACAACCAGCATCGAGAAATCGGAATTCCTGTCGGGCCTGCTGAAGGACGAAGGGATCGCCCATAACGTCCTGAACGCGCGCCAGCACGAACAGGAGGCGCAGATCGTCGCCGATGCGGGCAAGTTCGGCGCGGTGACCATCGCCACCAACATGGCGGGCCGCGGCACCGACATCCAGTTGGGCGGCAACGTCGAGATGAAGGTGATGGAGGCCATCGCCAAGGATCCGGCCGTCCATCCCGACGAGGTCCGCGCCCGGATCGAGGCCGAACATGCCGAAGAAAAGGCAAAGGTCTTGGCGGCCGGCGGCCTGTTCGTCCTGGGCACCGAACGGCACGAAAGCCGCCGCATCGACAACCAGCTTCGCGGTCGCTCTGGTCGTCAGGGTGACCCGGGGCGGTCGGCCTTCTTCCTGTCGCTGGAAGATGACCTGATGCGCATCTTCGGCTCTGACCGGCTGGATTCCATCCTGTCGAAGCTGGGGATGAAGGAAGGCGAATCCATCGTCCACCCCTGGGTGAACAAGTCGCTGGAACGCGCGCAGGCCAAGGTCGAGGGCCGCAACTTCGACATCCGCAAGCAGCTTCTGAAATTCGACGACGTGATGAACGATCAGCGCAAGGCGATCTTCGGCCAGCGGATGGAAATCATGCAGGCGGCGGACCTGTCCGAGATCGTTCAGGACATGCGCGACGAGGTGATCGAGGACCTGATCGACGATTTCATGCCGCCGAAATCCTACGCCGACCAGTGGAACGCGCCGGGCCTTTACGCGGCGGTGATGGAAAAGCTGGGGCTGGACCTGCCGATCATCGCCTGGTCCAAGGAAGAAGGCGTGGATCACGAGGCGATGCGCGACCGGATCGTCGAGGCCGCCGACAAGATGATGACCGAAAAGGCCGAAGGCTTCGGCGCCGAGACGATGCGCAACATCGAAAAGCAGTTCCTGCTGGATACGATCGACGCCAAGTGGCGCGAACACCTTCTGCGGCTGGAACACCTGCGGTCGGTGGTGGGCTTCCGTGGCTATGCGCAGCGTGACCCGCTTTCGGAATACAAGACCGAGGCCTTCGCGCTGTTCGAATCGATGCTGAACTCGCTGCGCCAGGACGTGACGCAGAAGCTGTCGCAGGTGCGCCCGATGACTGAAGAGGAACAGCGCGCGGTCATGCAGCAGTACCTGGCCCAGCAACGCGCGGCACAGGCCGCGGCGCAACCCGCCGCCGCTGCCGCACCCGCCGCTGCGGCTGCGGCTGCTCCTGCCGCAGCGGTGGCCGCCGGGTCTTCTGCGCGACCCGGCTTTGATGAAAACGATCCGACGACCTGGGGCAACCCTTCGCGCAACGATCCCTGCCCCTGCGGCTCGGGCGAGAAGTTCAAGCACTGCCACGGAAAGCTGTAAGCGGTCGATCAGGTTCGGGGGAAACCACAGCGGGGGACATTCGTCTTGAAACGTTTCGTTCTTGGCCTCGGTGCGCAGAAGGCGGGCACCACCTGGCTGCACAGTTATCTTGGCTCTTTCGACGGGGTCGATTTCGGCCCGTTGAAGGAATACCACGTCTGGGATGCCATCGCCGATCCGCGCCTGAAGGGGTTTGTGGTCTCGGATGAGCGTCTCGCCTCGCTCGCCGGAAAGCCGCAGTATCACGCGATCAAGCTTCGCCATGACATGCAGCGCGACCCCAATCTTTACGCGTCGTTCTTCGATGGGCTTATCGAAGCCGGCAACTGGATGACGGGTGACATCACGCCCAGTTATGCCGGCCTTGACGTTGCGACCCTGCGCGACATCCGGGACCGTCTGGAAGATCGCGGCTTTGACCTTCGCGTCGTCTATCTGATGCGCGATCCGTTCGAACGGGTCTGGAGCATGGCGCGGATGCAGAACCGCGACAACCCCGCGATTTCCGATGACGAGCGGGTCTTGGCTGACATCCGGGCGTTGGAAAACCTTTACAAGTCCGAGCAGTATCGGCTGCGAACCGAATACCATAGGACAATCGAGCGGATCGAACAGGTCTTTACCCCTGAACAGACCTTCTTTGGTTTCTACGAAGACCTCTTCACGGTTCCCTCGCTTGAACGCATCGAGGCCTTCTTCGGTGTTCCGGTCAAGGACGATCACCTGTCTGTTCAGGTCAACGTTTCGGAAAAGAAGGTGGATGTTCCTGAAAAGCTGGAACGGAAGATCCGCACATTCTATGCGCCGGTCTATGATGCCTGTGCGCAGAAGTTTCCGCAGACACGCACGCTTTGGGTGCCGAACCGGGCCTGACCCGTTCGCCATTTCCCCGCTGGAAACATTCCCCGGAATCGCCACGCATTTGCCCGCATTCGTGGCTAGCGTCCCGTCATGTTGTTCTGGTGGGAGCCACTCGGATGGAACTGAAACGTCGTCTCGCCCTGTCGGCCATGCTGGTCGCGGCCGGCCTGGCCACGGGCCATTTCGTGCAGACACGGGCCGAAAAGCAAAGGCTGCAGCAGGCTGCGGCGGCCGCCGCGGAACCCAGGGCGATCACCGCTGTCGCCGCTGGGGCGACGGCAGGCGCGCCTTTCGAGGCACCCGCCCCGCAGGCTGATGCAGGCGCACCCGAGGTTGCCGTGCCCGATGTTCCGCCGGGGCAAACCCCGATCGTGGAACCCGCGACGGTCGCCGCCGATGCAGGGGACGCCGCACCGATCGAGATTGCGGCCCTCGCGGACGAAGCGGCGCCTTTCGCGCCCACGGCAGAACCCGCGATCGTTCTTCCGCCCGCCGCAACGGTCACCACGCCATTGCCGTCCGCCGAACCGTCCGCCCCCCCGGCCCCGACCGCCGAAGGCGACTGCGCGATCCTGCTTGACCTTGTCGCGCAGGAAAACGCGATGGTCGGGCTGACGCTGACCGCGCCCTGCCGGCCTGACCAACGGGTCGTCATCCGCCACGGCGGGCTTGTCTTTACCGCGCGCACCTCGGCCAGCGGATCGGTCTTCACCTCGGTTCCGGCGATGGAAACCGAGGCCGCCGTCAGTGTCCTTTTCGGTGATGGCGAGGCGGTCGAGGCATCGGTCGAAGCACCCGATCTGGCCGGGTTCCGCCGTTTTGCCGTGCAATGGCTGGCCGATGACGCATTCCAGCTTCATGCCTTCGAGGCCGGGGCCGATTACGGCATGCCCGGTCATGTGTCCGCCACGGACCCGCGCCAGCCGCTTCCCGGCGTGCCCGCCGCGGGCGGTTTCCTGACGCTTCTGGGCGACGGGGCGGTCGATCTGCCGATGCTGGCCGAGGTCTATACCTATCCGGCGGCGGCGGATGTGCCCGTCGAGGTGGTCATCGAGGCCGCCGTGACCGAGGCCACCTGCGGACGCGATCTGCTGGGGGAAACCCTGACCAGCGTTGGCGGCGAATCCTTCGTCACCGAACTGACCGTGGCGATGCCGGATTGCGATGCCGCAGGCGACATTCTGGTGTTGAAGAATCTTGTTCCTGACCTGAAACTCGCCAAGTCCGAGTAAGGCATTCAGGCAGGGTCCATGCGAATCTGGCACTTGTGCGCGGCGATCTTCGCCGCGCTTTTCGTTCCGTTGATGGCGGCGGCGCAGGATGTGTCGCTGACCTCGCGCGACGGTGCGCTGACGCTGGATGGCACGCTGATGGGCTTTGACGGCGAATTCTACCGGATCGAAACGCGCTATGGCCTTCTGACGGTCGACGCGCAGGGCGTGATCTGCACCGGGCCGGGCTGCCCCGATCTGACCGCGCCGCTTGCGGTGATCCGCATCGTGGGCGACCAAGGCGCGGGCCGGGCGCTTGTGCCCAGCCTGTTCCGGGCCTTTGCCGCCGAACGCGGGCTTGAGGTGGCCGAGACCGCCGAAGCGGGCGGTTTCCGGCTGGAGCTGACCGAACCGGCCGAGGGGCGGACGCTGGCGAGGATCAGCTTTGCCCCCCTTTCGCCCGACAGGGCACGGGCCGAACTGATGGCGGCACGGGCCGAACTGATCCTGTCGCCCCATCCCGAGCCGGGGCTTGGCGAACGCACCATCGCGCTGGATGCGCTTGTGCCCGTGGTGGCCACCGACAACCCCTTGCCGGCGATTGCCACGGCTGACCTGGCGCGGGTGCTGGCCGGCGATGTCACGAACTGGGCCGAACTGGGCGGGCCTGACATGCCGGTCGTCGTCCATGCGCTGGACCAGGCCGCCGCCTTCCAGCAGGCGCTGGACACCCGGCTGGGGCGCCCGGTGCGGGCAGAGGTGCGCCATGGCGATACCGCAACACTGGCGCAGGCCGTTGCGCGCGATCCCTACGGGGTGGCGATGATCGGTCGGGCCGAAGCGGCGGAGGCGCGCGTTCTTCCGCTGACCGACAGCTGCGGTTTTCCGCTCTTGCCCGACGCGCTGTCGGTCAAGGCCGAGGATTACCCGCTGGCGCTGCCGATCCGGTTCCTGACGCCCCGCCGCCGGCTGCCCCTGATGGCGCGCGAATTTCTGGATTTCCTGTCGATGCCTGCGGCACAGGCGGCGATTGCCGCGGCGGGCTATGTGGACCGCGCCCCGGAACGCCGCCCGATGACGGCCGATGGCCTGCGCCTGATCAACGCGGTGCGCGGGGTGGGCGAGGATGTGGCGCTGGCCGATCTGAAGGCCCTGGTCGAGATGATGGCCGGGGCTGACCGGCTTTCGCTGACCTTCCGGTTCACCGACGGGTCCAGCACGCTGGACGGACCGTCACGCGACAATCTGGCCGATCTGGCACGGATGTTGGAGGCGGGGCTTTTCACCGGCGAGGACATGCTTCTGGTCGGGTTTTCGGACGGGTCGGGCGATGCGCGGGCGAACCGCGACCTGTCGCGCGCAAGGGCGGATGCGGTGCTTCAGGCCCTGTCCGGTCTGGTGGAGGATCTGCCCGAGGGCCAGGAGATGCCGCGCGTTGCGGCCTTCGGGGAAACCAGCCCGATGGCCTGCGACACCACCGCCGGGGGCCGCCGGATCAATCGCCGCGTCGAAGTCTGGCTCAGGCCCCACGGCGGATGATCGCCCGGCGCGCGCCGTGGACCGGGCCGGGGGCCGCCTAGAGATATCCTTCGGAGCGGAAACTGACCTCGCGTTCCTTGCCGACGATCAGATGATCGTGCAGCGTGATCCCCATCACCTCGGCCGCGTCGCGGATCTGCATCGTCATGCCGATGTCGGCCTCCGAGGGCGTGGGATCGCCAGAGGGGTGATTGTGCACAAGGATCAGCGCGCTGGCGTTCAGTTCCAGCGCGCGCTTGACCACCTCGCGCGGGTAGACCGGGACATGATCGACGGTGCCCCGCGCCTGTTCCTCGTCCGCGATCAGCACGTTCTTGCGATCCAGGTAAAGCACCCGGAACTGTTCCGTTTCACGATGTGCCATCGTCGTATGGCAGTAATCCAGCAGCGCCGCCCATGACGACAGCACCGGCCGGTGGATCACCCGTGCCCTGGCCATCCGTTGTGCAGCCGCCTCGACCAGCTTCAGCTCCATCACCACGGCATCGCCAACCCCATTCACCTCCATCAGGCGGGGAAGGGGGGCAGTGATCACCCGGTTCAGGTCGCCGAAGGCGTCGATCAGCGCGCGGGCGAGCGGCTTGACATCCTGCCGAGGGATCGCGCGGAACAGGATCAGTTCAAGCAATTCGTAATCCGGCATCGCCCCTGCGCCGCCTTCCATGAACCGGGCGCGCAGGCGCTTGCGGTGATCCGCGATGTAGGAGGGCAGCCTGCCCCCGACGGCCAGCGCCGGACCGGGCGCCGTTTCGTCTTCGTCCCCCGGGGGGGCGAACAGCGGCAGGCCTGCGGCATCGTTGAAGGCATGAGTCGGGCACATCGGCAAAGCCTGCAGCCGGATCGTGAAGAAAGGATTAACCGTAATTTCCGGTCGGCACGCCCGCCGCCCTTGTTGTCGCGTGGGGGAAACCGTATCTGAGTGCGGTCGCAACCGATGGGGTTTGGAAATGCAGGTCACGCTCCACTATTTCCGCTGGGCCTTTCTGGTCACTGCGGCCGGCCTTGCGGGGGCGTTCTGGCTGGGGTGGACCTATGGCGGCACGCTTGCGGGGGCGCTCGGCTTTTTCCTGATCGGAGCCATTCTTGCGGTGCTGGAAATCAGCCTGTCCTTCGACAATGCGATCGTGAACGCGAACAAGCTCAAGGACATGACGCCGGAGTGGCAGCAGCGGTTCCTGACCTGGGGCATCATCATCGCCGTTTTCGGGATGCGGATCGTCTTTCCGCTGCTGATCGTTGTCGTGGCCGCCAAGATTGGCCCGTGGCAGGCGGTCCGCCTGGCCGCGAGCGAGCCGGACGAATACGCCCGGATCATCGGCGGCGCGCATATGTCGATCGCGGCCTTCGGTGGCGCCTTCCTGATGATGGTCGCGCTGAACTACTTCTTCGACGAGGGCAAGGAGGTCCACTGGATCGCCACACTTGAACGGCAGATGGCGCGTTTCGCCTCGATCCGCGGGCTTGAGGTGGCGGTCGTGCTGGCGGTCATGCTGGTCTTTGCCACCGTCATTCCGGCCGCGGATGTGGCGACGTTCCTTTATGCCGGGGTTTCGGGCCTGTTGACCTTTCTTGCTGTCGAGGTCGTGGGGCACCTTCTGGACGCCAGCGAAGAGGCGACGGATCTTGCCGCGAAAGGGGGCGTGGGGGCGTTCCTCTATCTTGAGGTGCTGGACGCCTCGTTCAGCTTCGACGGCGTGATCGGCGCCTTCGCCCTGACGCAGAACCTGTTCCTCATCGCCATCGGCCTTGGCATCGGGGCGATGTATGTCCGGTCGATGACGATCATGCTGGTCGAACGCCAGACGCTGGCGCAGTTCCGCTATCTGGAACATGGCGCCTTCTGGTCGATCATGATCCTGTCGGCGGTCATGTTCGCCCAGACCCTGGTGCATATTCCCGAAATCATCACCGGGCTTCTGGGGGCGGGGTTCATCGGCCTGTCGCTGTGGTCGTCGATCCGCCACAATCGTGCGGAAAGCGCCGCCTGACCGGAAAGGAAAGGGGCCCCGCGGGGCCCCGTTTCAGTTCTTCATCCCGTCCCAGAAGTTGCGGACCTTGGAAAAGAAGGACGACCCTTCCGGGTTGTTCTCGGACGACAGTTTCTCGAACTCGCGCAAGAGTTCCTTCTGGCGCGCTGTCAGGTTGACCGGGGTTTCCACCGCCAGTTCGATCAGCATGTCCCCCGCGCCGCCGCCGCGCAGCGCAGGCATCCCCTTGCCGCGCAGGCGCATCTGCTTGCCCGACTGGCTGCCCGCCGGCACCTTCACCCGGCTCATCCCGCCGTCGATCGTGGGCACCTCGACCTCGCCGCCCATGGCGGCGGTGGTCATCGGCACCGGCACGCGGCAGAACAGGTGCACGCCGTCGCGCTGGAAGATGGCGTGTTCGCGCACCTCGATGAAGATGTAAAGATCACCCGAAGGTCCGCCGCGCAGGCCCGCCTCGCCCTCGCCCGCCAGACGGATGCGGGTTCCGGTCTCCACGCCCGCCGGAATGTTGACCGACAGCGCGCGTTCCTTTTCCGTCCGGCCCGACCCGCCGCAGGCGCGGCACGGGTTCTTCACGATCTGGCCCGCGCCCGAACAGGTGGGGCAGGTGCGTTCGACGGTGAAGAAGCCCTGTTGCGCCCGGACCTTCCCCATCCCTGAACAGGTGGGGCAGGTGACAGGCTCCGACCCGCCTTCGGACCCGGTGCCGTTACAGCCCTCGCAGGTGACCGAGGTCGGCACGTTGATCGTCTTCTGGATGCCCTTGTAGGCGTCTTCAAGCGTGACGCGCAGGTTGTAGCGCAGGTCGGACCCGCGCTGCGCACGGGCGCGCGCCCCGGCGCCGCCGCCACGGCCACCCATGAAATCGCCGAACAGATCCTCGAACACGTCCGAAAAGGCCGATGCGAAATCGCCCTGCTGGAAGCCGCCGCGCGGCCCGCCCCCGCCGCCTCCGCCCATGCCGTTTTCAAAGGCGGCATGGCCGAACCGGTCATAGGCGGCCTTCTTGTCGGCATCCTTCAGGACGTCGTAGGCCTCGTTCACTTCCTTGAACTGGGCCTCGGCGTTCGGATTGTCGGAATTCCGGTCGGGGTGCAGCTCTTTCGCCTTCTGGCGATAGGCCTTCTTCAGCTCTTCGGCGCTGGCCCCGCGGGAGACCCCGAGAACTTCGTAATAATCGCGCTTTGCCACGGGAAATCGCCTCCTTCAGGAACCGGGAAGGGCGGCCCGTTTCCGGACCGCCCCCCCGTTGTTCCAGCGGTCTTACTTCCGCTTGTCTTCGCCGAGGTCTTCGAAATCGGCATCGACGATGTCATCGTCGACCGAACGCGGATTGTCTTCATCCCCGCCGTCGGCCGCCTGCTGGGCCTTGTAGATGGCTTCGCCAAGCTTCATCGCCGCTTCCGTCAGGTTCTGGATGCCCGAGCGGATCTTGCCCGCATCCTCGCCCTTCAGCGCGTCTTCCAGCGGCTGCATCGCCAGTTCGATGGCTTCGACGGTCGAGGGATCGACCTTGTCGCCGTGTTCGTCCAGCGACTTCTTCGTCGAATGCAGCAGGCTTTCGCCCTGGTTCTTGGTTTCCACCAGCTCGCGGCGGGCCTTGTCGGCCTCGGCATTCGCCTCGGCGTCGCGGACCATCTTTTCGATCTCGTCATCCGACAGACCGCCCGAGGCCTGGATGGTGATCTTCTGTTCGCGCCCGGTGCCCTTGTCCTTGGCGGACACGGAAACGATGCCGTTCGCGTCGATGTCGAAGGTCACCTCGATCTGCGGCACGCCACGCGGGGCGGGCGGGATGTTTTCAAGGTTGAACTGGCCCAGCATCTTGTTGTCCGCGGCCATTTCGCGTTCGCCCTGGAACACCCGGATCGTCACGGCCGACTGGTTGTCCTCGGCGGTCGAGAAGACCTGCGATTTCTTGGTCGGGATCGTGGTGTTGCGGTCGATCAGGCGGGTGAACACGCCACCCAGCGTTTCGATCCCCAGGGACAGCGGAGTGACGTCCAGCAGAACGACATCCTTCACATCGCCCTGCAGCACGCCGGCCTGGATGGCCGCACCCATGGCGACGACCTCATCGGGGTTCACCCCCTTGTGGGGTTCCTTGCCGAAGAACTTGGTGACTTCCTCGACCACCTTGGGCATGCGCGTCATGCCGCCCACCAGAACCACCTCGTCGATGTCGCCGGTCGACAGGCCCGCATCCTTCAGCGCGGCCTGGCAGGGCTTGATCGACGCCTTGATCAGGTCGGCCACCAGGCTTTCCAGCTTGGCGCGGGTCAGCTTCATCACCAGGTGAAGCGGCGTGCCCGAGTTCTTGTCCATCGAGATGAACGGCTGGTTGATCTCAGTCTGCTGGCTGGACGAAAGCTCGATCTTGGCCTTTTCGGCGGCTTCCTTCAGGCGCTGAAGCGCCATCTTGTCCTGCGTCAGGTCAACGCCATGCTCTTTCTTGAACTCCTCGGCGAGGTAGGTCACGATCCGCATGTCGAAGTCTTCGCCACCCAGGAAGGTGTCGCCGTTGGTCGACTTCACCTCGAACAGGCCGTCGTCGATTTCCAGGATGGTGATGTCGAACGTGCCGCCGCCAAGGTCATAGACAGCGATCGTCTTGGTGTCTTTCTTGTCCAGGCCATAGGCCAGCGCGGCCGCGGTCGGTTCGTTGATGATCCGCAGCACTTCAAGGCCGGCGATCTTGCCGGCGTCCTTGGTGGCCTGGCGCTGTGCGTCGTTGAAATAGGCGGGAACCGTGATCACCGCCTGCGTGACGGTTTCGCCCAGATAGCTTTCGGCGGTTTCCTTCATCTTCTGAAGGATCATCGCCGAGATCTGCGCCGGCGAGAACTTTTCGCCCCGCGCTTCGACCCAGGCATCGCCATTGCCGCCGTTCACCACGGCATAGGGCAGGTTCTTCTTGTCCTTGGCGATATGCGCATCGTCAAAGCGGCGACCGATCAGGCGCTTGACGGCAAAGACGGTGTTGGAAGGGTTGGTGACGGCCTGCCGCTTGGCGGGCTGGCCGACAAGGCGTTCGCCTTCGGTGAAGGCAACGATGGAGGGCGTCGTGCGCGCGCCTTCCGAGTTCTCGATCACGCGGGGCTGCGACCCATCCATGATGGCAACGCAGGAGTTCGTGGTCCCGAGGTCGATCCCAATGACTTTGGCCATGATATGGTCCTCTTCGTTAGGCGATGTTGTGGGGAACAGGCCCGACTACGGCCCCTGCTCCCCGATCCCAGAAGACCCGGCCGGGGCGCGGCCGCCCCTTCCGGCTTCGAGGGGTATATAGGCAGGGCTTCGGGGGCCTGCAAGCGTAACGGCGGCGTGAAAGTTCGCGATTTGCGAATATGTCGCCCCGCCATCCGGCGGCCCGCGAAGGGGCTGACCGGGGGCATTTCACGCCGGGTCAGCGCGACAGGGTGCAGCAACCCGAAAGGCCGATCGGCTCGGCCGCGCTTTCCTGATCCGGGTTCAGGAAAAGGCTGATGGAAAGCCCCATCTCGCGGTCGCTCATCCCATCGGTGCAGCGTTCCGCGGTCAGCGTGGCAAAGCCCTGCCGCGCCGGGCCGGACAGGTTCCAGCCGATCTGTCCGTTCCGGCCACTTGTGGCGATGTGCCAGTTGATCCACAGGCCCAGGTCATTCTCGTCGGCCATCTGGCGCAGCATCATGTTGCGCCGGTCGGGCGCATAGTCGAGCGACCAGAACGGTTCGGTTCCGTAGCAGGACATTGGCACATCGAGGCTGATCCAGTCCGGCCCCGGTTCGCGCGCCAGGAACCGCATCGAAACCCATCCGGCGGTTTCGCCGATGTTGACCCTGCCCCAGGTGCCCTCGGGGTTCAGCGCGACAACCTCGACGCCGGTCGCGCCGGGCGGCAGGCTGCCCAGCAGATCGCCTTCGGCGGATGGGGCGGCGCGGACGTTCAGAACGTCGTTCGCGGCGACGCCCTTGACCGAGAACAGGGCGGGAAGCGCTTCGGCACCGGCAATGGATGGCAGGAACGACAACAGGCAAAGCGCAAGCGCGCGGATCATCTTTTGGCTCCCCAACTGGCCGAGGCATGCTTGCGGGTATAGAACTCGCCCATCAGCCCGATCATCAGGCAGGCGAGCGTGACGTAAAGCGGATAGGTGCCCGAACTGAAATGCGGGTTGTAGTTCAGGAAGATATAGCCGCGTCCCTGGTCGATCGTGTGAAACAGGGGGTTCCAGTCGAACATCGCAAGGATGTATCCCGGCATCATGTTGGCCACGAACATCTTGCCCGAGGCGATCATGTTGGCGCGCTGATAGATCTGCTGGACGATGCCCACCAGATCGGGCGCCCATGGTTTGGCGGCCAGGAACATCATGCCGATGGCCACACCCGACGCCCAGGACAGAAGGAACATGCCCATCATGCCCACGGGTTCGTGGAAGGTGATCGGCGTGAAGGCCGCGTGATAGATGAACAGCACGACAGCGGCCGAAAGCACCTGGATGTATAACGAACCCAAGGCCGCCGCGGTGATCGCCACGATCGTGTTCATCGGCGAATGCTTCATCATCGGCGAGGTCGGACCTTCGGAACTGAACACCGCCCCCATCGCCTTGATATGGGTGATGTACATGAAGATGCCCGACATCACGTAAAGCAGGTAATCGCCCCGGATCGCGCTGGATCGCATGCCCAGAAGATCGAACAGCACGAAGAAGACCGCCACCAGCAACACCGTCTGCACGATGTTCAGCAAAAGCCCGATCACCGCGTTTCCGTGTGTCTTCCGGACGTTCCGGACGGTGGCATGGAAAATCAGTTCCATCAGCCCGAAGGCCGTTCGTGCAGGGCTTGTCTTCACCTCGGGCTGGAACATGCCTGCCATCACCTTCACACTGGGTGTCTGCTGCCTCTTAGGCCGGGAAATCTTGCCGTTCCCTTAGCAAGCGATGATAAGGAACCTGACGTTTTTTGACAACCGCGCTGGAATGTCCGCCGCGGTCCCCTGAAAAGGGCCAGCCGAAGGAGCCTTGCAGATGAATTTCGACCGACTTGTGAACGTGATGCGCCGCCTTGCGCTGGAAGCCGGCGACCGGATCATGGAGGTCTACAACGGCCCGGATTTCGAGGTGAAGGCCAAGGGCGATGCAAGCCCGGTGACCGAGGCCGACGAGGCCGCAGATGCGCTGATCTCGGCAGGGCTGCGCGCGGAATTCCCCGACGTGACGCTGATCACCGAGGAACAGGCGGCCAGCCATTCGCTGACGGCTTCGACCTTTCTCATCGTCGACCCGCTGGACGGAACCAAGGAATTCGTCCAGCGCCGGGGCGATTTCACGGTGAACATCGCCTATGTCGAAAACGGCGTGCCGCTGCGGGGCGTGGTCTATGCCCCCGCCAAGGGGCGGCTGTTCTACACCGAAGCCGGGGGCGCGGCGGTCGAGGAAACGGGGGCCTTCGACAAGGCCGCACCCGGGCCGGTGAAGCCGCTTCGGGTATCCAGCCCTGACAATGGCGCGCTGATGGTGGTGGCGTCGAAATCCCACCGCGATCAGGCAACGGACGACTACATCGCCAAATACGCGGTGCGCGACATGACCAGCGCCGGGTCCAGCCTGAAGTTCTGCCTGGTCGCCACGGGCGAGGCCGATCTTTACCCGCGGCTTGGCCGCACGATGGAATGGGATACGGCGGCGGGCGACGCGGTTCTGCGCGGCGCGGGCGGCCATGTGGTGCGCTTCGACGATCACAGCCCGCTGTCCTACGGCAAGGCGGGATGGGACAATCCCTTTTTCATCGCCTACGCGCCGGGAGTGGAGCTGAAGAAATGACTGTCCTGATCGCGATTCCGGCCCGCTATGCCTCGATCCGCTATCCCGGCAAGCCGCTGGTGTCGCTGAAGGGACCGGACGGGGAAAAGACGCTGATCCGCCGGTCATGGGAGGCGGCGATGGCCGTGCGCGGCGCCGATCGCGTCGTCGTGGCGACCGATGACGACCGCATCCGCGACCATGCTGCGGGCTTCGGCGCCGAGGTGGTGATGACCTCATCCGACTGCCAGAACGGCACCGAGCGTTGCGCCGAGGTGGCGCAAAAGCTGCCGGGCTTCGACATCGTGGTGAACCTTCAGGGCGACGCGCCGCTGACGCCCGCCTGGTTTGTCGAGGATCTGGTCGCGGGCCTGCGCGCCGACCCCGGCGCCGATATCGCGACGCCGGTGCTGCGCTGCGACGGGCGCGCGTTGAACGGGTTTCTGGCCGACCGGCGCGCGGGCCGCGTGGGCGGGACCACAGCGGTTTTCGGCACAGGGGGCCGGGGGCTCTACTTTTCCAAGGAAGTCATCCCTTACACCGGCCGGACCTATGCCGATGACGAGGAAACGCCGGTCTTTCACCATGTCGGCGTCTATGCCTATCGTCCGGCGGCACTGGCCGAATATCCCCGCTGGCCGGTCGGCCCGCTGGAGCGGCTTGAAGGGCTGGAACAGCTGCGGTTCCTGGAGAACGGTCGCCAGGTCCTGTGCGTGGAGGTCGAGGCACGGGGCCGCCAGTTCTGGGAACTGAACAACCCCGAAGACGTGCCCCGGATCGAGGCCATGATGGCCCAGATGGGCGGCTGATGGCATCGCCCCCCGCCAGCGTGATTGTTGTCAGCCGGGGGCGGCCAGAGGCGCTTGATCTTTGCCTGAAGGCGTTGGCCCTGCAGGACCATCCGCAGTTCGAGGTGATCGTGGTCGCCGATCCTGCGGGTCTGGCCGTGGCGGCGCGGCATCCGGTGCGCCGTGTGGCCTTCGACGAGGCCAACATCAGCGCCGCGCGCAACGCGGGCCTTCGCCTGGCCGCAGGAGAGGCCGTTGCCTTCATCGACGATGACGCGGTGGCCGAACCGACGTGGCTGTCGCGGCTGGTCGCGCCCCTCGCCGATCCGTCGGTCGATGCCGCGACCGGGTTCGTGCGCGGCCGGAACGGGATATCCCTGCAATGGGGGGCGGCGCGGATCGACCGGTTCGGGCAGGATCATCCCCTTGATGCGGGCGCGGGCGGGGTCTTCGCCCCTGACGCAACCGGCCCGGTCAAGACCCAGGGCGCGAACTGCGCCTTCCGCGCCTCGGCCCTGCGGGCGGCGGGCGGATTTGATCCGGCCTTCCGGTTCTATCTGGACGAGGCGGATGTGAATTTGCGGATGCAGGCGCGCACCGCCGTGATCCCGGATGCACAGGTCGCCCACGGCTTTGCCGCCAGCGACCGGCGCCGGGCCGATCGCGTGCCGCTGACACTGGCCGACATCGGCGCCTCGACCGCCTGCTTCCTGCGTCGGCACGCGCCGGATGCGGATCTTCCCGCCGCGTTCTCGGCGCTGGCGGGCGCACAGGCCGTGCGGCTTGCGGCGCATCGCAAGGCGGCACGGCTGAACGGGGCCGATGTGGCGCGGCTGATGGACAGCCTTTCCGGGGGGTGGGCCGATGGGCTGACCCGTCCGCTTGGTCCCTTGCCACCGATTCCGGCACCTGCCGGCGGGTTCGAGCCCCTGCCGGGCACCGGGCAAAGGGACGGCAAGGTGATCGCCGGGCGCATCTGGCAGGCCGGCCGCCTGCGTGCCGAGGCCGAAAGGGCCGCCCGCGAGGGTCAGATCGTGACGCTGTTCCTGTTCTCGCCTACGCCCCGCAAGCACCGGATGCGGTTTGATCCGGCGGGGTTCTGGGAACAGACCGGCGGGCTTTTCGGGGCCTCGCTGCGCAGCCAGCCCCGGTTCCGGCTCTGGACCTTCCCCGAAAGGCTGGCCTACGAGACCGAGCGGGTCGGCAACCTGCGCCCCATGGCACGCTTTTCCCCCCGGCCGAGTGTGGTCTGAGGGTTTCTTTTTCAGGAAATTTGCGGCATTCCTTGTCGGGACGCGCCGATTTCCGATGCCCGGGCGCTGCTGTCCGGATAGGCTGGCTGCATCCGGCGTATCGGATCAACGACAAGAGAGCGAGCAATGAAGGTTAAGAAGGTTACCAAGGCAATCTTTCCAGTGGCAGGCATGGGAACACGGTTCCTGCCCGCGACGAAGTCGATCCCGAAAGAGATCATGACACTGGTTGACCGACCGCTCATTCAATACGCCATCGACGAGGCGCGCGCCGCCGGGATCAAGGAATTCATCTTCGTCACCTCGCGCGGCAAGTCCGCGCTGGAGGATTATTTCGACCACGCACCGGAATTGGAAAGCACGCTGAAGAAGGCGGGCAAGGACCAGCTTCTGGAAATTCTGAAAAGCACCAACATGGATTCGGGTGCCATCGCCTATGTCCGCCAGAACCGGCCGATGGGCCTTGGCCATGCCGTGTGGTGCGCGCGTCGCCTGATCGGGAATGAACCCTTTGCCGTGCTGCTGCCCGATGACGTGATCGCGGCGGAAAAGCCGTGCCTTCAGCAGATGGTCGAGGCCTACGCCGAAACCGGCGGCAACATGGTGGCCGCGATGGAGGTTCCGCCGGAAAAGGCATCGTCCTACGGCGTGCTGGATATCGCCAATGACATGGGGTCCATCGTGCAGGCCAAGGGCATGGTGGAAAAGCCGAAGGCCGACGAAGCGCCCTCGAACCTTGCGGTGATCGGGCGTTACATCCTGTCGCCCAAGGTCCTGACCAACCTGAACCGGATGAAGCAGGGCGCCGGCGGCGAGATCCAGTTGACCGACGCGATCGCCGAGGAAGTGAAAACCGGCAAGGTCTTTGGTTTCCGTTTCCGCGGGCAGCGGTATGACTGCGGCTCGAAGGCAGGATTCCTGCAGGCCACGGTGGCCTTCGGCCTAGCGCGCCCCGACCTGCGGGACGAGTTCTCGGACTATCTGCACGGCATGATGGCCATGCAGAAGGCAGCGCAATAAGGGCGGTGGCCGCCCCTGCATGGCTGCTTGACCTGACGCGGCTTGTCTCGCGTCAGGGAAAGGGCGTGCCAACCGGGATCGACCGGGTCGAACGGGCCTACCTGGAACGGCTGATGCAGGTGCCTGAACCCCTGTTCGGGCTGGTGCAGACGTCGGTGGGGTTTCTGCTTCTGGACCGCGCGGGATGCGCCGCTGTGGCCAATCTGGCGCGCGGGCGCATCGCCCCACCTCCGGCCACGCTGTTTTCCCGGATGGTGCGCCGACGCGACGACGGGCGCGCGCGAGCCGAGGCACTGTTGCGGCGCAAGGCCGTGGCGCGGACCATCGCGGCGGGGTTGGGCCGCACCCTTTTGCGGCACTTGCCGGAGGGCGCGCGCTATCTGAACGTGGGCCATTCGAACCTGTCGCCTTCGGTGATGAAGGCCTTGCGCCGTGTGCCCGGACTGCGGATCGCGGTTCTGGTTCATGACGTGATCCCGCTGGTTCACCCGGAATTCTGCCGGCCCGGCACGGTTGAACCCTTCCGCCGCCGCATGGCAACGGTTGCGGCCCATGCCGATCTTGTGATCCACAGCGCCGAGGCCACCCGTGCCGTGACCGAGGCGGAATTCGCCCGCCTTGGCCGCGTGCCCCCCGGCGTGACCGCGCCTTTGGGCGTGGACCCCCCGGTTCCGGGGCGCCTGCCGCCCGATGCCGTGCCGCGGCGGCCCTATTTCGTGACACTCGGCACGATCGAACCCCGGAAGAACCACGACCTGCTGCTTGACCTGTGGGCGCGTGCCGCGCCCGCGGCCGATCTGATGGTGATCGGCGCGCGAGGCTGGGCGGATCGGGCAACGCTTGCACGGCTGGATGCGGGCATTCCCGGCGTGCGCGAAATCCGGGGCGCGGATGATGCCGAGGTGGCCGCCTGGCTAGGGGGCGCCCGTGCGCTTCTGTTTCCCAGCCGGGCCGAGGGCTTCGGCCTGCCTGCCATCGAGGCGGCGATGCTTGGCTGCCCGGTGATCTGCAGCGATCTGCCTGTGTTCCGCGAGATCCTTGGCGACAAGGCGGTTTACGTTGATCCGGGCGATCTGTATTCTTGGTCCGAAGCGGTAAACCGCCATATTCTGGCCGCGAACAAGAATGAAGACGGGGATCGTGTGGAAGGGGACCGGACCTGCTGGCCAAGCTGGGACGGGCATTTCAACAAGGTCTTAACGGTCTTCTGAAAGATGTGGGGCAGGGGCGCCCGGCAGCCCCGGGAAAGAGTGACGCTTGGGTCTTTGGGCGACATACAGACTTCGTCTGGCAAGAAAGCGCTGGCGTGCGCGCGCCTTCCTGAAGCGGAGGGAGCTGCGTCCATTCTCCAATCGCACCAGCCTTATCCGGCCGACCGACATCCTGCTGTTCTCGACCATGCGCAACGAAAAGGTGCGGCTTCCCTATTTCCTGCGCTATTACCGTGACCTGGGCATCAACCACTTCCTGATCGTAGACAATGACAGCGACGACGGTTCGCGCGAATATCTGGCCGAACAGCCCGACGTTTCGCTCTGGACCACGAAGGCCAGCTACAAGCGGTCGCGCTTCGGGGTCGACTGGCTGAACTGGCTGCAATCGCGCTATGGCCACAACCACTGGACGCTGGTCGTCGATCCGGATGAATTCTTCATCTATCCGTTCTGCGACACCCGGCCGCTGAAGGCCCTGTGCGACTGGCTCGATGCCTCGTCGATCAAATCCTTCAGCGCGATGCTGGTAGACATGTACCCGAAGGGGCCGATCGGCGGACAGCCCTATCGCGAAGGGCAGGACCCGTTCGAGATCGCGCAATGGTTCGACAGCGGAAACTACACGCTGGCCAAGAACAAGCGTTTCGGCAACCTGTGGATCCAGGGCGGGCCGCGGGCGCGCGTGTTCTTCGCCGATGCGCCGGAACGGTCGCCCGCGCTGAACAAGATCCCGCTGGTGCGATGGCGGCGCGAATATGCCTATGTCAGCTCCACCCACATGCTGCTGCCGCGGGGGCTCAACCTTGTCTATGACGAATGGGGGGGCGAAAAGGCTAGCGGGGCGCTTTTGCATGCAAAGTTCCTCGATACCTTCGCGGCCAAGGCCGAAGAGGAACTGCAACGCCGGCAGCACTATGCCAACAGCCACGAATACAAGGCCTACAAGGCCGGGCTGAACGAAAGCCCCGACCTGTGGTGCAAGTGGAGCGAGAAATACATCAACTGGCGCCAGCTTGAGATCCTCGGCCTGATGTCGAAGGGGAACTGGGCATGACGGTGGGATTTGTCATGCTGTGCCACACCGCGCTGGACCGTGCCGCGCAGGTGGCGCGCCATTGGGCGACGTCGGGTTGCCCGGTGGTGATCCACGTCGATGCCCGCGTGAAGCGGCAGGCCTATGACGGGCTGATGGCCGATCTGGCCGATCTGGAAAATATCCGCTTTTCCGCCCGTTTCGCCTGCGAATGGGGCACCTGGGGGATCGTGGCGGCAACGCAGGCGGCCTCGACCATCATGCTGCGCGAATTCGCGGATGTCAGGCATGTGTTTCTTGCCTCGGGGTCCTGCCTGCCGCTGCGTCCGGTGTCCGAGCTTGTGGCCTACCTGGATGAACGCCCGCGCACCGATTTCATCGAAAGCGTCACGACCGAGGATGTCGGCTGGACGATCGGCGGGTTGAACATCGAACGGTTCACGCTGCGCTTTCCGTTTTCCTGGCGCAGGCAGCGGCGGCTGTTCGATGGCTATGTCCGCCTGCAACGTCAGATCGGGTTCAAGCGGCGCATCCCGGACGGGATCGTGCCCCACCTGGGCAGCCAGTGGTGGTGCCTGACCCGTCAGACGCTGTCGGCGATCCTCGACGATCCGGAACGCCCGGCCCATGACCGCTATTTCAAGCGGGTCTGGATTCCGGACGAAAGCTATTTCCAGACGCTGGTGCGCCTTGTGTCCAGCACTGTGGAAAGCCGGTCTCTGACGCTGTCCAAGTTCGATTTCCAGGGCAAGCCGCACATCTTCTATGATGACCACCTGCAACTTCTGCGGCGGTCGGATTGCTTTGTGGCGCGCAAGATCTGGCCGGACGCGGACAAGCTTTATGGTGCCTTCCTGTCGCCCGAGGGCGGTTCGGCCCCGGCGGCCGAACCCAATCCCGGAAAGATCGACCGGCTTTTCGCCAAGGCGGTGGAGCGGCGGACCAAGGGGCGCGGCGGGCTTTACATGCAAAGCCGGTTTCCGAACCTCGATTGGGAGAACGGCAAGACCGCCGCGCCCTATTCGGTTTTCGAAGGCTTCGCCGAACTGTTCGAGAATTTCGAGATCTGGCTTGGCAAGGTGGCCGGAACCCGCGTGCATGGACATCTGTTCGGACCCGACCGGGTTCATTACGCCGGCGGCGAGACGATCTATAACGGCGCGATGTCCGACAGTGCCAGCCTGCGCGACTACAACCCGAAAAGCTTTCTGTGCAACCTGATCTGGAACACGCGGGGCGAACGGCAGTGTTTCCAGTTCGGGCCGCGCGATGCGCAGCGGATCGGCGAATTCCTGGCGCGCGACCCGAACGCGCAGATCTCGGTCATCTCGGGCGCCTGGGCGATTCCGCTGTTCAAGTCGAACCGGAATTTCGGCGAGATCCGGCGCGAGGCCGCGTATCTGCAGAAGGTCGAGGCCGAACACCTGAACGTCCTGCGGGCGCTGGAATCAAAGGCGCGGGTGCGGATCTGGACATTGGCCGAATTCGTCGACAACCCGATGGAACCCTTGCAGACCATCGTCGACGAGATCAGCCCGCGCGCCACGCGTCGCCTGACCGAGGCGCCCTGCATGACCGACCTGGCAGGCTTTGGCCAGTTCCTTCAGAACCTGCGCAATCAGGGCATGCAGCCCACGCTGATGGGTGATTTCCCGGTGGGCGATGATACGCGGCCGAAAGGCCCGGCCCGCCGCGGTCGCCCCTATCTGGTGAAGTGACCCGCTGATGACACTGTTCACCAGTTTCGTGATGTTCGCCGAAATGCGCACCGGGTCGAACTTCCTTGAGGCGAACCTGAACGCGATGCCCGGCGTGACCTGCCACGGCGAGGTGTTCAACCCCCATTTCATCGGCCGCAAGGACCAGACCGAGATGTTCGGGATGGACATGGCCGCCCGTGCCCGCGACCCGGCGGCGATGCTGGACAGGATGCGCGCCGCGACCGAAGGGCTGGCGGGCTTTCGCTATTTCCACGATCACGACCCTCGCGTCTGCGACATGGTCCTGAACGATCCGGCCTGTGCCAAGATCATCCTGACCCGCAATCCGGTGGAAAGCTATGTGTCCTGGAAGATCGCGCAGAACACCGGCCAGTGGAAGCTGACCAATGCGAAGAACCTGAAATCCGCCCGTGTCCCTTTCGATGCGGCGGAATTCGAACGGCATCTGGCGGATCTGCAGGAGTTCCAGATCCGGCTTCTGCACGGATTGCAGGTCACCGGGCAGACGGCCTTCTACATCGACTACGAGGATATTCAGGATGTCGATGTCCTGAATGGACTTGCGCGGTTCCTTGGGGTCGAAGGTGCGCTGGCCGCGCCGGACCAGACGCTGAAAAAGCAAAACCCCGAAGAGATCGGCGACAAGGTCCTGAACCCCGACGAGATGGAACAGGCGCTTGCCCGGCTTGACCGTTTCAATCTGGCCCGGACGCCGAACTTCGAACCTCGCCGGTCGGCCGCCATCCCGAGTTTCGTGGCCGCCGCCGGGGCGCCGCTCATTTACATGCCGTTGCGCGGCGGGCCCGAGGCCATCGTGATCGACTGGCTTTCACGGGTTGGCGCGGGCGGGGTGCAGCGCGATTTCGTGCAAAAGACCCTGCGCCAGTGGAAGCGGTCCCATCTGCCGCACCGCAGCTTCACCGTGATTTCGCATCCCGTGGCGCGGGCCTGGCGGGTCTGGCGCCACATGCAGGCGGGGCAGGGCCTTGCCGATGTGCGGATCGCGATGGAAAAGACCTATCGGATGAATGTTCCACCCCCGGACGCCCCGACCGAGGCGCAGCAGGCGGGTTTTCTGGATTTCCTGCGGTTCTGCAAGATGGCCGTTTCAAACCAGACGGCGGTCAAGCTGCACGCGCCGATCGCGACGCAGGCCGCGGGCTTGCAGGGCTTTGCGGGCTTTCACGGCCCCGATGCCGTCCTGCGGGAAGGGCGCCTTGCCGAGGGGCTTGCCTGGCTCAGTGCCGAGGTCGGGGTGGCACCCCCGGCCCTGAATGCGGATGACCCGTCCCTGCAGGGCCTTGCCGCGATAGTGGACCGCGCGGTCGAGGATGCCGCGCGCGATGCCTATCAGCGCGATTACATGGCCTTCGGGTTCGGCGCCGCATCCGACGTCACCGGCTGACCGCCGGATCGCGCCGGCATGGTTCAGGCCATGCGTTTCAGGTTTCAGGCCGCCCGTTTCAGGCAGCTTGGGGTGTGCGGTTTTCCGTCAGGATCGCGTGCAGCTTGGCCGGGTCGTTGTTGGCGCGCAGCGTTGCGGTGATCGCGGGATCGCGCATCGTGCGGCTGACCAGAGCCAGCGCCTTCAGGTGATCGACGCCCGAATCCTTGGGGGCGAACAGGCCGAACACCAGATCGACCGGCTGCCGGTCGACCGAATCGTAGTCCAGCGGCTTTTCCAGCCGCAGGAACACGCCGATGATGTGATCGAGGTCTTCCAGACGGCCGTGCGGCAGGGCGATGCCGTGGCCCACACCGGTGGGGCCAAGGCTTTCGCGTTCCTGAAGCACGTCGATCGCCATCGCGGCATTGATCCCGTGCGCCTGAGCGGCGACCTCTCCCAGTTCCTGGAAGAGGCGCTTCTTGCTGGTCAACTGACCGACAACGCGAACCGCGCCGGGAATCAAAACTTTGGAAAGGTCCATCAGATCACGTTTTCCCGCGCCTCAATCCGGCGTCACTTGCTGTTGCGCGGGTCGATCCAGCCGATGTTTCCGTCATCACGACGATACACGACATTGACCCCACCATGTCCTTCGTTGCGGAACACCAGCATGCGCTGCCCGCCAAGCTCCAGCTGCATCACGGCCTCGCCGACGGTGATCGAAGGAATCTTCGTCTCCATCTCGGCGATGACGATCGGCTGGAGCGTCGCGGCATCTGCATCCTCGGGCTCCTCGGTCGGGGCGAGGATATAAGAGGAACCGGCATCGAATTCAACCGGTGCCGTACGGTCACGATGATGGTCCCGCAGGCGGCGCTTGTAACGGCGGAGCTGCTTGTCCATCTTTTCGCGGCAGGATTCGAAGGCCGCATAGATTTCGTTCGCATGGCCCTTCGCGGCCACGTTCAGGCCGGTCGACAGGTGGATGGTCGCTTCACAGATGAATTCATGCGCCGATTTGGAAAAGACGATGATCGCTTCGGTCGGGCGTTGTGCGTATTTTTCGACAACCTCGCCAAGCTCGGCCTTGACGTGGGTCTGAAGTGCCTCACCAATATCGATCTGTTTTCCACTGATCTGGTAACGCATGGCTCCTCCTTCGCGATTACGGCATGGAGCACCCTGCGGCATGCAGGGTTACCAGCCGGTTGATTTTTTCTGGAGCCTTGAAAGGCCGGATCGACCGATTCCGGGGGCAGAAAGCTGCCCGGGCCGCAGTCCGGATCAAGGCGAAATACGCACGCATCTCTTTCATTTGGCGGCAGGCGGGGGGCATTTGTCAACAGGATCGTCACGCAATCGTCACGCTGCGCGACAGGCTGCCTCAGGTCATCCGGAAGTTCTGGCCCAGATAGACCCGGCGCACGGTTTCGTCGCGCACGATTTCATCCGTCGTGCCGGACATCAGCACATGGCCGTCATGCAGGATGTAGGCCCGATCGACGATTTCCAGCGTTTCCCGAACGTTGTGGTCGGTGATCAGGACGCCGATGCCGCGGCCCTTCAAATCGGCCACCAGATGCCTGATTTCACCTACGGCGATCGGGTCGACCCCCGCAAAGGGTTCGTCCAGCAGCAGATACTTCGGGTCGGCCGCCAGACAGCGGGCGATTTCCACCCGGCGGCGTTCCCCGCCCGACAGCGCCAGCGCGGGTGCACGGCGCAGATGGGTGATGGAAAACTCGCTCAGCAGTTCCTCAAGCCGTTCACGGCGCTTGTGGCGATCGGGTTGGGCGATTTCCAGAACGGCCAGGATGTTGTCCTCGACCGAAAGGCCGCGGAAGATCGACACTTCCTGCGGCAGATAGCCGATGCCGAGCCGGGCGCGGCGATACATGGGCAGCGCCGTCACGTCGCGCCCGTCGATCAGGACCTGCCCGCCTTCGGGCGTGATAAGCCCGGCGATGGCATAGAAGCAGGTCGTCTTGCCCGATCCGTTCGGGCCAAGCAACGCCACGACCTCGCCCCGGTTGAGGTGCATCGACACGTCGCGGATGACCGGGCGGCGCTTGTAGCTTTTGCGCAGGCCCCGCACATGCAGGCCCGCGTTGCCATCGGTCACGGTCAGGTCCGGGCGCGCCATCAGTTTCCGCCGGGAACAAAGATCGTCTGAACCCGCCCTTCCATGACCCCGGTTCCGGCCTTGAGGTCGATGACCAGTTTCTGCCCCGACAGCGCGCTTTGCCCCTGGGTCAGCATCACATCGCCGGTCATCACGACCTCGCCCGTGGCGATTGTATAGACCGCGTCGCGCGATTCCGCGGCCTCGGTCCGATTGGCCAGCGTCACGCCGCCGGTGGCGTGCAACCGGGTGATCGACTTGCCGTCCTGCCCGTATTCGACCCGGACCGATCCGGCCGAAAGGCGCATCTCGCCCTGGCCCACAAGGACGTTGCCCGCAAAGGTGGCCGAACCGTCGGCCTGATTGACCGAAAGCTGATCGGCCGAGATTTCGACGGGCAGCGAGGTATCCTGTTTCAGCCCGCCGAAGGCCACCGTCGCGCCCTGCGCAAGCGCCGCCACCGGAGAGGACAGCGCGCAGATCAGGCAAAAGGCTTTCAGGACGGGATGCATCGGAAACTCGGCGGGATCATGGTGATGGCGGCAGGTATATCAGCTTCACGCCGTCGGTGAAAACAAGAACGTAAGACTGCGGGCGCCCCGGCTCTTGTGTCAGGACCATCCGTCCCGCTGTCAGCGTCCCGATCGGGCCGCTTCCCTGCACGGCTCCCGCACTTTCGAACCGCGTGCGGTCAAGCGCGGCGGTCAGGCTGTCGGTCGTCAGGTCGTATCCCGATGACGAGGCGATGCGCACACCGCCCTCAAGCGACAAAACCGTTCGGTCGGGCGTCACCCGCGCTGTTGCCGCCTCGAACCTGGTGCTGGCTCCGTCGGGTGTGGTCAGTTCGGCCTGAAGGCCAGCGGCACCCGCGCCTTCGCCCTGATCGGGCCGCGCCTCGCTGGCACTGACGACGATCGCGGCGCCGTCGGATGTCTGCCCCGAATAGGTGGGTGCGGTCATCCGCGGTTCGCGCAGCCGTTCGGCCACGTCGACATCGGCATAGGGGATCGCCGCCTCGGGGTCGATCCGGCGCGAGATCAGGAAAAGCGACGACAGGATGGCAAGCGCCGCGAGGGGCAGGATGACCTTGAGCCAGGCCACGATCCGGGAATGGGTGTTGTCGAACCGGGCCACCGGATCAGGCCACGCCCGCGCGCAGGCAATCGTGGATATGGATCAGGCCAAGCGGGGCCGCGTCCGTTCCGGGTGCCACCACGAAAAGCGATGTGATCTTCTTTTCGTTCATCACGGCGACGGCCTTTTCGGCAAGCTGATCGGGGCCGATGGTCCGTGGATTCGGGGTCATGACCTCGGCCACCCTGTGGGACAGAAGCCCGTCCATGTGCCGCCGAAGGTCGCCATCGGTGATTACCCCGCGAAGATGGCCGCTTTCGTCGACCACGCCAAGAACGCCAAAGCCCTTTTGCGTCATCGTCAGCAAGGCTTCGCTCATCGGGGTGTCGGCGGTGGCCAGAGGAAGGTCGTCGTGCATCAGGTCGCGCACGCGCGCCAGCCTTGCGCCCAGTTTGCCGCCGGGATGGAAGACGCGGAAATGTTCCGGCGTGAAGGCCCGGTGTTCCATCAGCGCGATTGCCAGCGCATCGCCAAGTGCCAGCGTCATCGTGGTCGAGGTCGTCGGCACGATCCCCTGATCGCAGGCCTCGGGCGCGGGCGGCAGAAGGATCGCCACATCCGCCTGCCGCAGCAGGGTCGATCCCTCGCGCCCCGCCACCCCGATCATCGGGATGGAAAAGCGCCGGGTATGGGCGATGATGTCGGCCAGTTCCGGGGTTTCCCCCGAATTCGACAGGACCAGCGCCACGTCCCCCTTCAGCACCATGCCAAGGTCGCCGTGGCTGGCTTCGGCCGGATGGACGAATTGCGCGGGCGTGCCCGTGCTGGCCAGCGTGGCGGCGATCTTGCGCGCGATATGACCCGACTTGCCCATGCCCGAGACGATCACCCGGCCCTCTGCGGCAAGGATCATCTCGACCGCCTGCGCGAAACTGTCGCCAAGATGATCGGCCAGCATGGCCAGCGCCTCGGCCTCGCGGCGAATGACGCGGCGGCCGGTGGCAAGGAAACCCGTGGCGAGGAAATCAGTGGTGGAAGATGTCATTCTCGTCGCCCCAGCCCAGAAGGTCCAGTTCGGCCCGCGTGGGAAGGTGGTCAAAGCACCTTTGCGCCAGATCCATCCGGCCTTCGCGGATCAGCCGCGCCTCAAGTTCCGCCTTCAGCCGGTGCAGATACAGCACATCCGATGCGGCATAGTCCTTCTGTGCCTCGGTCAGGGTTTCCGAACCCCAGTCTGACGTCTGCTGCTGCTTGGACACGTCCACGCCGACCAGATCCATCAGAAGGTATTTCAGCCCGTGCCGGTCGGTGAAGGTGCGCACCAGTTTCGATGCGATCTTGGTGCACCAGACCGGCGCGGTCGTCACCCCGAAAGCCCGTTTCAGCGCCGCGATGTCAAAGCGACCGAAGTGGAACAGCTTCAACATGTCCGGGTCGGCCAACAGCCGTTCCAGATTGGGCGCGCGGGTCTGGCCGCGGGCGATCTGCACCAGATGCGCATTACCATCGCCTGCGGACAACTGGACGACGCACAGCCTGTCGCGGCGCGGGTCAAGGCCCATGGTTTCGGTGTCGATGGCCACGACCGGGCCAAGGTCCAGCCCGTCGGGCAGGTCGTTCTGATGCAGATGGATGGCCAAGTGTCTTGTCCTTGCAGGCTGCCGCGCTGCCGAGGGGATAGCCCCACGGCCCTTTGCGGTCAACTGCGGCGCGGTCGCCCGTGAAGGCGGCGGGCAGGACGGAAGGGCGCGCGACTGCGCGTCACGCCCCTGCCTTCAGTCGCGGGCGTTCGTATCCAAGATCGATGCCTTCCATCAGCCAGTGATGATAGGGCAGAAGCTGATCGGGGCCGTTGTAGACTGTTGCCCAGATTTCCGGATGGTCGCGAAGATAGGCGATGTGATCGAAATCCGGCGGGCTGGGGATCAGGTGCAGCACGCGCGGCAGCCACTTCATCCGTTCATGCGGCTGTTCGATGTTTTCGACGCGGCCCGTCCAGCGCAGGCGCGAGAACAGCTTGCGCGGCGATGGGGAAAGAGGGATGGCCCGGCGGATGCATGCCCGGATGTAATCGGCGTCCTCTTTGGGCAGGGACGCGGGACCGGAGGGAGCCTTTGCCGTGGCGTCGGAAGCCCCGTCCATCAGTTGCCGCAGCGCCTTGTTCCTGTCATTTGCGGAATTGCGGAAATTCATTTCCATGATGCGCTGGAGATGCCCGTTGGCGATGACCGCCGCCATGGCGGGCGGGGTTTCCGGATCGCGCAGGATGCCGTTCGTCACGACCGAGAAATACTGCGCATGCAGGCTTTGCCCGCCGACAACGGAATTGGCGTAGACGCCATCCTTGCTGCTGTCGCCCATGTCGCGGTGGTGGTAGTAGGCCAGATACCGGTCAAGGAACCCGATGTTCGCGCGCAGCAGGAAGTCGAGGTTGAAGCGCCAGTCACCCAGCACCGGCAGGCTTTCGTCGTAGCCGCCGATGGCGTCATAGACCGACCGGCGATAAAGGAAGCTGATCGGGGCAAAGAAATTGCCCACTGCCATCTGGGCCAAGGACACTTCGGATACCCAGGTCATGTAGGGTTCCGTCTTGTGGATCACGACCCGGTCGCCGACGATCTGTTCCGACACCCGCCACGCGCGCGACAGGACGCCCTCGAACCTGGCCGCGGCGGCGCGCGGGCTTTTCAGGAAGCTGACGCTTGCGGCAAGGAAATCCGGCTCCCACGCATCGTCGTCATCGTGGATCACGACATATTCCGTATCGACCGCGCGGACGCCCATGTTCGACGCGGCTTCCATCCCGACGCTTTGGGGGTTGCTGACCAGCGTGATCAGGCGCGGATCGACGCCCGATTTTCCGATGATCGCGCGGACCGGCTCCACATCGCCGCCGTCGTTCACCACGACCCAGCGGTAGTTGCGGTAGGTCTGTGCAGCTACCGAGGCCGCAGCACGGCGGAACAGAAGCGGGCGATTCTTGGTCCGCGTCACGATGGCGACCGACCCTTCCCAACCGGCGGGCTTGTCGGAAGGTGCCGATGCGGCGCTGTCGGTCTTTTCGTGGCTGGCGAAATAGTCCCGGTCCTGCGCGCCCGAGGCCATGGCCTGAAGGCGGCGGGCCGTCGCCCCTTCGTATTCAAGCGCGATCTGCCCCTGAGGCCAGAGCGACCGTTGAATCCGTTCGTCTGGGGTGCAATCGGTATCGTCGGCCAGAACAGGGATCGCGCCTTCGCGGCCGAAATCCACCGACCGGTCCTTTCCGGCCAGCGCCACCGCATCCTCGCGATCGGGATAGATCAGCAGGTCGGCCACGCGCGGCAGGGCGGCGCGGTAGTCCGCCTCGATCTGGTCGATGGGCTTGCCCGCGTTCGCGGCGATGTAATCCCGCAGGTCAAGGAACAGCCGGTCGGCCACCGGATCGGGCGTTTCGTTGCGGACCTGTTCAAGCTGCGCGCGCGCCAGCGCATCCTGCGGGCCGCCAAGCGTGTCCTCGATGCTGGGTGCATTGGGTTCGAGGATGGATTCGACCAGGTGGCGGTGCAGGGCGAATACGGTTGACGGTCGGCCGGGCTGATAGGTCGGGCTGTCGAAGATGACGCCAAAGCGGTTTTCCAGCGGGCGGGTATCCATGACACCGAAATAAAGCCCGAGAAAGCCGAATTCCGGATAGGCCTCGGCCAGAAGCGCCTGGATGGATGCCTTCCAGCCGCTGTCAACCAGCACATAGCCCGACAGGTCGCCAAGATTTTCGCGGAACCACTGCCGAAGGCCCTCGCGGTTCTGGTTCATTGTGTCGCGGAAATATCGCGCGGCCGGGTCGTTCGCGGCAATCAACGCGCGGAAGTTCGGTTCATCGAACCGCTGCGACAGCCGGGCAAGCGCGGCCATCTGCGGATGGGTTTCGTCCCAGCTGTGCTGAAAATAGGCCTTGCAAAGATCCGCCAGCGAGACGTGGTTCAGCGTTTCCGCCGTGACGCGATAGACCGTCTTGAACATCGCGGGATCGCCCGCGCTTACCTTACAGGCCCCGATCCGCGAAATCCCGAACAGATCACCGGAAAAGGGGGCGTTTCCCCCCGTGTAGGCATCCATCAGGTCCTGGATGCGCTTGCCCGCCCGCGCGCAGTAAAGCGCCTTGTAGCCGCGGGTGTCGTGCAGGTAGGCCAGCTTGTCGTGAAGCTGGGAAATCCAGAACAGAAAGACCGGCCCCAGCGTTGCGATGTGTTTGTTCATGGCGCTACAGGCTCGGCACGGACATGGGAAGCGGATAGTCGGGGCGACCGAACACCGCCTCGCAGGTGGCATGATGGTCCCTGATTCGGGCGTGGGTCATCATATCGGGCACCGGCAGATGCTGCGCCCACCAGCCCGCCTGTGACGGGCGCTGGAAATCCGAAACAAGGGAATCCCCCAGATGAAGGAAGCGATACGGATGCAGGCCCATTTCCTCGGCGATCATCGGAAAGACCGTGCCGCTGCGCTTGTTCACATGGGTGTCCGCGCTGGAAAAAAGCCGGGTATAGCGCGCCGTTTCCAGCCCGCAGGCCGTCAGCAATTCCGCGATCTGGGATTGGTCCAGATACATGTCGGAGACAAGGATCACCTGCTTTCCCGCGCCCATCGCCCGCGCCATCAGCGCATCGGCGAAGATCGACGGGCGAAGCTGTTCGCGTTCCACCTCAAGCTCGGTCGCGATCCAAAGCGCGGCCATCTCCGCGGGTAGGCGCAGGCTGACCATCATGTTGCGCGCGATGTCGTTCAGCCGGCCTTCGGTCGCACCATTCACCTTGATCGAAAGCTGATAGGCCGTCGCGGCGCAATAAAGCCGCGCGACAAGGCAGGCCCGCATGGTCAGGTCCGGCGCCGCCTCGCGCACCTCGGCCCGTCCGGCAAAGCGTTCCGCCACGTCGCGGAACCGCGACAGTTCGCTTTTCTCGTCGCGCAGAAGAACGGTGTCGAACACGTCGAGCGAGATGACATCGGCATGGTTCATCCGCTGTTCCAGACGATCCATCAGGTCATCCGCGAAGGACGAGGCGAAGAAGGCATCGAAATTCTTCGCCCTGTGCATCGCGTCTTCGATGGCGCCAAAGCGTTCAATCATTTGACAACGGACCTTGACCAGTGACGAAGCGCGCCCGGACAACAGGCGCGGGCGCATTTGCGATAGCTGAACCGACCCCTGCACGCAACCTGCATTTGCCCTGCGGGCCTTGCCACATGACGGGCAATCATGCAGAAGGCAAAGGCGCATTGGGCGTTTCTTGCAGGTTGATGGCCGTATGGCGGAACTGAACGAAAAACTGCTGTATGAAACGGCATGGTTCGCCCGCAACGCCTTTGCCGGGGTCGAGAATTGCCTGCATGGCCGCACCGATGCCGCCCGCCCGCTTGAAGCGCATTTCCTGCGCAATCTGCTGATCGGGCTTCTGGATGCGCAGCGCGCCGATCCGTCGTTCCGGCATGCCGACATGCTGGAATTCTTTGCCTTCTGCCTGCCCCGCCTGAAGGATAGCCACGCCCAGATCCTGCAGGACCTTTGGGCGCTTTACATGCTGGGCGAAAAGCGCGGCGGCTTTTTCGTCGAATTCGGCGCCTGCGACGGGCAGAAGCTCAGCAATACGCTTCTTCTTGAACGCGCCTATGGCTGGACCGGGATCCTTGCAGAGCCGAACCCGGTCTGGCACGAGGCGCTGAAGCGCAACCGGACGGCGCGGATCTGCACCGATTGCGTTGCCGCCCGCAGCGGCGAGGTGGTGGAATTCCTCAGCGCCGACCAGATGCCCGAACTGTCGCGCATCGCCGGGATCGTTCCCGATGACGTTCACGAACGCAACGGCAACCGTGACCGCCAGACCCGGTTTGCGGTCAACACCATTTCGCTGAACGACCTGCTGGAAAGCCAGGGCGCACCCCGGGTCGTCGATTATCTGTCGCTGGACACCGAGGGATCGGAATACGAGATCCTGCGCACCACGGATTTCGATCGTTGGTCCTTCCGCCTGATCAGCGTCGAACATGCCGGCGAGACGGAAAAGCGCGAGGCGATCCTGACCTTGCTGCAATCCCGCGGCTACACCCGCTGGCGCCCCGACCTGAGCCGTTGGGATGACTGGTATGTGGGGGAAAGCCATGCAGGGAGCGCCCCGATTTGACGACCAATGACATGACCAAAGCGTCCGAAGGGCCTCATCCGATCATGACCCCAGAAACCATGCGTGCCATCAACCTGCGCTACGGAATCCGCTTTCCGACGTGGAACTACACCGTCAGCATCGATGATGTCCGCCGGATCGCCTATTTCGAGACGCCCAAGGTCGCCTGCACGTCGATCAAGAAATACATGATGGACCGATATGTCGGTGGCGAAATGGTGCTGCCGTCCAAAGGCGCGGTGCATGACCGCAGCCTGTCGCCGCTCAGGCAGCTGAGCACGCTTGAGGATGAGGATGCGAAGGCGGTCCTTGGCGCCGGTTACCGTCGTTTCACCTTCTGCCGGAACCCGTATACGCGGGTCCTGTCGGCCTATCTCGACAAGCTCGTGACGAATGAATGGGAACGCAAGCGCCACCTGCCGATCTTCGGATTCGAACCCGGTGCGCGTCCGACCTTCCTGGAATTCCTGGAACGCCTGTCCGGGATCGAAGACCGGATGCGCGACATCCACTACATGACGCAAAGGCGGCTGACCGGTGGCGTCGGCGGTTTGCAGATGGACTACATCGGTCGGTTCGAACGGTTCGGAGAGGATTTCCAGACCTTCAAGCGGCGGTTCTACGACGACAGCTCGACCGAGGATTACCAGAGCTTCGGCAAGCACCACGCCTCGGACGCCGGAAGCAAGATCGACAGCCACTATGGCCCGGCCGAGATCGCGCTCGTCCAGTCGATTTATGCTGCCGATTTCACGCAGTTCGGCTACGGCACGCGGATCGAGGATGCGTTGCTGGCGTGACCGCCGCGGTATTTGGGCCCGGCCGTCGGGTGTCATCGGCTACGCAGGTTTCGGGGCCAATGAAGGCCAGGCCCCGGATCAGCCTTTGACGAATTCGTCAAACTTCTTGTAGGCGCTGGCCTCCATGAAGCCTTCGAAGTCGAACTTCGAATGATCCGCCTTCAGGCCAAGGGCCGCGCTGAATTCCTCGATGAATTCGCGCTTGTTGCGTTCGGCCTTTTCATACGAGATCAGGATCGCGGGCGCGCCTGCGCGGGTGGCGATCAGGTTGATGTTCCGCTGCTGGCGCAGGATGCTTTCCTGGATCGCCGGGATCGGGCCGTAGGGGTGCCAGCGGTTCAGGCCCTGACCGTTCGCGACGCTGTCGCGGAAGACGCAGATCAGGTGCGGCGCACGCAGGTGCGGCCAAAGCCTGTCGGCATAATCCGCCGCATTCGGGAATTTCCAGCCCCAGACGTCATGCGCCTCGTTGTTGCGCTTGATCGCTTCGACCATCTCGGGCACGGGCTTGTCGTGGAAATCCGCGCTTTCCTGGTTGTTCTCGTCAAGATTGTCGCCAAGGAAGATGCCCAGCCCGCGCATTACGCCTGCCACCATCGTGGTGCCACCGCGCATCGCGCCATAGGCGATGTAGGTGCGCGGCCCTTCGGTGACCGGTTTACCCCTGATGATGAGAGCGGAAGTGCGGCTCATTTCGTCTGACCCAATCTTTTCGCAGCGGATATGTTCCGCGGTTCGTAACGGCCCCGGACGGTCGAGGCAAGCATCTTCACGGCGATCGGCGGTACGGTGCCGTCACACCCCGCCCCCATAGCGCCGCATGAGTTCATCGACATGCCCGGCGACGGAGGGCATGGCAAGTTCGGCATCGAAGAAGCTCTGGCGCAGGGCGGCGTCCCTGACCAGCGGATCAAGCCGGGCGCGGAAATCGGCGGCGTCACCGGCGCGGAAGACGAATGTTTCCGGGTGCGGCAGCGTCTGTTTCGCGCCCACGTTCGACGAGACGAGCGACGGCACGCCAAGCCGCGCCAGTTCCACCGTCACCTGGTTGAACGTTTCCCACCAGATCGAGGGCACGACGTTCAGGTCGATCTGCTGCGACAGCCCCAGCAACTGGTTGCGGGCATAGGCCGGCACGATCCGAAGGTTCCTGAACCGGTGTTCGAGTTGCCGCAACTGGCGCGCGCGATGTTCGCCGAAGCGCGCCACGATCAACAGGTTCACGTTCTCGCGGTACCACGGATCGTCGATTTCGGACAGCGCGTCGATCAGGAAGGGCAGTCCCTTCGACGGAATGTCATAGCCGATGAACGACAGCGTCACCCCGGCCTCGGACGGTTGCCGTTCGGCCCGGATCTTCGCCCGCCGTTCGGGTGAAACCTCGATGTCGATCGGCAGCGTCAGCGTCTCGACCCGTGATCCTTCGGGCAGGAAACGCATCGCGCTGTCGCGGGCAAGGTCCGATACCGCGAAAACCCCGTCGGCATTGTCGCGCAGCGCGGCGCCGTTCGTCTCGCGCCAGCGGCGATAGCCTTCGGCGCGGTCTTCCGGCAGGTCGAGCGGAAGGATGCGCGGTGGCTTGACCGAACTGTCAGGCTCCCATCCGTGGCGTGTGCCTACGTCCTGACGCGGGCGGAAATGCCAGTTGCGGAAACCGTTGCGCAGCCCGCCAAGGATGTCGCGGGCAAGGTTCCGGGCGGCCTTCGCATAGGCGCGGGTTCCGGCGTAGATGTCGAACAGGAAGCCGCCAAGCGGATGCCCGGCCAGTCCCCGCCCCTTGATCCAGCCCCCCATGCGGTGAAACCGGATCAGGTCTTTCATCCGGTTGTTGTGCGCGATGCAGCCGACGCAGCGCGCGCCGTCGTGGTAATCCGTGCAGGGCAGGCGGCCATCGTACAAAAGCTCGATCTGCGGGCAGACGGGCATGTAGTTGTGGATCGTGTAGAACAGCCGCCGGATTCCGGTGTCGGATTTTTCCAGCGACAGGACCTTGCCGCTGATCCCTTCCAGATTGTGGATGTGGAAGGCGTCGAACGGCCCGTGCTGCCGCGCGAAATCGGCGATCAGGCGCGCTGTCACCGGATCGTCCAGCCAGGTGTCGATGGCGTGAAAGGCGTCATGCGCCGGGGCCTTCACCGGCGAGTTCCACAGCGTGAACGTCCTGAGCCTGGGGGTATCATAGGCGTTCTTCGTCTGCCGGATCGCCGGTTTGCGGCCGAACATCCCGTACTTGTCGCCGGACGACAGGAAATAGACCTCGACGTCATCCCGGCGCAGAAGCTCTTCGATGACGTTGCGCAGGTAGAGCGTGACGCCCCCGCCCTGCATGAACGGATTATCGAACTGTACCCAGTTATAGATCAGGATCTTCATCGTGTCGCCAGGCCGATCATGCGGTTCAGTAGAGGGATGAGAAAGCCGAGCCCGCTTGCACGCAGGCTGCCCTGAAGCCACTTGTCCTGCTGATGGCAGGCGCGCAGGTCATGGATCATGCGATGGGGGCGGATCCGCATGATCACCTCCTTCTCGGCAACTTCGGTCAGACCGCCGTGATGCGAAAGGCCTTCCATCGCGGTCACGGCGGACCGGTCGGGGTAAAGGAAATTGCGGATGAACCTGTCGGTCATGCGCCGGTCGGCCTCGGCCTCGGGCAGGCGGGCGACGCGCAGGGCGTCTTCATAAGCGGTCGCGGCGGCGAACAGGCGCGCCCGGTCGGGGGCGCCGGGCGCGGCGGGGCTGCCCGGCGCGAACCTGGGCAGGATCCGGCCCTCGGCATCCTGCGCAAAGTCCTGCAGGCTGCCGCGGTTGCGGTCCACCGCGAAAGGCTCCAGCCACGAGAAATTCGCCGCCACCGCGCGATGCGTCCAGTCGCGCGTGTCGATCAGCGTGCCGGGATACATGGTGACGCGCGGATGCAGCTGGCGCAGGTTGCCCTGGTAATAGCGGTTCGCCGCCATCAGCATCATCGAGATGCGCGACGCCACCGTCTGGCCCTTCGCCTCCCGTATGAACATCTGTTCGGAAATCGCCTTCGCGGCCGTGCCGGAATAGCCGATATCCACCAGCATAAGCTTTTCGTTCCGGTCGAACAGGTCCATCTGGTCCAGATAGTCCCGCATCATGTCACGCCGCCGCGCCAGCGCCGCGTGCAGGGGCTGTGCAAGGTCGGGACGGTCGCGCAGCAGATCGAGCGGGATACCCGCCACGTCTTCGCCGTTCAGGGTCAAGCGTTCGCCGTCACCCGAAAGGCCCAGTTCACCGCCCGGAACCGAGAACGTCTGCAAGATCGCGGCAAGCGTGGGTTCGGCATGGGTCAGCCAGCGCACGTTGAAGTTCAGGAAGCCTTCCCAGGCGGGGTCCTCAAGGTCGGGATAGTTCAGCACAACGCCCTTGCGGCGGCTGAAGGCCAGATCCTCCATCTTCGGCAGGGGCATGATCGCCGCCGCGCCGCTGCCGTCGATGTAATGGCGGATCAGTTCGTGAAAGACGGTCCCGTCGCGGGTCAGGAACAGGATGCGGTCGTATCCGCCCCGCACCGCCGTCTGCAACACGCGGCGGGCAAAGATGGAAAACGCGGCCCCGGTCATGCGCACGGTATCCTCCGGCCCGCCTGGCAGGACATCGGACAGCAGCATTTCCAGCGCGCGTTCCGGGTCGATCCCCCCAAGGCGCGCTTCCAGATCGAGGCGGGCCTTCGTTTCCTCGTTTTCGCGGCGGAAATAGTGCCGCGCCTCCCAGCCCATGCGCCGGGGCTGGGCCACGTCGTTGTTCCAGTTGTCGCCGAAATGGATGCGCGGCCGACCCTCCAGCCCCAGTTCACGGTCGACATGGCCGAACAGCAGGCCGCTTTCCTTCGTCACGCCGACAGTGCAGGACACATAGACATGATCGAACAGCGCCGCGATGCCCAGATGGTCGAGGATCGACCGGATGTGAGCCTCGGCCAGATACATGTCGGACACAAGGATCACGGTCTTGCCCGCCGCGCGCAGGGCCGTCAGCGCGGCAACCATGCCCGGATCGACCGACAGGACGCGCTTTTCGGTTTCCACCTCATGCGCGATCAGCGCATCGATGATCCTGCGGCGCCGGTCCGCATCCCGGATATAGGGGGCCAGCGCACCGTCAAAGACCTCGGCCAGGTCAACCTCGTTTCGGAAACGGCTGGTCGATGCCATGCCGCGCGCCTTGACCGCCTCCTGATACCGGTGGCGGCAATGGGCCAGCAGACCGGCGGGCAGGGGCCCGTCGTCGCCGCGGGCATAGCGTTCGCCAAACTCCGCCGTCTTTGCGTGAACCTCTTCCAGCGCGATCTTCCGCGTCACGATCGTGTCGAAGAAATCGAAGCTGACCACGTCATGCGGCGCGGCAAGGTCCGCGATCTCGTCCGGGTGGACAAAGTTGTTTTCGTCCCGCCGGACCGCCGCGAAACGCCGTGTCGCCGCATAGCGCGCCGCCCGTTCCGGAAACAGCTTTGCCGCCGTGGATTTCAGGAGCGATGCGGGCAACTTTGAACCGTTTGCTGTTGCGGGTGCCGTGACCGACGGCCTCAGCGGGGCGGGTTTACGTGAGCCGCACTTATCCCCTCGGGTTCGCTGGCGTCAAGTCCGCCAGCCCTTGCAGACCGCTGCGACGGTGTTTCACGACATCTCTTTCAGGCGCGATTTGAGATAGGCGCCATACCCGTTCTTTCCGAACTTCGCCGCCCTTGCGGCGAGGGCTTCGGCGGTGATCCAGCCGTTCTGGAAGGCGATTTCGTCGGGGCTGCCGATCTGCAGGCCCTGGCGTTCTTCCAGCGTGCGGACGAAGTTTCCGGCATCCAGCAGGCTGCCGTGGGTTCCGGTGTCAAGCCAGGCATAGCCGCGGCCCATCCGTTCCACCTGCAGGCGCCCTTCGGCGCGGTAGGTTTCCAGCAGGTCCACGATTTCCAGTTCGCCCCGCGGCGAGGGGCGGATCTGCGCCGCCCGGTCGGGGGCCTCGCCGTCAAGATAGTAAAGCCCGGTCACGGCGAAGTTCGACGGCGGGCGCGCCGGTTTCTCGACGATCGCCTTGACCCGGCCCTGATCGTCGAAATCCACCACGCCATAGCGTTCGGGGTCTGCGACGTGATAGCCGAACACCGTGCCCCCGTCGCGCCGGTCGGCGATCTGCAGCATCTCGGTCAGGCCATGCCCGAAGAAGATGTTGTCACCCAAAACCATCGCCGAGGGCGCCCCGTCAAGGAAGTCGCGCGCCAGCAGATAGGCCTGCGCCAGCCCGTCGGGCGAGGGCTGGACGATATAGGTCAGGCTCAGGCCCCATTGCGAGCCATCCCCCAGAAGCCTGAGGAAGGCGGGCTGATCCTCGGGCGTCGTGATCACCGCGATCTCGCGCATCCCGCCCAGCATCAGCGCGGTCAGCGGGTAATAGACCATCGGCTTGTCATAGACCGGCAGAAGCTGCTTCGAGACGCCCATCGTGATCGGCCAGAGCCGCGTTCCCGATCCACCCGCCAGAATGATCCCCTTGCGTCCCGTCGTCATGCTGCAAGCTCCCTGATCACATCGCGCAATGCCGCCCGCCAGTCGGGCCGCCCGATCCCGAACCCGCGTTCCAGCGACGAACAGTCGAGGCGAGAGTTCAGCGGCCGCCGCGCGTGGGTCGGATAGTCCGACGAAGGAATGTCGCGCACCTCGCAGGACAGTCCGGCCTCGGCCATGATGGCGCGGGCGAACTCGGCCCAGGACACGTCCGGCGCGCCGGAATAGTGATGTGTGCCACCCGGATGGCCCGCGCGCATCGCACGACCGCAGGCCAGAAGCGTGGCGGCGATGCCGGCGGCCGGGGTCGGCCCACCGATCTGGTCGGCCACCACGGTCAGGCTTTCGCGTTCGGCGCCAAGCCGCAGCATCGTCTTGACGAAGTTCGCCCCATGCACCGAGAACACCCAGGACGTGCGCAGGATCAGATGCGCCGCACCGCTTGCGCGCACGGCCGCCTCTCCGGCCAGTTTCGTGCGGCCATAGGCGCCCAGGGGGCCGGTCGGATGATCGGGGGCGAAAGGCCGGTCGCCCGCGCCGTCAAAGACGTAATCGGTCGAGACGTGCAGGAACGGGATGCCCAGCCGGGCGCAGGCCCCGGCCATCGCGCCCGGCGCTGTACCGTTCACCACCCCTGCCGCCGTCTCCTCTACCTCGGCCCGGTCCACTGCCGTCCAGGCGGCGGCGTTGATCACCAGGTCGGGGCGCACCGCAAGAATGGCCGCCTGGCAGGCATCGGGCTGCATCAGGTCGGCCTCGTCGCGGCCCATGAACCGCGCCTCGGGCGCGATCCGCGCCAGTTCGCGGGCCACCTGCCCCGTCTTGCCGAAGACCAGCAGCGTCATGCCTTCGTCCCCAGCCGTTCGCCCACGCCCTGCCGCGCCTGAAGCGGGCGCCACCAGGCCTCGTTCTCAAGATACCAGCGCACCGTGCGCTCCAGCCCTTCCTCGACCGTGACCGAAGGCCGCCAGCCCAGTTCGGCGCCGATGCGCGACGGGTCGATCGCATAGCGCGCGTCATGGCCGGGCCGGTCGGTGACAAAGGTGATCTGGTCGGCATAGCTGCCGCTGGCCCTGGGCTTCAGCCGGTCAAGGATGCTGCAAAGCGTGCGTACCAGTTCAAGGTTCGTGCGTTCGTTCTCGCCGCCGATGTTGTAGCTGCGCCCGACCGCGCCCCGTTCGACGACGGTCAGAAGCGCGTCGGCGTGGTCCTCGACGTAAAGCCAGTCGCGCACGTTCGACCCGTCGCCGTAGATCGGCAGCGGTTTGCCCGCCAGCGCGTTCAGGATCACCACCGGGATCAGCTTTTCGGGAAAGTGATAGGGGCCGTAATTGTTGGAACAGTTCGTCAGCACCACCGGCAGGCCATAGGTCTCGTGCCAGGCGCGCACCAGATGGTCGCTCGCCGCCTTCGAGGCTGAATAGGGGCTGCGCGGGTCGTAGGGCGTGTCTTCGGTGAACTTCACCGCAGGGTCCGGCGGCAGGGACCCGAATACCTCGTCGGTCGAGATGTGGTGGAACCGGAACGCGGCGGGCCGCCCCGCGCGGGTCCAGTGGGCGCGGGCGGCCTCCAGCATGTTGTAGGTGCCGGTGATGTTCGTCTCGATGAAATCCCCCGGCCCGTCGATCGACCGGTCGACATGGCTTTCGGCGGCCAGATGCATCACCGCATCGGGCGCATGGGCCGCGAAAATCCGGTCCAGCGCCGCCCGGTCGCGGATGTCGGCATGTTCGAAGGCGTAAAGCGGGCTGTCTGCCACGCTGGACACGTTGTCGAGGCAGGCCGCATAGGTCAGCGCATCCAGGTTCACCACCCGATGCCCCCGCGCCACCGCCAGCCGGACAACCGCCGACCCGATGAACCCAGCCCCACCGGTCACCAGAAGTTTCATCTTCTACCCCCGGTATTCGAAAGGCGTGGCGAACTCACGCAGGAAGGGCGCGGCGCGGTCCTTGTCTGACAGCACGGGTTCGGCCCCGTCAAGGCCCCAGTCGATCCCGATGTCCGGGTCGTTCCAGCGGATGCCGCCGTCGCAATCCGGTGCGTAGGTGTCGGTGCATTTGTACTGCACCTCGGTATCGGGCGCGCGGGTGACAAAGCCATGCAGGAACCCTTTCGGCACCAGCAACTGACGGCCGTTCTCGGCGCTCAGTTCCACCCCGACCCATTTTCCGTAGGTCGGCGATCCGCGCCGGATGTCCACTGCCACATCGAGGATTGCCCCGCGCGAACAGCGCACCAGCTTGTCCTGGGCGCGGGGTGGCGCCTGATAGTGCAGGCCGCGCAGGGTGCCCACTGCCGCCGACATCGAATGGTTGTCCTGCACGAAGGCCAGGTCCAGCCCGGCTTCGGCCATGCGCGATGCGTTCCAGGTTTCGCAGAACCAGCCGCGCGCATCCCCGAACCGTTGCGGAGAAAGGATTAACACCCCCGGCAAGGCCGTCTTTTCCACTCGCATCACGCCCACCCTTCCGGCATCCCGATCAACCCACCCTTGCCTAGCCGATCACGTCCGGGGTGGCAATCACGGCAAAAGGCGCGCCCTCAGCCGGTCGAGGTAGGCGCCCTGCATCTGTGCATCCTGCCGCGCGATCTGGCGCGCGCGGTCCGGGGCGACGGGGTGGAAGACCACCGGATCGCCGGGGCGGCATTGGGCAAAGGCATCGGTGTCGGATGAAACAAGCGTGGCGATCTTGGGATAGCCCCCGGTCGTCTGGTGATCGGCCAGAAGGACCGTCGGCACGCCATCGCCCGCGACCTGCACCGATCCGCGTACGATCGGTTCCGACGGGATGCCGAGCGCGGATTCGGGAACAAGCGGCGGCCCGGCCAGACGCACGCCCATCCGGTCATAGGCGGCGGTCAGCCGGTAGATGCCTTCGGTGAAGGCCGCCTGCGCCTCGGCGGGAAAAAAGCGGTCCTGCGGGCCCATCACCACGCGCAGTTCGCGGCGCGGGCGCGCCCAGACCGGGCAGGGGATCGGTCCCTCGGCCCTGGCCAGCACGCGCGCCCCTGTCACGCGCAATTCCTGACCGTTGCGCAGGATGCCCCCTCCCATGCCCGAGGCCGCATGGGTCGACCGGCTGCCGAGCCATTGCGGAACCTCAGGCCTGCCCGCGAAAGCGAGGCAGCACCAGCTTCCCCAGGGGCCGCGCCGGATCGCGATCCGGTCGCCTTCGGTCACGGTCATCACCCGCCACGATCCGCCGCGCTGGCCGCCGCGCTGGCCGCCGGTCTCGACGATGAAGCCGCCCCCGGCGATGGCCAGCGTGACCTGACCCGACAAGCAGCGCAGCGTCAGGCCCCCCAGCGAGACCTCGATCCCCGCCGCGCCCGGATCGTTGCCAAGCGCGGCATTCGCCGCCTTCAGCGCGCGCCGGTCCATGGCGCCCGACGCTGGCAGGCCATAGCGCATCATGCCCCGTCGGCCCCCGTCCTGGATGGTGACGAAGGGCCCGGCGAATTCCACGCGGAACAGCGCGTCGCTCATGGCTTCGGTCATGGCTGCCCCCGGCGCGCGGCGTCAAAGGCGGCCCGGTCGATCCGGCGAAAGCGGACGCGGTCGCCCACGTCGAACAAGGCCGGGCGGGTCTCGTCGCCGGTCAGGATCGCGGTAGGGGAACGCCCGATGATCCACCATCCGGTCGGCATGGTCAGCGTCGTCACGATGCATTGCGGCCCCGCGATGATGACGCTGCCCGCCGGAACGCCCCGTACCGGTTCGGGCTTGCGGTCCAGCCGGATTTCGGGCGGCACGCCCGCCAGATAGGCGTAGCCCGGCGCGAAGCCGTAGAGGAATACCTCGTAGCGCCCGGCCAGATGCGCGGCGATCACCGCATCGACGGAAAGCCCCGTGCGGGCGGCAACCTCGGGCAGATCCGGGGCAAGATCGGCATCATAGCAGACGGCAACCTCATGTTCGGCGGGTTCGGGCCGTGGGCCTTCGGGCGCCGAAAGCAGGCCCTTCAGATGCGCGATCACCCCGGCGTGGTCCGCGACCAGCGGATCGAAATCCACCAAGAGGTTCACATAGGCGGGGATCGTCTCGGCAAGGCCGGGAAAGGGGGCGTCGGCCAGCGCCCGGTCAAGCCGTAGCACGGCGGCGTGCGTGGCCGGATCGATCCGGTCGCCGAATTCCACCAGAACGGCGTGATCGGCCACCGGGCGGAACAGGGGCCAGCGCATGAATCAGCCCTTCAGGAAGGGCGCGATGGCGACCCCGGCCGCCGAAAGGCGCGCGCGGATTTCCCCCGCCATGGCCACCGCGACAGGCCCGTCGCCATGCACACAGATCGATTGTGCCGCCAGCGGGATCGGATCGCCATCGACAACCGGCATCAGGCCTGAGTCGAGGAACGCCAGAAGCCGGTCGGCCGCGGCCTTCGCATCGTGGATCATCGCATCGGGCCGCGACCGCGGCACCAGCCGCCCGGTGGACAGATAGCCCCGGTCGGCGAAGATCTCGGAAACCACCTGCGCCGCGGCGGCGCGCGCGGCATGTTCAAGCTCCGTCCCCGAAATCGCCAGGACCACCAGATCGGGCGATATGGCGCGCACCGCCGCCGTGATCGCCTCGGCAACCGTGCGGTCGTCGGCGGCCAGATTGCCAAGCGCGCCATGCGGCTTGACATAGCGCACGGTCGTCCCCGCCAGCGCGGCCACCGCCTGCAGGGCGCCGATCTGCGCGGCCACCATGCGGCCGATCTCGGCCGGGGTCATCGGAATGATCCGGCGGCCGAACCCTTCGCGGTCGGCATAGCCGGGGTGGGCGCCGACGATCACGCCCCGGTCGCGGGCCAGCGTCAGCGTCCTGAACATCGTTTCCGGGTCGCTCGCATGGCCACCGCAGGCCACGTTCGCGCTGGTGACGATGGACAGCATCGCCGCGTCATCGCCCATCGGCCAGGGGCCGTAGCTTTCGCCAAGGTCGGAATTCAGGTCGATGGATCGGATCATGCCTGCCCCTGTGTCGTGCGTGGTTCCCATCCCCGAATGGACCACGCCGCGCGCGCCCTGTCGAGGTTCCGATTGCATCGGATCGGCCTTTGCCGACAGGAGGTTCCTCACCTTCGAAAATTAGCCTTTCATTGATTTGACTTCCCGAAAGGCGCATGCTTGCGCACGTAAAGAGTCGCATTCTTCCCATTACATATTTGCAATTTCATTCCGGAGGGTAATCCCATGGCCGTCACAAGCCGTATCGAACTGGAATCCGTCAAGATCTTTGGTGACACCGCACTCGAATCGAACGGGGCCCTCGCCCCGACCAATAGCGGGGGCTTCCTGCTGAACGGGTTGAACGAAAGTCCGCTCATCATCTTTCCCGATGACCTCGACTATCGGCTTTACGACTCGAACGGCGACCCGGCGCCAAGCCTGTCTGATGGACCTGAAGGGCTGGATCCGGCCATGGCGCTGCTGTCGAACGGGAACATCGTCACGACCTTTTCGACTGGCTCCAACTCCTCGTTTCTGACGATCCGTTCCGCGGACGGCGCAACCCAGGTGCTGGCGCCGATTTCGGTGCCTGGTTCAAACACCGATGTCACGTCGGTTCGAGCGACCTTTCCTATCGTCAACAATGGCGGTTTCGTGGTCGCGCATGAGTTCGACTGGGGCACGGACCGTGACGTCCGAATCCGATTCTACAGTAACGACGGTACAGGCGGAACGACGAGGACGGTGAATGGCGACATATCTTTTGACGACTACGGCGCCAAGGTCACGCAACTGGACAATGGCAATATCGCGGTGGCCTTCACTCGCGAGGATGGGGGCGTCACCTCGGTTCGCTATGCGATCTACAACCGCGACCTCAGCACGGTCATCCAGTCCGATGCACTTCTCGACGGGACCGGGAGTGTCAATGAAGACGTCGCAATAGTCGCAACCGATAACGGCTTTGCCGTGTTCTACGAAGAGCGCTCACCGTTGATTGTCGGAGGCGTCAACCGGATCGTGATGCAGGAAATCTCGTCGACCGGAACGATTCTGGGCAGGAAGACGATCGTTGAATCCTCTGGCCTGTTTCCAACGAATTTCAACGATATTTCGGTGACCCGGATGGATGACGGGCTGCTTGCCGTGTCCTACGTCAGAAGGGCCGGTATCGGCATCATCGGCGAACCCATTCCAACCGATATGGTGGTGCGTCTGGTGGCAGCGGCGCATGACGACACCTTCGCCTCGGCCGAGGTCGTCGTGCGCGGGGGCGGCGACATTACCGATGCAGCCGCACGCACGGCCCTTGCGCGGTTCGGCGCCAACCAGCTTGCCGCGATCTATGACAACCCAGATGCCAACGCGGTTCAGGGCGAACATCTGCGCGTCGTCCGCATCCACGAGGGCGACGCGGCAAATGACACCTTCACCCCGACCGCCCTGCTTGACCGGTTCTTCGGCGGCGATGGCGTGGATACGGCCGATCTTTCGGCTGCGGGTTCGGGCGTTTCGGTCGATCTCGAGGCCAACACCGCCACGGGCGGCCTTGCCACGGGGACGACGTTCGACAGCATCGAGAACCTGATCGGCACGTCCTTCGCCGACACGCTGTTGGGCAACGCGGCGGCCAACCTTCTGCGGGGCGGTCTTGGCACAGATTCCCTTCAGGGCCGCGACGGGAATGACACGCTTCTTGGCGGTGGCGGAAACGATACACTTGCGGGCGACAACGGGGCGGATCGTGCCCTGGGCGGGGCCGGCAACGATGTCCTGCGCGGCGGAAGGGGGGCCGACACGCTGAAAGGCGGCATCGGCAACGACCGGATGTTCGGGGGCGACGGCAACGACCGGCTGATCGGCAAGGGCGGCGATGACCGCCTGTTCGGTCATGGCGGCCGGGACGAGCTGAACGGCGGTGTCGGCAACGACCGCATCTTTGGCGGACGGCTTGTGGATACGCTGGCTGGGCAGGACGGCAACGACACTCTGCTGGGTGAACGCGGGCGCGACGTGCTTCTGGGCGGGCGGGGCAACGACCGGCTTGATGGCGGGGGGCAGGACGACCGGATGACAGGCGGCGCCGGGGCCGATGTGTTCGTCTTCGGGCGCAATGCCGGCGTGGACACGATTACCGATTTCGTCAGCGGGGTCGACCGGATCGACCTTGTGGCCGGCGTGAGCGTCTCCGACCTGATCCTGACCGAGATTGGCAGCGATCTGCGGATCACCATCAGCGGCAAGGCGGGATTCGCCCTGTGGCTGGAAGACACCGGAATAGGCGAGATCACGGGCAGCGATTTCTTCTGATCCGCAGCCCTGCTGCAGTGGCCCCGCCGCAGGTGCCGCGCGAACGGGCCTGAAACGAAAGACGCCGCGAAGGGTGACCTTCGCGGCGTCTTGCCGTGGTATTGGTGCCCAGAAGAGGACTCGAACCTCCACGCCTTGCGGCACTGGTACCTGAAACCAGCGCGTCTACCAATTCCGCCATCTGGGCGATGTCGTGAGGCGGGGATTTAAAGAGGGTCGCGGGCAGTGTCAACGGGGCGCGCAAAAAATCTGCACCCGATCGCCGCTGCAGCGAAATGGCTGTGCGGATGGGCAATTGCGGCTTGTTTGCAGGGTGTCCCGGCGGTAATGAGGCAGGCGAAACGCGGAATTCCCTGAAGGGAGCATCGGCATGAGCAAACTGGTCACCATCTACGGCGGTTCGGGATTCGTCGGGCGCTACATCGCGCGCCGCCTGGCGCAGCAAGGCTGGCGCATCCGCGTCGCCGTGCGCCGCCCGAACGAGGCGCTGTTCGTCAAGCCCTATGGCGTGGTCGGGCAGGTGGAGCCGGTGTTCTGCAACATCCGCGACGATGCGAGCGTGCGCGCGGTGATGCAGGGCGCGGACGCGGTGGTCAACTGCGTGGGCATCCTGAACCGCGACGGTCGCAACACCTTTGACGCCGTGCAGGCCGAAGGTGCGGCACGCATCGCCCGGATCGCTGCGGAAGAAGGGGTTCAAAACCTCGTTCATCTGTCGGCCATCGGGGCCGATGCGGCATCCGACAGCGACTATTCCCGCACCAAGGCCGAAGGTGAGGCGGCGATCCTGTCCGCCTTCCCCGGCGCGGTCATCCTGCGCCCTTCGGTGATTTTCGGGCCGGAGGACGGGTTCTTCAACCGCTTTGCGGGGATGACCCGGTTCGGGCCGATCCTGCCGGTCGTCGGTGCCGACACGAAATTCCAGCCGGTCTATGTCGACGATGTCGCGCAGGCCGCCGTCATGGGCGTCGAGGGCAAGGCCGCTCCGGGCGTCTATGAACTGGGCGGGCCGGATGCCGAAAGTTTCCGCGATCTGATGCGCCGCATGCTGGCGGTCATCCGCCGCCGCCGCCTTGTGCTGAACCTGCCGTTCTTCGTGGCGCGGATCATGGCCTTCGGCTTTGACATGGTGCAGGCGGTGACGATGGGCCTGATCACCAACAAGGTGCTGACCCGCGATCAGGTGAAGAACCTTGCGCGCGACAACGTGGTTTCCCCAGGCGCCCTTGGCTTTGCCGATCTGGGCATCACCCCCACCGCGATGGAGGCCGTGCTGCCCGAATACCTGTGGCGCTATCGTCCGCAGGGGCAATACACGGCAATCCAGGAATCGGCCAAGAACCTGCGCAAGGTCTGATCTGTGGCCGAAGGCAACACGCTTGTCGCGGCCTTCCTTGGCCTGATCGAGGGCCTGACAGAGTTCATCCCGGTATCGTCCACGGGCCACCTGCTGCTGGCGGGCCATTTCCTGGGCTTTGAAAGCGAAGGCAAGACCTTCGAGGTGGTGATCCAGTTCGGCGCGGTTCTGGCGTTGATGGTCGTTTATGCTGCCAAGCTGTGGCAGGTGTTTTCGACCGCGCACCGCGACCCGGCGGCAAGGTGGTTCATCGTTTCGGTGCTCTTGGCGTTCCTGCCTGCGGTCGTGATCGGGGTTCTGGCGCATGACATCATCAAGACGGTGCTGTTTGAAACCCCCATGCTGATCGCCAGCATGCTGATCCTTGGCGGAATCGTCCTCTTGTTCGTCGATCGTGTGGCGCCGGCCCCGCGCCACACCGACCCCGAGGCGCTGCCGTTGCGCACCGCACTGGCCATCGGATTCATCCAGTGTCTGGCAATGGTGCCGGGTGTCAGCCGGTCGGGCGCCACGATTGTCGGCGCGCTGATGCTGGGCGTGGGCAAACGCGCGGCGGCGGAGTTTTCCTTCTTCCTGTCGCTGCCCACGATGGCAGGGGCCTTTTCCTATGACCTCTGGAAGAACCGCGACGTTCTGGATTTCAGCGCCTGGTCCGACATTGCGGTCGGTTTCGTCACCGCCTTCGTCGTCGCCGTTCTGGTGGTGCGATGGCTGCTGAACTTCGTCAGCAGGCACGGCTATGCCCTGTTCGGCTGGTGGCGAATCATCGTCGGCGGTGTCGCGATGGCAGCGCTTTTGTTGGGCTCCGGATAATTTAGGTAAGGCTGACTGACATAAAATTTGCGAATTTTATCGACACCCCGCATATTCGCTGAAAGAAATCGACAAATAGGTAAACTATACTGACTTTTATTCCCGAAAGGCCGGGAGTAAGAAAGCGCACCCACCGAAGGAACGCAGGGAGGCGCCGACATGGCCAAGGAACGGATGCTGAAGTTCGTCACGGTCCCCAAGGAAATGCCGGAAAAGCGGCCCGCGATGCTGCGTTCGCATGATTTCCATGAAATCTATCGCGAATATGCGGAAACGAAGGCCGCCGAACAGGCGGGCCGGTGCAGCCAGTGCGGCGTGCCCTATTGCCAGGCGCATTGCCCGCTGTCGAACAACATCCCCGACTGGCTGCGCATGACCGCCGAGGGCCGCCTGCAAGAGGCCTATGAGCTGAGCCAGGCGACCAACACTTTCCCCGAAATCTGCGGCCGCATCTGCCCGCAGGATCGCCTGTGCGAAGGCAATTGCGTGATCGAGCAATCGGGCCACGGCACCGTGACGATCGGCGCGGTCGAGAAATACATCACCGACACCGCCTGGGAAAAGGGCTGGGTCAAGCCGATCCGCCCAGAGATCGAACGCGCCGAAAGCGTGGGGATCATCGGGGCGGGGCCGGGCGGCCTTGCCGCCGCGGACGTCCTGCGCCGCAAGGGTGTTCAGGTGACCGTCTATGACCGCTATGACCGCGCGGGCGGCCTGATGACCTATGGGATTCCCGGGTTCAAGCTGGAAAAGCCGGTGGTCATGCAGCGGATCGAGCAGCTTGAAGCGGGCGGGGTGAACTTCGTTCTGAACTGCAACGTCGGCACCGACATTTCCTTTGACGCGATCCGCGGACAGCACGATGCCGTGCTGATCGCCACCGGCGTCTACAAGGCGCGCGATGTCGAGGCGCCGGGCGTGGGCGCACGCGGCATCGTCAAGGCGCTGGATTACCTGACCGCGTCGAACCGGGTGTCCTTCGGCGACGAGGTCGAGGCCTTCGCCTCGGGCGAACTGAATGCCTCGGGCAAGCGCGTGGTGGTGATCGGCGGTGGCGACACGGCGATGGATTGCGTGCGCACCGCCATCCGCCAGGACGCGGCCAGCGTCAAATGCCTTTACCGGCGCGACCGGGCCAACATGCCGGGCAGCCAGCGCGAAGTGCAGAACGCCGAAGAAGAGGGCGTGGAGTTCGTCTGGCTTTCCGCGCCCAAGGGCTTCACCGGCGGCGACGAGGTGTCCGGTGTCATGGTGCAGCGCATGCGCCTTGGTGCGCCCGATGCCACTGGTCGCCAGTCGCCCGAGGTGATCGAGGGCGCGGATTACGTCGAACAGGCTGATCTGGTGATCCAGGCCTTGGGTTTCGAACCGGAAGACCTGCCGATGCTCTGGGGTGTGCCGGAACTGACGGTGACACGCTGGGGCACGATCAAGGCCGACTTCCGCACCCACCAGACCAGCCTGCCGGGCGTCTTCGCCGTGGGCGACATCGTGCGCGGCGCGAGCCTTGTGGTCTGGGCGATCCGCGACGGGCGAGAGGCGGCCGATGCGATCCTCGACTATCTGGCGCAGCCCGCGCAGGTGGCCGCCGAATGAACAGGACCGGCGCCGGGTCATGCCCCGCGCCGGACCCCGCGTCCCGCGACGCGATTGCGATCTGACCGTCAGCAGGGCTGACCCCAGGGAAAGGAAAGGGCGATGACAGCACGGTTCGTTTCGGCGCTTGCGCTGGCCCTTGCCCCGCTTTGGGCAGGCGCGGCCGAGGCCAGCACCTTCGCCCCGCCCGAGGGCTGCACCGCCCATCTGACCGTGCAGGCGCGGGCCTGCCGTGTGTCGCATTACTATACCTGCACGCAGGACGCCGCCGGCGATCAATGGCGTGCCGATTTCGACCAGGAGGGGATCTTCTTCCTGTCGCGCATCGACCGCGAGGCGCAATGGGTGGAAAGCATCGACCTCTTTCCGATGGTCCGCCAGACACTTGACCCGAACCCGCAGGACCCGGCCAGCTTTTCCGGGCTGCTGGAAACGGGCGAGGACAGCTTTGCCTTCGGCCTGTCGAAGGACGACGGCGTGCGCAGCACCGTCAGGGGCTTTGACCGGCTGACCGGAAAGACCGTCACGATCGACGGCGTCACGCTCAGCGAAACCCTGTTCGAGTTCACCGAGACCGACACCAAAGGCAACGTCCTGCGCCGGTCGCGCGGCAATGAATATATCCATCCCGAATGGCGGCTGTTCTTTGCGGGCCCGTCGGAATGGGACAATGGCGGCGACTGGCTGCCGGTGGATGGCAGCCCGGTCAGGTTCATCTTTCCGGGAGAGCCGGGGTTCCTTGCGACCGAACCCCTGTTCGACTGCGACGCGATCCTGTCGTCGCTGCCTGCCCTGCCCGAAGGGGGCGCGCGCGATGACCGGCTCTGACCTTCACCGGGTGGGCGGTTGCCTTTGCGGCGCGGTCCGCTTCGAGGCGACGTTGCCGCATCTGAATTTCGGCGCCTGCCATTGCGAGATGTGCCGCCGCTGGACGGGGTCCGCCCTTCTGGGCATCAGCGTCCCGGCCGAAAACGTCGTCTGGACCGGCGAGGATCACATCGCCACACGCCAGACAAGCGGCTGGGCCAAACGCGCCTGGTGCCGCGACTGCGGGTCGAACCTGTGGTTCCGTGTCACCGCACCGGGGCCCTATGCCGACCAGATCGAACTGCCGATCGGGCTGCTGGATGATGCCGGCGGCCTGACCATGACCAACGAAATCTACATCGACCACAAGCCCGACAGCTTTGCCTATGCGGGCGAGGGCCGGACCGTGATGACCCGGGCGGACTGCGTAGCCAAGTTCAGCCTGCTCGACAGCGAATGAAGGGGACATGCCATGACCAACCATGATCAATCCTGGGTCGAGGCGGAAGAAGCCAAGCGCCGCTGGCTGGCCGAGAACGGCCTTTACCGCGAGGATGACGAACATTCCTCCTGCGGGGTGGGGCTTGTGGTTTCGCTGTCCGGCAAACCCAGCCGCAAGGTGGTGGAAAACGGGATCAACGCGCTGAAGGCCGTGTGGCACCGGGGCGCGGTCGATGCCGATGGCAAGACGGGCGACGGCGCGGGCATCCATGTGCAGATCCCGGTCAAGTTCTTCTATGACCAGGTCCGCCGCACCGGCCACGAACCCGACATGCACAAGCTGATCGCGGTCGGCCAGGTGTTCCTGCCGCGCACCGATTTCGCGGCCCAGGAACGCTGCCGCACGATCGTGGAAACCGAAGTGCTGCGGATGGGCCATTACATCTATGGCTGGCGGCACGTGCCCGTCGATATCAGCGTTCTGGGCGACAAGGCCAACGCGACCCGCCCCGAGATCGAACAGATCCTGATCCGCTGCGACAAGGACATCGACCGCGAGCAGTTCGAGCGCGAGCTTTACATCATCCGCCGCCGGATCGAGAAGGCCGCGCTGGCCGCGCAGATCCAGGGGCTTTACCTGTGCAGCCTGTCGTGCCGGTCGATCATCTACAAAGGCATGATGCTGGCCGAACAGGTTGCCGTGTTCTATCCCGATCTGCAGGACGAACGCTTTGAAAGCGCCTTCGCCATCTATCACCAGCGCTATTCCACCAACACCTTCCCGCAGTGGTGGCTGGCGCAGCCGTTCCGCATGCTGGCCCACAACGGCGAGATCAACACGCTGAAGGGCAACATCAACTGGATGAAGAGCCATGAGATCCGCATGGCCTCGAACACCTTCGGCGACATGGCCGAGGACATCAAGCCGATCATCCCGGCCGGCACCTCCGACAGCGGCGCGCTGGATGCGGTGTTCGAGGTTCTGGTGCGGTCCGGCCGGTCGGCGCCGATGGCCAAGACGATGCTGGTGCCCGAAGCCTGGTCCAAGACCACGACCGACATGCCGCAGGCCTGGGCGGACATGTATGCCTATTGCAACAGCGTGATGGAGCCGTGGGACGGCCCGGCGGCGCTGGCGATGACCGATGGCCGCTGGGTCTGCGGCGGGCTTGACCGGAACGGCCTGCGCCCGATGCGCTATGTCGTGACCGGGGATGACCTGCTGATCGCCGGGTCCGAAGCCGGCATGGTGCCTGTGGATGAAGCCACCGTGCGCGAAAAGGGCGCGCTTGGCCCGGGGCAGATGATCGCCGTCGACATGGCCGAGGGCAAGCTCTACCACGACGCCGACATCAAGAACCGCCTCGCCTCCAGCCAACCCTACGGCGAATGGATCGAAAAGGTCGTCGACCTGAACGCGCTTCTGCGCGACGTGCCGGAACGGGCGAAGTTCGCCGGTGGCGACCTGCGCCGTCGCCAGATCGCCGCCGGCTATTCGGTCGAGGAACTGGAACAGGTGCTGGCGCCGATGGCCGAGGACGGCAAGGAAATGGTCGCCTCGATGGGCGACGACACGCCCGCGGCCGTCCTTTCGCGTCAGTACCGCCCGCTGTCGCATTTCTTCCGCCAGAATTTCAGCCAGGTGACGAACCCGCCGATCGACAGCCTGCGCGAAAGCCGGGTGATGAGCCTCAAGACGCGGTTCGGCAACCTCAAGAACGTGCTGGACGAAAACAGCAGCCAGACCGAGATCCTCGTGCTGGAAAGCCCCTTCATCGCCAACGCCGAATTCGACGTGATGGTGAAGCAGTTCGGCGAACAGGTGGCGTTCATCGATTGCACCTTCCCTGCGGGCGCTGATCAGGACGCGCTGCGCACCGGGCTTGAACGCATCCGCGCCGAGGCCGAGGATGCGGTGCGGTCGGGTGCGGGCCATCTGGTGCTGACCGATGAACATCAGGGCGCCGAAAAGGTGCCGATGCCGATGATCCTTGCTACCAGCGCGGTGCATTCCTGGCTGACGCGCAAGGGCCTGCGGACCTTCTGTTCGGTCAACGTGCGTTCGGCGGAATGCATCGATCCGCATTACTTCGCCGTGCTGATCGGCTGTGGTGCGACCACGGTGAACGCCTACCTCGCCCAGGATTCCGTCGCCGACCGGATCGAACGCGGCCTGATCGACGGCAACCTGACCGATGCGATGCGCCGCTATCGCGATGCGATCGACGCGGGCCTTCTGAAGATCATGTCGAAGATGGGCATCTCGGTCATCTCGTCCTATCGCGGCGGCCTCAACTTCGAGGCGGTCGGCCTGTCGCGCGCGATGGTGGCCGAATATTTCCCCGGCATGCATTCGCGCATTTCCGGGATCGGTCTGCACGGCATCCAGATGAAGCTGGAAGAAGTCCATGCGAAGGGCTGGAAGGGTGGATCGGACGTGCTGCCCATCGGCGGGTTCTACAAGGCCCGCCGGTCGGGGGAAAAGCACGCCTGGGAAGCGCAGACCATGCACATGCTGCAATCGGCCTGCGACCGGGCCAGCTATGACATCTGGAAGCAGTACAGCGCGGCGATGCGGGCCAATCCGCCGATCCACCTGCGCGACCTGCTGGACATCAAGCCCTTGGGCAAGCCGGTGCCGATCGAGGAGGTGGAATCCATCACCTCGATCCGCAAGCGCTTTGTCACGCCGGGCATGTCGCTGGGGGCGCTGTCGCCCGAGGCGCACAAGACGCTCAACGTCGCGATGAACCGGATCGGTGCCAAGTCCGACAGCGGCGAGGGCGGCGAGGACCCGGCGCATTTCCTGCCCGAACCGAACGGCGACAACCCTTCGGCCAAGATCAAGCAGGTGGCTTCGGGCCGGTTCGGCGTGACCGCCGAATACCTGAACGCCTGCGAGGAACTTGAAATCAAAGTGGCCCAGGGGGCGAAGCCCGGCGAAGGTGGGCAGTTGCCCGGCATGAAAGTGACGGCCCTGATCGCGCGCCTGCGCCATTCGACACCGGGCGTCACGCTGATCTCGCCGCCGCCGCATCACGACATCTATTCGATCGAGGATCTGGCGCAGCTGATCTATGACCTCAAGCAGATCAACCCGCGCGCCAAGGTTACGGTCAAGCTGGTGTCGTCCTCGGGCGTGGGCACGATCGCGGCGGGTGTCGCCAAGGCGAAGGCCGACATCATCCTGATCTCGGGCCACAACGGCGGCACCGGGGCAAGCCCTGCCACCTCGATCAAATATGCGGGCCTGCCGTGGGAGATGGGCCTGACCGAGGCGCATCAGGTCCTGTCGATGAACAACCTGCGCGACCGGGTGACGCTGCGCACCGATGGCGGGTTGCGCACCGGGCGCGACATCGTCATGGCCGCGATGATGGGGGCCGAGGAATACGGCATCGGCACCGCCGCGCTGATCGCGATGGGCTGCATCATGGTGCGCCAGTGCCAGTCCAACACCTGCCCGGTGGGGGTCTGCACCCAGAACGAGGCGCTGCGCGCCAAGTTCACCGGCACCGCCGACAAGGTGGTGAACCTGATCACCTTCTACGCCCAGGAAGTGCGCGAGATCCTGGCCCAGATCGGTGCGCGGTCGCTGGACGAGATCATCGGCCGGGCCGACCTGCTGACCCAGGTCAGCCGTGGATCGGCGCATCTGGACGATCTGGACCTCAACCCGCTGCTGATCACCGTGGATGGCGCGAACCGCATCACCTATGACCGGTCGAAGCCGCGCAACGCCGTGCCCGATACGCTGGATGCCGACATCATCCGCGACGGCCACCGCTTCTTTGAAGACGGCGAGAAGATGCAGCTGTCCTATGCCGTGCGGAACACCCACCGCACCATCGGCACGCGGTCCTCAAGCCACATCGTCCGCAAATTCGGGATGCGCAATTCGCTGCAACCCGATCACCTGACGGTTAAGCTCACGGGCAACGCCGGTCAGTCGCTGGGCGCCTTCGCCGTGAACGGTCTGAAGATCGAGGTGATGGGCGATGCCAACGACTATGTGGGCAAGGGCCTGTCGGGCGGGCTGATCGTGGTGCGTCCGCAGATGTCCAGCCCGCTGGACGCCTCGGAAAACACGATCATCGGCAACACCGTGCTTTATGGTGCGACCGGCGGGCATCTGTTCGCCGCAGGACGCGCGGGCGAACGCTTTGCCGTCCGCAACTCGGGCGCGACGGTGGTGGTCGAAGGCTGCGGCTCGAACGGGTGCGAATACATGACCGGCGGCGTCGCGGTGATCCTGGGCCGGATCGGCGCGAACTTCGGCGCGGGCATGACGGGGGGCATGGCCTATGTCCATGATCCCGACGGGGTGGCCGAGGATTTCATGAACCTCGAAAGCCTGGTGACCTGCGCCGTGAGCCATCCGCATTGGGAAGCCCAGCTGAAGGGCCTGATCGAACGCCACGCAGCCGAAACCGGCAGCCGCAAGGCCGCGCGGATCCTTGCCAACTGGGAGGCGGAGCGGGCGAACTTCCTTCAGGTCTGCCCGAAAGAGATGCTGCCCCATCTGGCGCATCCCTTGTCGGATGAACTGGCCAAGGTGCCCGCCGAATGACACAGGAAAGGCCCCCGCTTCGGGGGCCTTTCCATTTCCGTCGTCCGCCGGCCGCGCGAAAGGCGGACGGATGCCCCGCCGCCTGCCGCCACCTTGACCGGCGGCGGCCGATCATGCACTTGCTGGCCCATGGCGAAATCCAGCAAGCGCAAGACCCCGGCCGAGACCGATGAACGGCCCGAACCTGCCCCCCGCCGGTTGCCGGGACGCGGCGTGCTGCGCCGCTGGGTCCTGCGCGGGGTGCTGGGGGTGGCGGGCGCGGTCCTGTTCCTTGTGCTGCTGTTTTCCTTCTTCAACCCGCCCACGAACATCTACCAGCTTCAGGAAAGCGCCCGGCTTGGCGGGATCGAACGGGAATGGGCCGACTGGGACGACATCGCCCCGGTCATGGCCCGGTCGGTGGTGGCCGCCGAGGATGCCAATTTCTGCCTGCACTGGGGTTTCGACATGCGCGCGATCCGCGCCGCCATCGCCGAAGGCGGGAACCGCGGCGCCTCGACCATCAGCCAGCAGGTGGTCAAGAACGTCTATCTCTGGCACGGGCGCAACTGGGGCCGCAAGGCGATGGAGGGGATGCTGACACCGTTGGTCGAGCTTTTCTGGTCCAAGCGGCGGATCCTCGAAGTCTATCTAAATGTCGCGGAATTCGATGAAGGCGTCTTCGGGGTGCAGGCGGCGGCGCGGCATTACTTTGGCGTGGATGCCGCGAACCTGACGCCTGTGCAGGCGGCCCGGCTGGCCTCGGTGCTGCCCGATCCCAAGGGGCGCAGCGCGGCCCGGCCCGGCCCTGTGGTGCGCCGCAAGGCCGCGCAGGTTCTGGACGGCGCCGAAACCATCCGACGCGACGGCCGCGCCGCCTGTTTCGAGGATTGATCCGGGCGCGGCGCGGGGATTGAATTTCCGCCCCGCAGCGGGCATTGAAGGGGCGCAGCCAAGAAAAGAACGTGCCGCGATGAACCGCCTCTATCACTTCGCCCTGTCGCCCTTCTGCCGCAAGGTCCGCCTGACGCTGGCCGAAAAGCGGATCGAGGTCGAACTGGTGGAAGAACGCTACTGGGAACCCAGCCAGGAATTCCTGCGCCGCAACCCTGCGGGCAAGGTGCCGATCCTGCGGATGGATGGCCGGGTGCTGAGCGAAAGCCAGGCCATCTGCGAATTCATCGAGGAAACCAACCCCAACCCGCAACTGATGCCCCGCGACCCGGATACCCGGTACGAGGTGCGCCGGCTGTGCGCCTGGTTCGACGACAAGTTCCACGAGGAAGTCACCTCGAAGCTGCTGTACGAACGGGTCAACAAGAAGGTGATGAAGCTGGGCTACCCGGATTCGAAGAACGTCAAGGCCGGGGCGCAGGCGATCAAGTATCACCTCGACTACCTTGCCTGGCTTCTGGATCAGCGCCGCTGGCTGGCCGGCGACCAGATGACGCTGGCCGATTTCGCCGCCGCGGCGCATCTGTCCTGCCTCGACTATATCTCGGATGTCGACTGGAACCGGTCGGCCACGGTCAAGGACTGGTACGCGAAGATCAAGTCGCGCCCCTCTTTCCGTACATTGCTGGTCGATCAGGTGCCGGGCTTCCCGCCCCCGCGGCACTATGCCGATCTCGACTTCTGAGCCCGGCGCGGGCGGACAGGCCGGGGGCGCTTCGCCCCCCGGACCCCCCGAGGGTATTTTCGTCAGGTTGAAGGCGCGGCTTCTTCGGCAGGCATTGGCCGAGGGTTTCGCCGGGATGGGGATCTGCGCCCCTGACGCGGTGCCCGACGCGGCCGGACGCCTGCGCGCCTTTCTGGAGGACGGGCGGCATGGGCAGATGGGCTGGATGGCCGAGCGCGCAGAGTGGCGCGGATCGGCCGCCGCACTCTGGCCCGAGGCGCGGTCGGTCATCATGCTGGCCGAGGTCTACACGCCCGAGGCCGATCCGCTGGCGGTCCTGGAACACCCCGACCGCGCGGCGATCAGCGTTTATGCGCAGGGCAAGGATTACCACGATCTGGTCAAGCGCCGCCTGAAACGGCTTGGCCGGTGGCTGATCGACGCGGCTGCGCGCGACGGGCTGACGGCCGAAATCAAGGTCTTTGTCGACACCGCCCCGGTGATGGAAAAGCCGCTGGCGCAGGCGGCGGGGCTGGGATGGCAAGGCAAGCATACCAACCTTCTGTCGCGCGATCTGGGCAACTGGTTCTTTCTGGGGGCGATCTTCACCACGCTCGACCTGCCAAGGGACGCAGCCGAAATCAGCCATTGCGGAACCTGCCGCGCCTGTCTGGACATCTGTCCGACGCGGGCCTTCCCGGCGCCCTACCAGCTGGACGCGCGGCGCTGCATTTCCTATCTGACCATCGAACACAAGGGCCCGGTGGACGAGACGCTGCGCCCCCTTCTGGGCAACCGGATCTATGGCTGCGACGATTGTCTTGCGGTCTGCCCGTGGAACAAGTTCGCACAGGCCGCCACCGAGATCGGCTATCAGCCGCGCATCGGCGCGCCGGACCTGGCCGAGCTTGCGGTGCTGGATGATGTCGCCTTCCGCGCGCGTTTCGCGGGCAGCCCGATCAAGCGGATCGGCCGCGACCGGTTCGTGCGCAACGTGCTTTATGCGATCGGCAATTCGGGGCTTCCCGCCCTGCGCGACGTTGCCGCCGGATTGACCGCCGATCCCGCCCCCGAGGTCGCGGACGCGGCACAATGGGCGGTCGGGCGACTTTCCGCCGGAATTTCGGGAATTTGACCGCACCGGGCGATTCGGTGTTATCCTGCTCCTCCACCAGGAGAGGAGGACAGGCCATGAGCAAACATCTGGCAGACCGTCGCGAGCCCTCGGACGGGGGGCGGGTGAAGCACTTCCTGACGATCGCGCGGGAAGGCGGATCGTCGATCTGGGCGCGCCTGCATCGCCGTCCGCAACTGCGCAAGGAAGCCGGGCGTCGCATCGTCGAATATGCGCGGATCGAACGCGGTCGCAGCACCTGAGCCGGGTCGGCCCTGCGCACCGATGCGCGGGGCCGCCATGAAAAAAGGCCGCCGTCCCGGACCGGGAACGGCGGCCTTCTGTTTTGCCTCAAGGGATCAGGCGCGGACCAGCTTTTCGTAATCGGTGGCCACGCGGCGGGTCAGTTCCCCCACCTCGAAGGTGTAGTCGCCGATCTGGCCCACGGGCGTGATCTCGGCCGCGGTGCCGGTCAGGAAGCATTGCTGGAAGCCTTCCAGATCGCCGGGGTTGATCCGCACCTCATGCACCTTCACACCCATGTCCTTGAGCATGCCGATCACGGTCTGGCGCGTGATGCCGTTCAGGATCGCGTCGGGGATCGGCGTGAAGACTTCGCCATCCTTGACGAAGAAGATGTTCGCGCCGGTCGCCTCGGCCACATAGCCGCGATAGTCGAACATCATCGCGTCCGAACAGCCCTTCGCCTCGGCGGCGTGCTTGGACATGGTGCAGATCATGTAAAGCCCTGCGGCCTTGGCGGCATGCGGGATGGTCGCCGGATCGGGGCGGCGCCATTTCGCGATGTCGAGCTTTGCGCCCTTCATCTTGGCATCGCCATAGTAGTTGCCCCATTCCCAGGCGGCCACGGCCATCCGGATCGGGTTGCGCTTGGAGGCGACGCCCATGTCTTCGCCCGCGCCGCGCCAGGCCAGTGCGCGGACATAGGCGTTGGTCAGCCCGTTGGCCTTCAGCACCGCTTCCTTTGCGGCCTCGATCTCGGCCACCGAATAGGGCAGCGGCATGTCGAGCAGTTCGCCCGACTTGCGCAGCCGTTCGGAATGTTCGACCGATTTGAAGATCTTGCCGTTGTAGCAGCGTTCACCCTCGAAAACGGACGAGGCATAGTGGAGTGCATGGGTCAGGATATGGACCTTGGCATCGCGCCACTCCACAAGCTGCCCGTCCATCCAGATGTTTCCGTCGCGATCATCATAACCCGCCATGATCCCACCTCCTTCGGGAATTTGCGATTGTTGCGCCTCATAGGTCCGTTTCGGACATAAAGTTGCGCCAAATCTGCGTTTCGCTATCAGTTGAGTCTTGGAAAGTCAACAAGGCTGACATAAAATCCTCGGAAACGAGGGGGTGGGTCATGGCCGAGGGCAGCGTTGGGGGTGAAACCCTTCTGTTCCTGACGGACGAGCAGTTGCGCAAGGGCATCGAGGCGATGTTCTTCGCCTATCGCGGCTTCACCGCCGATCCCGACAGGATCCTTGAACGGATGGATTACGGCCGCGCCCATCACCGGGCGCTGCATTTCATCCATCGCAGCCCCGGCACAACGGTGAACAACCTGCTGTCGATCCTCGGCGTCACCAAGCAGTCGCTGAACCGTGTTCTGCGCAGCCTGATCGACGACGGTCTGGTCGAAAGCCGGGTCGGCCGCAAGGACCGCCGCGAAAGGCACCTGTTCCTGACCGAAAAGGGTGCCGAACTGGAACGCGAGCTGTCGGACGCCCAGAGGGCACGGATGCGCGCCGCCTACCGTGCCGCGGGGCCGGCGGCCGTTCAGGGGTTTCGGACCGTTCTCGAGGCGATGATGGACCCCGAGATGCGGCGACATTACCAGTCGATGAAGGAGAGCGGTTCATGAATGCCACGCAGGCGCATCTTCTGGTCGTGGATGACGACGAACGCATCCGGGGCCTGCTGCAGAAATTCCTGATGCGCAACGGGTTTCTGGTGTCGGTCGCGCGCGATGCCGCGCAGGCCCGGCGGCTTCTGTCGGGGCTGGAATTCGACATGATCGTGCTGGATGTGATGATGCCCGGCGAGGATGGCATCGCGCTCACGCGGTCGCTGCGGGCAAAGATGACGACACCGATCCTTTTGCTGACGGCGAAGGGGGAAACGGCGAACCGGATCGAAGGGCTGGAAGCCGGGGCCGACGATTACCTGGTCAAACCGTTCGAGCCGAAGGAACTGCTTTTGCGGATCAACGCGATCCTGCGGCGGGTCCCGGCGCAGGCCGCAGCCGAGGCGGGGCCGAAGGTGCTGCATCTTGGTCCTGTGCGCTATGACATGGAACGGGGCGAACTCTGGCGCGGCAACGAACCTGTCCGGTTGACCGCGACCGAGGCGCAGCTGATGCGGATCTTCGCGGCCAAGCCAGGCGAACCGGTCAGCCGCGAGGCGCTGGTGGGCGATCTGGGGCGCGACGACAGCGGCACGCAGGAGCGCGCCGTAGACGTGCAGATCACGCGCCTGCGCCGCAAGATCGAGGCCGATCCGAAACAGCCGCGCTATCTGCAGACGGTGCGGGGCGCGGGATATATGCTGCAACCGGATTGAGGGCAGGCAAGGCCGGGGGCGCTGCGCCCCGGACGCCTCACGCCCCTCCCCGGACGGGTGTTTGGGTCAATATGAAGGAGCGGGCCTTGGCAACAGCGTTCTATTCCCATCCCGATTGTCTGGATCACCGCGAGCCGCCGGGCCATCCCGAACAGGCCGCGCGGCTGAAGGCGGTGGAGCTTGGCCTTTCCGGCCTGCCGGTGGAGCGGCGCGCATGCCCGATGGGCGACGAGGCCGATGTGTTGCGCTGCCATCCGGCCCGCTACATCGAGGCGGTCCGGCGCGCGGTGCCCGTTGAAGGCTGGTCCGACTGGGACGGGGACACCTACCTGTCGCCCGGTTCGCTGCGCGCGGCCCTGCGCGGCGTCGGCGGGGCTTGCGCGGCCGTCGATGCCGTCATGGCGGGGGAAATCGCGAATGCCTTCGTGGCCGCCCGCCCGCCCGGACATCACGCGGAAAGCGAACGCGCGATGGGCTTCTGCCTGTTCGGCACGGTCGCGATCGCCGCGCGCCGGCTTCTGGACCATCACGGGCTGAAGAAGGTAGCGATCGTCGATTTCGACGTCCACCACGGCAATGGCACGCAGCAACTGTTGTGGGACGAGGCGCGCGTGCTGTTCGCCTCAAGCCAGCAGATACCGCTGTTTCCCGGCTCGGGCTTTCCCGAAGAGGTGGGCGCGCATGGCCAGATCGTCAACGTGGCCCTGCAGTCGGGCACCGGCGGGGCCGAGATGCGCGCGGCCTACGAGGCGCGGATCTTTCCGGCACTGGAGCGGTCGGATGCGGAATTCCTGCTGATCTCGGCCGGGTTCGATGCACATGAGGATGATCCGCTAGCCACGCTGCGCTGGCGCGAGGCCGATTTCCGCTGGCTGACCGAACGGCTGTGCGACTGGGCGCGCCGGTCCTGCGGCGGGCGGGTGGTATCGTGCCTTGAGGGCGGCTATGATCTGCGCGCGCTTGCGGCCTCGGTCGCGGCCCATGTCGAAGTTCTGGAGGAATACGGAAGATGACCGAAAAGCCCGTTGCCGAGATGACATTCGAAGAGGCGATGGCCGCTCTCGAGGCGGTCGTCGGCCAGCTGGAACGCGGCGACGTGGCGCTTGAGGCGTCGATTGCCCTTTATGAACGCGGCGCGGAACTGAAGAAGCACTGCGCCGACAAGCTGGCGCAGGCCGAAGCGCGGGTCGAGATGATCCGCGCACAGGAAGGCCGTGCGGTGGGAACCACTCCGGCGGAGGGGCTGTGAGCTTTCGCGAGGTTCTGGCTGCTGATGCCGCGCTGATCGAGGTACGTCTGGCCCTGGCACTGGCCGGCATGGCCGACCAGCCCGTCGTCCATGCGATGCGCTATGCGGTGTCGGGCGGCAAGCGGCTGCGCGGGTTTCTGGTGCTGGAAGGCGCGCGAATGCACGGGCTGACCACCGAAGCCGCCCTATCGGCGGCGGCGGCGGTCGAGGCGCTGCATGCCTACAGTCTTGTGCATGACGACCTGCCCAGCATGGACGATGACGATCTGCGCCGCGGCCAGCCCACCGTGCATGTGAAATGGGACGAGGCGACCGCCATCCTTGCCGGGGACGCGCTGCAGACGCTGGCGTTCGAGCTGATGTGCGCCCCTGCGCTTGGTCCGGCAGAGGTGCGCGTGGCGCTGGTCGCGGGTCTGGCGAAAGCATCGGGCGCAGAGGGCATGGTTCTGGGCCAGGCGCTGGACATCGCCGCCGAAACCGCGCCCGCGCCGCTGACGCTGGCGCAGATCACCGAATTGCAGGCTGGCAAGACCGGCGCCCTGATCCGCTTTTCCGCCGAGGCCGGGGCGATCCTGGCCGGGGCCGATCCCGCCCCCCTGCGCGCCTATGCCACGGCCCTGGGCCTGGCCTTCCAGATTGCCGACGACATCCTTGATGTCGAGGGCGACGCGGCCGCGGTGGGCAAGCGCGTGGGCAAGGATGCCGATGCGGGCAAGGCCACCTTCGTCTCGCTTCTGGGGCTGGAGGGCGCAAAGGCACGGGCCACAGCCCTGATCGACGAGGCCGAGGCCGCGCTGACGCCCTATGGCGCTGCGGCAGAAACCTTGAAGGAGGCCGCGCGTTTCGTTATCGCGCGGCGGAACTGACGGCCCCGGCGCGGGGCGCGTGCGCGGAGGGCGCAGGATGACCGAACGACCCCATACCCCGATCCTCGACCGCGTGCGTGTGCCCGCCGACATGAAGGGGCTAAGCGACCGCGAGTTGCGCCAGCTGGCCGACGAGCTGCGGGCCGAGACGATTTCGGCCGTGTCCGTCACCGGTGGGCACCTTGGCGCGGGCCTTGGCGTGGTCGAACTGACCGTGGCGCTGCATGCCGTCTTTGACGCACCGCGGGACAAGATCATCTGGGACGTGGGCCACCAGTGCTATCCGCACAAGATCCTGACCGGGCGTCGCGACCGCATCCGCACGCTGCGCATGGAGGGCGGGCTGTCGGGTTTCACCAAGCGCAGCGAAAGCCCCTATGACCCTTTCGGCGCGGCGCATTCCTCGACCTCGATCAGCGCGGCCCTGGGATTTGCCTGCGCCGCCGACCTCGGGGGGGATCCGGGCGATGCGGTGGCGGTGATCGGCGACGGGTCGATGAGCGCGGGCATGGCCTTCGAGGCGATGAACAACGCAGGCCATCTGAAGCAGCGGCTGTTCGTCATCCTCAATGACAACGAAATGTCGATCGCCCCGCCGGTGGGGGCGCTGTCCTCCTATCTGTCGCGGCTTTACGCGGGCGCGCCGTTCCAGGATCTGAAGGCGGCTGCGAAGGGGGCGATGGGGCTTTTGCCGGAACCCTTCCAGGAAGGCGCGCGGCGCGCCAAGGAAATGATCAAGGGCATGGCCGTGGGTGGCACCCTGTTCGAGGAACTGGGGTTTTCCTATGTCGGGCCGATCGACGGCCATGACCTTGACCAGTTGCTGCCGGTCCTGCGGACGGCGCGGGCCCGGGCGACGGGGCCGATCCTGATCCATGTGCTGACGAAGAAGGGCAAGGGCTATGCCCCGGCCGAACGCGCGGTGGACAAGGGGCACGCCACGGCGAAATTCGATGTGATCACCGGCCAGCAGGTCAAGGCCCCGTCGAACGCGCCGAGCTATACCAAGGTTTTCGCGCAAAGCCTGATCCGCGAGGCGGAATCGGACGAACGCATCGTGGCGGTGACGGCGGCCATGCCCGATGGCACCGGCCTCAATCTGTTCGCCGAACGCTTCCCGCGCCGCTGCTTTGACGTGGGCATCGCGGAACAGCACGCTGTCACCTTCAGCGCGGGCCTTGCCGCCGGCGGGTTGAAGCCGTTCTGCGCGATCTATTCCACCTTCCTGCAGCGCGGCTATGACCAGGTGGTGCATGACGTGGCGATCCAGCGGCTTCCGGTGCGCTTCGCGATCGACCGGGCGGGGCTGGTCGGGGCCGATGGCGCGACCCATGCGGGCAGCTTCGACGTGGCCTTCCTGGCAAACCTGCCGGGCATGGTGGTGATGGCCGCCGCCGACGAGGCGGAACTGGTGCACATGGTCGCCACCGCCGCCGCCCATGACGAGGGGCCGTCGGCCTTCCGCTATCCGCGCGGCGAAGGCGTGGGGGTCGAGATGCCCGAACGCGGCCAGCCGATCGAGATCGGTCGCGGCCGCTTGATGCGCGAAGGCGCCGGCGTGGCGCTTCTGTCCTTCGGGACGCGGCTGGCCGAGGTGCTGAAGGCCGCGGAATCGCTCGCCGCGCGCGGCCTCGCCCCGACCGTGGCCGATGCCCGGTTCGCCAAACCGCTGGACCGCGACCTGATCCTGCGCCTTGCGCGCGAACATCAGGCGCTGATCACCATCGAGGAAGGGGCTGTTGGCGGCTTTGGCAGCCATGTCGCGCAACTCTTGGCCGACGAGGGGGTGTTCGACCGGGGGCTGAAGTTCCGCTCGATGGTTCTGCCCGACACCTTCATCGACCAGGCCAGCCCCGAGGCGATGTATCGCCTGGCCGGAATGGACGCCCCCCAGATCGAGGCGAAGGTGCTTGAGGTTCTGGGCGTCACTACCCTGGGCAAACGCGCCTGAACGCGCGGCCTGATCCAGCGGACAGCCGGGCCTTTCGGCCCGTCTGGCGCCTTTTAACCGCCGCCTCCGGCGGGGGTATTTCGATCAGGTTGAAGCATGGGGATCAGGTTCCGATTTCAACCTGACCCGAAATACCCCCCGCGGAGCGTCCGCAGCTTCCGCCCGCCCGCGGTCAGAGGGGGGTGGCCTGCAGCCGTGTCCCGTCATGCCCGGTGATGCGGGCGCGCATCAGCGTGCCTTCGGGCTGATCCAGGGCGAAGGCCACCTCGGTGAAATCCTCCAGCCGGGCAGTGCGGGGGCCTTCGGTCAGGACGGTCAGTGTCAGGCCCTGGCGGGCCCCCAGGTGCGCGGCCAGGCGGGCGGCGCCCTTGTCGCGCAACCGCGCGGCGCGATCCCTGATCACGGGGCCCTTGACCTGCGGCATGCGGGCGGCGGGCGTGCCCTTGCGCGGGCTGAAGGGAAAGACGTGCAGGAAGGTCAGCCCGCAGTCATCCACCAGCCGCAGAGAGTTTTCGAACATCTCCTCGGTCTCGGTGGGAAAGCCCGCGATGATGTCGGCGCCGAAGACGATGCCGGGCCGCAGCCGCCGCGCCTCTTCACAGAAACGGATCGCATCGTCGCGCAGATGCCGCCGTTTCATCCGTTTCAGGATCATGTCGTCGCCCGCCTGCAGCGACAGGTGCAGATGCGGCATGAGCCGGGGTTCGCTGGCGATGGCCAGCATCAGGTTTTCATCCGCCTCGATCGAGTCGATCGAGCTGATCCGCAGGCGCGGCAGGTCAGGCACCAGCCGCAGGATGCGCATCACCAGATCGCCCAGCCGGGGTGTGCCCGGCAGGTCCGCGCCCCAGGAGGTGAGGTCAACACCGGTCAGCACCACTTCGTTGAAGCCGCGATCCACAAGGCGCTTGATCTGGTCCACCACCACGCCCGCGGGGACCGACCGGGAATTGCCGCGCCCGAAGGGAATGATGCAGAAGGTGCAGCGGTGGTCGCAGCCGTTCTGCACCTGCACATAGGCGCGGTGGCGGCCAAAACCGTCGATCAGGTGACCCGCCGTCTCGCGGACCGACATGATGTCGTCGACCTGCACCTTTTCGGTTTCGCCGATCAGGTCGCGCGGGGTGGCAAGCGCCGCCCATGTCTCGGCCTGCATCTTTTCGTGGTTGCCGATGACCCGTGTGACCTCGGCCATCGCGGCGAAGGTTTCGGGTTCCGTCTGCGCCGCGCAGCCCGTCACGATGATCGGTGCGCCCGGGTTTTCGCGCGACAGGCGGCGGATCTCCTGCTTGGCCTTGCGCACGGCCTCGGCGGTCACGGCGCAGGTGTTCACCACGACCGCGCCATCCAGCCCGGCATCGGCGGCCAACTCCTTCATCGCCTCGGTCTCGTAGGCGTTAAGGCGGCAGCCGAGCGTGGCGAAGACCGGAGGTTTCAGGGCGGGCGGTTTGAGGGCGGGCAGCTTCATGGCGGGAAGGCTCATGGCCGGGCAACCGGAAAGCCGGGCGCGAGCGTGGCGGTGAAGACATGCGCGGTGGGGCCGGTCATCCAGACGCCATCCTCGCGCCAGTCGACCTCAAGCTGCCCGCCGTCGAGGTCAAGCAGCACCCGCCGCCCGGTCAGCCCCCGCAGATGCGCGGCCACGGCCGTCGCGCAGGCACCCGAACCGCAGGCCAGCGTGATCCCGGTGCCGCGTTCCCAGACCCGCATCCGCAGCCGGTCGGGCGCCGTCAGCGAGGCGAATTCCACATTGGTGCGTGCCGGGAACAGCGGGTCATGTTCCACACCCGGGCCGGTGCCCGCCACATCCACCGCCTGGGCATCCGGCACGAAGAAGACGCAATGGGGGTTGCCCATGCCCACGGCCACCGGATCGCCGGGCAGGGGCAGATGCAGCGTGTCCATGTCCCGCGCCAGCGGCACCTCTGCCCAGTCCAGTTGCGGCGCCCCCATGTTGACGCTGACCAGACCGTCGGCCCTTCGCCGGGCCGAAAGCAGCCCCCGCGACGTCGACAGGGTGACCGCCTCGCGCCCGGCCCCCCGCATCACGAAATCGGACACGCAGCGCGTGGCGTTGCCGCAGGCCCCGGCGCGGCTGCCGTCGGAGTTCCAGAAATCCAGCCTGAAATCGGCGCTGTCGCTGTCCAGGATCTCGGCCAGCTGGTCAAAGCCCACGCCACGGTGCCGATCCCCAAGCGCGCGCGCCAGTTCGGGTGTCGTGACCGCCTCGCGCCCGCGCGAGTCGATCACCACGAAATCGTTGCCCAGCCCGTGCATCTTCATGAACGAGAGGCCGGTTTCGGGCAGGGCAAGGGCAGGGTTCTGTTCCATGAGCCGCCATATACGCCCCCGCCCGGATTTTTGCCAGAGCCGCGCGAATTTGCCCTTGACCCTGCCGGGCTTAGCCCATAATCAGCGGCCCTGTCGTGGGCCCGTAGCTCAGTTGGTAGAGCAACTGACTTTTAATCAGTGGGTCACAGGTTCGAATCCTGTCGGGCTCACCACTGAAATCAATGACATGAAGATGTTCGTCGGTTCAGGGCGCGGTAAGCGCCCTTGGGGGCCACTGGGACCGCAAGGTCTGCTTTTGCAGTCAGGTGCGGCGCAGCGTCCAGTCATTGGCCGGACGGGCGTGGCGCGTGGTCAGCCGTGGCAGCGGATGTCGCCCGCGAATCCGTGCATGATGCGTTCCAGTGCCAGGACCGCCGCTGACATCGTTTCCGGATCCAAATCTTCGTCCGGCTGATGGCTGATACCGTGACGGCAGCGCGTGCACCGCCTGCCGACCGGACAAGGATCGACCACCGCCGGGGCAACATGCGTTGCGCTTGGCGTCCGTAGGCGCGCGAACCTCAACCGTCAGCGAGACCGCGCATGGCACGGCGCCGGACGCCCGCTTTGCCGCGTTGCCCGACGCGGTGATCCTGTGGCGCGGGTTCCTTTTCCGCATACCGATTCGGCTTCACGCGGTCGCAAGAGGCGTGGCCGCGAAAATTCGTGGCCCGGTACCGCCGTCGCTGACGGAAGGAATTCCGGCGCCGACAGGATGGCAGAGGGTCGGGCGGATCGGCTAAAGTCCACCCAGTCCTAACCAAAGGAGCGCCCGATGCTGACGAATGACCAACTGGCCCTGTGGGACCGGGAAAACTTCTTCCATCCCTCGACCCATCTCGCGCAGCATGCGCGGGGGGAAACGCCCAGCCGTGTCATCCGCACCGCATCCGGCGTCCATATCGAGGATCGGGACGGAAACCGCCTGCTGGACGCCTTCGCGGGCCTTTACTGCGTGAATGTGGGCTACGGCCGGCCCGAGATCGCCGAGGCGATTGCAGCGCAGGCGCGCGAACTGGCCTATTACCACGCCTATGTCGGCCACGGGACCGAGGCGAGCATCACGCTTGCCAAGATGATCCTGGACCGCGCGCCCGCGAACATGTCGAAGGTCTATTTCGGCCTTGGCGGGTCGGACGCCAATGAAACCAACATCAAGCTGGTCTGGTATTACAACAACATCCTCGGGCGGCCGGAAAAGAAGAAGATCATCAGCCGCTGGCGGGGCTATCACGGGTCCGGCCTGATGACCGGCAGCCTGACCGGGCTTGAGCTGTTTCACCGGAAATTCGACTTGCCGCTGGCGCAGGTGATCCACACCGATGCGCCCTACTTCTACCGTCGCGCCGACCACGCGCAGACCGAGGCAGAGTTCGTCGCGCACTGCGTGGCCAGTCTCGAGGCGCTGATCGAACGCGAGGGCGCCCATACCATCGCGGCCTTCATCGGCGAACCCGTCCTTGGCACGGGCGGGATCGTCCCGCCGCCTGCGGGGTATTGGGACGCCATCCAGAAGGTGCTCAGGAAGCATGATATCCTTCTGATCGTGGATGAGGTCGTCACCGGTTTCGGGCGGCTTGGCACGATGTTCGGGTCCGATCACTACGGGATCGAGGCCGACATCATCACCATCGCGAAGGGCCTGACCTCGGCCTATGCGCCCCTGTCGGGGTCCATCGTGTCGGATCGCGTCTGGAAGGTGCTGGAACAGGGAACCGACGAGAACGGCCCCATTGGCCACGGCTGGACCTATTCGGCCCACCCGATCGGTGCGGCGGCCGGTGTGGCGAACCTGAAGCTGATCGACGATCTGGGCCTGATCGACAACGTGCGCGAGGTGGGCGCCCATCTGCGCGCCCGCATGGCCGAGGCGCTGGCGGATCACCCCCATGTGGGCGAGGTCCGCGGCGAGGGGATGCTGTGCGCCGTCGAACTGGTCGAGGATCGCGACGGTCGCGTCTTCTTTGACCCGGCACGCAAGGTCGGGCCGCAGGTTTCGGCGGCGATGCTGGCCGACAGCAAGGTGATCGCCCGCGCCATGCCGCAAGGCGACATCATCGGATTTGCCCCGCCCTTCTGCCTGACAAAGGCCGAGGCCGATCAGGTGGTCGCGGCCGCGGTCGCGGCGGTGCGGAAGGTTCTGGGCTGATCCGTGCAATCCGCCGCTGCGACCAGTCCTAGCCAAGCCGGCGGCAGCCTTGGCGCCTCGCTGGTCGTGCTGGCTTGCGGGGTTTTCTGGGGTTTCTACTGGTTGCCGGTGCGGGCGCTGGACGATCTGGGCCTGACCGGCCCCCTTGGCACGGCGGCGATCGCGGCTGCGGCGGCGATCCTTCTGGTTCCGTCGGCGCTGGCCGGGCGGCGGCGGCTTTGGCAATGCCCGCCGGTAGTGCTGCTGTCGGTGGCGCTTGGTGGCGCGGCCTTTGCGCTTTACTCGGTCGGGCTGGTCTATGGCCGCGTCGCGATCATCGTGCTGCTGTATTTCCTGACCCCGGTCTGGAGCACGCTCATCGCGCGTTTCGTGCTGGGATGGGAAACCACGCGGATGCGCCTTCTGGCGATGGCTGTCGGCCTGACCGGGCTGGCCGTGATGCTGGGCGCCGGGGGGCAGGCCCCCCTGCCGCAGGGCGCGGGCGAATGGATGAGCCTCATTGCCGGGCTGCTGTGGTCGGTGTCGACCACGGGCATCCGGGTCAGATCGGCGCTGGCGCCGACCGAAACCTCGTTTGTCTTCGCCCTCGGCGCGGCGCTGACGGCGCTGGCGCTCTGGCCGTTTCTGCCCGCTGCCCCGCTGTCGTCCGACCCTGCCGAGGCGTGGCGCATCGTGGCGATAGCCCTTGGAACGGCGGCGCTGTGGTGGGTTCTGTCGATCCTGGGGCTGATGTGGGCCGTTGCCCGCCTTGAACCGGCCCGCGTCGGCATCCTCCTGATGGCCGAGGTTCTTGTGGGTTCGGTGACAGCGGCCGTTCTGGCGGGCGAACACCTGTCACCCGCCGAGATCGCCGGTGGCGTGCTGGTCCTTCTTGCCGGGCTGATCGAGATCGCGTCAGACCGGCGGGGCCGCGTGGTTAAAGCGTAAGCAACATGTCGCGATGCGGGATGCCCGCGTCGTCATACTCGGGGCCGAAGGCGGTGAACCCCAGTTTTTCGTAAAAGCCGATGGCATGGGTCTGCGCGCCAAGCTTGGCGCGCGACACGCCCGGCTGCCCGCGCAATTCCGCAACCGCCGCGCGGATCAGCGCCGCGCCAAGGCCGGTTCCCCGCGCTTCCTTAAGGACGCAGACGCGCCCGATCTTGCCGGTGTCGCCCATCAGAAGGATCCGCGCGCTGCCCACCGGGCGGCCGCCGATGGTGGCCAGCAGGTGTATGGCCTGGTCATCCTTGTCGTCGACCTCGTCCGCCTCGGACACGCCCTGTTCCTCGATGAAGACGACGCGGCGCAGGTGGCGGCAGGCGGCGATGTCGCGCGTGGGCGCGATGACGGGGGGCGTGCCAGCGATCATCATGCGAAATAATCCCGCAGGATGCGCGTGTAGATGCCCTTCAGCTGCACGATCTGTTCGACGGGCACACGTTCGTCGACCTGATGCATGGTCTTGCCCACAAGGCCGAATTCCACCACCGGGCACAGATCCTTGACAAAGCGCGCGTCCGAAGTGCCGCCCGAGGTGGAGGCTTCGGGGATGCGGCCTGTCTCGGCCTGGACCGCGCGGGCGATCATCGCCGAAAACTCTCCCGGCGGGGTCAGGAAGCTTTCGCCCGAGATACTGGCGGTCATGTCCATCGTCACACCGGTTTCGGCCTGCACCTGATCGGCCATCCCGCGCAGCCATACCGAAAGGCTGGCACCCGAATGCAGGTCGTTGAAGCGGATGTTCACCGTCGCGCGGCACTGCGCCGGGATCACGTTGTTGGCGGGGTTGCCGGTGTCGATCGTGGTGATCGCAAGGGTCGAGGGATCGAAATGGTCGGTTCCCCGGTCGAGTTCGTGGCTGGCAAGCCTGTCCATCAGCCGCACCATGGCCGTCAGCGGGTTCCTTGCGCGATGCGGATAGGCCGAATGGCCCTGCACGCCGCGCGCCGTGAAATGCGCGGTCATCGACCCGCGCCGACCGATCTTCATCATCTCGCCCATCTCGTTGGGGCAGGTGGGTTCGCCTACAAGGCAGTGGGTCATCGTTTCACCATTGGCGCGCATCCAGTCCAGCAGGGCCACAGTGCCATCTGTGGCATCGCCCTCTTCGTCGCCGGTGATGGTGATCACGATGGACCCATCGGGCGGGGTTTCGCGGACAAGGTCGATGGCCGCCGCGACAAAGGCCGCCACCCCCGATTTCATGTCGGTGGCCCCCCGCCCCCACAGCACGCCGTCCACGATCTCGCCACCGAAGGGGTCACGGCTCCAGGCTGCGGCATCACCCACCGGCACCACATCGGTATGGCCGTTGAATCCGAAGGCCCGGTTCGCCCCGCGCGCGCCCCATCGGGCGAAAAGGTTCGACGTTCCGTTCCTGTCCACCCGGGTGCAGGCGAAACCGGCCTCTGAAAGCATCCGTTCCAGCAGGACCAACGCGCCGCCTTCGGCCGGTGTCACGGAAGGGCAGCGGATCAGGTCAGCGGTCAGGGCGACGGGATCGACGGGTTGGGGCATGAAGCACGTCCTTTGAGCGGTTGCCAAAGTGATAGGCGGGGGCAGGGGCGGTCGCAAGGGACAAGCCCCGCACACAACCGCAAAGGGTGTGGCCCCCGTGCAACCCCGTCGGGCGATGTCGCAACATGGCAGAAATCGGGATGACCCGTGGCGCGAAAAAGGCTTATCATTTGGTTAATAAACAATAGTCCAGAGGCAGGACGGACAGGGGCCAACGTGCCCCGTGAGCGGTAAGTGAAAGTTTGACGTGATCGCCGGACGAACCGGCGGCACGCGTGTGTCCGTGCGGCCTCGAAAGGATCGAGGCAGGAATGGCGACAGGCGCCGAGCTGACATATCAGACCAACGCATCCGCGTTGGATATGGCAAACACGATCTTCGGCGACGGGGTGACCGTGACCGGGGCCAGTTACACCGGCCCCCGCACGTCTTCGGCGGTCTACTCCAACGGTCAGCTTGCACCGGGGGTCGTGCCAAGCGACACCGGCGTGATCCTGTCCACCGGCAATGTCGCCAGCTTCACCCAAAGCTCGGGCGATCCGAACCGGTCCGCGGGCACCTCCACCGATACCAGCGGGATCAACAACAACAGCCTGTTCAACCAGCTGGCGGGCGCCAGCACCTTTGACGCGGTCTGGCTGGACGTCGATTTCATTCCGACGGGCGACAGGCTGACGATGAAGTTCGTCTTCGCGTCCGAGGAATACCCCGAATACATCTCTTCCCAGTTCAACGATGTCGTCGGTGTCTGGGTGAACGGCACGAACGTGCCGATCAGCGTCGGCAACGGGCAGACCGGTGTGTCGAACATCAATCAGCTGACCCAGCCGAACCTGATGATCTCGAACACCAACGATGCCTACAACACCGAGATGGACGGCTTCACCGTCACCCTTTCCCTGACCATGCCGGTCATTCCCGGTCAGGTGAACTCCATCCGGATCGGGATCGCCGACACGTCGGATTCCAGCTACGACTCCAACCTGCTGATCGCCGCGAACAGTGGGCAGACCGCGATTGTCGCGGTCGATGACAGCCTTGATCTGAACCCGAACGGGGTCAAGACGATCGACGTTCTGGCCAATGACATCGGGCCGGGCAATTCCGGCCTTGTGATCACGCATATCAACGGGGTCGCGGTTTCGGCCGGCAGCACGGTCACGCTGCCATCGGGACAGCAGGTGACGGTCAATGCCGACGGCACGCTGACCATTGCCGGCGACGGTGACATCGAGAATGTGGCCTTCACCTATACGGTCGGCGCGGGCAACGGGAACGGCGTGTCCGATGTCGGTCTGGTCACGATCAACTCGATCCCCTGTTTCGTGGCTGGAACGATGATCATGACGCCGTCGGGCGAGGTCGCGGTGGAATCCCTCAGGCCGGGCGATCTGGTGATGACGCAAGATGACGGCCCGCAGCCGCTGCGCTGGATCGGTCGCCGCCGCGTTCCCGCCGAAGGCAAGTTCGCCCCGGTGCGGATCCGCGCGGGCACCTTCGGCGATCATCGTGAACTTCTGGTCTCGCCGCTGCACCGGATCCTGATCCGTGACAGCCTGGCCGAGGTTCTTTTCGGCGAACCCGAGGTTCTGGTGGCTGCCAAGGATCTGGTGAACGACAGGTCGGTCCGGATCGTGCCTGGCGGCGAGGTGGACTACGTCCATCTTCTGTTCGACCGTCACCAGGTGGTCTTTTCCGAAGGCCTGCCAACCGAAAGCTTCCTGCCCGGCCCGCAGACCACGAAGAGTTTCGAACGCGAGGTGGTTGACGAAATCTGCGCGCTGTTCCCCGAACTCGACCCCGATACGGGCGCCGGATACAGCCCCGCCGCCCGCCGGATGCTGCGCGGATACGAGGCGCGCGTTCTGGTCGCCACGGCGCTGGCGGCATAGCGGGGTGCGGCATGACGGAATGGATCGCCCTTTCGGATGCACAGGCCATCACCGGCAAGGCAGGGCCCGGCGAGGGGCTTCTGACGCGGGGCGTGTTCGTTCTGGAATTCGCCTTGCCATTGCAGGGGCCGACCGTGCTGTTGGACTATCGGGCCGATCGCGGCTGGGAAATCCATCTGTCGGTCTTTGCCGATCCGCAGTATGGCATTTCGATCCTGCACCGGCAGGGCGCCACTGTCGTGCGCCATGCGCTGAAGGTCACTTTGCCCGAAGTGACGCGCGGCACCGGGCGGATCGTCCTGGCCTGGGATGCACCGGGCCGGCGTTGGTGCATGGGATATGAGACGATCGACGGCGAAGGGCGCGGCACGGTGTGCCAGGGCACTGACCCGCTGCCCCTGCCGTTCGAGGATGTGACGGGTCTTTCCGAAGGGCAGGGCATGGCGCGCCGTTCGACGGCGGCGCTGTGGTTCGGTTTTGCCAAGGGGCTGGCATTGCCCGACCGCTTCCCCTGGATCGGACCGCGCACGCCGATCGCTACCCCCCGCGGGCTGGTGCCGGCCGGGCTGCTTTCGGCCAATGACATCGTCCTGACCGTCGATCACGGCCCCTTGCCCGTGACAGCGGTGCGCCGGCATGTGGTGCCGACACGGGGCAGCTATACCCCTGTTCTGCTGCGCGCGCCCTATGTCTCGGCAAAGTCCGATCTGCTTCTGTCCTCGGACCAGCGGATCGCCATGACCGGGGTCGAGGTGGAATATCTGTTCGGCGAGGAAGAGGTTCTGGTCGAGGCCCGCCATCTGGTGAACGGCCGGTCCGCCATGCTGGATACGCGTCGCGCCACCACCACCGGGATCGAACTGGATTTCGGCCTGCCGGTGATCGTGCTTTCGGATGGCTGCCGCCTGGGCATGACCAGCCCGCAGGACGCAGGGGCCGCCCAACCCCGCCGGGTTCTGCGGGAATTCGAGGCGACGCCGCTGGTCTCGATGCTGGGCCGGACCGCACAGCTTCGGCTGGGGTGATGCCCGGCTTGACCGCCGCGCTCAGGGTTTGTCGAAGAAGGGCGTCATCTGCGCCACGATGACCGAGTTTTCGTCCAGCGCACGCTGCATCAGGTCGCGTTCGTCGTCCGGGATTTCGTCACCCTGCGCCAGCCGGTCGTCAAGCGTGCCATAGCCCGTCACGTCCAGCGGTGCGAGGCCCGCCTGTTTCAGGATCGCCACGGTTTCGCGTACCGCCTCGGCCTCGTCCACACCCGAGGCATAGCACATCAGCGCGGCGCCTGTTGCCCCCTTGGGAAGACCGTCATCCGTTTTGCGCCCGACTTCCACCACCAGGGTGAACACCTGCTGGGGGCGCTTCGTCTTGGGCTGCGGGGCGGGTTCTGACGGATCTGACATGGCGGCACCGGTTAGGGGGATGCCACGGCTTGGCCCGTCGCAAGGGTGCTGTCAAGCCACGCCGGCCAACGGGACCGGCCTGCCCGTGGGCAGTTGATCCAGATCAATGCGGAATCGCGGGGGCTTTCTGTATACATTCATATACGCGAATGTTTTCCCGGCCCGAAAGCTGGAGGCGGGGAAGCACTGACACCGGACAGGACAAGGGGATACGCATGTCGGATGCAATGCGCCTGATGGCATCTCGCAGGGGCTTCATGGGCCTTGGCGCGGCAGGTCTGGCGGCGGCGGTGGCGGGGACGCCCGCGCGCGCCGCCAAGGTCGCCACCAAGGCCAGGATCGTGATCATCGGGGCGGGTGCGGCGGGCACCGCCATCGCGAACCGTCTGGTCGAACGGCTGGACGGGGCCGAGATCACGCTGGTCGATGCCCGCAAGGAACATATCTACCAGCCCGGCCTGTCGCTGGTCGCGGCGGGGCTGAAACCCTCGGGCTATGTGCTGTCGCAAACGACCGACTGGCTGCCGGCGGGCGTCAAGCTGGTGGCCGAACGCGCCGCCGCGATCGATCCTGTGGCAAAGACCGTCGGCACCGAAGGCGGGCAGACGCTGGCCTATGACTACCTCATCGTCGCGCCGGGTCTGGTGCTGGACTACGAGGCGATCGAAGGCTTCTCACTCGACATGGTGGGGCAGAACGGGATCGGTTCGCTTTACGCGGGTGCGGACTATGCGGCCAAGACCTGGGCCGCCGCGCAGAAGTTCACCGAAGAGGGCGGCGTGGCCCTGATGTCGCGCCCCGAGACGGAAATGAAATGCGCAGGCGCGCCCCTGAAACATGCCTTCCTGATCGAGGACATCGCCAGCCGCACCGTTGGCAAGGGCAAGTACGAAATCCACTATGCCGCGCCGCAATCGTCGCTGTTCGGCGTGCCGATCGTGGCGGAAAAGGTACGGATGCTGTTCGGCGAACGCGGCATGACCACCCACATGCAGCACACGCTGAAATCGGTTGATCCCGGCCGGAAGCTGGCCACCTTCGAGAAGAAGGACGGCGACATGCTGTCGCTGGTGGAGCTGCCCTACGACTACCTGCACGTCATCCCGCCGCAGCGCGCCCCCGAGGTGATCCGCGAATCGGACCTGTCCTGGGGGGACAAGTGGGTGGATCAGGGCTGGGTCGAGTGCGACCAGCAGACGATGCGCCACCTTCGCTATCCGGAAATCTTCGCCCTCGGCGATGTGGCGGGCGTGCCCAAGGGCAAGACGGCGGCATCGGTCAAATGGCAGGTGCCCGTGGTCGAGGATCACCTCGTCGCCGCGATCGAAGGCAAGGAAGGCACCGCCGTCTATGACGGCTATACGTCCTGCCCGCTCATCACGCGCGTCGGTCGGGCGATGCTGATCGAGTTCGATTACAAGAACAACCTGGTGCCGTCCTTCCCCGGCATCATTGCCCCGCTCGAAGAGCTGTGGATCAGCTGGCTGATGAAGGAAGTGGCGCTGAAGGCCACCTACAACGCCATGCTGCGCGGCAAGGCATAAGGAGACGCGACCATGAAGGAACTGACACTGCAAACCCTGATCGCCGTCTTCGAAGAGATGTTCGGACGCGGCCTGTTCTGGGCGATGGTCGCGGTCGCGGCCCTGGTCACTGTGGCCTATCTCTATGTGCTGGTGCGTGACCGCGCCATGTCGATGCGCAAATTCCTGTGGGCGCAGCTGTCGATGCCCTTCGGGGCGGTCGCGGCCGTGCTGTTCGTGCAGGGGATCACCAGTTCGGGCTTTCGCGACATTGGCGGGCCGATCGACGTGATCGTGCTTCTGGGCGTGGCGGCGATGGGGGCCGTCGGGCTGGCGATCCTGGTTTACACCGCGCAGTCCCTGATCCGCGGCAAGTCGGCCGATTGACCTTTGGAAGAAAAGGAAAACCCGCCCCGGTCAGCGCCGGGGCGGGTTTTTCATTGCCTGCAGGGCGCGATCAATCCCGCAGGAGTTCGTTGATCGAGGTCTTCGATCGCGTCTGCGCGTCCACCTTCTTCACGATCACCGCGCAATAAAGGTTGATCCCGCCCTTCGAGGGCATGGAACCCGCCACGACGACCGATCCGGCGGGCACCTCGCCATACATCACCGCGCCCGTCTCGCGGTCGACGATCTTGGTGGACTTGCCGATGAACACCCCCATCCCCAGGACCGAACCTTCGCGCACGATGCAGCCTTCCACCACCTCGGACCGGGCGCCGATAAAGCAGTTGTCCTCGATGATCGTGGGGCCGGCCTGCATCGGTTCCAGCACGCCGCCGATACCGACGCCGCCCGACAGATGCACGTTCTTGCCGATCTGGGCGCAGCTTCCCACCGTGGCCCAGGTATCCACCATCGTGCCCTCGTCGACATAGGCGCCGAGGTTCACGAAGGACGGCATCAGGACGACGCCCTTGGCGATATAGGCCGACCGGCGCACGACGCAGTTCGGCACGGCGCGGAACCCGGCCGCCTTCCACTGCGCCTCGCCCCAGTGGGCGAACTTGCTGTCGACCTTGTCCCACCAGGTGCCGCCCTGCGGACCGCCCATGTGCACTTCCATGTCCTTCAGGCGAAAGCCCAGAAGCACGGCCTTCTTGGCCCACTGATTGACATGCCAGTTGCCGTCGGCCTGACGTTCGGCCACGCGCAGCTTGCCCGAATCCAGCGCGGTCAGGGTGGCTTCGATGGCGTCGCGCGCCTCGCCCTTGGTGTGCGGGGTGATGCCGTCGCGGGCCTCCCAGGCGGCTTCGATGGCGGTTTCGAGTGCGGCATATGACATGGCGGATCTCCCTCGCGGTTTGGCGCGCTATACAGGGCAGGGGGCCGTTGCGCAATCTGGCACGGGGTCGCTGCGCCCATTCGCCCGGACCGCGCCGCCGCCGTTTTGGTCCGGGGGGCATCCGCTGCGGGCGCGTCCCGAGGTTCAGCATCATCGCGACCCGCACGCCGGCCCCGATCGGCGTGCCCCTGTCAGGACCTGAGACCGATGCGGCACTTGGCCCGTTCCGCGCGATCCGGGTGCAGCTTGTCACGTCCCAGACAGGCGGGCAGGCAGACAGGCCGCCAGTGGCCTTGCCCTGCCCTGCTGCCCTTTCCAATCCGGCCCCGACCGGCTACGTCTTGGAACCCACGGATCGCAGCAAGTCAGGGAACGAGTATGAAGGAAGAAACGCGCAGCCACCCCTTCCGCGACAGCGTCGAGGACGTTGCCGCCGCAGACCGCATCCCCGATACCGCGCAGACGCGGGCACCTGCCTACCGGCTGGCCTTTGCCGATGCCGATTTCATGACGCGCGAGGAACTTCGCCCGGTCAGGCTGCAACTGGAACTTCTGAAGCCACAGCTTGTGATGGACGAACGCGGGATCGAAAGCACCATCGTCCTGTTCGGCGGCGCACGCATCCCCGAGGCCGCGCGCAAGGACACGGCCCGCACGCAGACCCTGGCCGAGTTGTCGAAGTACTACGAAGAGGCGCGGCGTTTCGCCTATCTGATGACCGAACGCAGCATGAAATCCTACGGGCGCGAGAATGTCATCGTGACCGGAGGCGGCCCCGGCGTGATGGAGGCGGGCAATCGCGGCGCGCACGAGGCGGGCGGCCAGTCCATCGGGCTGAACATCGTGCTGCCGCACGAACAGGCGCCCAATGCCTACGTCACCCCCGACCTTTGCTTCAACTTCCACTATTTCGCGATCCGCAAGATGCATTTCCTGATGCGGGCCAAGGCCGTCTGCATCTTTCCCGGCGGGTTCGGCACGCTGGACGAGATGTTCGAAAGCCTGACGCTGATCCAGACCCGACGGATGCGGCGGATTCCCTTCCTGCTGTTCGGGCGCGACTTCTGGGACCGGATCATCAACTGGCAGGCGCTGGCCGATGCGGGCACCATCAGCCCCGAGGACATCGACCTGATTTCCTTCGTGGAAACCGCCGAAGAGGCGCTGGCCGTGATCGACGGCTGGGTCGATCCCTGCTGAGGCGTCCTAGCCCCGCAGCCAATCGGGCGCGTATTCGACCCGGTCGCAGCCGGAAAAACGCGCCAGCCGGTCAAGTTCCGCATCCAGCGCGGCGCGGCGGTCCTTGCCCGTCCGGATGCCGGCTTCCGGCCAGAAGGCCCGCACCCTGAGAGCGCCCGCGTCGCGATGCGCCTTCGCGTCGATGCGGCCGACGATCCGCGCGCCCTGAAGGACGGGAAAGACGTAATATCCGTATTGCCGCTTCGGCTCAGGCACGAAGACCTCGATCCGGTAGCAGAAGCCGAACAGCCGTTCGGCGCGCTTGCGGTCGCGCAACGCTGGATCGAAGGGCGACAGGATGCGCAGGGTTCCCGGCGGTTCGGGAACGGGGGCATCCAGCGTTCCGGGCCGCAGAAAGGCGCGTTTCAGGCGACCGTCGGCCCCTTCGACATCGGCCTCGACCAGCCGTCCTTCGGCGAGTTCCCGCATCGCCCAACGTCTTGCCGCCTCGGGCGGGACTGCGGCCCAATAGGCGGCGATCTCGCCCGGCGTGGCAAGGCCCAGCCTGTCCATCGCGATGGCGCACAGCGCCTCTTCGGTCTGCTCGACCGATGTCCTTGCGTTGAGGAATTCAGGCGGGATCACCCGTTCGGTCAGGTCATAGACCTTGCGGAACCCGTCGCGCCTAAGCACCGAGATCTCGCCCACCCGCCAAAGGTACTCCAGCGCGGCTTTCGACGGGTGCCAATCCCACCAACCGCCCGACCCGCGCCTTTCGCCCTCGCCCACATCCGAGGAGGATACCGGGCCGTGATCGGCAACGTGTTTCAGCACATCGTCGAACTTTTCATGGAACCCGTCGCGCTGCCATCCCGTCCAGCGGTCGACCAGCCTTTCGCGGTCACGTGCGAAGCGGTGCCGCCAGTGCGGGAAAAGCGCGATCGGCAGGAATGACGCGTCATGCGTGACATGTTCGAACAGGGCGCGATCCACCTCGGCCGCACGCTTCAGCGCCTCGGGGCGATAGCCGCGCCGCCGCGACCACAGGATCATGTGGTGCGCGCGCCCGACCGTGTTGATGCTGTCGATCTGGACAAAGCCGATCCGGTCGATCAACCGTGCCAGCGCCTCTCCGGTCGCCAGACCGGTGGGCGGCTCGGCCAGCGCATGCCGGTCAAGGAACAGGCGGCGCGCCGTGGCGTTGGAGATCACCGGGACCATGGCACTGCGCGGTCCGGACCGATCGACCGGCGAATGCCGCGGGACGGGATTTCACCGCCACAGGGGCGCTTCGGGTCGATTCCCTTTGCCCTGCGACTGGCATCGGCAAGCCCTGCCGCCCCGTTTCCGACACTGCCCGCACAGACGGGGCAGGCGTGGGTTCGGTCGATATGGCCGTGCGTCACGTCGATGACGCTGCGGCGTCTGTCCGGATCCTGCCACATCCACGGCGCCGCCTTCTTGGCCATTCACTCGCTCCCTGCCCGCATGAGGGCAGGCTAGACGGCATCAGGAAGGCAGACAAGCGGCAGGGGAGCAGCGGCTTACAACCCCGCCTCGGCGGCGATTTCGGCGCGCGACTTGCGCGCCCGTTCGGTCGCGGATTTCAGCTGGCCGCAGGCGGCCATGATATCCTCGCCGCGCGGTGTCCGGATCGGGCTGGCGTAACCGGCCTTGTAGATGATGTCGGCAAAGGCCTCGATCCGTTCCCAGTCCGACCGTTCATAGGGCGCGCCGGGCCATTCGTTGAACGGAATGAGGTTGATCTTGGCCGGAATGCCCGCGATCAGCTTGACCAGGCGCCGTGCGTCCGCGTCGCTGTCGTTCACACCCTTCAGCATCACGTATTCAAAGGTGATCCGTTCGCTGTTGGACAACCGCGGATAGTCGCGCAGCGCATCGATGAGCGTGGCGATATTCCACTTCTTGTTCACCGGCACCAGACGGTCGCGCACCTCGTCGGTGGTGGCATGGAAGGAAATCGCCAGAAGGCAGCCGATTTCCTCGGCCGTGCGGGCGATCTCGGGCACGATGCCGCTGGTCGAAAGGGTGATGCGCCGGCGGCTGAGGCTGAGGCCCTCGCCATCCATCACCACGCGCATCGCGTCGCGGACATTCTCGAAGTTGTAAAGCGGCTCGCCCATACCCATCAGCACGACGTTCGAGACAAGCCGGGTTTCGTCCTTCGGTGCGCCGGGTTCTGGCCATTCGCCCAGATCGTCGCGCGCCAGCATCACCTGGCCCACGATTTCCGCCGCCGTCAGGTTGCGCACCAGTTTCTGCGTGCCGGTGTGGCAGAAGGAACAGGTCAGCGTGCAGCCCACCTGCGAACTGATGCAAAGCGTGCCGCGGTTTTCCTCGGGGATATAGACGGTTTCCACCTCGTGCCCGCCCGCGATGCGCACCAGATACTTGCGCGTGCCGTCCATCGACACCTGCTTCGACACGATCTCGGGCACTTCGATCACGAAATTCTCGGCCAGAAGCGCCCGGTAGTCCTTGGAAAGGTTCGTCATCGCCGCGAAATCGCGCAGGCCGAAGTGATAAACCCACTGCCAGATCTGCCCAAGCCGCATCTTCGCCTGCTTTTCGGGCGTGCCCGCAGCGATCAGGGCTGCGCGCAACTGGTCGCGCGTCAGGCCGACGATGTTCGTCCTGCTGCCTTCGGGCAGCTTCCGGGGGATCGTCAGGACATCCTGCGTGATCGGGGCGTTCGGCGTGGTCATGGCATGTCTCGGGGAAGGGTCAGGCAGGTCATATAGGGGATTTGCCGCGAAAAAGCAAAACGCCCCGGCAAATCGGCCGGGGCGTCCGGAATTCCGCGCGCGCAGTTACTTGCAGCGCGCCTCGGCCTCGGTCATCGCGGCGGTGAACCCGCGCAGGCTGAACGTGTCCTTTGTCACCGTGCCACGCGCCGAACGGCCGGTCGCGATCGCGGTCGTGCCCTTCTTCAGCGCGGCCAGGATCGGCCCGTCCTCGCTGGGGCTGGACGGCCAGGCCCATTCGCCGTCGGTGATCAGCGCATAGGTGATCCCGTCGATTTCAAGATCCACGGTCGATCCGGGTGCAAAGGGATAGCCGCCGGTGAACGACACCTCGCCATTCGCGCCCGCACCGGGGCGGAAGGTCACGAACATGAGGATGTCGCCGCGGCGGGCCTGCACGACCTGCCCGTCACGGGTGTTCACGGTTTCCTTGGGCTTGGATACGCCCCAGCATTCCTTGGGGCTTTCCTCGGTAAAGACGCTCCAGTCGGTTTTGACTGCAACCTGATTGGTGGATTCCTGCGCAATCGCGCCGCTTGCGGCCATTGCGAACGCGGCACCCAGAAGCGCCCGACCCAGAAGGGATGTCATCTTTTCCACAGCCTCCAGCTGCCTGTTGCCTCTTGCGCCCTGCCGGTCCGGCTTACGGCATTCGATGCCGTTTTTGATGTGGCGGGGCGGTCATCTACCCGATATGCCTTCATAACGCAAAAAGCACCATGCGTGAAAGGCCCATGGGCAGAAAATCGCGCAGATGTCATGGGAGGGGCGAGGAATGGCGGCGATACCGATGGCGGAACTCTGGCGGGGCGGGATGCTGGAAAGCACCCACAGCGGGCACGCCGTCATCTGCGACGAGACCGGCCATATCGTCGAGGCCTGGGGCGATCCCGAAGCCGTCATCTTTCCGCGGTCGTCCTGCAAGATGCTTCAGGCGCTGCCCCTGATCGAAAGCGGCGCGGCGCAGGCGGCGGGGCTGACCGATGCACAACTGGCGCTGGCTTGTGCCAGCCACCAAGGGGCGGGCCTGCATGTCGGCATGGTGACGCGCTGGCTGGCCGATCTGGGCCTGTCCGAGGCTGATCTGCGCTGTGGCGCGCACGAACCCTACGACCGGGCAGAACGCGACCGGCTGATCTGCGCGCACGAGGCGCCCTGCCAGTGCCACAACAACTGTTCGGGCAAGCATTCGGGCTTTCTTACCCTGACGAAGCATCTGAAGGCCGGGCCGGAATATGTGGAACTCGACCACCCCGTGCAGCGCGCGGTGAAGGCCGCGTTCGAGGAAGTGACGGACGAGGCCAGCCCCGGTTACGGGATCGACGGCTGTTCGGCCCCGAACTTTGCCACCACGGTGCACGGGCTGGCCCGCGCGATGGCGGCCTTTGCCGCCGCGCCCGAAGGCGGCAGCGCCCGGCAGGCGGCGATGCACCGCCTGACCCGCGCGATGGCCGCGCATCCCGAACTGGTCGCGGGCGAGGGCCGCGCCTGTACCGAACTGATGCGCGCGATGGACGGGCGCGTCGCGATCAAGACCGGCGCCGAGGCGGTGTTCGTCGCCATCATCCCGGAACGGAAGATGGGCATCGCGTTGAAAATCGTCGATGGCGGCACCCGCGCGTCCGAGGCAGCGATCTGCGCGCTTCTGGTCCGTCTGGGCGTGTTGGACCCGGACCACCCGGCGACGCTGAAACGCCTGAACGCCGTGCAGAAGAACTGGCGCGGGTTCGAAACCGGCATTGTCAAGGCGGCGCCGGGTTTTCCGGGGTGACGAGGCGGTGACGGTGCGGGTCGCGCCGGTGGTGTCACGACCTTTCCGCGCAACCTGCCTTGCGACAAGCCGGCACATCCGCGCCTTTCACGAAGGCTTCGGGTTTCAGCCGGTCGGGATCATGCCACTGGGCGTTGGCCCCCGTCGTGACCGCCACGACAGGGTCCTGCGGCTGTGACGCCTGCCGCGGCGTCATCTGGATGTTGCATTGTCGCCCATGCGCGGTAACATCAATTCATGACCGCGCAACCGCCCGTGCCCTTCAACCTTTCGGCCCGTGTGCCCGAACAGGTCAGCTTTGATCGTCAGGAACTGTCCGCGATCCTGACGCTTTATGGCCGGATGGTGGCCCTTGGCGAATGGCGCGATTACGGGATTTCCTGCCTGCGCGATCTTGCAGTCTTCTCGATCTTCCGCCGCACGGCCGAGAACCCCCTGTATCGCATCGAAAAACGCCCGAAGCTGCGGTCGCGGCAAGGCATGTATGCGATTGTCGGGATGGATGGCCAGATCCTGCGCCGTGGACATGACCTGTCGGCGGTCCTGAAGGTACTGGAACGCAAGCTGATCCGAAGCGTCGACGGCGACTAGATCCCGATCCGCGCCGGCAGGTCGGCCATCGCCCGCAGCGGTTCGGCCCCCTCGGCCTCAAGCCGCGCGAAATTGCCGTTTGGGGCAAAGCCGAAGCAGCGCATCCCGGCCGCGCGCCCGGCGCGGACGCCGGTCGGGCTGTCCTCGACCACCACGCAGCGCGCCGGATCGACGCCAAGCGCGCGCGCCGCTGTCAGGTAAAGGTCGGGCGCGGGTTTTGGTGCGCCGATCTCCTGACCGGAAAACAGCACGCCTCGCAGCCGCGCATAGACCGAAGGATGCTGGCCCAGGGTGATCTCCATCTTGCGCGGCGCCCCGTTCGAGCCGACGGCATAGGCGATCCCCGCTTTGTCCAGACGATCAAGCAGCGCCTCCACCCCGTCGAACAGCGGCGTGCCCTCGGCCAGCCGGGCGTAGAGCCTGTCATAGAAATCGTCGGGCCAGTCGTCGGCAAGGTCGGCCCCAAGGGCGCGCGCCTTCATGTGCAGGCCACGGATCGTGCCGCCCAGGAACTGTGCCTCCATCTCGGCATGGGAAAGGACAAGGCCGGCCCGCGCCAGATCCTCGGCCAGCAGGGCAAAGGCCGCGGGCTCGCTGTCCACCAGAACCCCGTCGCAGTCGAAAAGGATGGCTTCGGGGGTCACGGCCGGGTGTCCTCGGATGCGGCGCGCAGGATCGTGATGATCGTGTCGCCGTATGTCCGCTGGTCGAGGATGTCGAACCCCGCGGGCGGCAGCGGGGCCTTGCTTTCCTCCCAGACGATCAGCGCGCCCGGGGCGATCCAGCCGCCCGCCACGCAGGACGCCAGCGCCGCTTCGCCCAGTCCCTTGCCATAGGGCGGATCAAGAAACACAAGGCCAAAGCCCGCGCCCCTGTTCGGACCCATCCGGGTGGCATCGCGGCGGTAGACATCGGTCACACCCATCGCGCGCATCTTTTCGATGTTCGTCCGCAAAAGCGCCCGCGCCTTTGCCCCGTCATCGACAAAGGTCACCCGTGCCGCGCCGCGCGACAGCGCCTCGAGCCCAAGCGCGCCGGTTCCTGAGAACAGGTCCAGCACCCGCGCGCCCGCCACAGGGTTGCCGTATCCGCCGTTCAGCAGAAGGTTGAAGATCGCCTCGCGCACCCGGTCGGACGTGGGCCGCAGATGGGCGGCGGCATCGCCTTCGCCCACCTCGGCCAGCTTCAGCCCGCGTGACGTGCCGCCGATGATCCTCATGCCTTCAGAAGCGCCTTCAGGTCCTGCGCGGTGTCGGGAACCGCCGCCGGATCGGGGGTCTTGCCCATCTCGATCAGGCGCTTGCCCACCATGTAGGCGCGCGGGTCGTTCATCGCGTCCACCGCCAGCAGCCGGTCGCCGCCGTAATACCAGAAGGACACGGCATCGCCGTCGGGGCCGCGTGTCACGATCCGATCGTATCCCGTGTTCAGCCCCGCGATCTGCAGCTTGCAGTCATACTGATCCGACCAGAACCACGGCTTGGCCTGATAAGCCACGTCGCGGCCCATCATGTTGTCGGCGGCCACTTCGGCCTGTTCGATGGCGTTGCCCACGCTTTCCAGCCTCAGCCGGCCCCCGTTGTGCGGGAACGAGGCGCAATCGCCCGCCGCGAAGATGTCCGGGTCCGAGGTGCGGGCGTGATCGTCGGTCGCGATGCCGTTGTCGATGGTCAGGCCGGCGGCCTCGGCCAGCCCGGTCACGGGAAGGATGCCGATCCCGACGATGGCGAAGTCGCAGGGCAGAACGCGCCCGTCGGCGAGACGCGCCGCTGTCACGCGCCCGTCGCCTTCCAGCCGGTCAAGGCCGGTGCCTTCAAGGATCGTCACGCCATGTGCCGCGTGCAACGCGCGGAAATGGGCCGAGGTTTCGGGGCTGGCAACGCGTTGCAGGATGCGCGGCGCAGCCTCGACCACGGTCACGGCCAGCCCGAGCTTTGCGGCCACGGCGGCCGCTTCAAGCCCGATGTAGCCCCCGCCGATGATGACGACGCGACGGCCCGGCTGGAATTCTGCCCGCATCGCATCGACATCGGCCAGGGTCCGTACGGCAAAGACGCCTCCCAGATCGCCGCCGATCGCCGCAGGAAGACGCCGCGGAGCCGAGCCCGTGGTCAGCGCAAGCCTGTCATAGCGCAGCGTTTCGCCGCCGACCGTCACCGTATGTGCCACCGGGTCGATGGCGGAAACCTTCTGCCCCAGCCGCAGGGTGATCCGGTTGTCGGCATAGAAATCGGCCGACCGCAGCCACAGCCGTTCCTCCTCCATCTCGCCCAGAAGATAGGCTTTCGACAGGGGAGGGCGCTGGTAGGGGGGGCTTGGCTCTTCGCCGATCAGGGTGATCTCGCCCTCGAAGCCACCCGACCGCAGCCGTGCAACAAGCGCCGCCCCGGCCTGTCCGGCGCCGATCACGATGAAATGAGCCATGTCCGCCCCCGCTGTTCTGAAAGGAAATAGATCGCGGCCTCTGGCCGCCGGGTCGTGGCGACCCTATAACCTTGGGCAATGGAAACGCAACGCGCGAGGAAGCTGAAATGACGATTTCTGAAGGGTCGAAACTGCCGGATGCGACGTTGGTCCGGATGGGTGCAAACGGACCCGAAGATGTTACGATCGCCGATCTGACCAAGGGCCGCAAAGTGGTGATCTTCGCCGTTCCCGGCGCCTTCACCCCGACCTGCCATTCCGCCCATGTGCCCAGCTTCATCCGCACCAAGACCAGCTTTGATGCCAAGGGCGTGGACGAAATCCTCTGCGTGGCCGTGAACGACCCCTTCGTAATGTCTGCCTGGGGCGAAAGCACCGGTGCGACAGGCGCCGGAATCTCCATGCTGTCGGACCCCGAAAGCGCCTTCACCAAGGCGTTGGGGCTGGATTTCAGCGTTCCGGCCCGTGGCTTGATCGACCGGTCCAAGCGCTATGCGATGCTCGTCGAGGACGGCATCGTCAAGACGCTGCACCTCGAGGAAAGCCCCGGCGTCTGCGAAGTGTCGGGCGGTGAAGCGCTGCTGGCGGCGATCTGACGAAATCCTCCCTGCGGCGCGGCCCTGTCGCGCCGCAGGGACGGGCGCAGCAAGGACGGGCCTAGTGCGACCGCTGGCCTGCACGCAGCTCGCAGAGGCATTCGATGGGTTGGCCATGATCGGCGACCACATCGGCACCCTCGGCCAGCCTGTCGATCCGGCGGGCAAGGTCGATGTCCAGAAGGCTCAGCCCCGCGCAATCATGCGTCGTCAGGGTGATGTCGACGATGTTGTAACGGTTCGACCATTCCGGGTGATGGTTCATCGTCTCGGCGGCCAAGGCCACGCGCGACATGAACCCCCACGCCTGCGAGAAACTGCGGAAACGCAAGATCTTGCGGATTGCATCCCGCCCCTCGACTGCGGCCCATCCTGTTGCCGCGAGGGACGGAAGATGGGCGCGGCGGTCCTCGACCGTCATCAGGTCAGCCATGGGTCGTCCTCCCGGAAAGGGTGTCGTCGATCTGGTTGGCGCGCAGGGCGGCGGGGCGGGCGCTGATGCGCGCCCAGTAGGCGGCGAGTTCAGGCCGTGCCGGGATCGTGCCGAACCGCAGGCCCCAGCCGATCTGGCTGCCCAGATAGACATCCGCCGCGCTGAACCTGTCACCGCAGATGAATTCCTGCGCCGCAAGACGCGTCGCCAGCATGTCGGCCATCTGGTCAAGATCGCGATAGCCGACCATCCCGCGCTTGTCCTCGGGCACCGTCACGCCAAGCGCCCGGTTGACCACCGCCTGTTCCAGAGGACCTGCGCCCCAGAACATCCAGCGATAGAAATCGGCCCGGTCCTGCGGCATCAGCCCGGCTTGGGGAAAGGCATCGGCGACATAGGTGCAGATCGCCGCCGTTTCGGTCACAACGTGGCCGTCATGGACCAGCGCGGGGACCTTTCCCATCGGGTTGATCGCCAGATACTCGGGCGCCTTCATCGTGGTCGCATAGTCGAGGATCACCGTCTCGTAGGGCTGGCCGACCTCTTCCAGCAGCCATCGGGCGATCCGTCCGCGCGACATCGGGTTGGTGTAGAGCGTCAGCGACATGGGGTGCGGTCTCCTTCTGCCGTTTGCGTGGCCGCCGTTTGTCTGGCTGCCGTCTATCCGGCCTTTCGGCATCCTGTCATGCCGCGGGCGGTTCGTCAGCCCCGCCCGCGCGCCGGAACGGGCCCATCGAGGTCAGGATTTCCATATCTTCGGCGACCGCCCGCCGTTCGGCGGCCAGATAGTCGGCGACCGCCCGCCGGAATCCGGCATCCGCGATCCAGTGCAGCGAATGGATTTCGGCGGGCATGTAGCCGCGCGCCAGCTTGTGTTCGCCCTGCGCGCCCGCCTCGACCCGGTCGAGCCCCTGCGCAATGGCCCAGTCGATCGCCTGATGGTAGCAGAGTTCGAAATGCAGGCAGGGGTGATGTTCAAGCGCGCCCCAGTAGCGGCCGTACAGCGCGTCCCGACCGATGAAATTCAACGCCCCCGCCACCGGATGGCCGTTGCGGAAGGCCATCACCAGAAGCACATCGTCACGCATCGTGCGGTGCACCTCGTCGAAGAAGGCGCGCGTCAGGTAGGGCCTGCCCCATTTGCGGCTGCCCGTGTCCTGATAGAAGGCCCAGAACGCATCCCAATGGGCGGGTTCGATGGCATCGCCCGTCAGCGCCCGGATATCAAGCCCGGCGGCGCGTGCGGTTTCGCGTTCCTTGCGGATCGCCTTGCGCTTGCGGCTGGACAGGTCGGCAAGAAACGCGTCGAAGCTGTCGTAGCCCCGGTTCAGCCAATGGTATTGCTGGGTGACGCGGTGCAGGTATCCGTCCATTCCGCCGACCGCCGCCGCCTCGTCCGCCGTGCAGAAGGTGACATGCGCCGAAGACAGGCCGTTTCTTTCGGTGATCCCGGCAAGCGCGCGGGCCAGGGGCCGCACATCCTCTGCCGCGCCCAGAAACCGCCGCCCGGTGACCGGGGTGAAGGGCACGGCGACCTGAAGCTTGGGATAATAGCGCCCGCCTGCCCGCATCCAGGCCTCGGCCCACCCGTGATCGAAGATGTATTCGCCCTGGCTGTGGGTCTTGGCGTAAAGCGGGGCCGCGGCCACCGCCCGCCCGTCGCGGTGCAGGATCAGGGGTTGCGGTTGCCAGCCCGTCCCGGCTCCGACCGACCCCGACCGTTCCAGCGCGGCCAGAAAGCGATGGGTCGTGAACGGATCGAATGGGCGTCCTCCGTTGGCGGCCTCGGGGCAGGCCAGCGCATCCCATTCGCCGGGGTCAAGCGACAGAACGCCCGGGGCAATCCGAACGTCCGCGGTCTGGCGGTTCGCCGTGTCCTGCATCGGGCTATCTGTCCCGGTTCCTGTTTCTACGCCAAGGCCGGGGGCTGCCTGCCCAACGGCCCGCCGAAGATGTTCGTGACGGAAAGACGCGCCACGCCGCAGAAGGTGGGCCGGGCCGGGCGCGGGTCAAGCCGGGAAGGGCGCGGCATAACCTTCGAAGGTTATGTTGTCGGCGATGCGGCGCGCCGTAGCCTCGTCGGCCGACGATTTGATCGTCCAGCACAGGACGGCGGCGCCGCGCGCCTTCAGCTCGGCGACCCTCGGCCTGTCGAGGTCAGTCCATTCGTGGCTGATGAAGCAGGCACCGACCGAATCGTAATCGGGTATGGCGCGCAGGCGGTCACAGACATCCGGCGGGGTCGGGGCGTAATCGTCAGGGTCGTAGCTGCCCGTGGTGATGCCACGCGGGATGCCGGGGGCAAGGCGCGCCATCGCGGCCACCATCTCGGGGTTGAAGGACATCACCGCCACCGGGCCGCGATAACCGGCAAGTGCCGTCGCCGTGGCCTGTTCCAGCGGTCCGGGGCCGGGACGCCCATGCCCGGCCTGATCCTTCAGTTCGATCAGCAGCGGCACCTGCCCGTCGATGATCCGAAGCACCTCGGCCAGCGTGGGGATGCCGTCGGCGGCGTCCATGAGGCCGATCGCCGACAGCTCGGCGGCACCGCGGGCAAAGACCGGCCCGGTTTCGGCGGTCAGCCGTTCCAGCGTGTCGTCGTGGAACACCATCGCCTGGCCGTCTGCAGACAGTTGCAGGTCGATCTCGATCCCGTATCCGGCCTGAACGGCAGCACGGATCGCATCGCGGCTGTTCTCGGGGCGTCCCGCCGCCCGGTCATGCAACGCCCGGTGCGCGATCGGGCGGCGCAGGAAATCTGCGGGAAGGGCCGGCGCGCCGCTCATGTCAGGCGATCTCGAAGATGCCTTCGATCTCGACCGCGACGCCAAGCGGCAACGAGGCCGCCGACACGGCCGAGCGGGCATGGCGCCCGGCATCGCCAAGCGCCGCGACGAGGAAATCGGAGGCGCCGTTGATCACCTTGGGCTGGTCGGTGAAATCAGCGGTGGAGTTCACGAAACCCACAAGCTTCACCGCCCGTTTCAGCCGCGACAGATCACCGCCGCAGGCCTTCTTGACCTGGGCGAGCAAGCTGATCGCACAGCTTTTGGCGGCCTCTGCCCCCGCGGCCACGTCCATGTCGTCACCCAAGCGGCCCTTGATCAGGCCGTTCGCATTCTGGCTGATCTGGCCCGACACATGCACCAGATTGCCGACCACGACGAAGGGCACGTAATTGGCCGCCGGTGCGGGTGCGTCGGGCAGGGTCACGCCCAGTTCGGCAAGGCGGGTTTCGATGGCGGTCATGGTATCCTCCTGTCGCGGATCGGTTCCGACGTCGCGCCGGACGCTATCCGGGGGGCGCTGCGGGATCAAGTGGTGGGGTGCCCTGGCGTCGGTCGTGTTCAGCTTTCGCGGAAGGCTCGGTTGAAGTAGTCGGTGAAGGGCTTGACGAGATAGGCCATGGGGGACCGTTCGTCGGTCTTGATGAAGGCCTCGACCGGCATGCCGGGGATAAGGGTGAGACCTTCGAGCTTGTCGATCTCGCCCTCGGCTAGCGCGATTTCGGCACGGTAGAAGGATTGCCCGGTCGCCTCGTCGGTGAAGGCATCGGGCGAGACGCTGGTGACCGATCCCTTCAGATGCGGCGTGGTACGCGAGGAGAAGGCCGAGAAGACAAGCTCCACCTCCTGGCCGGGATGGACCTGATCGACGTCGATCACCGCGACCTGCGAGGCGATGACCAGCGGGCGGTCCTGCGGGATGAGGTACAGCACCGGTTCGGCCGGGCGGATCACCGACTGCGGCGTGGTGACCTGAAGGCCAAGGACAATGCCGGACACGGGCGCGCGGATGTCGAGCCGGGCGATCTGTTCGGTCAGCGCGCGGCGGCGTTCGGCCAGTTCCAGTTCCTGGCTGCCGATGTCGCGCAGTTGCGTGCTGGCCTCTTCGCGCCGGGCATCGGCCAGGCCCAGGGTCTCGATCTCGATCTCGGTGATGCGTTCGCGTGACTGGCCGATCCCGGCGGCCAGTTCGCCGACCTGCCCGCGCAGCCGCGCCTCTTCCCGCTGCAGGGCCAGCACGCGGCTGGACTGCGCAAGACCCTTTTCCAGCAGCGCCTGCTGGTCGGCCAGTTCCTGGCGGATCAGGTCAAGCTGGGCGGTCAGCGCATCGGATTGCGCGGTGATGCCGGTGATCTGGCTTTCGATCTGTTTCCTGCGTTCGCCAAGCTGCTGGATCTGGCGCGCAAGCGTATCGCGCCGGGCCTGGAACAGCCGGTTCTGACCGTCGACCAGTTCGGCCACTTCGGGGCGGGTGGCCGAGACTGTCACCAGTTCATCGGGGAAGGCGGGGGCGTCCATGTCGTCGCGTTCGGCCGTCAGCCGGGCACGGCGTGCCATGATCTCGAACAACTGGCCCTCGACGATGGCCAGCTCGGATCGCACCAGGGCGCCATCCAGCCGGAACAGAAGGTCCCCCGCGGTCACGGAGGCACCTTCCGCGACCAGGATTTCCTGCACGACGCCGCCGTCGGGGTGCTGCACCACCTGGCGGTTCTGTTCGACCTCGAGCCGGCCGCTGGTGATCACGGCCCCGGCGATCTCGGCCGTGACGGCCCAACCGCCGAAGCCGCCCAGAAGGATCGCGGTCGCGACATAACCGATCATCAGGTGGCGGCGTGGCGACCAGCCTGCGGTCGCGCCCGCAGATGCATCGCGGACGGGGCCGGAGGGCGCGCCGGTTGCCCCCGTTGCGCCCGTCGTTGCACCCGTCGCTGGGGCCTTCGCGGGATCGATCTTTGCCAGGGGGGTGGGGCCGGCCTTGGCGCCGGGATCGGGGGTATTCACGTCACGCCTCCGGGGCCTGCGTTCTTGACGATTTCGGTGTGGTTCTTGACCATGTCGCGCAGCACCTGGTCGCGCGGTCCGAAGGCGCGGCGCGTGCCGTCTTCCATCACCATCAGCAGATCACATTCCTGGATCGCTGCGGGACGGTGCGCCATGATCAGGATCGCGCGGCCCGCTTCTTTCATCGACCGGATCGCGAGGTTCAGCGCCATCGAGCCTTCGTTGTCGAGGTTGGAGTTCGGCTCGTCCAGCACCAGGATGACCGGATCGCCATACATGGCGCGGGCCAGGCCGATGCGCTGGATCTGCCCGCCCGACAGGCGCCCGCCAAGCGCCGAAACGCGCGTGTCATAGCCTTCGGGCAGCTTCACGATCATCTCGTGGGCGGCGGCCTTCTGTGCGGCCTCGACCACCTTCTGCCCGTCCGGCCGGCCCTGAAGCCGGGCGATGTTCTCGGCGATCGTACCCTCGAACAGCGTCACGCGCTGCGGCAGATAGCCGATGTAGCTGCCAAGAACGTCAGGGTCGTACTGATCAAGCGAGGCGCCATCCAGCCGCACCTTGCCGCCCGCGGGCTTCCAGGCCCCGATCAGCGCGCGCGCCAGCGTGGACTTGCCCGAACCCGACGGCCCGATCACGCCCAAAGCCTGCCCCGGTTCCAGCCGGAAGCTGACCATGCGCAGCACGGCCTGGTTTTCGCCCGGCGGGACCACCGTCAGGTTCTGTGCCTCCAGCAGGGCGCGGGGGCGGGGCAGGGCGGTGCGCGGCGGCTCTACCGGCGTGCGGGTGAACAGGTCGGCCAGCCGGTCCCAGGCCTCCTGCGCGCGCTGCACCACGGCCCACTGGCCCACGGCCATTTCGATCGGGGCCAGCGCGCGGCCCATCAGGATGGACCCCGCGATCATCGCGCCGGGCGACAGTTCACCGCGCAGCACGAGCCAGCCGGCAAGGCCCAGCATGGCCGATTGCAGGAACAGCCGGAAGGTCTTGGACAAGGTCGAGAAGGAGCCGCCCAGATCGGCCGCCAGCATGGTTTCGCGCAGGGATTTCTGGCGCGCTGTCTGCCAGCGGTCGAAGCCCGCGCCCATCATCCCCAGGGCCTGCACCACCTCGGCTTCGGCTTTCAGGTTCTCGGCCATCCGTTCGGCATGGATCGTGGCCATGTTCGCCCGGTTCATCGGCAGCTTGGTCATCGTCTGGTTGAGGATCGTGATGATCACCAGAAGCACGCCGCCGCCAACCGCAAGCCAGCCCATCCAGGGGTGAAAGATGAAGATCGCGGCGATGAAGATCGGGGTCCAGGGAATGTCGAACACCGCCAGCAGCACGGGCGAGGCCCAAAGTCGCTGGATCGATTCCAGATCCCGCTGCGCGGCGACGGCGGCCTGATCGGAAGGGGCCACCGACATCCGCTTGACCGAGGCTTCGAACACCCGGCGGTCCAGCCGGTCCTGGAACCGCGCGCCGATCCGCGCCATGACGCGCCCGCGCACATGGTCAAGGATGCCCATCATCAGGAAGAGGAAAGCCACCAGCACCGAAAGCGCGACCAGCGTCGCCTCGGACCGGCTGCTGAGCACCCGGTCATAGACCTGAAGCATGTACAGGGGACCGGTCAGCATCAGCGCGTTCACGCAGACCGAAAACAGGAATACCGCAAGGATCGGTCCCATCGACTCGCGCCGTGCCTGCCGCAATTCGTAAAGACCTGGCGCCTTTTCGTTGCGCATTCCGTTATCCTTTCGCGCCCACCAGGCCCGGACCCGCCTGTGGGCAAAAAAACACCTGAATGTCCATAATCCGCCGATCGGGCGTTGTCATTGCTTTCGCGCGACCTTATTCCATGCCCAATGAAGTTTAAACCTGTGTTACCCCGGCTCCGGGTCGAACAGTAGGAAGAAGACCGTGGATTTTCCATTTGTTTTTCGGGCGCTCGGCAAAGTTCATGCGCGACCTGCCCTGATGATCACGGTGGCGGCCCTTCTGTCGGCCTGCGCAGCGCCTGTTCCGCCGGTTGAACCGAACGACCCCGACGAGGCCAAGAACCGCGAGATCCACGCGTTCAACATCGCGCTGGACAAGGCGATCCTGCGCCCCACCTCCAGTGCCTATGGCGCGATCGTGCCCGAACCTGTGAAGATCGGCGTTTCGAACTTTGCCGAAAACCTTGAACTTCCGGGCGATGCGGTGAACGGCGCCTTGCAGTTGCGGCCGCATCACGTGCTGGAAAACACGCTGCGTTTCGTGATCAACTCTACCGTCGGGATCGCCGGCCTGTTCGACCCGGCCAGCGCCATCGGCCTGCCGGGCAAGGATACGGATTTCGGCGAAACGCTGCATGTCTGGGGCGTGGGCGAAGGGTCCTACATGGAACTTCCGGGCCTTGGCCCCTCGACCGGGCGTGACACGATGGGCACGATCGTCGATTTCGCGATGAACCCGGTCGGCCGCGTCCTGCCCAAGCCGGAAAGCTATGTCGGCACCGGCGCGAAGGTGCTTTCAAAACTTGGTGATCGGGACCGGTATTCCGAAACCATCGATTCCGTCCTATATGATAGCGCAGACAGCTATGCCCAGACGCGGCTGCTGTATCTGCAAAACCGGCGGTTCGAACTGGGGCAGACCGCATCATCGGAAGATTCGTTCATAGACCCCTACGAGGAATGAGTTGGACATGGAGCGCTCCCTTCCTGTCGCCGTGACCCGGCGTGGCTTTGTCGTTTGCGGCGCTGCGGCCCTTGCCGGCACAGCCATGGTTCCACAAGCCGCATCGGCGCTTGACCTGAATTCCGCCCGCGCGCTGATCGACCGTGCCATCACCGATGTGAACAGCGTCATCAATTCCGGCAAAGCGGAAGCGGCGATGTACAAGGATTTCGAAAAGATCTTCGCCCGGTACGCCGACGTGCCGACGATCGCCCGTTCCGCCCTTGGCGTGGCCGCGCGTTCGGCCAGCTCATCGCAGATGTCGGCCTTTACCAAGGCCTATCAGGCCTATATCGGCCGCAAATACGGCAAGCGCTTCCGCGAATTCATCGGTGGCCGCATCGAGGTGGTCGATGCCCGCCCGCTGAAAAGCTATTTCGAGGTGATCTCGGTCGCGCACCTGAAGGGCGAGGCGCCGTTCGACCTGCGCTGGCATGTGTCGAACAAGTCCGGCAAGGACCTGTTCTTCAACATCATCATCGAGGGCGTGAACATGCTGGCCAGCGAGCGGCAGGAAATCGGCGCGATGCTGGATCGCCGCAAGGGCGACATCAACGCGCTGATCGGCGATCTGAACGCCAGCTGACCCTCCGACCCGTCAAAGAAACATAACCCCCGGCGCGAAGGCGACCGGGGGTTATGTTTTTCCGGATCGCCTCAGTAGGTGCCGGTAAAGCTGCCGAAGACATCGCGCAGGATGTTCTCGATCGGGTCGGCGGCGGGTTCGCGGGCGGGTGCTGCGCCGCTCTGGCCCGGCGGCAGGCGCGGTTCGGGGATCAGCATGGGCAGCGGGCGCGCCGGGATGCCTTCGTGGATCCGCATCATCACCTCGCGCCATATCTCGGCAGGTAGCCCGCCCCCGGTCACGCCGGTCAGCGGCTTGTTGTCGTCATAGCCCATCCAGACGCCCGCGACGTAATCGGCGGTATAGCCGATGAACCACGCGTCCCGCGCGGCCTGCGTCGTGCCGGTCTTTCCGGCGGCCTCGCGGTCAAGCTTGGCGCGGGTGCCGGTGCCCTGGTTGATCACCTGGGCCATCATGTAGGTCAGATACTGCGCCGCGGTTTCCGAGATCACGCGCTGCTGGATGCCGCCCGTCTGGGTGAAGGTTGGCATCGGATCATCGCGCAGCCGCAGTTCGACCATGCCATAGGGTTCCACCGCCGACCCGCCGTTCAGGATGCCGGCGAAGGCCCCGGTCATTTCCAGCAGCGTGGATTCCGAAGCCCCGAGCGCCAGCGCCGGGCCCGCCGCCAGATCGCTTTGAATCCCGAAGCCCTGCGCCACCTGGCGCACGGCCTCGCGCCCCGCGGCCTCCGAGACGCGCACGGCGGGGATGTTCCGGCTTTCGGCAAGCGCCTCGGTCAGGGTGATCAGCCCCTTGAACGTCTTGTCATAGTTCTGCGGCGTCCAGGGCCCCGAACCGGGGATGTTCATCGTCAGCGGCGTATCCTCGACGAAATCCGCCGGGCTGTAGCCGAGGTTCAGCGCCGCGGCATAGACGAAGGGCTTGAAGGTCGATCCGGTCTGCCGCAGCGCTTGCGTCGCGCGGTTGAACGACCCGGCACCATCGGTATTGCGCCCCCCGACCATCGCCCGCACGGCGCCGTCCGCGCTCATCACCACGATCGCGGCCTGCGCCTGCGACCCTTCCTTGACCTTGGTGGCAAAGACATGGGCCAGCGCCTCTTCGGCCTGCTTCTGCATCCGCTGGTCCATCGTGGTGCGGATCACCACATCTTCGGTCGTCTTCGAGGTAAAGGATTCGGGGCCGGATTCCATCACCCAGTCGGCAAAGAAGCCGCCCGCGCGCGCCGCCGCCGCCGGGGATAGATGCGCGGGGTTCGCGATGGCATCGGCGGCCTCGGCCGCGGTCAGGTACCCCTGTTCCTGCATCAGCCCGATGATCACGCGGGCGCGGTCGCGGGCGCGTTCCATGTTGTTCGTCGGTGCATAGTAGGACGGTGCCTTCAGAAGCCCGGCCAGCATCGCCGCCTCGGACGGGTTCACCTGATTGGCGGACTTTCCGAAATAGCGCTGCGCCGCGGCCTCGAACCCGCGCGCCCCGGCGCCCAGATAGGCGCGGTTGAAATAGATCGTCAGGATGTCGGCCTTGGAATACTTGGCCTCCATCGCCATCGCATAGGGGACTTCCTTGATCTTGCGCCAGACGCCCCCGGTGCGGCAGTCGGCCTCGTATTCCGCTTCGGATTTCCACGCCTTCGGATCATAAGGAACGCCAAGGCACAAAAGCTTGGCCACCTGCTGCGTGATGGTCGAGCCGCCGTTGCCGGAAAGCGGCCCGCGACCCTCGCTCAGGTTGATGCGGATCGCGCTGGCGATGCCGCGCGGGCTGATCCCGAAATGGCGATAGAACCGCTTGTCCTCGGTCGCGATGACCGCGTTGCGCAGATGTTCGGAGACGGTATCCGATGTGATCTGCCCGCCAAAGGTTTCCCCTCGCCAGGCAAAGACCTTGCCCTCGCGGTCCAGAAGCGTGACCGATCCGCGCGCGCGCCCGTCCAGAAGATCGGCCACCGGCGGAAGCGTCGAGTAGAAATAGAAGGTCGAGGCGGCAAGGATCATCGCCACCACGGCGCCGATCCGCCAGCTGACGCCCCAGACGATCCGCCAGATCAGGTGGAAGAAGCCGAAGACCAGCCCGCCGATCAGGCCGCGCTTGCGGCGCGGGCCGCGCGGGGCAGGCGCGGACGACCGGCGCTCGGCCTTCTTGGGCGCGCCTGTCGTGTTTGCGTATCGCCGGTCCACCACCAGTGGCGCGCGCCGTTTTCCCGTTCCAGCCATGCCTGCTCCGCCTGAAAGTCCGCGCACTCGTCACGCTTTTGTTTTGCCTCACTCTAGCCCGACTTCGCCGGAATGTGGAGTATCCGTGCCTCCGATTCGGGTCCGACTATTGCCTAAAAAGTGGGCGATAGGGGCGGGAAGTGCAAAATTTGTGCAATACTTCCGGATTCGCCCCCCGCCGCTTTGCAGCGAATTCTTGTTCTGCGGGTGCGAAGCCCCCCTCCTGAACGGGCAAGGCCCCACCCGGGCCGCCTGACAAGGAAGAAGGGGACCGACGTGAAACTGATCATTGCAGCAATCAAGCCGTTCAAGCTGGAGGAGGTCCGCGAGGCGCTGACCGCCATCGGCGTGCGCGGAATGATGGTGACCGAGATCAAGGGCTTCGGCTCGCAGTCCGGCCACACCGAAATCTACCGCGGCGCGGAATACGCCGTGAACTTCGTGCCGAAGGTCCGGATCGAGATCGTCGTCAGCGACGCGCTGGCCGAACAGGTGGTCGACACGATCCGCAAGACCGCCAAGACCGACAAGATCGGCGACGGCAAGATTTTTGTCGTGGATGTGGAAAAGGCCGTGCGCGTGCGTACCGGTGAAACCGATGACGATGCGCTGTGATCGGTCTGGGGAAGGGGAAACCAAAATCATGAAGACACTGTTCAAACTGGCGGGCCTCGCCTCTGCATCCGCCTTCGCCGCACTTCCGGCCTGGGCGCAGGAAGCCACCGCCGAAGCGGCCGAAGCCGTCGCCGAGGCCGCGCCCGCGGCTGCGGTCGACAACGCGTTCATCTTCAACACGCTCTTGTTCCTCATCGGGGGCTTCCTGGTGTTCTGGATGGCCGCCGGATTTGCCATGCTCGAAGCCGGGCTTGTGCGGTCCAAGAACGTCACGATGCAGCTGACGAAGAACATCGCGCTCTTCTCGATCGCGTCGATCATGTACTGGGTCGTGGGCTACAACCTGATGTATCCGGGCGACGGCTGGTCCATCGCGGGCTATCTTGGCGCCTTCTCGCCCAAGTCGATCGGCGGCGATCCCGATCTGGCAACCGGCTATTCGGCGGGGTCTGATTTCTTCTTCCAGCTGATGTTCTGCGCCACCACCGCCTCGATCGTGTCGGGCACGCTGGCCGAACGGATCAAGCTTTGGCCGTTCCTCATCTTCACGGTCGTCCTGACCGGGTTCCTCTACCCGATCGAGGCGTCCTGGCAGTGGGGCGGCGGCTGGCTGTCGGAAGCGGGCTTCTCGGATTTCGCGGGCTCCACTCTGGTTCATGCCGCCGGTGGTTTCGCGGCGCTGGCCGGTGCCATCATCCTTGGTCCGCGTCTGGGCAAGTTCGGCAAGGACGGCCGCGTGCATCCGATGCCGGGTTCGAACCTGGCACTGGCGACGCTTGGCACCTTCGTGCTGTGGCTGGGCTGGTTCGGCTTCAACGGCGCCTCGCAGCTGGCCCTGGGGACCGAGGCCGACGCAAATGCCGTTTCGATCATCTTCGCCAACACCAACATGGCGGCTGCGGCTGGTGCGGTGGCGGCGATGCTGCTGACGCAAGCGATCTACAAGAAGGTTGACCTGACCATGCTGCTGAACGGCGCACTGGCGGGTCTGGTCTCGATCACCGCCGGGCCGCTTGACCCGACGCTGTTCGGCGCGCTGTGGATCGGTGCCGTGGGTGGCGTGATCGTGGTCATCGTCGTGCCGCTGCTGGACAAGATGAAGATCGACGACGTTGTCGGTGCGATCCCGGTGCACCTGGTTGCCGGCTTCTGGGGCACGATGGCTGTTCCCTTCTACACCGAAGGCACAAGCTTCGTGATGCAGTTCATCGGCTTCGCCTCGATCGGTGCCTTCGTCTTCGTCGCATCGGCGGTGGTCTGGGTGATCCTGAAGGCGACGATGGGCCTGCGCCCGACCCAGGAAGAGGAAATGCTGGGCCTCGACAAGGCGGAGCTGGGTCTTGAAGCCTATCCCGAGTTTGCCAAGGGCTGAGTCTCCTCCTCCCGCTCAGCTCTGGAATGGAAAGGCCCGGACAATCGTCCGGGCCTTTTTTCTTTGCCGGTCCGCGGCCTTTACAGGATCGAAGCCACCGCCCGTGCCAGGACCGGCACGGTCCTTGCGTTCAGCCCGGCGATGTTGATGCGGCTGTCGCCGACCATGTAGATCCCGTGTTCCTCGCGCAGGCGTGTCACCTGCGCCTCGGTCAGGCCCAGACGGCTGAACATGCCCCGGTGGCGGGCCACGAAATCGAACCGGTCGGAATTGGTTTCGGCCCGCAGCGCATCGGCCAGCGCCTGACGCAGGCCCAGCATGTTCTGCCGCACCTCTTCCAGTTCGGCCATCCAGTCGGCGCGCAGCGCGTCGTCCTCGACGATCATTGTGACCACCCGCGCGCCGTGGTCGGGCGGGAAGCTGTAGTTCTGGCGGTTGAGGAAGTTCAGGTTGCCCTGGGTGATGGCCTTCTGGCCGGCATCCTTCGACAGGGCGATCAGGACGCCCGTGCGTTCCCGGTAGATGCCGAAGTTCTTGCTGCAAGAGGCCGCGATCAGCACTTCCGGGAAACGGGCCGCCACCATCCGCGTAGCCGCGGCATCCGCCTCCAGCCCGTCGCCAAAGCCCTGATAGGCAAGGTCGATCATCGGGATCGCGCCGCGCGCTTCCATCGCGTCGCAGACCTGCGCCCATTCCGCCGCGGTCAGGTTGGCGCCTGTCGGGTTGTGGCAGCAGCCGTGCAGCAGGACCACGTCGCCCTTCGCCACCCGCGCCAGGTCGGCCATCATCCCGGCGAAATCCACGCCACCCGAAGCCGCGTCGAAATAGCGGTATTCGGCCATCGGCATGCCCAGATAGCGGATGATCGACGGATGGTTCGGCCAGGTCGGGTTCGACAGCCACACCTTCGCCTCGGGCGAGGCCATGCGGATCAGCTCCAGAGCCTGCCGGATCGCGCCGGTGCCGCCGGGCGTGGCGACCGATGCGATGCGGTCGGCGGGAACGCTGCCGGCCAGGATCAGCCGGGCCATCGCGGCGTTGTAGGCGGGTTCGCCGGCAAGGCCCGTGTAGGTCTTGGTCGTTTCGGTTTCCCACAGCTTCCGTTCGGCGGCCTTCACCGCGCGCATGACAGGGGTCAGGCCGGTCGGGTCCTTGTAGACGCCAACGCCGAGGTCGATCTTGTCGGCCCTCTGGTCTTCGCGGAACATGGCGATCAGTTGCAGGATCTTGTCCTGCGGCTGCGGCTTCAGTGCTTCCAGCATGGTCTTATCCCTTTTCGACCTTCAGGTCGTCATACATGCCCCATTCCGACCACGAGCCGTCATAGAGCGAATGGTTGCGATGCCCGATCCGTTCCAGCGCAAGGCTGATGATCGCGGCGGTGACGCCCGATCCGCAGGTGGTGATCGTGGGCTTGGCCAGGTCCACCCCGGCCGCCTCGAAGACGGCGCGCAGGGCGGCGGGGTCCTTCATGGTGCCATCGGCATTCAGCAGAGTGCCGAAGGGGATGTTCCTTGACCCCGGAATGTGGCCGGACCGCAGGCCGGGCCGGGGTTCCGCCACCTCGCCCCGGAACCGTGCCTCGGATCGGGCATCTAGGATCTCGGCATCGCGCAGCTTCGACGAATGGGCGACCTGCGTCACATCCTTGACCAGATGATGCTGGCGACTGATGGTGATGTGGCGGTCCCGCACGATCGGGGGCATATCCTCAATCTCGCGGCCCTCGGCGCGCCATTTCGGCATGCCGCCGTCCAGAACCGCGACCTCGGTCTTGCCCATAAGGCGGAACAGCCACCAGACACGCGCCGCCGAAAACAGGCCCGCGCCGTCATAGACCACCACCTGATGCCCGTCGCCCACACCCATCGCCCGCATCCGGCTGATGAACTTCTCGGGCGGGGGGGCCATGTGCGGCAGCGACGACCGCAGGTCCGAGATTTCGTCGATGTCGAAGAAGCGCGCGCCGGGGATATGCGCCGCCTGGTATTCCGCTTTCGGGTCGCGCCCGCTGTCGGGCATGTACCACGAGGCATCGAGAATGCGCAGATCGGGATCTTTCAGATGCCGTTCCAGCCAGTCTGTCGATACCAGCGTCCTGGGATCATCCGTGGGGGAAGGGGTCATGGGCGTATCCTCACATCACCCGTCCGGATTAATCGGACGGGGCCAATGAGGCAAGCCAAATGGCGGGGATGCCGGGCACCCCCGCCGCTGTTCGTTCACTTGGCCAGCATGCCCTTGACCGCGCCCACGACAGCCAGCAGCACAGCGCCGCCCACACCGCCGCCGGCGACGCCGCTGACGATCGATCCGATGTCGAGCCCGGCCGCCGCCGCCGCGGCATCGCCCATGCCGCCCGCGCCCAGCATGCCCAGGATCTGGCTGCCGAGGCCACCGCCGGCAATGCCCACGACCGAGTTCAGCACGGTACCGAGGCTGAGGTTCTTCAGAAGGCCGCCCGCGACATTGCCGCCGACCGCGCCGGAAATCAGGCTGATGATGAGCTGTTCCATGATGATCGCATTCCCTACCCTGTGGGCGCATGGCCCGATTGCGCCGGGGTCCAGCGCCGCAGCGATAGCCCGGTCGCGACGGACTGTCGCAGATCGCCTGCCCTCGGGCAACGGTGGCATGGGGGGAAGTTCCGCGCCTCGGTCCCCGTTTCGTCGGGTAAGGTCAGCCGTTCTGCTTCAGCAGGCGCTGCTTCTGGCGGTCCCAGTCGCGCTTGGCGCTGGTTTCGCGCTTGTCGGCCAGTTTCTTGCCCTTGGCGATGCCCAGCTTGATTTTCACGATGCCGCGGTCGTTGAAGTACATCTTGATCGGAACGATCGTCATCCCCTCGCGGGCGGTCGCGTTCCACAGGCGGGCCAGTTCCTTGCGGCTGACCAACAGCTTGCGGTGGCGACGTTCCTCGTGGCCCCATGTCTTGGCCTGCCCATAGGGCGCGATGTAGCTGTTGATCAGCCACAGTTCGCCGCCCTCGACGCTGGCATAGCTTTCGCCGATGTTCGCACCGCCTGCCCGCAGCGACTTCACCTCGGAGCCTTGCAGGATGATCCCGGCCTCAAGATCGCTTTCGATGTGGTAGTCGAACCGCGCCCGGCGGTTTTCGGCGATGAGTTTCGAGTTGGGGTCTGATTTCTGGGCCATGATCGCACCGAGATAGGCAAGGCGCGCGCCGCTGTCCAGCCCGTGCCGCTTGCGCTTTGCCCTGGGCGACGTGATAGATGACTTGATGATCCGGAACTTCCAATGATCCTGCAAATTGCCATCGGAACCGTCTTGATTCTTTTTTCCGTCCTTGTCGGGGCGCTTGGTGCGCTCGCCATAGAGATGGCCCTTGCCCGGTGGCATGATTGGCTGATGCGTGAACCCCACCGTCTGAAGGTGGTCCTTGTCGTGGTGTTCGTCTCGCTTTGCGTTCTGGCCGTGGTGACGATCGGGGTTTGGACCTGGGCCATTGTCCTGGACCTTCTCGGGATCTTCTCCACGCATGAGGAGGCGGTCTACTTCGCCCTCGTCAGCTTTACCACACTGGGGTTCGGCGATGTCCTGCTGCCGGTCGAATGGCGCATCCTGGGGGCGATGGCGGCCGCAAACGGCCTTTTGACCTTCGGGCTGATGACAGCCTTTCTTGTCGAGGCATTGCGCCATGTGCGGCTCGGCCAGTTCGAAAGCCGCCGGAAGTCCGGTTAACGCCGGCGTGACCTGATCAGCGTGTAGACCCCGGCGGCGACGATCAGGGCGCTTCCCGTCAGGGTGGCCGCATCTGGCTGTTCGCCGAAGACGACGGCGCCAAGGATCAGCGCAAAGACAAGGCGCGTGTAGCGGAAGGGTGTCACGACCGAAACCTCGCCGGTCCGCATCGCATGGGTCAGCGCGTGATAGGCCGCGATGCCGAAGGCGGTGCATCCCGCAAGGTTGGCCGCCGTGGCGGCATCGGGCATCCGCGCCCCGCCGGTGAAGCCAAGGATGATCGCGCCCGCGATGGCCAGCATGGCAAACCCCATCACCCCAAGCTGCCGGTTCGACAGGGTCCGCGGTGCCGCGCGCGTGGCCAGGTCGCGACCGGCAAAGCCGATCATCCCGGCCACCGCCAGCAGTGACAGCGGCGTGAACCCCTCAAGCCCAGGCTGCAGGATGATCAGCACGCCCAGAAACCCGACGATGACCGCCGTCCAGCGCCGCCATCCCACCCGTTCGCCGAACAGGACCGCCGCCCCCGCTACCACGACCAGAGGTGTCGCCTGCAGGATGGCCGAGGTGGCCGACAGTGTGGTCAATGCAAGGGACAGCGAATAGAACAGCCGCCCCGCGATTTCGAAGACAGACCGGATCAGCATCGGGCGCGACAGGACCGCCGCAGGCAGGATCGCCTCGCCCCGCGACCGGGCCATCAGGCCGAACACCAGAACGCCCGACAGCCCCATGATCAGGATCACCTGCCCCGTGGGCAGCACCCGTGCGGCGGATTTCAGGAACATGTCCTCGATGGCGAAGCCCGCCATGGCGGCCACCATATAGAGACTGCCGCGCAGGTTGTCCGACAGCCCGGCGCCATCCGGCACTAGCGCGCGCCCCAGGTATCCGACAGGCGGTAGCCTTCCGGCCACGGATCGGCCGGATCGAGCATGTGCTGGTGCATCCCGGTGATCCACGCCCGGCCGGTGATCTGCGGGTGGATCGCGGGCTTGTCGCCCACCGTGGTGCGCCCGGCAATGCGCCCGGTGAAGGTCGATCCGATGATGGACCGCGCGGTCAAGGCCTGTGTCTCGTCCATCAGCCCGCGTGCGGACATCAGCGCCATGCGGGCCGACACGGCCGTGCCGGTGGGCGACCGGTCGACCTTGCCGGGGCGGATCGCCACGGAATGTGCGGTGCGCCAGCCGTTCCCGTCCCGCTCAAGCGGACCGGCGAACAGGCAGAACGAGAAATGCGCCCAATCCGGGTTCTCGGGGTGGACAAAGCCGATCTGTTCCTCGGCGGCGGCCATGATCTTCACCCCAAGCGTGGCGATCCGGTGCGCCTCGTCCGGGGCGATCGACAGGCCAAGTGCCGCCGCATCGACGACGACAAAGGAATCGCCCCCATAGGCCGTATCCACCGTCAGCCGCCCGATCCCCGGCACGTCCAGCACCTGATCCAGCTTGTCGGCATAGGACGGCAGGTTCTGCACCGTCACCCGTTCGGCCTTGCCGTCGCGACATTCGGCCCGCACCTTCACAAGCCCCCCCGGGGCCTCCAGCAGAAGTTCGGTCACGGGTTCGGTCATCGGCAGGATGCCCGCATCCAGCAGCACGGTTGCCACGCAGATCGAGTTCGACCCCGACATCGGCGGGTTGTCTTCGGGTTCCATGATGATGAAGCCCATCTGCGCGCGCGGGTCCTTCGGCGGCACCAGCAGGTTCACATGCCGGAACACCCCGCCGCGCGGTTCGTTCAGAACGAAATTCCGCAACCGCTGATCCTGCCAAAGCGCCTCGCGCATGGCCCAGAGCGTGTCACCCGGCGGGGGGGCGACACCGCCCACGATCACATCGCCCACCTCGCCTTCGGCATGGGCCGAAATCACATGAACCGTCTTCGTGCTGCGCATGATCTGATACTCCCGGAAAAGAAGGCTTAGCCGATGGCGCGGCAGGCGCAAGTATCATGTCGACAACGTGTAGAAATGAACGGGGCGCCCGAAGGCGCCCCCGTCGATCCCGCAGGGCGGGCGATCAGTTGATCAGCCCGGCGTGGCGCATCGCCGCGCGGATGCGTTCCTTCGTGCTGTCCAGAAGGCCGGTCAGCGGCAGCCGCACCTCTTCCGAACACAGGCCCAGAACCGAAAGGCCGTATTTCGCCCCGGCCAGGCCGGGTTCGATGAAGATCGCCTCGTGCAGCGGCATCAGGCGATCCTGATATTCAAGCGCCTTGGCGTAATCACCGCGCAGCGTCGCTTCCTGGAATTCGGCGCAAAGACGCGGGGCCACGTTCGCCGTGACCGAGATGCAGCCCACACCGCCATGCGCGTTGAAGGCCAGCGCCGTCGCATCCTCGCCCGAAAGCTGGATGAAATCCTTCCCGCAGGAGGCGCGCTGCTGGCTCACACGTTCGATCTTGCCGGTGGCGTCCTTGACGCCGACGATCCGGGGCAGTTTCGCCAGTTCACCCATCGTTTCGGGCGTCATGTCGATGACCGACCGGGGCGGAATGTTGTAGATGATGATCGGCAGGTTGCAGCAATCGTGCAGCGCGCTGAAATGCGCGATCAGGCCGCGTTGGGTGGGCTTGTTGTAATAGGGCGTCACCACAAGCGCGGCGTTTGCGCCCGCCCGTTCGGCGTGCTGGATCAGGTCGATCGCCTCGACCGTGTTGTTCGATCCGGCCCCGGCGATGACCGGCACGCGCCCGGCGGCGGCCTTCACCACCTCTTCGATCACCGTGCGGTGTTCCTCGTGGCTCAGCGTCGGGCTTTCGCCGGTGGTGCCGACCGGGACGATCCCGTGGCTGCCTTCGGCGATGTGCCATTCGACAAGTTTCTTCAGCGTGTCCAGATCCAGCTCGCCGTTCCTGAACGGCGTGACGAGGGCCGGCATGGAGCCTCTGATCATGGCACGCTTCTCCTGTGTCGTGGCGTGGCGGCGGTCCCGCCCTTGAGTCGCCCGTGTTGCAAACGCGGCCTTCCTATCCTTCGGGCGGGCGCTTGCCAAGTTCCCAACGCTTGCGTGAACGTGAGTTGCGCAGCCCCGCGGCATCGGGGACAATCGCGCCATGACACGAGCAGCAATGATGATGCGGCCCCTGATGGCCGCCGCCCTGACGATCCTACTGGCCCTTGATCCGCGCCCCGGCGCGGCCAACCCGTCCGCGACCGCGCTGGCCGAGGCGATGGCGCATGCCGCGCGCAACGACTGGGACGCCGCCCGCACCTCGGCCGAGGCGGGCGGGCCGGTCGCCCGCGACGTGGTGGAATGGAGCCGCCTGCGCGCTGGCGAGGGGCTTCTGGGCGAATACGAGGATTTCCTCAAGCGCCGTCCCGACTGGCCGGGCCTGCCCTTCCTGCGCCAGAAGGGCGAGGTTGCCGTGGCACGGTCGACGACTCCGGGCCGCGTCACCGCGTGGTTCGCCGACAACCGTCCCGCAACCGGCGCGGGGGCCGTGGCGCTGGTGCGGGCGCTGATGGCGCTTGGCCGGACCGAAGAGGCTATGACCGAGGCGCGACGCGCCTGGCAGGCGCTTTCCTTCACGGCCGAGGACGAGGCCGCCCTATTGCAGCTGGCCCCCGACCTGGGCGCGGCGGCGCATCAGGCGCGGCTTGACCGGCTGTTGTGGGACGGCGACCGGACCGAGGCCGAACGCATGCTGCCCCGCGTGTCCGCGGGCTGGCAGGCGCTGGCCCGAGCGCGGCTGGCCTTGCGCACCAACGCCGACGGGTTTGATGCGCTGATCGCTGCTGTCCCGGCGGATCTTGCCGGGGATCCGGGGCTTGCCTTCGAACGCTTCGTCTGGCGGATGAAGCGCGATCGCTACGACGATGCCGCCGCGCTGATCCTCGACCGGGGGTCGGACCCGACATCGCTGGGACGTCCCGATCTGTGGGCGGATCGACGGGCGGTCCTGACGCGGGCGGTGCTGCGCCGGGGCGACCCGGCGAAGGCCTATCGCATCGCGGCCTCGCACGGCCTGACCGAGGGCGGCAAGTTCGCCGATCTGGAATTCCTCGCAGGCTTCATCGCACTGCGGCACCTCGGCGAACCCGCCCGCGCTCTGGAACATTTCCGGCACCTGGAAACCGGGGTTGCCACGCCCATCAGCACCTCGCGGGCGATGTATTGGCAGGGCCGCGCTCTTGAGGCAGCGGGCGATCAGGCCGGGGCGCTGGCCGATTACAGGCGCGCCGCGCAGCACCAGACGGCCTATTACGGTCTGCTTGCCGCCGAAAAGCTGGGCCTGTCGCTGGACGCGTCCCTGCTGTCCGATGCCAAGGCCAGCCCCGGCTGGCGGCAGGCCGGCTTTGTCAACTCGTCGGTGATGGAGGCGGCGATGCTGCTTCTGCATGCCGGAAACCGCACGTTGGCCAAGCGGTTCATGCTGCATCTTGCAGAGACGCAGGACGCCACCGGTTTGCATCAGATGGCCGACATGGCGCTTGAGATCGGCGAGCCGCATATCGCCGTTCTGCTGGCCAAGCAGGCGGCGGAACGTGGCGTGATCCTGCCGCACGCCTATTTTCCGGTCGTCGGGATGATCCCCGACGGGCTGCCCGTCAGCCGCGCCTTTGCCCTGTCGATCGCCCGCCGCGAAAGCGAGTTCGACCCAGCGGCGCGCAGCGGTGCCGGCGCGCGCGGGTTGATGCAGGTGATGCCCGCCACGGGCGAGATGATGGCGCGGAAGCTGGGCATGGAACATGACGTGTCGCGCCTGTCCAGCGATCCGGCCTATAACGCGAAGATGGGCGCGGCCTATCTGGCGCAGCTGGTCGAGGAATTCGGGCCTTCGGTCGCGCTGGTCGCATCGGGCTATAACGCCGGGCCGGGGCGTCCGCGCCGCTGGATCGACGAATATGGCGATCCCCGCCGCCCCGAGGTGGATGTGATCGACTGGGTCGAGGCGATCCCCTTCACCGAAACCCGCACCTATGTGATGCGGGTGGTCGAAAGCCTTGTGATCTATCGTGCCCGCCTGCGCGGGACGACAGGCCCGGTCCGGGTGACGGCCGAACTGAAGGGCTGAGCCGGTTCAGCGCCCCCGTTGCGAGGCGACGCGCTGGCGCCAGAGCGTGAACAGCCCCGCGCCCACGACCAGCGCCGCGCCGACCGCGACGTTCAGTTCCAGCGTCTCGCCGAAGACGGTGATGCCAAGCGCCGAGGCAAAGACCAGTTGCAGGAAGGCGAAGGGTTGCACGGCGCTGGCTTCGGCCACCTCATAGGCCTTGATCAGGCACCAGTGCCCCGCCGCTGCCGTGCAGCACAGCAGCGCCATCCAGCCCCAGTCTGCCCCGGTCATCGGTTCCCAGAACCAGATCCCGACGACGGTCATCGCCACCGCGCCCACCGTTCCGGTCCAGAAAAAGCTGACCGCCGCCGCATCCCCGCGCGCGACATAGCGGGTCAAGAGCCCGTAAAGGGCGAACATGAAGGCCGACAGAAGCGGCAGCAGGGCGGCAGGCGAAAACACGGCGATGCCGGGTTGCAGGATGATCAGGACACCGACGAACCCGATCCCGATCGCCGTCCAGCGCCGCCAGCCCACCTTTTCGCCCAGGACGGGCCCGGACAGCGCGGCCACAAGCAGCGGATAGCAGGTAAAGATCGCGTGGCTTTCCACAAGGCCAAGCGCGACGAACCCCAGCACCATCACGCAGATCTCGGCCACCAGCAGCAGGCCGCGAAATGCCTGGATCGCCGGAAAGCGCGACCGTGTCGCAGCGCGCAGCCCGCCGGACTGGCGCGCGGCCAGCGCGATCACGAACAGGGCGAAGAACCAGTAACGGATCATCACCACCATCAGCACGTTGTATTCCCCGGCAAGATGGCGCGAGATTCCGTCCTGCATGGCGAAGATGAAGGTCGTGACGATCATCAGGATGATGCCAAGGCGGGTGTTCTGTTCGGTCATGTGATGTCCATTGGCGCAACCGGGGCGACCGGCGGCAGGGTGTGGGCGTCCGGGGCAGGGGCGCGAACCGGGAACAGGGCCGGCCCTGAATCCCTTCGGCGCAGGCGATGGGTTGCGCGCGGCGTCATCCGGCCAGGCGCCCGGCTGTCATGTGGCGCTTGCGTCCGAACCCCTGTTGCCGTTCCACGGCGAACCCCGCGTCGGCCAGAGCGCGGCGGACGTGGCCCGCGGCGGTATAGGTGGCGAAACTGCCGCCCGGCACGGTATGGTGGGCAACCTCGGCCATCAGGTCCGCCGACCACAGTTCAGGGTTCTTCGCAGGGGCGAAGCCGTCCAGAAACCACGCATCGGCACGGCCAGGCCAGGCGGGAAGGGAAAGGCGGGCATCGCCGACGATCACCTCGGCCTCGATCCCGTCCCAGGCCAGCCGTCGCGACCCCGCAGCCCCCCCTGCAGCCCACTGATCAAGGAAGGGGCCGGCCACCGCGCGCGCCTCCGGGAAGTGATCCAGCGCGCGGGCGAGGTCGCCTGCGGACAGCGGGTAGGCTTCGAAACTGGTGAAGCGCAACGCGCCGGGAAGGCCCGCCGCGCGCCAGGCGATCAGCGCGGCCAGCATGTTCAGCCCGGTGCCGAAGCCCAGCTCGGCGATGTGGAACCCCGGCCGGAACCGCCCCGGAAGGCCGTTGCCGGCCAGAAAGACGTGGCGGGTTTCCTGCAACCCGTCGGCAAGGCTGAAATAGGGATCGTCGAACCGGGCCGAGACGGGCACCACCCCGTCGCGCCACGTCAGCCCGCCGCTCTGGTCACAGCCCGTCATTTGCCCTAAGCCCTATTGCCGCGCGGCAGAGCTTTTTCACACGGGGGCGGGAATGGCAACGCAGGATCTGACGGTGATGGGCGCAGGGGTCTTTGGCCTTGCGATCGCCTTCGAGGCCGCCCGCCGCGGCATGCGTGTCCGCGTGCTGGAACGTGAACGTGTTGGCGCGGGCGCATCGGGGGGGCTTGTGGGCGCGCTGGCCCCGCACACGCCGGAAAACTGGAACGACAAGAAGGCGTTCCAGCTGGACAGCCTGCTGATGGCCGGGGATTTCTGGAGGGCGGTTGAAGCGGCGGGGGGCGTCGGTTCCACCTACCTCAGGTCGGGGCGCTTGCAGCCGCTGGCCGATCAGGCCGCCGTCGATCGTGCGCGCGAACGCGCCGAAGGGGCGGCACAGCTGTGGCAGGGAAAGGCCGAATGGATCGTGCGCCCGGCCACGGGCGCGGCTTGGGAACCCGTCAGCCCGTCAGGCTGGATCGTCGAGGATACGCTGACGGCCCGAATGGCGCCACGCCGGGCGGGGGCGGCGCTGGCGGCCGCGATCCGCGCGCTTGGCGGCGTCATCGAAACCGGGGAAACTCCCGGCCCGGGGGCTGGCCCCGTGGTCTGGGCCACGGGTGCGGCGGGCTTGTCGGCGCTGTCCGCCGATCTGGGGCGCGATGTCGGCGGTCCGGTCAAGGGGCAGGCGGCCCTGCTGGCGTTGCCCGCCGATGCGGCGATCGACCCGACCGGCTTGGTGCAGATCTTTGCCGACGCGGTGCATGTCGTGCCCCATGCCGATGGCACGGTCGCCATAGGATCGACCAGCGAGCGTGACTTCGACGATCCTGCCGCGACAGATGCCCAGCTTGACGCGGTCATCGCCCGCGCCATCGCTGCGGTTCCGGCCCTTGCCCGCGCGACCATTGTCGACCGTTGGGCCGGGTTGCGGCCACGCGCCCGATCGCGTGCCCCGATGCTGGGGCAATGGCCCGGTCGGGCGGGTCAGTTCATCGCCAACGGCGGTTTCAAGATCGGCTTCGGCATGGCGCCGAAGGTGGCGCAGGTGATGGCGGATCTGGTGCTTGAAGGGCGCGATGCGATCCCCGATGGCTTCCGGGTCGAGGCGTCGTTGCGCTGACCGAAACCCATCTGGGCCGCATCATGCCGGGTGTCAGCCCCGACCGATTTCGCCGCGCAGCACGTCCATCAGGTCGGTCAGGACCGTGACCGACCGCGCGTCCTTCAGCCGCCCGTCGTCGTCAAAGGCACTGCCGCTGTCGGCCACCATCACCTCGGGTCCCGTGATCAGGCGGGGGCGGAACGGTGTCAGCATCAGCCGCAGGGCGAACTGGCTGCGTTCCCCCCCGGCGCGGCCCGCCGCGGCCGAGATGATGGCGACCGGCTTGTTCCGCCACGGTCCGCCCTTCGTGCGGCTGACCCAGTCGAGCGCGTTCTTCAGCACACCCGGCGGGGCCTTGTTGTATTCGGGCGTCGATATCACCACCCCGTCGGCTGCCCCGATCTGGTCGGCAAGTCGCTGCACCTCGGCGGGGATGCCGTCGCGGGATTCGAGGTCGCCGTCATAAAGCGGCAGGCGCAAGTCGCCTTCGGACCACTGGCAAGGGCCGAACAGCCGCCGTGCCTCGGCCAGAAGAAGCCGGTTGGTAGACCCGGCGCGCAGCGCGCCGCAGATACCCAGAAGTCTTGGTTCACTCATCGCATCACATCACAGGAAGATGGACAGGACATAGGGCGCGATCAGCGCCGTCAAGATCGCGTTCAGCCCCATCCCCAGCCCGGCGAAGGCCCCGGCGGTCGGGTTGACCTGAAACGCCCGCGCGGTCCCGATGCCATGGGCGGCGACGCCGACGGCAAGGCCGCGCGCGCGCCAGTCGCGGATGCGCAGGGCGTTCAGCAGGGGGGTGGCGACAATCGCGCCGGTGATCCCGGTCAGGATCACCAGAACCGCCGTCAGGGTGGGCGACCCGCCAAGGGCCTCGGCCACGCCGATGGCGACCGGCGCGGTTGCCGACTTGGCCGCGAGCGAGGCCAGCGTCTCGCCGGTGACGCCGAAGGCATGGGCGATGGCCAGCGCGGACCCCGCCGCCGTCGCCGACCCGGCGAGAAGCGCGGCCAGGATCGGCAGGGCCGCCCGGCGCAGGCGCGGCAGCGCCTCCCACAGGGGCAGCGCCAACGAAACGGTCGCCGGTCCCAGCAGGAAATGCACGAACTGCGCGCCCTCGAAATAGGTGGGATAGGGGGTGCCCGTGGCCCACAAGAGAAGGGCCAGCAGCACGACGGAAATCAGCACCGCGTTGACATAGGGCTTGCGCCCCGAGGCGCGGAACAGCGCATCCCCCACCGAATAGGCCGCAAGCGTCGCCGTCAGCCACAGCAGGGGGCCGCGTGCGAGATAGGTCCAGATCTCGGCGAAATCGGTCATTCGCGATCCTCCTCCGCGCCCGTCAGTCTTGCGACGCCGACAAAGACAAGCGCCCCCACCGCAATCGCAAGGACGGTCGAAAGCACGATGGCCAGGATCAGCGGCAGGCCGCTGGCGCCCAGGCGGTCCAGATGCCCCACGACACCCACCCCGGCCGGCACGAACAGAAGCGACAGGTGGCCGAGGATGCCCTGCGCCACTGGCCGCACCAGCGCCAGAAGGCCGGGGATCGTGGCAAACCCCGCGACCAGCAGGATCAGGCCAAGCACGGGCCCCGGCAACGGAAGGCCAAGCGCCTGCGCGATGGCCTCGCCCGCCAGCTGGGCACCAAGGATGACAAGAAGGGCATGGATCATGGGCGGCTGTCCGGTCTGCGTGTGCCGGGCCAGCCTAAGCCCCTTTCAAGAAAAGAAAAGGGCGGGCCGATCGTGCGGCCCGCCCCTTGGCATGGGTTGGCAGCGCCTATTCGGCCGGAACGGCGGCGGCGCGCGGGGTGGTGAAGTGACGGCGGTTCAGGCCGATCAGCAGCAGGATCATCCAGACCTGGAAGGCCACGGCGATACCCGAGAGTGCCCAGTAGGCCAGCCCGAACTTGGCGATCAGGCCCGCGCCGACAAGGCCCTTGTTGACCCAGAACATCATCATCACGCTGACCGCGACACCCGGGCAGATCAGCCCGTAGGACCCCGACGAATATTCGTTGCCGTGATAGAAACGTTCCATGTAGCGATGTTTCTTCATCACGGTCAGGCCGAACAGACCGAACATCATCTGGATGACCAGGAACACCGTCAGCAGGCGCAGGTCGTCGCCCGGGGCGCTGTGGACGCCGAAATGTTCGTGCAGGCCGTGGTTCTGCCGCAGGATCAGGATGCCAAGCACCGTGGTCAGCGGCACGATGTTCATCAGCGTCGGGATGCCCTCGACCGCCGCGCCGTGCTGAAGCATGGCCGCGATGCCCATCGTCACGCCGATCAGCGCATAGATCACGGCGGTGACCAGGAACACGGTCGACAGCATCAGCGCGATCCCCGAGGTCAGCGGAACCGTGGACAGGGCCGCCGGGGCCGAAAGGCCGACGCCCACCATCGCCAGGGCGAAGGCCGGTTGCACCTGCGCGAAAGACCCGTTGGCCTCCCAGTTGAAACCGCCCTTGGTGCTGTAGCGGCCGATCATCGCGCCGATCATGCGGAAGGCCAGAACCCCCACCGCGACAAAGGCGAGGATCGCCGCCGGGAAAAGGTATTCCACCACGCTCCACAGGCCCGGAACAAAGACCATGCCCAGGATGAAGCCCACGTTGATCGCCATCGCCAGCGCAAGCGGCAGGCCAAGAAGCGCGGATTGCTGGTTGCCCGCCAGAAGCTTCTGATAGGCCTCGGTCCGCTTGAAGGCCTGATACTGGGCGATGTTCCAGATCAGTTTCTGATAGTGCAGGACGGCAAGCCCGGCGATCGACAGCGCCGCAAGCGCGATCATCGCCTTGGTCACAAGGCCGCCCGCCGCAAAGGCGGCGGCGATGTCCTCGAACACCGGCACCTGCTGGCCGGGGTGGGGGATCCACATGTAGAGCCACAGGAAGAATGTCACCACCAGCCCCCCCGCGCCAAGCGCCGCAAGGAAGTAGGTCGGGTTCCAGGTGTTGGCCGGTCGCGTCGGGTTCGGCATCAGAGCCTCCATTCACATTCACAATATGGAATATGAATACAGGACATGCCCATGCAATGCGCCGCGACCCGCCGTCGCAGGGATCTCCGCATCCGTGCAGGATCGCCACGGGCGCGGCCAGCACGTGCGCGAAGGCCGGTCAGGCGCGTTCCAGCGCGATGGCGATGCCCTGGCCCACGCCGATGCACATGGTGGAAAGGGATCGCCTGGCGCCGGTGCGCGCCAGTTCCAGCGCGGCGGTTCCCGTGATCCGCGCGCCCGACATGCCAAGGGGATGGCCAAGGGCGATGGCCCCGCCGTTGGGGTTCACGCGGGGGTCGTCATCGGCGATGCCAAGCTGGCGCAGGGTCGCCACGCCCTGTGCGGCGAAGGCTTCGTTCAGTTCGATCACGTCCAGATCGGCCTGGGTCAGGCCGAGGCGGGCCAGAAGTTTGCGGCTGGCCGGCGCCGGGCCGATGCCCATGACCCGCGGCGGAACGCCCGCCGTGGCCCCGCCAAGAACGCGGGCCATGGGCGTCAGGCCAAAGCGCGCGGCGGTGTCCCCATCCGCAAGGATCAGCGCCGCCGCGCCATCGTTCACGCCGCTGGCATTGCCCGCCGTGACCGACCCGTTCGCAAACAGCGGGCGCAGTTTCGCCAGCGCCTCGGGCGTGGTGGCGCGCGGGTGTTCGTCGCGGTCCACGACCAGCGCGTCGCCCTTGCGCTGCGGAATGGTGACGGGGGTGATCTCGGCGGCAAGGCGCCCGTTCGCCTGGGCGGCGGCGGCCTTGGCCTGGCTGGCCAGCGCCATCGCATCCTGCGCCTCGCGGCTGATGCCATGGTCGTCGGCCACGTTCTGCCCGGTCTGGGGCATGGAATCGGTGCCATAGGCCGCCTGCATCGCGGGGTTCACGAAGCGCCAGCCGATGGTCGTGTCGTAAATCTCGGCAATGCGCGCGAAGGCGCTGTCGGCCTTGGGCATGACGAAGGGCGCGCGGCTCATGCTTTCGACGCCGCCGGCGATCATCAGCCGCGCCTCGCCCGAGGCGATCGCGCGCGCGGCTGTGAGCACCGCATCCATGCCCGACCCGCAGAGCCGGTTGATCGTCGTGCCGGTCACGCCCACGGGCAGGCCCGCCAGCAGGAGAGCCATGCGCGCGACGTTCCGGTTGTCTTCGCCCGCCTGGTTGGCGCAGCCATAGATCACGTCGTCAACCGCCTCCCAGTCGACGCCCGGATTGCGCGCCATGAGCGCCCGCAGGGGAACCGCCGCAAGATCATCGGTGCGCACCGAAGACAGGCTGCCGCCATAGCGCCCGATCGGCGTGCGGATATAGTCGCAGATGAAGACGTCGGTCATGGCTCAAAGCTCCGGCACGATCAGGTCCCCGATGGTCTCGGGGATCACCATCCTTGCCCCGGTCAGCGATTGCAACGCATCGACCGTCAGGGACGGCAGTTTTTCCCGCAGGACAAAGCGGCCCCCCTCGATGTCGATCACCGCCAGGCTGGAATAGATCCGCGTGACGCAGCCGACACCCGTCAAGGGCAGGCTGCAGCGTTCCACCAGCTTGGGCTTGCCGTCCTTGGTGACATGTTCGGTGATGACGGCCACGCGTTTCGCGCCATGCACCAGATCCATCGCGCCGCCGACGGCCGGCACGCCCTTCGGCCCGGTGGACCAGTTCGCAAGATCGCCGTTTTCGGCCACCTCGTAGGCCCCGAGGATGCCGTTCTCGATCCCCGCCACCGCAGATGCAAGGTTCGCAAGCGTCTTGTCCATCGTCTTTAACCCCTTGTGGCCCGGCCCCTGGACATGGGTTGAGGGATAGGGACAAGCTTGGCTTTCGTCCATCCGTGCGTGCGATATGAAACCTTTGTTGACATATCGCACAAATGGGGTCGCGCGTCGGGATATCGGAACGCGATATCATGGGGGGCTGGCCAAGGGGCTTTCGGTGATCAAGACCTTTACCGCGGATCGTTCGCGCCAGTCCATCGTCGAGGTGTCGGCTGCCTGCGATCTGGACAGGGCGACCGTCCGGCGCAGCCTTCTGACGCTCGCCCATCACGGATAGGCGGGATACGACGGCAAGTTCCTTAGGCTGACGCCGTGGGTGCCGGCCTATTGCACCAGCATGGGGCGCGTGCTGCCGACCGCCATGCCCGAGGCCGAGGCCCGGTCGATCCTTGAACCCGGGCTGTCGCCTGCCCGGACCCCGATGACGCTGACCGAGCCCGAGGCGGTCATGGCCGAACTGGCCCGTATCCGCACCCTGGGCCATGCAATCATCGACCGCGAGGTCGAAACCGGCCTGCGGTCCATCGTCGTGCCGATCGTCAACACGCGGGGCAGGATGATCGCCGCGCTGAACATCGGGGTGGCTGCCGTGCAATCCAGTGTCGCGGACCTTGCGCCGATGTATCTTGCGGACTTGCAGGACGTGCAGGCGCGCTTGTGAGAGATGCTGCGCTAGGCCGCAACACTGCGGCGATAGGTGACAGAGGTGGGCCGGTCAAAGCCGGGATGGGCCGTGCGGCCGGTTTCGACGAACCCCAGCCTTTGATAGATCGCGTGGTTGTCGGCCAGTTCGACCCGGACCTGCAACTCCAGCGCCGGAAGGCCATGCACCCGAGCACGATCCACGGCCAGATCGATCAGGCGCCGCGACAGCCCCGTGCCGCGCCAGGCATCCGCCACGGCGACCTTGCCGATGTACAGGCAATCCGGGCGCGGCGTCAGCACCATGCAGGCCACCGGCCCGCTGACCTGCGGGGCGTCGATGACCCAGACCTCGCCCTCGTCTGCCATCTGGCTTAGGTCTGCCTCTGTCGTCCGGTGGATCGACGACGGCGGATCGACCCGCCCATCCATATAGGCAAAGGAAGACCGGATCAGGCCCAGAAGCGCCGACCAGTCATGCGGGTTCTGCACCCTGCGTGGGTCAAGGGTCATGGTATGTTCGCGATCCAACCTGCGCCGGGCCATCGGCCTGATCGCCCGTCGCAGGTCAATCTAGCGCTTCTCGGCCCATCAAGAAAGCAACCTATGGCCGGCGATACGCCAAGATATTGTGGATAACCCGCCCGGAAACGCCAGATGCAGGGATCGGCGATTGACTCACCGGCCTGTGCTTCGGATCATGCACCTCTGCGGAATCACGGGGGCCTCTTGCGGTTTACACGGCTCAGACTGAACGGCTTCAAAAGCTTCGTCGACCCCACGGATCTGGTGATCCACGAGGGGCTGACCGGCGTTGTCGGCCCGAATGGCTGCGGCAAGTCCAACCTGCTTGAGGCGCTTCGCTGGGTGATGGGGGAAAACCGCCCCACCGCCATGCGCGGCGGCGGGATGGAGGATGTGATCTTTGCCGGCGCCGCCACGCGGCCCGCGCGCAACTTCGCCGAAGTCGCGCTGGTCATCGACAATGCCGACCGTCTGGCGCCGTCCGGTTTCAACGATCAGGACCAGATCGAGATCGTGCGCCGGATCACCCGCGATGCCGGGTCGGCCTACAAGGCAAATTCGAAGGATGTCCGTGCCCGCGATGTCCAGATGCTGTTCGCCGATGCCTCGACCGGCGCCCATTCGCCCGCGCTGGTCCGGCAGGGGCAGATTTCGGAACTGATCAACGCAAAGCCGAAGGCGCGGCGCCGGATCCTGGAAGAAGCTGCCGGGATCTCGGGCCTTTATCAGCGGCGGCACGAGGCGGAACTGCGCCTGTCGGCGACCGAACAGAACCTGGCGCGCGTGGATGACGTGCTGGAACAACTGTCGCAGCAGCTGGCGACGCTGGCCCGGCAGGCCCGGCAGGCCGCCCGCTATCGCGAGATCGGCGAGGAATTGCGGCGCGCCGAAGGGATGCTGTTGTTCCGCCGCTGGCGCGAGGCCGATCAGGCGCGGGCCGAGGCAGAAGAGGTGCTGCGCGCCCGGCTTCTTGCGGCGTCGCAGGCCGAAACCGCCGCGCGCGCCGCCGCGAAGTCGCGCGCCGAGGCCGAAACCGTGGTGCCGCCCCAGCGCGAGGAAGAGGCGATCGCGGGCGCCATCCTGCAGCGCCTGACCGTGCAGCGGGATGCGCTGAACGATCAGGAGGCGCGCGCGCTGCAAACGATCGAGACCCTGAAGGGGCGGATCGACCAGCTTGCCCGAGATATCGAACGCGAAGTCGGGCTGAACCGCGATGCGGGCGAAACGGTGCAGCGGCTGGAATGGGAACAGGCGCAGCTTCTGAAGGCCCACGAGGGGCACGACGACAGGCTGGCCGAGGCGGCAGAGGCCGCGCGCGAGGCTGCCGCCCTGTTGTCCGAACGCGAATCGATGATGTCGGAACGGACCGAAGATGCCGCCCGTCTGGCGGCCCGCCACCAGTCGGCGCAGCGCCTTCTGGGCGACACGCGGTCCACGCTTGAGAAGGCCGAGGCCGAGGCCGCCCGTGCCCGCGACGCGGTCGAGGCGGCGCGCGAGGCCGAAGGGCAGGCGGCCGAGGCCTTCGAGGCGGCCACCATCGCACAGGAAGAAGCGGTGGCCCTGGCAGAGGATACCGAGGCCGCGCTGTCCGAGGCCGAGGCCGCCCGTGCCGAGGCGCAGACACGCGAGGCCGACGCCCGCGCCGCGCGGTCGGCTGCCGAAGGCGAGGCGAACGCGCTACGGGCCGAGGTCGCGGCGCTGGCCCGGCTGGTGGAACGCGAGGCCGCGGCGGGCACGCAGGTTCTGGATCAGGTCCGCGTCACGCCGGGCTTCGAGGCGGCGCTTGGCGCCGCGCTGGCCGATGATCTGCGCGCCCCCGCCGTCAATGGCCAAGGCGGCTCCGGCTGGGCGGGCCTGCCGGATTACGATGCCGATCAGCCCCTGCCGCCGGGTGTCCAACCGCTTGCCGCACATGTCGAGGTGCCCGCGGTCCTGCGACGGCGGATTGCCCAGATCGGGCTGGTCGAACAGTCCGAAGGCGCAGCTCTGCAGGCGGCGTTGCGGCCGGGGCAGCGCCTTGTCAGCCGCGAGGGCGACCTGTGGCGTTGGGACGGTTTCCGCGCCGCGGCCGAGGATGCGCCATCGGCAGCCGCCCTGCGGCTGAAGCAGCTTAACCGGCTTGTCCAGCTGAAGCGCGACCTGGAAGAGGTTTCGGCCCGTGCGGACGGTGCCCGCGCCGCGCATGAGGCGCTGACCGCCCGTCTGGCCGATCTGGCGCGCGCCGACCAGTTGGCCCGCGACGCCCGCCGGTCCGCCGACCAGCGCGTGACCGAGGCCAACCGCGCCCTGGCCCGCGCCGAGGCCGACCGGTCCATCGCGGGCGGCAAGCTGGAGGCCGCGCGCCTGGCCGTGCGGCGCTTCGAGGAAGAGGCGATGGAGGCTCGCAGCCGCCTGCGCGAGGCCGAGGCCGGGCTGAAGGATCTTGACGATCTGGACGAGGCGCGCTCCACGGTGGAGGCGTTGAAAGTCACGGTCGAGGCCGCACGCATCACGATGATGTCGCGCCGGTCCGCCCATGACGAACTGCGCCGCGAGGGCGAGGCACGGGTGCGTCGCCGCCAGGAAGTGACCAAGGAAATCTCGGGCTGGAAGCACCGGCTGGAGACGGCCGAACGGCGCAGCGCCGAACTGGCCGAACGCAAGGCCGCGACCGAGGAAGACCTGATCGAAGCCAGCGCCGCGCCCGAGGAAATCGCGATCAAGCGCGAGGAACTGGGCGAGGCCATCGCCGAGGCCGAGGACCGCCGCCGCCGTGCCGCCGACGCCTTGGCCGAGGCCGAGACCGCGTTGCGCGCCGCCCAGGATGCCGAACGCGAGACGGAACGCGGGGCCGGCGAGGCACGCGAAGCCCGCGCAAGGGCCGAGGCCCGCGCCGATGCCGCACGGGAAACCGTGGCCTATGCTGCCGAACGTATCCGCGAGGATGCCGAGATGACGCCTGCGCAACTGCTGGAATCGCTCGGCACCGATCCCGATGCCATGCCTCATGCCGAGGCGCTGGATATCGAGGTGAACCGGCTGAAGCGTCAGCGCGAAGCGCTTGGCGCCGTGAACCTGCGCGCCGAGGAAGACGCGAAGACGGTGCAAGAGGAATACGACACTCTGTCCGGCGAAAAAACCGATCTGGAAGAGGCGATCAAGAAGCTGCGCGCCGGAATCTCGGGCCTGAACCGCGAGGGGCGCGAACGGCTGCTGACCGCCTTCGAACAGGTCAACGCCAGTTTTGCCACGCTGTTCACCCATCTGTTCGGCGGCGGCGAGGCGCGGCTGGTCCTGGTCGAATCCGACGATCCGCTTGAGGCCGGGCTGGAAATCATGTGCCAGCCGCCGGGCAAGAAACTGGCGACGCTCAGCCTTCTGTCAGGGGGCGAACAGACCCTGACGGCCCTGGCGCTGATCTTCGCGGTGTTCCTTGCCAACCCGGCGCCGATCTGCGTGCTGGACGAGGTGGACGCGCCGCTCGACGATGCGAACGTCACCCGCTTCTGCGACCTGCTGGACGAAATGACCCGCCGCACCGACACGCGGTTCCTGATCATCACCCACCATGCCGTGACGATGGCGAGGATGGACCGGCTGTTTGGCGTGACCATGCAGGAACAGGGTGTCAGCCAGTTGGTCAGCGTCGATCTGAAAAAGGCCGAAGCGCTGGTGGCCTGATGGGCCGTTACGGGCCTCAGAACAGGAAATCGGATGCCGTCAGCGTGTCGATATCCGTTCCGAAAAGGATCAGGCGATTGGTTCCATCCGTGATTTCGACCCGCCCGCCGACCTGTCGCATATGGTTCGCGCTCAGGTCCGCAAAGCCGGTGATCTCGCTCAGGGCAGACAGGTCGATCCGGTCAGACTGGGCCCCCGTCGGGTTGAAATCGTCAATCCGGTCGCGCCCGAACGCAAGGCCCATCACAAAGGTATCGGCCCCGGTTCCGCCCCGCAGCAGGTCATTGCCCCGGCCGCCGTCCAGCGTGTCGGCCCCGGCGCCCCCCAGCAAGGTATCCGCGCCGACCAGCCCCAGCAGCACGTCGCCCGCCCGCCCGCCGATCAGCCGGTCGTTCCCCACCTCGCCCAGCATCCGGTCGGCATTCCTGCCACCGTTCAGCGTGTCATTGCCCCGTCCACCTTGCAGCAGGTCGCGCCCTAGTCCGCCAAGCAGCGTATCTTTCCCGGAAAACCCAAGCAGCGTGTCATTGCCCGACTTGCCAAAAGCTGCGTCCGACTCGGCCGAGCCGAAAAACACATCGGCCAGCGCGCTGCCGTTCAGCGTGGCCGCGGATTGATAGGATGACACCATGAATTCGGCCACGAATTCGTCGGCCATGCTGTCGGTCATGAAGGTGACACGCGCGGGCCCTGTGAAGTTGAAGCTGTCATCGCTGACCGAAATCAGGATCACCCCGTCGTCATCCCCGCCAACAAAGGCAGATGCGCTGTCATCGCCGAATTCCAGCGAAGCATTGCCGTAGTCGAACAGGAAATACCCAAGGTCATCGTCGTAATAGCCATTGGTCTGGTATGCGACGGACAATGTGACGATCTGCCCGGATCGGGTGGCGGTTATCTCGGGCCGGACATCCCGGATTTCGTCGAACAGGATCATGGCAACACCTTCGCACCAATTACACGGGCACAAACAAAGCGCCTGTGAAAGCCTAGCGGCGAAGGTCCCGCCGGTCAATTTCCGGCGGATCAGGCCAGCGCGATCAGACCGATGACCAGCAGCATCCCCCCCCATGCGCGCCAAAGCGCGGTGCAGGATGCGTCGATCGTGTCGGGGCCGGGGCTGCGGCTGCCTTCGGGGTAGACCCAAGGGAAGGCGCGCATCTGGCCGTCATAACTGCGCGGGCCGGAAAGCGCGGTATTCAGCACCAGCGCCATCGCCGCCTCGGGCCAGCCGGCATTCGGGCTGCGGTGCAGGGGCGCATCGCGCAGGATCACGGGGCTCGCATCGAATCGGCCATGCGTCACGGCGATCAGAAGGGCGGTCAGCCGCGCGGGGATCAGGTTCAACAGGTCGTCGAACCGGGCCGATGCCCAGCCGAAATCCTCGTATCGCGGGGTGCGGTGGCCGATCATGCTGTCGGCGGTATTCACCACCTTGTAAAGCAGGATGCCGGGAAGCCCCGCGACCAGAAACCAGAAGGCCGGGGCGATCACCCCGTCCGAAAGGTTTTCGGCCGCGCTTTCGATGGCGGCGCGGGCGACGGCGGGTTCGTCCATCGCGGCCGTGTCGCGCCCCACGATCCGGCCGACCATCCGCCGCCCCTCGCCCAGTGACAGGCGCAGCGCATCGCCCACAGCGCGCACATGGTCGACAAGGCTGCGCTGCGCCAGAAGGATCGCGGCCAGCAGGATTTCAAGCAGGCCGAAATCGGGGATCAGGCGGATCAGCCAGCCAAGGACAATCGCCCCCCCGGCCAGGATCGCAAGCGCAAGGACGCCCTTCGCGCGGCGGGCCGCACCATGGTTCAGGCGCTTTTCCAGAAAGCCGACCGCCCGCCCCATCAGGACTGCGGGATGCGGAAACCGATCCCACAGCAGGCGCGGTTCACCGAAGGCGGCGTCAAGCAGCAGGGCAAGAAACAGCAGGCTGGCGGTCATGGTCACCGTCTGGGGCGGGGCGAGACGGTGTTAGCCGGAAACCGCAGCCCGGTCCAGCCCGGTGCGGCCCGATGCGGCCCGGTCTGGCCCGGTCTCGAAAGCCTGGCCCGCACCGCCGCTTCCTCTGGATTTGGTGGATGGCCCGCACCGTGCCCCAAGATGCAGTCTGCCGTCCGGAAAAGATCACCCGCAACGTTGCCTTTTCGGCACGATCGGGAAATTCACGTGATAATTCCGTTACTTCGCTTGATTAATCAGGGGCGCGACCCGATCATTTCAACAGGGGACGGAGGAACAGGCGATGCTTGAGTGTCTGCCGGCAGAGGTGCGCGAAGGGCTGGAAGCAGCCCGGAAGCGGGACATGCGCAAGAAATCGCGCTTGCGGGTGCAACTGGGCGATCAGGTCTATCCGATCCTGCGGTTCTGGGATGACGGGTTCACTGTCGACGCCGAACACGCAAGCCACCTGCGCGGTCTGGTCGATATCTTCGATGGCGCCCGGCATGTGTTTCAGGGGCTGATCATAGCCTCGACCGTCGAGAATGGTGAACTGATCTGTGAATTCAAGCGGTCCACCGCCGTGACCGACCGGCCGCCGCTGGATTTCTGGAAGGATGAAAACGCGCCCGTGGGCTACTTGCCCGGCGCCTGAGCGGGCAGGGAAAAACGGCGGGACCGGGCGCGCATCGCCCATGCCCCGCCGTAGCCGTCATTGAAGATCGGCAAAGGCCCGGGCAAGGCGTTCTGCGGCCTCGGCCACCTGTGCGCGCGGCGCGGCAAGGTTGAACCGAAGGAAGCTTTCCCCGCCCGCGCCGAAGGTGGCGCCGTGGTTGGCGGCGATAAGCGCTTCACGTTCCACGCGGGCGATGAACTCGGGCGCGGCCATCCCCGTTCCGGCGAAATCGACCCAGGCCAGATAGGTCGCTTCGAGGTTCATCGAGGCAAGGCCCGGAATGGCGTTCACCGCCGCGTCAAAGACCTTGCGGTTCCCATCCAGATAGAGGTTCAGCGCATCGACCCAGGCTGCGCCCTCGGGGGAATAGGCTGCGGTCGTCATGAACAGGCCGAAGGAATTCGGCGACAGGCCAAGCGCCGCCATGCGCGCGGCAAACCGGCTGCGCAGCGCCGGATCGGGGATGATCACGTTGCCGCTGTGCGCACCAGCGATGTTGAACGTCTTTGTGGCCGCCGTCATCATCACCAGACGGTCGGCGATGTCGGGCGCGGCATTGGCCATGACCGTATGCGAATGGCCCGGCATCACCAGATCATGGTGGATCTCGTCGGATACCAGGATCAGGTCGTGGCGGCGGCAGAAATCGGCAGCGGCGCGCAGCTCCGCCTGCGTCCAGACCCTGCCGCCGGGGTTGTGCGGCGAACAGAGGATCAGCATCTTTTCCCGCCCGGTCATCTGCGCGTCCCAGGCGTCGAAATCCATTTCGTAGCGGCCGCCTTCGTTGCGCAGGCGGCATTCCACCACCTCGCGGCCTGCCGCGCGGATAACGCGGGCGAAGGCATGATAGACCGGGGTCATCAGCACGACGCCGTCGCCCGGTTGGGTGAAGCTGTCGACGCACATCGCGGTGCCGTTCACCAGCCCGTGCGTGGTGAAGATCTGGTCACGCTCCACGGTCCATCCGTGGCGGTTCTGCATCCACCAGCGGATCGAATCCAGGTATTCGGCCTCGTCGCCGTAATAGCCGTAGATGCCGTGCGCGCACATCCCCTCAAGCGCCTTCTGCACGCAGGCCGGGGGACGGAACTCCATGTCGGCCACCCACATGGCGATCCCGTCCGCGGCGGGCACGCCATAGAGACGCTCCATCATGTCCCATTTCACCGAATGGGTTCCGAAGCGATTGATCCGTTCGTCAAAGTTCATTTTTGTCCTCGTCCTGTCTGGCAGAAGGGTAACGGCCTGATCCGGCGGCGCAAGGCCCGGTTACGGATTCAGCCTATTCGGATCGGGCGAGATGTCCAAGATCGGCCCACAAAACGATCCAGCATCCACAAAGAGTGTTACATTAGGGGAAAAAATCTCATCCAAAATCCACAAAGACGAACGATATAACCGCACCAAAGGGTGCCTGATGCCGGAATGGGACAGCTTTCCAACCAGCCTTCCGGATGATTGCGCGGCGCAACCGCATCGCATACATCGAAGAAATGATACGACCGATCCTGATCCACCCCGATCCGCGCCTGAAAAAGCCATGCGACCCCGTGACCGAAATTTCGGAGGATGTCGCGCGGCTGGCCGATGACATGCTGGAAACGATGTACGATGCACCGGGCATCGGCCTTGCTGCGCCGCAAATCGGCGTCATGCGGCGGGTCATCGTGATGGATTGCGAAAAGGACGGGCCGCGGCAGCCGATGGTCCTGATCAACCCGGAAATCGTCTGGGCCTCGGAAGATCTGTCGACCTATGAAGAGGGCTGCCTGTCGATCCCCGATCAATACGCCGAGGTCGAACGCCCCGCCGAGGTGCGCGTTCGCTGGATGGCGCTTGACGGGTCCGAACAAGAACAGCAGTTCGCGGGCCTCTGGGCGACCTGCGTCCAGCACGAGATCGACCACCTGAACGGCAAGCTGTTCATCGATTTCCTCGGCCCGCTCAAGCGGCAGATGATCACCCGCAAGATGGAAAAGCTGAAGCGGGAACGCGCGCGGACGGCGCAAGTCTGATGGCGGTCCTGCCGATTGTCCGCTGGCCCGATGCCCGCCTGACGACCCGCTGCGCCGAGGTTGGCGCGGACGAGGATGTGCGCGATCTGGTGCGCGACATGCTGGACACCATGTATGACGCCCCGGGTCGTGGTCTTGCCGCGCCGCAGGTTGGCGTGCTGAAACGCCTGTTCGTGATGGATGTCACCTGGAAGGAAGGTCACCCCGATCCGGTTGTGATGATCAACCCGGATATCCTGTGGATGTCCGAGGAACGCAGCATCGGCCCCGAAGGCTGCCTTTCCCTGCCGGGTATCGCGCCCGAGGTGAAGCGGGCCGAACGCATCCGCGTCCGCTGGACCGACTTGGAGGGGCAGCAGGCCGAGGCCGAGTTTTCCGGCTTCGCCGCGATCTGCGTGCAGCATGAGTTCGATCACCTTGACGGCATCGTTACCCTCATGCGCCTGTCGCCGCAGGCCCGCGCCTCGGCCGAGGCGGCCTATCTGCTGTGACCGTCCGCCGCTGCATCCCCTGGCCCGACAAGCGGCTGCAAACCCCGGCCATGCCCGTTGACGGGATCACCGACGAGGTCCGCGCGGTCTGGCGCGACATGGTCGATACGATGGAGGCCATGCCGGGCTATGGCCTGGGCGCGCCGCAGATCGGCGTCATGCTGCGGCTGGCCGTGGTCGATTGTTCCGAGGCGCGGGGGCAGGCGGTGCTTATGGCCAACCCCGAAATCCTGCATGCCTCGATTCAGTTCCGCGACCATGAAGAGGCCAGCCCCAACCTTCCGGGTGTGTCGGCCGTGATCAGCCGTCCGCGCGCGGTGACGGTACGTTTCTTGAACGCGGCGGGCGACGTCGAGGAACGCGATTTCGTTGGCCTCTGGGCCACTTCGGCGCAGCACCAGATCGATCACCTGAATGGCAGGATGTTCTTTGACCATCTGAAGCCGGTCAAGCGCAAGATGCTGATCGCCAAGGCGGAAAAGCTGCGTCGCCGTGGATGAAAAGGTTTTTCAGGAGGCGAGATGAAAATCGTTTTCATGGGCACGCCCGAGTTTTCCGTCCCCGTGCTTGAGGCGCTGGCGGCCACCCATGAGGTGAGCTGCGTCTACACCCAGCCGCCGCGCCCTGCGGGACGTGGCAAAAAGGACCGGCCGAGCCCCGTGCACGCCAGGGCCGAGGCGCTTGGGATTCCCGTGTGCCATCCCGTCAGCCTGCGCAACGCAGAGGCACAGGCGGATTTCGCGGCGCTTGACGCGGATGTGGCGGTGGTGGTGGCCTATGGCCTGATCCTGCCGCAACCGGTGCTGGATGCGCCGCGCCTGGGATGCCTGAACATCCACGCCTCGCTTCTGCCGCGCTGGCGGGGTGCGGCGCCGATCCACCGCGCGATCATGGCGGGGGACGCGGAAACCGGGGTCTGCATCATGCAGATGGAGGCAGGCCTTGATACCGGCCCCGTCCTCTTGCGCGAGGAAACCGCGATCGGCGACGGGGAAACCACGGGCGACCTGCATGACCGCCTGTCGGGAATGGGTGCGCGGCTGATCGTGCGGGCGCTGGCCGACCTGCCAAATCTCAGGGCCGAACCCCAGCCCGACGCGGGCGTGACCTATGCCGCCAAGATCGACAAGGCCGAGGCGCGCGTTGACTGGACGCGCCCCGCCGCCGAGGTGGACCGCCACATCCGCGGCCTGTCACCCGCCCCCGGCGCATGGTGCGAGGTCGGTGGCGAAAGGGTCAGGCTCTTGCGGTCGCGTCCGGCGGATGGGTCCGGAACACCGGGGCAGGTCCTGCACGGGTTCACCGTGGCCTGCGGGACGGGCGCGGTCGAGATCCTTCAGGCACAGCGCGAAGGCAAGCGCCCGATGGACGCGGCCGAGATCCTGCGCGGCATGGCCTTGCCCGCACGGCTGGACTGACCCATTCCCAAACCCGGCCTTTCCCCCCATATTGGCAGGGCAAAGGAGGGCCGCGGGATGCCCATGCTACTGTTCATCGTGATGATCGGCGCGGCGGCGGGGTTCTTCGCCACGCGCGTGATGAAGGTTCAGGCCGATGTGCCGACCACCGTGGTGATCGGGATCGCGGGCGCGTTGGTCGGATGGTTCGCGCTCAGGGTTCTGGCCACGCTGACGGGCTGGGCCGCCGTCTTCATCGGGGCGATCCTTGGCGCGATGGCGCTGATATGGATCTGGCAGAAATACCTCAGCCGCTGATCCGCTTCAGCGCGTCCTTCAGACGAAAGGCCTTGCCGCCGGCCTGCTGCCACAAAAGTTGACCCTGCCAGGCGGTAAAGAGGATCGCCGCCGCCTCGCGCGCCTTGCCGCCACCGCCGAGACGCAGCGCAAGCGCGGCTTCGACACGGGCGCGCCAGGCCGCCGCCCGTTCGCGCAGGGCGGGGTCGCGGAAATCGGCGGCCAAAAGAGAGATTTCCGAGGTTTCGCTTTCCGCGCCAAGCAGTTTCAGGAAGGCCTGCGCCCCCTTGGCCGACAGGGGCGTATCGGCCTCGGCCCGTTCGGTCAGGGCCTCGAGCGCGTCCCAGGCCGCCGACAGGGCTGCGCGCACCATGCCCTCGCGCGTGCCGAAGCGCTGCACCAGCGTCGGCCCGGCCAGCCCCGTGGCCTGTGACACGCTGCCAAAGGACACCGCCCGGTCGCCATGATCGGCCAGAATCCGGCGGACGCTTGCAAGGACCTCGGCATCGGGAAGAGATTTGGGACGGGCCATGACACTACCTTGAACGAATGGTCGTTCATGAAAACCGGCAGTCCGGGAAATGGCAAGGCTCAATTGCGCGGGCCGTTCCGTGGCGGGCGGGCGCGATAGACGGGCAGGCGCCAGCCAAGCGCAAGGCTGCCCGCGCGCAGGGTGACGGTGACAGCCGCGCAGATCAGCAGGGCTATCCCTGTTTCCAGGCCGAATGTCGCCGCGACGACGGCGGCGACCGCCCCCGCAAAGGCGGCGGTGACGTAAAGCTCGCCCTGCTTCAGGACAAGCGGCACCTCGTTGCAGACCACATCGCGCATCAGGCCGCCCATGCAGCCGGTGATCATTCCCATGACGATCACGATGGGCCAGGCCGAACCCATGCCCATGGCCACACCCACGCCCGCCGGCACCGCTACGGCCAGCGCGCAGGCATCAAGCCACAGAAGCGCACGATAACGGCTTTCCAGAAGATGCGCGGAAAAGAACACCGTCACCGCGGCCGATCCCGCGACGGCCAGCATCACCGGATCGGCAACCCAGAACACCATGTCGCGGTTCAGGATCGCGTCCCTCAGCGTCCCGCCGCCAAGCGCCGTCAGGCAGGCGACGAAGATGAAGCCCACGATGTCAAGCTGCGCCCGGCTGGCGACAAGCGCGCCGGTCAGGGCAAAGACCGCCACCGATGCGTAATCGAGGGCTGAAAGCAGGGTCATGCGCGGGCCGTCTTCTTGTAGGGGGCCATCCCCTCGCGTGCGAGTTCGTCGGCGCGTTCATTCTCGGCGTGGCCGGCGTGGCCCTTGATCCATTCCCAGCGAACCTTGTGGCGGGCCTGCGCGCCATCCAGCCGCTGCCAGAGGTCGACGTTCTTCACCGGCTTGCGGTCCGCCGTCTTCCAGCCGTTCCGCTTCCAGCCGTGGATCCATTCCGAAACGCCATTCTTCACATAGGCGCTGTCGGTGACGATGGTGATCTCGGACGGGCGAGCCAGCGTTTCCAGCGCGGTGATCGCCGCCAGCAGTTCCATCCGGTTGTTCGTCGTCTCGGCCTCGCCGCCCGACAGGGTGCGTTCCTTGATCACGCGGTCGCCGTCGCGGGCGATCATCAGCACGCCCCAGCCGCCCGGCCCTGGATTGCCGGAACAGGCGCCGTCGGTATAGGCGAAGAGGTGGGGCATGGGCGGTTCCGTTCCGATGGGGCGAGATGCGTCCGAGGATTACAGCGCCACGGCCAGACAGGCCAGAACGATCGCCGTCAGCAACAGGCGAAGCCGCAGCCACCAGCGCGGCGCAAGGGCCTGCATCCAGAACCAGACATCGAAGCCCAGAAGCCCCGCAAATCCGATGGCCAGCGCCCAGAGGCCAAAGCCGTGGCCGGGCGCCGCCGCGAAGAAGGCCCAGAGAGCGGGAATGACCGAAAGCCCATAGGCCCAGGTGGCCGTGCGCCCTTCGGCATCGGTGGCAAAGCCCCACAGCACGCCCGACATGAAACACAGGATGACCACGCCGTAATGGCGCATCATCGCATTCCCTTCGGCCAGCGCCTGTACCCAGGCGGGCAGCCCCGCCGCGCCGTAATGCGCCAGTCCCGCACCGGCGATGAAGGGCAGAAGGCCCGCAAGGCCGAAAGCCAGGGCAGGAAGCGGGATGCGGTCAGGCCCGGTGAACATGGCGGTCTCCGTTCATTCGGGGGTCATGCGGGTTCGCGCAGGACGCGCGGCACCTTGAACTCCACGCTTTCCTGCGCGGTTTCGACCAGTTCGACCGTCGTGTCATAACGGTCGCGGAAGGCGTCGATCACTTCGTTCACCAGCACCTCGGGCGCGCTGGCGCCTGCGGTGATGCCCACCGCGCGAATCCCGTCAAGCGCCCGCCAGTCGATGTCGGCGGCCCGCTGGACAAGCTGCGCATAGCCGCACCCGGCGGCGCGCCCCACTTCGACCAGACGTTTCGAGTTCGACGAATTCGGCGCGCCGATCACCAGAAGGGCGTCGATCCGGGGGGCGATGGCCTTCACCGCGTGCTGGCGGTTGGTGGTGGCATAGCAGATGTCGTCATGCGCGGGCACCACGATCGCAGGGAACCGCGCCTGAAGCGCCGCGGCGATCTCGGCGGTATCATCGACGGAAAGCGTGGTCTGGGTGATATAGGCCAGCCGTTCGGGATCGCGCACCGACAGGCCCGCCACATCCCCCACGGTTTCCACCAGCAGCACCTCGCCCGGCGGAAGCTGGCCGATGGTGCCCACGGTTTCGGGATGGCCCGCGTGGCCGATCATGATCATCTGGCGGCCCTGTTCGTGATGGCGCTGCGCCTCGTTGTGGACCTTGGTCACAAGCGGGCAGGTGGCGTCCACATGGATCATCTCGCGCCGCCGCGCCTCGGCCGGAACCGCCTTGGGCACGCCATGGGCGGAAAAGACCACCGGGCGGTCATCTGGGCATTCGTCAAGCTCCTCGACAAAGACGGCGCCCTTGGCGCGCAGATCGTCAACCACGAACTTGTTGTGCACGATCTCGTGCCGGACATAGACCGGCGCCCCCCATTTCTGCAGCGCCAGCTCGACGATCTTGATCGCGCGATCGACACCGGCACAGAAACCGCGGGGAGCGGCAAGGTAAAGGGTCAGGGGGGGCTTGGCCATGATCGTCCTTCGCGCAGTCTGTCTTGCCAGAGGTAAGGGCAACCCGCGCCCGCGTCCAGCCTTCACCGGCCGGTTCGCCGCCCCAGTCTGCCCCAGCCAGTCCCAGTCTGCCCCAGCCGTGCGGCAGGGGCAGCATCGCGAAACGAAAAGGGGCACGGCCTGCGGCCATGCCCCGTTCCCGTGATCGGCTTCGCCCGACCCTTCGTCACTTCACTTCGGTCGCAGCCTCTTCCCGTTCGAAACGGGGTTCGCGCGGCGGACGGCCGATGACATCGCGCAGCTCGTCCAGTTCGATGAAGTTGTCGGCCTGGCGGCGCAGTTCGTCCGCGATCATCGGCGGCTGGCTGCGGATGGTCGAGACCACCGAAACCCGGACGCCCTGCCGCTGAAGGCTTTCCACCAGCGGTTTGAAATCGCCATCCCCGGAAAACAGAACGATGTGATCCAGCCGCGGCGCAAGCTCCATGGCGTTCACCGTCAGCTCGATGTCCATGTTGCCCTTCACCTTCCGGCGGCCCTGGCTGTCGGTGTATTCCTTGGCGGGCTTGGTCACCATGGTGAAGCCGTTGTAGTGCAGCCAGTCGACAAGTGGGCGGATCGGCGAATAGTCGTCGTTTTCCAGAAGCGCGGTATAGTAGAATGCCCGCAGCAGCTTGCCCCGCCGCATGAATTCCTGCCGCAGCAGCTTGTAGTCGATGTCGAAGCCCAACGCCTTGGCTGCGGCATACAGATTCGATCCATCAATGAACAGCGCGAGCCGCTCGTCCTTGTAGAACATCCAAGTTGTCCCCTTTAAAAAATCGGCTCGTAATCGAACTTCCGTGAGTGGAGTGAGCGGTGTAGAAACTCGCCACGAGACGCGTTTGAATATCAGGCCCGGATGAGTCCCGGCAACCGGCCCTATACGAAAGCTTACCATCCATGATGGCACGAAGAAAGAACGCTCTCGTCGCACTCGGCGGGAATGCGCCCTGGGCGAATGCGGCGCCAGACCAGACGATCCGCGCCGCCCTTTCCGCAGCCGGGGCCGAGGGCCTGGCGCTGCGCGCGGCAAGCCGGATCTACCGGACGCCGGCCTATCCGCCCGGCTCGGGTCCGGACTATGCCAATGCCGCGGCGCTGTTCGACCTGCCCGAGGGGATGACGCCCGACGAGGTCCTTGTGGCGCTGCACCGGATCGAGTCGCGGTTCGGTCGGGAAAGGGTGCAACGCTGGGGGGCGCGGACGCTCGACATCGATCTTCTGGCCGTCGGCGACGCCGTGCATCCCGACCGCGCGGGCTTTGACCGTTGGCGCAACCTTCCGCCCGACCGCCAGCGGATCGAGGCGCCCGGCAGGCTGATCCTGCCCCATCCCCGTCTTCAGGACCGCGCCTTCGTTCTGGTGCCTCTGGCCGAAATCGCCGCGGACTGGCGTCACCCGGTGCTGGGAAAAACCGTGGCCGAAATGCTGTCGGATCTTCCCGAGGCGGATCGTTTGGCCGTGATTGCCCTGTGATCGCGGGAAATTGCGGGCAATCGCGCCTTGTCAAGCCCCGTCGAGGCGCGTAAACAGGCGGTTCCATGCCCCCCAATCCGAAACGGAGAACCCCATGGCCCGCGTGACGGTCGAAGATTGCGTTGACAAGGTCCCGAACCGGTTCGAGCTGGTGATGCTGGCCGCGCATCGTGCGCGCGAGATCGCCGCCGGTGCGCCGCTGACCATCGACCGCGACAACGACAAGAACCCCGTGGTGTCCCTGCGCGAGATCGCCGAGGAAACCCAGAGCGCCGACGACCTGCGCGAGCGTCTGATCGAAAGCCACCAGACCCAGATCGAGGTGGACGAGCCGGAAGACGACCAGATGGCGCTTCTCATGGGGGGCGAGATGGATCGCCCGGCTCAGGACGACATGTCGGAAGAAAAGCTGTTGCGCGCGCTGATGGAAGCGCAGGGCGACCGCTGAACCGGTTATTCTGACGGGGACGGGGATGATCGACGTCGAAGACCTGATCACCCTCGTCCGCAATTACAATCCCCGCACGAATGCCGACCTGATTCGTCAGGCCTATGCCTATGGGCGGCAGATGCACGAGGGCCAGTTCCGCAAGTCGGGCGAGCCCTATTTCACCCATCCCGTCGCGGTGGCCGCGATCCTGACCGAACAGCGGCTGGATGACGCGACGATCATCACCGCGCTGCTGCACGACACGATCGAGGATACGAAATCCACCTATTCGGAGATCTCCCGCCTGTTCGGCGAGGAAGTGGCCGAACTTGTCGATGGCGTGACGAAACTGACGAACCTGCAGCTTTCGTCAACCGAATCGAAGCAGGCCGAGAATTTCCGCAAGCTGTTCATGGCCATGTCCAAGGATCTGCGGGTGATCCTGGTGAAACTGGCCGACCGTCTGCACAACATGCGGACGATCAAGTCGATGAAGCCCGAAAAGCAGGCCCAGAAGGCGCGCGAGACGATGGAGATCTTCGCGCCGCTGGCCGGGCGCATGGGCATGCAGTGGATGCGCGAGGAACTGGAGGACCTGTCCTTCCGCGTGCTGAACCCGGATGCGCGCAATTCGATCATCCGTCGCTTCATCACCCTGCAACGTGAAACCGGCGACGTGGTCCACAAGATCACCGCCGACATCCGGCACGAACTGGAAAAGGCGCAGATCGAGGCCGATGTCTATGGCCGGGCGAAGAAGCCCTATTCGATCTGGCGCAAGATGCAGGAAAAGGACCTGGCCTTTTCCCGCCTGTCCGACATCTACGGCTTCCGCGTGATCACCCGGTCCGAGGCGGACTGCTATCGCGTCCTTGGCGTGATCCACCAGCGCTGGCGCGCGGTGCCGGGGCGGTTCAAGGATTACATCAGCCAGCCGAAATCGAACGGCTACCGGTCGATTCATACCACCGTGTCTGGGCGCGACGGAAAGCGGGTCGAGGTGCAGATCCGCACCCGCCAGATGCACGAGGTCGCTGAATCCGGCGTGGCCGCGCATTGGTCCTACCGCGAGGGCGTGCGGGTCCAGAACCCCTTTGCCGTCGATCCCGCCAAGTGGGTCGCCGGGCTGACGGAACGGCTGGGCGGGGAAGACCACGACGACTTCATGGAAAACGTGAAGCTCGAGATGTATGTCGACCAAGTTTTCTGCTTCACGCCGAAGGGTGATGTGGTGCAATTGCCGCGCGGGGCGACGCCACTGGATTTCGCCTATGCGATCCATACGCGCATCGGCAACAGCACCGTGTCGGCCAAGGTCGACGGCATCCGCGTGCCTTTGTGGACGCGGCTCAAGAATGGCCAGTCGGTCGAGATCATCACCGCCGAAGGGCAGCGCCCGCAGGCCGCCTGGATCGACATCGTCACCACGGGGCGCGCGAAATCGGCGATCCGCCGGTCGCTGCGCGAAGAGGATCGCGGCAGGTTCGTCAAGCTGGGTCAGGAATTCGTCCGCGTCGCCTTCGACCATATCGGCAAGCGCGCGACCGACAAGGCGCTTAGGACCGCGGCCAAGATGATGGGGCTGGCCGATGAGGCCGACCTTCTGGCGCGGGTCGGATCGGCCGAAATTCCCGCCCGGCGGATCATCCACGCGCTATATCCCGAACTTGGGGAAGACCAGAACGACGTCGTGGAAACGCAGCGCCCCGTGCTGGGCCTGACCGCCGACCAGACCTATCGCCGCGCTCCATGTTGCCAGCCGGTGCCCGGAGAGCGGATCGTCGGCATCACCTACCGGGGCGAAGGCGTGGTGATCCATGCCATCGACTGCCCCGCGCTTGAGGAATTCGAGGACCAGCCGCAACGCTGGGTCGACCTGCACTGGCAGCCGGGCCGCCATGCCGCCGTGTTCACCGTGAGCCTGGAACTGACGATTTCCAACGATGCAGGGGTGCTTGGGCGCGTCTGCACCTTGATCGGCGAACAGAAGGCGAATATCTCGGACCTGCACTTCGCGGACAGAAAGCCTGATTTCTTCAGGCTGATCATAGACGTGGACCTGCGCGATCTCGAACATCTGCACATGTTGATGACCGCGCTTGAGGCAGAGACGGATGTGGCCCAGATCGCCCGGCATCGCGACCTGAGCCGAAAGCCCTGAGGGGCGGGAAGGACGAAGGACCATGGTCTTCAAGCGGCGCAACCCGCGCACAGTGAAGCAATGGGTGGTCGAATCCTTCTACCCGCGCGGCGGCTGGACCCGCGCCGCCTATTACATGAAGCACCGGGTGACGCGCCTGCCGGACGAACCGCACCGGATTGCGCGGGGGGTCTTTGCCGGGGTCTTCATCTCGTTCACGCCGCTGTTCGGGTTCCATTTCCTGGGCGCGGCGCTGGTCGCCTGGGTGCTGCGGGGGAACATCCTTGCCGCGTTGATGGCGACTTTTGTCGGCAACCCGATCACATTCCCGCTAATTGCCGCCAGTTCCGTGGAACTGGGCAACTGGATGATGGGCCACGGCGGCTCCATGCCCGCGATGGAGATTGTCAGTTCCTTCGGGCAGGCTGGGGCCGAGCTTTGGGCCAATGTGACCGCGATCTTCACCGACGAGGTGGCGCACTGGGGGCGACTGCAGAAGTTCTTCTTCTACGTCTATGTGCCCTATTTCCTCGGCGGCGTGGGCCCCGGCATCATCGCGGGGATCATCGGCTATTACCTGAGCCTGCCACTGATCGCCGCCTATCAGAAGCTGCGCAAGAAACGCCTGCGCGACCGGGCCGAAAAACTGCGCGCCCATGCCGCAGCGCGGCTGCGGGCCGCCGAGGGCGCATCGGGGGATGACGGGCGCGGCGGAAAGCCGTAACGTCGCGCGCAGGCATGAACGGGCAGAACCGGAAGGACGCTGGCATGAAACCATTGGGCAGGCTTCGGTTGGGTGTGAACATCGACCATGTGGCAACCGTGCGCAACGCGCGTGGAACCGGCTATCCCGATCCGCTGCGCGCCGCCCTTCTGGCCGAGGTGGCGGGCGCGGATGGCATCACCGCCCATCTGCGCGAGGATCGCCGCCATATCCGCGACGCTGATATCGATGCGCTGATGGCCGGAATCTCGATCCCGCTGAACTTCGAATGTGCCGCGACGACGGAAATGCAGGCCATCGCCCTGCGCCATCGCCCGCATGCCGTCTGCCTTGTGCCCGAACGCCGCGAGGAACGCACGACCGAGGGCGGGCTGGATGTGGCGGGCGACGAGGCGCGCCTGGCCGACCATGTCGCCCCCCTGCGCGAGGCGGGCATCCGCGTGTCGATGTTCATCGCCCATGACCCGCGCCAGATCGAGGCCTGTGCCCGGATTGGCGCGCCGGTGGTGGAACTGCACACCGGCCATTACTGCGACCTGCACGAGGAAGGCCGGTTCGAGGAACGCGACGCCGAACTTGAAAAGCTGCGCGAGGGCGCGGCGCTGGCCCATTCGCTTGGCATCGAGGTCCACATGGGCCACGGCCTGACCTACGAAACCGTTCCGCCGGTCGCCGCCATTCCGCAGGTCATGGAACTGAACATCGGGCATTTCCTGATCGGCGAGTCGATCTTCCGCGGCCTTTCCGAGGCGATCGAGGAAATGCGGCGGGTGATGGACGCCGCGCGGCCCGGTCTGGACGGATGAGGCTGCGCGGGGCGGCCCTTGCGTTGTTCCTGGCCGCGCCCGTCTCGGCGCAGGTCGTGGGCGATTGCGACTGGCGCGCCGGTCTTCAGGCCCTTCCCGAACCTTGGGAACAGGCGACGCGCACCTTCGCGAACGGGGCGGTGCGGCTGGCGGTGTCGGATGTGATCGAACCGGCCGCCGGGGCGTTCTACCTGGTGATCCTGTCGCCGCCCTTCGATGAACTGGGCGGACGGCAATGCAAGGTGATCGGCGCCACGCCCGACGTGGGCTTCGGCGGCCTGACGCTTGACGGGATGGACGCCACCTATAACCCGGCGGCGGGGCTGGTATTTCGCGTTCCGGTGTCCGTCTACGATCCGGCATCGGCGCGGTTCCACGAGGCGGTTCTTGCCGTCACGCTCAATCAGGCCACGGGCGCGATCGGCGCCGCGCTTCAGTAGCGGGCGCCATGATCCTTGGCATCGGCAGCGACCTTGCGAACATCGACCGGATCGCGGCGACGCTTGACCGCTTTGGCGATCGGTTCCGCAACCGTGTCTTTACCGAGGTCGAACAGCGCAAGGCCGAAAGCCGCCGCGAGACCGTCGCCACCTATGCGAAACGGTGGGCGGCAAAAGAGGCCTGTTCCAAGGCGCTCGGCACCGGGCTAAGGATGGGGATTTCCTGGCGCGACATGGCGGTGACGAACCTGCGCAGCGGCCAGCCGGTGATGCACCTGACCGGATGGGCCGCCGAACGTCTTGCCGCGATGACGCCGCCGGGGCACGAGGCCTTTGTCCATGTCACGCTGACCGATGACCACCCCTGGGCGCAGGCCTTCGTTGTGATCGAGGCGAGGCCGAAAACCGCAGCCGCGCAGGCCCCGACCGGCGGCGCTGCTTGACTCGCCCGCGGCCCGCGCGCATGTAGCGCCCGAAAGCACGGGCAAACGAGCACAGAAGGCAGGGCAATGGCAAAGAACGGCAAGAAGGACAGCGGTCTGGTCGAAAACATCAAGACCATCGTCTGGGCGCTGGTGATCGCCGGCGTCTTCCGCACGCTTTTCTTCCAGCCGTTCTGGATCCCCTCCGGGTCGATGAAGGATACGCTGCTGATCGGCGACTTCCTGTTCGTCAACAAGATGGCCTATGGCTATTCGCGCTATTCCTGCCCGTTCGGGCTTTGCCCCTTCTCGGGGCGCATCCTGTTTTCCGAACCCGAACGCGGCGACATCGTGGTGTTCCGCCACCCGGTGAACGGCAGCGATTTCATCAAGCGGCTGATCGGCCTGCCGGGCGACACGGTGCAGATGAAGGATGGCGTGATGTTCCTGAATGGCCAGGAAGTGCCGCAAACCCCGGACGGCCAGTTCGAAGAGGTCTTTGCCCCGCAGGGGCCGATGCGGCACCTGCCGCGCTGCGAGAACGGCCCCGTGGGCGAGGGCGCGATCTGTGCGAAATCGCGTTTCATCGAAACCCTGCCGGGCGGCCGCACGCATGCCGTCCTGAACGTCGATGACCGCGGCTTTGGCGACAACACCGATGTGTTCACCGTGCCCGAGGGGCATTACTTCTTCATCGGTGACAACCGCGACAACAGCCAGGACAGCCGCTATGGTCAGGCGGTCGGCGGCGTCGGCTTTGTCCCGGCGGAAAACCTGATCGGCCGGGCGGACCGGGTGATGTTCTCGTCGGCGGGACGGTCGCTTCTGTTCTTCTGGACCTGGCGGTCGGATCGCTTCTTCAAGGGGCTGGAGTGAAACTGGCGGCGGAACTGAAATCCCTCGAGGAACGGATCGGGCATCGCTTTGCCCGGCCGGAACTTCTGGTCCGCGCGGTGACCCATTCCTCTTTCGCGACACCCGGACGGCCGTCGAACGAGCGGCTGGAATTCCTGGGCGACCGCGTTCTGGGCCTGTCGATGGCCGAGGCACTGTTCAGGGCCGATCGCGACGCCGCCGAGGGCCAGCTTGCCCCCCGGTTCAACGCGCTGGTGCGCAAGGAAACCTGCGCCGAGGTCGCACGTGAACTGGGCCTTGGCGAGGCGCTGAAACTCGGCCGGTCGGAAATGCTGTCGGGCGGGCGGCGCAAGGAGGCACTTCTGGCCGATGCGATGGAGGCGGTGATCGCCGCTGTCTATCTGGATGCCGGGTTCGAGGCCGCGCGCGACGTGGTGCTTCGGCTTTGGGGGCATCGGATCACGCAGGTGAAATCGGACGCCCGCGATCCCAAGACCTCGCTCCAGGAATGGGCCCAGGGGCGCGGCCAGACCCCGCCGCGTTATGATCTGGACAGCCGCGACGGGCCGGATCACCAGCCGGTGTTCACTGTGACGGTCTGGCTGCAAAGCGGCGAAAGCGAAACCGCACAGGCGGGAACAAAACGGCAGGCGGAACAGGCGGCCGCACGGGCGCTGATGGCACGATTGGAGAAGACGGATGGCTGACCAGGGAACACGGGCCGGCTTTGTGGCCCTGATCGGAGAGCCGAACGCCGGCAAATCCACGCTGTTGAACCGGATGGTGGGGGCGAAGGTTTCAATCGTCACCCACAAGGTGCAGACCACCCGCGCGCGAATCCGCGGTGTCTGCATGGAAGGCAACGCGCAGATCGTCTTTGTCGACACGCCGGGCCTGTTCAAGCCGCGCCGCCGCCTGGACCGCGCGATGGTCAAGGCCGCCTGGGGCGGGGCGAGCGACGCCGATATCATCGTCCTGCTGATCGAGGCGCATCGCGGACTGACCGAGGGCGTTCAGGCGATCATCAACAGGATCGCCTCGGAACTGCCCAAGGATCAGCCGGTGGCGCTGGCCATCAACAAGATCGACCGGGTGAAGGCGGAAACCCTGCTGGCGCTGACTGAAGAGATGAACCGCGCCTATCCTTTCGTGAAGACCTTCATGATCTCGGCCGAGCGGGGCTATGGCGTGGATGACCTGCGCGAATGGCTGGCGGGGCAGGTGCCCGAGGGACCGTGGTTCTATCCCGAGGACCAGATCGCCGACCTGCCGATGCGGGTGATCGCGGCCGAGGTGACGCGCGAAAAGCTGACGCTGCGCCTGCACGAGGAACTTCCCTACCAGCTGACCGTCGAGACCGAGAAGTGGGAAGACAAGCCCGACGGATCGACCCGGATCGATCAGGTCGTCTATGTCGCCCGCGACGGCCACAAGGGCATCGTGCTTGGCAAGGGGGGCGAGACGATCAAGGCCGTGGGCCAGGCTGCCCGCGCCGACCTTATCGAATTCCTCGATCGCCCGGTGCATCTGTTCCTGACCGTGAAGGTGCGGCCGAACTGGCTGGAAGAGGCCGAGCGCTATTCCGAGATGGGGCTGGATTTCAAGGATGGCGACTGAGCCGCGGCTGGCTTCGGGCGTCTGGGTCGCGGCCTATCTGAAACGGCTGGAACTGGCGGCGATCCCGGCCTTCGTGACGGCAAGGGGCGATGCCACCGCCGGCGCGGTTCTGGTCAAATGCGCCACGCTGGACGGGCAGGCGCGCGCTTTCCAGCGGTCATTCGATCTGATGACGGGCGCGCGCGCCTGGGTTCTGCTGTCCGAGGGCGAGGAACGTTCCGTCGATCAGGCCATCACGCGGCAGCGCGGTTTCGACCCGGACCTGTGGGTGATCGAGATCGAGGACCGGCAGGGCCGGACCCTGCTGGATGAGGATGGCCTTTCCGCCTGAACCCGCTTGCGCGCGGGCGTCCTGCGCCGGATAGTCTGCGGCATGGAATGGCGGGACGAAGGCGTTCTTCTGTCGATGCGTACGCATGGCGAAAGCGCCGCGATCATCGAGGTGTTCACGGCGGCACATGGCCGCCATTCCGGCGTCGTCCGCGGCGGCGCCTCGCGCAAGGTCGCGCCGATCCTGCAACCGGGCGCACAGTTGGCCGTGGAATGGCGTGCCCGGCTGGATGACCACATCGGCACCTACACGGTCGAACCGCTGCGGTCGCGGGCAGGGGTGTTGGGCGACCGGCTGGCGCTGGCGGGGCTGAACGCGGTCTGTGCGCTGATCCACGTGGCCCTGCCGGAACGCGAACCCCATGCGGCCCTCTGGCAGGCGACCGTCGGGCTGCTGGACGCCCTGCAATCCGTGCCGGACTGGCCTGCGGATTACCTGCGGTGGGAAATGCGCCTGCTGGAGGAACTGGGCTTTGGCCTTGACCTGACGCGCTGCGCCGTCACGGGCGCGCGTGACGGGCTGGATTTCGTCAGCCCCCGCACGGGCCGGGCGGTCAGCCGTGCGGGCGCCGGAGACTGGGCCGACCGGCTGTTTCCCCTGCCTGCCTGCCTGATGGGGCAGGGGCCCGCGGACCCGCGCCAGATGGCCGAGGGCCTTGCCATCACCGGGCATTTCCTGAACCGCGAACTGGCGCCCGTGCTTGGGGGGCGCCCCCTGCCCGAGGCGCGCGCACGCCTGATCGACCTTCTGGCGCGGCTTTAGGCCGGGGACATCCCGGAACCGGGACGCCAAAGACGACAGAATTTTGTCGCAAGGCGCAAAGACCTTGACCTGCGAAACCGCGCCAATGGGCGAAGGGCAGGACGATGGCAAACCGGTATATCCCGATATTCTTGAAACATGCGCCGACCCCGCGGGTGCAGTCCTTCGCCCTTCTGGCGGGGACCGAGGCCGCGGTGCGCGCAATGCTGATCTCGGTCTTCCCGCTTGCGATCTACGAAGCGGTGCAGGATGCGGGCGTCGTCAGCCGCGTCTATTTCCTTGTCGGTCTGGCCTCGTTCTGCTGGGGGCTGATGGTGCCCTGGGCCACCCGGCATGTGCCGCGCCGCTGGATGTATACCTTCGGCGTCCTGCTGTACCTTGTGGGCATGATCCTGGCCCTGCTGGGCGGGGCGATCGCGACGCCGCTTGCCGTCCTGTGCAACGCGATGGCCACGGCCACCACATTCGTCTGCTTCAACGCCTATCTTCTGGATTATGTCGCCCGCGCCGAACTGGGCCGCACGCAGAGCCTTCAGATGGTCTATGCCGCCGCGCCCTGGGCCATCGGCCCGATGCTGGGTGTCTGGCTGCGCGGGATATGGGAGCCGCTGCCCTTTCTGGTGGCGGGCGGCTTTGCCGTCGTGCTGCTGACGCTGTTCTGGATGCTGCGCCTGGGCAATGGCAAGCAGATCACGCGGGCGAAGGGGCCTGCGGTCAATCCCCTGGCCTACCTGGGCCGGTTCGTGGGGCAACCTCGGCTTCTGGCCGGCTGGCTGTTCGCGGTGATCCGATCCTGCGGATGGTGGATCTATGTCGTCTACCTGCCGATCTTCTGCATCGAGGCGGGCCTGGGTGAAACCGTGGGCGGCGTGGCCTTGTCGATGTCGAACGCCATGCTGTTCTTCACGCCTTTCCTTCTGAAGCTGGTCAACCGCACGTCGCTGCGGTTCGCGATCCGCGGCAGTTTCGTCCTTTGCGGGATCACCTTCCTTGCGGCGGCGGTGCTGTCGGGCTGGCCCTGGGTTTCGGTGATCCTGCTGGCGATCGGGTCTCTGGGCCTTGTGATGCTGGACACGGCCGGGGGGCTGCCGTTCCTGATGTCGGTCAAGCCGTCCGAGCGGACCGAGATGGCTGCCGTCTATTCCAGCTTCCGCGATGTGTCGGGAATCCTGACGCCGGGCATCGCCTGGACCGTCCTTCTGGTGGCGCCCCTGTCCGGGATCTTCGCGGCGGGGGCAGGGTTCTTCGGCGCGGCCTGGCTGGTGGCCGGGCGAATGCATCCCCGCCTTGGCATCCAGCGGCCGTCGCGCGGCAGGGCCTGAGCTGCCCGCCATCCCCTTGCCCGCCATCCCTTTGCCCGCCATCCCTTTGCCCGACGGTCACTTGCCCGACCGTCACTTGCCGGCTGCGGCCACCGCTTCTGCTGCCGCGCGGACGGCTTCGGCGGGCGGGATGAAGGACATTCCCATCTCCTGCCGTGCCCGATCGGACGAGACGCGGCCAAGATGCCCCAGATGCGGCACGATCGACCGCACCGCCGGGTCTGTCATCCCCATGAGCCGCATCAGCATGTTGGGGGCGGTTCGCGTGGCGATCCGGCGTTCGGGGTAGGCATCCTTCAGGATGCGCGCCATCTCGGCCATCCATAGGGATCCGCAGGCCGCGACATAGCGCTTGCCCGATGTCGAAAGATCCTCGGCCGCCCGCAGGTGCATTTCCGCGACATCGCGCACGTCGACGACCGGCCAGCCGATCCGGGGAACCATCGGGTCTTTGCCCGACATCAGGCGCTCGATGATCCGGACCGAGGTTCCGTAATGGCCATCCAGCGGCGGCCCGAGGACCAGCGCAGGATTGATCACGGTCAGCGCCAGGCCCTTGGCCTCGTCCCGGACGTAATCCCAGGCGGCACGTTCGGCCATCAGCTTGGATCGCGAATAGGCGGTCGTTCCGGGGCTGTCGGGATCAAGCCAGTCGGTTTCGTCCTGCACCGGCCGGCCGCCCGGATTGACGATTGCGGCGGTCGATGAGGTCAGCACGATGCGCGGAACCCCTGCCGCCCGCGCGGCACGAAGGGCGCGCAGCGTGCCCTGGACGGCGGGGCGGATCAGGTCATCTGCCGCCTTCGGCTGGACGATCGGAAAGGGTGATGCGGTGTGGATCAGCGTATCCACCCCCTGCATGGCGTCCCGCCACCCTTCATCCCGCTCAAGATCCAGCGTCACGCAGGTCAGGCGGTCCATCGCGTCGGGCGGCAGATGCGGCGCCAGTGCCGCGCGCAACTCGGCCTCGCGCGACAGGTTGCGCAGGCTTCCCCCGACACGATGCCCGGCGGCCAGGCATTTCAGGGCAACATGCTTGGCCACGAACCCGGTGGCGCCGGTCAGAAGGATGGATTGGGGCCGCGACGGCATGTCTTATGTCTTTTCCGTTCGAATGGGCCGATGCCTTGCGGCAACGGGGGAACTGGTCTTTAGGGCACTCGTCCGCCGACCTAAGGCCATTGCTTTCGCTGCAGCAAGCGATTTCGCAGTTGACCGTCACCGCAAGGCGGCCACAGTCTGCGCGCATGCCCGGAAAGCGCCCATCCCTCACCCGTTTCGATGCCGCGATTCTTCTTGTCGGCCTGCTGGCCATTCTGGGGCTTGAATGGGCCAAGGCCCCGGAAGACCGGTTCTTTGCCACGACGCCACAAGACGTGACGGTGCCGCTTGTTCTGACCGAGGGGCCGCCGGAAAGCCTGTGGCTGGAAGAGGTTGCCCTTGAAGGAGACGCCGCGCGGGATTTCCGAAAAGAAGCGGAAGGGGCCGAATATTTCACCGCCTTCGCCCTCGGTCCCGAGGGAAGCGGGCGGTATTCCTGGTCGCGCGAGGCGTCCTCGATCGGCGATGCGCGCCGGATCGCGATGAACATCTGCGGCGCGGATTGCCGGATCGTCTTTGAACGCCGCCCGCAAGGCTTTGCCGGCCCGGAAAACGGCACCCTGACGCGGGAGCAATCCGAAATCTACCGGCGGGTCGCCGCCATGACCGGCCCGCGCGCCTTTGCCCGCTCGGCTACCGGGTTCTGGGGCTGGGCACGGATGGACACGCCCGACGCGGCCCGTCGTGCGGCGATGAAGTTCTGCGAGGATGCGTTCCGCCCGCTGCTTGGCGCACCCGAGGCGCGGTGCGAGATCGTGGCCGAATGGCCCTGACCGCGCACCGGGTTGCGGATCAGTCCAGCAGGCGACGGGCAATGACCTGCGCCTGAATCTCGGCCGCGCCTTCGAAGATGTTCAGGATGCGCGCGTCGCACAGGATGCGGCTGATCTGGTATTCCAGAGCAAAGCCGTTGCCGCCGTGGATCTGAAGCGCGTTGTCGGCCGCCGCCCAGGCCACGCGGGCGCCCAGAAGCTTGGCCATCCCGGCCTCTAGGTCGCAGCGCTTGTCATGGTCTTTCTGCCAGGCGCTGAAATAGGTCAGTTGCCGGGCCACCATGATTTCCACGGCCATCATCGCCAGCTTGCCCGCGACGCGCGGAAACTCGACCAGCGACTTGCCGAACTGCTTTCGGTCCTCGGCATAGCGCATGCCAGTTTCCAGCGCCGATTGCGCCACGCCGACGGCGCGGGCGGCGGTCTGGATGCGGGCGCTTTCGAAGGTCTGCATCAGCTGCTTGAAGCCCTGGCCTTCAACCCCGCCCAGAAGGTTTTCGCCCTTCACCTTGAACCCGTCAAAGCCCAGTTCGTATTCCTTCATGCCGCGATACCCCAGCACCTCGATCTCGCCGCCGGTCATGCCGGGGGTGGGGAAGGGGTTTTCATCGGTGCCCGGCGTCTTTTCCGCCAGGAACATCGACAGGCCGCGATAATCCGTGGTGTTCGGATCGGTCCGCGCCAGAAGCGTCATCACATTGGTGCGCGCGGCGTGGGTGATCCAGGTCTTGTTGCCGGTGATTTCCCAGTCGTCGCCCACCTTGACCGCACGGGTGCGCAGGCTGCCAAGATCCGACCCGGTGTTCGGTTCGGTGAAGACGGCCGTGGGCAGGATCTCGCCCGAGGCCAGCTTCGGCAGCCAGTGCGCCTTCTGGTCGGGCGTGCCGCCGCACAGGATCAGTTCGGCCGCGATCTCGGACCGCGTGCCAAGGCTGCCCACGCCGATGTAGCCGCGCGACAGTTCTTCGGACACGACCACCATCGATGCTTTCGAAAGACCGAAGCCGCCGAATTCCTCGGGGATGGTCAGGCCAAAGACGCCCATTTCCGCCAGCGCCTGAATGATCTCCATCGGGATCAACTCGTCCTTCAGGTGCCATTCGTGGGCATGCGGGATGACCTGTTCGTCGGCAAAGCGACGGAACTGGTCGCGGATCATCTCAAGCTCTTCGTCCAGCCCGGTGGCGCCAAAGGTGGCGCGGCCATGGTTGTCGCGCATCAGCGCGACAAGCCGGGCACGGGCGGCAGGGGTGTTCCCGTCGGCCATCAGGCGGCTGGCCGCCGCGCCGGGGGTGCCGGACAGCCCCAGATCGGACAGGCGCGCAACCTCGCCCTGGCTCATCGGGATGCCGCCATAGACCTGCGACAGGTATTCGCCAAAGCCGATCTGAAGGATCAGCGCCTCCATCTCGCCGAAGGCGCCGGCCGCGTCGATCCGCCCGGCCCAGGCCCACATCTGGCGCAGGGCTTCGGTATAGGTGGCAAGCCATGCAAGGCAGTGCGCAGCATACTGGTGTTCCTCCAGCGCGGCGCCCGAAACCTTGCCGTTCGTGCTGACCATTGCGCGCAGGTTTTCACGTCCGGCGGTGAACAGCGCCTCGACCTCGGGCAGGGCCTGTTCCGTCTGGTCCAGAAGGTTGCTCATCAGGGGCGTGATCATTGCGGTTTGTCCATCATGCGGCATGGCGCGTCTCCGGCAGATTCTGCGTTTGCAAATGACCTAAGGCTTTCGCAGTTGCAGCGCAACAAAAATGCGCCAAGGCAATCGGGATCGCATGAAAATGTCGCATCCGATTGGGCCGTGCCCTTTCCTCCCTGCCGGGGTATAGCCCGGCGGAAAGACGAGGTGGATCATGTTCGGACTGGAACCCTGGGCCTTTGGGCTGGCGGTCGGAATCACGCTGTTTGCGGGATTCGTGAAGGGGGCGGTGGGATTTGCCATGCCCCTTCTGATGATTTCGGCGTTTTCGGCCTTCCTGTCCCCCGAAACCGCGCTGGCCGGGCTGATCCTGCCGACCGTGGTGACGAATGTAAGCCAGGCCTTCCGCCAGGGCTTTGCCGCCGCCTGGGGATCGGTAAGGAAATACTGGCGCCTGATCGTGGCCACGGTGGTGTTCATCGTGATTTCGGCGCAGTTCGTGCGCGACATTCCGACGCCGGTCTTCCTGATCCTGCTGGGTGTGCCGGTGACGGTCTTCGCGCTGGCGCAACTGACGGGCCGCAATCTTGCGCTGAAGCTGGAACATCAGAACCGCGCCGAATGGCTGCTTGGCGCGATCGGCGGGCTTTACGGGGGCATCGCCGGGGTCTGGGGCCCGCCGGTTCTGGTCTACATGCTGTCGATCCGGGCCGACAAGCGCGAGACGGTGCGTGTGACGGGCGTCATCTTTCTGATCGGCGCGGTGGTCCTGTTGGCGGCGCATCTTCAGACCGGGGTGATGAACGCCCAGACAGTCCCCTTTTCGGCGGCGCTGATCCTGCCCGCGATGGCGGGGCTGCTGTTGGGCTATCGGCTGCAGGACCGGCTGCCGCAGGAACGGTTCCGGCGCTGGACGCAGGCGCTTCTGGGGCTGACGGGCCTGAACCTGATCCGGGGCGGGCTGGGGTTCTGAGCAAACGAAAAACGCCACCCCGAAGGGCGGCGTTTTCATCCTTTCAACGCGGTGCGGACGGTCAGCCGATCGCTGCGGCCTTCACGTCGGCATCGATGTAGGGCACGTACTGGCCGAAGTTGTCGGCGAACATCTGAACAAGCTTGCGGGCCTGCGCATCGTAGGCTGCGGCATCGGCCCAGGTGCTGCGCGGGTTCAGAAGCGCATCGTCCACGCCCGGAACTGACACGGGAACCTCGAAGCCGAAGTTCGCATCCTTGCGGAATTCGCCCTTGGCCAGGGATCCGTTCAGCGCGGCCGTCAGCAGGGCGCGGGTTGCCTTGATCGGCATACGGCGGCCTGTGCCATAGGCGCCCCCGGTCCAGCCGGTGTTCACCAGCCAGCATTCGGCGCCGTGACGGGCGATCCTTTCCTGAAGCAGCTTGCCATAGACCTCGGGACGCCGCGGCATGAAGGGCGCGCCGAAGCAGGTCGAGAAGGTCGGCGTCGGTTCGGTCACGCCCCGTTCGGTCCCGGCGGTCTTGGCGGTGAAGCCGGACAGGAAGTGATACATCGCCTGCGCGGGCGTCAGGCGCGCGATCGGCGGCAGAACCCCGAAGGCGTCGCAGGTCAGCATCACCACGTTCCGCGGATGCCCGCCGCGCCCGGTGGCCGAGGCGTTCGAGATGTATTCCAGCGGATAGGCGCAGCGCATGTTTTCGGTCAGGCTCGAATCCTCGAAATCGAGGTCCAGCGTTTCCGGGTCGAAGACCATGTTTTCCACGACCGTCCCGAAGCGGGACGTGGTGGCATAGATCTCGGGTTCGGCCTCGGGGTTAAGGTTGATCGTCTTGGCATAGCAGCCGCCTTCGAAGTTGAAGGTGCCTTCGTCCGACCAGCCGTGTTCGTCATCGCCGATCAGCGTCCGCGACGGATCAGCCGACAGGGTGGTCTTGCCGGTGCCCGACAGGCCGAAGAACACTGCCGCATCCCCGTCGTCGCCAATGGCGTGGTTGGCCGAGCAATGCATCGGCATCACGCCCTTTTCCGGCAGCAGGTAGTTCAGCAGGGTGAAGACCGATTTCTTGTTCTCGCCCGCGTATTGCGTGTTGCCGATCAGGATCGTCTTGCGATCGAAGTTGAGCGCGATCACGGTTTCCGTGCGGCAGCCGTGGCGGGCCGGGTCGGCCTTGAACGACGGGCAGTTCACGATCGTCCATTCCGGCTCGAAGGTTTCAAGCTCGGCCCGGTCGGGGCGGCGCAGCAGGTGCCGGATGAACAGGCCATGCCAGGCAAGTTCGGTCACCACGCGCACATCCAGACGGTGCGCGGGATCGGCGCCGGCATACAGGTCCTGCACGAAATAGTCGCGGCCCTGCATGTGGGCCAGCATGTCGTCATGAAGGCGGTCGAAGGCCTCGGGGGCCATCGGGGCGTTGTTTTCCCACCAGATCTTGTCTTCCACCGAAGGCGTGCGGACAACGAACTTGTCCTTCGGCGAACGGCCGGTGAACTGGCCGGTGGTGCACAGGAATGCCCCGCCCTTGCCGATCCTGCCCTCGCCGCGCTGCACCGCCGCCTCGACCAGCGCCGGCTCGATGAAGTTGTAATAGACCGTCCCCAGACCGGTAATGCCTTGATCTTCAAGCCTTCTGGCTGGGTTCACGCGTCCATGGTTCATTGTGCAAGCTCCCGGTGCCGCGCGCGGCGGCGCGATCAGGTTCAACTCGGCCGCCCGGGCCAAAGGACGACCGGTCAGCCCCCGGAACCGGCAGCCGACAAGCGCCCTATAACATGACGGTTTTGCGGTGGAACAGGACGGTTTGGCGCAGTTAGCGCAACCATGGAAAAGTTTAGCGCAACCAAATTGCGGGATGTGGCATCGCGGTTGAAATCTTCGGTTGGATTGGCGTGAAACTGCGACAAATTAGTCAAACGATCAGTTTTTTGAGGCCTGATGGCCATGTGTGATGCGGGTGATTCGCACTTAACTGTTGATTCCGGATGTTGGAAAAGTGTTCATATGGGAAACAATAAGAATGCAGAGCAGTACAGGAAAACCGCAGATGTCTAGGATCGCCCTAGTGGACGACGACAGGAACATCCTGACGTCGGTCTCCATGACGCTTGAGGCCGAAGGCTTTGAGGTCGAGACTTATAATGATGGCCAGTCCGCACTGGATGCTTTCAACAGGCGCCTTCCGGATATGGCCGTTCTGGATATCAAGATGCCCCGCATGGACGGGATGGATCTGCTGCAGCGCCTGCGCCAGCGGACCACCATGCCGATCATCTTCCTGACCTCCAAGGATGACGAGATCGACGAGGTACTGGGCCTGCGCATGGGGGCCGACGACTATGTCAAGAAGCCCTTCAGCCAGCGGCTTCTGGTGGAACGCATCCGCGCGCTGCTGCGCCGCCAGGAGGCGATCACCACCGGCGAGGTCGGCACCACCGAAGAGAACAAGATCATGGAGCGCGGCCACCTGCGAATGGACCCGCTGCGCCATGCGGTGACATGGAAGGGCCAGGACGTGGCCCTGACGGTGACGGAATTCCTGCTGCTTCAGGCGCTTGCACAGCGTCCCGGCTTTGTGAAAAGCCGCGACCAGCTCATGGATGTGGCCTATGACGATCAGGTCTATGTCGACGACCGCACGATCGACAGCCACATCAAGCGCCTGCGCAAGAAGATGCGTTCGGTTGATGAAGAGTTCTCGGCGATCGAGACGCTCTATGGTATCGGTTACCGCTACAACGAAGAATGACGCCCGCGAATGACGGTGGCGACGCATCTGCACATGGAAGGTCCTGACACGCCCCGCAAGAGCGACGTGCTTCTGGGCGAAGACTGGGTTTCGCCCGACGCCATCGCCGATCACGAGCTGAGGGCACGCAAGGCACGGCCCCTGGTCGGGCTGAACCGGTCACCGCTGGCGCGCAAGATCGTCATCTTCAACATGATGGCGCTTGTCATCCTCGTGGCGGGGGTGCTGTTTCTCAATCCCTTCCGCGACAGCCTAGTATCGCTGCGTGAAAAGGCGCTGGAAACCGAAAGCCGCCTGATTGCGCAGGTGCTTCAGGCGCAGATGCCCGCAGCCGGTGGCGCGCTGGCCGCCGACGCTGCGACGGGCAGCACGAGGGGCGGTGCGACGGGGCTTGAACAGACGCTCGGCGCGCTTGATGTCGGGCCGGGCGTGCGTGTGTTCGTCTTCGATGCCAACGGGGCCACGCTGGCCGAGGTTGCGGGCGCGGTGCCTGCATCGGCCTCGGCCGAGGACAGCGACACCGTCATTTCCGATTTCCTGAACCTGATCTGGAACGCCGTCGCCGGGGTGTTGACGACCGGGCAGCAGAAGGCCGCGCCCGTCGATGACGAATCGATCGTCCGTGACCTTTATGCGCGGGCTATGGCCGGTGAAACCGCGTCGCGGCTGGTCAGCGAGGCCGAGGGCGGTTCGGTCTTTGCCGTGGCCACGCCGATCCGCCGGGGCGCCGATGTCCTGGGCGTGGTGGCCCTGGCTTCGGCGCAGGGCGACATCGACCGGCTGGTCAGCGAGGAACGCGAACAGATCCTTCAGATGTTCGTCATCGCGCTTCTGGTGTCGATCGGGCTGAGCCTCGTGCTGGCCTCCACCATCGCCAACCCGCTGTCCGACCTTGCCGCCGCCGCCGAACTTGGCCGCGACCGCGATGCGCGCAAGATGGCGCCGGGGCGCGTGCGGATTCCCGACCTGACCGCCCGCCCGGACGAGATCGGCCGACTTTCGGTTGCGATGCGGGGCATGGTCGCGGCGCTTTACGACAGGATCGACGCAAACGAACAATTCGCCGCCGACGTCTCGCACGAGATCAAGAACCCGCTGGCCAGCCTGCGGTCTGCGGTGGGGTCGCTGCGTTTCGTCAAGAAGGAAGAACAGCGCGAAAAGCTGCTGGACGTGATCGAACACGATGTGCGCCGCCTTGATCGACTGGTCAGCGACATTTCCAACGCCTCCCGGCTCGACAGCGAGCTGGTCAAGGAAGAGGAAGAGGAATTCAACCTGCTGAAGACGATCTCGAACCTGGGTGAATACCTGGGCCAGCAGGCATCCGAAAAGGGCGTGGAGTTCATCACCGACCTGCCGCGCGAACCGATCCTGATCCGCGGGCTGGAAGCGCGGCTGGCGCAGGTCTTCGTCAACCTGATCACCAACGCGATTTCCTTCTGCGAGGAAGGCGATGCCGTTCGCGTCTGGGTCCGCAAGCGCGAAAACCGCGTGCTGGTTGTGGTCGAGGATACCGGTCCGGGCATCCCCGAACAGGCGCTGAGCAAGGTGTTCAAGCGATTCTATTCGGAACGGCCGCAGGGCGACTTCGGAAACCACTCGGGCCTTGGGCTTGCCATCTCGAAACAGATCATCGAAGCGCATGGCGGCGTGATCTGGGCCGAAAACATCCGCCCGACGCATGCCGACATCACCTCCGAACCGCTGGGCGCGCGGTTCGTTGTGGGCCTGCCGGTGTGACCGGCCCGGCGACCGCCGAAGACACGCTGATCCTGCATGCAACCACCGTTGCCGTCGAGGGGCGCGGGATGATCCTTATGGGGTCATCCGGTTCGGGCAAGTCATCCCTTGCGCTGCAGATGATGGCGCTTGGCGCCGATCTGGTGGCCGATGACCGCACCATCGTCGCGCGGCAGGGCGGCGCGCTGGTCGGCGCCTGCCCGCCTGCGCTGATCGGCCTGATCGAGGCGCGCGGCATCGGCCTCTTGCGTGCGCCGGGCGCCGGGCCTGCCATCCTTGCCCATGCGGTCGATCTGGACCGCAGCGAGACCGAAAGAATGCCGCCGCCGCGTCGGATTTCCTTTCTGGGCGTCGCCCTCGACCTTGTCCTGGGGCAGCAGACGCGCCATTTTCCCCATGCGTTGTATCATCTGCTGCGGCACGGGCGGGCAGATGGAATCGGCGGTTCGGCGGAGTAGGTGCCCTTGAGCGACCAACCAGACAAGGCAAGGATGCCGGGCAGCCCGAGGCAGGGCACGCAAGCGCAGGGCATGCAGAACATCGTGCTGGTGACAGGGCCATCCGGGGCCGGGCGGTCGACCACGATCCACGCGCTGGAAGACTTCGGTTACGAGGTGATCGACAATCTGCCGATCAGCCTGGTTCCGCGTCTGGTGGAAGGGCCACAGCCCCTGGGGCGTCCGGTCGCCCTGGGCCTTGACGTGCGCAACCGCGATTTCAATGCAACCGCCGTCATCGAACTGATCGACCGGCTCACGCGCGATCCCGCGGTGATGCTGGAAGTTCTCTACCTCGATTGCAGCCCGACGGAGCTGATCCGGCGCTATGCCCAGACGCGGCGTCGCCATCCGATGGCGCCCGGCGAGACGCCAGCCGAGGGGATCGAGCGCGAGATCGACATCCTTGCCCCGGTGCGGGCCCGTGCCGACCACCTGATCGACACGACAGAAATGTCGCCCCATGACCTGAAGGCCGAGATCGCCCGCTGGTTCCACCGCGATGGATCTGATCGCATGGCGGTGTCGGTCCAGTCCTTTTCCTACAAGCGGGGCCTGCCGCGCGGCGTCGATCTGGTCTTCGACTGCCGGTTCCTTGCAAATCCGCATTGGGTGGCCGGTCTGCGTGACAAGGATGGCCGCGATCCCGGCGTGCTGGAGCATATCGCCGCCGACCCGCATTTCGCGCCCTTCGTCCAGAAGGTGACCGACCTTCTGCTGTTCCTGCTGCCCGCGCAGCTGGACGAAGGCAAGGCCCATGTGGCCATCGCCTTCGGGTGTACCGGCGGGCAACACAGATCGGTTGCCGTAACGGAAATCGTGGGCAATGCGCTTGCAGAAAACGGTTGGACGGTGTCAAAAAGGCACAGGGAACTGGAACGCAGGACGGCCGCCGCGCCGCCTACGAAAGCGGGGTAGATCGGGGCGTGATCGGGATCGTGATCGTCGCACATGGCGGCCTTGCCCGCGAGTATCTGTCGGCTGTCGAACATGTGGTCGGCAAGCAGCAGGCCATTGTCGCCATCTCGATCGAAGACGACCATGACCGCGCCCTGAAACAGGCCGAGATCACCGCCGCCGCCGACTCCGTCGATCAGGGCGGGGGGGTTGTGGTTGTCACCGACATGTTCGGTGGATCGCCCTCGAACCTGTCGCTGCCGGCCTGTGCCGCGAAGAACCGGCGTATCCTTTACGGCGCGAACCTGCCGATGCTGATCAAGCTGGCCAAGTCGCGCGACATGGCGGTGCCCGATGCGGTGGCGCTGGCGCTGGACGCCGGGCGCAAATACATCAACTCGCTGGACCTTGGCGGGGGAATGAAGTGATTGAACGCAGCTTCAGCATCGTGAACGAAAAGGGCCTGCACGCCCGCGCCTCGGCAAAGTTCGTGGAATGCGTCGAGGCGCATGACGCCAGCGCCGAGGTTTCCAAGGACGGCATGACCGTTTCGGGCGACTCGATCATGGGGCTTTTGATGTTGGCGGCCTCGCGCGGGACCTCTATAGATGTGCGGACGACCGGGGCCGAGGCCGAAAAGCTGGCAGAAGCCCTGGGCGCGCTGATCGCCAACCGCTTTGGCGAGGACTACTGAACCAGCCTGGGCCCGAAAGGACCGTTCCGCGACGTGATGGAAAACCCCCAGATCGAGCGTTTCTCGGACGCGCCGGGGTTCCGTCCCTATGACAAGCGCCGCCTGTCCTATGCCAACACCTTCACCAGTCCGTGGAAGTCGAACACGATCCGGGTGATGGAATGGCTGACTGGCAAGGTCACGCTCCTGCGCCTGATCCGCAAGTTCGAAGCCAGCGAGAAGGTGACGGGGCAGGCCTTCTTCACCAAGGCGCTGGCGACGATGGGCATCGGGCTGAACACGCCGGAAAGCCAGATCGCCAACATCCCCGCCACCGGCCCGGTGATCGTGGTGGCCAACCATCCGCATGGCCTGGTCGATGGGATGATCCTGGCCGATCTGATCGGCCGTGTCAGGACGGATTACAAGATCCTGACGCGGTCCCTTCTGACCGGCATCGAGGAGATTGCCGAGTTCATGATCCCCGTGCCGTTCCAGCACGAGGAAAACGCGCTTCAGCAAAGCCTCGAGATGCGCAAGCAGGCGATGGATCATCTGGCCGCCGGCGGGGTGGTGGTGCTGTTTCCCTCGGGCGCGGTGGCCAATGCCGAAACCTGGTTCGGCCCGGCCATCGAAAAGGAATGGCACCCGTTCACCGCCAAGATGATCCTGAAATCGGGCGCGGCGGTGGTGCCGGTCTATTTCCCCGGCCAGAACAGCCGTGCCTACCAGATCGCGGCACAGATTTCGCCGACCCTGCGGCAGGGGCTTTTGCTGCACGAGGTGGTGCATGCGCTGAACCGGCCCCAGGCCCCGGTCGTGGGCGCGCCGCTTGCGCCCGAGGTGATCGCGGACTGGGCGACCGACCCGCGCGGGTTCATGGAATGGCTGCGCGAACAGACCTTGTCCCTGCGCGCCGACTGACCGCTGATCAGCGCGTCGGCACCGGGGTTTCCCCGCGATAATCGTAGAAGCCTCGCTGGGTTTTCCGCCCCAGCCAACCGGCCTCCACATATTTCGTCAGAAGCGGGCAGGGGCGATATTTCGTATCCGCCAGGCCGTCATGCAGCACGTTCATGATCGCAAGGCAGGTGTCCAGCCCGATGAAATCAGCCAGCTCCAGCGGCCCCATCGGATGGTTCGCCCCCAGTTTCAGCGATTCGTCGATCGACTTGACCGAGCCCACGCCTTCGTAAAGCGTATAGACCGCCTCGTTGATCATCGGCATCAGGATGCGGTTCACGATGAAGGCGGGGAAGTCCTCGGCGCTGGCGGCCGTCTTGCCCAGCTTTTCCACCACGCCCAGCAGGGTCTTGTAGGTTTCCTCGTCCGTGGCGATGCCCCGGATCAGTTCGACCAGTTGCATCACCGGCACCGGGTTCATGAAATGGAATCCCATGAACTTTTCCGGCCGGTCCGTGCGGCTGGCCAGCCGCGTGATCGAGATCGACGAGGTGTTCGAGGTCAGGATCGTCGAAGGTTTCAGATGCGGCAGCAGGTCTTCGAAGATCGCCTGCTTCACCGTTTCGCGTTCGGTCGCGGCCTCGATGACCAGATCGGTCGGCCCCAGATCGGCCAGTCTCAGCGTGGTGCGGATGCGCGCCATCGCGGCGGCCTTGTCCTCGGCGCTGACCTTTCCGCGGGACACCTGCCGTTCGATGTTGCGGTCGATCAGGGCCACCGCCTTGTCGAGGCTGTCCTGGCTGATGTCGTTCAGCAGCACGTCATAGCCCGCAAGCGCGAAGACATGGGCGATGCCGTTGCCCATCTGACCTGCGCCCACAATCCCAACCGTCTGAATAGCCATTCTCGCCACCTTCCTTGTCCGCGCTGACCATATGCCCCGGCAGGGGCGATGTGCAAGGCTGGCGCGCCTTCCTGCTGTGGTGAAAATTTTCCGAGAACCCAAGGTTTAGCGGTTTGGAAAGCCTTTGCCGTCACGATCCGTTCCGGGTGAGAATTCAGGGTGGGTGCGATGGCCTATGCAGTTCAGGGCGACTATGCCCTTGATTACTATCCCTGCCGCTATGGCAGGTCGAAGATCCTGTTCCGCGGGCCGCGGCGGGATCTTTCCTTTCCTTTCATTGCCGTTCTTGGCGGAACGGAAACCTATGGAAAGCACATTTCCATGCCCTATCCGGCGCTGATCGAGGAACGGACCGGGCTCAGGATGGTCAACCTCGGCTATCCAAACGCGGGGATCGACCTTTATCTGGGCGAACCCGAGGTGGCCCGGATCCTGGCCGCAGCCCGGGTGACAGTCGTGATGATCATGGGGGCGCAGAACCTGTCGAACCGGTTCTATTCCGTCCATCCGCGCCGGAACGACCGGTTCCTGAAGGCGTCATCCCTGCTTCAGACGATCTATCGCGAAGTGGACTTCACCGAATTCCACTTCACTCGCCACATGCTGCAGACCCTGCAGGCGGTATCGCCCGCGAAATTCGCGGTGATGGCGGATGAATTGCGTTGGGCCTGGGTTGCACGGATGACCGCGCTTCTTGACCAGGCGGGTGGGAAAACGGTGCTGGTCTGGCTGGCCGATGATCCGCCCCCCGCGCCCGGACCGGCCGACCTTTCCCGTGACCCCCTGCTGATCGACCGGTCCATGCTGACGGCCCTGCGCGCAAAGGCCACGGCCTATGTCGAGGTGATCCCCAGCAGCGCGGCGCTGCGCGACAGCCCGCCCGAGATGGTGCCGGGGCCTTTCGACAGCCTGCCCGTGCGGGGATTGCCCGGTCCGGCGGTGCATGAGGAACTGGCCGCCGCGCTTGGCCCGGTGTTGGAACGGATTTACGAGGCCGAATGAAAAAGGGGCACCCCGAAGGGTGCCCCTTTCAACGCCTTGCGTCACCGGCCTTACAGCTTTTCGATGAGTTCCGGGACGGCGGTGAAGAGGTCTGCGACCAGGCCATAGTCGGCGACCTGGAAGATCGGGGCCTCTTCGTCCTTGTTGATGGCGACGATGACCTTCGAATCCTTCATCCCCGCGAGGTGCTGGATCGCGCCCGAGATGCCGACCGCGACATAGAGGTTCGGTGCCACGACCTTGCCGGTCTGGCCAACCTGCCAGTCGTTCGGGGCATAGCCCGAATCGACCGCCGCGCGCGAGGCGCCGACGGCCGCGTTCAGCTTGTCGGCCAGTTTCTCGATCAGCGCGAAGTCGGCTTCCGAACCCACGCCGCGCCCGCCGGACACGACGATCCCGGCGCTGGTCAGTTCCGGCCGGTCCGAGGCCGCCACCTTGTCCTCGACCCAGGAGGACAGGCCCTGCGCGGTCTCGCCCGAGATCTTTTCGACCGCGGCCGATCCGCCTGCGCCCACGGCGGCGAAATTCGCCGTCCGCACGGTGAAGACCTTCACCTTGTCACCCGACTTGACGGTCTGGATCGCGTTGCCGGCATAGATCGGGCGTTCAAAGGTTTCGGCATCGATCACCGCCGTCACATCGGTCAGGACCATGACGTCCAGAAGGGCCGCCACGCGCGGCAGCACGTTCTTGGCCGCCGCCGTCGCCGGGGCCGCGATATGGCTGTAGCCCCCCGCCAGGCCCGCGACCAGCGCCGCCGTCGCCTCGGCCATGCCGTGGCAATAGTCGTGCCCTTCGGCGAACAGCACCTTCGACACGCCCGCAAGCGTCGCCGCCTCGGCTGCCGCCGCATCGCCGCCCTGGCCTGCGACCAGCACATGCACGTCACCCAGCGATTTCACCGCGTCCAGCGTCTTGGCCAGCGCATCGGTCGCCAGTTGCCCGTTGTTCACATCGGCAAGAAGAAGAACGGCCATCTCAGATCACCCCCGCTTCGTCTTTCAGTTTCGCGATCAGTTCGTCGACCGAGCCGACCTTCACGCCCGCCTTGCGACCGGCGGGTTCGGTGGTCTTGACCACCGTCAGCCGGGGGCTGACGTCCACGCCGTAATCGGCGGGCGTCTTGGTGGCCAGCGGCTTAGACTTGGCCTTCATGATGTTCGGCAGCGACGCATAGCGCGGCTCGTTCAGGCGCAGGTCCACGGTCACGACCGCGGGCAGCGCCACGCTGATCGTCTGCAACCCGCCGTCCACCTCGCGCGTGACGGTGGCCTTGTCGCCCTCGACCGCCAGCTCGCTGGCGAAGGTCGCCTGCGACCAGCCCAGAAGCGCGGCCAGCATCTGGCCGGTGGCGTTCATGTCGTTGTCGATCGCCTGCTTGCCCGCGAGGACGATGCCGGGGGCCTCTTCCTTCACCACGCCGGCCAGAAGCTTGGCCACGGCCAGGGGCTCGATGTCGGTGTGCACATCCGCCGCGGCTTCGATCAGGATCGCGCGGTCCGCGCCCATCGCCAGCGCCGTGCGCAGCGTTTCCTGCGATTGCTTCACGCCGATGGAAACCACGACAACCTCGGTCGCGACGCCCTTCTCCTTCAGACGGATCGCCTCTTCCACGGCAATCTCGTCGAACGGGTTCATCGACATCTTCACATTCGCCAGATCGACACCCGATCCGTCCGCCTTAACACGGACCTTCACGTTGTAGTCGATCACACGTTTGACAGGCACGAGGACCTTCATCCGCAAATCTCCTTACATCCGGCCCCGCGTGCGGGGCCCATCCCAAGCTCTCCGCCGCGTTGTTAGCCCGTCCGGCACGTCGGCAACAGTGAAAAATCGACGCGCCGTGTCGTTCGGACGCCACGTTTTCCGTCAGTGACCGCCCATGCGCCGCAATGCAGCGGACGTTGCGTCATCTGTCGGGGCGCAGAGCCGCGAATCGCCGGCACCTTAGCGTGTCAGGCCGGGCACCCACAGAACATCGGCGCTGCCCTCGTCATTGGCGATACGGCCCGCGACGAAGAACCAGTCGGACAGCCGGTTGAGGTATTTCACCGCCTCGGGATTGACCTCTTCCATGGTGGCAAGTTCGACCACGCAGCGTTCGGCGCGGCGGCTGACGGTGCGGCAGAGGTGCAGATGCGCGGCCAGTGCCGATCCGCCCGGCAGGATGAAACTGCGCAGTGGTGTCAGGCGCGCGTTCATCGCGTCGATTTCCGATTCGAGTCGCGCCACCTGGCCTGCGATCACGCGCAGCGGCGGGTATTCCGCGGTGGCATCCTTGTGCAGGTCCGGATTGCACAGGTCCGCTCCCAGATCGAACAGGTCGTTCGAGATCCGGGCGAGCGCGGCATCGAAATCCCCGGTTGCATGCAGGCGCGCAAGGCCGACGGTGGCGTTGGTCTCATCGACCGTGCCATAGGCGGCCACCCTGTTGGAATGCTTGGCTACCCTTGCCCCGTTGCCCAGGGCGGTTTCGCCGGCGTCGCCGGTCTTGGTGTAGATCTTCGACAGAACGACCATGTCTTACCCCTTGGACCGCAGCCAGGCGAAGGCCACGATGATGATCACCACGACCGCCTGCGCGATGATGCGATAGCGCATGATCCGGTTGGCGTGCTTGCGGTTGAAGTCACCCCCTTTGGCGAAACCGCCGATGCCGACCATCAGGATGGCCAGAACGACGAAGGCCCCGAAGGCGCCCATCAGGAACAGCGGATCGTCTAGCAGCATCGGGAGCTCCTTTCGTGTCTGCCCTTCATCTAGCGGGCCTGACGGAAAAAGCGAATGGTCTTCTGCGCGCCGTGCTGTCAGCCTTTCGCGATCAGCCAGTCCAGCGCGCGGGTCGGCAGCACGCGGCGCGCGAGGTTCATCAGATGCGTCGGCGTGGTCACGAAATAGCGCGCCGCTGGGCGCGGGCTTTCCAGCGCATGGATCAGCCTGGCCGTCACCGCCGAGGCCGGAAGTTCGAACCGGTCCGGCCCGCGGCTTTTGTAAAGACGGTCCAGCAGGCCGCGATATTCATCGGCGCGGGCAGAGTTTTCCCAGTCGATCCATTTCTCGAAATGCGGGATGGCGTTTTCGCGGATCCGGCTGGTGATCGGGCCGGGTTCGATCAGGATCACGTCGATGCCGGTGCCCCGCATCTCGATCCGCAGGACGTCCGTCAGCCCCTCCATCGCGAATTTGGTCGAGACATAGGCGCCGCGCCATTGCAGGGCGACAAGCCCGAGGACCGAGGAACAGTTGACGATGCGGCCATGCCCCTGGCTGCGCATCGTGGGGATCACCCGGCGCGTCAGGTCGTGATAGCCGAACAGGTTGACCTCGAAGATCTCGCGAAGGGCGCCGCGCGGCAGGTCCTCGACCGCGCCGGGGCAGGCGAAGGCGCCGTTGTTGAACAGTGCGTCCAGGGTTCCGCCGGTGCGTGACAGGGCTTCGTCGACTGCGGCGGAGATACTGGCTTCGTCGGCATAATCCAGCACGAAACTTTCCAGCCCCTCGCCTTCAAGGCGCGCGCAATCCGCTTCCTGCCGGCAAGTGGCAAAGACCCGCCAGCCGCGTGCCTTCAATCCATGCGCGGCGTCAAGGCCGATGCCCGAGGAACACCCGGTGATGAGGATGCTTTTCTGCCGTGTCATGCCTGCCTGCTGCGGTTTTCCGTCTTGCATATGGGCTTACGGAGCTTGCGGCAGGACGGCAACCGAAGATCGCGTCAGTTCGTGGCCGGTTCGGGGGTGAGGAAGCTCATCGAGACATAGCCCTCGATCCCGTCACCCTCGACCAGGATGCGCGCCCAGCCGTTGGCCTCTTCCCAGACGACCAGCGCGGTATCGCCGCGCACAAGCTTGCCCACGACGCTGTATTCGGTCGACGGCCCTTCGCGCACGTTCACGGCGCGGGCGTTCACGGTGAAGATTCTGGCGCCATCTGCATCGCCGACGGGGTCCGCGGTAACCGGTTCCGCGATGACAGTAAAGGACGGATCGGGCGCCCTGAGCTGGACGACACGGGGCGAGGTCTGGACGGGTTCGGGGGGCGTGTAGGCGATGGCCGTCGGGTCAAGTCCCGTGTCCTGCGCAGCGGTATCGGGAACGGCGGTATCGGGTGCGTCGGCAAGAGCCAGGGCCACGGATCCGGCGGCAGCGTCCGGTGCGGGGGCAGGCAGAGTCGGCGAGCTGGCGGCCATCAGGCCGGGCCGCATCTGGCCGTAGTCGCGACCGCCGATCAAAAGCGTCACGAACATTGCCGCGCAAAGCAGGACCGTAAGCCTAATCATCACACCACCTGAATCACCACAACGTGAACGTGTTTACCACAACCCGGTCAGGGTCACAGAGGAAAAAGCCCTCGAAATTTCCCCCTTTGCCCGCGTGCCTGCAATTCCGGCTGGACCGATGCCTTCGGTCAAACTACACAACATCCATGACGACAGAGCCTGACGACCCCAAGATCGAGCAAGCCACAAGCGCCGAACCGCTGAGCCGTGCCATCGGAGAGCGCTATCTGACCTATGCGCTGTCCACGATCATGCACCGCGCGCTGCCCGATGCGCGCGACGGTCTGAAGCCGGTTCACCGGCGAATCCTCTATGCCATGCGCGAGCTTCGGCTGTCCTCGACCGGGGGTTTCAGGAAATCGGCCAAGATCTCGGGCGATGTGATGGGCAACTATCACCCGCATGGCGATGCCGCGATCTATGACGCGATGGCGCGTCTGGCGCAGGATTTCAACGTGCGCTACCCGCTGGTCGACGGGCAGGGCAACTTCGGCAATATCGACGGCGACAATCCCGCCGCCAGCCGCTACACCGAGGCCCGCCTGACCGCCATCGCCGAAACCCTGATGGAGGGGCTGGCGGAAAACGCGGTGGACTTCCGGCCGAACTATGATGGCACGCTGGAAGAACCCGTGGTCATGCCGGCGGCCTTCCCGAACCTTCTGGCGAACGGGTCGTCGGGGATCGCGGTGGGGATGGCCACCAACATCCCGCCGCACAACCTGCACGAACTGATCGACGCCTGTCAGGTGCTGCTGAAGGCGCCCGACACGCCCGATGATGCGCTGGTGGATATCATCCCCGGCCCGGATTTCCCGACCGGCGGCGTGATCGTCGAACCGAAGGACAGCATCCGCGACGCCTATCGGACAGGCCGCGGCGCCTTCCGCATACGCGCGAAATGGGCGGTCGAGGATCTTGGTCGCGGCCAGTGGCAGATCGTCGTGACCGAGATCCCCTATCAGGTGCAGAAATCCAAGCTGATCGAACGGCTGGCCGAACTGATCCAGTTGAAGAAGGTCCCGCTCTTGGCCGATGTGCGCGACGAAAGCGCCGAGGATGTGCGCATCGTTCTGGAACCCCGCGCGCGCACGGTTGAACCCGACGTCCTGATGGGGGCGCTGTTCCGCAATTCCGATCTGGAAACTCGGTTCAGCCTGAACATGAACGTGCTGATCGACGGACGCGTGCCCAAGGTGTGCAGCCTTAAAGAGGTGCTGCGCGCCTTCCTCGACCATCGCCGCGACGTGCTTTTGCGCCGCACCGGGCACCGGATCGAGAAGATCGACAACCGGCTGGAGATCCTGGAAGGGTTCATCATCACCTTCCTCAACCTCGACCGGGTGATCGACATCATCCGTTATGACGACGATCCCAAGCGGGCGCTCATGGCCGAGGACTGGGGCAAGCCGCATCTCCGGGCGGCGTCAGAGAAGGATTACGTCCCGCCGCCGATGGATGGCGAAGGCGAACTGACCGAGGTGCAGGCCGAAGCGATCCTCAATATGCGGCTGCGGTCGCTGCGCAAGCTTGAGGAAATGGAACTGATCCGCGAGCGCGACGCGCTAATGGCCGAACGCGCCGAGCTGGACGATCTTCTGGCCGACCCGCGCCTGCAATGGAAGCGCATCGGCAAGGATCTGGCCGAGATCCAGAAGCAGTTCGGCAAATCCACGCCCACGGGCGCCCGCCGCACGACCTTTGCCGACGCGGGCGAGGTCGAGGAAGTGCCGTTCGAGGCGATGATCGAACGCGAGCCGATCACCGTTATCTGTTCCAGGATGGGCTGGATCCGCGCGATGAAGGGGCACGTGCCGCTCGACTCCGAGGTCAAGTTCAAGGACGGCGACGAGGGGCGGTTCATCTTCCATGCCGAAACCACCGACCGCATCCTTCTGCTGGGGGCGAACGGGCGGTTCTACACGCTTCTGGGCGCCAACCTGCCGGGTGGGCGCGGCATGGGCGAACCCGTCCGCCTGATGGTCGATCTGCCGAACGACAGCGAGATCGTCGAACTGATGATCCACCGCCCCGGCGACCGGCTTCTGATCGCCTCGACCGCCGGGGACGGCTTTGTCGTGCCGTCGGACGAGGTTGTTGCCCAGACCCGCGCGGGCAAGCAGGTGCTGACCGTCAAGGATGGCGTCAGGGCCGCGCTGGTCCGGCCGGTCAAGGGCGATACCGTTGCCGTCGTCGGCGACAACCGCAAGCTTCTGGTCTTCCCCCTGTCGGAACTGCCCGAAATGGCCAAGGGCAAGGGCGTCCGGCTCCAGAAGTACAAGGACGGCGGCCTGTCGGACGCCACGACCTTCGTTCTGGCCGAGGGGCTGGCCTGGAAGGATCCGGCCGGACGCACGCGGCTGGAACCCGACCTGTCCGAATGGCAGGCCGCGCGTGCCAGCGCGGGCCGGATGGCGCCAAGGGGGTTCCCACGGGACAACAGATTCACCTGATCGAAACGGGCGGAGATTTCGAGTAATGATTGAAACGGGTTCATTCGAGAAGGCGACCTACGCGGGCAAGGGCGGGCCCCTGTTCCGGCTTGCGCTTGCCACCAACCTGCTGACCGTGCTGACGCTCGGGATCTACCGGTTCTGGGGCAAGACGCGCATCCGCCGGTTCATCTGGTCGGCGACCCGTTTTCAGGGCGATGCCTTCGAATACACTGGCACCGGGCTTGAGAAATTCCTGGGATTCCTGGTCGCGATGGTCTTTCTGGCCGTCTATCTGGGCATCGTGAACCTCTTGCTGTTCTTCGCCGGAATCCGCTTCGTGCTGGAACCGACGACCGAGGCCGAACTCACCATGCAGAGCACGGTCATCTTCGTCTCGTTCCTGGCGCTTCTGCCTTGGATGTTCTTCGCCGAATACCGGTCGCGCCGCTACAAGTTGGCGCGGACACGGTTCCGGGGGATCCGCTTCGGGATGGAATCGCAGGCCCTTGGCTATGTGCTGAGGGCATTGGGACATACGCTGCTTACAACCGTCACGCTTGGGCTTTTGCTGCCGCGCCAGACCTTCGGGCTGGCGAAATACATGACCGACCGCAGCTATTACGGCGACGCGCGCTTCGTCCAGTCGGGGCGCTGGACCGCCCTTTATGGCGCGATGAAGCATGTCTTCATCGGGGCAGTCATCGTGATCGCGGCGATCGTCATGACCTTTGTCATGGCCGGGATGAACCCGTCGGACCCGGCGGGGATGACACCCTGGGCGATCCTGCCGGTGGTCTTCGGCTATGTCTGGCTGCTGATCGGGTTTGTCTATTACCGCGTGCAGAGCTTTGCCTACCTGATGTCGAACACGACCCTCGAAGGCGAGGTGCTGTTTGCTTCCAACCCGTCATTGAAGACGATCCTGACAAAGGTGATCGTCGGCACCATCCTTCTGGTCATCGCGGCGGCGGTGGTCCTGCTGGGCTACGGCCTGATCGTTGCGGGGCTGTTTGCCAGCCTGGGCGAGGGTGCCGAGGACATCGGCATCGTGCGCCTGGTGATCATCGCGGGGCTTTACCTGCTGCTTCTGGCGGCGCTTTCTGCCGGGGCGCTGGCCCTGATCACCCATCCCGTCATCGCCCATATCGTCGCGACCTCGTCGGTGGCCAATGCCGAGGCCCTGTCGCGGGTGCGTCAGCGCGCCTTCGACAAGGGCGCTGATGCTGACGGGTTCGCCGACGCGCTGGATATCGGCGGGGCGATCTGATGTCCGCCCCCGCCCCAGTCGAGGCGGTCTTCTTCGACGGGCACAGCGCACGGCGCCACATGCTGCGCGTCCGCCCGACCGACGACGGCGCGGGCCTTGCCCTTCTGGCCGAAGGGGCCGAGGCCGAGGTCGTCTGGCCGCTTTCCCATGTCCGGCGCCTGCCGGGCGAGGCGGATCGCGGGATGCTCACACTGACGTTGCACCACGATACCGGCGATGAAACGCCCCGCGATCCGGCGCGTCTTGTGCTGGGTGACGCGCAAATGATCGCCTGGGTTCTGGCGTATGCGCCCGCGCTAGACCGGCGCGACCTGCGCCGGGGCACGGCGCGCCGGGTGGTCACGCGCCTTGCCGCTGCGGCGGCGGCCTTCTGCGTCCTGTTCTTCGTGCTGCTGCCCCGGCTTGCGCTGTTCCTGGCCGATCGCATCCCGCCCGAAACCGAGGTGGTACTGGGCCAGTCCGTCAAGCAGCAGATCGAATGGCTGCTGACAGTGGACGGAGAACAGCGCGCGCTGACCTGCACCGGTGCCGAAGGGGCCGAGGCGCTTGCCATCATGCGCGACCGGCTGACGATCGGGCTGGATCTGCCCTATCCCGTCGATCTGGTGGTCTTCGATCACGCGATGGTCAACGCCTTTGCCGCGCCGGGCGGGCATGTGGTGATCCTGCGTGGCCTTCTGGACGAGGCAGAGACGCCCGAGGAAGTGGCGGGTGTGCTTGCGCATGAACTGGGCCATGTTGCGGCACGCGATCCGCTTCGCGCGGCGATGCGGTCGGCCGGCACGGCGGGGCTTCTGTCGATCGTGCTGGGTGATTTCACCGGGGCCGCGCTGATTGCGGTGATGGGCGAACATGTGATGAACGCCGCCTACAGTCGCGAGGCCGAAACCGCCGCCGACGGCTTCGCCCACGATCTTCTGCGCACCGCGCAGGTGGACATCGCCGGGCTTGCGGATTTCTTCGACCGTCTGGACAGGGACGGTACGGGCCTTCCGGAATACATCGCGACCCATCCGCAGACCGCAGGCCGGGCCGATGCCGCGCGTGGCGAGGCGTCGGATCAGGGCGTGACCCGCCCGGTTCTGAGCGGGGCGGAATGGATGGCGCTTAGATCGATCTGCGAAGGCTGACCGGAGCGGCGATAAGGTTTGACCGCGCCTGTCGCGTTCCCTAACCTTTCCCGGCATTTGATCGAAGGAGACTGCCGTGGCCCGTTTTGTATTTCGCTCCTACAGCACGACCGAGGGTGTCGAGGTCAATCCGCTGACCGTGAGTAATCTGTTCGACTATGAAAACATCCGCATCACCTCGACCGAGGTCCGCCTGTTCGACAGTTCGTCGAGCTATGCCTCTTTCATCGGGCGGAACATCACCTCGATCACGGTCGATGGCGAACCCTTCCCCATCGGCGGAACGCTGACAGGCCTGCGTGTGCAGGAAGGCAGCCGCACGCTGGTCGAGGTTTCGGGCTGGGCCATCGACATCCGCAGTTTTGCCGAGAACGTGGACGCGGGCAACTTCCGCGCGGTGCTGAACCAGATGGTCGGCGGCAATGACACGATGATCGGGACGGTCGCCGCAGACTTTCTTTTCACCGGGGCGGGGCGCGACGTGATCGCGGCGGGCGGCGGGTCCGACCGGGCCGAGGGCGGCATCGGCAATGACCGTATCGACGGTCAGGGCGGCAACGACCAGCTTCTGGGGCAGGGTGGCGCAGATAAGCTTTTCGGCCGGGCCGGCGGCGATACCCTCCGGGGCGGGGCTGGCAATGACGTGCTTACCGGCGGAAGCGGCGCGGATGCCCTGTTTGGCGGAGGGGGCAACGATGTCTTCGTCTTCGGAACCCGTGACGGGCTGAACGACCGGATCATGGATTTCACCGAAGGACAGGACCGCATCCGCGTGTCTGCCCCGGGCCTTGACTTCGGTGACATCATTATCAGGGATTCCGGGTCTGACAATGTCATCGTCCGGATCGGGAACACCCGCGTCCTTGTGATGGACGGGCAGGACGTGGCCTGGGACGCGGGCGATTTCATATTCGCCTGACCGGCCGGGGGTGGCCCGGCAAGTCTTTCAGACCGGGTCGACCTTCAGCCAGACGCCACCTTCGGGGCGCAGCGTCAGGATCATCACGGGGCGCGGGTCGCGCCCCGGCACGGCGGAAAATCGGAACCGCGCCAGCAGGGTCGAAAGGATGATGACCGCCTCCTGCAGTGCGAAATTCGCGCCGATGCAGATCCGCGGACCATCGCCGAAGGGCAGGTAGGCAAACCGTTCCACCGCCTTCGGGTCGGCGAAGCGCCCCGGCTCGAACGCATCGGGCCGGTCCCACAGGGCGTGATGGCGGTGCAGCGCATAGATCGGCAGGATAACGGTATCCCCCGGCAGGACGTCCCGCCCGCACAGCACGTCGCGTGCCTGTGCGGTGCGCGACAGGAACGCGGCGGGGGGATAAAGCCGCAACGCCTCGTCCACGATCTGCCGGGTAAGGGGCAGGCGGGCCACATCGGCGGCGGTGGCCGCGCGGCCATCCAGAACCGCCCGCGCCTCGGCACGGGCGGCCTCCTGCACCTCGGGGGAAAAGGCGCAAAGGTAAAGCGACCAGGCCAGCGTCAGCGCGGTGGTTTCATGGCCTGCGACGATGAAGGTCAGCAGGTTGTCGCGCAGTTCGGCCGTCGTCATCCGGCGACCGGTCTTCGGGTCCTCGCCCTCCAGAAGCAGGTCCAGCAGATCGGGCAGGGGGCGCGCGTCCTCGGCCCGGCGGCGGTCGATCGCCTGATCGGCGACCTGTTTCATCTGGCGGAGCGTGGCGCCCGACATCACCCGCCCCGGCCTTGGCACCCAACCCGGCGCCCCGATGATGTCCAGAAGCGAGACCTTGGCGGTCTGGGCGATGTAGCCCTCGATCGCGCGGTGCACTGCGGCCCGGTCGAACCCCTCGCCCCCCGACAACGTCACGTCCGAGATCACCTCGAAGGTGGCTGTCACCATCTCGTCGAAGACATCTGCGGCGCGCCCGGCGGCGCGCGCGATCCGTTCCGACGCACGGTCGGCCGCGGCGGTCATTACCGGGGCGAGCGCGGCCACGTTGCGATGCGAAAAGACCGGGGCGGCGGTCCGCCTTTGCCACAGCCATTCGGCCCCCTCGGCGACGAACAGGCTGTCGCCGATCGCGGGTTCGAGGATCAGCTTGGTGACAACCGATTTCGGATAGTCCTCGACCCGGTCGCGCAGGATACGCTTCAGCGCGCCCGGCTCCATCACCATGTGCCAGCGCTTGCCTGTCCGACCCGAGATCATCGGCATCCGCGTGGCGATGTCGGGGATCAGTTCCAGTACGTTGCGACGCCCGGCGCGCAGTGTTCCGAATATGCCGAGAGGTTCCGTCGCAAGGGGCACGCGCACCGGCATGCGTGGTGGCGGGCGCGGTGCGATCGGGGCATGGTGGGTCACGGCTGCGATCCCTTCTGTTGCTGGCCATGATATAGGCCGCCGCCCGCTGCCGGCAAAGCCTGTGATCCGCCAACACGGTCTTGATTTTCCCGCTTTCACTGGATATGTGGCGCGCGATGCTGAACAGGGCCTTCTTCCGGGGGCCCCCCAACGATGAGGCGCCCGACCATGGCAAAGGCAAAGTTTGAACGGAATAAACCGCACGTGAACATTGGCACGATTGGCCACGTTGACCACGGGAAGACGACGCTGACGGCTGCGATCACGAAGTATTACGGGGAATTCCGTGCCTACGACCAGATTGACGGCGCGCCGGAAGAGCGTGCGCGGGGGATCACGATCTCGACGGCGCATGTGGAATACGAGACGGAAGCGCGTCACTACGCGCACGTCGACTGCCCCGGCCACGCGGACTATGTGAAGAACATGATCACGGGTGCGGCGCAGATGGACGGCGCGATCCTGGTTGTGGCCGCTTCGGACGGCCCGATGCCGCAGACGCGCGAGCACATCCTGCTGGGCCGTCAGGTGGGCATTCCCTACATCGTGGTCTACATGAACAAGGTTGACCTCGTGGATGACGAGGAACTGCTGGAACTGGTGGAGATGGAAGTGCGCGAGCTTCTGTCGTCCTACGAATATCCCGGCGACGACACCCCGATCATCAAGGGTTCGGCGCACAAGGCGATGATCGGCGAGGACCCGGAGATCGGCGAGAACTCGATCCGCGCGCTGATGAAGGCTGTGGACGAATACATCCCGACGCCGGCGCGTGCTGTCGACCAGCCGTTCCTGATGCCGATCGAGGACGTGTTCTCGATCTCGGGCCGCGGCACCGTTGTGACGGGCCGTGTGGAGCGTGGCGTGATCAACGTGGGCGACGAAGTCGAGATCGTGGGCATCCGCGACACGAAGAAGTCGGTCTGCACGGGCGTCGAGATGTTCCGCAAGCTTCTGGATCGCGGCGAGGCGGGCGACAACATCGGCGCGCTGCTGCGTGGCGTTGACCGTGACGGCGTGGAGCGCGGCCAGGTGCTGTGCAAGCCGGGTTCGGTGAAGCCGCACACGAAGTTCGAGGCCGAGGCCTACATCCTGACGAAGGAAGAAGGCGGCCGCCACACGCCGTTCTTCGCGAACTACCGTCCGCAGTTCTACTTCCGCACGACCGACGTGACGGGCACGGTGAAGCTGCCGGAAGGCACCGAGATGGTGATGCCGGGCGACAACCTGAAGTTCGAGGTGGAGCTGATCGCCCCGATCGCGATGGAAGAGAAGCTGCGCTTCGCCATCCGCGAAGGCGGCCGCACCGTCGGCGCAGGCGTCGTCTCGAAAATCATCGCGTAATCCGGTCTGACCGGAACGTGGAAAGGCCGTCCTTCGGGGCGGCCTTTCGCATTTCGGCCGGGCCGGGGTGACGCCGTTCCGCGCATGTGCTAGACACCGCCTGCAACCGATGGAGGAGACGATGGACAAGACCGCCTGAACCCGAATTCCCGAAATTCCGTTCAGAAGGACAGTCCATGCCGTTTCTCAACGCATCCGAAGCCCATCCCATGCGCTTTGCCGATGGTCGGCGCAATCCCTGCATCGCCCATCTTGCCCGCGTGATCGACCATCCGAATATCGTGGTCGGCCATCACACCTATGCCAACGATTTCGACCCGCCCGACGACTGGGCGGCGCGTCTGGCGCCCTACACCTATCCCGGTGCACCCGAGCGACTGGTGATCGGCCCCTTTGGCCAGATCGCGCATGGCGTGCGGTTCGTCACGGCCTCGGCCAACCATCCGATGGGGGGCTTCACCACCTATCCTTTCGCGATCTTCGATCCGGCCACCCTTCCACTGATCATGGACCAGCTGACCGGCCTGCCGGACACCGTGATCGGCCCCGACGTCTGGATCGGCCACGGCGCGCTGATCCTGCCGGGGGCCCGGCTGGGTGCCGGCGTGATCGTGGGCGCCGGGGCCGTGGTGGCGGGCGAAGTGCCGCCCTACACCATCGTCGCCGGCAACCCCGCGCGCCCGCTGCGCCGCCGGTTCCCGCCCAAGGTGGTGGAACGGCTGCTGGCGCTGGCCTGGTGGGACTGGCCGACAGAGCGCATCAGGGCGGCCCTGCCCGCGCTTTGCGGACAGGACATCGCCGCGCTTGAGGCGTGCTGAGACAGGACGGCCCCGGTGCTGCGCGCCGGGGATTTTCTTTTGCAGTTGAGGGGTTTTGCTTGTGCCTACAACTGTCGCGCGATAATCGCGCAGCAAGCGGTGACATCGCCCGATTGCCGGGGCGGTGATGATGGAGAGTGCAAGAGATGTTCAGTGTCCTTGTCGAAGGCAGCCTTTCCGAAATGATCGGGTCGGTCTACCGCGCCCTTGAGGCCGGCAGCAGTGGGAGCAACCTGCGCAGCGGCCCTGATGCCAACGAAGTGCGCCTTCAGGTTCCCCCTTATGATTACGTCGGCGTGGGGTTTCGCGGGCCGGATCTCGTGCTGGATTACCGCGGCGACGACATGATCACCGGCACATGGACCGAACTGCGGATCGAAAGCGTCCGGCCCGCTTCGAACGGCGGTATCGAGCGGGACGCGTATTTCGTCATCCGCGGCTTTTCGGCGGACCCGTCCGGGCTTTTGGGCTTTGTCGGCAGCGGTCTTGCGGGCGCGACCTACTGGCGCTTCGATGACGCCCCGCTGCGGGCCGCTCTCGACCCCGGTCAGTCAAGGATCACCGGGGGTGCCGGGGCAGACCTCATCGCACCGGTCAACATCGCCTTTCCGGGCATCCTTTCGCTGCGCGGTCAGGACACGATCCTTGGCGGCGGGGGCGACGACACGCTTCGGGGCGGTCGCGGGCGCGATCTTGTCGATGGCGGAACCGGTGCGGACCTCGTCCTGGGGCAGGGCGGCGATGACCGTCTGTCCGGCCGGGCCGGGGGTGACCTGCTGGCTGGCGGAACCGGGAACGACACCCTGTCAGGCGGCGATCATGCCGACCGTCTGGGCGGTGGCCAGGGAAGTGACCTGCTGTCGGGCGGGGGCGGCAAGGATACGCTCGACGGGATGGCAGGCGATGACGTCCTGGCCGGCGGCGCCGGGGCGGACCTGTTTGTCTTCCGCGCCCCCGGACATGACCGGGTCGAGGATTTTTCCGTCCTGCAGGATGCCTTTGCCATCGCCCCCCGCCTTGTCCCGGCAGAGGCGCGTGCCGATCTTGCGGCCTGGCTTGTCGCGCAGGGGGCCGTCACCGCCGAGGGCGTGCATATCGATCTGGGCCAGGGGATCAGCGTGCTGTTTGCCGGCGTGACCGACATGGAAACCCTGGCGGCCTCTGCCATTCTGGCCTGACAGCCCCCGCGCGGGCGGGAAATCGCGCAAGGCCCCGCGCAAGGCCCCTTGACGGCCCGGCGGCTCTGCCGTAACCCACGCCGCAGGCCTAGGGGTATAGCTCAGCTGGTAGAGCGACGGTCTCCAAAACCGTAGGTCGCGGGTTCGAGCCCTGCTGCCCCTGCCAGGCCGCTTCCAGACATCCGGATCGGGCCGTCCCGGCTTGCCGCTTGAAAAGTGCGGCCTTCGGGCGTATGTCCGCAGCCACGGAACAGAGGATACGACAGAGATGGCCAAGACCAACCCGCTTCAGTTCATCCAGCAAGCCCGCGGAGAGCTTGGCAAGGTCGTCTGGCCGACCCGGCGCGAGGTCGTGCTGACCACGATCATGGTCTTCCTCATGGCGGCCCTGACCGCCACGTTCTTCAGCCTGGTCGATCTGGGAATCCGGTCGGCGTTGACGGCGGTGCTGTCGTCTTTCGGCTGATTGGCCGAACAAGGCGCCGTTTGGGCTTGAATTTTCGGGTGCGGGGGGGTATCCCGCCCCTCAACTTCGGCAGAAATGGCGCGCGGCGATTCGGTCGCGCGCTGTTTTTTGTTCCGGAAAATGGCGGAAAATCCGCCAATAATGCGAATGGTTTCATGGGCTTGCCCGTGGAAGAACAGGATGGCGGCGAGCATGGCAAAGCGTTGGTATTCGGTGAGCGTTCTCTCGAACTTCGAGAAGCGGGTCGCCGAGCAGATCAAGCAGGCCGTGGCGGATGCGGGCCTCGAGGATGAGATCGGCGAGGTGCTGGTGCCCACCGAAGAGGTGATCGAGGTGCGCCGCGGCAAGAAGGTGACAAGCGAACGCCGCTTCATGCCGGGCTATGTGCTGGTCAACATGGAAATGACGAACCGCGGCTATCACCTGATTTCGTCGATCAACCGCGTGACGGGGTTCCTTGGCCCGCAGGGCAAGCCGATGCCGATGCGCGACGCCGAGGTGAACGCGATCCTGAACCGTGTCGAGGAGGGCGAGGCAGCGCCGCGCAACCTGATCCGCTTCGACATCGGCGAAAAGGTGAAGGTGACGGACGGACCCTTCGAGGGCTTCGACGGCATGGTCGAGGAAGTGGACGAAGGCGCAAGCCGCCTGAAGGTGTCGGTGTCGATCTTCGGCCGTCCGACGCCCGTGGAACTGGAATTCACGCAGGTCTCGAAAGGGGCCTGACGTGCATCGCGTGGGAGGCGAGCGCCGGGCGACCGCCCGGTGACGGACCGGACCACTAAACCTGCCACCCTCCGGGGCGGCACGAGTGACAAAGGAGAGGCCAAATGGCCAAGAAAATCATCGGCAGCCTCAAGCTGCAAGTGAAGGCGCAGCAGGCGAACCCGTCGCCCCCGGTTGGTCCGGCAATGGGTCAGCGCGGCCTGAACATCATGGCCTTCGTGAAGGAATTCAACGCGAAGACCGCCGAAATCCCGCCGGGCACGCCCACCCCGGTGATCATCACCTATTACCAGGACAAATCCTTCACGCTGGAAGTCAAGACGCCGCCGGCGTCCTACCTGCTGAAGAAGGCTGCGGGCCTGCCGGACGTGGGCAAGCGCAACCGCCCGAAGGGTTCGGCCAAGCCGGGCCGTGAGGTTGCCGGCACCGTGACCGTCGCGCAGATTCGCCAGATCGCCGAGACCAAGATGAAGGATCTCAATGCGATCGACATCGAAGGCGCGATGCAGATCATCCTTGGCTCGGCCAAGTCCTGCGGCATCGAAGTGAAGGGCTGAGATCATGGCAAAGCTTGGGAAGCGTACCCGCGCAGCGCGCGAAGCCTTCGTCGGCAAGGACAACCTGTCGGTCGAGGATGCCGTGAAGCTGATCAAGGCTTCGGCCTCGGCCAAGTTCGACGAGACGCTGGAAATCGCGATGAACCTCGGCGTCGATCCGCGCCATGCCGACCAGATGGTCCGTGGTGTGGTGCAACTGCCGAACGGCACCGGCAAGACGGTGCGCGTGGCGGTCTTTGCCCGCGGCGGCAAGGCCGATGAGGCCAAGGCGGCGGGTGCTGACATCGTCGGCGCCGAAGACCTGATGGAAACCATCCAGGGCGGCAAGATCGAATTCGACCGCTGCATCGCCACCCCGGACATGATGCCGCTGGTCGGCCGTCTGGGCAAGATCCTCGGCCCGCGCAACCTGATGCCGAACCCGAAGGTCGGCACGGTGACGATGGATGTCGCGGCGGCCGTCACGGCGGCCAAGGGCGGCGAAGTTCAGTTCAAGGTCGAAAAGGCCGGCGTGATCCACGCGGGCATCGGCAAGGTTTCCTTCGACGAAGCCAAGCTGGCCGAGAACGTCCGCGCCTTCGTGGAAGCCGTGTCCAAGGCCAAGCCGACGGGCGCCAAGGGCACCTACATGAAGAAGGTGTCGCTGTCCTCGACCATGGGCCCTGGCGTGAGCCTGGACCTGTCGTCGGCCACGTCGAACTGACGCAAGGGCGGGGGCGACCCCGCCGCACGAGTTTCCCTGCGGCGACGCAGGGAATGGCCGGGCGGAAACGCCCGGTCCTGTCCGAGACGGTGGGTGGTGCGCAAACACCTTAATTTCCTGCCTGAGATGGGGAACGAGACGCATTTCGCCTTCGGGTGATCCTGGCTCGGAACCATTACGGACCCGAACGCCCCATGCCGGAAGGCGCGGGGCAAACATGAGCCGGGGGGCAACCCCCAACCTTGGAGTGAAACTGTGGATAGAGCCCAGAAAGAGAAAGTGGTCGAGGAACTCGGCCAGATCTTCGAAAGCTCTGGCGTCGTGGTGGTTGCACACTACGCGGGTATCACGGTTGCACAGATGCAGGACCTGCGCGCGAAGATGCGCGAAGTTGGCGGGTCCGTCCGCGTTGCCAAGAACAAGCTCGCCAAGATCGCCCTTGAAGGGAAGCCCGCTGCGAAGATGGGTGACCTGCTCACGGGGATGACCGTTATGGCCTACTCGGAAGACCCCGTCGCTGCGGCGAAGGTCTGCGAGGCCTATGCCAAGGCGAACGACAAGTTCGTCATCGTTGGCGGGGCAATGGGCGATACGGTTCTGGACCAGGCCGGTGTCAAGGCCGTGGCCTCCATGCCGTCGCGCGAAGAGCTCATCGCTCAGATCGTGTCGTGCATCGGTGCGCCCGCGTCGAACATCGCCGGTGCCATTGGCGCGCCTGCTTCGAACATCGCAAGCATCCTGTCGACCATCGAGGAGAAGGCTGCGGCCTGATCCACGGATACGCGCGTGGGGTAGACCCCACCTCGTTGGAACCCATCTTTACGAACGGAAACGAAAATGACCGATCTGAACAAACTCGCCGAAGAAATCGTCGGCCTGACCCTCCTGCAGGCTCAGGAACTGAAGACCATCCTCAAGGACAAGTACGGCATCGAGCCGGCCGCCGGTGGCGCCGTCATGATGGCTGCTGCTCCGGGCGCTGGCGCTGCTGCCGCCGCCGAGGAAGAGAAGACCGAATTCGACGTCGTCCTGACCGACGCCGGTGCGAACAAGATCAACGTGATCAAGGAAGTCCGCACCATCACCGGTCTGGGCCTGAAGGAAGCCAAGGACCTCGTGGAAGCTGGCGGCAAGGTCAAGGAAGCTGCTCCGAAGGCTGAAGCCGAAGAGATCAAGAAGAAGCTCGAAGAGGCTGGCGCCAAGGTCGAGCTCAAGTAATCGCGCCGGGGTGGCGACACCCCGCGGGATTTTCTGGCTGGGTCCGAAGCAATTCGGGCCCAGCCACACGCGTCTTGGAAGGGCCTTGGGCCCTCCGGCATGTGCCGAGACCCTTCCAAGGTGCGGAAACAGGTTCGGGAGCGGTCCTTCGGGACGGGCCGCATGAATGGAACCATCCCCCTCTCGCCAAGCGGCGTGCGCCTGTGGCCCGACAGGTCGCGTGCCGGCGAAAAACGAAAGGTGACCACGAGCATGGCGCAAGCTTACGTTGGCCAGAAGCGAATCCGTCGGTACTACGGCAAGATCCGCGAAGTTCTTGAAATGCCGAACCTCATCGAGGTTCAGAAATCCTCCTACGACCTGTTCCTGAAGTCGGGCGATGCCCCGAAGCCCGCCGATGGCGAAGGCATCCAGGGCGTGTTCCAGTCGGTTTTCCCGATCAAGGACTTCAACGAGACCGCGGTGCTGGAGTTCGTGAAATACGAACTGGAAAAGCCGAAGTATGACGTCGACGAATGCCAGTCGCGCGACATGACCTATGCCGCGCCGCTGAAGGTGACGCTGCGCCTGATCGTGTTCGATGTCGACGAGGACACCGGTGCCCGTTCGGTCAAGGACATCAAGGAACAGGACGTCTACATGGGCGACATGCCCCTGATGACGGCGAACGGCACGTTTATCGTGAACGGCACCGAACGCGTGATCGTCAGCCAGATGCACCGTTCGCCCGGCGTGTTCTTCGACCATGACAAGGGCAAGACGCATTCTTCGGGCAAGCTGCTGTTCGCCTGCCGGATCATTCCCTATCGCGGGTCGTGGCTGGACTTCGAATTCGACGCCAAGGACATCGTCTTTGCCCGCATCGACCGCCGCCGAAAGCTGCCGGTGACGACCCTGCTCTATGCCCTCGGCATGGACCAGGAAGGCATCATGGATGCCTATTACGACACCGTGACCTTCAAGCATGTGAAGAACAAGGGTTGGGTCACCCGGTTCTTCCCCGAGCGCGTCCGCGGCACCCGTCCGTCCTATGATCTGGTCGATGCCGCCACCGGCGAGGTCATCCTCAAGGCCGGCGAAAAGGCCACACCGCGCATGGTCAAGAAGTGGATCGACGAGGGTGCGGTGACCGAACTGCTGGTGCCCTTCGACCATATCATCGGCCGCTATGTCGCCAAGGACATCATCAACGAGGAAACCGGCGAGATCTGGGTCGAAGCCGGCGACGAACTGACGATGGACTATGACCGCGATGGCGAGGCCAAGGGCGGCACCGTCAAGCTGCTGCTGGATCAGGGCATCACCGAGATCCCGGTGCTGGACATCGACAATGTGAATGTCGGTCCCTACATCCGCAACACCATGGCGGTGGACAAGAACCTGAACCGCGAAACCGCGCTGATGGACATCTACCGCGTGATGCGTCCGGGCGAACCGCCGACCGTCGAGGCGGCCAGCACCATGTTCGACACGCTGTTCTTCGACAAGGAACGCTATGACCTGTCGGCCGTCGGCCGGGTCAAGATGAACATGCGGCTGGATCTGGCCAAGCCCGACACCCAGCGTACGCTGGACCGCGAGGATATCGTGTCCTGCATCAAGGCGCTGTGCGAACTGCGCGACGGCAAGGGCGAGATCGACGACATCGACCATCTCGGCAACCGCCGTGTCCGGTCGGTCGGCGAACTGATGGAAAACCAGTATCGCGTCGGCCTGCTGCGCATGGAACGCGCGATCAAGGAACGCATGTCGTCGGTCGATATCGACACGATCATGCCGCAGGACCTGATCAACGCCAAACCCGCCGCGGCTGCGGTGCGTGAATTCTTCGGCTCGTCGCAGCTGTCGCAGTTCATGGACCAGACGAACCCGCTGTCGGAAGTCACCCACAAGCGCCGCCTGTCGGCGCTCGGGCCGGGCGGTCTGACGCGCGAACGCGCGGGCTTCGAGGTGCGCGACGTTCACCCCACGCACTATGGCCGGATGTGCCCGATCGAAACGCCGGAAGGCCAGAACATCGGCCTGATCAACAGCCTTGCGACCTTCGCCCGCGTGAACAAGTACGGCTTCATCGAAACCCCCTACCGCAAGGTGATCGAGGGCAAGGTGACCGATGACGTGGTCTACATGTCCGCGACCGAGGAAATGCGCCACACCGTGGCGCAGGCCAACGCGCAACTGGATGACGACGGGCGCTTCGTGAACGATCTGGTTTCCACCCGGAAAGCCGGCGAATTCATGCTGAACCCGTCGGATGCCGTCGACCTGATCGACGTGTCGCCCAAGCAGCTTGTGTCGGTGGCGGCCTCGCTCATTCCGTTCCTGGAAAACGACGACGCCAACCGCGCGCTGATGGGATCGAACATGCAGCGTCAGGCGGTGCCGCTGCTGCAATCGGACGCGCCTTTCGTCGGCACCGGGATCGAGGCCGTCGTGGCCCGCGATTCGGGCGCCGCGATCATGGCGCGCCGGGGCGGTGTGATCGACCAGGTGGACGCCACCCGTATCGTTATCCGTGCGACCGAGTTCCTTGAACCGGGCGAGCCGGGCGTCGACATCTACCGTCTGCGCAAGTTCAAGCGGTCCAACCAGTCGTCCTGCATCAACCAGCGCCCGCTGGTGAAGGTGGGCGACACGATCAAGCGCGGCGAGGTCATCGCCGACGGCCCCTGCACCGATCAGGGCGAACTGGCGCTTGGCCGGAACGTGATCGTGGCCTTCATGCCGTGGAACGGCTACAACTACGAAGACTCGATCCTGATCTCGGAGCGGATCCTGCGCGACGACGTGTTCACCTCGATCCATATCGAGGAATACGAAGTTGCCGCCCGCGATACCAAGCTGGGGCCGGAAGAGATCACCCGCGACATCCCGAACGTCGGTGAAGAGGCGCTGCGCAACCTCGACGAGGCTGGCATCGTCTATATCGGCGCCGAGGTGCAGCCGGGCGATATCCTGGTGGGCAAGATCACGCCCAAGGGCGAAAGCCCGATGACGCCGGAAGAAAAGCTTCTGCGCGCCATCTTCGGTGAAAAGGCCAGCGACGTGCGCGACACCTCGCTGCGTCTGCCGCCGGGCGCCTATGGCACCGTGGTCGAGGTCCGCGTGTTCAACCGTCACGGCGTGGACAAGGACGAACGCGCGCTCCAGATCGAGCGGGAAGAGGTGGAACGCCTGTCGCGCGACCGCGACGACGAGCTGGCAATCCTGGAACGCAACATCTATGCGCGCCTGAAGTCGCTGATCATGGGCCGCGTGGCCGTGAAGGGCCCGAAGGGCATCAAGGCGGGTTCGGTCATCGACGATGAACTGCTGTCCGGCCTGTCGCGTGGCCAATACTGGCAGCTTGCCGTGGGCGAAGAAGACCTCGCCAAGGAAATCGAAGCGCTGCATGACCAGTTCGAAGCCCAGAAGCGCGCGCTGGATCACCGGTTCGAGGACAAGGTCGAGAAGGTCCGCCGCGGCGACGATCTGCCTCCGGGCGTGATGAAGATGGTCAAGGTGTTCGTCGCGGTGAAGCGCAAGCTGCAGCCGGGCGACAAGATGGCCGGCCGTCACGGCAACAAGGGCGTCATCTCGAAGGTCGTGCCGATGGAAGACATGCCCTTCCTTGCCGACGGGACGCCTGTCGATCTGGTTCTGAACCCGCTGGGCGTGCCCTCGCGCATGAACGTCGGTCAGATCCTGGAAACCCACATGGGTTGGGCCGCCCGCGGCCTTGGCCTGAAGATCGACGATGCGCTGCGCGATTTCCGCCGGTCGGGCGACCTGACCCCGGTGCGCGAGGCGATGCGCCTGGCCTATGGCGATGAGACCTACGACGACGCCTTCGGCGACATGGAAACGGACGACCTGCTTGAAAAGGCGTCGCTCGTGACCCGTGGCGTGCCGATCGCGACGCCGGTCTTCGACGGCGCGAAAGAGGCCGATGTGAACGACGCGCTGCGCCGCGCGGGCTTTGACCAGTCCGGTCAGTCCGAGGTGTTCGACGGCCGCACGGGCGAAAAGTTCGCCCGCAAGGTCACCGTCGGCGTCAAGTACATGCTGAAGCTGCACCACCTTGTCGACGACAAGCTGCACGCCCGTTCGACCGGGCCTTACTCGCTGGTCACCCAGCAGCCCTTGGGCGGTAAGGCGCAGTTCGGCGGCCAGCGTCTGGGGGAAATGGAGGTCTGGGCCCTTGAGGCTTATGGTGCCGCCTACACCCTGCAGGAAATGCTGACCGTGAAGTCGGACGACGTGGCGGGCCGGACCAAGGTGTACGAATCCATCGTCAAGGGCGAGGACAACTTCGAGGCCGGCGTGCCCGAGTCGTTCAACGTTTTGGTGAAGGAAGTGCGCGGCCTCGGCCTGAACATGGAACTCCTGGACGCGGAGGAGGAGTGAGGGCGTTCGCGCCCTCCTCGACCGCCCCTCAGTTTAAGGACAAGAGATGAACCAGGAACTGACCACCAACCCGTTCAACCCGCTGGCCTCGGTCAAGACGTTCGACGAGATCAAGATCTCGCTCGCCTCGCCCGAACGCATCCTGTCGTGGTCCTACGGGGAAATCAAAAAGCCCGAAACGATCAACTACCGCACGTTCAAGCCGGAACGTGACGGTCTGTTCTGCGCCCGGATCTTCGGGCCGATCAAGGATTACGAATGCCTCTGCGGCAAGTACAAGCGCATGAAGTATCGCGGCGTCGTCTGCGAGAAATGCGGCGTGGAAGTCACGCTGCAGAAGGTGCGCCGCGAACGCATGGGCCATATCGAACTTGCCGCGCCCGTCGCGCACATCTGGTTCCTGAAGTCGCTGCCCAGCCGGATCGGCCTGATGCTGGACATGACGCTGCGGGATCTGGAACGCATCCTGTACTTTGAAAACTACGTCGTGATCGAGCCGGGTCTGACCGACCTGACCTATGGTCAGCTGATGAGCGAAGAGGAATACCTCGACGCGCAGGACCAGTACGGCGCCGACGCCTTCACCGCCAACATTGGCGCCGAGGCGATCCGCGAGATGCTGGCCGCGATCGACCTTGAATCGACCGCCGATCAGCTGCGCGAGGATCTGAAGGAGGCGACGGGCGAACTGAAGCCGAAGAAGATCATCAAGCGGCTGAAGATCGTCGAATCCTTCCTGGAATCCGGCAACCGCCCGGAATGGATGGTGCTGACCGTCCTGCCGGTGATTCCGCCGGAACTGCGCCCGCTGGTGCCGCTGGACGGGGGCCGCTTTGCGACCTCGGACCTGAACGACCTGTATCGCCGGGTCATCAACCGCAACAACCGCCTGAAGCGGCTGATCGAACTGCGCGCGCCCGACATCATCGTGCGCAACGAAAAGCGCATGCTTCAGGAAGCCGTCGATGCGCTGTTCGACAACGGCCGCCGCGGCCGCGTGATCACGGGCACCAACAAGCGCCCGCTGAAATCGTTGTCGGACATGTTGAAGGGCAAGCAGGGCCGCTTCCGCCAGAACCTTCTGGGCAAGCGCGTGGACTTCTCGGGCCGTTCGGTCATCGTGACCGGTCCGGAACTGAAGCTGCATCAGTGCGGCCTGCCGAAGAAGATGGCGCTGGAACTGTTCAAGCCCTTCATCTACTCGCGGCTTGAGGCGAAGGGCCTGTCCTCGACCGTCAAGCAGGCCAAGAAGCTGGTCGAAAAGGAACGCCCCGAGGTCTGGGATATCCTGGACGAGGTGATCCGCGAACACCCGGTTCTCTTGAACCGCGCGCCGACGCTGCACCGTCTGGGCATCCAGGCGTTCGAACCGATCCTGATCGAGGGCAAGGCGATCCAGCTTCACCCGCTGGTCTGCTCGGCCTTCAACGCCGACTTCGACGGCGACCAGATGGCCGTGCACGTTCCCCTCTCGCTGGAAGCCCAGCTTGAGGCCCGCGTGCTGATGATGTCCACGAACAACGTGCTGTCGCCCGCGAACGGCAGCCCGATCATCGTGCCGTCGCAGGACATGGTGCTGGGCCTTTACTACGTCACCATGGAACGCAAGGGCATGGTCGGCGAAGGCAAGATCTTCCGCGACATCGAGGAAGTCGAACATGCGTTGTCCGCTGGCGAGGTGCATTTGCATGCCCGCATCACCGCGCGGATCAAGCAGATCGACAACGAGGGCAACGAGGTGTGGCAGCGCGTCGAAACGACGCCGGGCCGCCTGCGGCTTGGCAACCTGTTGCCGCTGAACGCCAAGGCGCCCTTCGACCTGGTGAACCGCCTTCTGCGGAAGAAGGACGTGCAGAACGTCATCGACACCGTCTATCGCTACTGCGGTCAGAAGGAATCGGTGATCTTCTGTGACCAGATCATGGGCCTGGGCTTCCGCGAGGCGTTCCGCGCCGGGATTTCCTTCGGCAAGGACGACATGCTGATCCCCGACAACAAGTGGGACATCGTTAACGAGGTGCGCGATCAGGTCGCGGGCTTCGAACAGCAGTACATGGACGGCCTGATCACCCAGGGCGAAAAGTACAACAAGGTCGTCGATGCCTGGTCCAAGTGCTCGGACAAGGTGACCGAGGCGATGATGGAAACCATCTCGGCCAAGCGGTTCGATGATGGCGGCGCCGAGAAAGAGCCGAACTCGGTCTACATGATGGCCCATTCCGGCGCCCGGGGTTCGGTCACGCAGATGAAGCAGCTTGGCGGGATGCGCGGCCTGATGGCCAAGCCGTCGGGCGAGATCATCGAAACGCCGATCATCTCGAACTTCAAGGAAGGCCTGACCGTGCTGGAGTACTTCAACTCCACCCACGGCGCCCGCAAGGGTCTGGCCGACACCGCGCTGAAGACGGCGAACTCGGGCTACCTGACCCGTCGTCTGGTGGACGTGGCACAGGATTGCATCATCCGCATGCATGACTGCGGCACCGACCGTGCGATCAACGCGGAAACGGCCGTCAACGATGGCGAGGTCGTCCTGCCGCTGGCCGAGCGTGTGCTGGGCCGCGTGGCCGCCGATGACATCACCGTGCCCGGCACGGACGAGGTCATCGTCGCCCGGGGCGAGCTGATCGACGAACGCCGCGCCGACGCGATCCAGGCCGCGGGCGTGCAGCATGCCCGCATCCGCAGCCCGCTGACCTGCGAGGCCGAGGAAGGCGTCTGCGCCATGTGCTATGGCCGTGACCTTGCCCGCGGTACGCTGGTCAACATCGGCGAGGCGGTGGGCATCATCGCCGCGCAGTCGATCGGTGAACCCGGCACACAGCTGACCATGCGGACCTTCCACATGGGCGGCGTCGCGCAGGGTGGTCAGCAGTCGTTCCTGGAAGCCAGCCAGGAAGGCAAGGTCGAGTTCCGCAACCCCAACCTTCTGGAAAACGTCTCGGGCGAACAGATCGTCATGGGCCGGAACATGCAGATCGCCATCATCGACGAAAACGGCGCCGAACGCGCGGTCCACAAGGTGCTGTATGGCGCCAAGGTCCACGTCAAGGATGGCCAGGCCGTCAAACGTGGCGCCAAGCTGTTCGAATGGGACCCCTACACGCTGCCGATCATCGCCGAAAAGGGCGGTGTGGCCAAGTTCGTGGACCTGATCTCGGGCATCTCGGTGCGCGAAGAGACGGACGATGCAACCGGCATGACGCAGAAGATCGTGTCCGACTGGCGTTCGGCGCCGAAGGGCAACGAGCTGAAGCCGGAAGTCATCATCATGGATCCGGCGACCGGCGAACCGGTGCGGGGCGACAACGGCAATCCGATCACCTACCCGATGTCGGTCGATGCCATCCTGTCGGTCGAGGACGGTCAGGACATCCGGCCGGGCGACGTTGTGGCCCGTATCCCGCGTGAAGGCGCCAAGACCAAGGACATCACCGGGGGTCTTCCCCGCGTGGCGGAACTGTTCGAGGCTCGCCGTCCGAAGGATCATGCGATCATCGCCGAGATGGATGGCTATGTCCGCTTCGGCAAGGACTACAAGAACAAGCGCCGCATCACCGTAGAGCCGGTCGATGAGACGCTGACGCCTGTGGAATACATGATCCCCAAGGGCAAGCACATACCGGTGCAGGAAGGCGACTTCGTGCAGAAGGGCGACTACATCATGGACGGCAACCCCGCGCCGCATGACATCCTGCGCATCATGGGTGTCGAGGCGCTGGCGAACTACATGATCGACGAGGTGCAGGACGTCTATCGTCTGCAGGGCGTGAAGATCAACGACAAGCACATCGAGGTGATCGTTCGCCAGATGCTGCAGAAGTTCGAGATCCTCGACAGCGGCGACACGACGCTTCTGAAGGGCGAACAGGTCGAAAAGATCGAACTGGACGAAGAGAACGCCAAGGCGCGTGCCCGCGGCATGCGCGAGGCGACGGCCGAACCGGTCCTGCTTGGGATCACCAAGGCCTCGCTCCAGACCCGGTCGTTCATCTCGGCGGCGTCCTTCCAGGAAACCACCCGCGTGCTGACCGAGGCTTCGGTCCAGGGCAAGCGCGACAAGCTGGTGGGCCTGAAGGAGAACGTGATCGTGGGTCGCCTGATCCCGGCGGGCACCGGTGGCGCCACGTCGCGGATCAAGAAGATCGCCAGCGATCGCGACCACACGGTGATCGAACAGCGCCGCGCCGAGGCGGAATCGGCTGCCGCGCTGTCGGCTCCGTCCTTCGATGTCGTGGAGGACGCCGAGATCGACAGCGGTCTGGTCGAAACCATCGAGAGCCGCGACGAGTGATCGTCAGCAGGCGTGAACATCGCCCCCGCCGGAAACGGCGGGGGTTTTTCTTTGCCGTTTCCCCACCCGCCCGCAGGCTGCTATGCTGCTGGGGATAAAGAGGTGGGTCATGGCGTTCCGCAATCAGATCATCGGCTTGATCCGCTTTTCCTATCCGGCCCTCAACGGTTTCACCCAAAGCTCGGAAGACGTGGCGGCGGACCGCGCCCGCCTGTTTTCCGAAGATCGCCTGACGGCCCGCTTCCACCTCTTCGAGGCGCTGACCCTGCCCAGCATGCGTGCCCAGACCGACCCGGACCATCGCCTGGGGGTTCTTGTCGGCGAGGGGCTGCCCCCCTGGGCGCGCGACAGGCTTGAGGCCGCGCTGTCCGGTCTGCCCGATGCCCATGTCGTCAGCCTTCCGCCGATGAAGCACTATCAGGCGACCCAGGCAGCCTTCGCCCGGCTTGCTGACGACCGGGCCACCCATCTGACCAGTTTTCGGCTGGACGATGACGATGCGGTGGATCGCCGCCTGATCGCGCGCCTCCGCAGCCTTGCCGACGGGCTGACGACGATGGCGGGCCGCGACCGGATCGTGACCATCGCCTTCAACCGGGGCTTCTTTCTGGAACTCGACCCGGCGGGAAACCGCATCTTCGACGTGACCGAAAAGCTGCCCCTTGGCATCGGCCTTGCGATGACCGCCCCGGTGGCCAGCCGTGAAAACATCTTTCGCCGGAACCACCGGCTTTTGCCGCAGTTCTTCACCACCTATTCCGATGCGGAGACCCCGGCCTTCATCCGGACCGTCCACCCCGGCAACGACAGCGACGCCCATCTGACCGGCACGCGCGACACGATGCCCCCCGCCCGCATCGCGCGCGAGATTTCCCGCGCCTTTCCCTTCTCGCAGGAAGATCTTCTGGCGCTGTGACCGTCCTGCGCGCTGACCCTCTGGCCTCTGCCCGATGCGCCTGCTAGCGATGCATCGCAGGGAACGGCGAGGTGTGGACGGATGCCCCTTTCGGACAACATGCGCGGCATCGCCTATATCAACGTGGCCATGTTGGCCTTCACGCTGAACGATACCTGCATGAAGGCGGTCACGCAGACCCTGCCCCTGTTCCAGACGATCACCCTGCGCGGCATCCTGACAACGCTTGCGCTGCTGGTCGTGGCGGCATTGTCGGGCGGTGTGCGGCTTTGGCCCGGCGCACGGGACGGGAGGATCATCGCGCTCCGGTCGGTGGCCGAGATCGGCGCCACGATCTTTTTCTTTGCCGCCCTTCTGCACATGGAACTGGCGAACCTGTCGGCCATCATGCAGTCGCTGCCACTTGCGGTGACGCTGGCCGCGGCGCTGTTCTTCGGCGATCCGATCGGCTGGCGGCGGCTTCTTGCCATCGCCATTGGCTTTCTTGGTGTCCTGCTGATCATCAAGCCCGGAACCGGCGCCTTCAACATCTGGTCGATCATGGGCCTCTGTTCGGTCGCCTGCGTGGTGGTGCGCGACCTGTCCACCCGCAGCCTTTCGGCCGGCGTGCCTTCGACGATGGTGGCGATCTGGGCTTCGGTCACGGTGACCCTGATGGGGGCCGTCGGTTCGATCTGGTCGGGATGGCAGACCGTGTCGATGACCGAGGCCCTGTTGATCGCGGGGGCGACGATCAACCTCGTGATCGGCTATCTGACGGTGGTGATGATGATGCGGGCCGGCGATATCGGCATCGTGGCCCCGTTCCGCTACATGGCGCTGCTCTGGGCCATCATCCTGGGATGGGTGATCTTCGGAACCTTGCCCGACGCGTTGACGATCCTTGGCGGTGCCATCGTCGTGGCCACCGGCGTCTTTACCTTGTGGCGGGAACGGCAGGCGAGGCTCGCACGCGCTGCCACCTGATCGTCGTGCAAAGGTCGAAGCTTTGCCCGAATGCCCGGCCATGCTAGGTCGAGGCAAGCAACCGGAGCCGCCCGCAGATGCAGATCAGCCGAACAGCTTCCCTGCGCCATCCTGCGCTGTGGATAGCGCTTCTGTGCGCGGTCGAGGTGCTGGCGCTGGCCTCGGTCTATCAGTTCGCCGTTCCGCTTGAATGCCACGAAACCGGGTTCAACCTGGCCTGCCGGGGGCTGCGCAGCCTTGCGGCGCGGGCGCTTGCGATGATGGCGGCGGGCCTGTTGCTGGTCTGGGCCTGGCCGGGTCCTGTGGCGCGCTTCCTTGCGGCCGGTGACGCGGCACGCACCGGTCTGCGCTGGCCGCTTCTGCACGGTCTGGGCGTGCTTTTGCTGCTGGCCCCGGCGGTTGCCACGCTGCTTCCCGGGGCTGCGCTGGATATCCGGGCCGCCTTCGCGCCGGTCGCCGTCGTGCTGGCCGCCGGGGCCCTGGCCGCTGCCCTTGGTGCGCTTTTCTGGCTGGCGCCGGCGGCCGAATGGTGGCGGCTTCTGTCGCATGACCGATACGCCCCGCTTGCCATTCTGGCGGCGGCGGCGCTGGTGCCGGATCTGGCAAACCTGGTGCTGCCGCTTTGGGAATCGCCGATCCTGGTCCGGATGACCTTTGACGCCGTGCAGGCCTATCTGGCCCTGTCGTCCGGGGCGGTCGTTTCGGACCCGGCGGGGTATGTCATCGGCCTCGAAGGGTTCACCGTCCACATCGCGCGACAATGTTCGGGCGTGGAGGGTGTGGCGCTGGTGTCGACCTTCGTCCTGTTCTACGGCGCGCTGTTCCGTCGCGACCTGCATCTGTGGCGCTATGCCCTGACGGTTCTGCCCGCCGCCATCGCTGCAAGCTGGACGCTGAACATCGTCCGGATCGGCGTTCTGATCCAGCTGGGCGCCAGCGTGTCGCCGGAACTGGCGGTGAACGGCTTCCACAGCTATGCCGGTTGGCTGTTCTTTACGCTTCTCGCGCTCGGGGTGATCGGGGTGGTGCATGCCCTGCCCTGGCTGCACCGGACCGCGCGGGCAGGGGCCACCGTGCCGCTGTCGCGCGACGTGTCGGCGGCGCTTACGTTGCCGCTGGCGGTCATGCTGATCCTGACCGTCCTGCAACACGCGTTCTTTCCGCATCCCGAGATCGGCTATCCACTGAAGGCCATTGCGATGGCGCTGGCGCTTGCCGTCTTCTGGCGGGTCTGGCGATCGTTTGACTGGAAAGTGGATGGCGTGGCGCTTGCGGCGGGATGCGCCGTCGGGTTCGGCTGGCTTCTGTTCGACCGGAGCGGAGAGGGCGACGCCGGCCTTTCGCTGCTTCTGTCGCAGATGACGGCGGCCTCGCTCTATTCCTGGATCGCGTTCCGTATACTGGGAACCGTGCTTCTGGTGCCGTTGATCGAAGAGGCGTTCTTTCGCGGCTTCCTGTTGGGCCGTCTGGACATGCGGGCCGGCACCCCCAGCCTGATCGCCATTCTGGGCAGCAGCCTGCTGTTCGGTCTTTTGCATGGCCGTTGGGTGGCAGGAACCGTGGCGGGCCTGGTCTTTGCGCTTGTCTACCTGCGGCGCCGGTCCCTGCCGGATGCGGTGCAAAGCCATGTCGCGGCCAATCTTGTGGTGGCCATCGGGGCGGCGGCCACAGGCGACTGGCAACGCATATGAATAAGGGCCGCATGAGCGGCCCTTCGGTCAGGTCAGTATCAGATGCCCGGTATTCGCGGCCCTGTCAGGCCCGGTTCGCGCGGCGGCGACGATCCCAAGTATAGGCCACGACGGCCAGAACGGCGACAAGCGCGATCAGACCGGTCGATGCGTCGATCTCGGGAACGCTCGATGCGGTCGGCCGGGTGCTCGTCGTGGTCGTCGTCGTGCCACCGGAACACCGCCATGCGTACCACCACGAGCAGGAAGCGTAAGACTGCGCCATGACCTGACTGGCCGAGGCCGAAAGGGCGGCGGCAGCCAGCATGAGGCGGGAAGCAAGCATGTTCATCAATCGTCTCCAAGCAACAACACTGTCTGAAGGAAAAGCAAACTGACGGGCATTCGACAAGGAATTTCACCAATTCCGCCGCAATCCCGCCATCTTTCGCACGCGCTTGGTTCCCCCTGGCCCCCAATGCCCCGGATCCCGTGACATTGTCCCCGAAATCGCGACGACCGAAGGGCGCGATGGTGGGGCCGCAACGCCGAAACCCCGTTGATTCGCCGGATCAACCGCGCCAATGTCGGGCGCGGGCCGAGGGCCGGGGACGCCCCGGTCAGGCTGTGTTGACATCCCCCGCGACTCCCCCTATACGGCGCGCACCCGTCCCCTGCTCATTGCTTGTGGGCGGGTATCAGAATCGAAGTGGTCATGATCCGGGCGCAGGCCCCGATCCTCTGGAATTCCACCGCGTCGTCCCCGCGAAGGGGGCGCATGCGGTTTTGGTGTTTTGCGGACGCGCAAGGCACGACTTGAACGAAATGCCCCCGGAAACGTCATCGACGGGTGACGATGGAACGGGCCGCAAGGAAAAAAGGCGAACAGAATGCCTACGATCCAACAGCTGATCCGCAAGCCGCGGGAAGCACGAGTGAAGCGCTCCAAGTCGCAGCACCTTGAATCCTGCCCGCAGAAGCGCGGCGTTTGCACCCGCGTCTACACCACGACCCCGAAGAAGCCGAACTCGGCCATGCGGAAGGTCGCAAAGGTGCGCCTGACCAACGGCTTCGAAGTGATCAGCTACATCCCCGGCGAAAAGCACAACCTGCAGGAACACTCGGTGGTCCTGATCCGTGGTGGCCGGGTGAAAGACCTTCCGGGTGTGCGTTACCACATCCTGCGCGGCGTTCTGGATACCCAGGGCGTCAAAGACCGTCGTCAGCGCCGTTCGAAGTATGGCGCCAAGCGTCCGAAGTGAGGAACTGAGAAATGTCGCGTCGTCACGCCGCCGAAAAGCGCGAAATCCTTCCCGATGCCAAGTTTGGCGACCGGGTCGTGACCAAGTTCATGAACAACCTGATGGTCGACGGCAAGAAGTCCGTCGCCGAATCCATCGTCTACGGCGCGCTTGACCGCGTGCAGTCGAAGCTGAAGCGCGAACCGCTGGAAGCCTTCCACGAGGCGCTGGACAACGTGAAGCCCTCCGTCGAAGTGCGTTCGCGCCGCGTCGGTGGTGCGACCTACCAGGTCCCCGTCGAAGTGCGCGCGGAACGCCGCGAGGCGCTGGCGATCCGCTGGCTGATCACCGCCGCCCGCAAGCGCAACGAGCACACGATGGAAGAACGCCTGGCCGCCGAACTGTCGGACGCGGTGAACAACCGCGGCACCGCCGTGAAGAAGCGGGAAGACACCCACAAGATGGCCGACGCGAACAAAGCGTTCAGCCACTACCGCTGGTAAGAGGAGACGCCAGAATGGCACGCGAATATCCGCTCGACCTCTACCGCAACTTCGGGATCATGGCCCACATCGACGCGGGCAAGACCACGACGACCGAACGCATCCTGTATTACACCGGCAAGTCCCACAAGATCGGCGAAGTCCACGACGGCGCCGCCACGATGGACTGGATGGAACAGGAACAGGAACGCGGCATCACGATCACCTCGGCTGCCACGACCACGTTCTGGGAAAAGACCGAAGACGGCAAGAACCCGGTTTCCAAGAAGCACCGCTTCAACATCATCGACACCCCCGGCCACGTGGACTTCACCATCGAGGTGGAACGCTCGCTGGCCGTGCTCGACGGTGCCGTGTGCCTTCTGGACGCCAACGCCGGCGTCGAACCCCAGACCGAAACCGTGTGGCGTCAGGCTGACCGCTACAAGGTTCCGCGGATCGTGTTCGTCAACAAGATGGACAAGATCGGCGCCGACTTCTTCAAGTGCGTCCGCATGATCAAGGACCGCACCGGCGCGACCCCCGCTCCGATCGCCCTGCCGATCGGCGCCGAGGACAAGCTGGAAGGTATCATCGACCTGGTGACCATGAAGGAATGGGTCTACCTGGGCGAGGATCTGGGCGCGTCCTGGGAAATCCGCGACATCCGCGACAGCCTGAAGGCGGAAGCCGACGAATGGCGCGGCAAGCTTGTCGAACTCGCCGTCGAGATGGACGACGAGGCGATGGAAGCCTATCTGGAAGGCAATGAACCCGACGTGGAAACGCTGCGCAAGCTGATCCGCAAGGGCTGCCTGTCGATGACCTTCGTGCCGGTGACCGCCGGTTCGGCGTTCAAGAACAAGGGCGTGCAGCCGGTGCTGAACGCGGTGATCGACTATCTGCCGTCGCCGCTCGACATCCCGGCCTACATGGGCTTTGCCCCCGGCGACGAGACCGAAACCCGCAACATCGCGCGTTCGGCCGATGACGAACAGCCCTTCTCGGCGCTGGCGTTCAAGATCATGAACGACCCCTTCGTCGGCTCGCTGACCTTCACGCGGATCTATTCAGGCGTCCTGAAGAAGGGCGACCAGATGCTGAACGCGACCAAGGGCAAGCGCGAGCGTGTCGGCCGCATGATGATGATGCACGCCATCAACCGCGAGGAAATCGAAGAAGCCTTCGCGGGCGACATCATCGCGCTGGCGGGTCTGAAGGAAACCACCACGGGTGACACGCTGTGCGACCCGTCGAAGCCGGTGGTTCTGGAAACCATGACCTTCCCGGAACCGGTGATCGAGATCGCCGTGGAACCGAAGTCGAAGGCCGACCAGGAAAAGATGGGCCTCGCCCTGGCACGTCTGGCGGCCGAAGATCCGTCGTTCCGCGTCGAGACCAACTTCGAATCCGGCCAGACCATCATGAAGGGCATGGGCGAACTTCACCTCGACATCCTCGTCGACCGCATGCGTCGCGAGTTCAAGGTCGAGGCGAACATCGGCGCCCCGCAGGTGGCCTATCGCGAAACCATCTCGCGTCCGGCGGAAATCGACTACACCCACAAGAAGCAGACCGGCGGCACGGGCCAGTTCGCCCGTGTCAAGCTGGAGATCACCCCGACCGAACCGGGCGAGGGCTATTCGTTCGAATCCCGCATCGTCGGCGGTGCGGTGCCGAAGGAATACATCCCCGGCGTCGAGAAGGGCATCAAGTCGGTGATGGATTCCGGTCCGCTCGCGGGCTTCCCGGTGATCGACTTCAAGGTCGCTCTGACGGACGGCGCGTTCCACGACGTCGACTCCTCGGTGCTGGCCTTCGAAATCGCCACCCGTGCGGCCATGCGCGAGGGCCTGAAGAAGGCCGGCGCGAAGCTGCTGGAACCGATCATGAAGGTCGAGGTCGTGACGCCCGAGGAATACACCGGGTCGATCATCGGCGACCTGACCTCGCGTCGGGGCATGGTGCAGGGTCAGGACAGCCGCGGCAACGCGAACGTCATCACCGCCATGGTGCCGCTGGCCAACATGTTCGGCTACATCAACAACCTGCGTTCGATGTCGTCGGGCCGCGCGGTCTTCACCATGCTGTTCGACCACTACGACGCGGTTCCGCAGAACATCTCGGACGAGATCCAGAAGAAATACGCTTGACGGTGTGGCGGGGTGAACCCCGCCCTACCAGCCCTGTAGGGCGGGGTTAACCCCGCCGCCCGCAACATCGAACAAGGAGATGCCACCATGGCAAAGGCAAAGTTTGAACGGAATAAACCGCACGTGAACATTGGCACGATTGGCCACGTTGACCACGGGAAGACGACGCTGACGGCTGCGATCACGAAGTATTACGGGGAATTCCGTGCCTACGACCAGATTGACGGCGCGCCGGAAGAGCGTGCGCGGGGGATCACGATCTCGACGGCGCATGTGGAATACGAGACGGAAGCGCGTCACTACGCGCACGTCGACTGCCCCGGCCACGCGGACTATGTGAAGAACATGATCACGGGTGCGGCGCAGATGGACGGCGCGATCCTGGTTGTGGCCGCTTCGGACGGCCCGATGCCGCAGACGCGCGAGCACATCCTGCTGGGCCGTCAGGTGGGCATTCCCTACATCGTGGTCTACATGAACAAGGTTGACCTCGTGGATGACGAGGAACTGCTGGAACTGGTGGAGATGGAAGTGCGCGAGCTTCTGTCGTCCTACGAATATCCCGGCGACGACACCCCGATCATCAAGGGTTCGGCGCACAAGGCGATGATCGGCGAGGACCCGGAGATCGGCGAGAACTCGATCCGCGCGCTGATGAAGGCTGTGGACGAATACATCCCGACGCCGGCGCGTGCTGTCGACCAGCCGTTCCTGATGCCGATCGAGGACGTGTTCTCGATCTCGGGCCGCGGCACCGTTGTGACGGGCCGTGTGGAGCGTGGCGTGATCAACGTGGGCGACGAAGTCGAGATCGTGGGCATCCGCGACACGAAGAAGTCGGTCTGCACGGGCGTCGAGATGTTCCGCAAGCTTCTGGATCGCGGCGAGGCGGGCGACAACATCGGCGCGCTGCTGCGTGGCGTTGACCGTGACGGCGTGGAGCGCGGCCAGGTGCTGTGCAAGCCGGGTTCGGTGAAGCCGCACACGAAGTTCGAGGCCGAGGCCTACATCCTGACGAAGGAAGAAGGCGGCCGCCACACGCCGTTCTTCGCGAACTACCGTCCGCAGTTCTACTTCCGCACGACCGACGTGACGGGCACGGTGAAGCTGCCGGAAGGCACCGAGATGGTGATGCCGGGCGACAACCTGAAGTTCGAGGTGGAGCTGATCGCCCCGATCGCGATGGAAGAGAAGCTGCGCTTCGCCATCCGCGAAGGCGGCCGCACCGTCGGCGCAGGCGTCGTCTCGAAAATCATCGCCTGATTAAACGAAACAGAACCTCTTGGGTGGGTCTTCGGGCCCACCCCAATGTTCTAAAAGGAAAAAAGAGATGCAAGGACAGACCATCCGCATCCGGCTGAAAGCCTTCGATTACCGCGTCCTGGATGCCAGCACGCAGGAAATCGTGAACACGGCGAAGCGGACCGGCGCGCAGGTGCGCGGCCCGATCCCGCTGCCGAACAAGATCGAGAAGTTCACGGTTCTCCGTGGTCCGCACATCGACAAGAAGTCGCGCGACCAGTGGGAAATCCGGACGCACAAGCGTCTTCTCGACATCGTGGACCCGACCCCGCAGACCGTGGACGCGCTGATGAAGCTCGACCTCGCGGCCGGCGTGGACGTCGAGATCAAAGTGTAAGGGGGCATGACGATGCGCTCTGGAGTTATCGCAAAGAAGCTGGGGATGACCCGGCTGTTCCTGGAAGACGGCAAGCAGGTTCCTGTGACCGTTCTTCAACTGGACAACCTGCAGGTCGTGGCGCAGCGCACCGCTGACAAGGATGGCTACACCGCCGTCCAGCTCGGCGCGGGCAATGCCAAGGCCAAACGGACTTCGGCCGCGCAGCGTGGCCACTTCGCCAAGGCGAATGTGGAACCGAAGCGCAAGATCGCCGAATTCCGCGTCAGCCCGGACAACCTGATCGACGTCGGTGCCGAAATCACCGCCGATCACTATCTGGCGGGCCAGTTCGTGGACATCGCCGGCACCTCGATCGGTAAAGGCTTTGCCGGTGCGATGAAGCGGCACAACTTCGGTGGTCTGCGCGCCTCGCACGGTGTGTCGATCAGCCACCGTTCGCACGGTTCGACTGGTCAGTGCCAGGATCCCGGCAAGGTGTTCAAGGGCAAGAAGATGGCCGGCCATCTGGGTGCCGTGCGCGTGACCACGCAGAACCTGCAGGTCGTCCGCACCGACGCCGAACGCGGCCTGATCCTCGTGAAGGGCGCCGTGCCCGGATCGAAGGGTGGCTGGGTCACCATCAAGGACGCGGTGAAGAAGCCCGCGCTGAAGGACGCGCCGCGCCCGGCCGCGATCCGTTCGGCTGCTGCGCCCGTCGCCGCCGAAGCGCCCGCTGAAGGGGGTGAAGCATGAAACTCGACGTGATCAAGCTGGACGGCAAGAAGGCCGGTTCGATCGATCTTGACGACGCGCTGTTCGGGCTCGAGCCGCGCGCCGACATCCTGCACCGCGTTGTCCGCTGGCAGCGCGCCAAGGCGCAGGCAGGGACCCACTCGGTTCTGGGCAAGTCGGACGTCAGCTATTCGACCAAGAAGATCTACCGCCAGAAAGGCACCGGTGGCGCCCGCCACGGGTCCCGCAAGGCGCCGATCTTCCGTCATGGTGGTGTCTACAAGGGCCCGACGCCCCGCAGCCACGCCCATGACCTGCCCAAGAAGTTCCGCGCCCTGGGTCTGCGGCACGCGCTTTCGGCCAAGGCCAAGGCGGGTGAACTGGTGATCCTGGACGCCGCCACCATGGCCGAGGCCAAGACCTCGGCGCTGGTGAAGGCCGCCAAGGAACTGGGCTGGAAGCGCGTCCTGATCATCGATGGCGCTTCGGTGGACGAAAACTTCGCCAAGGCGGCGCGCAACGTCGAAGGTATCGACGTGCTGCCGTCGATCGGCGCCAACGTCTATGACATCCTGCGTCGTGACCACCTGGTGATCACGAAGGCCGGTGTCGAAGCTCTGGAGGCTCGTCTGAAATGAGCGTGAAACCCGAACATTACGACGTGATCAAGAAGCCGATCATCACCGAAAAGGCTACCATGGCCTCGGAAAACGGTGCGGTCGTGTTTCAGGTCGACATGGACGCGACCAAGCCGCAGATCAAGGAAGCGGTCGAGGCTGTGTTCGGCGTCAAGGTGAAGGCGGTGAACACCGTCGTCACCAAGGGCAAGACCAAGCGTTTCCGCGGCCGCCCCGGCGTCCGTTCGGACAAGAAGAAGGCCTATGTGACCCTCGAGGAGGGGAACACTATCGACGTGGCGTCGGGCCTCTGATAGAAGCCCAGCGAATCTCGCGGCCCCGGGTTTCCGGGGCCGTGGGTTTTATGAATCGGGGATCTTCGGAGCCCTATAACCCCGGGTCAGGCCCTACCTGACCCTCAAGCTGACGGAAGACAGAAAGCATGGCACTGAAGTCGTATAAGCCGACGACGCCTGGCCAGCGTGGGCTGGTTCTGATCGACCGTTCGGAGCTTTGGAAAGGCCGTCCGGTCAAAGCCCTCACCGAGGGTTTGACGAAGACCGGTGGCCGGAACAATACCGGACGCGTCACGATGTGGCACAAGGGCGGTGGGGCAAAGCGCCTCTATCGCGTGGTGGATTTCAAGCGCAACAAGTTCGACATGGCCGCGACGGTCGAGCGGATCGAATACGATCCCAACCGGACGGCCTTCATTGCGCTGGTCAAGTATGAAGACGGCGAGCTGGCCTATATCCTGGCGCCTCAGCGTCTGGCCGTGGGCGACAGCGTGATCGCCGGCGCCAAGACCGACGTGAAGCCGGGCAACGCTATGCCCTTCTCGGGCATGCCGATCGGCACGATCGTGCACAACGTCGAACTGAAGCCCGGCAAGGGCGGTCAGCTGGCGCGCGCCGCGGGCACCTATGCCCAGTTCGTCGGTCGCGATGGCGGCTACGCGCAGATCCGTCTGTCCTCGGGCGAACTGCGGATGGTGCGTCAGGAATGCATGGCCACCGTCGGTGCCGTGTCGAACCCCGACAACTCGAACCAGAACTACGGCAAGGCCGGCCGCATGCGCCACAAGGGCGTTCGCCCGACGGTGCGCGGTGTTGCCATGAACCCGATCGATCACCCGCACGGCGGCGGCGAAGGCCGCACTTCGGGCGGCCGCCATCCGGTCACGCCGTGGGGCAAGGGCACCAAGGGCAACCGGACCCGCTCGAACAAGCAGACGGACAAGTACATCGTCCGCTCGCGCCACGCGAAGAAGAAGGGTCGCTAATCCATGTCTCGTTCTGTCTGGAAGGGGCCTTTCGTTGATGCCTACGTGCTCAAGAAGGCCGAGAAAGCCCGGGAATCGGGCAAAAGCGATGTGATCAAGATCTGGTCGCGCCGCTCCACCATCCTGCCGCAATTCGTGGGCCTGACCTTCGGCGTCTACAACGGCAAGAAGCACATCCCGGTGAACGTCACCGAAGAGATGATCGGCCAGAAGTTCGGTGAATATTCGCCGACGCGGACCTACTACGGTCACGCCGCCGACAAGAAAGCCAAGAGGAAGTAAGCGTCATGGGTAAGGAAAAGAATCCGCGCCGCGTGGCCGACAACGAAGCAATGGCGAAATCGCGCATGCTTCGCACCTCGCCGCAGAAGCTGAACCTCGTCGCCGGCCTGATCCGCGGCAAGAAGGTCGACAAGGCGATCGCCGACCTGACCTTCTCGAAGAAGCGGATCGCGCAGGACGTGCTGAAGTGCCTGCAGTCGGCCGTGGCCAACGCCGAGAACAACCACGGGCTGGACGTCGACGAACTGATCGTCGCCGAGGCCTGGTGCGGCAAGAACCTGGTGATGAAGCGGGGCCGTCCGCGCGCCCGTGGCCGGTTCGGCAAGATCATGAAGCCGTTCTCGGAAATCACCATCAAGGTGCGTCAGAAAGGGGAGACTGCGTAATGGGTCAGAAGGTAAACCCCATCGGGATGCGCCTGCAGGTGAACCGCACCTGGGACAGCCGCTGGTTCGCTGAATCGAAGGACTACGGCAATCTTCTTCTGGAAGACCTGCGCATGCGCGAGTTCATCCATGAAGAGGCCAAGCAGGCCGGTGTCAGCCGCGTGATCATCGAACGCCCCCACAAGAAGTGCCGTGTGACCATTCACACCGCGCGTCCGGGTGTGATCATCGGCAAGAAGGGCGCCGACATCGAAACGCTGCGCAAGAAGCTGTCGGCGTTCACCGCGTCGGAACTGCACCTGAACATCGTCGAAGTGCGCAAGCCCGAGCTTGACGCCCAACTGGTGGCCGAGTCGATCGCCCAGCAGATGGAGCGCCGCGTGTCCTTCCGTCGCGCCATGAAGCGTGGCGTGCAGAACGCGATGCGCATGGGCGCCCTGGGTATCCGGGTGAACGTGTCGGGCCGTCTGGGCGGCGCGGAAATCGCGCGCACCGAATGGTACCGCGAAGGCCGCGTGCCGCTGCACACGCTGCGCGCCGACATCGACTATGCGCTGTCCGAGGCGGAAACGCCCTACGGCATCATCGGCGTGAAGGTCTGGATCTTCAAAGGCGAAATCCTTGAGCACGATCCTCAGGCCCGTGACCGCCGCGCTGCCGAAGCTCAGGACGGTGCTGCACCCCGCGGCCCGCGCCGCGAGCGCGCGTAAGGGAGTAGAAGACAATGCTGCAACCGAAACGGACAAAGTTCCGCAAACAGCACAAGGGCCGTATCCACGGCGAGGCGAAGGGCGGCTTCCTGCTGAACTTCGGGTCCTTCGCGCTGAAGGCCACTGAACCCGAGCGCGTCACCGCGCGGCAGATCGAAGCGGCCCGCCGCGCGATTACCCGCCACATGAAGCGTCAGGGCCGGGTCTGGATCCGCGTGTTCCCCGATGTGCCGGTGTCGTCGAAGCCGACCGAAGTGCGTATGGGTAAGGGCAAGGGTTCGGTCGATTACTGGGCCTGCAAGGTCAAGCCGGGCCGCATCATGTTCGAGATCGACGGCGTGTCCGAAGTGATCGCGCGTGAAGCCCTGCGCCTTGGCGCGATGAAGCTTCCGGTCACGACCCGCGTCGTTGCCCGCGAAGACTGGTAAGGATTTCGGGGCCATCCCCCGGATCAGGAAAACCCCCGCCGGGAACGGCGGGGGTTTTTGATTTCAGTGCAGAACCGTGGGCGGTTCCGGCGAAAGACGCATTTCCCGACATTTCGCTTGCCCTTCCCGCCCCCCTCCTGTAGAGGGACGCATCCTGCGGTTCCGGGGCGACTCGGAATCGCCGGTTTTCATTGATCCACCAGGTCAAAGGTGACCCTGCGCCAAACTCGGGGGCCCTCTGGTGATGTCGAAAGGAACACAGGCGATGGACGCCAAGGAACTCCGGGGCAAGACCCCCGATCAGCTGCGCGATCAGCTCGTTCAGCTGAAGAAGGAAGCCTTCAACCTGCGCTTCCAGCAGGCCACCGGCCAGCTTGAGAACACGGCCCGCATGCGCGCCGTCAAGAAGGACGTGGCTCGCATCAAGACCGTTCTGAACCAGAAGGCCGCCGAAGCGGCTGCGTCGAACTGAGGAGCACGCACATGCCCAAACGCATCCTGCAAGGCACCGTGACGAGCGACAAGAACGACCAGACCATCACCGTTCTGGTGGAACGCCGCTTCAAGCACCCGTTGCTGCAAAAGACCGTTCGTAAGTCCAAGAAATACCGGGCGCACGACGCGGAAAACAAATTCAAGGTCGGTGACACCGTTCGCATCGAAGAGTGCGCGCCGATTTCGAAGACCAAACGCTGGACGGTCGTTGTCGAGGCCTGAGGCCTGACGACCGTCTTTCGTCAATCGAAACCCTGGGGCGATCAGCTGCATGAGCGTCCCCAAAGGTCGGGAGAAACCGAATGATCCAGATGCAGACCAATCTGGATGTTGCTGATAACTCCGGCGCACGCCGAGTTCAGTGCATCAAGGTTCTGGGCGGCTCGCATCGCCGCTATGCCTCTGTGGGCGACATCATCGTGGTGTCGGTCAAGGAGGCGATTCCGAAAGGCCGTGTGAAGAAGGGTGACGTCCGCAAGGCCGTTGTCGTCCGCACCGCCAAGGAAGTTCGCCGTGAAGACGGCACCTCCATCCGCTTCGACCGCAACGCCGCCGTCATCCTGAACAACCAAGGCGAACCGGTCGGCACCCGTATCTTCGGGCCGGTCGTGCGCGAGCTGCGTGCCAAGAACTTCATGAAGATCATCTCGCTGGCTCCGGAGGTGCTCTGACATGGCTGCGAAGCTGAAAAAAGGCGACACCGTCGTCGTGCTCACCGGCAAGGACAAGGGCAAGCAGGGCGAAATCACCGCCGTCATGCCCAAGGAAAACAAGGCGATCGTCGATGGCGTGAACGTTGCCATCCGTCACACCAAGCAGTCCGCGGCAAGCCAGGGCGGCCGCCTGCCCAAGGCGATGCCGATCGACCTGTCGAACCTCGCCATCGTTGACAAGAACGGCAAGGCCACTCGCGTCGGCTTCCGCATGGAAGGCGACAAGAAGGTGCGTTACGCCAAATCGACCGGGGAGGCGATCTGATGCTGGACGCAGCCACCTACACCCCGCGCATGAAGGCCCAGTACAAGGCCAAGATCCGCGCGGCGATGAAAGAAGAGTTCGCCTACAAGAACGACATGCAGATCCCGCGTCTGGACAAGATCGTCCTGAACATGGGCGTCGGCGAAGCGGTCAAGGACACCAAGAAGGTGAAGCAGGCCGCCGAGGAACTGTCGCAGATCGCCGGCCAGAAGGCCGTGATCACCAAGGCCAAGAAGTCGATCGCCGGTTTCCGTGTCCGCGAGGAAATGCCGCTTGGCTGCAAGGTCACGCTGCGCGGCGACCGTATGTATGAATTCCTTGACCGCCTGATCACCATCGCGCTGCCGCGCGTTCGTGACTTCCGCGGCGTGAAGGGAAATTCGTTCGACGGCCGTGGCAACTATGCGATGGGCCTGAAGGAACACATCGTGTTCCCCGAGATCAACTTCGACAAGGTCGATGAAGTGCTCGGGATGGACATCATCATCTGCACCACCGCGAAGACCGACGCGGAAGCCAAGGCGCTGTTGAAGCATTTCAACATGCCCTTCACCAGCTGATCGCGGGAGGACAAGGACTTATGGCTAAGAAATCCATGATCGAACGCGAGAAGAAGCGGGCGCACCTCGTGAAGGTGTACGCTTCCAAGCGCGCCGCGCTGAAGGACATCGCGCGGAACCAGGACCTGCCGATGGAAGAGCGCTTCAAGGCCCAGCTCAAGCTGGCCGGCCTGCCGCGCAACTCGTCCGCAACCCGGCTGCACAACCGCTGCCAGCTGACGGGCCGTCCGCACGCCTATTATCGCAAGCTCAAGCTCAGCCGCATCATGCTGCGTGAACTGGCCTCGTTCGGCCAGATCCCGGGCATGGTGAAGTCGAGCTGGTAAGGAGGAACGGCAAATGTCGATGAACGATCCTCTCGGCGATATGCTGACCCGCATCCGCAATGCGCAGATGCGTGGCAAGTCGACCGTGACCACCCCCGCCTCGAAACTGCGCGCCTGGGTTCTGGATGTGCTGGCTGACGAAGGCTACATCCGCGGCTATGAGCGCGTGGCAACCGGCAATGGCCAGGGCGACCTGGTGATCAGCCTGAAGTACTTCGAAGGCACCCCGGTCATCCGTGAACTCAAGCGCGTCTCCAAGCCGGGCCGCCGCGTGTACATGGGTGTCAAGGACATCCCGTCCGTGCGCAACGGTCTGGGCGTCTCCATCGTCTCCACGCCGAAAGGCGTGATGTCGGATGCAGCTGCACGTTCCGCCAATGTTGGCGGCGAAGTGCTCTGCACCGTATTCTAAGGAGGTGTAGATGTCTCGTATTGGGAAAAAACCCGTCGCCCTGCCGAAAGGCGTGTCGGCCCAGATCTCCGGTCAGTCGATCGAGGTGAAGGGTCCGAAGGGCACCCGCAGCTTTACCGCGACCGATGACGTGACGCTGACCATGGAAGAGGGCACCGTCAAGGTGACCCCGCGCGGCACTTCTAAGCGCGCCCGCCAGCAGTGGGGTATGGCCCGCTCGATGGTGGAGAACCTGGTCATCGGCGTGACCGACGGTTTCAAGAAGGAACTGGAAATCCAGGGCGTCGGTTTCCGTGCCGCCGTGGCCGGTAACATCCTGAAACTGTCGCTGGGCTACAGCCACGAAGTGAATTTCGAAGTGCCGAAGGGGGTCACCGTGACCGCGCCGAAGCCGACCGAAATCATCGTCGAGGGCATCGACCAGCAGCAGGTCGGTCAGGTCGCAGCGAACATCCGCGAGTGGCGTCGTCCCGAGCCCTACAAGGGCAAGGGCATCCGCTACAAGGATGAGTACATCTTCCGCAAGGAAGGCAAGAAGAAGTAAGGGGCGCAAAAATGGCGAACAACAAACGAGAGCTGTTCCTCAAGCGCCGCCTGCGCGTACGGAACAAGATCAAGTCCATGGCCAACGGGCGTGCGCGCCTGTCGGTCCACCGTTCCTCGAAGAACATCAGCGTTCAGCTGATCGACGACGTGCGCGGTGTCACGATTGCGGCGGCCTCGACCCTGGAAAAGGATCTGGGCTTCGTCGGCAAGAACAACCTCGAAGCGGCGGCGAAGGTGGGTGCCACCATCGCCGAGCGCGCGAAGAAGGCCGGCGTCGAAGAATGCTACTTCGACCGCGGTGGTTTCCTCTTTCACGGGAAGATCAAGGCTTTGGCCGACGCTGCCCGTGAAGGCGGCCTGAAGTTCTAAGGAGACGATCATGGCAGAACGTGAAAACCGCCGGGAACGCCGCTCGGAAGCGCGCGAGGAAACCCCGGAATTCGCCGATCGTCTGGTGGCGATCAACCGCGTGTCCAAGACCGTGAAGGGTGGCAAGCGCTTTGGCTTTGCCGCACTCGTGGTGGTGGGCGACCAGCGCGGCCGCGTCGGCTTTGGCAAAGGCAAGGCCAAGGAAGTGCCGGAGGCGATCCGCAAGGCAACGGAACAGGCCAAGCGCCAGATGATCCGCGTGCCGCTGAAGGATGCGCGCACCCTGCACCACGACATCGAAGGCCGCCATGGCGCGGGCAAGGTCGTGATGCGGACCGCCGTCGCCGGTACCGGCATCATCGCGGGCGGCCCGATGCGCGCCGTCTTCGAAATGCTGGGCATCCAGGACGTCGTGGCCAAGTCGCTGGGGTCGCAGAACCCCTACAACATGATCCGCGCCACCATCGACGGCCTCAAGAAGGAAGCCAGCCCCCGCAACGTCGCCTCGCGTCGTGGCAAGAAGGTGGCTGACATCCTCAAGAAGCCCGAAGCCGAAACCGTGGAGGCCTGATCATGGCTGCGAAGAAAACCATCGTCGTGAAGCAGGTCCGCTCGGCGGCCCGCCGTCCGGCCGTTCAGACCGCGGTCCTCAAGGGCCTGGGCCTGAACAAGATGAACCGCACCCGGGAACTAGAAGACACGCCGTCGATCCGCGGCATGGTCAACAAGATCCCGCACCTCGTGCAGATCATCGAAGAGCGCGGCTGATCCTTCGGCCCCGTCGAAAACACCGAACGCCCTGCGGCAACGCGGGGCGTTCTGCGTTTCAACCCGCGCGTTTGCAGCGTGACGCAGGGGCGCATCGGGTCTAGTCTGCCGGCATTGACCAGAAGGAAACCCGCCATGATCGTCCGTTCGCTTGCCTCTGTCATCGGAACCGCCGCCCATGTGAAGGGTGCGGCCTTTGAAAGCCGCCGCATCCTGCTGGCCGCCGACAGGCTGGGCTATTCGCTGCATGACACGATCTGCCGGGAAGGCAGCGAACAGCGGCTGGAATACAAGAACCACGTCGAGACGAACTATGTGATCGAAGGCGAGGGCGAGGTTGAGAATGCCCTGACCGGCGAGGTGTTCCCGCTTGGCCCCGGCACCGTCTATGTGCTTGACCGGCACGAGCCGCACATCCTGCGCGCGCGGAAGGGCGACATGCGGATCATCTGCGTCTTCACGCCCGCACTGACCGGGCGCGAGGTGCATGATGAAAGCGGCAGCTACCCTGCGGCAGACTGACGGCGCCCATCCTGCGCGACCCCCGCGCGCTGACTGGCAGGGACTGTCATCCTTGCCAAGCCGTCCCACAGGCACTATACGCCCCCGGTGGCCGTTGGTGGCCACGGGAATCAACAAGAAATGCCGTGTTGTCCCCATCCGTCGCAGGTAGGGACCTTCCGGCCAAGGAGTATGCGACATGAAACTGAATGAACTGCGCGACAACGAAGGCGCGGCCCGCAAGAAAAAGCGCGTTGCGCGCGGCCCGGGTTCGGGCAAGGGCAAGACCGCCGGTCGCGGTATCAAGGGCCAGAAATCGCGTTCGGGCGTGGCTCTGGGTGGCTACGAAGGCGGCCAGATGCCGCTTTATCGCCGCCTGCCGAAGCGCGGCTTCTCGAAGCCCAACCGGCTGGAATACGCCGTCATCAACCTTGGCCTGATCGAAAAGTTCATCGGTCTGGGCAAGCTCGACGCCAAGGGCGAGATCACCGAGGACGCGCTGGTCGCGGCCGGCCTGACCTCGAATAAGCGCGACGGCATCCGCATCCTGAACAAGGGCGAGATCAAGTCGAAGGTCAACCTCGTCGTGACGGGCGCTTCGGCTGCCGCTGTCGAGGCCGTGAAGGCCGCCGGTGGCACGCTGACCGTCAAGGCGGCGGCCGCTGCTGAATAATTGGTTGTGAGCAGTCACAGGACCGCTTACATCACAGCACAGGTTTTCCCGCGCCGCCGACCGGAAACCGGTTCGGCGGCGCACGCATGAAAGAGCACCGGAACATGGCATCCGCAGCAGAGCAAATGGCCGCGAACCTCTCGTGGGGGGCGTTCGGCAAGGCGACCGATCTTCGTCAACGCATCTTCTTCACCCTCGGTCTGCTGATCGTCTACCGGATCGGCACCTACATCCCGGTACCCGGGATCGACGGCGCGGCCCTGCGTGAGTTCATGTCGGACGTGCAGGCGGGCCTTGGTGGCATCCTCAACATGTTCACCGGGGGCGCGATCAGCCGGATGGGGATCTTCGCACTGGGGATCATGCCCTATATCTCGGCCTCGATCATCGTGCAGCTTCTGTCGGCCATGGTGCCGTCGCTGGAACAGCTGAAGAAAGAGGGCGAACAGGGCCGCAAGAAGCTGAACCAATACACCCGGTACGGCACGGTCGCGCTGGCCACGTTCCAGGCCTGGGGCATCGCCATGAGCCTTGAGGCCGGCGAACTGGCGCATGATCCGGGCATGTTCTTCCGCATCGCCTGCGTCATCACGCTTGTCGGCGGGACGATGTTCCTGATGTGGCTGGGCGAACAGATCACCGCGCGGGGCATCGGCAACGGCATCTCGCTGATCATCTTCGTCGGCATCGTGGCCGAGATTCCTGCTGCGCTGGCGCAATTCTTCAGCCAGGGCCGTTCGGGCGCGCTGTCGCCCGCCGTGATCATCGGCGTCCTGGTGATGGTGGTCGTGGTGATCGCCTTTGTCGTCTTCATGGAACGCGCCCTGCGCAAGATCCACATCCAGTATCCCCGGCGCCAGGTCGGGATGAAGATCTATGACGGCGGCTCGTCGCACCTGCCGATCAAGGTGAACCCCTCGGGCGTGATCCCGGCGATCTTTGCCTCGTCGCTCTTGCTGCTGCCGGTCACGATCTCGACCTTCTCGGGCAACCAGACCGGGCCGATCATGTCGACGATCCTTGCCTATTTCGGCCCGGGGCAGCCGCTTTATCTGGCGTTCTATGCCGGCATGATCGTGTTCTTCGCGTATTTCTACACCGCGAACGTGGCCTTCAAGGTCGAGGACGTGGCCGAGAACCTGAAGAACCAGAACGGTTTCGTGCCCGGCATCCGCCCCGGCAAGAAGACCGAGGAATATCTTGAATACGTCGTCAACCGCATCCTCGTATTCGGGTCGCTCTATCTGGTGGCGGTCTGCCTCCTGCCCGAGATCCTGCGCAACCAACTGGCCATCCCGTTCTACTTCGGCGGTACCTCGGTGCTGATCGTGGTTTCGGTGACGATGGACACGATCAACCAGGTCCAGTCGCACCTTCTGGCGCATCAGTACGAAGGCCTGATCGAAAAGTCGCAGCTGCGCGGCAAGAAACGCACGGGCAACCGCAGCCCGATCCGTCGCTGACGGGTCCGGGCGATGGGGAAGAACATCATCCTTCTGGGCCCGCCCGGCGCGGGCAAGGGCACGCAGGCCAAGCGTCTGGTTGACGAACGCGCGATGGTGCAGCTCTCAACCGGCGACATGCTGCGCGAGGCGATGACCAGCGGCACCGAGATGGGCCGCCGCGTCGCGGACGTGATGGAAAAGGGCCAACTGGTGACGGACGAGATCGTCATCGGCCTGATCGAGGAACGGCTGACCGGCCCGGCGGGCGGCGGCTTCATCTTCGACGGGTTCCCCCGGACGCTGAAACAGGCCGATGCCCTTGGCGCCCTGATGGCGCGCCTGGGGCAGACGCTGGACGCGGTGATCGAGATGCAGGTGGATGATGCCGCCCTCGTCCGCCGGATCACCGGACGCTACACCTGCGGCACCTGCGGCGCGGTCTATCATGACGAGACGAAACCGACGCAGGTCGCAGGCACATGCGATGTCTGCGGCGGGCACGAGATGAAGCGGCGCGCCGACGACAACGAAGAGGCGCTGAAGACCCGCCTCATGGAATACTACAAGAAGACCTCGCCCCTGATCGGCTATTACTATGCCAAGGGGCAGCTTCGATCCGTGGACGGGCTGGCCGAGATGGATGCGGTCGCGGACAGCATCGCCAAGGTTCTTGACAAGTCGTGACTTTGGCGTTCCGGGCCTTGACGCCCCGTTGAAAACCCCATAAGTCACGGCGTCCCGACAGCGAATCTGCTTGGTCCGGGTCATCCCGCATTGGGAACATCGCCGGTCAGGGCCACGCGCCCCGGCCAGTTGTGAAAAAAGGTTCTGGCGCTACGGAACCGCAACAGAAAAGGATACACGCGTGGCACGTATTGCTGGCGTCAACATTCCGACCGGAAAACGCGTTCCGATCGCCCTCACCTACATCCACGGCATCGGCCCCCACTTCGCCGAACAGATCTGCGAAGCCCTCAGCATCGACCGCGCCCGCCGCGTGAACGAACTGTCGGATTCCGAAGTGCTGTCGATCCGCGAATACATCGACGCCAACTTCACCGTCGAAGGCGACCTGCGTCGCGAAGTCGGCATGAACATCAAGCGTCTGATGGACCTCGGCTGCTATCGTGGCCTGCGTCACCGCAAGAACCTGCCCGTGCGCGGCCAGCGCACCCACACCAACGCCCGCACCCGCAAGGGCCCGGCGAAGCCGATCGCCGGCAAGAAGAAGTAAGGGGAGGCAGGACCAATGGCTCGCGATACCAAAGCCGCAGCGCGCACCAAGCGCAAGGAACGCAAGAACATCGCCGCTGGTGTGGCGCATGTGAACTCGTCGTTCAACAACACCAAGATCCTGATCTCGGACGTTCAGGGCAACGCCATCTCGTGGTCGTCGGCCGGCACGATGGGCTTCAAGGGCTCGCGCAAGTCGACGCCCTACGCCGCTCAGATGGCTGCCGAGGACGCCGGGCGCAAGGCGCAGGAACATGGCGTGAAGACGCTGGAAGTCGAAGTGCAGGGCCCCGGTTCGGGCCGTGAATCGGCGCTGCGCGCGCTGGCTGCCATCGGCTTCAACATCACGTCGATCCGCGATGTTACGCCGCTGGCGCACAACGGCTGCCGCCCGCCCAAGCGTCGCCGCGTCTGATCGCTGGTTTTCCGGTCGGGCCGCGCGTTCCGCGCGGCCCGATCACGTTATTTGATGATCCTCGGGCGTCCGCCGCTAATGGACATGGGCTGCGGACAAGAATGGAGGCACTCGCATGATCCACAAGAACTGGCAGGAACTTATCAAGCCGACGCAGCTCGTCGTGAAGCCGGGGCCGGATGCCTCGCGCACCGCGACCGTCATCGCCGAACCGCTTGAGCGGGGCTTCGGCCTGACCCTGGGCAACGCGCTGCGCCGCGTCCTGATGTCCTCGCTGCAGGGTGGTGCGATCACCAGCGTGCAGATCGACAACGTCCTGCACGAATTCTCGTCGGTAGCCGGTGTCCGTGAGGATGTGACCGACATCGTCCTGAACCTCAAGGGCGTGGCGATCAAGATGGAAGTCGAGGGGCCGAAGCGCCTTTCGATCTCGGCCAAGGGGCCGGGCGTCGTGACCGCGGGCGACATTTCGGAATCCAACGGCATCGAGATCCTGAACAAGGATCACGTGATCTGCCACCTGGACGAGGGCGCCGACCTGTACATGGAACTGACCGTGAATACGGGCAAGGGCTATGTCTCGGCCGACAAGAACAAGCCCGAGGATGCCCCGATCGGCCTGATCGCCATCGACGCGATCTTCTCGCCGGTCAAGAAGGTCAGCTACGAAGTGCAGCCCACCCGCGAGGGGCAGGTGCTGGACTATGACAAGCTGACGATGAAGGTGGAAACCAACGGTGCGCTGACGCCCGAGGACGCCGTGGCCTATGCCGCGCGCATCCTTCAGGATCAGCTGGCCGTTTTCGTGAACTTCGAAGAGCCGGAATCGGCATCGAAGCAGGAGATGGACACCGGACTGGAGTTCAACCCGCTTCTGCTGAAGAAGGTGGACGAACTGGAACTGTCGGTCCGCTCGGCCAACTGCCTGAAGAACGACAACATCGTCTACATAGGCGATCTGATCCAGAAGACCGAGGCCGAGATGCTGCGCACCCCGAACTTCGGCCGCAAGTCGCTGAACGAGATCAAGGAAGTGCTTTCGGGCATGGGCCTGCACCTCGGCATGGATGTCGAAGACTGGCCGCCGGAAAACATCGAGGATCTGGCCAAGCGTTTCGAAGATCACTTCTGATCGACGAACGGGAAAATGCCCGGATCTGCCGGGGACCACATGGGCGCAAGCCCCAAGGCGAGCGGGCCTGCAACGCACAGGCCCGCCTCTGACAAAGCAAAAGAGACGTAAGGAGAAAACACATGCGTCACGCCCGTGGCTATCGCCGCCTGAACCGCACCCACGAACACCGCAAGGCGCTGTTCGCCAACATGGCCGGCTCGCTGATCGAGCATGAGCAGATCAAGACGACCCTGCCCAAGGCCAAGGAACTGCGCCCGATCATCGAAAAGCTGATCACGCTGGCCAAGCGGGGCGATCTGCACGCCCGCCGCCAGGCGGCTGCCCAGCTGAAGCAGGACATGCATGTCGCACGCCTGTTCGAAGTGCTCGGCCCCCGCTACAAGGAACGCAACGGCGGCTACGTTCGCGTCCTGAAGGCCGGTTTCCGCTATGGCGACATGGCGCCGATGGCGATCATCGAATTCGTTGACCGTGACACTTCTGCCAAGGGTGCGGCCGACCACGCCCGCGCCGCGGCCGAGGAAGCCACCGAGGAATAATCGGAAAAACCCAGTGAAAACTGGTGAAAGGCCCGCCCTCGGCGGGCCTTTTTCATGGCCGGAAAACCACATTAAGAGACAAAATTAACCCATTGTTAACCATCAAATATCGTCTTGCTTGATTCAATGGTGGATCGTTTCCAAAACCCAACATATTCTCCGAAGAGAATCGCTGACCGTCGAAGATACATGTCCGTAAAGTTTGGAATAGATCTGGAACTGCATCAGCTGACGCTTCTGGCGCCGGCCGGTTACTATCTGGGTCTGCACATCCGCTTCACTTCGCCGCTTGTGACGTTCAGCACCTACGACCAGAACTGGACCGACCATTATACCGAACACGGTTACGCCATGCGTGACCCGATGGTCGCCTGGGGGTTTTCGACCATCGGTGCCACCCGGTGGAGTGAGATGGCCATCCCCGATACCTTCGGCATCCTTCGGGAGGCCGCGGAACACGGGTTGGTGTATGGTGCCGCGGTGGCATGCGGCCCGGTATCCTCGCGCACCATTGCCGGCATGGCCCGGTCGGATCGCGAGTTTGCAGATGATGAGGTAAGGCGTTTCCAGGATATCGTCCTGCGGCTGCACGAAATCACGCAGCCGCCGGAAAGTCTGACGGAAGCGCAGATCGAAGCCCTGCGGCTGATTGCGGCAGGAGATCGCCATGCGGCAGCTGCGGCCAAGCTCAGCATTTCGGAAAGCGCGCTCAAGGCGCGGCTGAACTCGGCTCGCATCAGGCTCCTGGCTCGGACTACGGCTGAAGCCATTCAGCGGGCGAAAGACTATCGCCTGATCTAGTCCGTCTCCTGTCGACGCGGGGTTTCCGGAATAACGAATGACTTAGCCGGAGACGACAAAATGCAGACGACCACGCTCTCTTTTGCCAACATGCACAACCATGGCGAGTTGTTGGCAAACTTGTTTCGTGCACGGCGGCAATCGTTCATCGTCCAGAACGGCTGGGACCTTCCCGAGGCAGACGGGATGGAATACGACCAGTACGACACCCCGGCCAGCCGCTGGATCGCGGTGCACGACGGGCTTGAAATCCTTGCCGGCATCCGCCTGACGCCCACGACCACGCGCTGTGGCATCTATTCCTACATGATCCGCGATGCGCAGCGCGGCCTGCTGGAATCGATCCCGCGGGACCTGATCGACTTCGAGGCGCCCGTTGATCCGCATATCTGGGAATCGAGCCGGGTGTTCGTGTCGCATACCACGCCGATGAAGATCCGCCGCATGGTGCATGCCCATCTGATCATGGAGATGACCAAGGCCGCGCGCGATCTGGGCGCGACCCGCGTCATCGGCATCATCCCGGCCAACTGGCCTCGTTGGGCCTCGCGCTGCAACCTCGACATCGAACCGGCCGGGCGCATCCTGACCTTCGAAGGCTATGAAAGCCAGGCCGTCTGGGTGAATCTGGCGGAAAAGCTGCACTGACGCGGGGCCAGACCGGCTTGCGGTTCCTGCGCTGCGGTTCCATATCGCAGGGCGAACCCTACATCGCAGCGAGGCACGGATGGCAACCGCACGCGGCCTTCTTGGCACCCTGATTCTCGTGGCACTTTCGGTGGCTGCGCCCCTTCGGGCCGAAACCGTCGTGCCGTCTTCCCAATCGCAGATCACCCTGTCCTTCACGCCGGTGGTCAAGGCGGCCGCACCGGCGGTGGTGAATATCTATGCCACCGTCGTGGTGCAGCGCCGGCAAAGCATGTTCGCCGCCGATCCCTTCTTCGACCAGCTTTTCCGCGACTTCGGGCAGGTCACGCCGCAAATCGAGAATTCGCTGGGATCGGGCGTGATCGTGTCGCCCGACGGGCTTGTGGTGTCGAACCACCATGTCGTCGGCCAGGCGACCGAAATCCGAGTGGTCCTGAACGATGGCCGCGAATATCTGGCCGATGTCCTGCTGGCCGATCAGCAAAGCGATCTGGCCGTCCTGCAGCTTCAGGGGGCCGAGGACCTGCCCGCGCTTCCCTTCCGCAATTCCGACGAGGTCGAGGTGGGCGAACTGGTGCTGGCGATCGGCAACCCCTTCGGCCTTGGCCAGACCGTGAGTTCGGGGATCGTGTCGGGGCTGGCGCGGTCGGTCGCGTCGGTCGGCGACGGGCGCGGCTATTTCCTTCAGACCGACGCCGCCATCAACCCCGGCAATTCGGGCGGCGCGCTGGTCGACATGGCGGGCCGTCTGGTGGGCATCAACACGGCGATCCTGACCCGTTCTGGCGGATCGAACGGAATCGGCTTTGCGATTCCGGCCAATCTGGTGGCCAGCGTCGTCGATCAGGCCAAGGCCGGGGAAACCCGGTTCCGCAGGCCCTGGGCCGGCGTCACCGGGCAAGAGGTGGATGCGGGCCTTGCCGAGGCCCTTGGCCTTGACCGTCCCGAAGGCGTGATCCTGCACAGCCTGCACCCCGCAAGCCCCTTTGCCGCGGCGGGAATGGTGGCGGGCGACGTGATCCTGTCTTTGGGCGGGCAGATGACGAACAGTCCGCAAGAGGTGATCTTCCGCATGTCCGCCGCGGGCATCGGATCCGAACTGCAGGTGATCTACCTGCGCGACGGCACCCGTCGCGAGGCCGCGGTGCGGCTGATCGCGCCGCCCGAGGATCCCCCGCGCGAGGCCGTGACGATCACCGGCGAAAACTGGTTCCGGGGGCTGTCGGTCGCGCGGATCAACCCCGCCGTGCAGGCCGAGATGGACCTGCCTCCATCTTCCGAAGGGGTGGTGGTGACGGATGTGCAGGATCTGGCCGCGCGCACGGGCCTGCGTCCCGGCGACATCCTTCTGGCCATCGCCGATCAGCCGATCCTGACGACCGCCGATGTGGCGCGCGCCACGCAATCCACGCAACGCTTCTGGCGCGTTGATATCTTGCGCGGGGGCCAGCGCATCGGCATGCGATTCCGCCTGTGAGGGGTCGCGGCGGCCATTGCGCAAGGCCCGAACCCGCGTCACAGTCGGCCCATGCCTGACCTGTTCGATACAGCCCCCCAGCCTGCCCATGCAGAAGGCCCGCGGCCCCTTGCCGACAGGCTGCGCCCGCGCACGCTGGCCGAGGTCATCGGGCAGGAAAAGGTGCTGTCGCCCGAAGGCCCGCTGGGCGCGATGCTGGTCGCCGGAAGCCTGTCGTCGCTGATCCTCTGGGGGCCGCCGGGCGTGGGCAAGACGACGATCGCCCGGCTTCTGGCCGCTGAAACCGATCTGGCCTTCGTTCAGATTTCGGCGATCTTCACTGGTGTTCCGGATCTGCGCAAAGTGTTCGAGGCCGCGAAGCTGCGCCGCCAGAACGGGCAGGGCACGCTTCTGTTCGTGGACGAGATCCACCGGTTCAACAAGGCGCAGCAGGACGGCTTCCTGCCGCATATGGAAGACGGCACGATCCTTCTGGTCGGCGCCACCACCGAGAACCCGTCATTCGAACTGAACGCCGCGCTTCTGTCACGGTCGCAGGTGATCGTTCTGGAACGTCTGTCGCTGGCCGATCTGGAACGGCTGGCGCAACGGGCGGAAAAGGAACTGGGCCGGACGCTGCCGTTGAATGGCGAGGCGCGCGAGGCGATGCTGGAAATGGCCGATGGCGATGGCCGTGCGCTTCTCAACCTTGTGGAACAGGTCGCCTCGTGGAAGCTGGCGCATCCTCTGACGCGGGATCAGCTGGCCCAGCGTCTGATGCGGCGGGCGGCGAAATACGACAAGTCGGGCGACGAACATTACAACCTCATCTCGGCGCTGCACAAATCGGTGCGCGGCTCCGATCCGGACGCGGCGCTCTACTGGTTCGCGCGGATGCTGGAAGGGGGCGAGGATCCGCGCTTTCTGGCGCGTCGCCTGACCCGGATGGCGGTCGAGGATATCGGCCTCGCCGACCCGCAGGCGCAGGAAGTCTGCCTTCAGGGCTGGCAGACCTACGAACGCCTTGGCAGCCCCGAAGGCGAACTTGCGCTTGCGCAGGCGGTGGTCTATCTGGCGCTGGCGCCGAAGTCGAACGCGGCCTATGTGGCCTACAAGGCGGCGCGAGCGGCCGCGCGCGACACCGGCAGCCTGATGCCGCCCAAGCATATCCTGAACGCGCCGACGCGGATGATGAAGGATCAGGGCTATGGTTCGGGCTATGCCTATGACCACGATGCCGAGGATGGCTTTTCGGGGCAGGACTATTTCCCCGAAGGCATGCGCCGCCCGGTCTATTACACGCCCCCCGAACGCGGCTTCGAGCGCGAGCTGAAAAAGCGCGTGGATTATTTCGCCCGGCTCCGCAGCAAACGGCAGGTCGGCTGACCCGATCTTCTGCGAAGATCGGGAAGGGCGATTTTTCGCAGAAAAATCGGTTTGCCGGCGGCAGGTGTTGACAATGCGGTGCGGGCAAAGGATTGCAGGCGGATGATCCTTACGCTGTCACAGGTTGCCCTTGGGGGGGCTCTCGGCGCATCGCTGCGCCATCTGGCCAATGTCGCCGCACGGCACTGGCTTGGCGCGGGGTTCCCCTACGGCACGATGATCGTGAACGTGCTGGGATCGTTTCTGATGGGCGTTCTGGTCGTGGCTCTGGTGCAGAAGGGTGGCACGAAGGCCACACCCTTTCTGATGACCGGGGTTCTGGGCGGCTTCACCACCTTTTCGGCCTTCTCACTGGACGCGATCACCCTGTGGGAGCGGGGTCAGGTCATGGCGGCGGGGGCCTATGTCCTGCTGTCGGTCCTTCTTTCGCTTGCGGCCATTGCCGCCGGCCTGATCGTGGCGAGGCAGATGCTATGAGCGGTGTGAAACTTCTGACCGTTTCCGAGGACGAGGGCGAACAGCGCCTTGACCGCTGGTTCAAGCGGCGCTTTCCCCATGTCACCCAAGGCGCGGTGGAAAAGATGTGCCGCACCGGGCAGGTGCGGGTAGACGGCGCGCGGGCGAAGGCATCCGACCGGGTCGGCCCCGGGCAGGTGATCCGCGTACCGCCCCTGCCGTCGGTCGATGCGCCCTCGCGGCCGCGGCCCGACGGGGTCAGCCCCGCCGATGCGCGCATGATCCAGAATGCGGTGATCTTCAGGGACGAACACATCATCGTGCTGAACAAGCCGCCGGGGCTGCCCTCGCAGGGCGGGTCGGGGCAGGGGGACCGCCACGTGGACGGCCTGACCGAGGCGCTGAAGTTCGGCTACAAGGACCGGCCCAAGCTTGTGCACCGTCTGGACAAGGACACGTCGGGCGTTCTGGTGCTGGCGCGCACAGACCGTGTCGCGCGTGCCCTGTCCGAGGCGTTCCGCCACCGCAACACGCGCAAGATCTATTGGGCCGTCGTCGCCGGTGTGCCGCAGCCCAAGATGGGCAGCATCAAATACGCGCTGATGAAGGCGCCGGGGCACGGGCGCGGCGGCGAGGGCGAAAAGATGATCTGCATCCACCCGGCGAAGGTGGCAGACCATCCCGAAGCCAAGCGCGCGCAGACCGATTTCTTCACTCTGTGGTTCCTGGGCAACCGGCTGTCCTGGATGGCGCTGGAACCCGTCACCGGGCGCACCCACCAGCTTCGCGCCCATATGGCGGAGCTGGGTCACCCGATCATCGGTGACGGCAAGTACGGCGGCTCCAGCGCCGAGAATGCGGGCGACGGTTGGGGCGCACAAATCGGCGGCGAGATCAGCCGCAAGCTGCATCTGCACGCCCGCCAGTTGACCATAGAACACCCGATCACCAAGAAGCTGTTGACCTTCGTCGCCCCCTTGCCCGATCACATGGCCAAGACCTGGAAGGCCCTCGACTGGAACGAGACGGATGTGCCCGCCGATCCGTTCGGGGACCGTGCGAAATGACCGGCTGGACGGCAAAGCGGTTCTGGAAAACGGCCACGGCCGAGCCCTGCGAGGGCGGGTTCACCGTGCGGCTGGATGGCCGGCCGGTCAAGACCCCGGCGAAGGCGCCGCTTGTGGTGCCGACACGCGCCCTGGCCGAGGCGATCGCCGCCGAATGGAACGCGCAGGACGGTGTCGTGCGCCCCGAAACCATGCCCTGCACCCGCACCGCGAATTCCGCCATCGACAAGGTGCGCGTGCAGTTCGCGGATGTGGCCGGGATGATCGCGGCCTATGGCGCCAGTGATCTTCTGTGCTATCGCGCCGAGGAACCCGAAGGCCTTGTCATCCGCCAGAAGACCGGCTGGGACCCGTTGCTGGATTGGGCGCACGATACCCAGAACGCCCCGCTGAAAACGGGCATCGGCGTCATACCGGTGCCGCAGGACGCTGCCAGCCTCGACGCCCTTGCACAGCGCGTGCGGTCGACCACGGCCTTCGAACTGGCCGCGCTGCACGATCTGGTGGCGATCTCAGGATCGCTTGTCCTTGGGCTGGCGGTGATCGACGGGCGGCTGTCGGCGGAAGAGGCCTGGACCCTGTCGCGGATCGACGAGACCTGGCAGGCCGAACTTTGGGGCGAGGACGAGGAAGCCGCCGAATCCGCCGCCCGCAAAAGGGCCGATCTGCTTCATGCGGCACGATTCTACGGATTGTGTCGGTAACAATCTGTCCAACCCTTCCTATCGCCCAGAAGGAAATTGCGCGCTGCAGGGGCCAAGACCTTATGTTCGCGCTAAATTTCCTTTCTGCCGTCGTGCCTCTTGACCTTTCAAAGCGCTTTGTTTGAAACTGCGCCTCACTGGGGGGCGATCCTTCGCCAGTTTCAGACCCGTGAACGGGAACCAACAAAGAAAACCGCCGCAAATCCGGCGGAAACTCAGGAAGAGGTAAGCATGAAAAAATCCGTATTCCTTGGCACGCTCTCTGCCGCCGCCCTGTCGGCCGGCATCGCTTCGGCGGCGACGCTGGACGATGTGAAGGCCCGCGGCGAGCTGAATTGCGGCGTGACCACCGGTCTGACCGGTTTTGCGGTTCCGGATGCCAACGGCAACTGGACCGGCTTTGACGTTGCAGTGTGCCGCGCGGTCGCGGCCGCCGTTCTGGGCGACCCGGCCAAGGTGAAGTTCGTGCCGACCACCGGTCAGACCCGCTTTACCGCGCTGGCTTCGGGCGAGGTCGACATGCTGGCCCGCAACACCACCTGGACCTTCTCGCGCGACACCGACCTGAAGTTCGATTTCGTCGGCGTGAACTACTATGACGGTCAGGGCTTCATGGTCCGCAAGGATCTGGGCGTTTCGTCGGCCAAGGAACTGGCCGGGGCCACGATCTGCATCCAGACCGGCACCACGACCGAACTGAACCTGGCCGACTACTTCAAGGCCAACAACATGGAATACCAGCCGGTCGCGATCGAGACGAACGCGGAAGGCGAACAGCAGTATCTGGCCGGTGCCTGCGACGCCTACACCACCGACGCTTCGGGTCTCGCCGCCACCCGCGCGGCCTTTGCCGACCCGGAAAACCACATCATCCTGCCGGAAATCATCTCGAAGGAACCGCTGGGCCCGCTGGTCCGTCACGGTGACAACGAGTGGGGCGACATCGTGATGTGGACCCTGAACGCGCTGGTCGCGGCCGAAGAATACGGCATCACCTCGGCCAACCTCGAGGAACAGGCCGCCAATTCGCCGAACCCGGAAGTGAAGCGTCTGCTCGGCTCGTCCGAAGACGATCTGGGCGCGATGATCAAGCTGGACAAGGAATGGGCCAAGCGGGCGATCGCCGCCAGCGGCAACTATGGCGAGATCTTCGCCGCCACCATCGGTGAATCGACCCCGATCGGCCTGGCGCGCGGCCTGAACGCCCAGTGGACCCAGGGCGGCCTGCTGTACAGCCCGCCGTTCCGCTGATCCTTCATCGACCGGAGGGGCGCATCTTGCGCCCCTCTTTCCCTTCTTTCGACCCAGAATAACCGAACAGAACCCGCGGGGGCGCAACGACGCCATTCCCGCCGCAACGACGGCTCCGCAGGTTCATCACAGGGGGAAAGCGCATGGCAAATGTCCATGACGTGCCGAAAGACACCTTTCGGCTCAGCATGCTTCTTTACGATACCCGCTACCGGTCACTGACGATCCAGGTCGTCATCTTCATGCTGTTCATGGCCGGTATTGCCTGGCTGATCGACAACACCGTCGACAATCTGCGCGCACTGGGGAAGGACCCGGTGTTCGACTACAGCTTCCTTGGCAACCGGGCGGGCTATGACATCAGTCAGCGCCTGATCGAATACACGAACGACAGCACGCATGCCCGTGCGATGCTGGTGGGTCTTCTGAACACCCTCCTCGTGTCGGTCCTGGGCTGCATCGCGGCGACCATTCTTGGGGTGTTTGCCGGGGTGCTGAGGCTTTCGAAAAGCTGGATCGTCGCGCGGCTGATGACCGTCTATGTCGAGGTGACACGGAACGTCCCGCTGCTGTTGTGGATCCTTCTGGTCTATGCGGTCTTTACCGAAGCGATGCCCGCGCCCAATGCCTTCCGTCCGAATGCCGAAGGCGTGGCAGGGGCCTCGATGATCCTGGGTGACAGCGTCGCGATCACGAACCGCTACACCGCTATCCCCAACCCGATGTACGTGCGCGACCTGGGCACGATCAGCCTGGGCATCGTCCACATCAGCGTGAACTTCCTTGTCCTTGTGGCGATCATCGCGGGCAGCATCTGGGCCAACCGGCGCATTCTGGCCCATGCGGCGGCGGTGCAGGAAGCGACGGGTGTCCGCCCCACGACCTGGTGGAAATCGCTTCTGACCCTGTTCGGGCCGGTTGTCGCCTTCCTGTGGTTCATGGGCTTTCATCTGGAATACCCGGAACTGAAGGGGTTCAACTTCGCCGGCGGGATCAATGTCACCAATTCGCTGATGGCTCTGTGGCTGGCGCTGACGCTTTATACCGCGGCCTTCATCGCGGAAATCGTGCGCGCCGGTATCCAGGCCATTTCAAAGGGCCAGACCGAGGCGGCCTTTGCCCTTGGCCTGCGACCGGGCCGCACCATGAGCCTTGTGATCCTGCCGCAAGCGTTGCGGGTGATCATCCCGCCGCTGATTTCGCAGTATCTGAACCTGACGAAGAATTCGTCGCTGGCGATTGCCGTGGGCTATCTGGACCTGCGCGGCACGCTTGGGGGCATCACCCTGAACCAGACCGGCCGCGAGCTTGAGGCGATCCTTCTGATGGCGGGCATCTACCTGACGATCAGCCTGATCATCTCGGGCGCGATGAACGTCTACAACAAGTCCGTCAAGCTGAAGGAGCGCTGAGATGAACAATCAGGTCTCCTATGTCCGCACCCAGATGCTGGCCCAGCAACCGCCCCCCGGGCGCGAGATGGGCGCGGTCAAGTGGATGCGCGAAAACCTGTTCGCGGGGCCGATCAACTCGGCGCTGACGATCCTGGGCGCTGCGGCCGTCGTCTGGCTCATCGCCTCCGCCTGGCCCTGGCTTGCCGCCTCGGTCTGGAATGCCTCGACCCTTTCGGAGTGTCGCGAGATCATCGCCGCCTCCTGGGGCGAGGGGCATCACGGCGCCTGCTGGGCCGTCATCAAGGACCGCTGGCAGCAATACGCCTTCGGTTTCTACCCCTCTGACCTGTACTGGCGCGCGATCCTTGCGCTGGGGCTTCTCTTCTTTGCCCTGACGCCGGTCCTGTTCGCCGCGAATCGCCGGGTTGCCAACCGGGTGATGGGGGTCGTCTCCCTTGTCGTGCTGGCCTTCGTGACGGTGGCCGAATTCCGGCTGATCGACCCGGCCGACGCCGCCGCGCACAGCATCTGGGCCGCGATCCTGACAGTGACGCTGGTGCTGGCCGTTCTTTGGGCGGTCCACATCTTTGCACCGTCAAAGCTGATCTGGTTCACGGCGATCTATCCGGGCCTTGGCTTCTGGCTGCTTTGGGGCGGCTCCGTCTGGTTGCCCGTGGTGGCGCTGGCGGGTTTCGTGATCGGCTGGCTTGCCTTCCGCGCCGCGCAACCCTTCGGCGGCCCGGCACAGCTTGTCGCGATGCTGCTCGTGCCGGTGCTGTGGTGGATCTATGGCGCGGGCGTTGCGGCGGATGTCCTGAACCGGATCATCCCCTTCTCGATCGAGGCGGTGGGTTCGGACAAGTTCGGCGGTTTCGTGCTGGCGATCACCATCGGTGTGGCGGGCATCGCGCTGTCGCTGCCCTTCGGCATCGTGCTGGCGCTGGGGCGGCAATCCAACATGTTCCTCGTCAAGGCGCTGTCGGTCTGCTTCATCGAATTCATCCGTGGCGTTCCGCTGATCACCCTGCTGTTCACGGCCTCGCTGCTGCTGAACTACTTCCTGCCGCCGGGGACAAACTTCGATATCATCCTGCGGGTGATCATCATGGTCACGCTTTTTGCCGCGGCCTATATCGCCGAGGTGATCCGGGGTGGCCTTGCCGCGCTGCCGCGGGGCCAGTACGAGGCCGCGGATGCGCTTGGGCTGGATTACTGGAAGGCGCAGCGCCTGATCATCCTGCCGCAGGCGCTTAAGATCTCGATCCCCGGGATCGTGTCGACCTTCATCGGGATGTTCAAGGACACCACGCTGGTGGTCTTCGTCGGCCTTCTCGATCCGCTGAAAGGCATCACCGACATCGTGCGTGCGTCGACCGACTGGAAGGGCATCTATTGGGAGCCCTACATCTTCGTCGCCGCCATCTTCTTCATCTTCAACTTCAGCATGTCCCGCTACGCCATGTACCTGGAACGCAAGCTGAAGACGGACCACCGTTAAGGAGCCCGGGAAATGACCGAAATGAATATCGAACACGGCATCGACCGCAAGATCGACCGGAGCCACATGAAGGTTTCCGAAAGCGACATCGCGATCCAGATCTCGGGGATGAACAAGTGGTACGGCACCTTCCACGTGCTGCGCGACATCGACCTGACGGTGATGCGGGGCGAACGGATCGTCATCGCGGGGCCGTCGGGTTCGGGCAAGTCCACCCTGATCCGCTGCATCAACCGGCTTGAGGAACATCAGGCCGGCCAGATCGTCGTGGACGGGACCGAACTGACGAGCGACCTGAAGAACATCGACAAGGTGCGGTCCGAGGTCGGGATGGTGTTCCAGCATTTCAACCTGTTCCCGCATCTGACGATCATGGAGAACCTGACGCTTGCCCCGATCTGGGTCCGCAAGGTGCCCAAGCGCGAAGCGGAAGAAACGGCGATGTACTTCCTGGAAAAGGTGAAGATTCCGGAACAGGCACACAAATACCCCGGCCAGCTGTCGGGTGGCCAGCAGCAGCGCGTGGCGATCGCCCGGTCGCTGTGCATGAAGCCCCGGATCATGCTGTTCGACGAACCGACCTCGGCCCTTGACCCGGAGATGATCAAGGAAGTGCTGGATACGATGATCCAGCTGGCCGAAGAGGGGATGACCATGCTGTGCGTGACCCACGAGATGGGCTTTGCCCAGGCCGTGGCGAACCGGGTGATCTTCATGGATCAGGGGCAGATCGTCGAACAGAACGAACCGAAAGAGTTCTTCAACAACCCCAAGAACGAACGCACCAAGCTGTTCCTGAGCCAGATCCTGGGGCATTGATATCAAGGCGTCGAGATCAGAGAGGGGGGCTGTCTGCCCCCCTCTTGGCCTTCCGGCCAATTCACCCCCCGAGGATATTTGCACCAGACTGAAAAGCCCGCCCGGAAGGGCGGGTCCGCAGTCGGGTTTCGTGGCGGTCGATCAGAGAGCGCCGATTTCCCGCGGGACGATGAAATCGTCCACGGCGCCCATGCCCCAGCCCACCTCGGACCAGTCGTCGATGGCAAAGTCGGCGACAAGCGTCGCCCCGGTGGGATAGCGCTGGAATTCCGGATTGAGCGGCGGTCGTGCCACCAGGCGCGCCGCGAATTCCGAGATGCCCGGGTTGTGGCCGATCATCATCACCGTGTCGCCTCTGGCATGGCGCAGCACCGCCAGCATCACGTCGGGCCCCGCGTGATAGAGCGCGGGTTTCAGTTCCAGAATGATGTCGCCGGGCAGGGCCGGGGCGATCCCGCTCCAGGTCTTGCGGGTGCGCAGCGCATCGGAACACAGCACCACCTGGGGGATATAATCGCGGCTGGCCAGCCACTGGCCCAGATCCGCCGCGGCAGCCTTGCCCCGATCGTTCAGCGGGCGGTCGTGATCCGGGGTCAGCGGATCGTCCCAGCTTGATTTCGCATGCCGCGTCAGGATCAGGCGTTTGGTCATTTGCGGAACTGCCTCATGTGATAGGCCGAATGTTCCGCCATCCTTGCATAAGCGCGCGACACCGGGCAAGCGCGACGCACGGCGCATCCCTCGTCCATGCAGGGCGCGCCCTCGGGGCGGTGCAGGAAGGCCTGGCAGGCAGGCACGTCATAGCCTTCCCCGGTCAGCGCGCCGCTTGGGCAGGCCGTCAGGCAGGGCTTTGCCGCGCAGCCGTCGCAGGGCGAGGCCGGAGGTGGCGGGGGCAGGGCGACGCTTTCCCTCAGGGCCAGCGCCCCGCGGAAGCTGACCATCAGCCCGGCCCGGTCATGCACCAGCAGGCGGATCGGGCTTTGCCAGACGCGACCGGTTCGCAGTGCCCAGGAAAAGAACGGCCGATAGGGCGGGCCGCCGAAGGGAAACAGCGCCTTGCCCCCCAGATCGCAAGCGAGGCGCCCGATCACCCGGCGCGACCAGCGGTCCATCGGGTCAGGCGCGCCGTCCTGCCATTCCGCGCTCGCGGTAAAATGCGGCCAGAAGCCCGGCTCGCGCGGGCCGATCAGAAGCAGCGTCCGCGTGCCCTGTGGCAGGTCGTCGCCCGGCCCGGCGTGAAATCCGCCAAGGACCGACAGCGCCTGTGCGGACAGGCGGGCCTCGATCTGCGCCAGCAGGTCCGGCATGGCCCGCCCGCCCCTCAGCGGCGGCGCGGCGTGACACGGGGCGCGGTAGACCGGATCTGGCTGCCCGCGCCGTGATCGGTGAAAAGCTCCAGCAGGCAGGCGTTGGGAATGCGCCCGTCAAGGATGGTGACCGCGCGCACGCCCTGATCCAGCGCCATCAGCGCGGTTTCCGTCTTGGGAATCATGCCGCCTGCGATCACGCCATCCGTGGTCATCTGGCGCACCTCGTCCGGGGTGATCTGGGTCATCACCTCGCCCGCGGCGTTTTTCACGCCGGACACATCCGTGAGCAACAGCAGCCGGTCGGCCTGAAGCGCGCCCGCAATGGCGCCGGCGGCGGTGTCACCGTTGACGTTGAAGGTTTCGTTGTCCTTCATTCCGGTGGCGACAGGCGCGATCACGGGGATGATCCCGGCGTTGTAAAGGTCGCGGATCACCTGCACGTTCATTTCCACGGGGCGGCCCACAAAGCCCAGTTCGGGGTCGTCGGCCTCGCAGACCATCAGGTCATCGTCCTTGCCGGAAATGCCCACCGCGCGGCCGCCCTGATCGTTGATTGCCTGCACGATCCGCTTGTTCACCAGACCCGACAGGATCATCTCGACCACCTCGACGGTGGCCTTGTCGGTGACGCGCTTGCCGCGCACGAATTCCGACTTGATGCCAAGCTTCTGCAGCATCTCGTTGATCATCGGCCCGCCGCCATGCACGACGACAGGGTTCACGCCCACCTGGCGCATCAGCACGATGTCGCGGGCGAATTCGGCCATCGCCTCGTCGTCGCCCATGGCGTTGCCGCCGAACTTCACGACGACCACCGCGCCGGAATAGCGTTGCAGATAGGGCAGCGCCTCGGACAACATCCGGGCGGTGTTGATGGCATCTTCCATGGTCAGGGTCTGCTTTTTCATCTGGGATCCAGGGGGCGGGTGTTCCGCCGAGGCATAGCCCCTTTGACCACCCCTGCCAAGCGCCGGGTTGGCTTGCCTTTCCCGACCAAAGGCGTAGGTTTTGCGCAACACAAGCCGGAGGCGAACCAATGACCGAGCAGAAGACACTGGTGCTGACGGGGGCCAGCCGCGGGATCGGCCATGCCACGGTCAAACGCTTTTCGGCCGAAGGCTGGCGGGTTCTGACCTGTTCGCGCCAACCCTTCGATCCGCGCTGCCCTTGGCCGGGGGGCGAAGAGAACCACATCCAGATCGACCTTGCCGACCCGAACAAGACCATCGCGGCCATCGGTACGATCAAGGAAAAGGTCAACGGCCGCCTGCACGCGCTGGTGAACAATGCCGGAATCAGCCCCAAGGGGTCAGGGGGCGAACGGCTGAACACGCTGGAAACCGACCTGCGCACCTGGGGGCAGGTGTTCCACGTCAATTTCTTTGCCTCGATCGTTCTGGCGCGCGGGTTGAAGGATGAACTGTCCGCCGCGCGGGGATCGGTGGTGAATGTCACCTCGATCGCGGGGGCAAGGGTGCATCCCTTCGCCGGGGCGGCCTATGCCACCTCGAAGGCGGCGCTTGCGGCGCTCACGCGCGAGATGGCGCATGATTTCGGCCCGCTTGGGGTACGCGTGAATGCCATCGCGCCGGGCGAGATCGAAACCTCGATCCTGTCGCCCGGCACCGAGAAGATTGTCGAACGGCTGCCCCTGCAACGCCTTGGCCAACCGCGCGAGGTGGCCGATGTGATCTGGTTCCTGTGCTCGGAACAGTCGAGCTACATCTCGGGCGCCGAGATCGAGGTCAACGGCGCGCAGCACGTCTGAGGGGGGCGAAAATTCTTCGACGAAGAATTTTCGTCGCCGCGCGCCAGGCGAAGCCGGTTCACTCCAGCCCGGCGATAAGGGCGCGCAGGGTTTCCAGCCCCTCGCCCTTTTCCGAACTCGTGACCACGATCTCGGGATAGGCTGCGGGGTGTCGGGCCAGCGCCGCCTTGACCTGTTCGATCGTTGCCTCGCGGGTGGCGCGGTTCACCTTGTCGGCCTTGGTCAGCACCACCTGGAAGGTGACGGCGGATTTGTCGAGCAGCGTCAGGATCTCGTCATCGACCTTCTTGATGCCGTGGCGCGTGTCGATCAGGACGAAGGCGCGGCGCAGGGTCTGCCGGCCCGCCAGATACGATTTCAGCAGCGCCTGCCATTTCGCGACCACCGCCACCGGTGCCTCGGCAAAGCCATAACCCGGAAGGTCGACCAGATAGCGGCTGTCGCCCAGGGCGAAGAAGTTGATCTCTTGCGTCCGGCCCGGCGTGTTCGAGGCGCGCGCCAGGTTCTTGCGACCGGTCAGCGCGTTGATCAGGCTGGATTTTCCCACGTTCGACCGGCCGGCGAAACAGATCTCCACCCGGTCGGCCGGGGGCAGGCCGGACATCGCCACCACGCCTTTCACGAAATCCACCGGCCCGGCGAACAGAAGCCGGCCGCGTTCGCGCGACGGATCGTCGGGTTCGGGGGCAAGGGTGAAGGTCAGGCCGGTCAAAGCACGCGCACCTCGTCCTCGATCGAGATCGTTCCGCCCTGTTCGACGGTGGCGTAAACGCCGAATTCCTGGTGGTCGTAATGGCGGTTGAGTGCGGCCAGCGTATCGGCGTCGATCCGGCCCGTCGCGGGATTTGCCGTGGTGGCCTTGCAGCGGGCGATCGGCTCCATGATCTTCAGCCGCGCTTCGCCGATGGCCAGCGTGCGCCCGATCAGGTCGAATTCCTCCCAGGGGGCCAGCCCCTCGACCCAGAGGTTGCCGCGCCAGCGTTCGGGCGACAGGTCAACCCCCATCCGTTCGGAAAGCGCCCGGTTCGACGCCAGGTTCAGGACCGAGACCGAGGGGAAATCGGTATCCGACATGATCCGCCCGGCCGAGACGATGCGGGCGGGCAACGGGCGGTCCTTCGGGGCAAGCGGCATCACCCAGTCGATGAACTGCGCCTGATCGGCCGCATCGTCGGGGCGGAAGGTCAGGTCGGGCAGGTCCGGGTGGCGCAGCGTGATGGCTGCGCTGTCCTCGTCCAGGGCTGCGGAAATGGCCATCAGCGCCGGGGCCTTGGCGCCGCGGGCGAACATCTGGCAAGGGTTCCAGCCGGGCTCCAGCCGGGCGGCATCATGCGCCACGGCCCAGTGCCGGTCCCACGGCAGGCCCGCCCCCGCCGAAAGCCGGACGGAGGCGAGCGCCTCGCGCCCGTGGCTCTTGATCGGGTGGCGCCGGATCTGGGCAAGCCGTGCCGTCATTTCCGGGTCTTCTTGGCCGGGGTCGTGTTTGCGGTCGCGGGTTTCTTGCGGATCCCGGCCTTGATGTTGCCGAAGATGTCGGGCGTGTGCCCGTGGCTGCGCATGATCAGGTACTGCTGCACGAAGGTGATGACGTTGTTCGTGATCCAGTACACCACAAGGCCGCTGGCGAAGCCGCCGAGCATGAACATGAACACCCAGGGCATCCAGGCGAAGATCTGCTGCTGCACAGGATCGGTGGGCGCCGGGTTCAGCTTCTGCTGAAGCCACATCGTGATCCCCAGAAGGATCGGCAGCACACCGATGAAGATCAGCGCCATGATCGACCCGGCTTCCGGCGCGGCCCAGGGCAGAAGGCCGAACAGGTTGAAGATCGACGACGAATCGGGTGCCGAAAGGTCGTTCAGCCAGCCGAAGAAGGGCGCATGCCGCAGTTCGATGGTAACGAAGATCACCTTGTAGAGGCTGAAGAAGATCGGGATCTGGATCAGGATCGGCAGACAGCCCGCGGCAGGGTTCACCTTCTTGTCGCGGTAAAGCTGCATCATCTCCTTCTGCATGCGCTGCTTGTCCTCGCCGCAGCGTTCCTTCAGCGCCTCCATCTCGGGCTGAAGTTCCTTCATCCGCGCCATCGAGACATAGGACTTGTAGGCCAGCGGCAGCACGATCAGCTTCAGCACGAAGGTCAGCGCGATGATGGCGAGGCCCATGTTGCCGATCATGGCGTTGAGCCAGTGCAGCACGGCAAAGATCGGTTTGGTCAGGAAGAAGAACCAGCCCCAGTCGATCGAATCGATGAAACCGGCGATCCCGCCCTCGCGTTCGTAGCGGCGGATGGTTTCCCATTCCTTCGCCCCGGCAAAGAGGCGCGATGTGGTTTCGGCGGTGGCGCCCGCGGCAACGGTCACGGCGGGTTGGCGCACCTCGGTCTGGTAGATGTTCGCATTGGCGACGAACTTGGTCACGCTGGTGAAGGGCTTGCCCTGTTCCGGGATCAGCGTCGTCATCCAGTATTTGTCGGTGAACCCGATCCAGCCGTCGGCGGTGGCCTCAACCACCTCGGCTTGCGCGCCCTCGCGCTCGACCACCGGAAAGTCGGTGACCTCGTCATAGTCGATTTCGGCCAGCGTGCCATCGGCACGGGCAACCACCCCTTCGTGCAGCACGAAGAAATTCTGCAGCCCCTCGGGCAGGCCGTGGCGCGCCACAACGCCGTAGGGCGCAACAGTCACCGGTTCGGCGCCCGCGTTTTCAACGCGGTCGGTCACGGTGAACATGTAATGGTCATCCACCGCGATGGTGCGGGTGAAGGTCTGTCCCTTGCCGTTCGACCAGGTCAGGCTGACCGGCTGGTCCACGGTCAGCGTCGCATTGCCCGCGATCGTCCATCGGGTGTTGGCGCCCGGCACATCCTCGAAGGACAGCGCGCCGCCGGGGGCCCAGCCGTAAAGCGCGTAATAGGCGCCGTCCTGGCCGACGGGCGAAAGCAGCCGCACAATGTCGGAGCCCGCGTCCAGCGTTTCGCGATAGGTCTTGAGCGACAGGTCGTCGATGCGCCCCCCGAAGGTCGAGATCGACCCGGCAAGGCGCGGCGTGTCGATCGTCACGCGCGGGGCGGTGGCGACGGGGCTTTGCGCCTCGGGCGCGGGGGCTGCGGCGGTGGCCGCGTCGCCTGCGGCGGGCGGGGTCGCGACATCGCCCGCGACACCCTGCGCGGCGGTGTTGGCGTTGGGGTCCACCACAGGTTCGGGCGGCGGGAAGAACACCATCCAGCCGATGATGACAAGCGCGCTCAGCACGGTTGCCAGAATGAGGTTCTTGTTCTGATCGTCCATCGGGACCACCGCCGTTCCTGTTTCAGGTCAGGGGTGGTTCAACAGAAGGGGGCAGGAAAGGTCAAGCGGTTTTGGGCTTTTCCACGGGCCGCGTGCGGCGCTTCTGCGGATAAGTCGCGCATGGGGCGTCCGGGGGCGGTGCGACCGGTCTTCAGACCGCCTTGCGCCCGATCCGGGGCAGGGCGGCCTGCGCCTTGCGCCGCGCCTCGATCCAGGGCCTGACCGCCTCATATGGCATCGGCCGGCCGATCCAGAAGCCCTGCACCTGCTGGCAGCCAAGCTGGGCCAGCATGGCATGTTCGGCCGCGGTTTCGACCCCTTCGGCCAGCGTTTCCAGCGACAGCCGGTCGGCCATCGACAGGATCGCCGACACCATCTTCTGCTGGTCGCGGTCGCTGTCGATCCTGGTCACGAAGCTCCGGTCGATCTTGATCCGCCGGACCGAGAAACGCCGGATGTTGGCGATCGAGGCGTGGCCGGTGCCGAAATCGTCAAGGTCGATCCCGCAGCCGAGCCGCGCGAGCGAGGCGATGGTCTGTACCACCACGTCATTGTCGGTATGGGCCACGACGGTTTCCAGGATTTCCACCGCCAGCCGGTCGGGCATCAGGCCGAACCGGTCCAGTTCCCACTTCAGCTTTTCGGCAAGGCGCGGATTGCGCAGTTCGCCGCCCGAGAAGTTGACCCCGATCACCGGCACGCGGAGACCCGCCGCATCCCATTCCTTCAGCGCCTGCAACGAGGCATGCAGCATCGTCTCGCCCAGTCGTTCGATCAGCCCCGCCTCTTCCAGGGCGGGCAGGAACTCGCCCGGTGTCAGCAAGCCGCGTTCGGGATGGTTCCATCGCGCCAGGGCCTCGAGCCCCGTCACCTCGCCCGTGTCGGTGCTGATCTGCGGCTGGAAATGCGGGCGGATCTGGCCCTCGTCCAGCGCAAGTTCAAGGACATGGCGGAACCCGTCGCGATCCGCGCGTTGGCGCGACATTTCGGGCGCGTAGGCGCGGATCGCCCCCGGACCGTGGCGCAGCGCATTCTCGGCGGCCATTTCGGCGGCTTCCAGAAGCGCGCTGCCGGTTGCGGCCGGTGCCCGCGCCGCCAGACAGAAGCCGACCGAGGCGGTCACATAGATCCGCGTGCCATCCAGATGGATCGGCGGTGAAACGGCAGCCTGAAGCCGGGCCGACAGCTGCACCATCGCCTCAAGGTCGATTCGCCGCTGCGGCGCCAGCGCCAGGGCAAAGCCGCCATCCTCAAGCCGCGCCACCAGATCGCCTTCGCGGAGCGCCGAACAGATGCGTTCGGAACAGCGCGCCAGAACCTCGGCCATGGCCGCGCGCCCGTGCCGGTCCGCGAGGGAGCGGTGATCGTCCAGCCGCAGGACAAGACAGCCGGTCGTCCGCCCGCTGGCGGCAGTGTCCGCCATGATCGCATCCATCGCCGGGATCAGTTGCTGGCGCAGGGCCAGGCCGACCAGCCCGTCGGGCATCGGCGGCGCAAGCGCCTGTTCGAACCGGAACGCCCCGGCCATTGCAAAGATCAGGGGGGCCGCCAGCGCGGTGAGGATCAGGCTTTCCTCCCCGCCCAGCCAGAAGGCCGCCAGCGTGATCGCCGGAAGGAAAACCATCAGTTCGGGTCGTCGGAACTGATTCAGCATCCAGTTCAGCCGGTCGGCCCAAGGCCCGTTCACCCGATAGATCATCCTGCGCCCCCGTCGATCACCGCAACGACACTTGCCGTTGCCCCCAGACTAGGGACTCGCGCTGATGGCTTTCTTAATCCGCTCCACGAAGTTGCGGAGGATTTTCCTCAATTCCCGAGGGTTGCACAGCCCCGCGCACAAGGCCGGCAAAGTCGAACAGGCCGGGGTCGGGCAGGTGCGAGGGCCGGGCGTTCATCAGGGCGCGGAACATCACCTGACGGCGGCCAGGGCTGCGCGCCTCCCAGCCATCGAGGATCTGCTTGACCTGCTGGCGCTGAAGCCCGTCCTGGCTGCCGCAAAGATCGCAGGGGATGATCGGATAGTTCATCGCGCGGGCGAACCTTTCGCAATCGGCCTCGGCCACGAAGGCCAGCGGCCGATAGACAAAAAGGTCGCCATCCTCGTTCACCAGCTTCGGCGGCATCGTCGCCAGCCGCCCGCCGTGAAAGAGGTTCATGAAGAAGGTTTCGAGGATGTCGTCGCGATGATGGCCCAGGACAACGGCGCTGCACCCTTCCTCGCGCGCGATGCGATAAAGATTGCCGCGCCGGAGCCGCGAACACAGGCTGCAATAGGTGCGCCCCTGCGGGATCTTGTCTACGACGACCGAATAGGTGTCCTGGTATTCGATCCGGTGTGGAACGCCCATCCGGGTCAGGAACTCGGGCAGGACCGTCGCCGGAAAGCCGGGCTGACCCTGGTCCAGGTTGCAGGCCAGAAGATCCACGGGCAAGAGGCCGCGCCATTTCAACTCGTGCAGGATGGCCAGAAGCGTGTAGCTGTCCTTGCCGCCCGAAAGGCAGACCAGCCAGCGCGCGCCAGGCTCGATCATGCCATAGGTGTCGATCGCCTCGCGCACGTTCTGCACGATGCGCTTGCGCAGCTTCTTGAACTCGGTCGATTTCGGCGCGCCGTGGAACAGCGGGTGAATATCGTCTGCGGTATCGTCGTCCAGCATCGCAAGGCTTCCTGATCGTCTGCGCCCCTATGCCAGAGGCGCAGGCAAAAAGACAGATCGCATCTTCAACCTGATCCAAATACCCCGGGGGTAAGCCGCCATCGGCGGCAAGGGGGCAGCGCCCCCTTACCCCTGCTTTTGTCGGGCGTCATGGTCGGGGTCGGCCCCCGGCACCGGGTCGTACCCGTGCCCGCCCCAGGGGTGGCACCGACAGATCCGGTGCGCGGCCAGATAGCCGCCCTTCAGCCCGCCGTGGCGTTCCAGCGCCTCCATCGCATAGGCCGAACAGGTCGGCTGATAGCGGCAGCCATGCCCGACCCAGGGCGACAGCAGCAGGCGGTAGGCCCGCACCGGCAGCGCGACGATATGGGCAAGCGGGCTCATGCCAGCCCCTCGGAGGGCTTCGGCGACCTGGCCGCGTGGATCTGGCCGAGGGCTGTCCGGAGGTCGCCCAGAAGCAGGGCGAAATCGCGTTCGATCGTGGCGCCCGGCCGCCCGACCAGCACGTAATCCCACCCCGGCCGCCCCATCGCGGGCAGGACGGCCCGCGCCACCTCGCGCAGGCGCCGCCGGGCGCGGTTGCGTGCCACAGAATTTCCGATCTTCTTGGAACAGGTAAAGCCCACCCGCACCGCGGGGCTGTCATCCTTGCGCTCGCGCGCCTGAAGCAGGAAGCCGGGGGTACCCTGTCTGCGGGCCTGGGCGGCACGCAGGAAATCGGCGCGCCGGGCGATCACGGTCAGCCGGGGGCCGGACGTCGGGGAAAGCGAAACCGCCGGGGGCGCTTCGGGTGCCCCGGCATGTCTGCCTGCCCCCTGTGCCTCCGGCGGTGTCATGTCTTGCAACCCTTCACCCCGCAATGCACGGGGCAGATGAAAGGATCAGGCCGACAGCTTCTTGCGGCCCTTGGCGCGGCGCGCGGCCAGCACAAGACGGCCGCCCTTGGTGGCCATCCGGGCGCGGAACCCGTGCCGACGCTTGCGGACCAGGTTCGACGGTTGATACGTGCGCTTCATCGCGGCTCTCCATCAATCTCGCAGCCCAAACCATACGGATTCGAGGGCCGCCTGTATTCGAAGACCGTCCTTTACGGGCGGCACGGGGCCAAGTCAATTCGGGTCGGCGGATTTTTCTGCAACATTTTGCCCTTGCAGACGCGGAATCGGGGCAAGTCGCACCCGGTTTGTTACAGTCGCCCCGCCCTGGCTGCAACAAAGCCCGCATTTCCCTCACCCCGGATCAAGCACGCGTGAGGGGGCTACCGGCAAAGGGTCGCTTGCCCCCATCCTTGCGGGGACATTGAAACGGAGAATGACGTGACGCCGCCCGAAACCCAAAGCCGGATGTCGAGGCCCGACTGGGCCCGCAGGCTGCCCATCCTCTTGATTCTGACGGTGGCACTGATCGGGGCCCTTGCCCTGCGCGATCACCTGACCTTCTCGGCCCTCGCCGAACACCGCCAGGCCCTGATCGACCTGCGCGATTCGAACTATGCGCTGACCGCTGCGGGGTTCATCCTGGCCTATGTCGTGATCGTGGCCTTTTCGTTGCCGGGGGCGACGGTGGCCACGCTTGCAGGTGGCTTCCTGTTCGGGATCTTTCCCGGTGCGCTGTTCAACGTGGCCGCGGCGACAATCGGCGCGGTGGCGATCTTTGCTGCCGCGCGGTCGGGCTTCGGCGACCGTTTCGCGGCGCGGATGCAGGCGCGGGGCGGTGCCGTGGCCCGCTTGCAGGCGGGCCTGCGCGAGAACGAATGGTCCGTCCTCTTCCTGATGCGGCTGGTGCCTGTCGTGCCCTTCTTCATCGCCAACCTGGTGCCGGCCGTCCTTGGCGTATCGCTCTGGCGCTTTGCGGTCACGACCTTCCTCGGGATCATTCCGGGGGGCATCGTCTATACGTCGGTCGGCGCCGGTCTGGGCGAGGTCTTCGCCCGGGGCGAGACGCCGGATCTTGGCATCATCTTCGCCCCGCATGTCCTTGGCCCGATCCTGGGGCTGGCCGCCCTGTCGGCCCTGCCGATGCTGATCAAGGCCATCCGCCGCAAGGAGATCTGATCATGGACACCATCAGAACGGATGTTTGCGTGATCGGTGCCGGGTCGGGTGGCCTTTCGGTGGCGGCCGGGGCCGTGCAGATGGGCGCGCGGGTGGTGCTGATCGAAGGGGCCGAGATGGGCGGCGACTGCCTGAACACGGGCTGCGTTCCGTCAAAGGCGCTGATCGCCGCGGCCAAGCATGCCCACTGGATGACCAGCGGTGCGGGCTTTGGCGTGGCGCCATCGCCGCCGCAGGTGGATTTCGCTGCCGTCAAGGATCATGTGGCGGCCACCATCGCCTCCATCGCCCCCCATGACAGCCAGGAAAGGTTCGAGACCCTCGGCTGCACCGTGATCCGTGACTGGGCGCGCTTCGTCTCGCCGCGCGAGGTCGAGGCGGGCGGTCAGCGCATCCGCGCCCGCCGCTTTGTGATCGCGACCGGATCAACCGCCTTCGTGCCGCCGATCCCCGGCCTTGAGTCCGTGCCCTATCTGACCAACGAAACCATCTTCGCACTTCGCGACCGGCCCGAACACCTGATCGTCGTCGGCGGCGGGCCGATCGGGCTTGAAATGGCGCAGGCGCACCGGCGGTTGGGCTGCCGCGTGACGGTGATCGAGGGTGCCCGCGCCCTGGGTCGTGACGATCCCGAATTGGCCGCCGTCGTGCTGGCACGCCTGCGGGCCGAAGGCGTCACGATCATGGAAGAGGCCCCCGTCGTCCGTGTCCGCGGCGAGGCGGGCCGGATCGAGGTGGTGACAGGCGACGGCTCTGTCATCCACGGGTCGCACATCCTGATCGCGGTGGGGCGCAGCGTGTCGCTGGACCGACTGGATCTTGCGGCGGCCAATGTCGCCCATGACCGCAAGGGCGTGACGGTCGGCGCTGACCTGCGATCCACCACCAACCGGCGCGTCCATGCCATCGGCGATGCGGCGGGCGGGCTGCAGTTCACCCATGTCGCGGGCTATCACGCCGGCGTCGTGGTGCGGCAGATGCTGTTCGGCCTCCGTGCCAGGGCCACGACCCGACACATTCCCTGGGCCACATACACCGACCCGGAAATGGCGCAGGTCGGCCTGACCGAGGCGCAGGCCGTGGCGGAATACGGGGCGGAACGCGTCACCGTCCTGCGCGCGGCCTTCGCCGACAACGACCGCGCCCGCGCCGAGGCGCTGACCGAGGGGCTGATCAAGGTGATGGTCGTCAAGGGGCGCCCGGTCGGCGCGTCCATCGTCGGGCCGCAGGCGGGCGAACTGATCGGGCTTTGGGCACTGGCGCTTGCCAACGGGCTGAAGATGTCGGCGATCGCGGGCATGGTCCTGCCCTATCCGACCTTGTCCGAGGTTTCAAAACGCGCAGCCAGCGCCTATTTTTCCCCAAAGCTATTTGATAGTCCTGTGGTCAGGCGGGTCGTGGGTCTGGTGCAGCGCTGGCTGCCCTGACAGCGTATCATGCGGGGGGCGCGCCCCCCGGACGCCCGGGGGATATTGGGGACGGAAAGAAGGACGGGTCTTGGCACTAGGGCAGGGCGGTTTTTTCAAGACGCTTTCGGGCCGGTTCCTTCTGCTGACCGTGGCCTTCGTGATGCTGGCCGAAGTCCTGATCTTCGTGCCCTCAATCGCGCGTTTCCGCGAGGATTTCCTGCTGCTCCGGCTGGAAAAGGCGCAAATCGCCTCGCTTGCGCTTCTGGCGGAAAACATGCTGACCCCCGAACTTGAGGCCGAGTTGCTTGAGAATGCCGGGGTCTACAACGTCGTGCTGCGGCGCGACGAGGTGCGGCAACTGGCGCTGTCCTCGCCGATCCCCGCACCTGTCCATGCCACCTATGACTTGCGTCTGGCCGGTCCTTACGAGTTGATCCGCGATGCGCTGGCCTGTCTTGTCGATCCGACCGAACGGGTGATCCGGGTGATCGGCAACCCGGTGAAGGACGCGGGCCTTCTGATCGAGATCACGCTGAATTCCGTGCCACTGCGCGACGAGATGCTGGCCTATGGCCTGCGCATCCTGATCTTGTCGGCGCTGATCTCGATGGTGACGGCGGTGCTGCTGTTCCTTGCCGTCCGCCGATTGATGGTCTTGCCGATCCGTCGCGTCGTGAGCCACATGCGATCCTATGCCGAGGCGCCGGAAGACGCGCGGCGCGTGATCCAGCCATCGGCGCAGGTCACCGAACTGCGCGATGCCGAGGAATCGCTGCAATCCCTTCAGACGCAGCTGACGGGGGCCCTGCGGCAGAAGGAACGCCTGGCCCAACTTGGCGGCGCCGTGGCCAAGATCAGCCACGACCTGCGCAACATCCTGACCACGGCCCAGCTTTTCGCCGACAGGCTGGAAAGCAGCGCCGATCCGGCAGTGGCGCGGACGGCGCCCAAGCTGGTCAATTCGATCAGCCGGGCGGTTGGCCTCTGCGAATCGACCCTGGCCTTCGGCAAGGCCGAGGAACACCCCCCCCGGCTGGAACGGCTGTCGCTGCGGCGGCTTGCCGACGATGTGGCCGAGGGCGAAGGGCTTTCCCCCGCGACCGAACCCGCCTGCCTTGTCGATGTTCCGGCGGGCATGATGATCCGCGCCGATGGCGAGCAGATCCACCGGGTGCTGACCAACCTTGTCCGCAACGCCCGGCAGGCGATCGAGGCGACGGGCCGTGCCGGCACGATCGAGATTTCCGCAGGCGAAGACGACCATGACTGGTGGATTCGTGTCGGCGATACCGGCCCCGGCCTGCCTGCGAAGGCGCGCGAACATCTGTTCACCGCCTTTCAGGGCGGCGCGCGGAAGGGCGGCACGGGCCTTGGCCTTGCGATCGCGGCCGAATTGGTGCGCGGCCATGGCGGCACGATCACCCTTGAAAGGTCCGACGAGGAGGGATCGGAATTCCTGATCCGGCTGCCGAAGGAAAGCCTTCCTGCCGGGCAGATGTGAAAGTGAACTTTCGCCCTTGCAATGCCCGGCGCGGGGGGCTAAATCCCACTCCCACGACGGACCCGTAGCTCAGCTGGATAGAGCACCAGACTACGAATCTGGGGGTCGGGCGTTCGAATCGCTCCGGGTCCGCCACTTTTCCAGATCATTGCCGCACTGCATCGGGTTTCGCCCGTGCAGGGCCTGGGGGGCCGGCTTTCAGGGGCCCTTGGCGCCAACGGTTGCGGCGGTGCGGCCCGGCCACCGCCTAGAGCGGCCAGACGATCAAGAGCAGCGGCAGGCTGACAGCCACGACAATGAATTCCAGCGGCAGCCCAAGCCGCCAGTAATCGCCGAACCGGAACCCTCCGGGGCCAAGGATCAGCGTGTTGTTCTGGTGCCCGATGGGCGTCAGGAAGGCGCAGGAGGCGCCGATCGCCACGGCCATCAGGAAACTGTCGGGATCGACATTCAGCGAGGCGGCGATGCCAAGGGCGATCGGGCACAGCACCGCCGCCGTTGCCGCGTTGTTCATCACATCGGACAGGAACATGGTGGTGACCAGAACCACGGCCAGCGCGGCAACGGGGTTGCCCTGCGCGACAGTGTCGACGAGGAACCTCGCCAGAACATCCGCAGCCCCCGTCGTCTGCATCGCATCGGCGACCGGGATCAGCGCCGCCAGCAGCACGATCACCGGCCAGTCGATCGCGGTATAGACCTGACGCGGCGGAACGGTCCGGAACAGCATCGAGGCAAGGACGCCAAGGGCAAAGGCCACGGCCGCCGGCAGCAGGTCCGTCGTCACGATGGCGATGGCGCCCAGCATGATGGCCCCCGCGATGATGGCCATGCGCGTGTCGGGCAGGCGCAGTTCGCGTTCGCCAAGCGGCACGCATCCCGTGTCGTTCACGAAATCGGCCATCACCTCGGCCGGGCCCTGCATCAACAGCAGATCCCCGGACCTAAGCCGCAGCGTCCTGAGGCGGGAGTGGGGCGTATGCCCCTCGCGCGACACGGCCAGCAAATTCAGGCCATAGCGTGTGCGCAGCCGCAGGTCGGTCGCCGACTGTCCCACGATCGTCGCACCCGGCAGAACGACCAGTTCGCGCAGGACGATATCCTCGTCCCTTTCGCTGCCGTTCCGGTCCCCTCTCGGGTCCGGATTGGCGGTTCCGGCGTCCAGTTCGGCGTCCGGTTCGGCGCCCGCTTGCCCGCCCCCTGCCTTTTCGCCCCCTGCCTTTTTCGGCTCGCCTTCCGCGCTGGCGGACCGGGCGGGGGCCTTGACCTGTTCCTCCAGCGCGATGCCGAAGGTCGCCAGCGCCTCGGCAAGCGCATCCACATCCGCCTCCAGCACAAGGATGTCGCCCGCCCGGATCAGCCTCCCGCCATGCGGCGCGATCATCTTCACCTCGTTGCGGACCAGCGCGATGATCTGTGCGCCGCTCGATTCGATCTCGCGTTCGAAACGGCGCAGGGTCAGGCCGACGGCCTTGCTTTTCTCTGGCACACGAACCTCTGTCAGGTAGGTGCCCGTGTCGAAACCTTCGGCGCCGGTGGCCTGCCGCGCCGGAACCAGCCGCCATCCGGCAAACACGATGAAGCCGATGCCCGCAAGGGCGACGGCGACGCCGACCGGTGCGAAATCGAACATCCCGAAGGCGCCCGCCCCGCTTTCCGCACGAAAGCCCGACACGATCAGGTTCGGCGGCGTGCCCACCAGCGTTGTCATCCCGCCCAGAATGGTGCCGAAGGCCAGCGGCATCAGCATCTGGCCCTGTGTCAGGTCCAGCCGCCCCGCCAGACGCACCGCGACCGGCATCAAAAGCGCAAGCGCCCCCACGTTGTTCATGAACCCGGACAGGGCAGCGGCAAGCCCGATCAGCGCGGTCATGCTGGAAAGCCTGCCCGCGCGGCGCGGCAGCAGCGTCCGTGCCAGCCAGTCGACGGCGCCTGTATTCTGCAGCCCCTGGCTGAGGACCAGAACGCAGGCCACCGTGATCACCGCCGGATGGCCGAACCCGGCAAAGGCATCGGCCGCCGGGACGATCCCGGCCAGGACGCAAGCCATCAGCGCCGCAAGCGCCACCATGTCATGCCTGAGCCGCCCCCAGAGGAACAGCGCCATCGCACCGGCCAGGATGGCAAGGATCAGGATCTGGGGCAGGGTCATGGTCATTCCGGCCTTTGTGTCTTTCCGGGGATCATGGCAGGTTCCGCACGATCCCGTCAGCGGGTTCGTGCATGCCGTGATCAATTCCTGTTCAGGCGGTCCGCCCGTCTCTCCGCCCCGTCCGGGCGATCCCGGCCATCAGGGCCCAGAACGCGGTGCGCAGGGTCATCGCGCCGACGGTGCGCCACTCGAACGCGCCACCCGCGACGGCGTGCAGGGCGAAGGCGGCAAAGACTGCGGCCGTCGCGAAAAGGATGCCCAGGGCCACCGGCAGGGCCATGCGACTGCCGCGCCACAAAAGGATGCCCCCGGCAACATAGGCGAAACCGGCAAGAAAGTTGAACCACAGCACGAAGGGGACGACCGCGCCCATGTCCACGGCCCCCATCAGGGTCGAACCGCCCGACAGGACCGTCAACAGGCCGAAGGCCACCGCCACAGCCCCCGCAGCCTTGCGCGCCGTCCCGTGTCTTGACATCTGTCTCGGCATCGTCGGCCTCCCTCTATCGGTTGCGCCGCAGGCACAGGTGTCCGGGCGCGCCCTTTGAAGGTTAACACAGGTCCAAGGCCCCTTGGTCCCCCGGTCGTCCGGACAATTCGGCGCAGGCCCATCGGGCGCGCCGGCCTTGGCGCTTGCAGATCGCCCCGTTCGGCATACTCTTGCCCGATCAGCACCGCGCATCAAGGGAGGACATCATGCCGGATGGCAGCCACAAGACGGCGCGCCGCAGCGTCGTCGTTTCCGAGTTCACCAACAGTGTTCTGGACCCTGCAGCACCCATGTTGGGCCCTGTCGAAAACGGCGGGACCATCATCGCGAACACCGCGCCCGGATGCTGGGGGCCGATGATCACGCCGCGTCTTCGCGGCGGGCATGAAGTGACAACGCCCGTCTTCGTCGAGGGCGCCGAGGTGGGCGATGGCGTGGCGATCCGCATCCGCGACATCACCGTGACCTCGATCGCGACCGCCTCGGGGCATGACAGTTCGCCCGCGGGCTTCTGTCTTGGCGATCCCTATGTCGCCGCGCGCTGCCCGGTCTGCGATACGGTCTGGCCCGAAACCCATGTCGATGGGATCGGACAGGACGCCGTGAAATGCGACAAGTGCGGCAATCCGGTGAAACCCTTCGAGATCGTCCACGGCTATACCGTGACCTTCGACGACACCCGCGCGGTGGGTCTGACCCTGCCCAAGGCCGCCGCCGAAACCATCGCGCACGAGGCCGATCATTATTCGGCCCTGCCCGACAAGAGCCGCCAGCATTCGATCCTGACCTTCGCGCCGTCGGACATGCCGGGCACGCTTGTCCGGATGCGGCCTTTCCTCGGCCAGCTTGGCACCTGCCCGTCGATGGCCATGCCAGACAGCCACAACGCGGGCGATTTCGGCGCCTTCCTCGTTGGCGCGCCGCATGCCTATGCGATCACCGCCGAACAACTGGCCGAACACAAGACCGACGGCCACATGGATATCGACGCGGTGCGCGCGGGCGCGATCCTTGTCGCGCCGGTGAAGGTTCCGGGGGCGGGCGTCTACATGGGCGACATGCACGCAGGTCAGGGCGACGGCGAAATCGCGGGGCATACGATGGATGTCGCGGGCAGCGTCACGCTTCAGGTCGAGGTGGTGAAGAACTACCCGCTGGACGGCCCGGTCCTGTTCCCGCTGGCCGAAGACCTGCCGCCGCTGGCGCGTCCCTTCTCCGAGGCCGAGATGGCCAAGGGCCGGCGGCTGGCCGCCCGCTGGGGCGTGGACGAGATCGAACCGCTGGCGCCGATTTCCGTGATCGGGACGGCCGCGAACCTGAACGCGGCGATCGACAACGGCCTCGCGCGTGCGGCGAAACTTCTGGGCATGACCGTGGCCGAGGTGCGCAACCGCGCGACGGTGAACGGCGCGATCGAGATCGGGCGCGCCCCCGGCGTGATCCAGGTCACTTTCCTAGCGCCTCTGGCGCGTCTCGATGCCGTGGGGCTGGGTGATTACGCGCGCGAACAGTACGGGCTCTGACGCGGGACATCCGTAAAGGGAAAGGGCCGCGGGCAAGGTTCGCCCGCGGCCCTTTCCGTTTGCTGCCGTCAGCCGGTGCCGAACTGGCGGGCCGTGGCCTGCTTGTGCAGCAGGTAGGCCGCATCGCTGCGCGAGATCAGCGTGTAGAACATCGGCACCACGAACAGGGTGAAGACCGTCCCGATCAGAAGGCCGGTAAAGATCACAAGCCCCATCGCCTGCCGCGCCGCCGCCCCTGCGCCATCGGCGATGATCAGCGGAACCACTGCCAGCGCCATTGCCGCCGTCGTCATCAGGATCGGCCGCAGGCGCGTTCTGGCCGCGGCCACGATGGCCTGCCGCTTCGAGGCGCCGCGCTCTTCGCGCTGCTGGTTGGCGAACTCCACCATCAGGATCCCGTGCTTGGTGATCAGCCCGATCAGCGTGATCAGCCCGACCTGCGTGTAGATGTTCAGCGTGCTCAGCCCGAAGTAGAGCGGCAGCATCGCGCCAAAGATCGATAGGGGCACCGACATCAGGATGATGAACGGATCGCGGAAGCTTTCGAACTGCGCCGCAAGGACAAGGTAGATCACGATCAGCGCCGCCGCGAAGGCCAGAAGGATCGTGTTGCCCTCGGTCTTTTCCAGCCTTGACTGGCCCGAATAGTCCACGAAGAAGCCATCCGGCAGCACCTCGTCGGCGATGCGTTCCAGTTCGGCAAGGGCGACGCCCGTGGACAGGCCGATCATGGGCATGGCCGACAGCGTCGCGGAATTCAGCTGATTGAACTGTTCGATCGCTGCGGCCGTGACCGTGGGATTGATCGTGACGACCGAGGACAGCGGCACCATCGCCCCAGAACGCGCCCGGACGAAGAATTCGCCCAGCCGTTCGGGATTGTCGCGCCATTCGCGCGGCACCTGGGTGATCACGTCATAGCTGTTCGAATCCCGGTCGAACTGCGCCACGGCGCCGCCGCCCACAAGGATGCCAAGCGTCGCGCCGATGTCGCTGACGGCCACTCCCAGTTGCGCCGCGCGGTCGCGGTCAATCGTCACGCGGACCTGGGGCGCATCGAAGGAAAGGCTGTTCTGCACCACGATGAACATCCCCGACTGCATCGCCTTCATGCGGATTTCCTCGGCGATCTCGACCACGCGTTCGGGCGCGTGAATCGACTGGATCACCATGGAAATCGGCAACCCGCCCCCGGCCCCCGGCAGCGAGGGCGGCGCGAAGACATAGCTTTGCAGCCCCGGCGTGCCGTCAAGGATGCCCTGGATCTGCTGCTGGATCTCGGCCTGGCTGCGGTCGCGGTCGGCCCAGTCCTTCAGCGACCAGATGTAAAAGCCGGTGTTGCCCGCCCCGCCCATGCCCGCGACCGAGAACGCGGTCTTGACCTCTTCGATGCCGGCGGTCCGGCGGCCCACCTCCTGCGTGAAGGCGTCGGTATAATCCAGCGTGGCATAGCGAGGGCCGTTCATGATGGCGAAAAGCGCGCCGTTGTCTTCTTCCGGGGCAAGTTCGGACGAGGTGTTGATGAACATGAACCCTGTCACCCCCAGAAGCGTCACCACCATCAGCATCGTGACCGGCCGGTAATCCAGCGACGAGGACACGCGCCGTTCATACCACCCGGCGAACCAGTTCAGCGACCGGTCGACGATCCGCTGGAACCGCCCCGGTTCGCCCTCGTGCAAGATGCGCGCCGACATCGCGGGCGTGATCGTCAGCGCGACGATCCCCGAGATGATGACCGACCCCGCCAGCGTCAGCGCGAATTCGGTGAACAGCGCGCCCGTCAGCCCGCCGGTGAAGGCCAGCGGCGAAAGCACCGCCGCCAGTGTGATCGTCATCGCGACGACCGGCCCGGTGATTTCCTTCATGCCGCGGATCGCGGCCTTGGTGGGGGTCATGCCTTCGTCGATGTGGCGGTGGATGTTCTCGACCACCACGATCGCGTCATCGACCACAAGCCCGATGGCCAGCACCATCGCCAGAAGCGTCAGCAGGTTGATCGAATAGCCAAGCGCCAGCATCACGGCGCAGACGCCGATCAGCGACAGAGGGATCGTGACGATGGGCATCAACACCGACCGGACCGATCCGAGGAACAGCAGGATCACGACGACGACGATCACCACCGCCTCGGCGATGGTCTTGAACACTTCGGTGATCGAGGCGGCGATGGTTTCGGTGGAATCGTAGACAAGGTCGATCGTCATGCCCTGTGGCAGCGTGGCCGACAGGCCCGGCAGCGCATCGCGCACGTTCGTGGCCACATCAAGCTGGTTCTCGCCCGGCGCGGGGATGATCCCGATGAAGGTGCCGGGCTGGCCGCCGAAGGTCACGATCGCGTCGTTCGTCCCCGAGGCCAGTTCCACCCGCGCCACGTCGCGCAGGCGCACCACGCCCTCCGGCCCCTGCACAAGCGGCAGCGCACCAAAGGCTTCGGGCGTCTGGATCGTGGAATCCAGCGTCAGCGCATAGCTGAAGTATTCGTTTTCCGTCTTGCCCGGCGCCGACAGGAAGTTCGACGACCGGATCGCGCCCAGTACCTCGGGCGCGGTAACGCCACGCGCCGACAGTTGCAGCGGATCAAGCCAGATCCGCATCGCGTATTTCTGCGCGCCGAGGATTTCCATCTGGGCAACGCCGTCGATGTTGGTCACCCGCGGGCGGACCACGCGTTCAAGGTATTCGTTCAGTTCCTCGGGCGTCATGTTGGGGTTCTGGACCGCCAGATACATCAGCGCAAAGGTCATGCCCGTGCCCTTGACGATGACGGGGTCCTCGCTGTCCTGCGGCAGTTGCCCGCGGACCTGCTGGATCTTCGACATGACCTCGGTCAGGGCGATGTCGGGATCGGCACCCAGTTGCATCTGCACCGTCACGACCGAAGCAGAGGGGCGTGACTGGGTGGTGATGTAATCCATGTTCTCGGTCGTCGAGACGGCAGCCGCGATGGGCGAGGTGACAAAGCCCTGGATCAGGTCGGGCGCGGCACCGGGATAAACCGTCGTGACGGTGATCACGCTTTCCGACACTTCGGGATACTGGCGCACCGGCAGGTTCGTCACCGCCGCCAGACCCAGGAACAGGATCAGCGCCGCAAGGACCGTGGACAGGACCGGGCGCCGGATGAAGAGTTCCGAAAAATGCATGACGCGCCCCTATTCGCCCGCCGGTGCGGCCAGATCGACCGAGGTATCGACCGTCACGGCCGCCCCGTTCGAAAGCCGGTTCTGCCCCGAGGTCACGATCCGGTCGCCCGCGGCCAGACCCGCCGTCACCTCGATCATCGCGCCGCTGCGACGACCGGGGGTGACGAACACCTGTTCGACAGTCAGCGCATCGCCTTCACCCTGACGCAGGACATAGGTGTAGTTGCCATAAAGGCTCGATACGATGGCGGTCTGCGGCACGGCGATCACGCCATCCTCGCTTGGCAGCGCCACGCGCACACGCAGGAACTGACCGGGCAGAAGCCGCCCGGCGGGGTTGCCCACTTCGGCGCGGACCCGCGCGAGGCGCGAATTCGGGTCGACCTGGGGTTCGATCCCGGTGATCCGCCCTTCGGTGCCGAAGCTGCCCACCTCGGTGCTGACACTGACCGCCCGGCCCAGTTCAAGAAGGCCAAGCTGCTGTTCGGGAACCGAAAAATCCACATACATCTGGTCCAGGTCCTGCAACGTGGCATAGACGGTTCCCGGCACTACATATTGCCCGACCTCGACGCGCGGAATTCCGATCACCCCGTCGAAAGGGGCGGTAAGCCGTTTGGAATCCAGCGCCGTCTGCACCTGCGCGACCTGCGCGCGGGCGCTGGCGACCTGCGCCTCGGCGCTTTCCAGTGCGTTCGCGGCACCTACGCCGCGCTCTGTCAGGGTCTGGGCACGGCCGGCATCAGCCACGGCAACCGCAAGCGCCGCTTCGGCTGCGGCCAACGAGGCCCTTTCGCTGTCGTCGTCGATCTGAAGAAGCGTCTGCCCGCCCGTCACGCGGTCATTGGCAACAAAGCCGATGCTGCGCACCAGCCCACCGGATTCGATGGCCAAATCGACCCCCTGGGCCGAAATCGCCGTGCCGATCGCGTCGATCCCCGGCTCCCAGGTCGCGGGTTCGATCGTCATCGCCGTCACAGGAACCGGCGGCGGCACCCGCCCGGCCATGAACTGCGCGATCATCCCGTCGCGGAAATACTTGAACCAGACGATCCCGCCCCCGATCAGGCCGAGAAGGAGAATGGCGATGAAAAGGCGTTTGAACATGGTCAACTCTCGTGACGGGGCGACCGGACGGGTCGCCCGCCGTCTTCTGGAAGGAATGGATTGTGCTTCTGTGGGCCTTGCGGACCGGAAGGTCAATCTGTCGCAGGGCTCTGCCTGACTTGGGCTCAGCAAAAAGTGAACTGATCGGTACAAATTTGCGACATGGCCGGGGATGCCGCCCCATCGCCGGCGACACTGCCGACCCGCCGGGCGGCTGAAATCCTCCATCGCCGGATGCCAAGGCCGTGCTACGCTCGCCGGTATTGTGGTGTGAGTCGCCGGACGGTCGGGACGGTCCGGATTTCACGGTCCCGGAAGATATTTCCGAACAGGAGCACCACATGGCTACCGTGGAACATTACGACGTTGACGACGGCTTTCTGGGACCGGTATTCGCGCCTCCGGTCTACCTGGCCTTCCCCGAAATCCTTGCCACGCTGGGGATCATCCAGAGCGCGGAACTGACAGGCGGGGGAACCACCGCTGTCTACACGATCACCACGAACGCGGGCCTCAACTTCGTTCCGATCACGATCACCTACACCGGCACCGATCTGGACATCGCGGGCGGTCTTCCGGTGTCGGGGGCGGTGAATCAGATCGAGCTGCGTATCGGCGGCGAGGTTGCCCTGCTGTTTTACGGTATTGCCTGGGATTTCGCGGCGGCACTTTCCGGTTTTGCCGAAATCTACGCCTCCGAAGCGCATTTCATCTATGGTTCCTCGGCGGCCGATGAACTGACTGGCGGAGGTGAGGCCGATACGATCTATCCCGGCTTCGGCCAGGACAGCATCAACGGTGCCGACGGGGATGACCAGATCATCCTTCTGCGCAGCTACGATGCGCCCACGGTGACGACGGATGTGCCAGCGACGATCAACGGCGGCGCGGGATTTGACACGATCGCCATCTTCCAGGACCTGCCGCACCGCGTCACGATGGATCTGTCCCAGTCCGAGGTGCGCAGCATCGAAACCTTCCGGCTCAGCGGCCAGGTGACGGTCCAGCTGCGCTGGCTGCAATTCGGCGAGGCGGGTGTCCTGCCGAGCGTCTACTTCGAACCGACCAACGTGGATTCCGTCTACGAAGGCCGCCTGCGCGTCCTTCAGGATGCGGGCTATGTCGTGTCGCTGGCGACGATGACCTTCTGGGAAGGGCATGTGAACGAGGTCGTGGGCAGTGATTTCGACGATACCCAGATCGGCAGCCGGCAGGCGCGCGATTTCCTGTCCGGCTTTGCAGGCGACGACACGTTGCTGGGGCTGGACGGCGACGACCGGCTGGACGGGGGCACCGGGTCTGATGTGCTGATCGGCGGCTTCGGCAACGATGTCTATGTCCTGGCAACGGCAGGCGACACGATCGTCGAACAGGCCGGGCAGGGCACCGACCTGATCGAAACCGCGCTGTCGCTGTCGCTGGTCGCGAATGTCGAGAATGCCACGATCACCGTGGCCGCCGCGCGCAGCCTGACCGGCAACACCCTGAACAACGTCCTGACCGGAAACGCGGGGGCCGACACGCTTTCGGGCGGGGCCGGGAACGATACCCTGGCGGGCGGAAACGGCAACGACCGCCTGCTGGGCGGCACGGGAACCGACCGGATGGACGGCGGCGCCGGGTCCGATACCTATTCGGTGGACGATGCGGGCGATCTGGTGATCGAGGCCCTGAACGGCGGAACCGATCTGGTCGAAACATCCGTCGGTCTGAACCTTGCGGCCAACGTGGAAAACGGGCTTTTGGTGGGGGCTGCGCTGTTTCTGGGCGGCAACGCCCTGGGCAATACCCTGACGGGCAACGGCCTTGGCAACATCCTGCAAGGCCAGAACGGGCGGGATACTCTTATTGGGCTGGACGGGAACGACCAGCTTTATGGCGGCAATGACGATGACCGCCTGTTCGGTGGCAATGGCCGTGACCTGCTGGACGGGGCCGCCGGGTCTGACCTGCTGGACGGCGGGGCAGGGAACGACAACCTGGCGGGCGGGGCCGGGTTCGACACGCTGATCGGCGGTGCGGGCCGCGACACGATGAATGGCGGCGTCGATGCCAACCGCGATGTCTTCGTCTTCCGCAGCATTTCCGAAAGCGTGGTCGGCCTTGGCCGGGATGTCATATCCGGCTTTGTCCGCGGACAGGACGACATCGACCTGCGCGCGATCGACGCAAGGACCGCCATCGGCGGCGATCAGGCCTTTGCCTTCAAGGGCACGACCGCCACCGCCCAATCCGTCTGGTATGTGACCAGCGGCACGGGGATCGTCCTGCGCGGCGATGTCACCGGCGACACGCGGGCGGATTTCGAGATCCTCCTGACCGGGATCAGCGCCATCGCGGCGGGCGATCTGGTGTTGTGACCGCGCGCGCCCCGGCCCGCGCGCAGGCACGCCTCCCGGTCACAGACATTCCGCCCCGTCGATCACCAGCGCGTGCCCGGTCATGAAGGCCGACTGGTCGGACGCAAGAAAGACGATGCCATGCGCGATTTCCTCGGGTGTGCCCCAGCGGCCCATCGGGATGGATTGCGCGACATAGCGTTCCAGCGCCTTTCGCCCACCCATCTGGCGTTCGAACCCGTCGTTGAAGGGCGTGTCGATGAAGCCGGGGCACAGCGCGTTGCAGCGCACGTTGAATCGGGCATAGTCCACCGCGATCTGACGGGTCATCGCGATGACCGCGTGCTTTGTCGTGGCATAGGCGATCATCTCGCGGTCGTACTGCACGCCGGAATTCGACGAGGTGATGATGATCGACCCGCGCCCCTGCGCCTTCATCAGGGGCATGGCCGCCCGCGCGGCCACGAAATGCGACCGCACATTCAGCCGCCAGGACGCATCCATCTGTTCCGGCGTCACCCCTTCCAGCGGTCCGGGAATCTGGATGCCCGCGTGCGAATGCAGGATATCCAGCCGCCCGTGCCGTGCCGCCGCACCTGTGATCGCCTCTGACAGCGCCGCATCGTCGGTGACATCAAGGCCGGACGCTTCGGCCTGCCCGCCCTGTGCCGCGATATCGCCTGCGACGGCGGCGGCGCGGGTTTCGTCAAGATCGGTGACGATGACCAGCGCGCCTTCCGCGGCCAGCGCCAGCGCCCCGGCGCGGCCGATGCCCGAGCCGGCTCCGGTCACGAAGGCCACACGGTCTTGCAAGAGCATGGTATTCTCCCTGACGGTCAGCCGCGCCTGCGCCCGCGTTGCAGGATGGCCTGCGCCGCGATGAGCAGGACAAGGGACACCCCCAGCACCATCGTGCCGATGGCGTTGATCTCGGGGGTGACGCCCCGGCGGATGGAGGAAAAGACATAGATCGGCAGGGTTGTCTGCGATCCGGCCACGAAGAAGGCGATGATGAAGTCGTCGAAGCTGAAGGTGAAGGACAACAGGAACCCCGCCAGGATGCCGGGGAAGATCTGCGGCAGCGTCACCTGCCGGAAGGTTCCCAAGGGAGTCGCGCCCAGATCGGCCGAGGCCTCGATCAGGCTGCGATCCATGCCCGCGATCCGCGCCCGGACGATGATGATGACCAGCGCCATCGAAAACAGCCCGTGCGCGGCGATCAGAGACCCGTAGCCCAGGGACAGTTTCGGCGCGGCCTCGGCCACCGGCCAGAGCGCGGCAAGAACGGGGTTGAGCCAGTCGAACACGGTGACGAGCGCGATCAGCGTGGCGATGCCGATCACGATGCCGGGCACCATCACCGCGATGTAGATCAGCGCGTCGAACACCACGCGCAGCCGCCCCTTCACCGATTGCAGCGACAGCGCGGCCATTGTGCCGAAGGTGGTGGCCAGCACGGCCGAGGACAACGCCACGATCAGGCTTGTCTGCAACGCGTCCATCACGAACGGATTGGCCAGCGCCTTGCCGTACCACTGGGTCGAAAAGCCCTGGAACTGCGAGGCATGGCGCCCCGCGTTGAAGCTGAACAGCGCGATGATCCCGATCGGGATGTAGAGGAACAGGTAGACGGCCAGGGCATAGATCCGCATCGCGCCCTCACATCAGCGAAACATCGTCGCGCCCGCCGGACCAGCGGCGCACGGCCCGCATGTAGGCGGTCACGGTGACCAGCATGATCAGCACCAGCGCCACCGCGACGGCGGACCCGAAGGCCCAGTTGCGCGATTGCAGGAACAGATCGACCAGCGCGTTGCCGATGAAGAACACCTTCCCCCCGCCCAGCATCGCCGGGATCAGGAATTCGCCCATCAGCAGGATGAAGACCAGCATGCAGCCGGTCGCCACCCCGGCCATCGACATCGGCAATGTCACCTGCACGAAACTGCGCCAGGGCGGGCTGCCCAGATCGGCCGAGGCCTCCAGCAGGCGCTTGTCGAGCCGTTCAAGCGCCACATAGATCGGAAAGACCATCAGCGGCAGATAGCCATAGACGATGCCTACCAGCACCGCGAAGGGGGTGTTGATCAGGCGCGGGTTGCCCAGGCCAAGGGCGTTCAGCAGCGACGGGATGCCCTGGCCGCCCAGCAGGTAGATCCAGGCATAGCTGCGGATCAGGATCGAGGTCCAGAATGGCACGATCACCAGGATCAGCAGCAACGTCCGCCACTTCTCGGACGTCCGAAGCGCCAGGAAATAGGCCAGGGGATAGGCGATCAGCAGGCACACGAAGGTGCCGATGGGCGCAAGGATCAGCGTGTTCTTGAACGCCGCCCACCGTGCCCCGAGGTTCAGGAAATTGTCGAAGGTGAAGGCGGGCACATAGCCGCCCGCAGACCCGCGTTCACCGAAGGAAAAGACGAAGACCACGATCAGCGGCAGGACCAGCATGCACAGGAACCACGCGCCTGCCGGCGCGAGGAACAGCCATGTCCGCAGGTCCCGCCGCTTCATCGCCTTACGCCGACTTGAAGCGGGCCATCAGCTCGGCCCGGTTCGGATCGGTCAGCGTCACCGCCGCGCCGAATTCCAGCGCGTTCAGCAGGTCTGCCGCCGGATACATGATCGGATCGTTCAGCATCTCGGCCGGCAGGATCGCGTTCACCCGCGCATCCGCCACGGGATAGCCGTGGAACATGACCTCCTTGGCGTTCACTTCGGGCGCCAGCAGATAGTTGATCAGCGCATAGGCCGCGTCGCGGTGCGGGGCGCCCTTCGGAATGGCGAAGAAGTCGCTCCACAATTCGCCACCTTCCTTGCCCAGCACATAGTCGATTTCCGGCATGTCGCGGTGCAGTTGGAGGCCGTCGCCCGTCCAGGCGATCGACATCCAGGCATCGCCCGACCGCATCGAGGGCTGATAGTCCGAGGTGATGGCGAAAAGATGCGGCTTGGCTTCAAGCAGCAGCTTCTCGGCCTCGGCCAGTTCGGCCGGGTCGATCGAATTGAACGAATAGCCGTAGTATTTCAGCGCGTTGCCGATCGTCGTCAGCTGATAGTCATGCACCATGGTCCGGCCCGAGAACTCGGCCTTGGTCATGTCCCAGAATTCCTTCCAGGTGGTGGGTTTCGGCAGGCCGCCCAGGTTGTTCGTGTTCACCACAAAGCCGGTCGTGCCGTAGTTGCGCGGCACGGCATAGACGGTGCCGTTGACCGTGCCCGCATCGGCGAAGCGCGCGTCGAAGCTGGCCGGGTCGTAGTTCGGCAGCTTGGTCAGGTCGAGCGGTTCGATCAGGTCTTCTTCCACATAGGTGGTGATCGTGTAGTTCGTCGGCACGAACACGTCCCAGCCCGAACCGCCGGCCTGCAGCTTGGCCAGCATTTCCTCGTTCGATCCGAAGACGTTCAGATCGACCGCAGCGCCGGTTTCGGCGGTGAAGGCCTCGAAATTCGCCGGATCGTGATAGTTCGGCCAGCTGGCCACTACCACGCGGTCGCCGATGCTGCCCTGTGCCCGCGCCGCGCCGCGCAATCCCGGCATCGCCGCGCCCAGAACCGTGGTCGCCAGGCCAAGACCGGTCACGCCCAGGAAATGCCGGCGCGTCACCGACCCCTTCTTGTAGCGCCAGAGTTCGGCCATGAATTTTTCGCGCGAGATGAAGTCATTCCGGTCCGTCATGTTCAGTCTCCCAGTTGGTTCTTGTTGCCGTTCAATCCTCACCAAGGATCAGCGCGGTTCCCGCCTGCCACGAGGCATGCGCCGTATCGCCCGGTTCAAACCCGCCCTCGGTCGCCTCGGCCTGGCGCGACACCAGCACGAGGAATTCGCCAAGGTCGTCACTCGTCACCAGATATTCGGTGTGTTCGCCAAGGAAGATGCGGTTGACGACCGTCACCCGCACCTCGCCCGTGTCCCCTGTCGAGGTCCGGCGCAGGGCGATCTGTTCGGGGCGCAGGCTGGCGGTGGCGGCCTGCCCGGTCGCGATGTCGGATGTCGCGCTGCCGGCGATCAGGCGGCCCGATGCGGTGGTCAGGGCCGCGGCGCCGCCCGACCGTTCCGTGACCCGACCGGCGAAAAAGTTCGATTTCCCCACGAAATCGGCGACATAGCGATTGATCGGCCGGTCATACAGGTCGCGTGGACGCCCCACCTGCACGATCCGTCCGCCCCGCATGATGCAGATGCGGTCGGACATCGACAGGGCTTCTTCCTGATCGTGCGTGACCAGGACGAAGGTGATCCCCAGGCTGCGCTGAAGGGTCTGCAATTCGATCTGCATGTCGCGGCGCAGCTTCTTGTCCAGCGCAGCCATCGGTTCGTCCAGAAGCAGAAGCTTCGGCTGGTTGATGATCGCGCGCGCCAGCGCCACGCGTTGCTGCTGGCCGCCCGACATTTCCCAGATCCGGCGCGGGCCGAAGCCGGGCAGGCGTACGGTCTCAAGCGCGCGGTCCACCGCCTTCGCGATCTCGGGCGCGGACGGGCGCGGGCGTTGCTGCCGCAACCCGTACGAGATGTTTTCGGCCACCGTCAGATGCGGGAACAGCGCATAGTGCTGGAACACCATGTTCACCGGCCTGCGGTGCGGCGGCAGGTCGTTCACCCGCTGGCCGTCCAGCAGGATGTCGCCCCGCGTGGGGGCCTCGAACCCTGCCAGCATGCGCAACGCGGTGGTCTTGCCGCACCCAGACGGGCCGAGGAAGGACAGGAATTCACCCCGCCGGATCGACAGGTTCAGGTCGTTCGCCGCCACCACGTCGCCAAATGTCTTGGTCGCATTGCGGAACTCGGCGATCGGCGTGTCCGGTGCTGTCTCGGTGTTGGTCTGGTCGCTTTTCATCTCGCATCTTATATGCTTGATTTCGACCATCAGCGTAAAAAGGGCGCGGTTCGCTGTATATACCACAAATTGCATATCATGCGGAAGGATAGGGCGGGCATGAGCGGGGCGGACCTGTTTCCCTTGATCGGCGCGGCCATCGCCGCGATCGGCGACGAACGCTTTCCGGCCGCGCTGGCCGGCCTGCTGCGGGCGGTGGCGCCCTACACCTACACGGTGGTCTTCGGCTATCGCGGCGCGGCGCGGCCATTCGACCTTTACGATGATTTCCCGGCCTCGAAACGCCGCATCTTCGTGACCGACTATCAGGAAGGCCCTTACCTTCTGGACCCGTTCTATCTGGCGGCGACGCGCCCGGTGCCGGTCGGGCTTTACCGGATCCGCGAACTGGCGCCGGACCGGTTCTATCAGGGCGAATACTTCCGCAATTACTATATCCAGACGGGGCTGGCCGAAGAGATCGGGTATTTCATCGACATGCCGGGCGATGCGACGGTGGTCTGGTCCCTGATGCGCGACGAAAAACCCTTTTCAAACCGCGACATGCGGGCGCTGACGCAGATCAGGCCGGTGGTCGAGGCCTGTGTGCGGCGCCATTGGGCCGACCTGTCGGACCGGTTCCTGTCACCGTCGGGCGGCCGGGCTGGCCATGCGATGGAAACCGAGATCGAACAGTCCTTCCACACCTTCGGCGAAGGCCTTCTGACCCCGCGCGAACGCGAGATCGTGGAACATACGCTGAAAGGCCATTCCGCCGAGGCGGTGGGCCGGATCCTCGGCATATCGCCCGGAACCGTGCGGATTCACCGGCGCAACATCTATGCGAAACTGCGGATCAGTTCGCAGGGCGAGCTGTTCTCGAAATTCATCCAGACCCTCGGGCGGATCTGAAGGCCGCGTCAGCCCGTCAGCCGCGCCTGTGCCTGATGCCTCGCGCCGCCCGTGGCGCGGGGAAGCCCGCAGCCGGGAGGCCGGCCCCTTGCGCGGATCCGGTCAGGCCCGGGCGGGCGTCTCGTCCTTCAACAAGAGGACCAGCGCCGCGGCCGTCATCATCACCCCCACGACGACCAGCGCGGGCGGGGCGCCGTGGCCAAGGGCGATTTCCCACAGGATCACCCAGCTTGGCGTAAGATAGGTATAGGCCATGACCTTGGCCGACGGCAGCCGCAGCGTGGCGTATTGCAGAAGGACGAAGGTCGCCGCGCTGGCCGCGATGGCCACATAGGCCAGCGTGATCCAGACAATGCCGGGCAGGGCGCCCCAGTCGGTCTCCAGCACGGCCCGCCCCGACCACAGGCAGAGCAGCAGGAACCCCGCCACCATCATCCCGAAGGTGAAGACCACCGCCGGTTCCCCCCGGTTCAGCCTGCGCACCATCGGCGCATAAAGCGCATGGGCCACGCAGCCCCAGAAATAGGTCACCTCGCCACGGCCGATCTCCATCCTGAGAACGGCTGCCCAGTCGGCGCGGAAGATCACCCAGATCGCGCCCCCCGCGCCGATCGCCAGTGCCAGTGCCATGCGCGGCGTCGTGACCTGCCGCAGCACCAGCCAGCCGAAGCCCGCCGCCATCATCGGGGTCAGCGTGAAGACGGCCGAGGCGGAAATCGCGGGCGCGGTCTTCAGCCCTTCGAACATCAGGACGAAATAGCTGGCCAGAAGCCCGCCGAGGACGAAATAGCGCCAGGGCGCGCGCGCGGCGCTGCGCGGCAGGCCCGTGGTGGCCAAGGCCACCGCCCCCACGATCAGCCCCGCCACAAGGAACCGCACGACCGTCAGCGCGCCGGGGTCGATATGCGGGGCCGCCATCGTGCCAAGCGAGAACGACCCCGCCACCAGCGCCGAAAAGGCCAGCATCGCCAGATGGCCCTTCAAGGGCTCGGTCAATCCCGCGGGCAGGTTCATCAGCTGTCCGATGCGGTTCCGGCGTCCGTGTCCGCGTCCATCCAGCCCTTCTTCACCGCAGCCTTCAGATGCGCCACGAAGCTGCGCACCTTCAGCGTGCGGTGCAGGTCGACATGCGTGACCAGCCACAGGGGCGGTGTCCATTCGGTCCGCGGCGGCAGAACCTGGATCAGGTCGGGCGACCGGCGCCCGCGGTAGACCGGCAGGAACCCGATCCCCAGCCCGTCGTGCAGCGCCTGTTCGATCGCCGCCCGTTCGGTTGAGCGGAAGATGATCCGGTCCGCGGGAACCGTCTCGGCCAGCCAGCGGGAATAGGGTGCGCGCATTTCGGCGCCTTCGGCGGAAATGAAGCTGTGCCGCGCGAATTCGGCCTCGGTTTCAGGCAGGCCGTGGGCCGCCGCATAGCTGCGTGCGGCATAGGGTGCCATTTCCAGAACCATCAGCGGCTGCACCACATTGTCAGGCTCTTCCGGCACCTGGCCCGCGCGGATCGCCACATGCGCCTCGCCATAGTCGAGCCGGAACAGCCGCATGTCGGTCAGGAAGCGCAGGATCAGGCCGGGATGGGCCGCCTGGAAGCTGGACATGATCGGCACCAGAAGATCGGCGATGCCCTCGATCGCGGTGACGACCAGTTCGCCGGTCACGGTTTCGCCCTGACCCTTGATCCGGCTGGCCAGCTGGCCGAACTGTTCCTCGGTCGCCTGGGCCACCGCCAGCAGGTCGCGCCCCGCCTCGGTCGGGGTATAGCCCCGGGGATGGCGCTGGAACAGACGCGCGCCAAGCCGCTTTTCCAGCGCGTCGATATGGCGGATGACGGTGGCGTGATGCACGCCCAGAACCTCGGCCGCGCCGGAAACCGTGCCGATCCGGGCAACCTGAAACGCGGTTCGGATCTCGTCCCAGTTGTCCATCCATGCCTCCTGTGCGTCAACGCACATTCAGCCCCGAAACCATCGGCGACGCAAGGCCCTGCGGGGCATCTGCGGTTCGGGCTTGGGTGATTGGCCGGTCCGGTTTACCCTTCCCCGGGGACGGACCGGAGAAACGCCGATGAAACTGCGCGAGGCAACGCCAGAAAGGCTGACGCTGGAGGATCGCCCCTGGATCACGGGGATCATGATCGGGGGGTTCACGCTGATCTTTGTGGGGCTTGGCCTTGGACTCATCCTGCAGGGCGACCTGACAGGCGGCCTGCTGATGGGGGGCGTCGGCGGGGGCTTGGGCTTTCTGGCCTTCTGGGCCTTCGTGCGTCGCACCATCGTCTTTCTGGACCGGGCGGCGCGGGTCGTGCTGATCCGCGAGGCATCGTTGTTTGGCCAGACCGAAAGCCGCTATCCTTTATCATCCGTGCGCCGCGCGACGGTGGAAACCTCGCGGTCCTCCAAGGGCGGGTCCACGCATCGCCCCGCGCTCGAGATGGCGGACGGATCGACGCTGCCCCTGCGGACTGTCTACATCTCGGGGCGGGGCGCGCATGATGTGGCCGTCCGGGTGAACGAATGGCTTGCGCCGGCCGGGGCAACCGACGGCGCAGCAGGCCGGACGGGCGAAACGGCCTGAGCGAACCCGGCCCCTGCGTCCCCGGCCCCTGCGTTCCGGGCCTGCCCCGCCGCGCTTGACTCCGGCCTCCTGTCGGCGTATCCGCGGCGCTGAATTCCCCGGAGGCCCGTGCTTCCGGTCCCTTGGCATTGGCCGGGATCGCCATCCGTCAGCGCGTTGCGCCCACGGGTGCCCTTGGCCTTTGCAATGATCCGCCGCCGGTCCCATATCCGGCAGAACCGCAACGGCAACGAAAGGGCGCCACATGTTCGAGAACCTGTCAGAACGGCTGGGTGGAGTCTTCGACCGCCTGACCAAGCAGGGCGCGTTGTCCGAGGCCGATGTCGAAACCGCCCTGCGCGAGGTCCGCGTGGCGCTGCTTGAGGCCGACGTTTCGCTGCCCGTGGCGCGCGATTTCGTCAATGCGGTGAAGAAGAAGGCGACCGGGCAGGCGGTGACCAAGTCGGTCACGCCGGGCCAGCAGGTCGTCAAGATCGTGCATGACGAACTGGTGCATGTGCTGTCGGGCGACGGCCCGGCCGATGCGCTGAAGATCGACAACCCGCCCGCGACGATCCTGATGGTGGGCCTGCAGGGTTCGGGCAAGACGACGACAACGGCAAAGCTTGCAAAGCGTCTCAAGGAAAAGAACGGCAAGCGGGTGCTGATGGCCAGCCTCGACACCAACCGCCCCGCCGCGATGGAACAGCTTGCCATCCTCGGCACCCAGATCGGTGTGGATACGCTGCCGATCGTGAAGGGCGAAAAGGCCCCCCAGATCGCCAAGCGCGCCAAGACGCAGGCGGCGATGGGCGGCTATGACGTGCTGTTCCTCGACACGGCGGGCCGCCTGCACATCGACGAAGTGTTGATGGACGAGGTTCAGGCGGTGCGCGACATCGCCAGCCCGCGTGAAACGCTTCTGGTGGTCGACGGCCTCACCGGTCAGGACGCGGTGAACGTCGCGACCGAATTCGACGGCAAGGTCGGCATCTCCGGCGTGGTGCTGACGCGGATGGATGGCGACGGGCGCGGCGGTGCGGCCCTGTCGATGCGCGCCGTCACCGGCAAGCCCATCCGCTTCGTCGGCCTGGGCGAGAAGATGGACGCGATCGAGACCTTCGAGCCCGAACGCGTCGCGGGCCGCATCCTGGGCATGGGCGACATCGTGGCCCTGGTGGAAAAGGCGCGCGAGACGTTTGAGGCCGAACAGGCCGAACGGATGATGAAGCGCTTCCAGAAGGGTCTGTTCAACATGAACGACCTGAAGGCGCAGCTGGAACAGATGCTGAAGATGGGCGGCATGCAGGGCCTGATGGGCATGCTGCCGGGCATGGGCAAGATGGCAAAGCAGGCCGAAGAGGCCGGTTTTGACGACCGCATGCTGCGCCGCCAGATCGCGCTGATCAATTCGATGACCAAGAAGGAACGCGCGAACCCCGATCTGCTGGCCGCCAGCCGGAAGAAACGCATCGCCGCGGGTGCCGGGCTGGATGTGGCCGAACTCAACCGTCTCTTGAAGCAGCACAAGCAGATGGCCGAGATGATGAAGAAGATGGGCAAGGGTGGCATGATGAAACAGGCCATCAAGCAGATGATGGGCAAGGGCGGCATGCCGGACCCGTCCAAGATGTCGCCCGCCGAACTGGAAGAAGCCGCCAAGGCGATGCGCGGTGCCGGCGCCGGCCTGCCGCCGATGCCTGGAATGGGCGGCATGGGGCGCGGCGGCCTGACCCTGCCTGCGGGCCTTTCGGGGCTGATGAAAAAGAAATGATCGCCCCCACGCTCCATACCGAACGGTTGACGCTGCGGATGCCCCGGCTTGCGGATTTCGAACCGCGCGTCGCGTTCTATGCGTCGGACCGTTCCGTTTGGGAAGGCGGACCCAAGGCGCGCGCCTCTGTTTGGCGCGAATGGGCGTCGGACGTCGGGCAATGGCCGTTGATGGGATACGGCCCCTTCGCGGTGGACATGGGTGGGGATTATGTCGGCGAGGTCGGTATCTATCACGCCGCCGACTTCCCCGCGCCGGAACTGGGCTGGTTCGTGACCCCCGCAGCCGAAGGCCGCGGCATCGCGCTGGAAGCCGCGCGCGCCGTGATGGGCTGGGTGCGCCGTGCCCTTGGCTGGGACGAGATCATCAACATCATCGACCCGGCCAACGTGCGCTCCATCGCGCTCGGCCTGCGTCTGGGCGGGCGGATCGATCCCGCCCGCGCAGGCATCGACCCCGGTGATGTGGTCATCGTCCATGATCTGCGCGGGGTGGCGGCATGACCGCAAAAGACACGAAAGGGGATGCGATGGACGCCGTTGCCAAGGCTGCCGCGCTGCTGAAGGAACACCGCGAGTCGATCGACCGGCTGGACGCGATCCTTGTCTACACGCTGGCCGAACGGTTCAAGCACACGCAGGCGGTGGGGAAGCTCAAGGCCGAACACGACCTGCCCCCCAGCGACCCGGCGCGCGAGGCGCGGCAGATCGAACGGCTGGAACGGCTGTCACGAGAGGCCGACCTCGACCCGGAATTCGCCAGGAAATTCCTGAACTTCATCATTTCCGAAGTCATCAGGCATCACGAGAAACTGCAAAAATAACAGGGCCTTGGCCCGTTACACGCCATCGAAAAAGGAGAACTGAAATGGCAACGAAGATCCGTCTGGCCCGTGGTGGCTCGAAAAAGCGTCCGCATTACGCCATCGTGCTGTCCGACAGCCGCATGCCGCGCGATGGCCGCTTCCTGGAAAAGCTGGGCACCTATGACCCGATGCTGGCCAAGGACGACGAGAACCGCGTCAAGATGAACCTTGACCGCATCAAGGAACTGCTGGCCACCGGCGCCCAGCCGACCGACCGCGTCGCGCGCTTCCTCGAAGCCGCGGGCGTCCTGGCCAAGAAGACCCGTGCGAACCCGAAGAAGGCCGTTCCGGGCAAGCAGATGGCCGAACGCGCGGCCAAGAAGGCGGCCCGCGCCGCCGCCCCGGCCGAGGAATAATCCCGGCCCTGCCAACCGGCGCGCGGGGCCCCGTTGCGGGTCCCGCCGCCCATCTTCGGGGGTAAGCCATGCCGAAAGCCGACCGCGTCTGTGTGGGGGCCATCGCCGGAGCGTTCGGCGTGCGTGGCGAAGTGCGCCTGAAATCCTTCTGCGCCGACCCCGAGTCGATCGCCGCCTACGGCCCGCTCTGGACCGAGGATGGCAGCCGGTCTTTTGACGTGCGCCTGACGCGTCCGGTTTCCGGCGGGTTCGGCGCCATGCTTTCGGGCGTGACCACGAAAGAGGCCGCCGATGCGCTGCGCGGGGTTCAGCTTTTCGCAGATCGCGACCGCCTGCCGTCGCTGCCCGATGACGAATTCTACCATGCCGACCTGATCGGCCTTCCGGTGCAGGATACCGGAGGGGCGGCCATCGGCACCGTCCGCGCCGTCTACAACCACGGGGCGGGCGACATCCTTGAAATTTTCGCCCCCGGTCGAAAATCCGCCATACTTCTGCCCTTCACGCTGGCCAACGTGCCCACCGTGGATCTGAAGGCGGGCCGCATCGTTGCCGACATCCCGGAAGGGCTGGACTGAGGCGATCGCGGTGCCCGGACTGGAAAGGGCATGATCGTGGGCGTGAAGAACAGGTTGCGGCTTCTGATGGGTGCGAATGCGCTGGTCTATCTTGGCCCGTTGCTGGCCGGGATGGCAGGGTTCGGCTGGGCGGCGGTTCCCGCCTTCGCGGCGATCCTGATCTTCTGGCTCGTGCTTCTGGACCCGCGCGGCTGGCGCCATGCCCGGCGCGACTGGATCAACGGGCGCGCCGCGGTGCAGGCGACCGGCCGCATCCTGAGCCAGGTTCTTCTGGTGGCGATCCTGTTCGGCATCGGTCGCGGCATTGTCGGCGTTGTCGGCATCGGGCTGGATCTGCCGCTTGTGCAGGTGATGGCCCTGTCCTTCTTTGCCCTGCCGCTGACGCGCCTTGTCTGGCGCCCGGAACAGGCGGCCGAACGCCATGTCGCCGAACGCATGGTGGAAAAGCTGAACACCCTTCCGGAAAACAGCGACGATGCCGAAATCCTCGCCCATGTCGTGGCGATCCGTCAGCACGTCTGCCTTGACGAACTTCACGCCGCCCTGATCCGCTTTGCCGCGCGCGAGGATGCCCGGCGCACGGTGTCGCGGGCGCTGGCGCTTGTGGGGTCGGGCGGGCGGCCCGCCCCGGCGGATGCCTGAGCGTCCTCGCCCCGCGCAGGTCTGGTTGCATGCCGGTTTCCACAAGACCGGCACGACGGCGCTGCAATCCCGCCTTGAGGAAAACCGCGCCGCGCTGTCCGCCCGGTTCCACCTTGCCACACTGCGGACCGACCCCGACCTGCGGCAGGTGACAGAGGCCGCCCGCCGCCATTCGGAAACGGGCGACGCGCTGGATCTTGCGGTCTTCCGGGCGATGGCGACGGGCTGGCTGGCCAGCCTGCCGATCACACGGGGGCAGTCGATCCTGATCTCGTCCGAGGATTTCGCGGGACACATGCCGGGAATGCGGGGCCTGCGCGACTATGGTGCGGCGATCCCCCTTGCGCAGGCGTTCCATGCGGCGGTCGGTGACGCCTTCGGGAAAGGAACGGCCTGCACCTTCGTCTACACGACCCGTGCCGCCGATCCCTGGCTCGCATCGCTTCATGCCCAGCAGGCGCGACACGCGCATCTGACGCTCGACCGCGACGACTTTGCCAATGCCTTTCGCCCGGCGGCTGATCTTGGGGGCGTCGTGGCCCGGATCGCGACGGCCGTGGCCCCGGCCCCGGTCCACCGCATCGCGCTGGAGGATGCCGCGGCGCATCGGCTGGGCCCGGCCGGGGCGCTGCTGGCCCTGTGCGGTTGTGCTGCGGCGGACCTCGACCGCCTTCAGCCGCCTGTCCGGACCAATCCGGCGCTTTCCCCCGATCTGGTCGCGGCCTTCGTGGCGCTGAACCGCGCAGGCCTGCCACGGGATATCCTGCGCGCCCGCAAGGACGCCCTTTTGCAAAATTCTCCTGCCGCCACGGCCCCCCAGTTTCCCGTTTCCGCTGCGGGCGAAACCCGCTAGAAGCGCGGCCATGTCCGAGACGCCCGACAAATCCAGATCCCACGGCAGGCTGTCGATTTCCGCCTCGCTGAAGCCGCGCGACCTGATGGCCGAAGCGCGCATGGTCAAGGGCGCGTGGTGCGCGCGCATCATCACCCTTTTCCCCGATGCCTTTCCCGGCACCCTCGGCCTGTCGCTGACGGGCAAGGCGCTGGATCAGGGGCTGTGGCGGCTGGAAACCATCCCGCTGCGTCCCTTCGGCGAAGGGCGGCACCGCAATGTTGACGACACGCCGGCGGGCGGCGGGGCGGGCATGGTGATCCGCGCCGATGTGATGGCCCGCGCGCTGGATGCGGCCTCGGTCGGCACGCCGCCGGATCGGGCGCGCTGGCCCGTTGTCTACCTGTCGCCGCGCGGGGTGCCCTTCACCCAGGCCAAGGCACGGGAATGGGCCGGAGCCGAGGGCATCACCATGATCTGCGGCCGGTTCGAGGGCGTCGACCAGCGGGTGCTGGATGCCTATGGCGTCGAAGAGGTCAGCCTGGGCGACTTCGTCCTGACCGGGGGCGAGATCGCGGCGCAGGCGATGATCGACGCCGCCGTGCGGCTGATCCCCGGTGTTCTGGGCAACGCGGCCTCGACCGAAGAGGAAAGCCATTCGCACGGGCTTCTGGAACATCCGCAATACACCCGGCCCGCCGTCTGGGAAGGGCGCGAGATCCCGCCGGTCCTGATGTCGGGAAACCATGCCGAGGTTGACCGCTGGCGCCGCGCCGAGGCCGAACGGCTGACCCGCGAACGCAGGCCGGACCTGTGGGCGGCGCATCAGGCACGGAAAGGCTGAGACGGGCGGGCAATCCCCCCGACCCGCCGCAGGGAAGACGCGCCGGTCCCGCCTTTCGGTCAAGGGTGCTTGACCGGCGCCCGCATCCCCCCTATACGCGCCCGGTCCGGGGCGGAATGCCTTTCGGACCCGATTCCATTGACATGGGCCTGTCTGCTTCGGCGGGCCGTCGTCGGGGAGGCGGCACAGCAAAGCGTCGGACCAACTCCGGCGGGCTTGCCCGAAAGGGCAGGGACCCGATCGAAGACCAGGAGCTCTGGGGCGGCATCACCTTCGCGGAACAACCGCGAGCTGGAAAAAGGAACATGCGCATGAACCTGATCGCGCAGCTGGAAGCCGAGCAGATCGCTGCCCTCGGCAAGACCATCCCGGACTTCAAGGCCGGTGATACCGTCCGCGTCGGCTACAAGGTGACCGAAGGGTCGCGCAGCCGCGTGCAGAACTACGAAGGCGTCTGCATCGGCCGCAAGGGCGGCAACACGATCGCGGCCTCCTTCACCGTCCGCAAGATCTCGTTCGGCGAAGGCGTGGAACGCGTGTTCCCGCTCTATTCGACGAACATCGACTCGATCGAGGTGGTCCGCCGTGGCCGCGTGCGTCGCGCCAAGCTCTATTACCTGCGGTCGCGTCGCGGCAAGTCGGCCCGGATCGCCGAAGTCACCAACTACAAAGCCAAAGACGAATAAGGAGCGGACCGATGAAAGAGGGCATCCACCCGAACTATCACTTCATCGAAGTGAAGATGACCGACGGCACCACCTTCCGCACCCGTTCGACCTGGGGCGGCGAGGGCGACACGATGGCGCTGGATATCGACCCGCTGGCGCATCCGGCCTGGACCGGCCAGTCGGCCAAGCTGATGGACACCGGCGGCCGCGTGTCGAAGTTCAAGAACAAGTACGCCGGTCTGGGCTTCTGAGCCTGACCCGAGCGGCAGATGGAAAGGCGCGCCCCACCGGCGCGCCTTTTTGCTTGGCCGCGCCTTTTTGCTTGGCCCGGTGCCCGCGGCGTTCCGTAAAGGCCCTTACCCCCGTCCGGGGCATCCGTGCCGATGTGGCATTTTCACTTGCCGAACCGGGCTTCCTTGGATAGCCCACGCGGCCTATAGTCCGAAACAGTCAAGGGGACGCGTCGTGGCGCATATCATCGTCGTCGGCAACGAAAAGGGCGGTTCGGGGAAATCGACCACATGCATGCATGTGGCGACGGCCCTTGCCCGGATGGGCCATCGCGTCGGCGCGCTTGACCTTGACCTGCGGCAACGCAGCTTCGGCCGCTATATCGAGAACCGTCTTGCCTACATGGACCGCGAGGGGCTTTCGCTGGCCACGCCGGATTACCGCGAACTGCCCGAGATCGACCCGGCCCAGTTGCAGCCCGGCGAAAACCCCTATGATCACCGGCTGGCCGCCGCCGTCGCGGCGCTTGAACCGGTCAGCGATTTCATCGTCATCGACTGCCCCGGCAGCCACACGCGGCTTTCGCAGGTGGCCCATTCGCTGGCCGACACGCTGATCACGCCGTTGAACGACAGTTTCATCGATTTCGACCTTCTGGCGCGGATCGACCCCGAGACGAACAAGGTGAAGGGGCCGTCGATCTATTCCGAAATGGTGTGGAACGCGCGGCAGTTGCGGGCGCAGGCCGGGTTGAAGCCGATCGACTGGATCGTGTTGCGCAACCGCCTGGGCGCCCAGCAGATGCACAACAAGAAGAAGGTGGGCGCCGCGCTTGAGGATCTGTCGCGCCGGATCGGGTTCCGCGTGGCGCCGGGCTTTTCCGAGCGCGTGATCTTCCGCGAGCTGTTCCCGCGCGGGATCACGCTGCTGGACCTGAAGGATACCGGCGTCGATCAGCTCAACCTGTCGAACATCGCCGCCCGGCAGGAAGTGCGCGACCTGATCGCCGAACTCAGGCTGCCTGGTGTTTCGGTTGATTTCTGAACGGCGTGCAGGCCAGGTTCTTGCGCGGTTCGCGGCGTTCCAGCCGCTTCAGCCCGTTGACGAAAGTGTCGTCCTCGGCAACCTCGGCCGAGCCGGTGACACGCGCGATGATGAAACGGATCGTGTTCATGTGATCCTCCTGTCTGGTTGGCCCCCTGCCTGACGTGATCGCCCCGAACTCGGGCGGGACTGTGGCAAGGACGTGGGCACAACCTGACGATGCGGCAAACTTGGTGAACAATACGTTTCCGCGGCGGCGGCGCCAGCAGCGGGCCGATTTCGACCGTGGTGATTGCGACCGGTCCAACGGCGGGCAGTGGCGGCTTGAGCCTGCCCGCGCCTTGCGGCAAGAACGGGAAGCGGCGGCACTTCCGCGGTTTCAGGAAAGGAAGATCATGGCCAATGTCCTGTTCGATGCGCTTTTCGCGCCTTTGCGCGGTCGCGCCTCGCCGCTTCTGATCCTGTCCGACGGGCGGACCGTTTCCGGGGATGACTTCCTTTCCCTGATCGCCCGGCAGGCCAATGCGCTGCGCGATGCGGGGCTGCAAGCCGGCGACCGCATCGCCGTGCAGGTGGCCAAGACACCCGAGGCGCTCGCGGTCTATGGCGCGGCGGTGGCGCTTGGGGCGATCTTCCTGCCGCTCAACATCGCCTACACCCCGGACGAGGTGGAATACTTCCTGTCGAACGCGACGCCGCGCGTCTTTCTGTGCGATTCGCGCAAGGCCGAAGCGCTTGCCCCGATCGCCGCGCGGCATGGCGCGGTGACGCTGACAATGAATGCGGACGGCTCCGGAAGCCTGACCGACCGCGCCGCGGGGCAGCCGGCGACCATCACCGCGGCGGACCGTGGACCGGAAGACCTGGCGGCCTTCCTTTACACCTCGGGCACAACGGGCCGGTCGAAGGGCGCGATGCTGTCGCACCGGAACCTGTTGTCCAACGCCGAGGTGCTGGCCGACCTGTGGCGCTTCACCCCTGAGGACGTTCTGCTGCACGCCTTGCCGATCTTTCACACCCACGGGCTTTTCGTGGCCTCGAATGTCAGCCTGCTGACCGGTGGTGCGATGATCTTCCTGCCCGGCTTCGATCTTGAGACGGTGTTGCGCCTGATGCCGAAGGCGACGGCGATGATGGGGGTTCCCACGTTCTACACCCGCCTGCTGGACGATCCCCGGTTCACGCGCGACCTGACAAGGGGCATGCGCCTTTTCGTATCGGGCTCGGCCCCGCTTCTGGCCGAAACCCACCGTGCCTTCGAGGAACGCACCGGCCACCGCATCCTGGAACGCTACGGGATGACGGAAACGAACATGAACACCTCGAACCCCTATGACGGCGACCGCCGCGCGGGCACGGTGGGCTTGCCGCTGCCGGGGGTCGAATTGCGCATCATGGCCGAGGGCCGCGAAGTGGCGCAGGGCGAGGTCGGCGTGATCGAGGTGCGCGGCCCGAACGTGTTTCAGGGCTACTGGCAGATGCCCGAGAAGACCCGCGAGGAACTGCGCGAGGACGGCTGGTTCATCACCGGCGATCTGGGGTTCATCGATGCCGAAGGTTACGTGACCATCGTGGGCCGCGCCAAGGACCTGATCATCTCGGGCGGTTACAACGTCTATCCCAAGGAAGTCGAACTGCTGCTGGACGAGGTGCCCGGCGTTCTGGAAAGCGCGGTGATCGGCCTGCCGCATCCGGATTTCGGCGAGGCGGTCTTTGCCGTGCTGGTCCCGCAGAAGGGCGCGACGCTTGATCCGGCGGCCGCGCTTGAAACCATCCGTGACCGGCTGGCCCGGTTCAAGCAGCCCAAGGCGGCGATCGTGATGCAGGAACTGCCGCGCAACACCATGGGCAAGGTGCAGAAGAACGTCCTGCGCGACATGCACGCCGGATGGTTCAAGGGCTGAGACAGGTTCGGGTGTGGGCTCTGCCCCACAGGATATCGGGGACGGAAACCGGGATCAGCCGGGTGCGGGCGCGGGATCTTCGCCGGTCGGTCCAGCAGCCGGCACGTCGTCGCCAGAGGGGGCTTCGTCTGCGGGGTCTTCATCTGCGGGATCGGCCAGTTCGCGTTCCAGGAAACGTTCCAGCGCATCAAGGTCCACGGGTTCGAACTGCCCGAACCCCTGCATCCAGACCGAGGCCGCGCGCATCGCATCGGGTTCGAGCTTGCACCAGATCACGCGGCCCCGCCTTTCGCGGCTGATCAGCCCGGCCTCGGCCAGCACGGAAAGGTGTTTCGAGATCGCGGCAAGCGACATCTGGAACGGTTCGGCCACGTCGGTCACGGCCATGTCGTCCTCCAGCAGCATCGCGAGGATCGCCCGTCGGGTCGGGTCGGCAAGGGCGGCGAAGGTCAGGCTGAGAGGGTCGGACATGGCGCCATGCTTGGCCGAGCGCCGCGCGATCGTCAACCGACAGGTTGAATATCGGATGCGGGCGGGTTTCGGCGCTAACGCGGCCACGCACCGGCGCACCAGCCCCGATGAATTTGCAAAAACATAATATTTTCAATGCATTGATGACCTCACCCCCTGCCGTCTCTTGCCTTGACTCGTTCGGCCCTCCTGCGTAGGTTGCGCCCGACTGTCGAAGGGCGCTTTTTCATGGGCACGGAACCCGATCCCGAACGGCTGCGCGCGCTTGAAGAGTGGCTGGCCAGGGTGAACGGGCAGAAGGACCGGAAGCCGCGCGGCGAGACGGGCAAGGCATTCTCGCAGGGCGAGATGGCCTGGAGGATGGTGATCGAGCTGGTATCGGGGATGCTCCTGGGGCTGGCGATCGGTTACGGGCTGGACCATGTGTTCGGGACCCGCCCCGTCTTTCTGGTGATCTTCGCGCTGCTCGGGTTCGCCGCCGGGGTAAGGACCATGCTGGGCACCGCCCGGCAGATGACGGCGAACCAAAAGGCGACGACACAGGCGGCTGATCCCGCCCGAACCGAAGGGAAATGAACGTGGCTGCGGAAGGCGAAAGCACCGGTTTCAACATCCACCCGATGGACCAGTTCGTGGTCAAGCCGCTGTTCGGTGGCGACACGATCGAATGGTACACGATCACCAACGTGACCATGTGGATGGGCATCGCCGTTCTGGCCATCATCGCGCTGATGGTTCTGGGCACCAGCCGCCGGGCGATCATCCCGTCGCGCACGCAGTCGATCGCCGAACTGATCTACGGCTTCATCTACAAGATGGTCGAGGACGTAGCGGGCCATGACGGGGTGAAATACTTCCCCTACGTGCTGACGCTGTTCCTGTTCATCCTGTTCTCGAACCTGCTGGGCCTCTTGCCCAAGTCCTTCACCACGACAAGTCATGTCGCCGTGACGGTGACGCTGGCGCTGATGGTGTTCCTGGGTGTCACGCTTCTGGGGCTTTACAAGCAGGGCATCGGCTTTCTCGGCATGTTCTGGGTCACATCGGCGCCGCTGGCGATCCGTCCGATCCTGGCCGTGATCGAGGTCATCTCGTACTTCGTGCGGCCGGTCAGCCACTCCATCCGTCTTGCGGGCAACCTCATGGCGGGCCACGCGGTTATCAAGGTGATCGCGGGCTTTGCCTCGATGGCCGTCGTCTCGCCGGTCGTGGTCGGTGCCGTCACCGCGATCTATGGTCTGGAACTGCTTGTGGCGGTCGTTCAGGCCTACGTTTTCACCATTCTGACCTGTGTGTATCTGCGGGACGCCGTCGGCGGCGCGCATCACTGAGGTCCGGACAACCAACCTAACCAATCCAAATTCCAAAGGAGCAAGTGCTATGGAAGGCGATATCGCAGAAATGGGCAAATTCATCGGCGCTGGCCTGGCCACCATGGGCCTCGGCGGTGCTGGTATCGGCGTGGGTCACATCGCCGGCAACTTCTTGGCGGGCGCCCTGCGCAACCCGTCGGCCGCGCCGGGCCAGATGGCCAACCTCTTCGTCGGCATCGCGTTCGCCGAAGCTCTGGGCATCTTCTCGTTCCTGATCGCCCTGCTGCTGATGTTCGCCGTCTGATCCAAGCGGTCCGATGCTTTCGGCCGGAGGGGCAACAGCCCGTCCGGCCAAGTCTTTGAGGGACGCGAAGGAACAAGACAATGGCGACTGAAGCAGCACAGGACGCTGCGGCGGGTGCGGCGGCCCACGGGGCAGCCGGGCAATCCTCGGGGATGCCGCAGCTCGATTTCTCCACCTGGGGAAACCAGATTTTCTGGCTTCTGGTCACGCTGGTCGTGATCTACTTCGTGCTGTCGCGCGTGGTGATGCCGCGGATCGCCTCGGTTCTGGCCGAGCGGAACGGGACCATCACCAACGATCTCGCGGCGGCCGAGGAACTGAAGCAGAAGGCCCTGGAAGCCGAAAAGGCCTATAACGAAGCGCTGGCCACTGCCCGCGCCGAGGCGGCCAAGATCGTTGCCCAGGCCAGGGCCGACATCCAGAAGGATCTGGACAAGGCCACCGCCAAGGCGGATGCCGAAATCGCGGCCAAGACCGCGGAATCGGAAAAGAAGATCGCGGAGATCCGCGCCGGTGCGATGGAAAGCGTGACCGAGGTTGCCAAGGACACGGCCAAGGAACTGGTCGCGGTGCTGGGTGGCAAGGCCGACGCCAAGTCCGTCACCGCCGCCGTGAACGCGCTGTTGAAGGGATGAGGGCGATGAAGAAACTGACGGTTCTTTCCGCCCTTGTCGCGACTCCGGCCTTCGCGGCCTCGGGCCCGTTCTTTTCGCTGGGGAACACGGATTTCATCGTGACCCTGTCGTTCCTGCTGTTCGTCGGTATCCTGCTTTATGCGAAGGTGCCGGGGAAGCTTGCAGGGATGCTGGACGCGCGGTCCGTGCAGATCAAGAAGGATCTGGACGAAGCGCGCGCCCTGCGCGAAGAGGCCAAGACGATCCTCGCCTCCTACGAGCGCAAGCAGAAGGAAGTGCAGGATCAGGCCGACCGCATTGTTGCTTCCGCGAAGGAAGAGGCGATGGAAGCCGCAAAGCAGGCCAAGGCCGACCTGAAAACCTCGATCGCGCGCCGGCTGGCCGCTGCCGAGGACCGCATCGCATCGGCCGAAGCCACGGCCATCCGTGAGGTGCGCGAAAAGGCCGTGACCGTCGCGGTTGCGGCCGCGGGCGAGATCCTGGCCAAGCAGATGACGGCCGATGCCGCCGCGGCGTCGATCGACGATGCGATCGCACAGGTCGAGGCCAAGCTGCACTGACGCGGCCGCAGGCCCGAAAACATCAAACCCGGCCGCAGGGCCGGGTTTTTTTCATTCGGTGCAAGGTGTCGGGGGGCGCAGGCTGTCGGGGCAGAACCGCCCTCAGCGCACTTCCCTGACATGGGTCAGGCGCTGTTGCGCCACTTCCTCGTTCCGTTCCGCACGGACCTGTTCGTGCAGCGCCTCGGCGACATAATCCAGATGCCGGTTTACCGCCGCGCGTGCCGCAACCGGGTCACGGGCCTGAACCCCCTCGTTTATGGCGCGGTGCTGGTCCAGCAGCATGTCGCGCGTCATCCGGTTCCGGAACATCATCTGACGGTTGTAGAACACCCCCTGCCGCAACAGATCGAACATCGACCGCATCATGTGCAGCATGACGACGTTGTGGCTGGCCTCGATGATCGCCATGTGGAACTGGGCGTCAAGTTCCGCCTCGTCCGAGGGGTCGCGTTTGGCATGGGCGGCTTCCATCTTCTGGAAGATCGCGCTCACCACCTTCAGGTCCGTATCCGAACCGAGCCGCGCCGCGCGTTCGGCGGCCAGCCCCTCAAGATCGCGGCGGAAGTCGAGGTAGTCGAACACCGCGTCGTCATGGGTGGCGAAGAGATCGACAAGGGCCGGCGAAAAGGCTGAACCCAGAACCTCGGCCACGAAAATCCCCGAGCCGGCCTTGCTGACCAGAAGCCCGCGCGCCTCAAGATCCTCGACCGCCTCGCGCAGCGAGGGGCGAGAGACGCCCAACCTGTCGGACAGTTCCCGTTCCGAAGGCAGCCGTTCACCGGGCCGCAGAACCCCCCGCAGGATCAGAAGCTCGATCTGGCGGACCACGGACTGGGACAGTTTTTCTGAGTGTATCTTGGTAAACGGCATGGCGGGTCCTGACATTGGTCAAAATCTATGACCACATCCGCCCGTCCGCAAGGAAAAAGGGCAGCGCTTGGCTGCCCCTTCAAGCCGGTTCCGCCCGGATCAGCCCCGGGTGGGGCGGATCAGGATATCGACGCGCCGGTTCTGCGCGCGGCCCTCGGGCGTGGCGTTGCTGGCGATCGGCGCGGTCAGGCCACGGCCATAGGCGGCGATGCGGCCCGCGGGAACGCCGTTCGCGATCAGGACCGAAGCGACGGAATTCGCGCGGCGCTGCGACAGGTCCTGATTGTAGGACGCGCTGCCGGTATTGTCGGTGTGGCCCACCACCTCGATCGTCGAGGCGGGATACTTGATCAGGTTCGAGGCGACGGCCTGAAGGTCGCGCGTCAGGTCCGGACGCAGGGCGGCGCTGTCGGTGGCGAAAAGAATGTCCTGCGGCATGGTCACGCGCAGGTAATCGCCTTCGTTCACGACATTGGTCGCGGGCGAAAGCTGGGCGCGCAGGTCGGCCGCCTGACGGTCAAGCGAGTTGCCGATCAGGCCGCCGACGGCCGCACCCACGGCCGCCCCGGCCACCGTCTTGGCCAGCCGGTCGTCACCGTCGCGGGTCGCGCCGATTGCGCCGCCGATGATCGCGCCGGTGATCGCGCCGCCACGCGCGCGGGCGTTCGGATCGTTGGGATAGGCGTTCGGGTCCACACAGGCCGTCAGCCCCAGAAGGGCGGCCGAACCAAGGATCAGCGGGGTCTTGAAAATCATGTCTGCGCCTCAAGCTGTTACCGGCCCATTGCCGGGCTCTGGCGAGTTTATACCACCTGATGCGCAGATCGGATAGGGCGGGCGGGCCTTGCGCAGCTTTCCGCCCATCACGATTGCGCGCCCTGCCTGTCCTCGGCATCGGCGCGGGCGGCCTCCCAGGCCAGGATGGCGCGCTTGACGGGAAGCCCCCAGTGATAGCCGCCGAGATGGCCATGCGGCCCGCCCGACTTGCGCAGCGCACGGTGGCAGGGGATCAGGAAGCTGATCGGGTTGCGCCCGACCGCAGTGCCGACGGCGCGCACCGCCTTGGGGTGCCCGACGGCCCCGGCGATCTCCGAATAGGTGGTCACATGGCCCGAGGGGATGCGCAGAAGCGCCTCCCAGACCTTGATCTGGAACGGCGCGCCGATCATGTGCAGCGGCACGGGCGCGTCCCCCGAGCGGGCGCCAAAGGCCGCCTGAACCCAAGGGGCCAGCGCCGCGGGATCTTCCGTGAAAGCGGCCTCCGGCCAGCGCCGCCGCAAGTCTTCGAAGGCGGCGTCCTCGCCCATGTCCTCGGCGAAGCCCATGCCGCAGATGCCGCGATCCGTGCCCATCACGATCGCCGGGCCGAAGGGGCTGGAAAACCAGCCCCAGCGGATGGTCAGGCCCGCGCCGCCGCGCGCGTATTCGCCGGGCGTCATCGCCTCCCAGGTCAGGAACAGGTCGTGAAGCCGCCCGCCGCCCGAAAGGCCCGTGGCCAGCGCCGCATCGAGCGTGGTGAACCGGCGTTCCAGAAGCCGCCGGGCGTGGTCCAGCGTCAGGTATTGCTGATACTTCTTCGGGCTGACGCCGACCCACTGGGAAAAGACCCGCTGGAAATGGGCCGGGCTCATCCCCATCCGGGCGGAAAGCGCCTCCAGCGTCAGCCCCGGCCCCGCGGCGTCGATCTCTTTCAGGGCGCGCGCGATGACCGCGTGGTGATAGCTTGGGGTTTCATCCTGCATCTTCTGTCTCCGCCGGCTTCGGGTTGCAGAATAGGCGCAAGGGGCCGCCACCGCGACCCGCTTCCTGCGCCTTCGCTTGCGCATCCCGCAGGGCTTTGGCACAGAAGGCGCGATGGCAAAGCAGCTTCCCTATCACACGATCCACGCGATCTTTTCCCGCTTCCGCGCAATCGAGCCGGAGCCGAAAGGCGAATTGCACCATGTGAATGCCTTCACCCTGCTCGTTGCGGTGGCGCTGTCGGCGCAGGCGACGGACGCGGGCGTGAACAAGGCCACGCGCCCCCTGTTCGAACGTGTCCAGACCCCGCAGCAGATGCTGGATCTGGGCGAGGCAGAGCTGGTCGAGGCGATCAAGACCATCGGGCTTTTCCGCCAGAAGGCGAAAAACGTGATGAAGCTGAGCCGCATCCTGGTGGATGACTACGGCGGCGAGGTGCCCTCATCCCGCGCGGCGTTGCAATCCCTGCCGGGGGTCGGGCGCAAGACCGCGAACGTGGTGCTGAACATGTGGTTCCACCAGCCCGCGCAGGCGGTGGACACCCATATCTTCCGGGTGGGAAACCGCACCGGCATCGCGCCCGGCCGCGATGTGGACGCCGTGGAACGCGCGATCGAAGACAATATCCCCGCCGAATTTCAGCAGCACGCGCATCACTGGCTGATCCTGCACGGACGCTACATCTGTGTTGCCCGCAAACCGAAATGCGGTATCTGCCCGATCCGCGATCTTTGCCCATACGAGGATAAGTCCGAATGAAGCGTTTTCAGGTAGTCGGCATCGGCAATGCCATGGTGGATGTTCTGGCGCGCGGCGACGAGGCCTTTCTGGCCGAGGCCGGCATCCACAAGGGGATCATGCAGCTGATCGACATGCCGCGGGCCGTCGATCTTTATTCCCGCATCGGTCCGGCGCGCGAAATCTCGGGCGGGTCGGCGGCGAACACGATCGCGGGCGTCGCGCATCTGGGCGGGCGCACCGCCTATGTCGGCAAGGTCAAGGATGACCAGCTTGGCGCGATCTTTGCCCATGACCTGCGGGCGCAGGGCGCGGTCTATGAAACCGCGATGGCGCCCCGGACCGAGGCGCAAGAGACCGGCCGCTGCATCGTCATCGTGACACCGGATGGCGAGCGGTCGATGAACACCTATCTGGGCGTGACCGAGTTCCTGCATCCCTCTGACATCGACGAGGCGATGATGGCCGATGCGGAATGGATCTATCTTGAAGGCTACCGGTTCGACGGGCCTGACAGCCACGCCGCCTTTGCCAAGGCGATTTCCGCCTGCAAGGCGCAGGGCGGCCGTGTGTCGATCACCCTGTCGGACCCGTTCTGCGTGGAACGTCACCGCTATGCGTTCCGCAAGATGATACAGGACGACGTCGACCTGCTGTTCTGCAACCGCGCTGAAATCCTGTCGATGTACCAGACCGACGATTTCGAGGCGGCCCTTGCTGCCGCCGCCGCCGAAGTCGCCATCGTCGCCTGCACCGACAGCGAGAACGGCGCACATATCCTTTCAGAAGGCCGGCGCTGGCATGCGCCTGCGGTGCCCACGAAGATCGTGGATGCGACGGGCGCGGGCGACCTGTTCGCTGGGGCGTTCCTCTGGGCGCTGACGAACTGCCATGATCTGCCGACCTGCGGACGGATGGGCTGTGTCGCGGCGTCCGAGGTGATCAGCCACATCGGCGCCCGGCCTGAATCCGACCTGAAGGCGCTGTTTGGCCAGCACGGGTTGCTGTAACGGTCAGCCCTTCGCGCCCTGGCCACGGGAATAGGCATCTTCGTACCGGGTGATGTCATCCTCGCCCAGATAGCTGCCGGTCTGCACCTCGATCAGGATCATCGGCACGCGGCCGGGGTTTTCCATCCGGTGCCTGGCCCCCAGCGGGATATAGACCGACTGGTTTTCCGTCACCAGACGCACCTCGTCGCCGATCGTGACCTTTGCGGTGCCTGCCACGACGATCCAGTGTTCGGCCCGGTGGACATGGCTTTGCAGCGACAGGATCCCGCCGGGGTGGACGTGGATGCGCTTGACCTGAAAGCGGTCGCCAAGAACCAGCGTCTCGAACCAGCCCCAGGGCCGGTGATCGCGCGGCAGGGTTTCGGCTTGCGCCGCGCCCCGTGCCTTCAGGGCGGCCACGGCCTGTTTCACGTCCTGCGCGCGGGACCGGTCGGCCACCAGAACCGCGTCGGGCATGGCCACGGCGATCAGGTTTTCCACCCCGATCCCCACCAGTTCGACCCCCTCCGCCTCGGACCGCAGAAGGCTTCCCGCACAGTCGATCAGCGTGACGGCGCCATGGGTTGCATTGCCCTTGTCGTCCTGCCCGGTCTCGCGCCAGACCGCGTCCCAGTCGCCCAGGTCTGACCAGCCGTCGGCATAGGGCATGACCGCCAGGTTGGCCGCCTTTTCCATGATCGCGTAATCGACGGAAACGTCGCGGGCGCCGGACCAGGCCACCGGATCAAGCCGAAGAAAGCCCAGATCGGCGCGGGCCTTTTCGACGGCGCCGGCCACCGGGTCGATCAGATCGGGGGCATGTGCCTCGAAGGCGGCGATGACCGTGCGCGCTGACATCAGGAAGATGCCCGCGTTCCAAAGGAAATTGCCCGAGGACAGCATCCGCGCCGCCGTCGGCGCATCGGGCTTTTCGACAAAGCGGCGCAGCGGGGCCGGGCGGTCGGCCGCCGGTTCGCCACCCAGTTCAAGCCAGCCGTAACCGGTTTCCGGCCGGGTCGGCAGGATGCCGAAGGTCACGATCTGCCCCGCCTCGGCCGCCGGGCGTGCGGCCAGAACCGCCGCCCGGAAGGCCGCCGCATCGGGCACGACATGATCGGAGGGCGCGACCAGCATCATCGCCGCATCGTCATGTGCGGCCAGATGCAGGGCCGCCGCCAGGATCGCGGGCGCGGTGTTGCGCGGTTGGGGTTCGATCAGCACCGCGCCGGGGTCCACGCCCGCCGCCGCAAGTTGTTCGGTCACGATGAAGCGGAAATCGCTGGCCGTGATGACCACCGGCGCCGCGAATCCCTTGCCCGACAACCGCCGCGCCGCCTGCTGGAACAGAGTGTTGTCCCCGACCAGCGGCACGAACTGCTTGGGATAGCTCTTGCGCGACAAGGGCCACAGGCGCGTGCCCGAACCGCCGCAAAGCAAGACAGGTGTAATCGCTTTTGTCATCGCGGCCCCATTCCGCCAACATCAGTAACCCGCCGGTGCGGGCTTCACGCGCTCCGGCCATTCATTCGCACCACTCGCAGTCAGCGAAAGGGCAGTCTTGCGGCAATCCTGTGGCAGGGCGTTCGGCCCTATTCGCCAAGCTTGGCGTGAACCTCGTCCAGGTCGATCTCGCCCAGAGGGAACTTGTTGCCGGGATTGTCGAAATCGTATTTGAAAAGCTGGAAATCGCGTTTGTAGATTTCCCAGACAAGATGGCGCGACAGGTCGTCGAAGTAATCCTCGACCGGGTGCAGCCGTTTCGGCCCGTGACCTTCGCTTTCGTTGAACTTGGGGATCTTCTTCAGGTTCACCTTGTGCGGGGTCTTGATGTGGTCAAGCACCACCTGCATCCCTTCGTTGAAATGCTCGGTGAAAAAGATGTGGTCGTACCGGCCGCCGTTCACGATGAAGGTGGACACATGCCCGGACATGGCCGACCAGTGGATGTCGGGTTCCATCGGCTTTTTCCAGCGGATGGTGTCGCGCGCGAACAGCAGGAAGCGGCGAAAGCTCTTGATCTGGTCAAAGTCCTGCTTGCCGTCGTCGCCGCCGACCTCGATGCCATATTTCTGCACCAGAAGCGGAACAAGATTGCCCCGGTACCGCTTGCCATTGCGCTGGATGCCGCAGATCTTGTCGAAGAAGGACGACAGGATCCGCGTGTAGGGATTGCGCACACAGGTGAAGGCATAGGATTTATGCTTCTTGACGTTCTTCTCGATCAGCGGCTGGCTGGCCTCTTGCGACCACTTGTGCAGGCCCGTGGTGGAATCGTGAATATCGCCGTCAAAGAACTGGCCATGATCGGAAAAATACATGATCTGGCCGATGGTCGAGCACGCGCATTTGGGGACGACGCGATAGACGACGCTTTCGCTTTCCGTCATCCAGGTGCCTGGAAAACCCATGAAACTCTGCCTCCGTTACGTCGTGACGCGCACTTTGGCGCGCCCGACCCTTGGCGCACAAAAAAGCAAACAAACTCTGTCTTTTCAATGACCGATAAAGGTATCTAGGGAAACAATGAATCGGTACAGGCTGTAAAGTTTCCTGAATGGCAAAAATCGCCTACATCCTTCTCACCCACAAGGACCCCGAGGGATTGATCGCGCAGGCTGAACGGCTGACAGCGGCAGGCGATTTCGTGGCGATTCACTATGATGCCAGGGCAAGCCGGGCGGATTACCAGAAACTTCAGGCCGCGCTTGGACAGAATCCGTCGGTCGTCTTTGCCCGGCGCCGCGTCAAATGCGGCTGGGGCGAATGGAGCCTGGTCGAGGCATCGCTTCTGGCGGTCGAGGCGGCGGTCGAGGCGTTTCCGCGCGCCACCCATTTCTACATGCTGTCGGGCGATTGCATGCCGATCAAGTCGGCGGAATATGCCCATGAGTTCCTTGATCGGGACGATGTCGATTATGTCGAAAGCTTCGATTTCTTCACCTCGGAATGGATCAAGACCGGGATCAAGGCCGAACGGCTGATCTATCGCCACTGGTTCAACGAACGGACGCACAAGTGGTGGTTCTACACTTCGATGGGCTTGCAGCAGAAACTGCGGCTGGAACGAAAGATCCCCGCGGACCTCGCCATACAGATCGGCAGCCAGTGGTGGTGCCTGCGCCGCCGCACGATCGAATGGATCCTCGACTTCACCCGCCGCCGCAAGGATGTGATGCGTTTCTTCCGCACCACATGGATCCCGGACGAGACATTCTTTCAGACGCTTGTGCGCCATCTGGTGCCCGAGGCCGAGATCCGCAGCCGCACGCTGACCTTCCTGATGTTCACCGACTACGGGATGCCGGTTGTCTTCTACAACGATCAGTATGACCTGCTGATAAGCCAGGATTACCTGTTCGCGCGCAAGATCAGCCCGGATGCAAGGCAGCTGAAGGACCGGCTGGGCAAGCTTTACACCACGACGGGGGTCAGCTTTCCCATCTCGAACGAGGGCCGCAGCCTGTTCAAGTTCCTGACCGGGCGCGGGCGGATCGGTCGGCGCTTCGCCCCGCGGTTCTGGGAAAACGAGGCAAGCCTTGGCCGCGAACGCACGCTTCTGATCGTCACCTGCAAGAAATGGCATGTGGCCAAGCGGCTGGTCGACCGGATCCGCAACGTCACCGGGCTGCCGGGGGTGGAATACCTGTTCAACGAGGCCGCGACCATCCTGCCCGACCTTGGCGGCATCCAGACGACGCTGGAAAAGCGCACCCGCCATCGCCGCGCGCTGGTGCGGATGCTGTTCGACTACTGGAATTCGGATACGCTGGTGATCTGCATCGATCCGGCCAACGTGGACCTGATGCAGGATTTCTATTCCGACAAGGCGACCACGCGCCTGCTTGAGGTCGAATGCGATTTCACCGACGACTACCTGATCGGCCATGCCCGCCGCGTGGGTCTGGCCGGCGACCGCACGCCATCGGAAACCATCGACAAGCTTCTGCCGACGATCCGCTATGACGTGAAGTTTGAAAGCGACCGCATCCGCGACGCCGATTTCGCCGATTTCCACCGGATGCGGCAAAGCGCGACGGTCGCGGAAAACACGCAGACCCTTGCACTCTTCCTCGGGATTGCCGAAGACAAGGCGCGCGAGATCGCGGAAACCGACTATCTGTTTGTGGACTGACGCCATGGCCTGGACCTATGACCCGACCAACATCTTTGCCCGCATCCTGCGCGGCGAGATCCCGAACAAGACGGTGGTGGAGACCGAACACACTCTGGCCTTCCATGACATCTATCCGCAGGCCCCGGTGCATGTGCTGGTGATCCCGAAAGGGCCCTATGTGTGCTTTGACCATTTCGCGGCCGAGGCAAGCGATGCCGAGATCGCCGATTTCCACCGGGTCGCGGCGCGGGTCTGCGCCGAGACGGGCGTCAGCCCCGGCGCCGATGGCCACGGCTACCGGACGATCTCGAACGCGGGCATGAACGGGGTGCAGGAAGTGCCGCATTACCACTTGCACATCCTTGGTGGCCGGATGCTGGGGCGGATGCTGCAGAAGGCCGAAGGCTGAGGCATAAACCGGCGGCGAAACGGCCCTTTCGGCGCCGCATGAGGCCGATCCGCATGTCCGGTCCGACCGGAACAACAGTCATTGATGCCGGATCGACCGCGCCTGACGGCGGGCCTGATCCGGTTGCGCGCGCGTGCCGCGCGCATTTTCTTTGCCTCGCCCGCCCCGCTTGCGCGGCGCGGGCTCAGGGGCCTCCGGCGGGGGTATTCTGGTCAGGTTGAAGGGGTTCAATGCGCCTCGGCCCAGTTCGCGCCCTGACCCGCATCGACGATCAGCGGAACCGACAGGTGCACGGCGGGATGGGCCGCGCCTTCCATCACCTCGCGGGCGCGGGCGATGAGCGGTTCGACCGCGTCCTCGGCGGCCTCGAACAGAAGTTCGTCATGCACCTGGAGCAGCATCCGCGCGTCCAGCCCCGCGATCGCGGCGGGCATGCGGATCATGGCGCGGCGGATCACGTCGGCGGCGGTGCCCTGGATCGGTGCGTTGATCGCACCGCGCCGGGCGAACCCGGCGCCCGGGCCCTTGGCGTTGATGTCGGGCGTGTGGATCTTGCGCCCGAACAGTGTCTGGACAAAGCCATGGGCCTTGGCGAAGGCGATGGTGTCGTCCATGTAGGTCTTGATGCCGGGGAAGCGTTCGAAATAGCGGTCGATGAAGCCCTGCGCCTCGGCCCGCGGGATGCGCAGGTTCCGCGCAAGGCCGAAGCCCGAGATCCCGTAGATCACGCCGAAGTTGATCGCCTTGGCCTGGCGGCGGATGTCGGGCGTCATCTGGTCGAGCGGCACGTTGAACATTTCCGACGCGGTCATGGCATGGATGTCATGGCCCTCTTTGAACGCCTGTTTCAGCGCCGGGATGTCGGCGATATGGGCGAGGATGCGCAATTCGATCTGGCTGTAGTCGAGGCTGACGATGCGCCGGCCCGCGGGGGCCACGAAGGCCTCGCGGATGCGGCGGCCTTCCTCGGTGCGGACGGGGATGTTCTGCAGGTTCGGATCGGTCGAGGCGAGCCGCCCGGTGTTCGCTCCCGCGATCACATAGGAGGTGTGGACGCGGCCCGTCTCGGGGTGGATGTGATCCTGCAACGCGTCGGTGTAGGTCGATTTCAGCTTGGACAGCTGCCGCCAGTCCAGCACCCGCGCGGCGAGTCTGGCGCCGGTCGGGTGGCTGTCTTCCATCGTGGTGAGGTCTTCCAGAACCTCGGCCCCGGTGGCATAGGCACCGGTCTTGCCCTTTTCGCCGCCCGGAAGGCCCAGCCGGTCGAACAGGATCTCGCCCAGTTGCTTGGGCGAGCCCACGTTGAAATCCGCGCCCGCAAGTGTGCGGATCTCGTCTTCCAGCGCGGCCATCTTCTGCGCGAAGGCATTGGACATGCGCGATAGCGTGTCGCGGTCGACCTTGACGCCGGCCATCTCCATCTCGGCCAGCACCGGCACCAGCGGGCGTTCCAGCGTTTCATAGACGGTGGTCACGCGGGCGCGGTGGAGGTCGGGCCGGAACCTTTCCCAGAGCCGCAGGGTGATGTCGGCATCCTCGGCGGCGTATTTCACCGCGTCTTCGATCCCCACCCGGTCGAAGGTGATGGCCGACTTGCCCGACCCGAGCAGAGACTTGATCGGGATCGGGATGTGCGACAGGTAGTTTTCCGATAGGAAGTCCATGCCATGCCCGTGCAACCCGCCATGCATCGCATAGGACATCAGCATCGTGTCGTCGAAGGGCGCGATGCGGATGCCGTGGCGGGCGAGGATCTTCCAGTCGTATTTCATGTTCTGGCCGATCTTGAGGATGGCCGGATCCTCCAGCACCGGTTTAAGGGCGGCAAGCGCCTCTTCCATCGGGATCTGCCCCGCGACCAGGTCGGAGGACCCGAACAGGTCGCCGCCGCCCTGCCGGTGTCCCAGCGGGACATAGGCGGCCTGTCCGGCCTCGATGCACAGCGAGATGCCCACCAGTTCGGCGCGCATCTCGTCAAGCGAGGTGGTTTCGGTATCGACAGCCACGTGGCCCGCCGCACGGATGCGGTCGATCCAGGCCTGAAGCGCGGCCATGTCGCGGATTGCCTCGTATGTCCCGGGGTCGATCGGCGGGGCCTCGGGCCGCGGCGCGTCTTCGGGCGTGGCGGGCGGGGTTTCGGTGATCGCGGGCGGGGCGATCTTCAGCTTTTCGGCCACCCGGCGGGTGATCGACCGGAACTCCATGTCCGTCAGGAAGGCCATCAGCCGTTCGGGATCGGGCGCGCGCACCTCCAGATCGTCCAGCGTGACATCCAGCGGCGTGTCGCGTTTCAACGTCACGAGTTGGCGGGAAATGCGGATCAGGTCGGCATTCTGGATCAGCGCCTCGCGCCGCTTGGGCTGCTTGATCTCGTCCGCGCGGGCCAGAAGGCTGTCGAGGTCGCCGTATTCGTTGATCAGAAGGGCCGCGGTCTTGATCCCGATCCCCGGCGCGCCGGGCACGTTGTCGACGCTGTCGCCCGACAGCGACTGGACATCCACCACCTTTTCCGGGGGGACGCCGAATTTCTCTTCGACTTCGGCGCGGTCGATCAGGCGGTCCTTCATCGGGTCGCGCATCAGGATGCCATTGCCGACAAGCTGCATCAGGTCCTTGTCTGAGGAGATGATCGTGCAGGCCCCGCCGGCATCGACCGCCTGCTGCGCCAGCGTCGCGATGATGTCGTCGGCCTCAAATCCGTCGGCTTCAAGGCAGGCCACGTTGAAGGCGCGCGTCGCCTCGCGCGTCAGGGAGAACTGGGGCCGCAGGTCTTCGGGCGGTTCGGGGCGCTGCGCCTTGTAGGCGGGGTAGATTTCGTTGCGGAAGGTTTTCGAGGAATAATCGAAGACCACCGCGATATGGGTCGGGGCGTCCTTGCCGCCGTTGCGGCTGAGTTCGTTCCACAGGATGTTGCAGAACCCCGCGACCGCGCCCACCGGCAGCCCGTCGGATTTCCGGGTGAGGGGCGGCAGCGCGTGATAGGCGCGGAAGATATAGGCCGAGCCGTCGATCAGATGCAGGTGGCAGCCCTTGCCGAAGGTCATGGTCTTCTCTCCCCGTCGCCGTTCCTGCGTTCTTGCCACGATCCGCCGGGCGCTTCCACCCTTCACTGGCCTGGTCGATTTGCCCGCCAGGTATGCCCGCCAGATTTGCCTCCGCAGGGGCTTGACCGGGACCGCGCCGCGCGGCATGGTCGGCGCCATGCTGACCCCGATCGCCCACGCCCGATTTTATTGGCCCGACGCTTCATAAGGCGGCCGGTCAGCATTCCTTTGAACAGATGACCAGAAAGCCGCCCGCGCGGGTCGGCCTTTCATGACGGGTTCCCACGCGGGCCGGACCGCAAAGGACCCCGAAGATGACCACAGAACGACAACAGATCGACATTCGCACGGCCACGGCCGCGGACCTGCCCGAGGTGCATCGGATGATGATCGCGCTGGCCGCCCATCATGGCGATCAGGCCACGATCACCCCGGCGGGGTTTCGCACGCTGACGCTGGACAACCCGGCTGCGCGGCTTCTGGTCGCGCGTCCGGCGGGAAGCCCGGTGCCGCATCCGGTGGCCTATGCGTTGATCCTCGGGTGGCAGGACCCGGCAACGGGCCGGATCACGCACGAGATTGCCAATCTGTTCGTGCAGGCGCCGTTCCGGCGCCAGGGATACGCGCGCGCGCTGGTCGTGGCGGCAGGGGGGCTTGTGGATACCGAAGGCGGGGCGAGCCTGACGGTCGGTGCGGTCGAGGGCAATGGCCCGGCGGCCACGGTCTGTCGCGAAATGGGCATGGCCAGGGTCGCCGAGGCGCGCTTTATCGTCGAACCGGCCTGACAACCGGGGGCATGGCCCCGGCTTGCCAACCCCGCGGCCGGGCGGAGGGGATCAGTGATCGTCGTGCGCGTGGTCGCGGTCGATCACGTATTTCCGGTCGCAGTAGCCGCATTCGACAAAGCCCGTGTCCTGCGGGATCGTCAGCCAGACGCGGGGATGGCCAAGCGCGCCCTGGCCGCCGTCGCAGGCGACCTTCCAGGTGGTGACGACGATGGTTTCGGGGGCTTCGATGGTCATCGGATTGGTCCTCGGGCCGTGCATGCTGACCCTGTCTTTAGCGGCCCCGCGCCTGCCGGGCAAGGGCCGGTCGGGCTGTTCATCGCGTCAGCCGCGCCACGATCCGCCGGGTGACGGGGGCCACGACCAGGACCACCGGAAAGGCCACGGCCCAGGCATAGACCCAGGACAGCGCCCAGACCCCGAGGAAGTCGCCGCCCGGCCCGATCGCCCGCACGGTCGAGATGCCCGAGACGATGGCCGACATCAGCCCCGAAAGGATCAGGCCGAACAGGACGGGGGCAAAGCGGGCAGGGATCATGGCGGGCCTCGACGTGATGGACGATGCGGCCCTCTTGCCGCAATGCCCCGTGGCCGGCAAGCCCGCGCGCGGCTTCGTGTTCGGCGCGGGATGCGACGGGATGACGGGCGCGCAGGGAAAACGGCCCGGCTCCGCTCAGGGCAGGTCGGCGGACGGGATGACTGGAAAGAACGTGGACCCCGACCACAGCCCGAACCAGCGGGCGCCATCGTGATCCTCATGCACGCACAGATCGACCAGCCGATAGAACGACTTGCGGTCGATCAGCGCCTCAAGCCCGCGCCGGACCATGACATAGGGCGAAGGCTCGCCGGTGGCGGGGTCGCGCACCACGCGGATCGGATGATCCGGCCCCGCCGTCACGACGTCGCCCACATGGGTGGTGAAGGTCACGCTCTGGTCGCGGCCCGTCCCGTCCACGGTGAAATCCACCGCCACGAAGGGCGCGTCATCGACGGTGATCCCCACCTTTTCGACCGGGGTGACAAGGAAATAGCGGCCATCCTCAAGCTTCAGGATCGACGAGAACAGCCTCACCAGCGCGGGCCTGCCAATCGGCGTGCCAAGGTAGAACCACGTGCCGTCGCGCGCGATCCGCATGTCGAGATCGCCGCAGAAAGGCGGGTTCCACAGATGCACAGGGGGCGGGCCCTTTCGCGTGGCGGCGCTGGCCGAAGCGGCCAGGCCCTCCGCAGTGGGGGTCACGATCTTTTGTCCGCTCATGCTTTTTGCCATTTGTGCCGGGCGCGATACTTAGGTCTAATGACAGCATATATCCAAGCGGAGCGACTTGTCATGGCCGACGCCCTGATTGCCGAAATCGAAGCCCTCGGCGCCAAGCTGGCCGAGGCGAAAGCCTCGATCAACCGCCGCTTCATCGGGCAGGAACGGGTGGTGGATCTGGTGTTGGCCTCGATGCTGTGCGGGGGGCACGCGCTTCTGGTTGGCCTGCCCGGTCTGGGCAAGACGCGGCTTGTCGATACGCTGTCCACGGTCATGGGGCTGAAGGGCAGCCGCATCCAGTTCACCCCCGATCTGATGCCGGCCGACATCCTGGGTTCCGAGGTGCTGGAAACCGCCGCCGACGGCAGCCGTGCCTTCCGCTTCATCGAAGGGCCGATCTTCTGCCAGCTTCTGATGGCCGACGAGATCAACCGCGCCAGCCCGCGCACCCAGTCCGCGCTGCTTCAGGCGATGCAGGAACGCGAGGTGACGATCGCGGGGCAGCACCGCCCGCTGGGAAAGCCGTTCCACGTTCTGGCCACCCAGAACCCGATCGAACAGGAAGGCACCTATCCGCTGCCCGAGGCGCAGCTTGACCGCTTTCTCGTGCAGGTCGATGTAGACTATCCCGACCGCAAGACCGAACGCGATATCCTGATCGCCACCACCGGCGCCGAAGAGGCCAGCGTGCATCAGGTCTTCACCGCCCAGGAACTGATCGCCGCGCAATCGGTGATCCGCCGGATGCCGGTGGGCGAACAGGTGGTCGAGGCGATCCTCGACCTGGTCCGCGCCTGCCGTCCGGGCGAACCCGAAGGCGCGGCGCTGGCCGACAGCCTTTCGTGGGGGCCCGGCCCACGCGCGGCGCAGGCGCTGATGCTGACGGTTCGGGCGCGCGCGCTTCTGGACGGCCGGCTTGTGCCGTCGGCGGCCGATGTCGCGGCGCTGGCGCGGCCTGTGCTGACACACCGGATGGCGCTGTCCTTCGCCGCCCGTGCGCGCGGCGAAAGCCTTGCCGGGATCATCGACCGCACCGCCACGGCCGCGCTCGGGCTTGAGGCCGCGGCGTGAGCCTTTCGCCGACCCTCCGCGCCCGGGCCGAAGGTCTGGGGCAAAGCCTGCCGCCCCTTCTGGCGCAGGCCGAACATCTGGCCGCGACGGTGATCCTTGGCGAACATGGGCGCCGCCGGGCGGGGATGGGGGACGAATTCTGGCAATACCGCCCCGCCCATGCGGGCGACAGCGCCCGGATGATCGACTGGCGCCGTTCGGGCAGGTCGGACGCGCATTTCGTGCGCGAACGCGAATGGCAGGCGGCGCAATCGGTAACGATCTGGTGCGACGGGGCGCGATCGATGTCCTTCACCGGCGACCGCGCGCGCCCGGCCAAGCGCGACCGCGCGGCGTTGCTGTCGCTGGCACTGGCCGTGCTTCTGATCCGTGGCGGGGAACGGGTGGGCCTTGCCGGCGAAGACGCCCCGCCCCGGTCGGGCCGCGCGCAGCTTGACCGGCTGACGCTGGCGCTGGCGGGTGCCGAGGCCGAGGCCGATTACGGCGCCCCCGACATGACCGGGATCGTGGCACACGGGCGGGCGGTGTTCGTATCGGATTTCCTGGGCGACCTGCAGGGCGTCGAGGCGGCTTTGGCGCGGGCGGCGGATCGCGGGGTTCGCGGCGCGCTGTTGCAGATCCTTGATCCGGCGGAAGAGGAATTTCCCTTCGACGGGCGCACGATCTTTGAATCGATGGGCGGCACGCTGACCCATGAAACCCTGCGCGCGGGCGAGTTGCGCACGCGCTATCTGTCGCGTCTGGCCGATCGCAAGGCGCGCCTCGCGGATCTGGCCCGCGCGTCCGGCTGGCATTTCCATTGCCACCATACCGGCGAAAGCGCGCAATCGGCCCTTCTGTGGCTTTTCCGCGCGATGGAGGCGGGCGGCTGATGTGGGTCATCGGTCCGATAGGCTTTGCCACGCCGTGGCTGTTGCTGGGGCTGATTCTGCTGCCCGTGCTGTGGCTGATCCTGCGGGCGGTGCCGCCCGCGCCAATCCGGCGCCGCTTTCCGGGTGTGGCGCTGCTGCTTGGGCTGACCGATGACGAGACGGAAACCGACAAGACGCCGTGGTGGCTGCTGCTGCTGCGCGCGCTGGCGGTCGGTGCGGCCATCGTGGGCTTTGCCGGGCCGGTTCTCAATCCCGATGTGCGCGAACCGGGGCAGGGGCCTCTTCTGGTCCTGTTCGATGGCGGATGGGCGGATGCGCGCGACTGGCCCCGCCGCATCGACCGGGCCGAGGCGCTGATCGCCGAGGCGGGCCGCGCGGGCCGGTCGGTCGCCGTGGTGCGCCTGACCGATCAGCCGGAAACCCCGGTCTTTCAGGCGGCGAACGCCTGGGCGCAGCGGCTTGTCGGGTTCTCGCCGCGTCCCTATGCGCCGGTCGACCTGGCCGGATGGGCCACGGCCCTTCCCGAGGGCGGGTTCGAAACCTTCTGGCTGTCCGACGGGCTGGACCATCCCGATCGCGCGGCCCTTCTGGCTGCGCTGGAACAGCGCGGCCCGGTCCGGGCCTTCGAAAGCCCGCGCAGCCTGCTTGCCCTGCGCCCGGCCGGGTTCGAGGACGGCGCGGTGCAGCTTTCGGCCATCCGGCTGGCCTCCGGGGCCGAACAGCAGGTGGAGGTTTCCGCCCGCGGCCTTGACCCTGCGGGGGTGGAACGCGAGCTTGCCCGCCTGCCGCTGACCTTCGCGCCGGATGCGACCGAAGCGACCGGCGCGCTTTCGCTGCCGCCCGAACTGCGCAACCGCATCACCCGGTTCGAGATCGCGGGCGTCCGGTCTGCCGGGGCCGTCAGCCTGACCGACGACAGCCTAAAGCGGCGCAAGATCGCCATCATCGACGGACAGGCCGGGCGCGAGGGGCTGCTGCTTCTGTCGGCCACCCATTACCTTGAACAGGCGCTGGCGCCCGTGGCCGATCTGCTGGAGGGCAGCCTGCAGGATGTGCTGCTGGCCAGCCCCGACGTCGTGATCCTTGCCGATGTCGCCCGCCTGGCCCCGCAGGAACAGGATGCGATGCTCGACTGGCTGGACCGGGGCGGGCTGCTTCTGCGCTTTGCCGGCCCGCGTCTGGCGGCCAGCGACGTGGCCCGGACCGAGGATGATCCCTTGATGCCCGTGCGGCTGCGCGAAGGCGGGCGGACGGTGGGCGGCGCGATGAGCTGGGGCGAACCCAAGGCGCTGGCCCCCTTCCCGGCGGACAGCCCGTTCAACGGTCTTGCAGTGCCCGAAGAGGTCGCCGTCACCGCGCAGGTTCTGGCGCAGCCCGGCCCGGAACTGGCGCAGCGGTCGATCGCCACGCTGGCCGACGGCACGCCCCTTGTGACGCGCCGCGAGGTGGGGCAGGGGCAGGTCGTCCTGTTCCATGTCACCGCGAATGCCGAATGGTCCAGCCTGCCGCTTTCGGGCCTTTTCGTGCAGATGCTGGAACGGCTGGCCGTTTCCACCCGCCCCTCGGCGCTGGATGCCGCAAGCCTGGAAGGCCGTATCTGGGTGCCCCAGGCGGTGCTGGACGCCTTCGGACAGGTCGAGGAGGCCGAGGGCCTGCCCGGTGTTGACGGCGCGGATCTGGCGCGGGCGACCGGGCCGGGGCCTGCGCTTCTGCCGGGGCTTTACGCGGGCGATGACCGGCGGCTGGCAATCAACGTGATCGGTGCCGAAACCGAACTGAGCCCGATGGACTGGCCCGCGACCGTTCCGGTGGAAGGCATGGAAACGCGGGTCGAACAGGTGTTGACCGGGCTGTTCCTGGCGGCGGCTCTCGGGCTGCTGCTGATCGACATCCTGGCCGCTCTGTGGCTGTCGGGCCGGCTGTCGCGGGGGCTGCGGAACGCACCGGCGGCCGTTCTGGCGCTGGCAATCGCGGTCCAGATGGCACCGGTTCCGGCTCTGGCGCAGTCGGACCCATCGGCGCAGACGAATGACGCCTTCGCCATCGAGGCCACGACCGAGGTGCGCCTGGCCCATGTCCTGACAGGCGACAGCCGGGTGGATGACATCGCCGCGGCGGGGATGCGCGGGCTTGGCCTCAGGCTGTTCGAGAGGACGACGATCGAACCGGGCGATGCGATGGCGGTGAACATCGAAACCGACGAGCTTGCCTTCTTTCCGTTCCTCTACTGGCCTGTCACCGCGGATCAGCCGCTGCCGTCGGCTGCGGCCTATGCGAAGTTGAACAAGTATCTGCGCACCGGGGGCATGATCCTGTTCGACACGCGCGATGCGGATCTGGTGCGCGGCGGCGGCACCACGCCGGAAGGCCGCCGCCTGCAACTGATCGCGGCGCCCCTGGACATTCCGCCCTTGGAACCCATCCCCGCCGATCATGTGCTGACGCGCACCTTCTATCTGTTGCAGGATTTCCCCGGCCGCCACGCCAATGGCGGGCTCTGGGTCGAGGCTGCGCCGCCCGATGCCGAACAGGCCGAAGGCATGCCCTTCCGCAACCTCAATGACGGGGTCACGCCGGTCGTGATCGGCGGCAATGACTGGGCGTCCTCATGGGCGGTGGATGCGCGGGGCGTGCCGATGTTTCCCGTCGGGCGCGGCTATGCCGGGGAACGCCAGCGCGAGATCGCCTATCGCTTCGGGATCAACCTGATCATGCATGTGCTGACCGGCAACTACAAATCCGATCAGGTCCATGTGCCCGCGCTGCTGGAAAGGCTGGGCCAATGACCGGCAGCATCGTGTTCGATCCGCTTCTGCCCTGGCCCGTGATCGCGGTTCTTGCCGCGGCCGCACTGGCGCTGGTGGGGGTGGCGCTGTGGCGGGGGCTGCAGGGCTGGTGGTTGCGCGGGCTGACCGCGGCGGCGCTGCTTGCCGCGCTGGCCAATCCCGCCCTGCAGGAAGAGGACCGCGCACCGCTGACCGACATCGTCATCGCCGTGATCGACGAAAGCGCCAGCCAGCAGATCGGCGCCCGTCCGGCGCAGGCCGAGGAGGCGCTGGTCGCCCTGCGCGCCGAGGTCGCCGCCCTTCCGAACACGGAATTGCGCGAGCTTCGCCTGCCCGACGCGCCCGGCGATGGCGGCACGGAACTGATGACCGCGCTGGCCGAGGCGCTGGCCGAGGAACCGCGCGCCCGTGTCGCCGGGGGCGTCCTGATCACCGATGGTCAGGCGCATGACCTGCCGATGGCGCCCGACATGCCCGCACCCCTGCATGTGCTGCTGACCGGCAGCGAAAGCGACTGGGACCGCCGCCTGATCGTGCGCAACGCCCCCGCCTTCGCGATCATCGGCGAGCCGGTCACGCTGACCCTGCGGATCGAGGATCAGGGCGCGGTGCCCGAGGCCCTTCAGGGATCGGCCGACCTGTCGATCGCCATTGATGGCGAGCCGCCGCAAACCTTCCGCGTGCCCGTCGGGCAGGACATGGAACTGCCCGTCACGCTGCCGCATGGCGGGATGAACGTGCTGCAATTCGCCACGAATACCGAGGCGGGGGAACTGACCGACCGCAACAATGCGGCCATCGTGTCGATCAACGGCGTGCGCGATCGCCTGCGCGTGCTTCTGGTGTCGGGCGAGCCGCATGCCGGCGAACGGGTCTGGCGCAACCTGCTGAAATCCGATCCTTCGGTCGATCTGGTCCATTTCACCATCCTGCGCCCGCCGGAAAAGCAGGATGGCATCCCGGTATCGGAACTGTCGCTGATCGCCTTTCCCACGCGCGAATTGTTCGTCGAGAAGATCGAGGAATTCGACCTGATCATCTTCGACCGTTACCGGCTGCGCGGCATCCTGCCGCTGAACTACCTGGAAAACGTGCGCGACTATGTCACCAACGGCGGCACGGTCCTGGTGGCTGCCGGGCCCGAGTTCGGCACCGCCGACAGCCTCTGGCGGTCCCCCCTGGCAGAAATCCTGCCGGTGGATGCCACCAGCCGAGTGATCGAAGGCGGCTTTCGTCCCGTCCTTTCGGAACTGGGCAAGCGCCACCCGGTGACGCAGGGGCTTGACGCGGCGCAGCCGGACGAGGGCTGGGGCCGCTGGTTCCGCCAGATCGAGATCACCGCGCGGGATGGCGGCCAGGTCGTGATGGAAGGCGCAGATGGCAGGCCGCTTCTGGTTCTGGCGCGCGAAGGCGAAGGGCGCATCGCGGTGATGGCATCGGATCACGCCTGGCTCTGGGGACGCGGGTTCGAGGGAGGCGGGCCGCAGCTTGAACTCCTGCGGCGGCTTGCGCACTGGATGATGAAGGAACCCGAGCTTGAGGAAGAGGCGCTGACCGCCCTTGCCGATGGCCAGACGATCACCATTACCCGCCGGTCCATCGCCGAAACCCCGCCCGGCCCCGTGACCCTGACCGCGCCCGACGGGTCCGAAGCGCAGGTTGACCTGACCGAAACCGTTCCCGGCCGCTTTGCCGCGGAATGGCCCGCGCCAATGCTCGGGCTTTATCGCGTGATCCAGGACGATCTGGAAACGGTGGTGGCCGTCGGCCCCTCGGCCCCGCGTGAATTCGAGGAAACCATCGCGACGGGCGACAAGCTGGCCGATCTGGTCGACGCCACGAACGGTGGCATCCTGCGGATCGAGGATGGCACACCCGACCTGCGCCGCGTGGGCGAGGGCCGGACGGCCGCCGGGCGCGGCTGGATCGGGATCACCCCGCGCGGGGCCTATGTGACCGAAGACATCCGCATCGCCGCGATCCTGCCGCCCTGGGCGTGGCTTCTGCTGTCTGCGGCACTGGCGCTGGCGGCCTGGCTGGTCGAAGGGCGCAACGGCCGGCCCCGTTCCCCGCGCTGATTTTCCTCGCCACGCACGGCAGATTCGTGGATCATTTCCCGATCCCCGGTTTTTTCGGGGCTGAAATGCTTTTTCGAAACGGAGTTTGGCCATGCAGGACGTGGATGTGGTGATTGTCGGTGCGGGTGCCGCGGGTCTTGCGGCGGCGAAGACGCTTCGGGAAAAAGGCCTGAGTTTCCTGGTGCTGGAGGCGATGGACCGGATCGGCGGCCGCGCCTGGACGACCGATACGGATTTCGGCGTGCCCTTCGATATCGGCTGTGCCTGGCTGCATGCAGCCGATCGCAACCCCTTCTTCCCCGAGGCGCAGGCGGCAGGCTGGACGCTTTACCATCACGACATGGCGCTGGATCACCTGTATTTCGGCTCGCGCCGCGCGGATGCCGCGGAAATGGTGCGGATGCGCGAGGCAGAGGCCGCGCTGGCCGCCTGCATCGAGGCTCATGCCGGGCCGGATGACCGGCTGTCGGCGCTGATCGGGGATTGCCACTGTCTGCGTGCGAATTCCACCTTTGCCGGGCCGATGGATTTCGGCGCGGATGATGACGAGATTTCCGTCGCGGATTTCCGGTCGGCCGCCGATCTGGACCCGAACTATTTCACCCGCGAAGGCTTTGGCGCGCTGATCCACCGCTGGGGCGCGGATGTGCCGGTGACGACCGGCGCGCCCGTCCGGCGGCTGGCCTGGGACGGGCCGGGGGTGGTGGCCGAGGGCCGCTTCGGTGCGGTCCGCGCCCGCGCGGCGATCGTTACCGCCTCGATGGGTGCGCTGCAGTTCGAGGAGATGGGTTTCTTTCCCCGGCTTCCTGATGCCCATGTCGAGGCGATCTTCGATCTGCCGATGGGACTTCTGACCAAGATCCCGGTCACGGTGTCGGGAACCCGGCTTGGCCTGAAGCCGTTCGACGACCTGCTGATCGAACGGCATGCGCGCCATGACCTTTTCTTCCTGTGCTTTCCCTGGGACCTTGACCTGATGGTCGGTTTCGTCGGCGGCGACTTCGCCTGGGAGATGGAGGCGGCGGGCACAGCGGCGGCGGTGGATTTCGTGACCGACCGCCTGATCGACATCTTCGGGTCCGACGTGCGCCGTGCCGTGGGGCACGGCATCATGACGAACTGGGGCGGCGAACGCTATGTCCGGGGCGGTTATGCCGCGGCACGGCCCGGCAAGGCGCATGCGCGCGACGTGCTGCGCACCCCGGTGGGCGACAGGATCTGGTTCGCGGGCGAGGCGCTGGCCCCCGGTGGCCTGACCCAGACCGCCGCAGGCGCGCGGCTTTCGGGGGTTGCGGTCGGCTCTGAAGTGGCAGCACGACTGGCCGGATGACCGGGAATGACTGGGGCCTGACCAATTCCGGTTGCTTTTTGGTGAAATTGGTAATATGAATTTACCAATAACGCCGGGAGGGGCCGCCATGGACATGCCACAGCCGAATGCCGCGATCCTGTCACGCAAGGCGCGGATCATCGAACGCCTGCGCGAGGTCCTGCCGGCCGATGCCGTGGTGGACGATCCGAACGAAACCCGCGCCTATGAATGCGATGCGCTGACGGCTTATCGTTGCCCGCCGCTAGCCGCCGTCCTGCCGCGCAGCACCGCCGAGGTGTCGGCGGTGCTGAAGATCTGCCATGACGAGGGCGTGCCGGTCGTGCCGCGCGGGTCGGGCACCTCGCTTGCGGGCGGGGCGCTGCCCACGGCGGACAGCGTGATCCTTGGCGTGGCGCGGATGAACGCGGTTCTGGAAACCGACTATGACAACCGCTTCATCCGGGTGCAGTCGGGACGCACCAACCTGTCGGTCACGGGGGCCGTGGAAACCGATGGCTTCTTCTATGCCCCCGACCCGTCCAGCCAGCTGGCCTGCGCCATCGCGGGCAACATCGCGATGAACTCGGGCGGGGCGCATTGCCTGAAATACGGGGTGACGACGAACAACCTTCTGGGCGTCACGATGGTCCAGATGGATGGCACTGTGGTCGAGATCGGCGGCCCCTGGATGGATCCTGCGGGCCTTGACCTTCTGGGGGTGATCTGCGGCTCGGAGGGCCAGCTGGGCGTGGTGACGGAGGCGACGCTGCGCATCCTGCCCAAGCCCGAAGGCGCGCGCCCGGTGCTGATGGGGTTCGATTCCAACGAGGTGGCGGGCGCCTGCGTGTCCGATATCATCAAGGCCGGCGTCCTGCCGGTGGCGATCGAATTCATGGACCGCCCCTGCATCGAGGCGACCGAGGCCTTTGCCAAGGCCGGATACCCGATGTGCGAGGCGCTTCTGATCGTCGAGGTGGAAGGGAGCCCGGCCGAGATCGACGAACAGCTTGGCCTGATCAAGCAGATCGCGGGCAGGCACAACCCCGTGGAGTTGCGCGAGGCCGCCGACGAGGATCAGGCGAAACGCATCTGGCTGGGCCGGAAGTCGGCCTTTGGCGCGATGGGTCAGATCAACGACTACATGTGTCTTGACGGCACGATCCCGGTATCCTCGCTGCCCCATGTCCTGCGGCGGATCGGCGAGATGTCGAAGGAGTTCGGGCTGGACGTGGCCAATGTGTTCCACGCGGGCGACGGCAACATGCACCCGCTGATCCTGTTCGATGCCAACAAGCCCGGCGATCTTGAGAAATGCGAGGCCTTCGGGGCCGAGATCCTGAAGCTCTGTGTCGAGGTCGGCGGCTGCCTGACCGGCGAACATGGCGTCGGCATCGAAAAGCGCGACCTGATGACCGTGCAATATGCCCCGGCAGACCTTGAGGCACAGTTGCGCGTCAAGGACGTGTTCGATCCGAAATGGCTTTTGAACCCCGCCAAGGTGTTTCCCTTGCACGTCACCCAAAGCCGCCGCGCGGCGTGAGACCGCAGGCCGGGGGGCTGTCTGCCCCCCGGACACCCCGAGGATATTTTGACCAGAATGAAAGCAGCCATGCGCCCTGCTGATGAAGATGAACTCGCCGAGGTGATCCGCGTCGCCACAACGCATTTTTCCGTGCAGGGGGGCGGCACGCGGGGCCTTGAGGGTGTCGCGGCGGGGGCGGTTCTGGAAACCGGCGGGATCGCCGGGATCACGCTTTACGAGCCCGGTGCGCTGACGCTTGTGGCGCGCGCGGGCACGCCCCTTGCCGAGATCGAGACGGCGCTGGCCGCCGAAGGGCAACGCCTGCCCTTCGAGGTGCCGGATTTCCGCGCCATGCTGGGGCGGCAGGGCGAAAGCACGATCGGCGGCGTGATGGCCGCGAACGCCAGCGGACCGCGCCGGGTTCAGGCCGGGGCCGCGCGCGACAGCCTGATCGGTGTCCGGTTCGTCGATGGCCGGGGCGATGTGATCCGCAATGGCGGGCGGGTGATGAAGAACGTGACCGGCTATGACCTGGTCAAGCTGATGGCGGGCAGCCGGGGTAGCCTTGGCATCCTGACCGAAGTGTCGATGAAGGTCCTGCCCGCCCCCGAGGCGCAGGCGACGCTGTCCCTGGCGGGGCTTGACGACGCGCGGGCGGTGGCCGCGATGTCGGCGGCCCTGGGGTCACCCTTCGAGGTATCGGGCGCCGCGCACTGGCCGGGGCGGGGCACCTTCCTCAGGATCGAGGGGTTCACGGCCTCGGTCGCCTATCGTGCGGAACGGCTGGCAGCGCTTCTGGCGGGCTTTGGCCGGGCCGAGCGGATCGAGGGCGCCGGGCCCTGGCCCGAGATCCGCGATGCGGCGCCTTTCGCGGGGCGGGCGGGGGATGTCTGGCGGCTGTCGGTGAAACCCTCGGACGCGCCCGGCCTGATCGCCCGCGCGGGCGCCGAGGCACATCTGATGGACTGGGGCGGCGGACTTGTCTGGATCCTGACCGCGCCGGGGGCCGACCTGCGGACGAGGCTGGGCGGATTTTCCGGCCATGCGACGCGGGTCCGCGCCACGGATCCGGCCGACGGGATCCCGGCGCTGCACCCCGAGCCCCCTGCCGTCGCGGCCCTGACCGCCGGGTTGAAGAACCGTTTCGACCCGCGCGGCCTGTTCAATCCTGCCCATGCCGGAGCGTTCTGAAGATGCAGACCAGTTTCACCCCCGAACAACTGCGCGACCCCGGCATCGCGCGCGCGAACGAGATCCTGCGCACCTGCGTGCATTGCGGATTCTGCACCGCGACCTGCCCGACCTATCAGGTTCTTGGCGACGAACTCGACAGCCCGCGCGGCCGCATCTACCTGATCAAGGACATGCTGGAAAATGGCAGGCCTGCCGATGAAAAGACGGTCAAGCACATCGACCGCTGCCTGTCCTGCCTGGCCTGCATGACGACCTGCCCCTCGGGCGTGCATTACATGCATCTGGTCGATCAGGCGCGCGACTACATCGAAAAGACCTACCGCCGCCCGTTCATGGACCGGATGCTGCGCGCGTTGCTGGCGCGGATCATCCCCTATCCCACGCGGTTCCGGCTGGCGCTTCTGGCGGCGAAGGTGGGGCGGCCCTTCGCCTTCCTGATGCCCGATGCGCGGCTGAAGGCGATGCTGGCCATGGCACCGGCACAGATCCCGCCGGTCAGCCGCAATGACGATCCGCAGACCTTCCCGGCGATCGGCGAACGGCGGATGCGGGTCGCGCTGATGACGGGCTGCGCGCAGAAGGCGCTGAACACCGACATCAACGATGCAACGATCCGCATCCTGCGGCGGCTCGGCTGCGAGGTGGTGGTGGCCAAAGGCGCGGGCTGTTGCGGCGCGCTGACCCATCACATGGGCAAGTCCGACCTGTCGCATGGATCGGCGGCGGCCAATATCCGCGCCTGGATGGCCGAAAAACAGGCCCATGGTCTGGATGCTATCGTGATCAACACATCCGGCTGCGGCACGACGGTGAAGGATTATGGCCACATGTTCGCCCATGATCCGCTTGCGGCGGATGCGGCGACGGTCGCGGGCATGGCGTTGGACATCTCGGAACTGCTGGTGCGGATCGGCCTGCCGGAAGGCGCGCCCAAGGGCCTGCGCGTGGCCTATCACGCGGCCTGTTCGCTGCAGCATGGCCAGCAGGTCAAGACCGCGCCGAAAGACCTGTTGAAGCGCGCCGGGTTCGAGGTGGTTGAACCCGCCGACAGCCATCTGTGCTGCGGGTCGGCGGGCACCTACAACCTGCTGCAGCCCGAGATTTCGGCGCAGCTCAAGACGCGCAAGGTGCAGACGCTCGAGGCGCGGAAACCCGATCTGATCGCGGCGGGCAACATCGGCTGCATGATGCAGATCGGGTCCGGAACGGCGTTGCCGATAGTCCACACGGTCGAGCTGCTGGATTGGGCAACCGGCGGGCCGCGTCCGCGCGCGCTGGACAGCCTGCCTGCCTAGGCCATAAAACTGCCGCAAGCCGGGGCGAAAAGAGCAGATCGAACGACGACCCCGCCGGAGACGTGATGCGCCGCCTTGCCCTTTCGCTTGCCGCCGCCTGTGCCCTGTTGACCCATCCCGCCACGGCGCAGGAATCGGGCCTGACCCGCCTGCAGACCGGCGACGACAGTCGCGGCTGGAACGCTGTCGGCAGGCTCAACCTTGGCAAGCGCGGCTTCTGCACCGGCGCGCTGATCGCGCCCGACCTTGTGCTGACGGCCGCGCATTGCCTGTTCGACAAGACCTCGGGCGCGCGGATCGACCCGTCCACGATCGAATTCCTGGCCGGTTGGCGCAATGGCCGGGCCGAAGCCTACCGGACCGTGCGGCGCGCGGTGGCGCATCCCGAATACGTTTATTCGGGCGAAGAGAAGTTGGCCCGCGTGGCCTTTGACGTGGCGCTGATCGAACTGGATCAGCCGATCCGCCTGCCCGGCGTGCAGCCCTTCGAGACAGACCGTTACCCGCGCGAGGGCGACGAGGTGGGCGTCGTGTCCTATGCGCAGGATCGCGAGGATGCGCCATCCCTGCAGGAGGTCTGCCATGTGATGGGGAAGCAGCCCGGCGTGCTTGTCCTGACCTGCAACATCGATTTCGGATCTTCGGGTTCGCCCATCTTCACCCTGCGCGACGGCGTGGCGCGGGTGGTTTCGGTCGTGTCGGCCAAGGCCGAGGTCGAAGGCAAGAAGGTTGCCTTGGGCACGTCCCTGGAACGTCCGTTGGCCGACCTGCGCGCCGCACTTGACCGGGACGACGTGCCGTCGCATGGCGTGCGCGTCCTTTCCGGTGGCGGGGCGGGCACGGCGGACGGCGGGGCAAAGTTCCTGCGTCCGGGCGGGTCTGCGCCCTGAACGGCCCGCCGGTCCGAACGCCCGTGGGGGCTTGAAACCGCGCCTTGCCTTTCCCAAATCGGTGGTGTCCCCGGTGCCATGACGGGCCGGGGCGGTTTCCCTTGGCCCTGCCCTGAACGGGAGGGTCGCCAACAGACATCGCTCGATGGAGGATGACATGCGCAGCTTTGATCTCGCACCGCTTTACCGTGCCACCGTGGGCTTTGATCGCATCGCCGATCTGATGGACCGCGTGCTGACCAACGAGGTCGCCCAGCCGACCTACCCGCCCTACAACATCGAAAAGACCGACGAGAATGCCTATCGCATCTCGGTCGCCGTTGCCGGCTTCACGCCCGAGGACCTGAATGTTGAGGTCAAGGAAGGCACGCTTTACATCGCGGCGCGCAAGTCCGCCGACGAAGGCGAACGCAACTTCCTGCACCGTGGCATTGCCACGCGCGCCTTTGAACGCCGCTTCGCACTGGCCGATCACGTGAAGGTCACCGGCGCCACGCATGAACACGGGATGCTGCACATCGACCTGGTGCGCGAGACGCCCGAATCGCTGAAGCCACGCCGGATCGAGATCGCGCGTCCGGGTGACGTGCAGGCGAAGGCGATTGACGCCGCCGCGGCGGAAACCGTCGAGGCCTGATCACTTCGCTTGGAACGGATGGAAACGCGCCGGCACCCCCGGCGCGTTTTTTCATGCCGGGTCCAAGGCTCGGGGTTGCAAGGCTCAGGGCTGTTCGAACTCACGTTCTTTCGGTGGCAGGCCGTGGGCCCGTTCGCGCATCGAGATGAAGATCGCGCAGCCGATCAGCACGCCTACGCCCACAAACGTCCAGGCATCGGGAAAATCGCCGAAGAACCACCAGCCGACCGCCGTCGCCATGATGATCTCGGTGTAGGCCAGCGGCGCCAGAAGCGAGGCCTCGGCATGGTCATAGGCCTTAACGATCAGGAAATGCCCGAAGGTCGCCACGAACCCCACCGCCAGCATGAGGCCCCATTGCGGCGTAGAGGGCGCCTGCCACAGCGGCAACACCGCCAGTGTCAGGAAGATCGCCCCCATCAGGCTGGTGTGGAAGGTCGTGACCATCGCATGCGCGCGCCCCGAGATGCGTCGCGTCATCGCCAGGTAGAAGGCAAGGCTCGTGCCTGCCGCCAGCGCAAGGAAAGTGCCGGGGTTCACCTCGGCCAGGCCGGGGCGAATGATGATCAGCGTTCCGACGAACCCCACCATGACGGCGACCCAGCGTCGAGGGCCGACCCGTTCGCCCAGAACGAAGGGCGAAATCGCCGTCAGGATCAGCGGCTGGACGAAGAAGATCGCCAGGGCATCAGCAATCGGCAGGAACTTGAGCGCGTAGAAGAAGAAGAACGTCGCCGCCGCCAGAAGGAAGGCGCGCCCGGTGTGATAGGCGGGCCGGTCGGGCCACAGCGCCGCACGCCCGCCAAGCCGAAGCGCGAAAGGAAGGGTCATCACCGCGCCGAAGGCCATCCGCGCCCAGACGATCTGAAGGATCGGCATGCCCTGCTGGCCCAGGAACTTTGCCGCAACGTCCAGAAACGGCAGAACCGCCATCGCCGCCAGCATCAGCGCCACGCCGATAATCGGGCGTTCATGCCCTGCGGTCTGTCCTGCCGATGCCATGTCCCGTCCGCTTTGCCCGATGATCCAGTCCTAGGGCGGGGCGTCGGGACCTGCCTGCCCCCTTGCGACATCGCCTGTCGCAAACACCGGACGGCGCGGCGGCACCGGGGGTGGGGCCGCCGCGCCTGAGTGAGGGGTGCCGGTGACGGGTTCAGCGCGCGTCCAGCGCCTTGGCCATCCGCATCAGGTTCACCGCCTCGATCCGGTAGCCGAAGGGATCGTCGCCCCGCGCCGACAGGGCAAGCTCGATCGCCTGGTCCCATCCCCAATCACCCAGATAGACCGACCCGCGCAGAAGCTGGCCGAAACCCGCCATCGCCACGGCAAAGCGCGCCTCGGTGCCCGCCTCGTCTGTCCCGGGCAGGATCGGGGTTTCGATCAGGCGGCTTTCGCTTTCGCCCGGTGCCTTGTAGCGCAGCCGCAGGAAGCCCAGTTCGTCCGACGTGGCCAAAGGCGGTTCGGCTGTGCCATAGCGCAGCGGATCGTTCCGCAGGGCGGCGCTTCCCGGCGCGGTGATCTCGTAGATCGCCGTCACCGAATGGCCGGCGCCGATCTCGCCCGCGTCGACCCGGTCGTTGTTGAAATCCTCGCGCGCGAGGGCGCGGGTTTCATAGCCGATCAGCCGGTATTCCGCGACCTCGGCGGGGTTCCACTCCACCTGGATCTTCACGTCGTCGGCAATCGGGAACAGCGCACCGGTCAACTGGTCGACCAGCACCTTCCGCGCTTCCTGCGCGGTGTCGATATAGGCGGCCTGGCCATTGCCGTTCTGTGCCAGCGCCTGCATCGTCGCGTCGTCCAGATTGCCCCGGCCGAAGCCCAGGACAGACAGGTAGGTGCCCGCATCGCGCTTTTTCCCGACATAGGCGGTCAGGCCCTCGGGGTCCGAGACGCCCACGTTGAAATCCCCGTCCGTGGCCAGGATCACGCGCGAAACCTCGCCATCCCCGGCCATGCCTTCGGCCACGCGATAGGCCAGTTCCAGGCCCTCGGCCCCCGCCGTCGATCCGCCCGCCGCCAGATTGTCGAGCGCGGCAAGGATCCTGCCTGCATCGCGCGCCGGTGTCGGTTCCAGAACGGTGCCTGCCGACCCGGCATAGGCGACGATGGCCACCTCGTCCTCGGGCCGAAGCTGGTTCACCAGAAGCGCGAAGGACTGCTTCAGCAACGGCAGTTTCGCCGGATCCTCCATGGACCCAGAGGTGTCGATCAGGAACACCAGATTGAGCGGCGGGCGATCCTCGATCGCGGGAAGCCGGCCCTGCAGGGCGACATGCACCAGCCGCGTGCCCGCGTTCCAGGGGGTGGGCATCACCGTGACTGTGGACCGGAACGGCGCATCCTCTGCGCCCGGAGCCGGATAGCCGTAGGGGAAGTAGTTCACCACTTCTTCCACCCGGACGGCCTCGGGCGGCGGCAGGCTGCCCATCGTCAGGCTCTGACGGATCACGCCATAGCTGGCGGTGTCGACGTCGATCGAGAAGGTGGAAACCGGTTCCTCGGCCGTCACCTTCACCGGGTTCGGCGCGGCGTTGGCGAAAGTTTCGGTGTTTTCCTCCGGCATCCCCGAAAGGGCGTCCATCTCGGGCATGGCCGTGTCGGCGACGACGCCCATCGGCGCGGCGCCCTCCGACCGGGTCGCCGCAAGGGGGGCCGGTGCGCCAAGCGCGCGCTGCCGCTCCATCGCCTTGGGCGCGGGGGCGACGAGGTAGCTCGTCGCCGCCTCGGGCGCGTCGGACAGTACCCGATCCGCGTCGGCGGCGGGGGGCGACGGTGCCGGATCAGGCGCCACCGGTTCGGCGACCGGTGCGGGTTCGGCGGGGGCGGGTTTCACTGGCGCTTCGGCCTCGATCGCGACCGGAACGCCGGTCGGGGATTTCACCAGCGGATAGATCACGCCGAAGCCGATCAGCAGGGCTGCGGCAGAGGTGGTCAGGCCCAGCACGGGCCGGGAAGTCAGGCGGTTCAGCATCTCGCGCACTCCATTCAGGAACCCCGCCCCGGTCAGGCGGTCCTGATTGTGACGCGCGGGATCGGCGGATCCTTGGCCCGCCTCCTGCATCCGGTCGAAATTCTTCATCGCCAGCGCGATCGCCTCGGCGCGCCGGTCCGTGTCGGTCGCGGGGGCGACCTTCAGCGCGGCGCGCAGCTTCTCAAGCTCGTCGTCGCTCATTTCACCTCCTCCGCCGCAAGGGCGCGCAGCCGTTTCTTCACCTCGGACATGCGCCAGGCGATCGTGCCCTCGGACAGGCCCAGAACGGCGGCGGCTTCGGCCTGTGTCATGTCCTCGCCCAGAACCAGCGCGACGGTGTCGCGCAGTTCCGGGCTGAGCCGGGCCATCGCCGCCATCAGCCAATCCTGTGCGGCGCGGTCCTCGGCCATTGCTTCCTGCCGGGCGATTTCCCAGTCGCCCCAGCCTTCGGCCGCCCTCGCGCGGGTGGCCTTGCGGCGGCGCAGGTCATGCGCGGCATTGACGACGACGCGATAAAGCCAGGTGGAAAACCGCGCCTCGCCCCGCCAGCCGCGCAACTTTGCGGGCAACGCGGCACAGACATCCTGCGCCAGGTCATCGGCCTCGGCAGCGTTCCCGGTCAGCCGCCAGGCCAGCCCGCGCACCCGGTCGTAATGACGACCGACAAGCACCGCAAAGGCATCGCGGTCCCCGTTCGCGGCGGATTGGGCCAGGGTTTCGTCGGGCGTATCCATCAGCATCGTGATCCTCTGACGCATCCCGTCGCACGATCCTTGGGCCGGGGCAAAGAAAATCCCGCGCCGGACTGGGGAAGATCCGGCGCGGGGCGGGTTTCAAAGGGCTGTCTGAAAGGGCCTTGGTGGAAATGCAGGCGGCGCGGCCCGGTGGGCGGGGACAGGATGGCCCGCCGGGCCGTGCCGGACGATCAGCGCATCAGGCTGTCGTAGACCGTGAAGACGCCGTTCATGCTGGCCAGCCGGTCATCGATCCGGGCGTCGCGGGCATAGGCGTTGACTGCGTTGTAGGTGCCGGGGCCGAAGGCGCCGTCGATGCCCGAGCGGTAATAGCCGTAGGCCGCCAGCCGCTGCTGGATCAGACGCCGTTCATGGGGCGGATAGCTGTTGAACGCCTTGGCCGCCGGGGTGTGATAGATCGACTGATGTGCGGGCGTGGACCCGATCACCCGGCCCGGCTGGGTATAGGTGGGCTGGGTATAGACGGGCTGGGTATAGACGGGCTGCGGCACATAGCCCGGCTGCGGCGCCGGGGTCACGGCGCGGGGCTGTTTCTTCATGTCGTTGACGATCGCGCCCACGATGACGGCGGCGGCAACACCCTTGAGGAAGTTGCGTTCGTTCTTGCCCAGGGCATGGGCCGGGGCGGCGGAACTGGCGGCCAGCCCCAGGGCGGCAACGGCGGCGATGGCGGTCGACTTGACAGAGAGCAGCATGTCAAAGGCTCCTTTTCGGTGGCACCCAGGTCAACGCCGCAGCGGGCTGTCGGATCCATGGGCAGGTTGCGTTTCGAACCTGCCGCCAAGATGGGGTACCCCCCCGCCGCTAGGCAAAATCGGCGCCTTGTTATCGGATAGCAGGCCGCTGCAGAGTGTCGCATCGGCTTGTGCGAAGGCCGCAGGATGCGCATGTCAATAAGAGAAGGCGGCATGGGCGGCGACAGATGGCGCAAGGCGGCAAGCGGAAGACAGAGGCCGGATGCCTGCGACCTGGGTTTGAGGATCGCGCCTGCCCCCTCTGCGGTGCGGACAGGCCCGAATCCCTTTGGCAGGGCCGGTTTGACGACCCGGACGTGGCCGGGCATCTGGCCGCCTTTCACTATTCCGGCTTTTCCCCCCTGTCGCTGACGGGCGAATCCTTCCGGCTCTGCCGCTGCGGGGACTGCGGAATGACTTATCACCGCCGCGTCCTGAACGCGGCCGGTCTTCTGCGGCTTTACGGTCAATGGGCGGATGCCGCGCAGGCGCGGCGCTTTGAAGAGGCGCACCGGCAAGCCGGACCCGACGAAACCGCCCGAGACGCCCGCCGCAGGCTTCGCCTCGTTCTGCGGCTTCTGGCGATTGCCGGGTCGCAACGGGGGCGGGGGGCCGGGGTGCCGGGGGTGCTGGATTACGGGGCAGGGGCCGGTGGCACGATGGTGGCTGCAACGGCGCTTGGGTGCAGGGTGGTCGGCGTGGAGCCAAGCGCCACGCGCCCGCAAGACGCAACCGGGCGCGGCGCCGTGATTTATCCCGACCTTGCAGCGCTGGAACAGGCAGGAGAGCCGCCTTTTGATGCCGTGGTTCTGGATCAGGTGCTGGAACATCTGCCCGACCCGCTGCCCGTCCTGCACCGGATCGCCGCGCTGACCCGCCCCGGCGGTGCACTGTTCCTTGCCGTGCCCGATTGCCGGGGAAGCACCGTCCCGCAAGGCTTTGACCAGTTTCACCGCGTTCAGCCGCTGGAACATCTGAACGCCTTCACGCCCGACACGCTTGACCGGATCGCCCGCGCCGCCGGGTTCCGCCCGGTGCGACCGCCGCCCGCCTTTCTGGGCACCCGCCTTGCCGAAGCCATCCGCGCCGCCGGGGCCGTCCTGTGGCAGCCCCGCACGACGGACAGGTTCTATCGGCTGGATCGGACCTGACCGCGATCAGCGGCATGTTCCGACCTGAGGGCCCGAAATGACGGGGGCGCAGCCGTTGCCGACCGCGCCCCTCGCCCATGTTCCCTCTGCCGGGATCAGATCGACAGGCAGATGTATTTCATCTCCAGATAGTCCTCCATCCCGTGGCGGCTGCCTTCGCGGCCAAGGCCGGATTGCTTCACGCCGCCGAAGGGCGCGACCTCGGTCGAGATGATGCCGGTGTTCACGCCGACGATGCCGTATTCCAGCGCTTCCTGAACGCGGGTCACGCGGCCGATGTCGCGGGCGTAGAAATAGGCGGCCAGGCCGAAGATCGTGTTGTTGGCCTTGGCGACCACTTCCTCTTCGGTCTCGAAGCGGTAAAGCGGCGCGACCGGGCCAAAGGTTTCCTCGTTCGTCACGACCATCTCGTCGGTCACGCCGGTCAGGATCGTCGGCTGGAAGAAGTTGCCACCCTTTTCATGCCGGTCGCCGCCCAGGATGACCTGTGCGCCCTTGGCGGTGGCATCGGCGATGTGTTCCTGGACCTTCTCGACCGCCGCCATGTTGACCAGCGGGCCGAACTGCACGTCTTCCTTCAGGCCGTCGCCAACACGGGACTTGGCCACCGCCTCGCGCAGCTTGGCGGCGAAGGCGTCATAAACCCCGGCCTGCACATAGATGCGGTTCGCACAGACGCAGGTCTGGCCGTTGTTGCGGAACTTCGACATCATCGCGCCCGCGACGGCGGCATCCAGGTCGGCGTCGTCGAACACGATGAAGGGCGCGTTGCCGCCCAGTTCCATGCTGCACTTCATCACCTGATCGGCGGCCTGGCGGAGCAGGATGCGCCCCACTTCGGTCGACCCGGTGAAGGTCAGTTTCCGCACCAGCGGGTTCTCGCAGAATTCCTTGCCGATGTCCGAGGACCGTTTCGAGGTGATCACGCTGAAGATGCCCTTGGGCAGGCCCGCGCGTTCCGCCAGAACGGCCAGCGCCAGCGCCGAAAGGGGCGTCTCTGCCGCGGGGCGCGCGACAAAGCCGCAGCCCACGGCCAGCGCCGGGCCGCATTTGCGGGTGATCATCGCATTGGGGAAGTTCCACGGCGTGATCGAGCCCACGACGCCGATCGGCTGGCGGATCACGGTGATCCGCTTGTCGGGCTGGTGGCCGGGAATCGTCTCGCCATAGACGCGCTTGGCCTCTTCGGCGAACCACTCGATGAAAGAGGCGCCATAGGCGATCTCGCCCTTCGCCTCGGCCAGGGGCTTGCCCATCTCGGCGGTCAGGATCGCGCCCAGGTCGTCCTGGTTCTCCATCATCAGGTTGAACCACTTGCGCAGGATGTTGGCGCGCTCCTTGGCGGTGCGTGCCGCCCAGTCCTTCATCGCGGCCTGTGCGGCCGCGATGGCGCGGGCGGTCTCGGCGCGGCCCAGGTTCGGGACCTGACAGATGTCATCGCCCCGGGCGGGGTTGTTGACGGCAAAGGTCGTGCCATCGTCGGCGTCGATCCATTCACCCGCAACATAGGCCTTGGTGGCCAGAAGCGAGGGGTCTTTCAGCATCGAACGCAGGTCGGTCGCGGTATCAAGCATGGGGGCCTCCAAATTCGGGTTGGATCATGCAAAGCATGGCGCACGGGGCAATGTCCAGTTTACACTGGCGCAGCATGCCAGATTTTTGATCAAATTCCGGAAGTGACATGACCTATCAAGCCGAGATGGACCGCGCCTATGCCAACGGGGCCTTCATTCCGGGGGCTGACGCCTATCCGCCGCGCTGGCAGGCCGAGGCCGCCGCCTTCCGCGCGGCCTTGGGGGCACGGGCGCTGCTTGACCGGTCCTATGGCAGCGGTGAGAGAAACCGGTTTGACCTGTTCCTGCCCGAAGCCACGCCGCGCGGTGTGATGGTCTTTGTCCATGGCGGATACTGGCTGGCCTTCGGGCGCGAGACCTGGTCGCATCTGGCGGCGGGTGCGCTGGCGCGGGGCTGGGCCTGCGCCATGCCGTCCTACACGCTGGCACCCGAGGCGCGGATCACCCGGATGACGGCCGAGATCGCCGACGCCATCCGCGCGGTGCAGGCGCTGGTGCCTGGCCCTGTGGTCGTCACCGGCCATTCGGCGGGGGGGCATCTTTCCGCCCGGATGGGGTGCCGCGACATCGTGCTGCCGCAGGCGCCCGCGCGGGTCGTTCCGATCTCGCCCCTCGCCGATCTCGTCCCCTTGATGCAGACCTCGATGAACGAAAAGCTGCGGCTGGATGCAGCCGAATGTGCGGCGCAAAGCCCCGCGCGGCTGGCGCTGACACCGGGCACCGAGGCCCATGTCTGGGTCGGCGGGCAGGAACGGCCGTCGTTCCTGTGGCAGGCGCGGACCCTGTCCGAGGCATGGTCCTGCCCCTGGACGGTCGCGCCGGGAAGGCATCATTTCGATGTCATCGACGATCTTGCGCAGCCGGAAAGCGCGCTGATAGACACGCTGCTGGCGGGGCTCTGAGCGCGGCCTTGCTTCTTTCCGGCCGGGATTTTCGGGGCGGTGAAGGGGGCGGATGGCGGGCAGGGGGCAGTCAGCCGTTTTCCTGCGCGTCAGGAACCCGCTCCGACCGGATCAGGAATTCGCGTGCATCCGTTCGATATAGGCCCGCATCTCCTCGGCCTCGTGCCGGGCGTCGCGCAGGCCCTCCATCGCTGCCCGCAGTTCGGCTTCGGTCTGGGCGATCTGGTTGGTCAGTTCGGCCTCGCGCTGTTCCAGGTAGATGATCGCCTGGTCGCGGGTTTCCTCGGCCTCGTGCAGGGCCTGGGCCAGCTGGTCCAACTCGCCCATCTCGGCCCCCGCCACGCGGCGGAAACGATGCACCAGCCAATGCGCGAACCAACCCAGCGAAAAGGCGATCATCAGGATGATGGCCGTGGCGATAATGAATTCGATACGGTTCATGGCCTTTGCCTTTCGCGGGACTTACGGGCGCTTGCGGGGGCGGATCGTGGGTTCGGTCGGCGCGACCGAGGGGCTGTCGTCGTTCGAGAAGTCGGGGCCGTCCCCGTCTGCGATTTGATCGGCTGCGGTCTGATCGGTTGCGGGCGGTTCCGCGGGTGTTCCGGCCGTGGCGGTGGCATCTTCGCCCGCCGCCTCGCCGCCCGATTCGGTTTCCACCGCGTCCGGGGCGGTGCCGCCGAGAAGCGTGAATTCGATCCGGCGATTGGCCTCGCGGCCCTCTTCGGTGCCGTTGTCGGCGATCGGGCGCGTCTCGCCATAGCCCACGGCGGTCATCAGCTCCACCGGCGCGCGCCGTCCCTGCAGCGCGATCAGCACGGCTTCGGCCCTTGCCTGGCTGAGTGCACGGTTGCCTTCTTCGGACCCCTGCGAATCCGTGTGCCCGCCGATTTCCAGTTGCAGGCCCGGGCAGGTCTTCAGGATCTCGGCCAGCGCATCCATCGTCTGGTTCGCGTCCGCGTCAATCTCGGTCGAGCCGGGGGCGAAGGTGATCTTGCGGCGGGTCATCGCCGCATTAATCTCGGCCAGACATTCCTCGGGCGTGGGCAGCGCCGCCAGCGGGTCGCGCTTTTCGTCATAGGTGACGTTGACCCGGAACGACTGGCCCTGGCCCAGCTTGTCCGACAGGACCTGCGTGATCCGGGCGCGGGCGCCCTGCGATCCGGTGATGCCCTTGACCTCGACAAGGTCGGCCCGCACCAGAAGGCTGCCCTCGGCCAGTTCGGCCAGGCTTTCCAGCCCGGCCAGAACGCGGATCGACCAGCCTTCGGGCAGGTTTTCGTCAAGTCGCGTCGCGGTATAGACCTCGTCGGCGCCGAACTGCGCACGGGCATAGCTGTCGACGGCCTTCTGCATCAGGTCGTCCGTCACGCGGCCGCGCAGCTCCACCCGGCCGTTTTCACCCAGCACGGCGGTGAATTCCGCAGGCCCCTCCTGCGTCGCCGAGGGTTTCGGCGGCAGGATCGCGGTCAACGAGAAGACATCGGGAAGCGCCGCGCGCAGGTCGCCCACGACGCGGTCGAAGCTGGCCTGCGACGTGGTTTCGGTGGCCTGAAGCGTCAGATCCGCATCCGACATGGTGAAGGACCCCGCGCCAAGCGCCGCGACCGCCCTGATCCCGGCTTCGGCGGCCTCGGACCAAGACGGGCTGGGCACGCCAAGCCCGATGGTGCAGGGCGCCTTGCCTTCGGCGCCGGCGGCCACCGCGGCGGCGATGATCCGGTTTCTGGCGCGTTCGGTATCGGCCGAACAAGCATCGAACCTTGCGCCGGAGTCATCGATGATGAAGCGCAGCGTGAAGGGTGTCAGAACCGGCCGCGGGGCCGAGATGTCGATCCTGACCGGCAAGCCTTCGGGCTTCAGCCGCGCCAGTTCGGATTCCAGCCTGCGCTTTTCGCTTTCGCTGTCCGAGATCGCTGTGATGGCCACGGAATCCACCGCGACCGAGATCTTGGACCGCGGCAGCATCCGTAGCGCGGTCAGGCCGTATCCCAGGGCCTCTTCCCATCCTTCGGGGGCGGGGAAGGCGGCGGTTTCCAGCATGTCGGTGACGGTCAGCCCCGAGGCCAGGTTTTCCGCCTCCTGCGTCAGCACGGCCACCGGATCGGCCCCGCCGATCCCCGCGGGCAGAAGCCCGATCAGTTGCAGACCGTCGTCGTTTCGCAGCATCTCGACCGAAAAGCGCGGTGCCTCGATCGCGCGGACCGGCGTCACCTCAAGCTCGTCGCGCACCCGCGAGGCGTCGATCACGCTGCCGGCCAGGTTGACCGCGCGAAAGCGCGCCGCTTCGTTCGGGGCGGTGCCGCGCATGTAAAGCTTAAGGCCATCGGGTTCGACCGTGACCCAGGTGATGCCGTCATTCAGCAGGCGGGTGTTCACCACCGAGGCAGAGCGGCCTTCGATCCCGAGTGCGGTAAGGAAGGCGGCAAGGATGGCCAGAATCGCGGCCGCCAGAAACGCGGCGGTCACGACAAGGGCGCGCGGGAATCGCATACTGGGGGCCTTCGGAACGGTCATCGGACAAGACCGTTTAGGGGGTGGCGCGTCCGGGATCAATCACACGAGAACGGCAACGGCAAGAAATAGCGCAGGGATCAGCCCGGCATCGCGGTTCGCGCGGAACAGGGTCAGGCAGCGGTCGGGGTCTTCGGTATCCAGTCGCGCCAGTTGCCAGGCCATGTGCCAGCCAAAGCCCCAGACCCCGCCAAGGGCGACCACGAGTTGCAGCGCCGAGGCTGCGGGCAGGATCGCCAGAAGGATGGCCAGCGTCATCAGAAGCAGCGTGGCCACCATGAACCCGCGCAGCCAGGCATGGGTGTTCTCGCCGAACAGGCGCGCGGTGGATTTTACCCCGATCAGCGCGTCATCCTCCTTGTCCTGATGGGCATAGATCGTGTCGTAGAACAGCGTCCAGGTGATGCCCGCGACCCACAGCACGACGGGCGCCAGCGTCAGGGTTCCGCTGTGCGCGGCCCAGGCCAGAAGCGCGCCCCAGTTGAATGCCAGCCCAAGAAAGACCTGCGGCCACCAGGTAAAGCGCTTGGCAAAGGGATAGACGGCCACCAGCGCCAGCGATGCCACGCCAAGCGCGATGGCGGTCGCGTTGAAGGTGAACAGGATCACCGCACCCAGAAGCGACTGGATGACCATCCAGGCCAGCGCCTGCCGCACGCTGACCTGTCCCGACGGGATCGGCCGCGACCGGGTCCGAGCCACCTGGGCGTCGAATCTGCGGTCGGTGATGTCGTTCCAGGTGCAGCCCGCCCCCCGCATGAGAAAAGCCCCAAGCCCGCAGCCCAGAACGATCCACGCGTCCCACGCGGCGAAACCCGCCGGATCGGCGGCGGCGGCCAGCGCCACGCCCCACAGGCAGGGGATGAACAGAAGCCAGGTCCCGATCGGCCGGTCGGCGCGGCTCAGCCGCAGGTAGGGCCGCGCGAAGGCGGGGGCCAGATGATCGACCCAGTTGCCCTTGACCGCGTCCGCCACGCGACCGTCGGGCAGGTCCTGGCCCGTGTCATCCAACGGTGCGGCCTCTGGCGTTCGCGGCGGCTGGGTCATATGGTTCGGTCCATGTCAGAGGCAAAGGTCAGGCTTTATGTAGATCAGCCGCTCGGGCCGGGGCAACCCGTCAGCCTGAACGCGGATCAGGCGCATTACCTGTTTTCCGTCATGCGGCTGGGTCCGGGGGCGGCGGTTCTGCTGTTCAACGGGCAGGCCGGTGAATGGCGCGCCACGGTCGAGACGGCTGGCAAGCGCGCGGGCAGCCTGCGTTGCGCGGCGCAGACCGCGCCGCAAGTGATGCCGCCCGACCTCTGGCTTTTGTTCGCGCCGATCAAGAAGGCGCGCACGGATTTCATCGTGGAAAAGGCGGTCGAACTGGGGGCTGCACGGATCGTTCCGGTGCTGACCGAGTTCACCAATGCCGAGAGGGTGCGCGTGGATCGCCTGCAGGCCCATGCGGTCGAGGCGGCCGAGCAATCTGGCGGCACCTTCGTGCCCGAGGTGGCCGAGCCCGTGAAACTGGCGCGGCTTCTGCAGGACTGGCCGGAGGGCCGCCGCCTGATCTTTTGCGACGAAGGGCTTCACGACCGGCCTGTCGGGTTCGGCGACCTTGCAGCCACGGATGCGCCCGGACCCTGGGCCATCCTGATCGGGCCCGAAGGGGGGTTTTCTGCGGCGGAACGGGCGCGGCTTCATGCCCTGCCCTTTGCCCGTCCGGTGGGGCTTGGCCCGCGCATCCTGCGCGCCGATACGGCGGCGGTGGCGGCGATCACCCTGTGGCAGGCGCATCTGGGGGACTGGCGGTGATGGGCCCCGTCCGCCCCGCCCGCGCCGGGGACGAAGCCGCCATCGACGCCTTTCTCGCGCGGCATGCCGAAACCTCGATGTTCCTGCGCGCCAATCTGGCAAGCCACGGCCTGTCGGGCGGGGACCATCCGCATGCGACGACCTATCACCTGGCCCCCGTTTCCGGGCCGGTCCGGGCGGTGTTCGGGCGGACGCGGAACGGATTTGTGATGTGCCAGGCCCCAGAGGCCGATGCGCCCTTCGCCGCCTATGCCAAGGCCACGGCGGGCGAGACGGTGGAAGGCATCACCGGTGCCGCCGATCAGGTCGAACGGCTGATCCCTGCTTTCGGCCTTGGACAGGCGGCGTTCCGACTGAAACATGCCGAACCGCTGATGCGGCTGAGTCTTTCGGGCGATCTGGCTTCAGAAGATGTCATTCGCAGCCCATCAGGCCGGGATATCGGGCTTCTTGAGGGATGGTTCCTGCAATACATGCAGGAAACCGGCCTTGCGGCCGAAGGCGAAAGCGCCCGTGCAGAGGCGCGCGACCGGGCGGCCCGCGCCATTTCCGGCGGGGCGATGCGGTTGCTACTGGTGGATCAGGCCCCCGTGGCAATGGCCGCGATCAGCGCACGGGCGGGTGACATGGTGCAGGTCGGCGGTGTCTTCGTGCCGCGCCTCTTGCGCAATCGCGGCCTTGGTCGTCGCGTGACGGCGGCGCTGCTGGACGAGGCGCGTGCGGCGGGCGCGCAAACCGCGATCCTTTTTGCCAACAACGACGCCGCGGAACGGGCCTATGCCGCCATCGGATTCGCGCGGATCGGCTGGTATCGCGTGGCGGTCCTTGACGGGTCGGCCCGGATCGGAGGAAGCGCATGAACCTGATCCGCCCCGAACTGCGCGATGCCTTCTGGCGCTGGCGCGAGGTGATCGGCACGCTGGCGGTGGCGAGCCTGGGCCTGTGGCTCATCTGGCTGGGTGGATTCCTTCTGGTGCCGCTCGGGGCCATCGTCAGCGCATCGGCCCTGTTTCTGAGCGTCCTTGCCCTGCGCCGCCTGCGCTTTGCCCAAGGCACCGACGCGCCGGGGATCGTCAGTGTTGACGAAGGGCAGATCGCCTATTTCGGCCCCGAGGCGGGGGGCTTCGTCTCGGTGCGTGAACTGGTCGAACTGCGCCTTGTCCGGCTGAACGGGCGGCGGCACTGGCGGCTGAAGCAAGCAGACGGGCAGGCGCTGCTTGTCCCGGTCGAGGCCGAGGGGGCAGAGGCGCTGTTCGATGCTTTCGCCACCCTTCCGGGACTGGATACACAGGCGCTGGTCGCCGCGCTGGACAGGCCATCCCCGACGGGCCGCGCGCAGAACGGCGCGGGCCTTCCCGCGCTGTCGGGCATGGACCCGGGCGCCGTGATCTGGAAACGGCCGCTTTCCGTGACACGGCGTTGACAGTTCGGTGAAGCGCCCGGGCATGTCGTGCGCGGCCTTGACAGTGACCGCGGTTCGCCGCACCTGTGTCTGCCTGAAAAGATGAAGCGCGATCGGAGCCTGATCCCCATGTCCATCCCTCAGTCCGGCGGCGGCCCGATCGAAGACTTCTCGCAACTGGCGAGCTACCTTGAAGCGGGCTGCAAGCCGCGCGAAGCGTGGCTGATCGGGACGGAACACGAAAAGTTCGGCTATTGCCCTGATGCGCTGAAGCCGCTGCCCTATGATGGCCCGCGATCCATCCGCGCCCTGCTTGAGGGGCTGCGCGACGGCTTTGGCTGGACCCCTGTGTTCGAGCGCGAGCACATCATCGGCCTGACCCGCAACGGCGCGAACATCAGCCTTGAACCCGGCGGCCAGTTCGAGCTTTCGGGTGCACCGCTGAAGACCGTGGGTGACACGGCGGCCGAGCTTGACAGCCACCTGGCCGAGGTCGAGACGGTCGCGAACCGGATCGGGGCGCGCTTTCTGGGGATCGGCGCGGCCCCGGTCTGGCGGCACGAGGACATGCCGGTGATGCCCAAGGGGCGCTACCGGCTGATGACCGATTACATGGGGCGCGTCGGCACGCACGGCACGCAGATGATGTACCGCACCTGCACCGTGCAGGTGAACCTGGATTTCGCCTCCGAGGCGGACATGGTGCAGAAGATGCGCGTGGCGCTGGCGCTGCAGCCGGTGGCGACCGCTCTGTTCGCCTCGTCGCCGTTCTTCGAGGGCAGGCCGAACGGGCACAGAAGCTGGCGGTCCCGGATCTGGCGGGGGCTGGATGACAGCCGGACCGGCATGCTGCCCTTCGTCTTCGAGGACGGAATGGGCTTTCAGCGCTATGTCGACTGGGTGCTGGATGTGCCGATGTACTTCGTCTATCGCGATGGTCATTACATCAACGCGCTTGGCCAGTCGTTCCGCGATTTCCTGAAGGGCGAACTGCCCGCGCTGCCGGGCGAAAAGCCCACGCTTTCCGATTGGGCCGACCACCTGACCACGGTCTTCCCCGAGGCACGCGTGAAGAAATACATCGAGATGCGCGGCGCCGATGCTGGCAACCGGGCACATCTGGTGGCGCTGCCCGCGTTCTGGGTCGGGCTGATGTATGACCAGGCTGCGCTGGACGCCGCCTGGGACCTGGTCAAGGGGCTGGATGCGGAAACCCGCGAAGGTCTGCGTGTTGCCGCCAGCGAGCGGGCCCTTCAGGGCGAGGCAGGCGGCGTGAAGCTGCTGGATCTGGCGCGCGCGGCGGTCGGGCTGTCGCATGCCGGCCTCGAGGCGCGCGGGCATGGCGAGGAAGCCTGGTTGGCCCCCCTGATGGAAAGTCTGGCGACGGGCCAGGTGCAGGCGGACCGGCTGCTTGACCTGTATAACGGCGAGTGGGGCCACGACCTGACGCGGATCTACGCCGCCACAAACCTCTGACGGGTGCGGGCGTCGGCGCGTCTCAGCCCTTCTTGCGGCCGATCTTCGGTTCGGTGCCGGCCTTCAGGCGGCGGATGTTGTCGCCATGACGGACGAAGACGATGACCGTAAGGATCATGCCGAGGATCAAAAGCTGATGCTGGCCAAGAAAGAACATCCAGAAGGTCGAGGACGAAGCCGCCACAAGCGCCGATAGCGATGAAATGCGCGACAGGAAGGCGGTCAGAAGCCACGTCGCGCAGCAGGCAAGGCCGATGGGCCAGGACAGCGCGATCAGTGTGCCAAGGAAGGTAGCCACCCCCTTGCCGCCCTTGAAGTTCAGCCAGATCGGGAAGATATGGCCCAGAAAGGCCGCAAGCCCCGCCAGCTGGGCGGCATCCTCGGCCACCAGCCAGCGCGCGATCAGCGCGGCAATCCCGCCCTTGGCGGCATCGAGGATCAGGGTCGCGGCCGCGGCAGGCTTGTTGCCCGTGCGCAGCACGTTCGTCGCCCCGATGTTGCCCGACCCGATCTTGCGCAGGTCGCCCAGACCCAACGCGCGGGTGATCACGATGCCGAAGGGGATCGAGCCAAGCAGATAGGCAAGGGCCGCAACGATCGTCAGCGTGGCCCCGTCGGTTACCAGTTCCGGCATTTATCCCTCATGTCCGAACACTTGTTCGCCCGCAACGAACGTCGCCCAGACCTTACCCTCCATCCGTCGGCCGTCAAAGGGTGTGTTCTTGGACTTCGACCGCAGCGATGAGCGGTCAAGGACGAAAGGCGCGTCCGGGTCGAACAGCACCAGATCGGCGGGCGCGCCGATGGCCAGCCGCCCCTGCGGCAGGCCAAGCCGCCGCGCCGGATTGAGCGCCATCGCGCGCCACAGCCCGGGCAGGTCCATCGCCCCCGCATGATACAGCGCCATCGCCGCAGGCAGAAAGGTTTCCAGCGCGACCGCGCCCGAGGCCGCCTCTTCGAAGGGCAGGCGCTTTGATTCCTCGTCCGCCGGGGTATGCATCGAACAGATGATGTCGATCAGCCCTTCGGCCACCGCCTGCACCATCGCGATACGGTCATCCTCGGACCGAAGCGGCGGGGTCAGCTTGAAGAAGGTGCGGTAATCGCCGACGTCCAGTTCGTTCAGCGTCAGGTGGTGGATCGACACCCCCGCCGTGACATTCAGCCCGTTCGCCTTGGCCCGTTCCAGCGCGGGCAGGGTGCGGGCGGTGGTGACCTGATCGGCGTGATAGGCGACGCCCGTCATCTCGACCAGGGCCATGTCGCGATCAAACCCCATCCGTTCGGCCATCGGGTGCACGCCCGGCAGGCCGCGCAGGCTGGCGAACTTGCCGCTGGTCACGGCCGCGCCCTTCGACAGGCCGGGTTCCTGCGGGTGGCCCACGATCAGCGCGCCAAGGCTGCGCGCATAGGTATAGGCGCGGGCCAGCGACTTGGTGTTGGTGCCGACGGCATCGGCATCGGTGAAGGCAATCGCGCCCGCATCCAGCAGGAAACCGATCTCGGTCATTTCCTGGCCCTGCCGGGCCTTCGTCAGCGCGGCCATGTGGCGGATGCGCACCGGGCTTGCCTCGCGCGCGCGACGGGTGACGAATTCAAGCACCTCGGGCGTGTCGATGGCGGGCGAGGTATCGGGGCGGCAGATGATGGTGGTCACGCCGCCCGCCGCCGCCGCCAACCCGGCCGAGCGGAAGGATTCGCGGTGCCGTTCGCCGGGTTCGCCCACTTTCACGCCGATGTCCACGATCCCCGGGGCAAGGCATTTGCCGCTGCAGTCGATCACCCGCGCGCCTTGGGGCGCGGTGCCGTCGCGTGCGGCGATCATCCCCTCGGCCACTGTCAGGCTGCCGGGGGCGTCGGTTCCGGTTTCCGGGTCGATCAGGCGGGCGTTGGTGAAATGGAGCATCGTGACCTCAGCGCCGGGGTTTGCGTTTGCCGTTCTTCGCATCGGTGATGCGGGCGACCGCATCGGCCGGATCGGCAAGGTATTTCAGAAGGTGCTTGTCGCCCGACCGGGTGACGACCTGCACATCGCCGAAGAACGGGCGGACGGTTTCCATCTCGGCCAGGCCGATCTGGCGCCCGCCGGGGCCGATCAGCCGCCGGTCGGTCAGCCGCCAGACGGCAGCCAGCGCCTCGGACGCCAGGTACCAGCCGCGCGCGCCCAGGGCGAGGATCGCGGCCACCGGCCCGATCCAGGGGTCGGGGTTGCCCATCCAGACCAGGACAAGCCCCGCGACCGCGCCGCCAAGGACGGCCATGATCAGGTGGCTTTTGACATAGGCCATGCGGTCGGCGCGGAACTCGTCCAGAAGCCGTTCGCCCTCGGCCAGGGGGACGGTGACGCCCATCAGCGGATCGCGCGGCAGGTCAGACATAGGTTTCGGCTGCCTTCGCGCCCCGTTCCGCCCGCAGGTTGCGCGCCAGAAGGTCCATGCAGGCCATGCGCACCGCAACGCCCATTTCGACCTGTTCCTGAATGACGCTGCGGTTGATGTCGTCGGCGATCTCGCCGTCGATCTCGACCCCGCGGTTCATCGGGCCGGGGTGCATGACGATGGCATCGGGCCTTGCATGGGCCAGCTTTTCGGCATCCAGCCCGTAGCGGTGATAGTATTCGCGTTCCGACGGGATGAATCCGCCGTCCATCCGTTCCTTCTGCAGCCTGAGCATCATCACCACATCGGCGCCCTTCAGGCCCTCGCGCATGTCGTCATAGACCTCGGCGCCAAACTCCGCGACGCCCGAGGGCATCAGGGTGGGCGGGCCGATCAGCCGGATGCGGTTTTCCATCTTGCCCAGCAGGATCAGGTTCGACCGTGCCACGCGGCTGTGGGCGATGTCGCCGCAGATCGCGACCGTCAGGCGCTGGATCCGGCCCTTCTCGCGCCGGATCGTCAGGGCGTCCAGCAGGGCCTGGGTGGGATGTTCGTGCTTGCCGTCGCCCGCGTTCAGCACCGCGCAGTTGACCTTCGACGCCAGCAGGTTCACCGCGCCCGAATTCGGGTGCCGCACCACCAGAAGATCGGGATGCATGGCGTTCAGCGTCAGCGCCGTGTCGATCAGGGTTTCGCCCTTCTTCACGCTGGACTGGGCCACCGCCATGTTCATCACATCGGCCCCAAGCCGCTTTCCCGCCAGTTCGAAACTGGCCTGCGTGCGGGTCGAATTTTCGAAGAACATGTTGATCTGGGTCATCCCCGCCAGCGCGTCAGACTGTTTCACCGTGCGGCGGTTCAGGTCGACATAGCGATCGGCAAGGTCAAGGACGCTCCGGATTTCTTCGGGCGCCAGATGTTCGATGCCCAGAAGGTGGCGGGCGCGAAAGGTCATCGGCATCTCCGTGCAAGGGGGAAACGGGCGTCTGGGGCCGCTTATAGAAAGGCCGGGGGGATCGGGCAAGCCTGCGCGGCCATGCTGGCAGCGTGCCCTCGTGCCTGTCGGCGGCTTGATGCGGCGCCCCGTGGGGCGTAGCGTCGGACGCATGGGATTCGCAGTATCCGAGGATTGGCCGGGCAACTGGGCAGGCGACTGGCACGCCGCGCTTGCGGCCTTGGCATGGCAGGTCGATCTGGGGGCTGTCGACCCGGTGGGCGAGGCCCCGGTCGACCGTTATGCGCTTGCCGATGCCGCCCCGCAAAGTGCCGCGGCTGCGGGACAGGCCCGCGCCGCCCCCGCCCCGGCCCCGCGCGAGGCCGCCGCCGCGCCACGCCCGGCAGAGGCGCGGCCCGACCCGGTCGAGGCCGCGCGTGCCGCCGCGATGTCCGCGCAGTCCCTTGATGATCTTCGCGAGGCGATGGCTGCCTTTCCGCATTGCGACCTGCGCCAAGGCGCGCGCAACACCGTCTTCAGCGATGGCTCGCCAAGGGCGCGGCTGATGATCATCGGCGAGGCGCCGGGACGCGAGGAGGATCTGGAAGGTCGCCCCTTCGTCGGTCGTGCCGGTCAGTTGCTTGACAGGATGCTTGCGGCCATCGGCCTTGACCGTGCCAGCCCCGACGCCGAACGCGCGGTCTATATCACGAATGTCCTGCCCTGGCGCCCGCCGGGAAACCGCGAACCGGAACCGGCCGAAATCGCCATGATGCGCCCGTTCCTGCAACGCCATGTCGATCTGGCCGATCCCGAGGCGATCGTGCTGATGGGCAACGCCGCCTGCGCGGCGGTGCTGGAAAAGCGCGGCATCCTGCGGCTGCGCGGCCAGTGGGCCGAGGGCTTCGGCCGTCCCGTCCTGCCGATGACGCACCCGGCCTTCCTGTTGCGCCAGCCCCACGCCAAGCGCGAGGCCTGGGCCGATCTTCTGTCGCTCAAGGCCCGGCTCGCGAAAGCGTGACGACGGAAGCGGGGGGCTGCGGCGTTTCAGCCGGACGGGGAATCTTTCTGCATCCGTTTCCCTGCGTTAGACGTATCATCCAGTACCGACCGGAAAAGGGCAGGTGGCATGCGGTTCTTCGCACGGAGTTTGTTGGGGCTTTTCCTCTTCGCGCTGACGCTGGGCATCCTTGCGCTGGCCGGCCTGACGATGATGAATGCGGTGAAGGCGCGGATGGCCGACGGCGGCCCGGGCATGCCGCAGCGCGAACGGGTTTTTTCGGCCGCCGTGATGACTGTGGAGCCGGGCCGCGTCGTTCCGGTGATGACCGCCTTTGGCGAAATCCGGTCACGACGAACGCTGGAGTTGCGCAGCCCGCGCTCTGGCACGGTGATCTGGCTTGCCGACGGGTTCGAGGACGGCGCGTCGGTCGCGGCCGGGCAGATGCTGGTCAGGCTCGATCCCGCCGATGCGATGGCCGCGCGGGATCTGGCTGCGGCCGATCAGGAAAAGGCGCGGGCCGAGGCGGTCGAGGCGCTGCGCGCGCTTGACCTTGCGCGCGACGAACTGGCGGCCGCCGAGGTTCAGGCGCGACTCAGGACGCAGGCGCTGACCCGGCAGGAGGACCTCAAGGCGCGGGGCGTCGGATCGGATGCGGCGGTGGAAACGGCGGCACTGGCCGCATCCGCTGCTGATCAGGCGGTCCTGTCGCGGCGTCAGGCGCTGAGCGCGGCCGAGGCCCGCGTCGGCCTGACCGAGACCGCCAGCGCCCGCGCCGCGGTTGCTTTGGCCGAAGCGGAACGCGCCCTGACGGAAACCGAAATCCATGCCACCTTCGACGGGCGCCTCAACGCGGTGAACGTCGCCGTCGGGCGGGTCGTCGGGATGAACGAGAACCTTGCCGAACTGATCGATCCCGGCGCGCTGGAGGTGTCCTTTCGTCTGTCGGCCTCGCAATATGCGCGGATGCTGGACGGCGCGGGGCAGATCGTACAGGCGCCGCTGACCATCTCGCTGGATGTCGCGGGGGCCGAGATTGCCGCCACGGGCCACATCACGCGGGTCGGCGCCGCAGTGGGCGAGGGGCAGACCGGGCGCCTCATCTATGCCGCGCTCGACGATGCGGCCGGCTTCCGCCCCGGCGATTTCGTCACCGTCCGGATCGAGGAGCCCGCGCTTGATGGCGTGGCCGAACTGCCCGCGACGGCCCTGGGAAGCGACGGCACCGTCCTTGCCGTGGGCGCGGAAGACCGGCTTGAGGCCGTGCCCGTCACGCTTCTGCGCCGGCAGGCCGACAGCGTGATCGTCTCGCTGCCCGAGGGGCTTGCGGGGCGCGAGATCGTCACCGAACGCTCGCCGCTTCTGGGGGCAGGCATCAAGGTGCGTCCGGTCCGCCCCCAGGCCGCAGCCGAGGTGCCTGTTGGCCCCGAACTTGTGGAACTGACCGAGGAACGGCGCGCCGCCCTGATCGCCTTTGTCGAAGGGAATGACAGAATGCCCGCCGATGCCAAGGCGCGGGTCCTGGCGCAGTTGCAGCAGGCGCGCGTCCCGCTTCAGGTGGTCGAACGTCTGGAACAGCGGATGGGGGGCTGACGGATGGCCCGGCGGTTCGAGGAAGGGAAGGGGATCCTGTCCTATTTCACCCGGCACCGGACGCTGGCCAATCTGGTCCTTCTGGTGATGCTGGCGGCGGGCGGCTTTGCCATGACGCAGATCCGCGCGCAGTATTTCCCCGATGTGGTCAACCCCGAGGTCACGCTGTCTGTGGCCTGGGAAGGGGCCGGGCCAGATGACGTGGACCGCGCCATCGTGCAGGTCCTTGAACCGACGCTGCTGACCATCGACGGGGTGACGAACATCACATCGCGATCGGTCGAGGGGTCGGCAAGGATCACGCTGGAATTCGAGGCCGGGCACGATCTGGGTCAGGCGACCGAAGATGTGCAGGCGGTGGCCGACAATGTCGGCGACCTGCCCGCCGATGCCGAGGAACCGTCGGTCCGGCGCAATGTCTGGCGCGACCGGGTGACGGATGTCGTCATCACCGGGCCGGTGTCGGTGGATCAGCTCGGCCGATTTGCCGATGAATTCGTGGGCCGCCTGTTTGCCGCGGGCGTGACCCGGACGACGATCCAGGGCCTTGCCGCCGACGAGGTGGTTGTCGAGGTGCCCACGGTCGCGCTGATCCGGCATGACGTGACGATGGCCCAGATCGCCTCTGCCATCGCCGCCGAGGCGCAGACCGCACCGGCGGGCGATGTCGGATCGTCGGGCGCGCGGGTGCGGACGGGCAGCGAAAGGCGCGGCCCCGACCAGATCGAGGCGATCGTGCTGCGATCCCTGCCGGACGGGTCGACCCTGACCGTGGGCGATGTGGCGACCGTCCGGGTCGAGGGCGCCGACCGGGACCGCGCCTATTTCGTGGGCAATGATCCGGCGATGTCGATCCGCGTGGACCGCAGCGAGGAAGGCGACGCGATCCGGCTTCAGGCGACCGTGGCCGAGGTGGCCGCCGCGATGCAGCTTTCCCTGCCTGACGGCGTGCGCGTCGATCTGGTGCGCACGCGGGCGGAACAGATCACCGACCGGCTGAAACTGCTTCTGGACAACGGGGCGATGGGGCTTGCGCTGGTGGTGGGGCTTCTGTTCCTGTTCCTGAACGCGCGCACCGCGCTTTGGGTGGCGGCGGGCATCCCGGTGTCGATGATGGCGGCGATCGCGATCATGTACTGGTCGGGAATGACGCTGAACATGATTTCGCTTTTCGCGCTGATCATCACGCTGGGGATTGTCGTGGACGATGCCATCGTCGTGGGCGAACATGCCGACTTCCGCGCGCGACAGTTGAAGGAACCGCCACTGGTGGCCGCCGAGAACGGCGCGCGGCGCATGGCGATGCCGGTCGCGGCCTCGACGCTCACGACGGTCATCGCCTTTGGCGGGCTCACCTCGATCGGCGGCAACTTCGGCCACATGATCACCGATATCCCATGGACGGTGATCGCGGTGCTGGTGGCCTCGCTGGTCGAATGTTTCCTGATCCTGCCCAACCACATGGCCCACGCGCTTGCCCATGCCGGGCGCGAGGCCTGGTACGACTGGCCGTCGCGCACGGTGATGAAGGGCTTCGGCTGGCTTCAGCGCACCGTGGTGCGGCCGGGGATGGGATGGGTCCTGAGGTTCCGCTATCCGGTTCTGGCACTTGTGGTTCTGGCCCTGTCCACGCAGGCGGCGACCTTCGTGCGCGGCGATCTGCAGTTCCGCTTCTTCGCTCCCCCAGAACAGGCCAGCGTCACCGGAAACTTCGCGATGCTGCCCGGCGCGACCCGTGAGGACACGCTTGCGATGATGCGCGAGGCCCAACGTGCGACCGAGGCTGTGGCGAAGCGTTTCGAAGCGGAACACGGGGTGTTCCCGCTGACCTTCGTCCTGGCCGAGGTGGGCGGCAATGCCGGGCGCGGGTTGTCGGGGGCCGACACCAAGGATCCCGACCTCTTGGGCGGCATCTCGATGGAACTGATCGACCCGGACCTGCGCCCCTATTCGGCCTCGCTTTTCGTCGAGGCATTGCAGGAAGAGGTTCGCGCCCATCCCCGGCTTGAGGAACTGTCATTCCGGTCGGCATGGTTCGGCCCCGGCGGCGACAGTCTGGCCGTCGACCTGTTCGGCGCCTCGGCCGAGGAACTGAAGGCCGCCGCCGAGGCGCTGAAGGCCGCGCTTTCGGTCTATCCCGAGGTGTCGGGGCTTGAGGACACGCTGGCCTACGACAAGGAAGAACTGATCCTCAACCTGACCGCGCAGGGCAAGGCCCTGGGCTTTTCCATCGACAGCCTTGGCCGGACCTTGCGCAACCGCCTGAACGGGATCGAGGCGGCGACCTATCCCGATGGCCCCCGGTCGGTGTCGATCCGGGTCGAACTGCCGCCGGGTGAACTGACGGCGGATTTCCTGGACCGGACGCTGATGCGCAGCGGCGCGGGCCAGTATGTGCCGCTGTCCGATATCGTGACCGTGGAACGCCGGTCGGGCTTTTCAACGATCCGGCGCGAAAATGGCCTGAGGCTTGTCTCGGTCACCGGCAACCTGGCCGAGGACGACCCCGACCGCGCCACCGAGGTCCAGCGCGCGCTGGAACAGGAGATCCTGCCCCGGATCGAGGCTGATTTCGGCGTCGGTTACCGTCTGGCCGGGCAGGCCGAACAGGAACGCGAATTCCTGGGCGGGGCGTGGATGGGGCTCGTCTTTTCGCTGGGTGGCATCTACCTGACGCTGGCTTGGGTGTTTTCAAGCTGGACACGGCCCGCTGTCGTGATGTCGGTCATTCCCTTCGGCCTTGTCGGGGCGATCTGGGGGCATGTCTGGTGGGATGCGCCGCTGTCGATGTTCTCGATCGTCGGATTGATCGGCATGACGGGGATCATCATCAACGATGCGATCGTGCTGATTTCAACCGTCGACGAATACGCCGAGAAACGCGGCATGATCCCGGCGATCATGGATGCGGTGACAGATCGTCTGCGCCCCGTCCTGCTGACGACGCTGACGACCGTGCTGGGTCTGGCGCCGCTGCTTTACGAAACCTCGTCGCAGGCGGCGTTCCTGAAGCCCACCGTGATCACGCTGGTCTATGGCCTCGGCTTCGGCATGGTTCTGGTGCTGATCGTGGTGCCCGCGCTGCTGGCGGTTCAGGATGACATCGCCCACTTGATCGGATCGACGCGCCGGATGATCTGGCGCGGCCACGGCAAGCCCCGGATCGCGATCCTTGGTGCGGCGGCGGCGATGGCGCTGGCCTTTGCCGCCACGCTGGGATGGGTGGCGGTCACGGGCGCACTGCCCGGATGGATCGCATCAGCGGTTCCGCTGCTTGATGCGGCACCGGCGGCGGGGGCGATGGCGCTTTTCGCGTTCATGGCCGGCGCGATCACCGTGTTGGCGCTGCTGATCGGGCGTGCCGCCGGTATCCGCCCGCAGGATTAGGGGCGCGGGCCGCAGGCCCGACCGGCGCAAGGAAGATCAGGGCGCGGGGCAACCCCGGATCTCGACCGCGCGGTCGTCGCCCAGAACGGTCAGCGTCACCTGCGACCTGTCCAGCGCGAAGCCCGCCCGGTCGGGCACCAGATCGGCCGTCGCCACAAGTTCGCCGCCCCGGCGCGTCACCGTGGCCTCGGACACCCAGACCGGCGCCGCGCCGCCCGGTTCGATCACCACCACCTCATCCGCGCCAAGGGCCGGCATCGTGACCCGTGCGGTCACCCGCAGCCCGTCAGAGATCGGTTCGACCGCGCAACTGACCTCGGCCACGCCGGCCTCGCGCGCGGTGGCCGGACGTGCGCCCAGTGCCGCCTTGATCGTGCCATCCGGCGCCCCTTGCCCGTCCAGATCGGCCCGCAGGTCGATCGTGGCCGGAACGCAGATATCGCGGCATACCCCGATATCGACCGAAGCCCTGAGCTTGATCGGTTGTGACGGGTCCTTCGGCGTCACCTCGATCGGCAGGACCAGTTCATTGCGATAGCCGATGGTCCGCATCCCGTTGAAATCGAACACGATCGGGCGTGGCCAGTGAAAGCGGACGCTGGCCACGTTCTCGGACCCGGCCCAGTCGAACATCGGCGGGATGCCCGCATCGCCCGGCGCGCGCCAGTAGGTCTTCCATTCCGGGGACAGGGTGAACTGCGCTGCCGCCATCCGGCTGCCGCTGTCGGTTTGCCAGCCGCCCAGCATCTGAGCCTCGACAACGGGGTTCTGGGCCTCGGCCGGAACGGCGCCGAAGGCGGACAGGGCCACGAAGGCGGAAATCAGCGCGCCGGAGCGCAGGATGGGACGAGTCGCTTCTTTGGTCATGCCTTCAGACATAAGCACTGAGCGCGCAGGCGGAAATCACATTCCGGAGAAGCGCAGGTGACCATCCGCTGCTGTGGCACGTGCGCCCCTTGAGATGGGGCGGCAGGCAGGCCATATCTTTACAAACGAAGGAGGCGACAGATGGACCTTTGCGGCCAGTTGCTGATTGCGATGCCCGGCATGGGCGACCCACGTTTTGACAAGAGCGTCGTCTTCATCTGTGCCCATTCGCCGGAAGGGGCGATGGGGCTCATCATCAACAAGCCCAATCCCGACCTGCCCTTCGCGGCGCTGCTCGATCAACTGGACATCCCCAGCGTGCCGGAAGGCCAGGATATCCGCGTGCATTACGGCGGGCCGGTCGAACGGGGGCGCGGGTTCGTCCTGCATTCCGCCGACTGGACCGGCGGCCGCGCGACGATGGATGTCACCGAGGGTTTTGGCATGACCGCCACGCTCGACATCCTTCAGGCAATCGCGAAAGGCACGGGGCCGGCGCAGGCGCTGCTTGCGCTCGGGTATTCCGGCTGGGGGCCGGGGCAGCTTGAATCCGAAATCCTCAGGAACGACTGGCTGACCGTCAGTGCGCCGCCCGATCTGGTCTTTGCGCGCGATGACGGGGCGAAATGGGCCCTGGCCCTGAAAAGGCTGGGGGTGGACCCGCTGACCCTGTCGGCGGCGGCGGGCCGAGCCTGACGCGCGGTCTATTCCCCGTAAGGCACCCAGACGGTCTTGACCTCGGTCGCGGCGCGCAGGAATTCGGCACCTTCCGAGGCAGGGGCAAACCAGTCGCGCGCCATGCCGTGATTGACCCATGTGCGCTTGAGGTTCCCGGCGGCCTCGGCTTCCACTTTCGCCGAAAGATCGCCGCGGCCAAAGCACCAGACGGCATCCACATCCAGATGCCCCGCAAGCGGTCTGGCCAGGTCGTCAGGATCGCCCGTCACGATGTTCACCACGCCGCCCGGCAGGTCCGAGGTGTCAAGCACCTGATAGAGGTCGGTCGCCGCCAGAGGATAGGCGGATGAGGGCACCAGCACGCAGGCGTTGCCCATGGCAATCGCCGGGGCCATCAGGCTGACCAGCCCCAGCAGCGGCGCCTCGTCGGGGCAAAGCGCGCCGATCACGCCCACCGGTTCGTTCATCGCCAGCGCAATGCCGTGCATCGGCACGGGCTTGGCGCGCCCTTCCCACTTGTCGGCCCAGGCCGCATAGGTGAAGAGGCGCCCGATCGCGGCCTCTACCTCGGCCTTGCCCGGCTTGCCGGTCATTGCGGACAGGCGGTCGGCGAACTCGGTCGCACGGGCCGAAAGGTTCTCGGCGATGTAATAGATGACCTGCGCGCGGTTGTGCGCGGTCGACCTTGCCCATCCCTTCGCCGCATGGGCCGCTTCGACGGCGTTGCGGATGTCCTTGCGGTTGCCAAGGCCGACATGGCCCAGAAGCCGCCCCCCGGGTGACCACACCGCGCGCGAATAGCCGCCGTCGGGCCGGGCCTGCTTGCCGCCGATGTAAAGCTTGGCGGTGCGGTCGATACCGTCGGCCCGGGGCTGCGCCGGTTCGGGCGCGGCTGCCACGGGTTTCAGCGCGCGCGCCGTGCCCTTCGGCTTCAGATAGGCCAGAAGCCCCTCCCACCCGCCTTCGCGGCCAAAGCCGCTTTCGCGGACCCCGCCAAACCCCGCCGCCGCGTCGAACAGGTTCGTGGCATTCACCCAGACGACCCCCGCCCGGATCTTCGGTGCGATATCCAGTGCGAGGTTCAGGTTTTCGGTCCAGACGCTGGCGGCCAGGCCAAAGCGCGTGTTGTTGGCCAGATCGACCGCCTCGGCGGGCGTGCGGAAGGTCATAGACACAAGGACGGGGCCGAAGATCTCTTCCTGGCAAAGGGGGTTCGCAGGTGACAGGCCGGTGATCAGCGTGGGCGGATAGAAGCACCCGTCCGGCACCGGGCTGGCGGCACGATAGGTTTCGCCTTCGGCGCAGCCATCCACCATCGCCGCGATCCGGTCGCGCTGCGCCGGATCGACAATCGCGCCGACGTCGATGCACTTGTCCAGGGGATCGCCGAGCCGCAGCCCGTCCATCCGCCGCTTCAGCTTGTCATGGAAACGGTCGGCGACACCTTCCTGCACGATCAGGCGCGAGCCCGCACAGCAGACCTGCCCCTGATTGAACCAGATCGCGTCGACCAGCCCTTCGACCGCGCTGTCCAGATCGGCATCGTCGAAAACGATGTAGGGGGACTTGCCGCCCAGTTCCAGCGTCAGCGCCTTGCCGCTGCCCGCGGTGGCCTTGCGGATGATCCGGCCAACCTCGGTCGACCCGGTGAAGGCGATCTTGGCCACGCCCGGATGGGCGACCAGCGCCGCGCCGGTATCGCCGTCGCCGGTCACGATGTTCAGAACGCCCTTCGGCAGACCCGCCTCGCGCGTGATCTCGGCGAACAGCAGGGCGGTCAGGGGCGTGTATTCGGCGGGCTTCAGCACCACCGTGTTCCCCGCGGCCAGCGCCGGCGCCACCTTCCAGGCCAGCATCAGCAGGGGAAAATTCCACGGGATCACCGCGCCGCAGACGCCCAGGGGGGCGTGATCGGGCAGTTCCGACGCCATCAGCTGCGCCAGACCCGCGTGGTAATAGAAATGCCGAGCCACCAGCGGGATGTCGATGTCGCGCGCCTCGCGGATGGGCTTGCCGTTGTCCATCGTCTCGAGCACCGCCAGGAGCCGCGCGTGTTTCTGCACCAGCCGCGCCAGCCCATAAAGGATGCGCGCGCGTTCATGCCCCGGCGTCCTCGACCATTTCGGATAGGCCCGCGCCGCCGCGGCGACCGCCCTATCCACATCCGCCGCCGCCCCTTGCGTCACTTCGGCCAGAACCTCGCCCCGTGCCGGGTTTCTGGTGGCGAAGGTCGCGCCGGGCGCGGTGAAGCGGCCGTCGATGAAATGGCCGAACCTGCCGCCGTGGCGGGCGATCCAGGCGCGTGCCTCGGCATCCGATTCCGGGGCGGGGCCATAGGCCATGCTGTCAAAGATGTCGCGGACGGTCATCGGTGCGGTCCTTCATTTTGGCGAAAATATCCCGGGGGTGAGGGCCGCAAGGCCCGAGGGGGCAGCGCCCCCTGCCCGCCCTCAGGCCATGGCATGACGGTTGGCGGCCGAATAGGCGCCGGTCAGGTGATGTTCCAACTGGCGTTCGATATCGCCCAGAAGGCTGGACGCGCCAAAACGGAACAGGTCGGGTTGCAGCCAGGGATGGCCCAGTTCATCCTTCATCAGTGCCAGATACAGAAGCGCGTCCTTGGCCTTGGAAATCCCGCCCGCGGGCTTGTAGCCCACCTTGAAGCCGGTCCGCGCCTCGTAGTCGCGGATCGCGCGGATCATTGTCAGGCTGACGGGCAGGGTGGCGTTCACGGTCTCCTTCCCGGTCGAGGTCTTGATGAAATCGGCGCCCGCCATCATGCAGACAAGGCTCGCGCGGGCGACATTGCGCAGGGTCTGCAATTCGCCAGTGGCCAGGATCGCCTTGACATGGGCCTCGCCGCAGGCCGCGCGCATCTCGCGCATCTCGTCGTAAAGCGCCTGCCAGTTTCCGGTCAGGACATGGCGGCGCGAGATCACGATGTCGATCTCCTTCGCCCCGGCCTTCACGCTTTCGCCGATTTCGGCGATGCGCAGGCGATAAGGCGACAGGCCGGCCGGAAACCCGGTGGAAACCGCGGCCACCGGAATGTTCGTGCCTTCCAGCGCGCGGACGGCGGTTTCGACCATCTCGTGATAGACGCAGACCGCCCCCGTGGTCAGCCCCTCCATCCCCAGACGTTCCAGCATCCAGGGCGCGACCGGCTGGCGGGCCTTGGCGCAAAGCCGCCGCACGCGGCCCTCGGTGTCGTCACCTGAAAGGGTGGTCAGGTCGATCAGGCTGATCGCCTTGCACAGCCAGGCGGCCTGATAGTCCTTCTTCACGCTGCGCCGCCCACCCAGTGACGCCGCGCGCCGTTCGATGGCCGAAGTGTTGGCCTGCACCGCGGCGACCCAGTCCAGATCAAGCTCCATTCCCGGATTCCGGGCATGGGCGACCTGCGGCAAAGTTTGCCGGGTTCGGGAAATCTCGGTCGTGGTCACGGGTGCGGCCTCCGGCTCTGGATGCCGTCAGGTTCGCACGCCCAAGCCGCCCCGCGCAAGGGTGCCGCGGGGGGAGGTGCGCAGGAATTTGACCTAATGGTCAGAAACCTGCCGCGGCGGTTCGTCCACGCGGTTCATCACCGGCTGTACGGGTTCATCCGACGGCATCAGCGTGGCCCAGTCCCGTTCGGTTCCCGTCACGGGCAGGTCCCGCGCGGTCATTTCGCGGTGGATATGCGCCTTGGCGATGAAATTCGCGGTGATCGGCGCGGTCAGCAAGAGGAACAGCGTGATCAGCAGTTCGTGCCAGCTGAGCTTGCCCTCGAAGATCAGGAAATAGGCCATCGAGGCGATCAGCACGCCACCCACGCCGACGGTCGTGGCCTTGGTGGGCGCGTGAAGCCGCGTCATCAGGTCGGGCAGTTTCAGCAGGCCGAAGCTGCCGACAAGCCCGAAGATGCCCGCCATCACCAGAAGGGCCGAGATCAGGATTTCCGCTATCATGGCTGGCCTCCGGTCATTCGATGATGTCGCCGCGCAGGATGAACTTGGCATAGGCGACGGTCGAGACGAAGCCGGTCATGGCAAACAGCATGGCCGCCTCGAAGTTGATCCCCGATCCCGTCCTGATGCCGTAAAGGACCAGAAGCGCGATCACGTTGATCACCATCGTATCCAGCGCAAGGATGCGGTCCGGCACGGCCGGGGCGCGTGCGATGCGGTAGAGGTTGAACAGAAGACCCACGCCGAAGCAGGCGAAGGCGAAGGTCAGCGCCCAGTCGAGCAAGCCAAGGTCTGTCATTCGAAAATCCTTTTCAGGCGGGCCTCGTAGCGCGATTTGATCTCGTCCCGCACGCTGTCCGGGTCGGGGGCGTGCAGGCAGTGGATCAGCAGCACATGCCCGTCACCCGACATGTCCGCCGTCAACGTCCCCGGCGTCAGCGTGATGGTTCCGGCCAGCACGGTGATCGCCTCGGGCGTCTTCAGGTCAAGCGGGACGGTGAACCAGGCCGGGCGCAGGTCTTCGTTCTTCTTGAACAGCACGATCCCGGCGACGATGAAGTTGGACTTCACGATGTCGTAGAGCACGATCAGCACATATCCGACGATCGCCGGAAGCGACCGCAGACGGGGCCGGTCGGGCCAGTAGGGTGCCGTCAGAAGCGGGATCGCGATGGCCAGGATCAGGGCCATCAAAAGCGATCCGATCTTGAACTGGTTGACCAGCAGCATCCAGACGACGAACAGCAGCAAGGTCAGGTAGGGGTGGGGGAACAGCCTGCGCAGGAACATGGTCATTTCCCCACCTCCACAAGGGCGTTGGCGCCGATATAGGACGACGGATCATGCAGGTTCGCGGCTGTCGCCTCCATCCAGCCCATGACCGGACCGGCGAACACGGTCAGCGCGACCAGACCGGCGATCAGCAGGAAGACGGCCGCGAAGGACAGCGGTTCGTCCTTTGTTTCGGCTGGCTCTTCGGGCGTGCTGGCGTGCGCCTTCCAGAACAGCACGGACCCTGCGCGAGACAGGCCGACGATGGTGATCAGCGAGGTTGCAAGGATCACGCTCCAGATCAGGGCCATGCTATCGCCGCGCGTCGCATCGAGGATCATCAGCTTGCCCAGGAAGCCCGACAGCGGCGGCATCCCGGCCATCGCGATCGCCCCGGCAAAGAACAGGGCCGCGATGAGCCCGCTGCGCGCGATCGGGGGCAGCGCCTCGGTCAGGCGCAGGTGCGCGCGGCGGTCCGCGACCAGATCGGCCACAAGGAACAGGATCGCCGCCGCCAGGGTCGAATGCAGCGTGTAGTAAAGCGCCGCGGCCGTCGCCTCGGGCGTGAACTGCGAGATGGCGACGAACAGCGTCCCCATCGAGGCGATGGCGGCGAAGGCCACCAGCCACCCCAGCGACCGCGCCCCCAGGACGCCGATCGCGCCCACGGCCAGCGTCAGAAGCGCGGCGATCAGGATCAGATCCGACAGGAAGGTGCCGGTGGCCGGAGTCGCGGGCGGAAACATCAGCGTTCCGGTGCGGATCATGGCATAGGCGCCGACCTTGGTCATCACCGCAAACAGCGCGGCCACGGGGCCGGGGGCGTTGGCATAGGTCGCCGGCAGCCAGAACTGCATCGGCACCAGCGCGCCCTTGATCGCGAAGACAAGGATCAGAAGGATCGCGCCGACCCGGATCATCGCCCAGTCCTGTTCGGGCAGGGCCGCGACCTTGCCCGCGATGTCGGCCATGTTCAGAGTGCCGGTGATCGAATAGATCGTCGCCAGGGCGAACAGGAACAGGGTCGAACCGACAAGGTTGTAGGCCACATACTGCACGCCCGCGCGCAGCCTGTCGCGCCCGCCCGAATGGATCATCAGGCCATAGGATGCGATCAGCAGCACTTCGAAGAAGACGAACAGGTTGAAGGCGTCCGCCGTCAGGAAGGCCCCGCAGACCCCCATCAGCTGGAATTGCCAGAGCGCATGGAAATGCCGCCCCCGCGTATCCCATCCGGTGGAAGCGGAATAGATCTGGACGGCCAGCGCCAGGAAGGCGGTCAGCGCCACCATCACGGCCGACAGCCTGTCGAGCATCAGGACGATGCCGAAAGGTGCGGGCCAGTTGCCCAGCCGGTAGACCTCGGGCGGGTTCACGCTGGCGGCCCACAGCAGGGCCAGCGATATGACGGCAAGCGCGCCCGTCGCCGCGATGGAAAACACGCGTTGCAGCAACAGGTCGTGCCGCATCGTCAGCACGATGAACGCCCCCATGACCGCCGGCAGCACGACGGGCGCGATGATCCAGTGCGACATCATGCGTCTTCTCCGTCGGTCTTGTCGGTCATGTCGATCCGGTCATCCCCGGTTTCAAGGAACGACCCGAGCGCCATCATCACGATCACGGCCGTCATACCGAAGCTGATCACGATCGCCGTCAGCACCAGCGCCTGCGTCAGCGGATCGGTGTAGGAGGTTTCGGCATACTTGTTCAGGATCGGCGGGAAGCCGATCTTGATCCGCCCGCTGGCGAAGATGAACACGTTGACCGCATAGGACAACATGGCCAGGCCCACGATCACCGGGAAGGTGCGCTGGCGCAGGATCAGGTAGATGCCGACCGCCGTCATCACGCCGATGGCCGAGGCTACGAGAAGTTCCATCAGCGGGCCTCCGTCGTCGTGGTTGCGGGTTCGGTGCGGGGGCCGTCGTTCTCGGGGTGGATATCGAAGGCATCGACGTTGATCGTCTCGCCCGCGCGGATGGCGATCCGGCTGAGCGAGGCCAGTGCCAGCATCACGGCCCCCAGAACGGTCAGGAACACGCCAAGGTCGAACAGCGCGGCGGTGGCCAGTTCGAATTCCTCAAGCGGCCAGATGTTCACATAGCCGAAGTCCGAGGTCAGGAAGGGAACGCCGTTGAACCAGGCGCCGATGCCGGTCGCGGCTGCGATCAGGACCCCTGCGCCGATCAGCGCGTGATAGTCGATCTTCTGGCGTGCCTGCGTCCAGGCAAAGCCCGATGCCATGTATTGCATGACCAGCGCGATCGCGACCACCAGACCCGCGATGAAGCCGCCGCCGGGCATGTTGTGGCCCCGCAGGAAGATGTAGACACCCACGATCAGCGCGACCGGCAGCATCAGCCGTGTCGCCACCACCAGCATCAGCGGGTGGCGGTCGCCCGCGCGGCGCTGGTCGGGCGACCAGGCCAGCAGGCGGTCGTTGGCCGGCCCGCCGCGCAACAGCGCCTCGGTCAGCGCATAGATCACGATGGCGCCGATCCCCAGCACGGTGATCTCGCCGAAGGTATCATAGCCGCGGAAGTCCACGAGGATCACGTTGACCACATTGGTGCCGCCGCCTTCCTTGTAGGAATTGGCCAGGTGGTATTCGGCGATCGAGGGGAAGGCGAAGTCGCGCGTCATCAGCGCATAGATCAGCACACCCACCCCGGTGCCGCCGAAGGCCGCAATCAAGCCGTCGCGCAGTTTCCGCCCGCCCGAGCTTTCGACGGGCGTCGTCTTGGGCAGGAAGTTCAGCGCCAGCAGCAGCAGGATCACGGTGGCCACCTCGACGCTGATCTGCGTCAGCGCAAGGTCGGGGGCCGACATGTAGGCAAAGCCCACGGACACCATCAGGCCGATCACGCCGACAAGGACCAGCGTCAGCAGACGGTTGCGGTGGAAGGCCACCAGCGCCAGCGACGAGACGACCAGCAGGAACCAGCCGATCGCCGGAACCGTCTGGATCGGGGTCAGCGCCCGCGTTCCCGTGCCGTGGTCGGCGGTCGCCCAGGCATAATACCCAAGCGCGGTGATCGTCACCGTGGCGATCGCCAGATACCGCGTCAGCGACCCGTCATGGCTGATCGCCGTCACCCGGCGGGCAAGCGCCGCCAGGGGTTCGACGATGCCGTCGAAGATGCGCTTCGCCTCGGGGCGGGGGGTGGCGTTCCAGATCGCGTCAAGCCGCGCGTGGCTTGCCAGCAGCATCAGGCCGCCGCCCACGGCCAGCACCGACATCCACAGGGCGGGCGATCCAAGGCCGTGCCAGTGCTTGATCTTGGCCGCGACGGGTTCGCCCGTGACGGCCCCGGCGGCGGCATCCACCAGCCAGCCCGCCGCCGTCATCGGCACAAGCCCGATGATCACGACCAGCGCGGCCAGCAGGGCCGGGGCCGCCCACATGCCGAAGCCCGGATCGTGCGGCTTGTGCGGATAGTCATCGCGCACCGGCCCCAGGAAGGTATGGGCCAGGAAGCGGAAGGAATAGGCGACCGAGAAAAGTGCCCCCAGCGTCGCCAGCACCGGCATCAGCCAGTGCGACCCGGCCCAGACGGTGTGGGCGGTCTCCTCCAGCATCATTTCCTTGGAAAGGAACCCGTTCAGCGGCGGGATGCCCGCCATCGAAAGGCTTGCGATCAGCGCGATCGCGAAGGTCACGGGCATCAGGTGGCGCAGGCCGCCCAACCGCTTGATGTCGCGGGTGTGCGCCTCGTGGTCGACGATGCCCGCCGACATGAAGAGCGCGGCCTTGAACGTCGCATGGTTGATGATGTGGAACATCGCCACCGTCGCCGCCGCCTTGGTGCCAAAGCCCAGAAGCATGGTGATCAGGCCAAGGTGGCTGACGGTCGAAAAGGCCAGCAGCGCCTTCAGGTCATCCTTGAACAGCGCGATCTTGGCGGCAAGCACCATCGTCACAAGCCCCGTCGTCGCGACGATGTAGAACCATTCGGGCGTGCCCGCCAGAACCGGCCACATCCGCGCCATCAGGAACAGCCCCGCCTTCACCATCGTCGCGGAATGCAGATAGGCCGAGACGGGCGTCGGCGCCGCCATCGCGTGCGGCAGCCAGAAGTGGAAGGGGAACTGCGCCGATTTCGTGAAGGCGCCGAGAAGGATCAGGATCAGCGCCGGCAGATACCATTCGCTGGCCTGGATCGCCTCCTTGTTCTGAAGGATCACCGTCAGGTCATAGCTGCCCGCGATGTTGCCCAGGATCAGCATGCCCGCGATCATGGCAAGCCCGCCCGCACCCGTCACCGTCAGCGCCATCCGCGCGCCCTGGCGGCCTTCGGGAAGGTGCTTCCAGTAGCCGATCAGCAGGAAGGACGACAGCGAGGTAAGTTCCCAGAACACCAGCAAAAGCAGGATGTTGTCAGACAGCACGATCCCGACCATCGCGCCCTGGAACAGCATGAGGTAGGTATAGAACTGCCCCATCGGATCGGATTTCGACAGGTAGAACCGGGCGTACAGGATGATCAGAAGGCCGATCCCGAGGATCAGCCCGGCAAACAGCAGGCCCAGTCCGTCAAGAAAGAAATTCGCGTTCAGGCCAAGGCCGGGCAGCCATTCGATGCGGGTCTGGATGACCTCGCCCCGAAGGACCGCGGGCGCATGCAGCCCCAGCATCAGAAGCGCCAGCGCGGTGACGAAGCCGGTGGTCATGGCGCAGGCGTTGCGCCCTGCGCGGATCATGAGTCCGGGAAGAAGCGCGCCAAGGAACGGCAGCGCAGCGATCAGGGCGAGAGACATGCGGGGGGTGGTTCCCTTCTGGTCTTGATATCGTGTCGGTCGCGGTGATTTCTGCCCGATATGGGGTGCAACCTTACTGGGTCAAGTGCCTTGGCCAGTCAAGCGAACTGCAATCGGCGATAGCGCTAAATCTGCCGGAATACGCAGTTTTCGCCACGGTTGCCGCAGTGCCGCAACGGCTCAGGCGTGCATCAGCAGGGCGTTCGGATCGATCAGGTAGCGCTGCGACAGCGGGATCGAGGCCGCGCCGAGAGTGCGCGCCTCGTGCCCGACCGTGCCCTCGCGGATCACGGGCGCGTCGATCCCCGCAAGGTCAAGCGCGGCCAGTTGGGCCGCCGTGCGCGTCACGAGGTCGGCGCGCAGGGCAGGCGGCATCCAGCCGTCGATCAGCACCGCCTCAAGCTCGATGACGGCCGAGGCGGACAGGATCGCGTGGGCGATCCCGCGCGCGGCCTCGTCCGTCCATCGGTCCAGCACCGGCACGGGAATGTCCCAGCCGTCGGGGCGCTCCCACATCATCCGGCTGTCGCTTCCGGCTTCGGCCACATAGCGTTCCAGCGTCGCGAGCGAGGCCACGCTGATCAACTGGCGCTCGGCGCCATCCGGCCCCGGCACCGGCATGGAACCGATCGCCGCGCCGTTGCCCGTGCGTCCGGTGTAAAGCTGCCCGTTCAGGACAAGCCCCCCGCCGATGAAATGCGCGAGGTAGAAATACAGGAAATCCTGCGCCCGTTCGCCCGTTCCCAGCACCAGTTCCGCGCCACAGGCGGCGGTGGCGTCGTTCTGGACATAGACGGGCATGTCGGCCAGTGCGGCGATTTCCGCCTGAAGGTCGCGGTCGCGCCAGGCGTCCATCTCGGCCTGCGGGGCGCCGACGAATTGCGCCCAGTTCCACATCTGGAAAGGCATCGCGATGCCAAGGCCGCCGATCCGGGTCCGCGCGGCCTCGGGCAGGGTCGCGACAAGGGCGGGCAGCGCCTCGGCAACGAAGGCAACGACGGGGTCGGGCGTGGGATAGGGGTAGGTTTGGCGGCGCGAGGCCGTGACCCGCCCCAGGAAATCCATCAGGATCAGGTCGGTCGATCGCCGCCCCACCTTCAGGCCCAGAAAGAACGCCCCGTCCGGCGCCAGCGACATCGGCACGGAAGGCTGGCCGATCTTGCCCCGAACGGGATCGCCGCGCAGCAGAAGCCCGTCCTGTTCCAGGGCCCGCATGATGACCGAGACCGTCTGCGCCGAAAGCCCGCTGATGCGGGCGATGTCGGATTTCGCAAGCGCGCCATGCGCGCGCACCAGCGACAGGACAAGCCTTTCGTTATGTGCCCGCATCCCCTGCTGGTTCGTGCCGCGATGGCCCGCCGGGTCGGCGGCGCGGTCTGGGACAAGGGGCTGGGCGTCGGGCTTCACGGCATCATCCCGGGATCAGGTCACGCAGGCGGGGGCGATGACCCCTTTGCGCAGGATCACATTGGCATAAAGCGCAGGCTCGCTTGTCGCAACAACCGCATGAGCGGCCCGGATACGGGGATAAAGTGCCCCGCCATCCAGCGGCCGGACGGCATGTCCGGGCGCCAGCCGGGCGCAGGCGGCGTCGATGCGGCGGTGAATGTCGCCCGCGCGGGTCGGATCATTGCCTTCGGACGCGCGGAAGATGGCCCCTTCGGCTCGGTCGTCCAGCGGCAGCACCGCAAGGATCGCGCCGATGACGGCGATCAGGTCGTGGCCATCGGCGCGGATCAGGCGGCGGGCATGGTCCTGCGCCGGATAGTTACCGTCAACGATCGCGATTTCCTCGCCGTGGCCCATGGCCCGCAGGGTGAACAGAAGGTCCGGACCCAGTATCGCAGGCAGACCGATCAGCATCGCCGACATCCCCATCCTTCGCGCCCCTGACTGGCTGCGGGATACAGGGCCGGGCGCGGATTCGTTTCCTTTGTCCGGCCAGAGTGGGGGAAAGCGGCGGGGGCTGTCAATAATAATTCACTCTGATTTATTTATCTTGACGCCCACCCCGGAATCAGGTTCTTTTGAAGCCGTTGCAGCGGCCCTTGCTGCTGGCAGAACCAGTATTCAGCAAAGCCGGGGATTGGCCCCGGAGTTCTCGGGAGGAACGGAAAATGAGCTTCAAGACGAAAGCACTGGCGGGCGCCGCCGTCATGGCGATGATGACGGCCGCCCCGGCGATGGCCGAGGTTTCGGCCTGCCTGATCACCAAGACGGACACCAACCCCTTCTTCGTGAAGATGAAGGAAGGCGCCGAGGCCAAGGCTGCCGAGCTTGGCGTCACGCTGAAATCCTACGCCGGCAAGATCGACGGCGACCATGAAAGCCAGGTTGCGGCGATCGAGGCCTGCATCGCGGATGGCGCAAAGGGCATCCTTCTGACCGCGTCCGACACCAAGGCGATCACCGATTCCGTCAAGGCCGCCCGTGACGCGGGCATCCTGGTGATCGCGCTCGACACCCCGCTGGAGCCGATCGACGCGGCCGACGCCACCTTCGCCACCGACAACTTCAAGGCCGGGCTTCTGATCGGCCAGTGGGCCGCGGCCAAGATGGGCGCGGATGCGGCCAACGCCAAGATCGCCATGCTTGACCTCGCCATCTCGCAGCCCTCGGTCGACGTGCTGCGCGACCAGGGCTTCCTGACCGGCTTCGGGATCGACACCAAGGACCCCAACAAATGGGGTGACGAGGAAGACCCGCGCATCGTCGGCAACGAGGTTACCGCAGGCAACGAGGAAGGCGGCCTGAAGGCGATGGAAGCGCTTCTGGCCAAGGACCCCGATATCAACGTCGTCTACACGATCAACGAACCCTCTGCCGCCGGTGCCTTCGAGGCGCTGAAGGCCGCGGGCAAGACCGCGCTGATCGTTTCGGTCGATGGCGGCTGCCCCGGCGTGCAGGACGTGAAGGACGGCGTGATCGGCGCCACCTCGCAGCAGTATCCGCTGCTGATGGCCTCGCTCGGGATCGAGGCGATTGCCAAGTTCGCCGCCGACGGCACGAAGCCCGCCCCGACCGAAGGCAAGGACTTCTTCGACACGGGCGTCGCCCTGATCACCGACCAGCCGGTCGAGGGCGTGGAATCGATCGACAGCGCCAAGGGGCTGGAGCTGTGCTGGGGCTGATGCCCCGCACGGTTGATCGAAACCCGAACTGATTTAAGCTGAACGCCAAGGGCGGCCTTTCGCGCCGCCCTTGTCATACCGGACGCCTGCCCGGCGACCAGCCAGGCATCACAACCGGGCACCGCGGTGCCCTGGAGGAGGGGTAGACATGGCTGACGAAGCCAAAGCCGCCACCAGCTACGAGGCAGGCCTGAAGGGCGCGTCTTCCAGGGTGGCCGAATTCCACGAGGATACGAACACGCTGAAGAAGATACAGCACTGGCTGCATCAGACGCCGTCCGCGGTGCCGATGATCGTGCTTGTGGTGTCGCTCATTGTCTTTGGCCTGCTGTCCGACAACTTCTTCAAGGCCACCACGCTTTCGACCATCCTGCAGCAGATCGCCATCGTGGGGATCCTCGGCTGTGCACAGACCATCGTGATCCTGACGGCAGGCATCGACCTTTCGGTCGGCGCCATTGCCGTCTTTTCGTCGGTCCTGATGGGGCAGATGACCTTTCGCTATGGCCTTCCGGCCGAAGTTTCCATCGCCCTAGGGCTGTGCCTTGGCACCGCGATGGGGGCGGTGAACGGCTTTCTGATCTCGCGGCTGAAACTGCCGCCCTTCATCGTGACCCTTGGCACCTGGCAGATCCTGCTGGCTTCGAACTTCATCTATTCGCGGAACGAAACCATCCGGTCCTCGGACATCGGCGAGCAGGCGCCCGCGCTGCAATTCTGGGGTGGCTCGATCGAAGCCGGCGGCGTCAAGGTGCTTTATGCCGTGTTCCTGATGATCGCGCTGGTGGCGATCATGGCCTATGTCCTGCGGTCCACCGCCTGGGGCCGGCACGTTTATGCCGTCGGGGACGATCCCGACGCGGCCGAACTGGCCGGCGTACAGACAAAGCGTGTTCTGATCCAGGTCTATGCGCTGGCGGGGCTGTTCTGCGCCATCGCGGGCTGGGTGATGATCGGGCGGTTCGGTTCGGTGTCGCCCACGGCCTCGACCGGCCAGCTGGGCAACATCCAGTCGATCACCGCCGTGGTGATCGGGGGCATCTCGCTGTTCGGGGGGCGCGGGTCCATCGTCGGGATGTTCTTCGGCGCGCTGATCGTCGGCGTCTTTGAAATGGGTCTGCGCCTTGTCGGCACCGACCCGCAATGGACCTTCTTCCTCATCGGCGTGCTGATCATCTTCGCGGTCGCCGTTGACCAGTGGATCAGAAAGGTGGCTGCGTGATGGAACCCATTCTGAAAGCCCGCGGCCTCGTCAAGCGCTATGGCAAGGTCACCGCGCTGGATCGCTGCGACTTTGACCTGCTGCCGGGCGAGATTCTGGCGGTGATCGGCGACAACGGCGCGGGGAAGTCCTCTCTCATCAAGGCGCTGTCGGGTGCTGTCGTGCCCGACGAGGGCGAGATCTGGCTGGAGGGGCGGCAGGTTGCGTTCGGCTCTCCGCTGGATGCGCGGGGCGCGGGGATCGAGACGGTGTATCAGACGCTTGCCATGTCGCCCGCGCTGTCGATCGCGGACAACATGTTCATGGGGCGCGAGCTGCGCAAACCCGGCGTGATGGGCCGTCTGTTCCGCCAGCTCGACCGTCCGGCGATGGAACGCTTCGCCCGCGAGAAGCTGAACGAGCTTGGCCTGATGACGATCCAGAACATCAACCAGGCCGTGGAAACCCTGTCGGGAGGGCAGCGTCAGGGCGTGGCCGTGGCGCGGGCGGCGGCCTTCGGATCGAAGGTCGTGATCCTTGACGAACCGACCGCCGCGCTGGGCGTGAAGGAAAGCCGCCGGGTTCTGGAACTGATCCGCGACGTGCGCGCACGGGGCATCCCGATCATCCTGATCAGCCACAACATGCCGCATGTCTTCGAGGTGGCGGATCGCATCCATATCCATCGTCTCGGGCGCAGGCTCTGCGTGATCGACCCGAAGGATCACACCATGTCAGACGCGGTGGCCTTCATGACCGGGGCAAAGCTGCCCGACGGCGTGGAAGAGGCCGCATGACCCCGCAGGCGCTGGCCGATCTTGTTCGCGCCCGTGCCGCAGAGAAAGGGCAGGGGCGGTTCATCGCCGCCCTTGCCGGGCCGCCCGGCGCGGGGAAATCCACGCTGGCCGCCGATCTGGCCGCGCGGCTTGGCGCCGGTGCGCGCGTCGTTCCGATGGATGGTTTCCACTATGATGACCGGGTGCTGATCGCGCGCGGGCTGCGCGACCGCAAGGGTGCGCCCGAGACGTTCGACGTGGCGGGCTTTGCCCATCTTCTGGGCCGGCTTGCCACCGAGGCCGAGGTGGCGATCCCGATCTTCGACCGCGATCTGGAAATCAGCCGGGCCGGGGCGGATATCGTCGGCCCCGAAGACCGGATCCTGATCGTCGAGGGCAATTACCTGCTGCTGGACGAGGCGCCCTGGAAAGGCCTTGCAAGGCACTTCGACCTGACCGCCTTCATCGACGTCCCCGAGGCCGAACTCGACCGGCGCCTGATGGCGCGGTGGGCCCATCACGGCAAGACGCCAGAGGCCGCGCGGGCCTGGATCGACGGCAACGACATGCCGAATGTGCGCCGGGTGATGCACGGGTCGCGCCTGGCGGATGTCCGGTTGCGCCAGCCGGGCTGACCGCCTGGTTCAGGGCGTCATCGCCTTGCGCTGGCGCGCGCGTTCGAGGCCAAGTTGGCGTTCGCGCCAGATGATCAGAATTCCCGCCCCCACCACAAGCGCGGCCCCGCCCAGCATCGTCAGGGTCGGAACCTCGGCAAAGACGAAGTATCCGATCAGCAGGGCAAAGATCATCGAGGCATAATCGAAGGGCGCGATCAGCGAGGCATCCGCCTCGCGGTAGCTTGATGTCAGCAGGATCTGCCCCACCCCCCCCATCAACCCCGCCGCGACAAGAATCGCCGCCTCGCGCGGGGTCGGCACCACCCAGCCATAGGGCAGGGTGACGAGCGACAGCACGGTGGCGGTGAGCGAGAAGTAGAAGACGATCGCCGCGGTCTTTTCGACCTGCACGAGCTTGCGCACGAAGACCTGCGCCAGCGCCGCAAAGACCGCCCCCCCCAGAACCAGCATCGCCCCGAAGGCCTCGCGGTGGCTGGCGTTGTCGCCGCCCAGAACGGTCAGCCGGGGCGAGACGATGATCAGAACGCCGGTCAGGCCAAGGGCAACCGACAGGATGCGGAACAAGCGGACCTCCTCGCCCAGGAACATGGCGGCGAAGATCACCGTCAGAAGCGGCGCGGCATAGCCGATCGCCGTCACCTCCGGCAGCGGCAGATAGCCGAGCCCGGCAAACCCCAGCCCCATCGCCAGCGTTCCCGCCAGCCCGCGCCAGACATGCCCCATCGGATTGGCCGTCCTCAGCCCCGTGCGCAGTTCACGCCGGAGCGCAAGCCAGGTGACGATCACCGGAATGGCGAACAGCGACCGGAAAAAGACCGCCTGTCCTGCGGGCACATGGGCAGAGGTGGCCTTGATCATCGCGGCCATCACGATGAACACCAGAACCGAGGCCAGCTTCAGGCCGATGCCGCGCAAGGGGCGCATGGGCGTTCCTTTCCTGTTCGTCAAAAGGTGAACCACCCCCGCCCCCCGAGTTCAAGCCGAAAGGGGCTGGACGCCGCCCGCGCCGCGCGACAGGCTTGCACGGCAAGAAAGAGGTGTCCGCATGCCGATGATCACGCCGAACGCCCCTCTGGGGGCCCGCATCGCCCAGGGCCGGGGCGCCGAGCCAGCCGATCTGGTCCTTAAGGGCGGTCGGATGTTCGACCTCATCACTGGGGAACTGGTGGAAACGGATGTGGCGATCTGCGGTGACACCATCGTCGGCACCTTCGGCCGCTATGACGGCAGGCGGGAAATCGATGTTTCGGGCAAGGTGCTTGTGTCGGGCTTCATCGACACGCACCTGCATATCGAATCAAGCCTGGTCACACCTTACGAATTCGATCGTTGCGTCTGCCCGCGGGGCGTGACGACCGCGATCTGCGACCCGCACGAGATCGCCAATGTCGCGGGTCTGGATGGCATCCGCTATTTCCTCGACGCGTCTTGCCACACGGTGATGGACATCCGCGTACAGCTGTCGTCCTGTGTGCCCTCAACGCATATGGAAACCGCCGGCGCGCGGCTGGAGGCGGCGGACCTGATCCCCCTCATGGATCATCCCCGCGTGATCGGTCTTGCCGAGTTCATGAACTTCCCCGGCGTTCTGATGCAGGACGCGGGCGCGATGGCGAAGCTTCAGGCCTGGCAGGGCCGTCACATCGACGGCCACGCGCCGCTGTTGCGCGGGGCGGACCTGAACGGATACATCACCGCCGGGATCCGCACCGAACACGAGGCCACGACAGCCGAAGAGGCGCTGGAAAAGCTGCGCAAGGGGATGCGCGTGCTGATCCGTGAAGGGTCTGTGTCGAAGGACATGCACGCGCTGGCCCCGATCCTGACGGAACGCCACGCGCCGTTCCTGTGCCTGTGTACCGATGACAGGAACCCTCTCGACATCGCCGAACATGGACATCTGGATTACATGATCCGCAGCCTGATCGCCCTGGGCTGCCCGCCACTGGCGGTTTACCGCGCCGCGTCGCTTTCCGCGGCAGAAGCCTTCGGGCTGAAGGATCGCGGCCTGATCGCGCCGGGAAAGCGCGCCGATATCGTTGTGATCGACGCGCTGGAAAGCTGCCATGCCGCGATGGTCGTGGCGGGCGGGGTGGTCGCGGATGACACCGCCTTCGCGGCCCGCAGCATGGTGGAGCCTGTGGCGCGCCATTCGGTCAAGGCACCGCCGGTCGAGCCGCATCACTTCCGCTGCGGCGGCAACCGTGCCGAAACCCCGGTGATCGGCATCCTGCCAGGCAAGATCATCACCGAATATCTGACCGAGAACATCCCCCCCGCAGATGGCGACAAGAAGCCCGATACCCTGCGTGACCTGATCCGCATCGCGGTGATCGAACGGCATGGCCGGAACGGCAACCGCGCCACGGGGTTCGTGCGGGGATTCGGTCTGAAACGGGGGGCGATCGGCTCGACCGTCTGCCATGATCACCACAATATCGCGGTGGTCGGCGCGGATTATGCCGACATGGCGCTTGCGGCAAACCGCCTGGGCCAGATCGAGGGTGGCTTCGTCGTGGTGGAGGGTGGAAAGGTCCTGGCAGAACTCGCCCTGCCGGTCGCCGGCCTGATGAGCCTGAAGCCCTTCGAAGCCGTACGCGACGACCTGACCGCCCTTCGGGCCGCCGCGCGGTCGCTCGGTGTGACCCTGGAGGAACCCTTCCTGCAACTGGCCTTCCTTGCGCTACCGGTGATTCCCCATCTGAAGATCACTGATCACGGCATGGTCGACGTGGACCGGTTCGAGGTGATCCCCTGATGCGTTCCGGCGGATGGGAAAGGGGGGCTGTCTGCCCCCCTCTTTGGCTGCGCCAAATTCACCCCCCGAGGGTATTTTCGCCAGGTTGAAAGACAATTTGAGCCAAACTTGCTTCACTTTGGCGCAAATATCCCGGGGGTGAGCCGCCTCAGGCGGCGAGGGGGCAGTGCCCCCTTGTTCCGGAAACGCCTTCGCGGTCGGAAATGACGAAGGCCGCCCCGAGGGGCGGCCTTTCGTGGTGGAATTTGGTGGAGCCAGGCGGGATCGAACCGCCGACCTCTTGAATGCCATTCAAGCGCTCTCCCAACTGAGCTATGACCCCACCGGAGAAGCGCGCCGTTCCCGGTGCGCGAAGGCTATTTAGGGTAGGTGGCAGGGGGCTGCAAGCGGAAAGTTGCGGCCCCCTCCGAAAAGATCAGACGTCTTCCTCGTCGCCCGCGACATCGGCCAGATCGTCCAGCGAGACGTTGTCGTCGGCATCGTCTTCCAGCAGATCGTCATCGATATCCGAATCGTCGGCGACGTCGGCCTCGAGCAGATCGTCATCGGTATCCAGATCGTCGACCAGCACGTCGTCGTCCTTGACGCTGGCGGCGCGGCTTACGACCGAGGCGGCCAGTTTCCGGCGGGCGCTTTCGATATCCACGATCTCGCCCGTGTAGGGGCTGACGATCGGGGTCCGGTTCAGGTCGTAGAACCGCTTTCCGGTGGTCGGGCAAACGCGCTTGGTGCCCCATTCTTCCTTGGGCATGGTCTTCCCCTTGGCTGATCGGATGTCTTGAGTCGTGGTCGCTTGCCACAAGCCGTTTCGGCTGTCAAAGCCTTTCGCACCCATTGTGGCGAAGCGCAAGGTGGCTATTCTGGCCCCGCAAATCAAGAACCGTCCATGCCCGTCATTCCCGGAAGCCCGCCTGTCGAGATCACCCTGCGCCGTTCGCCCCGTGCGCGGCGGTTTTCGCTGCGTGTGTCGCGGCTTGACGGCCGTGTGACGTTGTCGATGCCGGCCCGCGCCTCGGAGCGTGAGGCGTTTCAGTTCGCCTTGTCGCAGGAGGACTGGATCCGCCGCGCGCTTAAGTCCCTGCCCGATGTTCCGCCCGTCGCGCCGGGGGCCTGGCTTCCGGTCGAAGGTGTGCCGCGGCTGATCATGCCCGGAGAGGGGCGGTCGGTGCGGCTCGAGGGCGAATCGCTGGCCGTGCCGGGGCATGCCGATCAGGTGCCCGCGCGGCTTGCCGCCTTTCTGAAGGTGCGCGCCCGCGACAGGTTGGCCGAAGCCACGGACCGGCATGCCGCGGTGCTGGGCCTGGGGTATCGGTCGATCACGCTGCGCGACACCCGTTCGCGCTGGGGGTCCTGCACTGCCGAGGGCGGATTGATGTACAACTGGCGCCTGATCATGGCGCCCTTGCCGGTGCTGGATTACGTCGCCGCCCATGAAGTCGCCCATCTGGCCGAGATGAACCATTCTCCTGCCTTCTGGGCGGTGGTGGCCCGGCTTTATCCCGGCTACCAGACGCCGCGCCGCTGGCTGAAGACGCGGGGGACCGAACTGCATGCCTTCCGGTTCGGTTCCTGACCGGTCGGGGATTGACCCGGCCCCGGTCGCAATGATCAGGTGCGGGCTGTCATGCTGAAACCTGCACGCACCCCTGATGCCAATGCCTCCGCGCATGAACGCGTCTACCGCAGCCTGCGCACGCAGGTCATGCATGGCGAACTTGCCCCCGGGCAGGCGCTGACGCTGCGTGGCATCGGCAAGACTTTCGGCGTGTCGATGACCCCCGCGCGCGAGGCGGTGCGCCGCCTGGTTGCCGAGGGCGCGCTGACCCTGTCGGCCTCGGGCCGGGTCACCACGCCGGAACTGTCACCCGAACGGATCGAGGAACTGGCGGCGATTCGCGCGCTGCTGGAGCCGGAACTGGCCGCCCGTGCCCTGCCGCGGGCCCATTTCGCGCTGATCGACCGACTGGCCGCGATCAATGCCCTGAACGCCGAGGCCGTGGCAAAGCAGGATGCGGTCGCCTATGTGCGGACGAACCTGGAGTTTCACCGCACGCTTTATCTGCGCGCCCAGGCACCGGCGATGCTGGCCATCCTGGAAACCGTCTGGCTGCAACTGGGGCCGACGATGCGGGCGCTCTATTCCCGGCTTCGCCGCAACGAACCGCCCCAGCATCACCGCCTGATCCTTGCCGCGCTGCGCGCCGGGGACGAGCCGGGATTGCGGCTGGCGGTGCGAACCGATGTGACGCAGGGTCTGCGATATCTGGCGGGATGACGGATTTTCGTCGCGATGACGAATTCTGACGAAGAATTCGGCCACTTCGCGTGGGGCCGTCACCCTGTCTTGATCCCGATCAAGTCGATGGCCCGTGCCCGGGAATAGGCGAAGGGGGAACGCATCCGAGGAGGACCCCCATGTTCGATTTCCTTTCCGCCCTTTCCGCCCGTCGGCGCCAGCTTGGCGAGGTGCGCGCGCTGTCCGAGGCCGATCTGGCCGATCTGGGGATGACGCGGGCGCAACTGGAATTCTTCGTCACGGTTCCGCAAGAAATCCCCGACCGCATGGACCGGATGGCAGCGGTCTTCGGTCTGTCCCATGCCGATCTGCAGGCATCGGCGGCGGACTATGCGGCGATGATGCGGGCCTGCGCGGGTTGCGGCAGCCTCGGGCCGTGCCGGGCGTTCCTGTCGGGCGCCGAGGGCGGGCCGGAAGAGGCGCGCGGCTTCTGCCCGAACGCCGACGCCCTTGCCGCGCGCGCCGCGGTTTGACCCTTTCGCAGCGTCGCGCCGCCGACTAGGCTTCTGCAAGAAAACGCGGAGGCCCCCATGACCTTTCACATCGGTGCGAAACCTGGCGAGATTGCCGAAACCGTTCTTCTGCCGGGCGATCCCTACCGGGCCCGATGGGCGGCGCAGACCTTCCTGAAGGACGCAGTCTGCGTGAACGAGGTGCGGGGCATGCTGGCCTATACGGGCACCTGGAACGGGCATCGCGTGACGATCCACGGCACCGGCATGGGCATGCCCTCGCTGTCGATCTATGTGAACGAACTGATCCGGGATTATGGCGCGCAGACGCTGATCCGGATCGGGTCGGCAGGGGCGCTTCAGCCGCATGTGAAGGTCCGCGACGTGGTTCTGGCGCAGGCCTGCTGCACGGCGGGAAGCCCTTCGCGCACGATCTTTCGCGAACTGAACTTTGCGCCCACTGCGGATTTCGGTCTGCTGAAGGCCGCGTGGGAGGCCGGGCAGGGGCGCAGCATCGGCATCCATGCGGGGGCGATCTATTCCTCGGACACGTTCTATGACGAACGGCAGGACTTGTCCGACCAGATGCAGCGCCATGGCGTTCTTGCGGTCGAGATGGAAGCGGCCGAGCTTTACACGCTTGCCCGCCGCTACGGACGGCGCGCCTTGGCGGTGCTGACGATCTCGGATCACATCCTGACGCATGAAGCCCTGCCAGCCGAAGATCGCGAACGGTCTTTCGGTGACATGGTCGATATTGCCCTGACGGCGGCTTTCGCCTGAGGTCGCGCCATGCCCCGTCTTGCCCCCCGCCCCTGGGTGCCCGCCCGATGCGAGACCCGCGTGCAGCAGATTGCCGCCGCCGTCGCCGCGCCATCGTCAAAGATCGCAAACCGGATCGACACGCTGATCCGGCGCAATCTGGAAATCCACGATGCCGAATGCTTCAACCTGAACCCCGCGGCCAATGTAATGAACCCTGCGGCCGAGGCGGCGCTGGCGCGGGGTCTGGGTTCGCGCCCCTCGCTGGGTTATCCGGGCGACAAGTATGAAATGGGCCTTGAGGCGATCGAGGAAATCGAGGTGATCGCCGCCGAACTGGCGGCCGAGGCCTTTGCTGCCAGCCATGCCGAAATCCGGGTCGGATCGGGTGCTTTGGCCAATCTTTACGGCTTCATGGCGCTGGCCAAGCCCGGTGATGCGATCATCGCGCCGCCGCCGGCCGTGGGCGGGCATGTCACCCATCACCGGGCGGGATGCGCGGGGCTTTACGGGCTTGTCATCCATGCCGCGCCGGTCGATGCCGATGGCTATTCCGTCGATCTGGACGGATTGCGCGACCTTGCCCACCGGGTGCGACCGAAGATCATTACCATCGGCGGCAGCCTGAACCTGTTTCCCCATCCGGTTCCGGACATCCGGGCCATCGCCGACGAGGTCGGCGCGAAGGTCCTGTTCGACGCGGCGCATCAATGCGGGATCATCGCGGGCGGCGTCTGGGCCAACCCCTTGGCACAGGGCGCGCACCTGATGACGATGAGCACCTACAAGTCCCTTGGCGGGCCTGCCGGCGGGCTGATCGTGACGAACGATGCCGAAATCGCCGAACGGCTGGACCACATCGCCTTTCCGGGCATGACGGCGAATTTCGACGCGGCGAAATCGGCGGCTCTGGCGATCACGCTGCTGGACTGGCGCGAGCATGGCGCGGCCTATGCACGGGCGATGGTCGATCTGGCGCGCGCGTTGGCCGGGGCATTGGCCGAACAGGGCTTGCCGGTCTTTGCCGCAGATCGGGGCATGACCGACAGCCACCAGTTCGCCATCGAGGCCGCAGGTTTTGGCGGCGGTCAGGCGGCATCGAAACGGCTGCGGCGTGCGGGGTTCCTGGCCTGTGGCATCGGCCTGCCGCTGCCCGAGGTGGAGGGCGACCTGAACGGCCTTCGGATCGGAACGCCCGAACTGGTGCGCCGAGGCGTGACGCCCGCCGACGCGCCCGCCCTTGCCGCGCTGATCGCCGAGGGCCTGCGGTCGAACGACCCGGAAAGCGTGGCGCCGCGCACCCGCGCGATGCGGTCGCGCTTTACGGGCCTGCACTACATGAGGACGGAATGAAGAAACGGAAACTGGGCGCCTCGGGCCCGTCGGTATCGGCCATCGGGCTGGGCTGCCTGTCTTTCGGGGGCATCTTCGGCCCCACGACCACGGCGGAAAGCCTTGCCTGCCTCGATGCGGCGGTGGATCACGGCATCGACCTTCTGGATACGGCCAACATCTATGGCAACGGCATTTCGGAAACGGTGATCGGCGAATGGCTGCGGACGCGGCACCCGCAGGTGTCGATCGCCACCAAGGCCGGGATCGTGTCTGGCCCGCCCCGCGGCGTCGACAATGCGCCCGCCTACCTGCGGGCGGAACTGGAAGGCTCGCTGCGGCGTCTGGGGGTCGATCATGTGGCGCTGTTCTACCTGCACCGTCACGAACAGACCCGCCCGATCGAGGAGGTGGCCGAGACGATGGGCCGCCTGATCGACGAGGGCAAGATCGGCGGCTGGGGGCTTTCGGAAATCGCGCCCTACACGCTGCGCCGCGCCCATGCGGTGACGCCTGTCACGGCGGTGCAGAACGAATATTCGCTGTGGTCGCGGCAGGCCGATCTGGGGATGATCCGCACCTGCGCCGAACTGGGCGTGGCCTTCGTGCCCTTTTCGCCGCTGGCGCGGGGGGCGCTCGGGGTCACGATGCCCGATCCGGCGCTGATGGCGCCCGGCGAATTCCGCCTGAAGATCCCGCGCTTCCTGCCCGAGAACTGGCCGCTGAACCGCGCGATCCTGGAAGGCTTTCGCGCCTATGCCGCCGATCGCGGCGTGACCCCGCCCGCATTGGCCCTGGCCTGGGTGCTGGACCAGGGCGAACACCTGATCCCGATTCCGGGGACGCGGACGGCGGCCCATCTTGCCGATTGGGCCGGGGCTGCCGAAATCACCCTGACCGACGAGGACCGCGCCGCGATTGACCGTCTTTTGCCCGCGGGATGGGCCTATGGCGACCGTTACAGCGACGACCAGGCCTCGACCGTGGAACGTTACTGCTGATCGCCGATCCCGCAAGCGCGGGGGCAGGGCCGGATGCATCCCGCGGGGGCAGGCCGCCCCCCCCTGACCTGTCAAATCCCATGCGTCCGGTCATAGGCATTCGCGCCGGGCGGCACCCATCCGGCGGGCGGCTCCTTGGGCGCGAAGACCTCGACCAGAAGCGGATGGCAGGCCGCCGTGTCCGAGGAATGTTCCGCCGAACAATCCCCGCCCGGGCAGGCCGATAGGGCGCCCAGAAGGTCGATCTCGGCGAAGAATTCCAGATGGTCGCCGGGCCGCACCGGGCTTGCCTTCATGAAATACTGCCCGGTGTCGCGGGTGAATCCGGTGCACATGAAGACGTTCAGAACGTCATGCACATGCACCTCGGCCTGATGCGGCGGAAGGCCCGTCCGCGCGGACAGCGCGCGCGTCAGGTTGGAATGGCAGCAATGATGATACTGGCCGCCCTCGGACAGAAGCGCGTGCGTGTAGGGATCGCAGCGCGTGCCGATCACGTCATGAACCGACCCCCCGAAGGCGTCGAATGCGTACCAGTCCAGCGTGTCGTCGGTGATCGTGGCGATCGGGCGCATGTGCGGCAGGCAGGACCACATCCTGTCGCCCGTCGACAGGTGGGTGCCGTGCAGGGCGCGGGTCTTGCCGGAAAAGAACCGTTCGCCCAGATCATGCGCATTCCAAAGGTTCAGGTCGCCCACCTGCGGCCCTTCGACCGAGGTGATGCGGAAGAAATGCCCGGCGGGCACGTCGAAGGAACGCGCCTCGCGCGGAGGGACAAGGATTTCGGCGGTCCGGGTCCAGCCGTCACGGGCGGCGCGATAGGCGGCAAGGTCCGGCTGCGGAAGGCCTTCGACGGGGTAGCAGATCACCGGGGCGATGGCCTTGCGCGCGGCGGCATCTGCGGGGGCGGGGTGTTCGGGGGCCTGAAGCTTCATGGTCTTTCGTGGCTGAGGATGCACAGCCTACGGTGAAAGCCCGCGCCCCGATGGTCAATCGGCTTTTTCAGGATGATCGCGCAGGCAGTCATTCGGCGCGCGTCCATCGGGTCGGTGCATCAGCGCACCGCAGGCGGCACAGCGCCAGACATCCGCACCCGCCCGCCGATCCTGCCGCCAGCGACAGGACCGGGTCAGCGTCGAGCCACGCCGCGACACCCAGGCAAAGGCCAGCACGGCGATCAGAAGGACGACAAGCAGAATCGGCATCGGGTGGGCTTCCGGGCGGGGGTCGGCGACCGACGGCTTAGGCCCGCCGGTTGCCAAGGTAAAGACGGCGCCGATCTTTACCTGCCTGCGGATCGGGCAATCTGCCCAACAGATGGGCATTTGCGGGTCGCCCGCCCGCGCCCGCATCGCGTTTGCCGCGCGAACCGGTGAACCGTCCCCCGCCATCGCGCAGCATCCTTCGGGAAAGGATGGCCCGCCGGATGCTGCATTGCCCCGACCTCTCGCTGCCTGTCGCCGAACGCAGTCACGGCCGCGCGTCGGTTGCCATCGACCGCCGCGCAGGCCGCAACCGGCTGACCGATCTGGCGCAGCGGGGATCGGGCAAGGCCTTTCTGCCAAGGGTTGCAGGCGATGTTCCCCAGGTCGTATTCCTGAACACCTCGGGCGGGCTGACCGATGGCGACCGGATTGCCTACGACCTGCAGGTCGGTCCCGGCGCTTCCGTGCAGAGCACGACGCAGACCGCAGAACGCGCCTATGCCGGTCGCGGTGCGCCTGCGCGCGCAGAGGTGAATATCACCGTGGGGGCAGGCGCGACGGTCGACTGGCTGCCGCAGGAAACCATCCTGTTCGAGGATGCATGGCTCGACCGCGAGACGCGCGTGACACTTGCCCCCGACGCCGCCTGCCTGATGGCCGAGGCCGTTGTGCTGGGCCGCCGGGCGATGGGCGAGGCGCCCCGCGCCGCGCGGTTGACCGACCGGCGCATGGTCCTTCGCGAGGGCCGGCCCCTTTGGGCCGAGGCGATCCGGATCACGCCGGACTGGCTGCATCGCGCGTCATCCCCCGCGCTACTGGGTCAGGCGCGTGCCTTCGCTGTCATCGCGCTGATCGCGCCGGGGGCCGAAACGGCCGTAAGCCGGTTGCGCGCGGTGCCTGTGCTGGCGGGGGCAACGGTGGCCGTTTCTGGATGGGACGGCCGATGCATCCTGCGGCTGGCGGCTTCGGATGGCTGGCCGATGAAGATCCAGATGGCGCGGATGGTCCGGACGCTGGGGCGATGTGTCCCGCGGGTCTGGCAGGTGACGGGAGACGAGACATGAACCTGACCCCTCGCGAACGCGAAAAGCTGCTGGTCAGCCTTGCCGCGATGGTGGCGCGCGCAAGGCTTGCGCGCGGCGTCAGGCTGAACCACCCCGAGGCGGTCGCGCTGATCACCGATTTCGTGGTGGAAGGCGCGCGTGACGGGCGCAGCGTGGCCGACCTGATGCAGGCGGGCGCGCATGTGATCACCGCTGATCAATGCATGCCCGGCATCCCCGAGATGATCCATTCGGTCCAGGTCGAGGCGACCTTTCCCGACGGAACCAAGCTTGTCACCGTTCACCATCCGATCCGCTGAAAGGTCGTTTCCATGCTGCGTCTTGCCTGCCCCGCCCTTGCCACCCTGCTGTTCCCGGTTCTTGCCCACGCCCATGCCGGGGATCATTCCGAAGGGATGGTGGCAACCCTGATCCACGCGCTTCTGGAACCCGATCATCTGGCCGCCGCGCTGGCGGTTCTGGTGCTGCCCGTGGCGGTGGTGGTCCTTGCCCGGAAGGGGCGGCGCAAATGATCCCCGGTGAAATCCTGCCGGCCTCGAGCGAGATCGAGATCAACGCCGGGCTTCCGGTGATCAGCCTCATGGTGGCCAATACCGGCGACCGTCCGGTGCAGGTGGGCAGCCATTACCACTTTGCCGAAACGAACCCGGCGCTGTCCTTCGACCGGGCGGCGGCGCGTGGGCGGCGGCTGGACATCGCCGCGGGAACCGCCGTGCGGTTCGAGCCGGGCCAGACGCGCGAGGTGCGGCTGGTGCCCTACGGCGGCGCGCGCCGGGTCTTCGGCTTCAACGCGCAGGTGATGGGGGATCTCTGACCGATGGCCACCCGGATTTCCCGCCCCGACTATGCCGCCATGTACGGACCCACCACCGGCGACCGGGTCCGCCTTGGCGATACCGACCTGATCATCGAGGTCGAACGCGACCTGACGACCTATGGCGAAGAGGTCAAGTTCGGGGGCGGCAAGGTCATCCGCGACGGGATGGGGCAAAGCCAGTTCACCCGTGCCGAAGGGGCGATGGATACGGTCATCACCAATGCCCTGATCGTGGATCACAGCGGCATCTACAAGGCCGATGTCGGCCTGAAGGACGGCCGCATCCACAAGATCGGCAAGGCGGGCAATCCGGACACCCAGGGCGGTGTCACGGTCGTCATCGGGCCAGGGACCGAGATCATCGCAGGCGAAGGACGTATCCTGACGGCGGGCGGCTTTGATGCGCATGTGCATTTCATCTGCCCCCAGCAGGTCGAGGATGCGATCCATTCCGGCATCACCACCATGCTGGGCGGTGGCACGGGGCCTGCGCATGGCACGCTTGCCACGACCTGCACGCCGGGGCCCTGGCACATCGGGCGGATGCTTCAGGCTTTCGACAGCCTGCCGGTGAACCTGGGCCTTGCAGGCAAGGGCAACGCCAGCCGGCCCGACGCGCTGGTCGAGATGGTCCGCGCCGGGGCCTGCGCGATGAAACTGCACGAGGACTGGGGCACCACGCCCGCCGCGATCGATTGCTGCCTCGGGGTCGCCGATCAGATGGACGTGCAGGTGATGATCCACACCGACACGCTGAACGAAAGCGGCTTTGTCGAAAACACCCTGGCCGCGATCGGCGGGCGCACGATCCACGCCTTCCACACCGAAGGCGCCGGTGGGGGCCACGCACCCGACATCATCCGCGTGGTCGGGGCGGCGAACGTGATCCCGTCCTCGACCAACCCGACCCGCCCCTACACCGTCAACACGATCGAGGAACACCTCGACATGCTGATGGTCTGCCATCACCTGGACCGGTCGATCCCCGAGGACGTGGCCTTTGCCGAAAGCCGCATCCGGCGCGAGACGATCGCAGCCGAGGACATCCTGCATGACATGGGGGCGTTCTCGATCATCTCGTCGGACAGCCAGGCCATGGGCAGGGTCGGCGAGGTGATCACCCGGACATGGCAGACCGCCCACAAGATGAAGGTGCAGCGCGGGCGGCTTGAGGGCGAACAGGGCCAGAACGACAATCTGCGCGTGCGCCGCTATGTGGCGAAATACACGATCAACCCGGCCATCGCGCACGGGGTATCGGCGCATCTGGGATCGGTCGAGGAAGGCAAGCGCGCCGATCTGGTGCTGTGGTCGCCCGCCTTCTTCGGGGCGAAACCCGAAATGGTCCTGGTCGGGGGGATGATCGCGGTCGCGCAGATGGGCGACCCGAACGGGTCCATCCCCGTGCAGCCGGTCTATTCGCGCCCGATGTTCGGGGCGATGGGCCGCGCGCGCGAGGCGAGCGCCGTGACATTCGTTTCCGCCGCCGCGATGGAGGCGGACGTGCGCGGGCGGCTTGGCCTTGGCAAGGAATGTCTCGCCGTGGCCGGGACGCGCGGGATCGGCAAGGCCGACATGGTGCTGAGCGCCGCGACACCAACGATCGAGGTGAACCCGGAAACCTACGAGGTCCGCGCGGATGGCCAGATCCTGACCTGCGCATCGGCCACCGACCTGCCGCTGGCACAGCGGTATTTCCTGTTCTGAAGGACGACCGAGATGACCACGCCGCCGGTACCGTCACCCATGAGCCTTGCATCCGTCGCAACGGGGCAAGGCAGATATGTCAGTTGTATTGACCCAAGACGCGCATCATCTTCACCGGAGAGGGAGACAGGATTGAACCGGACGACAGGAGTTTGCCGTGGCACATCTGGATATCGCATCCCCATCCCGTCCTTCGCAGGGCGTCATCATGAAGACCCTTTCCGCCATCGGCGCGGCGCTGGTGCGGATGGCAGAGGCCGGCCCGCAGATGGATTCGGTGCGCAGGCTGAACGCGCTTACGGACGCGGAACTTGCCGCGCGCGGAACCAATCGCGCCGAAATGGTTGGCCGGATCTTCGCCAACAGAATCTGACCGCGCACCGCTTGTGCATTCGCGCCACCCTGAAAGGGGAGGACGCGACATGCTGAGGGACAGGTTGCTTCGCGCCCATTCGATCCGACGCGCGCTGGCGCCGGGCGAACCTTTCGACGGGGTCGTGCTTCTGGATTACGACGCGCGGATCCTGCGGCGAAAGCGGCTGCGGGAAACCAGCGGGCGGGATTTTCTGGTCGATCTGGCCGAAACCGTCAGCCTTGAGGACGGCGATGCCTTCGAACTGGAGGATGGCCGCCTGATCCGTGTCACCGCAGCGCCCGAGCCGATCCTTCAGGTGACGGGCGATCTGCCGCGTCTGGCCTGGCATATCGGCAACCGCCACACACCCTGCGAGATCCAGCCGGGCCGCCTGCTGATCCGTCAGGACCACGTTCTGGAACGGATGCTGCGCGGTCTGGGGGCAGTGGTCACGCCGATGTCCGGCCCGTTCCGGCCCGAGGGCGGGGCCTATGGCCACGGGCGCACGATGGGCCACGATCACGGCCATGACCACGATCACGGGCATCCGCATCCGCATGGCCCGCATGACCACCATTGATGACCTGCATCTGGTGCAGTGGCTTTCCCCGGCCTTCCCGATCGGGTCCTTTGCCTATTCGCAGGGTCTGGAAACAGCGATTGTCGATGGCGAGGTGCGGGATGCCGCAAGCCTGGCCGACTGGGTGGGAAATGTGCTGGTGCACGGCTCCGGGCGGGCGGATGCGATCCTTCTGGCCGCTGCGCGACGACCGGACGCCGACCTGACCCGGCTTTCGGATCTGGCGCTGGCCTATGCGACCTCTGCGGAACGCGCGACCGAGATGCAGGAACAGGGCCGGGCCTTCCTTGCGCAGATCCGGCCGATCACCGGCCGCGACCTGCCCGACATGCCGCTTGCCGTGGCGGTCGGGGCGGCGACGGCGGGCCTGTCGGTGCCCACGGAGGGGGTTCTGGCGCTGTGGCTGCACGGGCTTGCCGCGCAACTTGTGCAGGCGGGGGTCCGATTCATCCCGCTCGGGCAAAGCGCGGGGCAGGCCATCCTGTCGGGTCTGGCCACCGATATCGTTGCGCTGGCGCAGGAAGCCGCCGGGCTTGGCCCCGAGGACATCGGCGCGACCACCATCGGCGCCGATCTGGCCGCGATGCGGCACGAAACCCTGAACGTGAGGATCTTCCGGTCATGACCCGAACGAATGGCCCGCTGCGTGTGGGAATTGGCGGCCCGGTGGGCGCGGGAAAGACGACGCTGACAGAACGGCTGTGCCGGGCCCTTGCCGGGCGCTGTTCGATGGCGGTGATCACCAATGACATCTACACGCGCGAGGATGCCGAGTATCTGACGCGGGCGCAGGCCCTGCCCGCCACACGCATCCGCGGGGTGGAAACCGGCGGTTGCCCGCACACGGCGATCCGCGAGGATGCCTCGATCAACCTCGCGGCGGTTGCCGACCTGCGCGCGGCCATTCCCGACCTTGACCTGATCCTGATCGAAAGCGGGGGCGACAACCTTGCCGCGACCTTCAGCCCCGAACTCGTCGATCTGTCGATCTATGTGATCGACACCGCGGCCGGGCAGGACATTCCCCGCAAGAAGGGGCCGGGGGTGACGCGGTCCGATCTGCTGGTCGTGAACAAGACCGATCTTGCACCACATGTGGGCGTCGATCCCGCGCTTCTGGAGGCCGACACGAAGGCGGCGCGAGGGCCGCGCCCCTATGTGATGGCGGCGCTCCGGCACGGTGCCGGCGTGGATGCTGTTGTGGCGTTCCTGGAGGGCGAGGGCGGGCTTGACCTGGCCCCGCCTGCTGGCTGAGGCGGAACGGAAAACGCCCGGCGATGCCGGGCGTTTCCTGTCATTCCGTTCCGGGCGCGTCAGACGACGCGGCTGACCATCATCTTCTTGATCTCGGCGATCGCCTTGGCAGGATTCAGCCCCTTCGGGCAGGTTTTGGCGCAGTTCATGATCGTATGGCAGCGATACAGCTTGAACGGGTCTTCCAGGTTGTCCAGACGTTCGCCCGTGGCCTCGTCGCGGCTGTCGATGATCCAGCGATAGGCATGCAGCAGCGCGGCCGGGCCAAGGTACTTGTCGCCGTTCCACCAGTAGGACGGGCAAGAGGTGCTGCAGGACGCGCACATCACGCATTCATAAAGGCCGTCCAGCTTTTTCCGATCCTCGATCGACTGGCGCCATTCCTTGGCCGGGCGGTTGGTTTTGGTTTCCAGCCACGGCATGATCGAGGCATGCTGGGCATAGAAATGCGTCAGGTCGGGGATCAGGTCCTTGATCACCGGCATGTGGGGCAGCGGATAGATCTTCACGTCGCCCTTCACCTCGTCCAGCCCGTAGATGCAGGCCAGCGTGTTGATCCCGTCGATGTTCATCGCGCAGGAACCGCAGATCCCCTCGCGGCAGGACCGACGGAAGGTCAGCGTGGGGTCGATCTCGTTCTTGATCTTGATCAGCGCGTCCAGAACCATCGGGCCGCACTTGTCCATGTCGATGAAATAGGTGTCGACGCGCGGGTTTTCCCCGGTGTCCGGGTCCCAGCGGTAAATCTGGAACTTGCGCAGGTTCTTCGCGCCTTCCGGCTTTGGCCAGGTCTTGCCGGTGCGGACGGTGGAATTCTTGGGCAGGGTGAGTTGGACCATGGGTTATCCCTTCCAGTCATAGCGGGAATAGAGAGGCTGCCGCGGGGGCTGGCCGGATTTCTGAAAGACGCAGGCGTCATAGACTGCCGAAGGGTCGCGGCCCTGCAGGAAGTCCGAGGTGATGGTGACATTGACCTTGCCCCCGACACCGCCCGATCCGGCGCCGACGGCGACCATGCCGCGCGGGCGTTCGGCAAGGCGCGCGCGTTCGAAACAGGCGCGCTCGGCCTGTTCCACGGTCATCGGCCCGCATGCGGCCAGAAGGACCGAGGCAAGGCTCAGCATCGTTGCGGAGCGGGCCATCATCTGCGGCCTCATGTCGATATGGGCGGCAGCGATGCCGCGGAAAGACAGGCCTGCGTCGCAGGACGGTCGAGGATGGTGCGGATATTCGCCACGGTCAGCGTTCCGGCATAAGCCCCCACGTCGCGGGCCAGGGTGTTGCGTTCCCCGGCCGTCGCGTTGGTAACGATGCAGCGCGTGGCGGTATCCCTCTGAGCCTCGGACAACGACCCCTTGATCGCGGCGCGTACCACGCTTTCGGCGGCACGATCGGTGACCTTGGCGGCGATGTCCTGCGGCGCGCAAGCGGTCAGGGCCACGGCCACCGCCGCGCCCCCGATCCACCGGATGCCCGCCGCGACCGGCATCAGTAGACCCGCGCCTTGGGCGCGATCTTCTTCAGGTCGATCCCGCCTTCTTCCGGCTTGGTCAGCGGTTCAAGATGCACCGGCCGGTAGGCCAGCGACACCTTCGCCCCATCGACATAGGCCAGCGAGTGTTTGCGCCAGTTCGCGTCGTCGCGGTTCGGATAATCCTCGTGCGCATGGGCGCCACGGCTTTCCTTGCGCGCCTCGGCCGCCACGATCGTGGCCAGCGCGTTCGGCATCAGGTTGGTCAGTTCCAGCGTTTCCATCAGGTCGCTGTTCCAGATCAGGCTGCGGTCGGTGACCTTGAGGTCATCCATCTTCGCGGCCACCCCGGCCATCTTCTCGACCCCTTCGGCCAGCGTCTTGTCGGTGCGGAAGACGGCGGCATCAGATTGCATCGTCTTCTGCATTTCCAGACGCAGGTCGGCGGTGGGCACGGTGCCCTTGGCGTGGCGCAGCGCGTCGAAGCGCGACAGGCAGCGGTCGACCTCGGCGATGTTCACGGGCTGGTTGCGGTCCTTCGGGTTCACGATTTCGCCCGCGCGGATCGCGGCGGCGCGGCCGAACACCACAAGGTCGATCAGCGAGTTGGAACCAAGACGGTTCGCCCCGTGCACCGAGGCGCAGCCCGCCTCGCCCACGGCCATCAGGCCGGGGAAGACGGCGTCGGGATTGTCCTTCGTCGGCGCCAGAACCTCGCCCCAATAGTTCGTGGGAATGCCGCCCATGTTGTAATGCACGGTAGGCAGGACCGGGATCGGTTCCTTGGTCACGTCGACGCCGGCAAATATCTTGGCGCTTTCCGAAATCCCCGGCAGGCGTTCGTGCAGGGTTTCCGGCGGAAGGTGGTTGAGGTGCAGGTGGATGTGGTCGCCATCCGCGCCCACGCCGCGGCCTTCGCGGATCTCGATCGTCATGCAGCGGCTGACGACATCGCGGCTGGCAAGGTCCTTGTAGGTGGGCGCATAGCGCTCCATGAACCGTTCGCCGTTCGAGTTGGTCAGATAGCCGCCCTCGCCGCGGGCGCCTTCGGTGATCAGGCAGCCCGAACCGTAGATGCCGGTGGGGTGGAACTGCACGAATTCCATGTCCTGCAAGGGCAGGCCCGCACGCGCCGCCATCCCGCCGCCGTCGCCGGTGCAGGTGTGGGCCGAGGTTGCGCTGAAATAGGCGCGACCATAGCCGCCGGTGGCGAGGACCACCATCTTGGCGTTGAAGACGTGGATCGTGCCGTCATCCAGCTTCCATGCCACGACGCCGGTGCAGGCGCCGTCGGTGATGATCAGGTCCAGCGCGAAATATTCGATGAAGAACTCCGCCTTCTGCTTCAGCGACTGGCCGTAAAGCGTGTGAAGGATCGCGTGGCCGGTGCGGTCGGCTGCGGCGCAGGTGCGCTGCACGGGCGGGCCTTCGCCGTATTCGGTGGTATGGCCGCCGAAGGGGCGCTGATAGATCTTGCCTTCCTCGGTGCGGCTGAAGGGCACGCCGTAATGTTCCAGTTCGTACACCGCCTTTGGCGCCTCACGGGCGAGGTATTCCATCGCGTCCGTGTCGCCCAGCCAGTCCGACCCCTTCACGGTGTCGTACATGTGCCACTGCCAGCTGTCCGGCCCCATGTTGCCAAGGCTGGCGGCGATGCCGCCCTGCGCCGCCACGGTGTGCGACCGGGTCGGGAAGACCTTGGTCACGCAGGCCGTGCGCAGGCCCTGTTCGGCCATGCCAAGCGTCGCGCGCAGACCCGCACCGCCCGCGCCGACGACCACGACGTCATAATCATGCGTCTCGTAAGGGTAAGCAGTCATTTCGGTCCTCTCAAAGCGCGATCTTGGCCAGGGCGTAGAAGCCCACGGCGATCACAAGGTAGGAAAGCGCGGTCACGAAGATCACGGCCAGCTTGCGCGAAGTGCCGCGCGCATAGTCCTCGATCATCATGATGGCGCCCTTGTTGAAGTGGCGCATGCCGATGAACAGCACCAGCGCCGTCAGGATGCCGGGGAAGGGCCGCGCGAACACGGCCAGAACGGCATCGTGGCCTTGGCCCAGGGCACGGCCGAAGATGAACAGGAAGGTGGGCACGAGGAAGGCCAGGCCCACGGCCGAAATCTGCATGTACCAGTGATGTTCGGTCCCGGTGTGCGAGGCACCCTTGCCTTCGGCGCGCTTGCGGTCGGTCAGGTAACGCATGGGTGCCTCCTCAGACCAGAATGATGGTGATGACGGTCAGGACGACCGAGCCGATGATAACGCCCCAGCCCAGCTTTTCGGCCGTGGGAATGTCGAGCCCCTTGCCCGCGTCGTAGTAAAGGTGCCGCAGCCCCGCGAGGTAGTGATACCAGACCGCCCAAAGCGACCCGGTGAACACCAGATCCCCGAACCACGAGGTCGCCACCGCATCGGCAATCGCGAAGTATTCCGGTCCGACCGCCGCGGCAAACAGCCACCAGACCGCCAGAAGCACACCGACGATCAGCGCGTTGCCGGTGATCCGGGTCAGGATGGAGGTCAGCATTGGCAGTTGCCAGCGGTAGATCTGAAGGTGGGGGGACAGGGGCCGTTCGACCCGCTTCACGTTTGCCATGGGCTTTCCCTTCGTCTCGCAGGGTCCGGGTGCGTGCCGGGCCAGCTGGTTTTGGGTTTCTGAATAGCGGATTTTTCGGCCAAGTCACGCTTTCAAAGGCGACAATCGCGGCATGTTTACGGTATCACGCGAAGAAAGTTGCATTTGTGATCACGAATTTTCTGCGCGTGATCACAAATCCCTTCATCCGGCCGACTCACCGCATCTGGCGCGGCGCGTGGGGCCGTGCGGGTGCAGGCCTGCTACGCGCCCGGATCGGTCAGAGCGGCATCAGCGCCCAGTAATCGAGGTCGAGCAGCACCTCGGGGGCGTATTTTCCATCCTCGCCGCGCAGGGTGAAGGGGGCCGCGCCCTGCTTCACCGCCACAAGGCGCAGCCGGATCGCGCCCACGCCGGGTGCCGCGGTTTCCGCCTTGTCCAGCACTTCGGACCAGGCCTTGACGGTATCGCCCGCGAAACAGGGATTGGCATGGGCGCCGCCGTTCAGCGCGACTATCATCTGGGCATTGGCCAGACCGTTGAACGACAGGGCACGTGCCATGCTGATGACATGGCCGCCATAGATCAGCCGCTTGCCGTCGTCGCGGAAGGTCGCGTCGAAATGGACCTTGGCGGTATTCTGCCAGAGCCGGGTGGCGATCATGTGTTCGGCTTCCTCGATCGTTACGCCGTCCACATGGTCGATCTTTTCGCCCACCTCGTAATCGCCCCAGCGGTGCGGCTCGCCCGCCAGCGTGAAATCGTAGCGCGTGAAATCCAGGCCCGCCGGGATCACCAGATCCTTGGCATCGAGGGCGGGTTTGAGGTCCGGCGCCACGGGGGTGGAGGCGGGGGCGTCCATCCGGTTCTTGCGGACCATCACCCAACGGACATAGTCCATCACCACTTCGCCGCGCTGGTTCAGGCCGCGGGTGCGGACATGGACGACGCCCGACTTGCCGTTGGAATTCTCTTTCAGCCCGATCACGGTCGATTCCGACCGCAGCGTGTCACCCGGATAGACCGGGCGATGCCAGCGGCCCTCGGCATAGCCAAGGTTCGCGACAGCGTTCAGGCTGATGTCGGGCACGGTCTTGCCGAAGATGACATGGAACGCCGCCAGATCATCGAGGGGCGATGCGGGCAGGCCGCAGGTCCGGGCGAATTCATCGCTGGAATAAAGCGCCCCTCGCGCCGGGTAAAGCGCGTGATACAGCGCCCGTTCCCCGCCCGAAATCGTGCGGGGCACCGCATGGACGATGGTTTCGCCCAGAACGTAATCCTCGAAGAACCGGCCCGGATTGGTCTTCATCACTGCTCTCCCAGCTTGAGGTCGGGGCTGTAGGTTCCCGGCACCTCTTTCACGACGGCCTGTCCGCAGCGCATGATGCCCTTGGCTGCGTCGAAGGCGTAGGTCGGGCTGCCGTGCAGGTCCCAGCCCTTGTTCAGCGCCGCCGTGACCTTGTGGCAAAAGGCCGAAGTGTCGTCATCCGACAGAAAGCGATAAAGTTTCATCGGTTCATCCCCAGGGCGGAACGCCCAGCCAGTTGTGGATCAGCATGAGCGCCACGGTCGCGACCAGCGCGCCGACAATGGCAAAGACCTCGAACTTCGCGGGCTTCGGCGGCGGGGGCGTCCAGTCCGGTTGCGCGCGATTGATCAGGATCACCGACACGACCGCCCAGGCCAGAAGCCCGCCGAAAAGGATCACCGAAGCCAGATCGCCGTTGACCAGAAGATGCGCGACCGCCCAGGTCTTGAACCCCGTCAGCTGCGGATGCCGCACCTTGCGCGTGATCGCCGTCTTCATGCCGTCGGCGGCATAGAAATACAGCGCGAGGATCATCAGGAGGTTGTTCAGATGGGTCAGGAAGGCGGGGGGGTACCACAGGTCGATGTGGTCCACGCCGCGATAGCCCACGACCATCAGCACGACCGAGACAAGGATCAGGACCGCAACGATCCCTTTGCCCGCATTCCCCATCCGGGCGCGCGGGCCGGGGGCCAGCCGTTTGAAAAGATGCGCGGCCCACCAGAGCGCCACGCCAAGAACGATAAGGGTCATCGCACATCTCCCTGAAAGCGAACCGCCGTCAGGTTGCCCTCATTCGGCCAGCGCTGCAATCGCGTCGGCCTTGGCCAGCGTGGCAAGCGCGGTCACGATGTGCAGGTTTTCCACGATCTTGCCGTCGACCACGGCGACACCCTGACCCGCGGCCTTCGCGGCCTCGAAGGCGGCGATCTGGCGGCGGGCGAGGTCGATCTCGGCCTCGGACGGGGCGAAGGCCGCGTTGGCGATGTCAAGCTGCGCCGGGTGGATCAGCGTCTTGCCGTCAAAGCCCATGTCGCGGCCCTGTTCGCATTCGGCACGCAGGCCGTCCTCGTCCTTGAAGGCGTTGTAGACACCATCGACGATCACCCTTCCATGGGCGCGGGCGGCCAGCAGGCACAGGCCAAGGCCCGCCTGCATCGCCAGCCGGTCTGGGCGGAAACGGCTGTTGAGCTCCTTCGCCAGGTCGTTGGTGCCCATGACCATGCCGCGCAGGCGCGGATGGGCGGCAATGGCGCCGGCGTTCAGCATCCCTGCCGCGGTTTCCATCATCGCCCAGAGATCCGCGCCGGGGACCAGCCCGGCCACGCGGTCAAGGTCGTCGGGACCGTTCACCTTGGGGATCAGGATCGCGTCGATCCTGGCGCCCGCCGCGATTGCCCCGTCCATCGCATGGGCGTCCGCGGCGCCCCATTCGGTATCCAGCCCGTTGATCCGCACGATCCGGGCGCGCCGCCCGAAATCCCAGTCGCGCAGGACGCGCGCCAGCAGATCGCGCGCCGCCGGCTTTTCGTCGGGCGCGACCGCGTCTTCCAGGTCAAAGATGATCGCGTCGGCCGCAAGTCCCATCGCCTTTTCCAGCGCACGTTCCTTCGAGCCGGGAATGTAGAGGACAGAGCGATAGGGACGGGCGGTCATGATTCTCTCCCAAGCAAGATTGTTTCGTCTAAGACCACAGTCTTGGCATATTCGGCAAGGTGAAATTTCTGCAACGCAGAAACGGCGCGCGCTCCGTTAACCGCTTTTGCGTCCTCTGGCCGCAGCCTTTCCCGCAGGAAGGCATGGTTTCGGCAAGGGGCGCTGCCCCGGAAAGGAAATGCGGATGGAACGGGTCCTGTTTGCGCTGTCGCTGGGGTTTGTTGGCGTGATCCTTGCCACGGGGGCGTGTTTTGCCGCGCAATGCGGTCCGCGCGATCGTGTCGTCGGACAGCTTTCCGAACGCTGGGGCGAAAACCGGCGCAGCGTCGGGATCGCTGCGAACGGGCAGGTGATGGAGCTTTACGCCTCTGCCGAAACGGGGACATGGACGATTGTCGTGACGCTGCCCGACGGGCGGTCCTGCCTGATCGCCAGCGGCGAGGGGTTCGAGGCGGTGGCCGAAGATCTGCCCGCGAAGGGCAGCCCCGCCTGAGCCTGCTCCGCCTGAGCCTACCCCGTTTGGGCCTGCCCCGTCTGATCACGCAAGGCCGCGCAGGCCCTTCCACATCAACCAGACCGAGATGAACAGAAGCGCCCAGGTCACGATGCGGAAGAACAGCCTTTCGGGAATGATCCGCACCAGACGGACCCCACCGAACACCGCAAGGACGGCGGGAACGGCCAGGAAGGCCGCGACCTTCAGATTGCCGGGCGACAGCTGGCCGAGGTGCCAGTAGGGGATCAGCTTGATCGCGTTGACATAGGCAAAGGCGATGGTGCCCGTTCCGGCGAACACCGCCTTTTCCAGTTGCAGAGGCAGGACATAGACCTGATAGGGCGGCGCGCCCGAATGGCTGACAAAGCTGGTGAATCCGGTGACGGCCCCCCAGAACACCCCCGGTGCGACCTCTGCGCGACGCGGGGCCGCGGCGGCCTGACGCCGGATCAGCAGGTTCAGCGCAAAGACCGTGCCGATGGCGCCGATGATCGCGGTGACCAGCGGCTCGGGAACGATCCGCGCGGTGGCCCAGCCGATGCCTACCCCGACGGTCATGCCGACCGCCATGATCGCCACCACCCGTTTGTCGAACGAGTGGCGATAGGCATAGAGGCCGAAGATATCCGACAGCACATAGATCGGCAGCAGAAGCCCCGCCGCGGTCACGGGCGAGATGGCCAGCGACAGCACCGGCACGCCCATCATGCCCACGACAGGCAGGCCGCCCTTTCCGGCCCCCACCAGCATTGCCGCCAGCACTGCCAGCAGCCAGAACAGCGGCCCTTCCATGACTACTTCCCCCCGGCGGGCGAATCCCCCATGATCGCGCCGCGCCTGATTCTTTCGTCGGCGGCCTGGTCTTGCCCGGTCCCCGTGGCCGCATTAGCGCAAACATCGGCCCCGGAACAGCCCGAGCGCCACGCCGCAGCGCAGCGCGCTTGCGTGACGAGGGCGGAATGGATTATGGCATACCGCAGTATACAAACCCGACCGGAGACCGGATACCATGGCACGACCCAAGATCGCACTCATCGGCGCGGGGCAGATCGGCGGCACGCTCGCCCATCTCGCCGCGATCAAGGAACTCGGTGACGTTGTCCTTTTCGACATCGCCGAAGGCACCCCCCAGGGCAAGGCGCTGGACATCGCCGAATCCGGCCCTTCGGAAGGGTTTGACGGTTCGTTCAAGGGCACGAACGATTACGCCGACATCGCGGGCGCCGATGTCTGCATCGTCACGGCCGGCGTGCCGCGCAAACCGGGCATGAGCCGCGACGACCTGCTGGGCATCAACCTGAAGGTGATGAAATCGGTGGGCGAGGGCATCAAGGCCCATGCGCCGAACGCTTTCGTGATCTGCATCACCAACCCGCTGGATGCGATGGTCTGGGCGCTGCAGCAGTTCTCGGGCCTGCCCGCGAACAAGGTGGTCGGCATGGCCGGCGTGCTGGATTCGGCGCGCTTCCGTCATTTCCTGTCGGTGGAATTCGGCGTGTCGATGCGCGACGTCACCGCTTTCGTTCTGGGTGGACACGGCGACACGATGGTTCCGCTGGTCCGTTATTCGACCGTTGCGGGCATCCCGCTGCCCGATCTGGTCGCCATGGGCTGGACCACGCAGGAAAAGATGGATGCCATCGTCCAGCGTACCCGTGACGGCGGCGCGGAAATCGTGGGCCTGCTGAAGACCGGTTCGGCCTTCTACGCCCCCGCCACCAGCGCCATCGAGATGGCCGAGGCCTATCTGAAGGACCAGAAGCGCCTGCTGCCCTGCGCGGCCTTCTGCAATGGCGAATTCGGCCTGAACGGCATGTATGTGGGCGTGCCCACCATCATCGGCGCCGGCGGGATCGAGAAGATCGTCGACATCAAGCTGAACGCCGACGAGCAGGTGATGTTCCAGAAGTCGGTCGACGCGGTGAAGGGTCTTGTCGAGGCCTGCAAGGGCATCGACCCCTCGCTCGCCTGACCGATCGGGCCATGTAGCGCCGGGCGGACTGCGGTTTCATCTATGCCGCAACCGGCGCGAGTTATCTCGCGACAGCCAGGCGCGCGGCAAGGACGCTGCGTCTGGCCATGCCGCGCGCAAGCATCGACCTATAAACGAACATTCCGGTCGAAGATGACGTCTTCGGCCGGATTTTCCTTTTGGCGGACGATTTCCACCGGCGGAAGATCGAAGCGCTGCGCCGGTCACGCTTTGACCGCACGGTGGTTCTCGATTCCGATACCGCGGTTCTTTGCGATGTGTCGGAACTCTTCGACCTGCCGGATCGCGCCGATTTCGCCGCCGCGCAGGGGGGGCGCGGGTGGCGCAGTTGTAAATCGGTCCGGCCATCCTGCGCGCCTTTCCGATGCTGAACACCGGCGTTCCGGCGATGCGCCGCAACCGCCGGACGGGCCGGTTCCTGACCGATTGGGAAGCCCGGTTGTGCAACGAGGGGGCGAAGGTCGATCAGGGGCATTTCCGCGCGTGTCTTCACGAACACCGGTTGCCCTTCATCGTGATTCCACATGAATACAACATGATCTGGCCAGAGGCGCTGGATATCTGGCGCTGATCATTTCGGCGCGCCGAGCATCCCTCATGTCCGCGACCTCCATCGCCGCCCGCCGGGCGATGCGACCACGCCCTTTGCCCTGCCGGAACTTCTGCCTGACAGCCGCGCCGCACGGCTGGTCGAACTGATTTCCCGAGATCGGGACTGGCCAGCGCGCCCGACCTGTGACAAGGACAGGTGCCATGCCGACATCGTGCCAGAAGGCCTTGTGCGGCGCATCGGCCGGCTGCTTCGCGTGGTGACCCAATGACGGAAGACAGGACCCTGCAGGTTGAAGACCCCGCACCCGCGCGGGGGTTCGTTCTGGCCGCAACGGGCGAGGGCTATCGCAAGCTGGCGCGCCGGGCCGCGCGCACGGTGCGCAGCGTGATGCCCGATATCGCGATCGACCTGTTCACCGACAGCCCGCTTGACGATCCGGTGTTCGACCGTGTGCACCTCCTTGAGGCTGGCGGCCCGCGCCCCAAGATGGAGGCGCTGCGCCGGTCGCGGTTCGAACGGACGGTCTATCTGGATTGCGACGTGGTCATGGTGGCCCCCGTGCCGGAATTGTTCGAGGTGCTGAAAGAGACCGAGTTCGCCGGCGCGCACGAACTGTACGGCAGTTCACCCGTGCATCTGCAAAAGGTCCGCCGCGAGATCCCGCACGCCTTCCGGCAGGTGAACAGCGGGGTTCTGGGGGTGCGCAAGACCCCCCGGACCGAAGCCTTCCTGCAACGCTGGCAGGATGACTTTGTCGCGCTGAAACTGATGTTCGACCAGCCTCTTTTGCGCGAGCTGCTGTATGAGAACCGCGATGGGATGCGGGTCGTCATCCTGCCGATGGAATACAACCAGATGCACCCCGCCACCCTGCGGGTCAGCTCGAACCGCATGATGGCGCCCCGGTTCCTGCATCTGACCCGCCTGCACGAGGATGACAGCCATCAGGAACCGGTGGACCAGCCGTTCGATGTCGCGGCCCTGTTGACCCCGCCGATGCGCGACAAGCTCAATTCCCTGATCCGCACGGACCGCACGCTGGGGGCGGCCCGGGATTTCCGCACCTATGTGGGTGACACTTTCCGCAAGGCACCCTTCGTCTACCGGCTGGCGCGCAAGGTGCGGCGGTTCTTCACCTGATCCCGGTCCGGCCCGACCGGCATTGACAAGCCGCCACCCCGGCGGCCACATCGGCGCGACCGGAGGATGCCATGACCCGTTTTTCTGACGAACTCGAATCCCGCCTGACGCGATATTGCGCCATCGACAGCCAGAGCGACGAAAGCACTGGGCAAAGGCCCTCGACCCCGCAGCAATGGGACATGCTGCGCCTGCTTGAGGCGGAACTGACGGAAATCGGCGCGGCGGATGTGCGGCTGACGGAATACGGCTGCGTGCTGGCAACGATCCCCGGCACGGCCGACGGACCCGTGATCGGCTTTCTGGCCCATGTCGACACCGCGCCCCAGTTCAACGCGACCGGTGTGAAGCCGCGGGTGATCAAGGGCTACAACGGTGGCGAGATCACCTTTCCCGATGTGCCCGGACTGGTGCTGTCGCCCGAAGAATTCCCCTATCTGGCCGAAAAGGTCGGGCATGACCTTGTGACCGCATCGGGCACGACCCTGCTGGGGGCCGATGACAAGGCAGGCGTCGCCATCATCATGACAGCCGCGCGGCATCTGCTGAGCCATCCGGATGCGCCACGTCCGACGATCCGCCTGGCCTTTACCCCTGACGAAGAGATCGGAGGCGGCTTCGACGAACGGCTGGTGCACGACATGGCGGCCGACTTCGCCTATACCTTCGACGGCGGAGCCCTGGGCGAGATCGAGTATGAAACCTTTTCGGCCGATGGCGCGGTCGTCACCGTCAAGGGCGTGTCGATCCATCCCGGCTTTGCCAAGGGCAAGATGGTGAACGCGCTGCATCTGGCGGCGAAGATCGTCGATGCGATCCCGCAGGGCACGATGGTGCCCGAGGTGACAGACGGGCGCGACGGGTTCATCCATGTCTATGAACTGAGTGGGTCCTCGTCCGAGGCTGTTATCCGGTTCATCCTGCGGGATTTCGAACTTGATGGCCTCGCGTCCAAGGGCGCGTTGCTGCAAGAGATCTGCGCGACGCTTCAGGCCGCCGAACCGCGCGCCGCGATCACCTGCACGATCCGCCCGCAGTATCGCAACATGCGCTATTGGCTGGAAAAGGACATGACGCCCGTCGATCTGGCGCGCGCCGCCTGCCGTGCGGTGGGGGTCGAACCCGTTTCCGTGCCGATCCGGGGCGGCACCGACGGATCCCGGCTGACCGAGATGGGCCTGCCCTGCCCGAACCTGTTCACGGGGATGCAGAACATCCACGGCCCGCTGGAATGGATCTCGGTCCAGGACATGGAAAAGGCAACCGACCTCATGCTGAACCTTGTCGCCGGGGCGGCGCAGGGGTGAGCGGCTGGCCCTATCTGGCGGCGGGGTTCTATGATCGCGCGCTGACCGAAGGGCGGCACCGCGACATCGTCGGCGGACGTTGGGACGAAACCGGGCGCGCGCAGATGGCGATCCTGCGGGCCGAGGGGATGCAGCCCCATCACCGGCTGCTGGATATCGGCTGCGGTGCCCTTAGGCTGGGCTGCAAGGCGGTTCCGTTCCTTGAACCCGGTCACTACTGGGGCACCGACGCCTCGGGCGCGTTGATGCGGCGCGGCTGGGAAACGGAACTGGCGGACAGGGACAAGCTGCCTTTGTCCCATCTGGTCGAGGATGCGGATTTCAGCCTGACGGGCATACCCGAAGACATCGACTATGCCATCGCCTTCGGCGTCTTCACCCACCTGCCCGGCGATCCGCTGCGGCAGGTCATGGCCAGCCTCGCCACGCGGCAGCCTCGTCTGACGGCCTTCCTGTTCACCGTCTTCCTGGCCCCGGATGCAGAAGCAGGCGGACCGTTCCGGCAGGCGGACGGGGTCGTGACCCATCCTGACCGTGCCCCGCGCCACATGCGCGAGGCCGAGGTGTGCGCCGCCGTTGCCAGCGCGGGCTGGACCGTCGCGCGGCGCGAGGTAATGCTGCCGCGCGGCCAGATCCTGTTCGTGGCCCGGCCTCCGGCTGGCGCGGAAAGCCCCTGACGATTCGTCGTTTGCGATAACGGATTCAGCTTTGTGATCACACTTTTTCTTGCTGTGATCACAATTGTCGCTTTTCTGTCCCAAAACCCGCATTTTCCGGAAATCGCGTTTTGTGGCTGCCTTTTTCTGTGGCATGACGCCCCCAAATCACCACCAGACGGGACAGTTCCATGAACATCCACGAATATCAGGCCAAGGCGATCCTTCGCGCCTATGGCGCCCCGGTGTCGGACGGCCGCGTCGTCCTGAAAGCGGAAGAGGCAAAGACCGCGGCGGGCGAACTCGATGGCCCGCTCTGGGTGGTCAAGGCGCAGATCCATGCCGGCGGCCGCGGCAAGGGCCACTTCAAGGAAGCCGAGGCGGGCGAGAAGGGCGGCGTGCGCCTGGCCCGTTCGGTCGAAGAGGCCGAGGCCCATGCCAAGCAGATGCTGGGCCGCACGCTTGTCACGGTGCAGACCGGCCCCGCGGGCAAGCAAGTGAACCGGATCTACATCGAGGATGGTTCCGACATCGCCCGCGAGCTTTATCTCGCGCTGCTGATCGACCGGAAGACTAGCCGCATCTCGTTCGTGGCCTCCACCGAAGGCGGCATGTCGATCGAGGACGTGGCGCATGACACGCCTGAAAAGATCCTGACCTTCACAATCGACCCGGCCACCGGCCTTTCCGATTTCCACGGTCGCCGCGTGGCCTTTGCCCTCGGGCTGGAAGGCAACCAGGTCAAGCAGTGCGTGGCGCTGGTCAAGACACTCTACAAGGCCTTCGTCGAGAAGGACATGGAGATGCTGGAGATCAACCCGCTGATCGTGACGCCCGACGGCAACCTGAAATGCCTTGATGCCAAGATGGGCTTTGACGGCAACGCGATCTATCGCCACGCCGACATCGCCGCCCTGCGCGACGAGACGGAAGAAGACCCCAAGGAACTGGCCGCGTCCAAGTTCGACCTGAACTACATCGCCCTGGATGGCGAGATCGGCTGCATGGTGAACGGCGCGGGCCTGGCGATGGCCACGATGGACATCATCAAGCTTTACGGGGCCGAACCCGCCAACTTCCTGGACGTGGGCGGCGGCGCCACCAAGGAAAAGGTGACCGAGGCGTTCAAGATCATCACCTCGGACCCGAACGTGAAGGGCATCCTCGTCAACATCTTCGGCGGCATCATGCGCTGCGACGTGATCGCCGAGGGCGTGATCGCTGCGGTGAAAGAGGTGGGCCTGACGGTGCCGCTGGTCGTGCGTCTGGAAGGCACGAACGTGGAACTGGGCAAGGAAATCATCAACAAATCCGGTCTGAACGTCATCGCGGGCGACAACCTCGCCGACGCCGCGCAGAAGATCGTCAAAGCGGTGAAGGGATAATCCAATGGCCGTTCTCGTCAACGAAAACACCAAGGTGATCTGTCAGGGCTTCACCGGCTCGCAGGGCACATTCCACTCGGAACAGGCCATCGCCTATGGCACCAGGATGGTCGGCGGCGTGACGCCGGGCAAGGGTGGCACGACCCACCTGAACCTGCCCGTGTTCAACTCGGTACACGAGGCGCGCCATGTGACCGGCGCCAATGCGACGGCGATCTATGTGCCGCCGCCCTTCGCGGCCGACTCGATCCTCGAGGCGATCGACGCCGAGATGGAGCTGATCGTCTGCATCACCGAAGGTATTCCGGTGCTGGACATGATGAAGGTCAAGCGCGCGCTGGAAGGGTCGAAATCACGGCTGATCGGGCCGAACTGCCCCGGCGTGATCACCCCGGACGCCTGCAAGATCGGCATCATGCCGGGCCACATCCACCGCCGCGGTTCCGTGGGCGTGGTGTCGCGTTCGGGCACGCTGACCTATGAGGCGGTCAAGCAGACCTCGGACCTCGGCCTTGGCCAATCCTCGGCCGTGGGCATCGGCGGCGACCCGATCAAGGGCACCGAACATATCGACGTGCTTGAGATGTTCCTGGCCGACCCGGAAACCACCTCGATCATCATGATCGGTGAAATCGGCGGTTCGGCGGAAGAAGAGGCCGCCGAATTCCTGGCGTCCGAACGCAAGAAGGGCCGCTGGAAGCCCACCGCCGGGTTCATCGCCGGCCGCACAGCCCCCCCCGGCCGCCGCATGGGCCATGCCGGCGCCATCGTCTCGGGCGGCAAGGGCGACGCGGAATCGAAGATCGAAGCGATGAAATCCGCCGGCATCGTCGTCGCCGAAAGCCCCGCCCATCTGGGCGAGGCGGTGATGAAGGCGCTCGGAAAATAAGACGACACCGGCCCGTGCCCCCTGTCTGCGGGGCGCGGGCTTTCAACAGGTCAGGTGCAGCCATGAACGACCATTCCCCCAACGCCACGTATCACGCGCAATCCTTCATGGATGGCGCGAATGCCGAGTACATCGACCAGCTTCAGGCGCGTTTCGCCAATGATCCGAATTCGGTCGAGGCCGGTTGGGCCGAATTCTTCCGTGCCCTTGGCGAAACCGAGGTGGAAGCAAAGCGTGCCGCCGCGGGCCCGTCCTGGGCGCGCGCCGACTGGCCGCCGGTGCCGGCCGATGACCTGACCGCTGCGCTGACCGGCGAATGGCCGCTTGCCCCGAAAGAGGCAAAGGGCGCCGGCCAGAAGATCGCCGCCAAGGCCGCCGAGGCGGGGATCAGCCTTTCGGATGACCAGATCCGGCGCGCCGTGCTGGATTCGATCCGCGCGCTGATGATCATCCGCGCCTATCGCATCCGGGGCCATCTGATCGCCGATCTGGACCCGCTGAACATGCGCGACCAGACCCCGCATCCGGAACTCGAGCCGAAATCCTACGGCTTCACCGAGGCCGACATGGACCGCCCCATCTTCATCGACAAGGTGCTGGGTCTGGAAACCGCCTCGATGCGGCAGATCATGGACATCGTGAAGCGCACCTATTGCGGCACCTTCGCGCTGCAATACATGCACATCTCCGATCCCGAACAGGCCGCCTGGCTGAAGGAACGGATCGAAGGCTACGGCAAGGAAATTGCCTTTACCCGCGAGGGCCGCAAGGCCATCCTAAACAAGCTGGTCGAGGCCGAGGGCTTTGAAAAGTTCCTGCATGTCAAGTACATGGGGACCAAGCGTTTCGGTCTGGACGGCGGCGAAAGCCTGATCCCGGCGATGGAACAGATCATCAAGCGCGGCGGTGCGCTTGGCGTGAAGGAAATCGTCATCGGCATGCCGCACCGCGGCCGCCTGTCGGTTCTGGCCAATGTGATGGGCAAGCCCTATCGCGCGATCTTCAACGAATTCCAGGGCGGCAGCTTCAAGCCCGAGGATGTGGATGGCTCGGGCGATGTGAAGTATCACCTGGGCGCCTCGTCCGACCGGACGTTCGACGGCAACACCGTGCACCTGTCGCTGACGGCGAACCCCAGCCACCTCGAGGCGGTGAACCCCGTCGTCCTTGGCAAGGTGCGAGCCAAGCAGGACCAGCTGGGCGATGCCGAACGCCGTTCGGTCATGCCGATCCTGCTGCATGGCGACGCGGCCTTTGCCGGGCAGGGCGTGGTGGCCGAATGCTTCCAGCTTTCGGGGATCAAGGGCCACCGCACCGGCGGGACGATGCATATCGTGGTGAACAACCAGATCGGGTTTACCACTGCACCGCATTTCAGCCGCAGCTCGCCCTATCCGACCGACATCGCCCTGATGGTCGAGGCCCCGATCTTCCATGTGAACGGGGATGACCCCGAGGCCGTGGTCCATGCCGCCAAGGTCGCGACCGAGTTCCGCCAGAAGTTCGGCAAGGACGTGGTCATCGACATCTTCTGCTATCGCCGCTTCGGTCACAACGAAGGCGACGAGCCGATGTTCACCAACCCGGCGATGTACAACCGCATCAAGCGCCACAAGACCACGCTTCAGCTTTACACCGAACGTCTGGTCAAGGACGGCCTGATCCCGGAAGGCGAGATCGAGGACATGAAGGCCGCCTTCCAGGCGCGCCTGAACGAGGAATTCGAGGCCGGCAAGGATTACAAGCCGAACAAGGCCGACTGGCTGGACGGCCGCTGGAAGAACCTTTCGAAAGAGGGCCAGCAGTACAACGCCGGCAACACCTCGATCAAACCCGAAACCCTGGCCGAACTGGGCGGCGCCCTGACCCGCGTCCCCGAAGGTTTCGACATCCACAAGACCGTCGCACGGCAGCTTGAGGCCAAGAAGAAGATGTTCGACGACGGCCGCGGCTTTGACTGGGCCACGGCCGAGGCGCTGGCCTTCGGTTCGCTTCTGACCGAAGGCTTCCCGGTGCGTCTGGCCGGCCAGGACTGCACCCGCGGCACCTTCAGCCAGCGCCATTCCGGCCTGATCGACCAGGCGACCGAGGAACGCTATTACCCGCTGAACCACGTCCGCGCCGGTCAGGCGCGGTACGAGGTGATCGATTCGATGCTGTCGGAATACGCGGTCTTGGGCTTCGAATATGGCTATTCTCTGGCCGAACCGAACGCGCTGACGCTGTGGGAAGCCCAGTTCGGCGATTTCGCTAACGGCGCGCAGATCATGTTCGACCAGTTCATCAACTCGGGCGAATCCAAATGGCTGCGGATGTCGGGGCTTGTGGTCCTGTTGCCGCATGGCTTCGAGGGGCAGGGTCCGGAACATTCCTCGGCCCGCCCTGAGCGGTTCCTGCAGATGTCGGCGCATGACAACTGGATCGTTGCCAACTGTTCGACCCCGGCGAACTACTTCCACATCCTGCGGCGCCAGATCCACCGCGATTTCCGCAAGCCGCTGATCCTGATGACGCCGAAGTCGCTTTTGCGTCATCCGATGTGCATCAGCACCGCCGAGGATTTCACCACCGGCTCGACCTTCCACCGCATCCTGTGGGACGACGCCGAAAAGGGCAATTCGAACCTGACGCTGAAGCCCGATTCCAAGATCCGCCGCGTGGTGATGTGCAGCGGCAAGGTCTATTACGACCTTCTGGCCGAACGCGACGCACGCGGGGCCGACGATGTCTATATCCTGCGGGTGGAACAGCTTTACCCGTTCCCGGCGCAATCGCTGCGCGCGGAACTGGGTCGCTTCCCGCAGGCCGAGATCATTTGGTGCCAGGAAGAGCCCAAGAACCAGGGCTACTGGTCCTTCATCGAGCCGAACATCGAATGGGTGCTTGAACAGGTGGGCGGCGCGTCAAGCCGGGCCCGCTATGTCGGCCGCAGCGCCTCGGCCTCGCCCGCGACGGGCCTCGCCTCGAAACACAAGATGGAACAGGAAGCGCTCGTGAACGAAGCGCTGTCTTTCGAAGGGAAATGAGATCATGACCGTTGAAGTCCGTGTCCCCGCGCTCGGCGAAAGCGTCACCGAGGCCACTGTCGCCACCTGGTTCAAGAAACCGGGCGATGCCGTCGCCGTGGACGAGATCCTGTGCGAACTGGAAACCGACAAGGTGTCGCTGGATGTTCCCTCGCCCGCCGCGGGCGTCCTGGGCGAAATCCTCGCCAAGGAAGGCGATACCGTGACCGCCGCGGGCCTTCTGGCGACGCTGGTCGAAGGCGGGGCCGCAGCCGCGCCCGCGCCCGCCGCCGCCGCGCCCAAGGCCGAGCCCGCCCCGGCGCCTGCCGCCGCCCCTGCCGCGAAGGATGTCGAAGACGCCCCCGCCGCGAAAAAGGCGATGGCCGAAGCGGGGCTTTCGCCCGACAAGGTCCAGGGCACCGGCCGCGACGGCCGCGTGATGAAGGAAGACGTGGCCCGCGCGGTGGCGGCTGCCGCCGCCGCACCGGTGGCCGCCCCGGCTGCACCCGCCATCCCGCGCGCGCCGGTTCCTGCCGATGACGCCGCGCGCGAAGAACGCGTCAAGATGACCAAGCTGCGCCAGACCATCGCGCGCCGTCTGAAGGACAGCCAGAACACCGCCGCCATGCTGACCACCTACAACGAGGTGGACATGTCCGGCATCATGGACCTGCGCAATGCCTTCAAGGACCAGTTCGAGAAGAAGCACGGCGTCAAGATGGGCTTCATGTCCTTCTTCGTGAAGGCCTGCTGCCACGCGCTGAAGGAAGTGCCCGAGGTCAACGCCGAAATCGACGGCACCGACATCGTCTACAAGAACTATGTCCACATGGGCGTGGCCGTGGGCACGCCGTCCGGCCTTGTGGTTCCGGTGGTGCGCGATGCCGACCAGATGGGCTTTGCCGCGATCGAGAAGAAGATCGCCGAACTGGGCGCTCGCGCCCGCGACGGCAAGCTTTCCATGGCCGAAATGCAGGGCGGGTCCTTCACCATCTCGAACGGCGGCGTCTATGGCTCGCTCATGTCCTCGCCGATCCTGAACCCGCCGCAGTCGGGCATCCTCGGCATGCACAAGATCCAGGATCGCCCCGTGGTCGTGAACGGCCAGATCGTGATCCGCCCGATGATGTATCTCGCGCTCAGCTACGATCACCGCATCGTCGACGGCAAGGGCGCCGTGACCTTCCTCGTGCGCGTCAAGGAAGCGCTGGAAGACCCGCGCCGGTTGCTGATGGACCTGTGACGGGTGGATTGAAAACGCCCACTGCGGGCCGGCAGGTTGGGGTTCCACCCCACCGGCCTGACAAACACTCCGAAGGGCGGGTTTCGGCCCGCCCTTGAATTCAACGCAAGGGAAGCGACATGCCCCCCGAACTCACCGCCCTTGCCCTCGCAGGTCTTTTGCAGGCCGCCCAATACGTCCTTTTCGCGATCCCCGCGAACAAGGAACTTGGCACCCGCTACACCGGCGGCAGCCGGGATTTCCCCCCCGAAAAGGGCCTGTCGAAACGCACCGCCCGCCTGCAACGCGCGATGAACAACCACTTCGAGGGGCTGATCCTCTTCACACTCGCCGTCACCGTCGTTACCCTCGGCCAGCAGTCCAGCACCGTCACCCAGACCGCCGCCTGGGTCTACCTGGCCGCCCGTGTCCTCTATATCCCCGCCTATGCCCTCGGCTGGAACCCCTGGCGGTCCGCCATCTGGGCCATAGGCTTCTTCGCAACCCTCACGATGATCGTGGCAGCCCTGGTCTGACCCGTTCAACCTGATCCAAATACCCCGGGGGTCCGGGGGCAGCGCCCCCGGCCTGCACCCCGGCCCGACACCTGACAGGAGACCGAAATGGCAGAATTCGATGTGATCGTGATCGGCGGCGGCCCCGGCGGCTATGTCTGCGCGATCCGCTGTGCCCAGCTGGGCCTGAAGACCGCCTGCGTGGAAGGCCGCGATGCCCTGGGCGGCACCTGCCTGAACGTGGGCTGCATCCCCTCGAAGGCGCTTCTGAACGCCACGCACCACCTGCACGAGGTGCACGAAAACTTCGAAAAGATGGGCCTGATGGGCGCCAAGCCCAAGGTCGACTGGGCGAAGATGCAGGCCTACAAGGATGACGTGATTTCCGGCAACACCAAGGGCATCGAGTTCCTGTTCAAGAAGAACAAGGTGACCTGGCTCAAGGGTTGGGGCTCGATCCCCGCGGCCGGTCAGGTGAAGGTCGGCGACGAGGTCCATGCTGCCCGCGCCATCGTCATCGCGACCGGCTCGGAACCCGCCAGCCTGCCGGGCGTGCCGGTGGATGAAAAGGTCATCGTCACCTCGACCGGCGCGCTGGCGCTTTCCGCGGTGCCGAAGTCGATGGTGGTGATCGGCGCGGGCGTGATCGGGCTGGAAATGGGGTCGGTCTATGCCCGTCTCGGCGCCGAGGTCACGGTGGTCGAATACCTTGACGCGATCACGCCCGGAATGGATGCCGAAGTGGCGAAATCCTTCCAGCGCATCCTTGCCAAGCAGGGGCTGAAGTTCGTGCTGGGGGCCGCCGTGCAGGGCGCGGAAGCGGGCAAGAAGGGCGCGAAAGTCACCTACAAGCTGAAGAAGGACGACAGCACCCACACGATCGAGGCCGATGTCGTCCTGGTCGCCACCGGCCGCAAGCCCTATACCGACGGCCTCGGGCTGGAGGCGCTCGGCGTCGAGATGGAACCGCGCGGCCAGATCAGGACCGACGGCCATTTCGCCACCAACGTGAAAGGCGTCTATGCCATCGGCGACGCGGTCATGGGTCCGATGCTGGCGCACAAGGCCGAGGACGAGGGCATGGCCGTGGCCGAGGTGATCGCGGGCAAGCATGGCCATGTGAACTATGACGTCATCCCCGGCGTGATCTACACCACGCCCGAGGTTGCCTCTGTCGGCAAGACCGAAGAGCAACTGAAGGCCGAGGGGCGCGCCTACAAGGTGGGCAAGTTCAGCTTCATGGGCAATGGTCGCGCAAAGGCCGTGTTCCAGGGCGAGGGCTTCGTCAAGCTGCTGGCCGACAAGGAAACCGACCGTATCCTCGGGTGCCACATCATCGGCCCCGCGGCGGGCGACCTGATCCACGAGGTCTGCGTGGCGATGGAATTCGGCGCCAGCGCGCAGGATCTGGCCCTGACCTGTCACGCCCACCCGACCTATTCAGAAGCCGTGCGCGAGGCCGCACTGGCCTGCGGCGACGGCGCGATCCACGCCTGACAAAACAGAACGCCCGGGCCATGCGGCCCGGGCGTGATCCTTTCGCCTCGGCCCCGCGGCTTGCGCCGCGCGGCCTCAGGTTGCCTCCGGCGGGGGTATTGGGTTCAGGTTGAAAGGACATCCCGTTTCAACCTGATGGAAATACCCTCAGGGGGTGAATGGCCGAAGGCCAGAGGGGGCGGAACGCCCCCTTTGCCTATTCCGCAGCCATCGGGGCCTTTTCGACAAGCCCGACGATGTCCATCATGATCCGGTTCAGTTCGAAATCCTTGGGCGTGTAGACGGCGGCCACGCCCATGGCGCGCAGTTTGGCGGCATCCTCTTCGGGGATGATGCCACCCACCACCACGGGCACATCGGACAGGCCCGCCGCGCGCATCCGTTCCATCGTTTCGGCGATGAGCGGCAGATGCGAGCCGGAAAGGATCGACAGGCCCACGACATGCGCCTCTTGTTCGGCGGCGGCGGCGACGATCTCCGACGGCGTCAGGCGGATGCCTTCATAATGGATGTCCATGCCGCAGTCCCGGGCGCGGGCGGCGATCTGTTCGGCGCCGTTGGAATGGCCGTCGAGGCCCGGCTTGCCCACCACGAATTTCAGCGGGCGGCCGAGGCGGGAGGACACGGCGGCAACCGCCTCGCGGATCGGGTCGAGCCCCTCGGTCCGGTTCGAGGGGTTTTTGGACACGCCGGTGGGGGCGCGGTATTCGCCGAAGGCGCGGCGCACGACCGCCCCCCATTCGCCGGTCGTCGCGCCTGCCTTGGCCGCCGCGATCGAGGCGGGCATGACGTTCTGACCCGTGGCGCAGGCCTGGGCCAGCGCATCCAGCGCGGCCTTCACCGCTGCCTCGTCGCGCCCGGCGCGCCAGGTTTGCAGGCGTTCCACCTGATCGCGTTCGGCGGCCTCATCCACCACCATGATCGCGCCGTCGCCGGCCGTCAGGGGCGAGGGCGCGGCCTCGGTCCAGCGGTTCACGCCGACAACGGTGGTTTCCTTGGCCTCGATCCGGGCGATGCGTTCGGCATTGGCCTCGACCAGGCGGCCCTTCATGTAGTCGATGGCCGCCACGGCGCCGCCCATGGCGTCGATCCGGGCCAGTTCCTCGCGCGCGCCGGCGGCCAGGTCGGCGACCTTGCGTTCGACCGCCGGATTGCCGTCAAAGAGGTCGTCGTATTCCAGCAGGTCGGTTTCATAGGCCAGGATCTGCTGCATGCGCAACGACCATTGCTGATCCCAAGGGCGGGGAAGGCCAAGCGCCTCGTTCCAGGCAGGCAGTTGTACCGCGCGCGCGCGGGCCTTTTTCGAAAGCGTCACGGCCAGCATCTCGATCAGGATGCGGTAGACGTTGTTCTCGGGCTGCTGTTCGGTGAGGCCAAGGCTGTTGACCTGCACGCCATAGCGGAAACGGCGGTACTTCGCATCGGCGATCCCATAGCGATCGCGGCAGATTTCGTCCCAGAGGTCGACGAAGGCGCGCATCTTGCACAGCTCGGTCACAAAGCGGATGCCCGCGTTCACGAAGAAGGAAATCCGCCCCACCATGTTGGGGAATTCGGCGGGATCGACCTTGCCCTTCAGGTCGTCCAGCACCGCGATGGCCGTGGCCAGCGCGAAGGCCAGTTCCTGTTCCGGCGTCGCGCCGGCCTCTTGCAGGTGGTAGGAACAGACATTCATCGGGTTCCATTTAGGCAGGTGTGCCTGCGTGTAGGCGGCGACGTCGGTGATCATCCGCAACGAGGGTTTCGGCGGGCAGATGTAGGTGCCGCGCGACAGGTATTCCTTGATGATGTCGTTCTGCACCGTCCCTTGAAGCTGGCGGATGTCGGCGCCCTGTTCCTCGGCCACCGCGATATAGAGCGCGAGCAGCCAGGGGGCGGTCGCGTTGATCGTCATCGAGGTGTTCATCTGTTCCAGCGGGATCTGGTCGAACAAAGCGCGCATGTCGCCCAGGTGGCAGACCGGCACGCCCACCTTGCCGACTTCGCCGCGCGACAGTTCGTGATCGCTGTCATACCCCGTCTGGGTGGGCAGGTCGAAGGCCACCGACAGGCCGGTCTGCCCCTTGGCGAGGTTCGTGCGGTAAAGCGCGTTCGACGCCTTGGCGGTGGAATGGCCGGCATAGGTGCGGAACAGCCAGGGTGCGTCCTTCTGGGCGGTCATCGGGGGCCTCGTGAATCGGTTCGGCAATTTTGTTACGTTGCGGGGCCAGATAGGCGACATTTTCTTGCCTTTGTCAATTCGCTGCGTTGCGGCATGGGCGGATTTACCGCTGCCCTCCGACTGTCTAAGCTGGCCCGATGTTCGAAACCGTGGCGCTGCCCGTCTGGTTCCTTCTCCTGGTCGGTGTTCTGGCCGGGATTGCGGCGTTGGAGAGGATCATCGGGCCGGGCCTGCGCTGGCTGGTGCGCCGCCGCGTGGAACGGTTGGTCGAGCGGGTCAACGCGCGTCTGGACCGTCCGATCGAGCCGTTCAGGCTGATGCGGCGTCAGGACATGGTGGTTCGGCTGTCCTACGATCCGCTGGTGCTGGAGGCGGTGGCCGAACATGCCGCAGAGACCGGGGTGCCCGGCAGCGTGGCCTTCGAGGAGGCGCGGCGCTATGCGCGCGAAATCGTGCCCGGCTTTTCGGCGCTGGTCTATTTCGGGTTCGGCACGCGGGCGGCGCGGCGACTGTCGCGCATGCTGTATCGCGTGCGGATCGGAAAGGTCGATGCGGCGCTGGACCGGATCGACCGGCAGGCGACGGTGGTCTTCGTCATCAACCATCGCAGCAACATGGATTATGTGCTGGTCACCTGGCTTGTGGCTGGGCGGTCGGCGCTGTCCTATGCGGTGGGGGAATGGGCGCGGGTCTGGCCGCTGTCGTGGCTGATCCGGTCGATGGGCGCCTATTTCATCCGCCGCAAGTCGCGCAACGCGCTCTATCGCCGGGTTCTGGCGCGCTATGTCCAGATGGTGACGGCGGAAGGCGCGACGCAGGCGGTGTTTCCGGAAGGCGGGTTGAGCCTGGATGGCCGGGTGGGCGAGGCGAAGATGGGGCTTCTGTCCTACATCATCGGCGGCTTCGATCCGGGGGGGCGCGACGTTGTCTTTGTGCCGACCGCGATCGCCTATGACCGTGTGCTTGAGGATGTCACGCTCGTCGAGGCCGCGCGCGCGGGAGAGCGGCGGTTCCGCGCCCGACCGCTGGAGATCGCCGCATCGGTGGTGCAGGTCCTGTGGCGGATGTTCCGTGGCAGGTTCGACGGGTTCGGTACGGCGGCCGTGGCCTTCGGCGCCCCGGTTTCGTTGCGGGACCATCTGGCCCATGGGGGCACGGCCGAGTCGCTGGCGACCCGGCTGATGCAAGAAATCACGCTGTCGGTTCCTGTCCTGGCCCTGCCCCTGACGGCGGCGGTTCTGGCCGAGGGGCCGGTTGCGCGATCCGGGCTGATTGACCGGGCCGAAGGGCTGGCCGACCGCCTGCAAGACCTTGGGGCGGTGATGAAGCTGCCACCGAAGGGTGTTGCCGCCGGGGTCGAAGACGCGCTGGACCGGCTGGTGGCGCGGGGTCTGGTCGCGGAACGGGAAGGATCGCTGCACGTGATCCAGGCCGATCTGGTCGCCTTCTATGCCGCAGGCGTGCGCCAGCGGCTTCAGGCCGGGCCCGACAGACTGGCGGAGCCGGTCGAGGAAATAGATATTCAATAACTTGAATTTGTTTTCCGGGACTGATATATCAGGCGGCATATCGGGCCGGGGTGGCCTGAAGGGAAAGGGAATAAGGCCATGACCTTGGATCGTGCGATGTTTCGTTTTGCGGGTGTGATGGTGCTGCTCAGCGTGGCGCTGACCGTGTGGGTATCGCCCTATTTCGTCTGGTTCACCGTGTTCATCGGTCTGAACCTGCTGCAATCCTCGTTCACCGGTTTCTGCCCGGCGGCGTCGATCATGAAGAAGTTCGGCATCGAGGCAGGTTGCGCCTTCAAGTAAGGCAAGCCGTACATGCAATCCGGAGCGGGGGCCAACGGCCCCCGTTCGCGTTTCTGCCATCGGCGTACAGGCCGCGGCCGACAGGCGGAGCGACCTTGCGAAGGATGCGGCGCCAAAGCCGGTGCCCTTTGCCTCGCGACGTGCTATGCTGCGTTGCAGCAAGGAAAGGGAATCGCCATGGGCAAGGTGATCGTCGTCGCGCAGCAGAAGGGTGGCAGTGGCAAGACGACGCTGGCGGTCAATCTGGCGATCGCGCTGGTGCAGCAGGGCCTGAGGGTGGCCATGGTCGACAGCGACCCGCAGGGCAGCCTCGGGCGCTGGTTCATGGCGCGCATGGAACGGGACGGGGCCGCGGATGTTGAATTCGCCACGGCCTCGGCCTGGGGCGTGGCCTACGAATGCCGCAAGCTGCGCGCAAGCCATGATGTGGTGATCGTGGACACCCCGCCCAAGGCCGACAGCGACCTGCGACCCGCGCTTCGCGAGGCCGATCTGGTGCTGGTGCCAGTCATGGCCAGCCAGATGGACCTATGGGCGACGGATGGCGTCCTGGATCTTGTGGCGCGCGAAAGCGGACGGGCGTTGATCATCCTCAACCGGATGGCCACGGGCACGCGGCTTGCCGACCAGATCGCCGCCGCCGCCGAACAGGTCGCGCGGGTGGCCGAGGCGCGGCTGGCAAATCGCGTGGCCTATGCCGAAACGCTGGGGCAGGGGCGCGCGGCGGTGGAACAGCGCGGCCCGGCCGAACGCGAGGTGCGCGCGCTTGCCCAGGAGGTGCTGGCCGATCTGGCGCGCGACGGCGAACAGGGGGCGGCTGCCTGACGACCCGCGAGGCGCGGCGGCTGTCGGATCCAACCCCCGGGCGGATCCTTCCGGACGATCGACGACCGCCGACAACCATCGAGAGCGGCAAGTTTCCGCCGGTTTCCGGAGGGTGGCAATTTTCAGGCTTCTAACCGGGTCGGTTCCCCGGCTAGGTCATCGCCGTGAAATGTGCAGAATCCCTGAAGCCTGTTGACGCGGTATCGATGAACAAGAACAGCCTTGCCCGTTCCTGGGCCATTCGCCTTCCCATCCTTGCCCTTGCACTGGCCGGCTTGACCGCCTGCACCGACACAGTGGGCATGAGTGCCGGCACCATGGGCGGCTCCAAGGTCAGCGTGTCGTCGATGCAGGCCCCGCCCCGGACATTGACGCTGGCCTTGGCCGAACGCCGCGATTTCGCGGTTTCGACGGCCAAGGCGATGCGCGCCCGGGGGCAACGTGTCTGGTGCGTTCCCTTCGCGCGGAATGCCTCGGGGATCGACATCCGCGGCGATGCGCGGGAATGGTGGGGCAAGGCCAACGGCATCTATGATCGCGGGAATGAACCGCAGGTCGGCGCAGTCATGGCTTTCAGCGCCACCCGCAAGAACCCCCGCGGCCATGTCGCCGTCGTCTCGCAGGTCCTGTCGGATCGCGAGATCCTGATCGACCACGCCAACTGGACCCGCAACAAGGTCTCGCTGGGGATGAAGGTCATCGACATTTCGGACAAGGGCGACTGGAGCCGGGTGCGCGTGGAAAGCACGCCGGGCACCCTGGGCCGTCCCTATCCGGTTACCGGGTTCATCTACCCCGTCGAGGGCTGAGCCCGGGGCAGAAAGGCCGCGCGGACGCCCCCGCGTCGAAGCGCGGGCTGCATATCGTGGCATCGTCCACCGAGCCCCTTGGCTACGCCTCGTTCCCATACGTCTTTTCCTGCCCGCCGTGCAGTGATGCAAATCAATGCGCGGCCGCGTGATACATGCTAAAAAGCGAATACAGGAAACGCGCTGGAGGTGTGGGAGGAAGAACATGCCGAAAGCTCTATCGACGTTCATGGCGGTGCTGGTTGGTGGTTTCCTCACGAGTGCGGTTCAGGTTCAAGCCGATGATCTGGGCCAGACGCTTTACAACGATTACTGTGCCGTGTGCCACGGGGCGACGGGTCTGGGCGATGGCGACATGGCCAACCTGATGACCATTCCAGCCCCGAACCTTGTCCAGCTGTCGAAGGCGAACGAAGGCGCCTTCCCGATGCTGAAGGTGATTCACATCATCGACGGCAGGACGGGGGTGCGCGCCCACGGCGGGGCCATGCCACTGTTCGGGCAGGTGTTTTCGACCAACGGCGACGAGGGCATGATCGACTATGGTTCCGTGCTGGAGGCGCGGGGACGCGTGCTATCGCTTGCCATCTATCTGGAATCCATCCAGGAAAAGTGAAACCTGCGCTGCGGCGGTCGCCCGCCGCAGCCGCACGCGGTGAAGATCGGCCTCAGCGGGTGAACTTCTTGTACTTTACCCGCTTCGGTTCAATGGAATCCGGGCCGAGGCGGCGGACCTTGTCTGCCTCGTAGGCTTCGAAGTTGCCCTCGAACCATTCCACATGCGCGTCGCCCTCGAAGGCGAGGATATGGGTGCAGAGCCGGTCGAGGAAGAAGCGGTCGTGGCTGATGATCACCGCACAGCCGGCGAAATCCTCAAGGGCTGCTTCCAGCGCCTGAAGGGTTTCGACGTCAAGGTCGTTCGTCGGTTCGTCCAAGAGCAGGACGTTCCCGCCCGATCGCAAAAGTTTCGCAAGGTGAACGCGGTTGCGTTCGCCGCCTGACAGAAGGCCCACCTTCTTCTGCTGGTCGCCACCCTTGAAGTTGAACGCCCCGCAATAGGCGCGGGAATTCATCGTGGCGTCGCCCAGTTCCAGCACTTCCAGCCCGTCCGAGATTTCCTCCCAAACGGTCTTGTTCGGGTTGAGTGAGTCGCGCGACTGGTCGACATAGGCCAGTTTCACTGTTTCGCCGAAGGTGATCGTGCCCGCGTCTGGCGCCTCCTGCCCGGTCAGCATGCGGAACAGCGTGGACTTGCCCGCCCCGTTCGGCCCGATCACGCCCACGATGCCGCCGGGCGGCAGGGCGAAGGAGAGGTTTTCGATCAGAAGCTTGTCGCCGAAGGCCTTGGTCAGGCCCTCGATCTCGATCACCTTGCCACCCAGGCGCGGGCCGTTCGGGATGATGATCGTGGCCGAGGTGATCTTTTCGCGTTCGGACTTTGACGCCAGTTCCTCATAGGCGTTGATCCGCGCCTTCTGCTTGGCCTGACGGGCCTTGGCGCCCGCGCGGATCCATTCCAGTTCGCGTTCCAGCGTCTTCTGGCGCGCCTTGTCCTCGCGGGCTTCCTGTTCCAGCCGTTTGGCCTTTTGCTGAAGCCAGGCGGAATAGTTGCCCTCGTAGGGGATGCCGCGGCCGCGGTCGAGTTCGAGGATCCAGCCGGTGATGTCGTCCAGGAAATACCGGTCGTGGGTCACGATCAGGATCGTGCCCGCGTATTCGATCAGGTGCTTTTGCAGCCAGGCGATGGTTTCCGCGTCAAGGTGGTTGGTCGGTTCGTCCAGCAGCAGCATGTCGGGCGCTTCCAAGAGCAGCTTGCACAGCGCCACCCGGCGACGTTCGCCGCCCGACAGGGTTTCCACGTCGGCGTCATCGGGCGGGCAGCGCAGTGCCTCCATCGCGACATCGACCTGGCTGTCCAGATCCCAGAGGTTTTCGGCGTCGATCTCGTCCTGAAGGCGGGCCATTTCCTCGGCCGTCTCGTCGGAATAGTTCATCGCCAGTTCGTTGTAGCGGTCGAGCTTGGCTTGCTTGGCCTTCACGCCTTCCATGACGTTGCCACGCACGTTCAGCGCCGGGTCAAGTTGGGGTTCCTGCGGCAGGTAGCCCACGGTCGCGCCCTTGGCGGCCCATGCCTCGCCCGTAAAATCCTTGTCGATACCGGCCATGATCCGCAGAAGAGTGGATTTCCCCGCGCCGTTCACGCCCACGACACCGATCTTGACCCCCGGAAGGAAGTTCAGGCGGATGTTCTCGAAGCACTTCTTGCCGCCGGGATAGGTCTTGGACACGCCATCCATGTGATAGACAAATTGATACGAGGCCATTGGGGTGCTCCATTTCCGCTGTTGCGGCACATGTAGCGATATTGCAGACAGAGGGCAACGGAGGGGGACGTTGCCGTGCAGGGCTGGCCGATAGCGACGAAGGGCATGGTGATCGGCCTTCTGGGCGGGTCGTTCGACCCTGCGCATGAGGGGCATGCGCATATCACCCGCGAGGCGCTGCGCCGCTTCGGGCTGGATCGCGTCTGGTGGCTGGTCAGCCCCGGCAACCCGCTGAAGGTGAACGGCCCGGCGCCGATGGCCGAACGGATGGCACGGGCGCGTGCGGTGATGGATCATCCGCGCGTCGTTGTCAGCGACATCGAGGCACGGCTTGGCACGCGCTATACGGCCGAAACGTTGCGGCGGCTCATGGCGCGCTATCCGGGCGTGCGGTTTGTCTGGTTGATGGGCGCTGACAATCTGGCGCAGTTCCACCGCTGGCAGAACTGGGACTGGATCATGCAGAACGTGCCGATCGGCGTGCTGGCCCGGCCGGGTTCGGGCACCCGCGCACGTCTGGGGCGGGCGGCGCGCGAATATGCCGCCGAAAGGGTCCGCGAGCGGCAGGGCGAAAGGCTGGGCCATCTGGCGCCGCCCGCCTGGTGCTTTGCCGATGTGCCGTTGCGCAAACATTCCTCGAGCGCGATCCGGGCGCGGGGGGAATGGGGCGGAAGAGCCAAAGACCAGGGATGACGCGCCCGCCGGGTGACCGGGTTTTCGGGCCAGGGGCGGCGGAAAGGGGCGCTTTGCCCTCTCTTGGCCTTGCGGCCCAATCACCCCCGAGGGTATTTTGATCAGGTTGACGAGGATGAGGGCGTGATGGACCGGCGCGGATTTCTGGCAGGGCTTCTGGCAAGCGGGGCGGTTCATCCGGTATGGGCTGAGGGGGCGGTCGGGCTGGCCCCGGCAAGCTCTCCCTTTCCGCGCAGGCGCGGTGACGGCGGCGCGGTCAGCGTCCGTCCGGCCAGCGCCGAAGCCCTGATCCGCGCGGCCGAACTTGGCGGCGTTACCGGCTTTGCCGTGGCCGATGCGGCAACCGGAGTCGTGCTTGAGGCGGGATCGGCGGATGTGGCCCTGCCGCCGGCGTCGGTCGCCAAGGCTGTGACGGCGATGTATGTGCTGGACCGGCTCGGCACGGGACACCGCTATGCGACACGGCTTGTCGCGACGGGCCCGGTCGAGGGCGGACGGATCAATGGCGATCTTATCCTTGTGGGATCGGGCGATCCGGTGCTGAACACGGATCACCTTGCCGCGATGGCGGCGACGCTGGCCGAGCGGGGGGTGAAGGGCATCAGCGGTCGCTATCTCGTGCATGCCAGCGCCCTGCCGAACCTGCCCCTGATCGACGCAGACCAGCCCGAGTTCGTGGGCTACAACCCCGCGCTGTCCGGGCTGAACCTGAACTTCAACCGCGTGCATTTCGAATGGCGGCGCGGCCAGCAGGGTTATGCCGTGTCGATGGACGCGCGCAGCGAAACGCTGGTCCCGCCGGTGCGGATGGCGACGATGCGGATCGTGCCCCGCGAGGCCCCGCTTTTCACCTATGAGGCGGGCGCGCGCGAGGATCGCTGGACGGTGGCCAGCGGCGCGCTTGGCAAGGGGGGGGCGCGCTGGATGCCCGTCCGGCATCCGCAGGTCTATGCCGCCGAGGTGTTCCAGACATTGGCGAAAAGCCACGGGATAGACCTTCCCGCCGCCTCTGACGTGGATGAATTGCCCGCAGGGTCGACGCTGGTCGAGCATCTGAGCGAACCGATGGCGCCGATCCTGCGCGACATGCTGAAATTCTCGACCAACCTCACCGCCGAGGTCGTGGGGCTGACAGCCTCGGGGAAGGCGACCTTGCCTGCCTCGGCCGAACTCATGACAGCATGGGCAAGCGAACGGCACGGGCTTGCGGCGCGGTTCGTGGACCATTCCGGCCTTGGGGGCGCCTCGCGGATCACGGCGGGCGACATGGTCAGGGCGCTGGTCGCGAGCCATGCAACGCCTCTGCCTGGGTTGTTGCGCGATGTCGGGATGCGCGACGAGAAGGGCAAGGCGATCAAGGAACATCCGGTGCGGGTTCTGGCCAAGACCGGGACCCTGAACTTCGTGTCGGGTCTTGGCGGGTACATCATGCCGCCGTCAGGGCGGATCCTGGCCTTCGGGATCTTTTCCGCCGACGTGCCGCGACGCGAGGCGTTGCAGCTTGCGGAACGGGAAAGCCCCCCGGGTGGGGAAGGCTGGACCCGGCGCGCCCGCATCCTGCAGGGGCGGCTTGTCGATCGCTGGGCACGGCTTTACGCCTGATCCCGGTCTGGCGGTCCGAACGCCATCCATGCGGAGTCTGGTGCGATGGCGCCCCGTTTTGTCGTGAAACGGCGCTTTCTCCCCCTTGATCGAAGGGGTGGCGCGCGTCAAAAGCGGTACGGTGGTTCCTGTAGGTGGTGAATGGAGGCTGTGGTGCGCGGGTGGCTTGGTACGGGTGTCCTGGTTCTGGGCGTGGGCGTTCTGGGGTGGTGGGCGCGCGGACATGACGCCGCCCGGATCGAGGCCGGGATCGCTGAAGCCGCCGCCACCGTGATGGGGTCTTCTGTCCATGGGGCGGTCGCGATGGTTTCGGGGCGCGATATCCGCGCCATCGGCACCGCGGACGGCCCGGAAGAACGCGATGCCCTGCTCGCCGCGCTGGATACACTCGACGGTCGGCGCGCCGTTCACGACGAGCTTGTCGTCCTTGATCGGGTATCGCCCTTCACGATGTCGTTGGAAAAGTTGGCGGACGGCACCCTGCGGGCGGCAGGCCACGTGCCGACCGAGGCGGCGCGGGCGGATGTGCGAAGGCTGGCCGGGGATACGGCCGATACTCTGACGCTGGCCGCGGGCGCACCCGCAGGATGGTCGGACCTTGCGCGCAGCGGGATCATGGCGCTTGGGCCGACGAATTCGGGTACGCTGGAAATGGTCGATGGCGCGCTGATCCTGCGGGGCGAGGTGAACACCCCTATCCAGCAGGACGAGGTACTGGCCACGCTGGCCGGGTTGCCCGACGGCATGGCAACGGTCGAACTGACGCTGCTGGATGACGGCTCCCCCGCCGAATATACGCTGGATTACGACGCCGGCGCTGGTGCCAGGCTTACGGGCAAGCTGCCAGTCGCCGTGACGGCCGAGGCGGTCGCCGCCGCGCTTGGCCTGGGATCGGTTGCGGGCGAGGTGCGTACCGCGATCATGGGAGAGCCGGGCGACCTTGCGCTGCCCGAGGCCTTGCGGGCATGGCTGCCGCGCGTCGAAACTCTGCGCGTGACCAGGGGCATTGCCGGGGCGACCATCGAGGCGGGCGTGGCCACTGGGGTGAACCCCGAAGCGATCCGGGCGGAGATGCAGGCGGAACTGGGCAAATGGGCGACCGTCTCGGTCACCACCGCGCCCGCGACAGTCGCAGAAGGGGCCGAACGGATACACCAGCTGACCGGGCGCCGGGAACGACTTTCGGGCGGCTACTGGCTTGCCATTCCCGATTTCGCCGTGGGGCGCGAGACCTGTCAGACCGCGTCGGACACGGTCCTGAGGACGCGTAGCGTGAATTTCGTTTCGGGGTCCGACGTGCTGGATGCAGGCGCGATCGGGGTGCTGAACGAAATTGCCAGCGTCGTGCGCGAATGTGTGGTTGCCGGCGGGCTCAAGGCCGAAATCGGCGGGCATACCGACAACACGGGCGATTCTGCCTCGAACCGCAGGCTCAGCCAGCTTCGGGCGGCGGCGGTGCGCGGCGCGCTGATCGACCGCGGCATCCCGCGTGAGGCGATGGTGTCGCGCGGCTATGGCGCGGAACAACCTGTGGCCGACAACGCGACAGAGGACGGGCGGGCGAAGAACCGCCGAACGACAGTGACATGGTCGGAATGACCGGCTGAACGGAATTGGTGAGGGAGAGTAAGGCATGTTTCGCAATTGGGGTTTCCTGCTGGGCGAGATCTGGGTGCTGCTGCTGCTGGCGGCGCTGATCGGGCTTTTGGCGGGTTGGATCATCTGGGGCCGCAGGGCCGCACCGGCACCGGTCGGGCATGACAGCGGCGAGGCGGATCGCCTGCGCACGGCGCTTTCGGAATGCGAGGCGCGCGGCAAGGCACAGTCCCGGCGGCTGACGGCGCTTGAACGGGAACTGGACGACGCCGGCAACCGTCTGATGAAGGCCGAGACCCTTGCGAAGGAAGCGACGGACGCCGCGCCGCAGGCTCGGCCGTCGCCCGTGATGCCCCCGGTCGCGGACCTGCCGGATGAATCCGTGACGGAACCCGGCAGGACCATGGCAGTGGAAACGGTCAGGCCCGAAGCCCTTGCCGCGGCCCGCGGCGGTCAGCCCGACGACCTGAAGAAGATCAAGGGTATCGGGCCGAAACTGGAACAGCTTTGCCACCGGCTCGGCTTCTTCCACTTCGATCAGATCGCCGCCTGGACCGTGGCGGAAATCGCCTGGGTGGACGAGAACCTGGAGGGGTTCAAGGGGCGGGTGACGCGCGACGAATGGGTGAAGCAGGCAGCCATCCTGTCGGCCGGTGGCTCGACCGAATTCGCCCGGCGCGTGCAGGATGGCGAGGTCTACTGACCTTCGGGTCAAGGTGAAGGGGCCGGGCGGCGGCATGTGCCGCTGGCCCGTTGCCCATAGTTTCGCAGGGCCCGGTCAGGCGCGCATGTGACGGGCCCGCGCGCCCCATTCGATCGCGGCGGCATGCAGCCGGTCGACGTTCAGTTCATGCCGGATCTCTTCCAGCATCCTGAGTTCGACATCCCGCAGTTCGCCATCGGCGGCGGCAACGTCGCAGGCCAGCGCATAGGCGGTTTCGTTCAACTCTTCAGGCAGGGCATCGCGGATCAGCCCGAACAGCGCATCCAGCCCGTCCTCTTCCTCGAACAGGTCGAAGACGGTCTGCGCGATGGTCGAGATGCGGTCGGCATCGTAAGAGCCGAAGATCGGCATGTGGTTCACCATGCGCTGGATCGCCACCAGTTCGGCGGTGCGCATCTGTTCGTCCGAGGCCGATACCGCGATCATCACGGCCACCAGCGCATCCTGCGGAGACATGGAAGGAGGCGTATCTTGCATGTGCAAATCCTTTTGCGTTTGCGGCGAGATTATTGACGCCACAGCCCCGCGGCAATAGGAGACGGGGGTTGCGGCGGCACGGGGCTGCCGCAGGAACGAGGATCCGCCCATGTCTGCCCTGCGCGACGCCGCGATGAAATCGAAAGCCTGGCCCTTTGAAGAGGCGCGCGCGATCCTCAAACGCTATGAAAAGAAGGCCCCCGAAAAGGGTTATGTGCTGTTTGAAACCGGCTATGGCCCTTCGGGTCTGCCGCATATCGGCACCTTCGGCGAGGTGGCGCGCACGACCATGATCCGCCGCGCATTCGAGGTGATCAGCGACATCCCGACGCGGCTGATCTGCTTTTCCGACGACATGGACGGGATGCGGAAAGTCCCCGACAACGTCCCCCAGCAGGACATGCTGCGCGCCAACCTGCAAAGGCCGCTGACCAGCGTCCCTGATCCCTTTGGCGAATTCGAAAGCTTCGGCCATCACAACAACGCCATGTTGCGGCGGTTTCTTGATACGTTCGGCTTTGAATACGAGTTCATCAGCGCGACCGATTTCTACGCCTCGGGCCGGTTCGACGACACGCTGCGACTGGCGGCGGAACGCTATGATGCGATCATGGAAATCATGCTGGCCAGCTTGCGCGAAGAGCGCCAGCAGACCTATTCCTGCTTCCTTCCGATCCACCCGGAAACCGGGCGGGTGCTGTATGTGCCGATCAAGCATGTCGATGCGAAGGAGGCCACGATCACCTTCGACGACGAGGACGGTCGCGAATGGACGCTTCCGGTGACGGGCGGGCAGGTCAAACTTCAGTGGAAGCCGGACTTCGGCGCCCGCTGGGCCGCGCTTGGCGTGGATTTCGAGATGTATGGCAAGGACCATTCGACCAACACGCCGATCTATGACGGCATTTGCGAGGTTCTGGGCGGGCGCAAGCCCAACCATTTCACCTATGAACTGTTCCTTGACGAGGCGGGGCAGAAGATCTCGAAATCCAAGGGCAACGGGCTGACGATCGACGAATGGCTGACCTATGCCGCGACCGAAAGCCTGTCTTATTTCATGTATCAGAAGCCCAAGACCGCCAAGCGGCTGTGGTGGGACGTGATCCCCAAGGCGGTGGACGAATACCATCAGCAACTGCGCGCCTATCCCGATCAGGATGTCGACCAGCAGGTGAACAACCCGGTCTGGCACATCCACGGCGGCAATCCGCCGGAATCGCGGATGGTCGTGCCGTTCTCGATGCTCTTGAACCTGGCCAGTGTGGCGGGGGCCAGCGATGCCAAGGGGCTCTGGGGTTATATCCGGGCCTATGCGCCCGAGGCCAGCCCCGAGACACATCCCGATCTGGACGCCGCCGCGGGCTTTGCGGTGCGCTATTTCACCGACAAGATCGCCCCCACCCGCACGTTCCGGCTGCCCGATGATCGCGAGCGGTCGGCGATCGAGGATCTGCGCGGGCGGCTGGCCGGATGGCACGGCGGCGAACACGACCCCGAAGCGCTGCAATCGGTGGTCTTTGCCGTGGGCCGGGAACATGGGTTCGAGCCGCTGCGCGACTGGTTCAAGGCGCTTTACGAAGTGCTGCTGGGGGCCAGCGAAGGGCCGCGATTTGGCGGGTTCATAGCGCTTTACGGCGTCGAGCAGACCATCGCGCTGATCGACCGGGCGCTGAAGGGCGAGCTGGCCGCCTGAGCGGGCCCGCCTTGCCTGCCCTCCTGACCGGCAAAGATTGACGGGCGCCGCCTGCGGCCTAGCTTTCCTTGCAGCGATGCTGCAAGGAGCCTGCCGATGCTGCGCCCGTTCGTCCTGTCGCTGGGTCTGATCTCTGGCCTCCTGGCCCCTGCCGCCGCGCAGGACGTCGGGATAGAGTCGACGATCCGCAACCAGATCGAAGCCTTCATTGCGGACGATTTCGCCCGCGCCTTCACCTTCGCCAGCCCGAACATCAAGACGATCTTCGGAAGCCCCGAGAACTTTGGCCGGATGGTCACGCAGGGCTATCCTATGGTGCATCGCCCCGCCGATGTGACGATGCTGGAACAGCGCGAGGTTGCCGGGCAGACCTGGCAGCGGGTGATGATCACCGATCAGGCGGGCCGTTTGCATGTGCTGGATTACCAGATGATCCGGACGCCGGACGGCTGGCAGATCAACGGCGTGCAGCTTCTGCCTTCGGCCGGGGTCGGGGCCTGAACCCGCATCGGGCCGTTGCGAGACGCAGGTGATGGGCGCACGCCGGCGTCGGTTTCGATTAACGCGGCCTTGCTAATTGCCTTGCCCTGACGGGCGCGGGCCTTGGGCTTTCGTCCGGGGCTGTGCAATCAGGGCAAGGATTTTGCAGATGAACAAGGCGATTACCGACGGTCTGGCGCTGATGCCCCCGCCGTTTTCGAACGGGCTGAATGCCTGGTCGCGCGAGGATGGCACCCCCGGGACCACCAGCTATGCCGGAGCGGCGGATGCCGCGCAGGTGCCTTCGGATCAGGACTTCGGCGGCTGTCTGGAACTTCAGAAGACCGAAGCCACACAGCGCCTGCGCTACAAGGGCGAAACCCCGTTCGAGCCGGGCCTGTATCTTCAGGTCACGGTCCGGATCAAGGCGGTCGCGGGTCCTTTGCCGACGGTGCGGATCGCCGCCCGGCCCAGCCTTGCGAATGGCAACCTCGTGACCGGTGTCACCGCCACCGGCCCGGCGACCGACCTTTCCGATTATGGCGAGGTCGTCACCCTGCGCGCGATCATCGGTTCCGGCAACCGGCAGGGCGTCGCGATGGTCTGGGGCACATCGCCCGCCTATTTCCACATCGGGCTGGACCTGACCGGGCCAAACGGCGGCGTCGTGCGGATCGACGACATCGAGGTGGAGGATGTCACCAGCTATTACCACACCCAGATGCTGGGGCTTGTGGATGTGCGCGATTATGGCGCCGTGGGCAATGGCACGACGAACGACGCAGCCGCCTTCGAGGCCGCAGATGCGGCCGCCGACGGGCGGACGGTGCTGGTGCCCGAAGGGGTCTTCCGCCTGAATTCCAACGTGACCTTCGAGAACCCCGTGCGTTTCGAGGGCACGGTTTCCATGCCTGCGAATGCACGGCTGTCCTGCACCCGCAACTTCGAGCTCGATACCTATGCCGCGGCCTTCGGCAGCGAGCTTGAGGGGTTCCGCCGCGGCCTTCAGGTCCTGTTCAACTTCACCGATCATGTGTCGTTCGACCTGCGCGGGCGCCGCGTTGACGTGAACGCCCCGATCGACGTCGCGGCGCTGGCCGGGATCAACAGTTTTGCCCAGCGGAGGCTGCTGACCAACGGGCAGTTGAACGCGGTGGCGAACGCGGCCTGGAACACCGACACCGTCACGGTGACAGGCACCTATGCGACCAATGACCCCAACCGGATCACCGGGCTGGCCAACGTCGCCAATATCCCGGTCGGCGCGCAGGTCACGGGCACCGGGGTGGGGCGCGAGGTCTACGTCAAGGAACGCAACGTCGCTGCGGGAACGGTGACGCTGTCCCGCCCGCTCTGGGGCGCGGCGGGCACCCGGCCCTTCACCTTCCGGCGCTACCAGTACATGCTGGATTTCAGCGGCTTCGCGGATCTGCAGAAATTCGAGATCACCGACATGGAGCTGCTCTGCAACGGTCTGTGCAGCGCGATCATGCTGCCGGTGCAGGGCCTGACCTTCCGCCTGGCCGACAGCGTCATCAACCGCCCCAGGGATCGCGGGATATCGTCGATCGGGACGGGCTGCCAGGGCATCCTGATCGACCAGAACCAGTTCCTGTCGAACGAACAGGCGATGCCGTCGCAGAACCGCACGACCATCGCGATGAACGTCAACGCGAATGACGCCAAGATCCGTGACAACCGAATCGTGCGCTTTGCCCATTTCGCGGTTATCGGCGGATCGGGCAACATGCTGATCGGAAACCATTTCTTTCAGGGTGACGACCAGACGGACGGCATCCGCCAGGCAGGTGTGGTGTTCACGCTGACCAACCTCAAGACGCTGATGACCGGGAATTACATCGACAACAGCTTCATCGAATGGTCGAACGAACACGACCCGGCGCCGGGGTTCAACAACGAATTCTCGTTCGGCGGACTGACCATCAGCGACAACATCTTTACCGCAAATGACGTGGCGGCCTCGTTCCGATGGCTGGTGGTCAAGCCGCGCGGGCCGGGGCATTTCCTGAATGGCCTTGCCGTCACCGGAAACGCCTTCCGCACCATCAACGGCCAGATCGACCGGATCGAGAAAGTCGATACCACGAACGCCAACCTCGATTTCGGCAAGTTCCGCAATGTGGTGTTCGAGAACAACACGTTCAACGGGATCAACCAGATCACGGCCAGCCCGGTGGTCGTCAATCATGCGCAGAACACGGCGGATGCGTCATGGACGGTGAACGGTGCGGATTACCTGCCCTTCAACGGATGGGCGCGCGCTGTGACCGCGATCGTGGCAGAGGGGGCGATTACCTCGGCCGCGGGGACGGACCGGCATGACATGCCCCATGTGCAGGTGGAACAGGGGGCGGGCAACGACCGCGTCAACCTGCGTTGGCCCGTCCCGGTGCGGGGGCGGGTGCTGGTGACGGTGCGCTGCGACAATCCCTCATGATCGGCGTGATCCCGAACGCGGAAAAGGGGGCGGCCTTGGCGCCGCCCCTTCGTCATGCGCGCAGGTCTGTCGCAGACAGGCGGAACGCACGCCCGAAGCCGCCGTTCAAAAGCGCCGCGACCGGTTCCAGAACCACGAAGGAAAAATCCGCGAAATCGGCATAGAGCTTGGCCTTGGGGTGCGCCTTCAGGTAGTGCTCGCGCAGTCCTGGCCGGGCCGGATCATCCGCGGCCAGGAACCGCGCCCGCGCCTGCACCATCAGGCGCGGATGGGTCAGCGGGTCGCCCTTGGGCCCGGGTTCCCCCACCATGAAGGCCACTTCGGGCCGCTGGCGCAGGGCCCTGGTGTGATGGGCGAGTTCCGAAATCAGTGTGACCGGCAGGCCATCGGGACCAAGGCCAAAGGCGATGCGGCTGATCCCCGGCGTGCCCGTTTCTGGGTCCGTGAAGGCCAGCGCGGCAAATCCCGCGCCCGCCAGCAGTGCCCGTGCCTCGGCGCGGGCCTCATCTGTCGCATCGGCGACCGGGTCGGGCTTTTTCGGCATTTGTAACACCTGTGAAGTGGCACGGTTGACAGGCGGGCGGCGAGGGCGCTTTGCTGGCACCGGTCAATCGCTACAGGTGACAGATGTCGGACGCAAGCCGCGCCACGGACCGATGGGAACAGTTCACCCCGAAACTGTTCACCGTAGTGCGCGAAGGCTATGGCGTGGCGCAGTTCCGTGCCGATGTCATGGCCGGGCTGACGGTCGCGATCGTGGCGCTGCCCCTGTCGATGGCCATTGCGATCGCCAGCGGCGTCGGGCCGGAGCGCGGCCTTTACACAACGATCATCGGGGGGGTCCTCGTCTCGGCCCTGGGCGGATCGCGGTTCCAGATAGGCGGCCCGGCGGGCGCGTTCATCGTGCTGGTGTCGGCCTGCGTCATGGCGACCGGGCTTGAGGGTTTGATCCTTGCGACCTTCCTTTCCGGTTTCATGATGATCGCCGCCGGGGCCTTGCGGCTGGGCACCTACATCAAGTTCATACCCTATCCAGTGACCGTGGGCTTTACCGCCGGGATCGCGGTGATCATCTTCGCCAGCCAGATCAAGGACCTGTTCGGGCTGACACTGGCCGGGCCGGAACCTGCCGAGATCCTGCACAAGGTCGAGGCGCTGTGGTCCGCGCGGGGCAGCGTGACATGGGCGGCGGTGATGCTGGCGGCGGGCACGATTGCGGTGATCCTGGGGCTGAAACGCTGGCGGCCGCACTGGCCGGGGATGCTGATCTCGATCGTGCTGGCGGGCGTTCTTGCCTGGGCGCTGGCCCTGCCTGCCGAAACCATCGGCACGCGGTTCGGCGAACTGCCCCGTGTGCCGCCCGCACCGACGATCCCCTCGCTTGACTGGGCTGCCGTTCAGGCGGCGCTGCCCTGGGCGTTCAGCTTCACGCTTCTTGGCGCGATCGAGTCGCTTCTGTCGGCCGTCGTGGCCGACGGGATGACAGGACGCCAGCACCGGTCGAACGCCGAGTTGTTGGCGCAGGGCGTGGCCAACATCGGATCGGCGCTGTTCGGGGGCTTCTGCGTCACGGGCACCATCGCGCGCACGGCGACCAATGTCAGGGCCGGGTCGCGCGGGCCTGTCTCGGGAATGCTGCATGCGCTGTTCGTCCTGGCCTTCATGCTGATCGCGGCGCCGCTTGCGGCTTATATCCCGCTGGCGGCACTGGCCGGTGTGCTGGCGGTCGTGGCCTGGAACATGGCCGAGAAGGAAGAGCTGTGGAACCTCGTCCGGTCCTCGCGCGGGGATGCGATGGTGGTGATCGTGACCTTCCTTCTGGTCGTGTTCCGCGATCTGACCGAAGGTATCATCGTGGGTTTTGCCCTGGGCGGGCTGGTCTTCATCCGCCGCATGTCGGACGCGGCCGAGGTCGCGCCGGCGGGGCAACGGCGGGAACATGTGCCCGAGGCCGGGCAGGCATCGGACAGCGACGTGGTTTTCTACAAGCTGCGCGGGCCGTTTTTCTTTGGCGCGGCGGCGCGGCTGGGGTCCGTGCTGGAACGGATCGCCGACCGGCCAAACGCCTATGTGGTCGATTTCGCCGATGTGCCCTTTATCGATTCCTCGGGCGCGCGGTCGTTCGAGCTTCTGGCGCGGAAATGCGCCCGGCAGGGCGGCCATCTGGTGATTTCCGGGGCCAATCCCGAAGTGCGCCGCATCCTTCTGGCGCAGGGCGTGCGCGAACCGCATGTCAGCTATCGCGCGTCGCTGGACGAGGCTCTGGCCGAGTACGGGCATGGCGACAGCACTTGATTCGCCGTTAGCGCTAAGCCAGAGCGCAACTTTCTTTCGAAACCGACCCGTCCAGCGCAATTGCCGCCAAGGCGACTGCGTTTTTCTTGGGTCGCTCTGGCGCAAGACCACCAGATGATGGGCAAATCCGTGGTGTCGATCACCGAAGCGTGAACACGTAACGCGCTGAAAAACACGGCAAATATCCGGCAAAATTTACGCAATTTACAAACTTCACGTGAAACGCGAAAATTAATTTACAGAAAAACGCAATCAATAAAAAGGGTTACTGATTTTCGCCTTAATGGTTTACAGTGCGCACGAGACCGGGTGCGCGAGAGCCCACGCGCCCCTTTGGACGGAATCGGCGGCGGATCGGCCGCCAAGGATGGAGGAGCTTGCATGTCGGATCAGGGTCAGGTCGTGGGGATGGTCCCCCCTTCGGCTGATTTCATCGCCAAGGCGCATATCGATGCAGCCGGCTACGAAAAGATGTACGCCGCTTCGGTGGCCGATCCGGCGGCCTTCTGGGCCGAGCAGGGCAAGCGCATCGACTGGATCCGGGATTATACCAAGGTCAAGGACACCACGTTCGATTACGGCCAGGTGTCGATCAAGTGGTTCGAGGACGGCACGCTGAACGTCAGCGCCAACTGCATCGACCGTCACGTCGCCACGCGCGGCGACCAGACGGCGATCATCTGGGAACCCGATGACCCGAAGACCCCGGCGCAGCACATCACCTATGCCCAGCTTCTGGAAAGCGTCAGCCGCATGGCCAACGTGCTCAAGGCACATGGCGTGGGCAAGGGCGATCGCGTCGTCCTCTATCTGCCGATGATCCCCGAAGCGGCCTATGCGATGCTGGCCTGCGCGCGGATCGGCGCTATTCATTCGGTCGTCTTCGCGGGCTTCTCGCCCGACGCGCTGGCGAACCGGATCAACGACAGCGAAGCCAAGGTGGTGATCACTGCCGATTTCGCGCCCCGCGGCGGCAAGAAGACCCCGCTGAAGTCGAACACCGACAAGGCGCTGTTCGACTGCTCGGACAAGGTCAAGTGCATGGTGGTCAAGCACACCGGCGACCAGACCACCTGGATCGACGGGCGCGACATCGACGTGAAGGCCGAGATGGCCGCCGCCAAGCCCTATTGCGCCTATACCGAAATGGGCGCGGAAGACCCGCTGTTCATCCTTTACACCTCGGGTTCGACCGGGCGGCCGAAGGGTGTGGTGCATACCTCGGGCGGCTATCTAGTTTATGCCTCGATGACCCATCAGTATACCTTCGACTATCATGAAGGTGACGTGTTCTGGTGCACGGCCGACGTGGGCTGGGTGACCGGCCACAGCTACATCCTTTATGGGCCGCTGGCCAATGGCGCGACCACGATCATGTTCGAGGGCGTGCCCACCTATCCCGATGCAGGCCGCTTCTGGGAGGTTTGCGCCAAGCACAAGGTGAACCAGTTCTACACCGCCCCCACCGCGATCCGCAGCCTGATGGGCATGGGGCCGGAATGGGTGGAAAAGCACGACCTGTCGTCGCTGCGCGTCCTGGGTTCGGTGGGCGAACCGATCAACCCCGAAGCCTGGAACTGGTACAACACCCATGTCGGCAAAGGCAAATGCCCCATCGTCGACACCTTCTGGCAGACCGAGACCGGTGGCCACATGCTGACCCCGCTGCCCGGCGCGATCCCGACCAAGCCGGGTTCGGCCACGCGCCCGTTCTTTGGGGTCAAGCCCGTGGTGCTGGACCCGGCCAACGCCGAGGTCAAGACCGAGACGGAAACCGATGGCGTGCTGTGCATCGCCGACAGCTGGCCGGGCCAGATGCGCACGCTCTGGGGCGACCACGAACGCTTCCAGGAAGCCTATTTCGCGCAGTACCGCGGCTATTATTTCACCGGTGACGGCTGCCGCCGCGATGCGGATGGCTATTACTGGATCACCGGGCGCGTGGATGACGTGATCAACGTCTCGGGCCACCGGATGGGCACCGCCGAGGTCGAAAGCGCGCTTGTGGCGCACGAGGCCGTGGCCGAAGCCGCCGTCGTGGGCTATCCGCATGACATCAAGGGGCAGGGCATCTATGCCTATGTCACGCTGATGAACGGGGTCGAACCCACCGACGCGCTGCGCAAGGAGCTTGAGGCCTGGGTCCGGACCGAGATCGGCCCGATCGCCAAGCCCGACCTGATCCAGTGGGCCCCCGGCCTGCCCAAGACCCGCTCTGGCAAGATCATGCGCCGCATCCTGCGCAAGATCGCCGAGAACGACTTTGGCAGCCTGGGCGACACCTCGACGCTGGCCGATCCCTCGGTGGTGGACGAACTGATCGAAAACCGGATGAACCGTGGCTGACGGGGTGGCTGACATCATGGCGGATACTCCCGTTCTGATCCTTCTCGGTCCTCCGGGGGCCGGGAAGGGCACACAGGCCCGGATGCTCGAAGAGGATTTCGGGCTGGTCCAGCTTTCCACCGGCGATCTCTTGCGCGCGGCCGTGGCCGCGGGCACCGAGGCGGGCCGCAAGGCCAAGGCGGTGATGGAAGCGGGTCAGCTTGTCTCGGACGAGATCGTTCTGGCGATCCTGAAGGACCGCATGGCCGAACCTGACACCGCGCGCGGCGTCATCCTCGACGGCTTCCCCCGCACCGATGGCCAGGCCGCGGCGCTGGATGCCATGCTGGCCGAAAAGGGCCAGAAGGTGACGGCGGCGATCAGCCTGGAAGTGGACGACGAGGCCATGGTCGGCCGCGTTTCGGGCCGCTACACCTGCGCCGGTTGCGGCGAGGGATATCACGACGAATTCAAGCAGCCCGCCCACGCAGGCACTTGTGACAAATGCGGCGGCACGGAGTTCAAACGCCGGGCCGACGACAACGCCGAGACGGTGCGCGAAAGGCTGAAGGCCTATCACGCCCAGACGGCACCGCTGATCGCCTATTACGACGGGCGCGCTGTTCTGGAACGGATCGACGCGATGGGTGCCATCGCCGACATCCGCGACGGGCTCGCGGCCATCGTGAAACGCGTTTCGGCGTGAAGGGAGGCTGCCGTCCCTCGGGGAAGGGGGGCGGTGGTATGGAGAGAAACCTCAGGGAGTAGCACTCATGGCGGACAAATCATCGTCCAACGCCTATTGGGCCGCGAACGTCCGGATCATCCTCATTTCTTTGGCGGTCTGGTTTGCGTGCTCGTTCGGGCTTGGCATCATCCTTCGCCCCGCGCTGAAGGGCATCATGGTCGGCGGCGCCGATCTGGGCTTCTGGTTCGCGCAGAACGGGTCAATCTACGTGTTCCTCGTGCTGATCTTCGCGTATGCCGCGCGGATGAACAAGCTCGACAAGGAACACGGTGTGGACGAATAAGGGAGCAGGGGACAGATGGATCAGTTTACCCTTAACCTGATCGTGGTTGGCATCACCTTTGCCATCTACATCGGGATCGCGATCTGGGCCCGGGCGGGCTCGACCGCGGAATTCTACGCCGCCGGTCAGGGTGTGAACCCGATCATGAACGGGATGGCCACCGGCGCCGACTGGATGTCGGCCGCGTCGTTCATCTCGATGGCGGGCATCATCGCGCTGGCACCTGCCGGCGGCTATCAGCAGTCGGCCTTCCTGATGGGCTGGACCGGTGGTTACGTGCTTCTGGCGCTGCTGCTTGCCCCCTATCTGCGCAAGTTCGGCAAGTTCACCGTGCCGGAATTCATCGGCGACCGTTTCTATTCGACGACGGCGCGTCTGGTGGCGGTGATCTGCCTCATCGTGATCTCGGTCACCTACGTGATCGGCCAGATGCGCGGTGTGGGCGTGACTTTCTCGCGCTTCCTCGAAGTGTCGACCGACATGGGCCTTTATATCGGTGCGGCGATCGTGTTCGCCTACGCCGTTCTGGGCGGCATGAAGGGCATCACCTACACGCAGGTGGCGCAGTACATCGTCCTGATCATCGCCTACACCATCCCGGCGATCTTCATCTCGCTCGCGCTGACCGGGAACTTCTTCCCGCAGCTCGGCCTGATCGGCAGCTATGCGCCTTCGAACGGTGAAATCTCGATGCTGGCCAAGCTGGACAGCCTCGTGACGGAACTGGGCTTCACCGCCTATACCGCCGAAACCTCGAACATGTTCAACATGATCCTGTTCACGATGGCGCTGATGATCGGTACCGCGGGTCTGCCGCACGTGATCATCCGCTTCTTCACCGTTCCGAAGGTTGCGGACGCCCGTTCGTCGGCCGGTTGGGCGCTGGTCTTCATCGCGCTGCTCTACACTGTCGCTCCGGCGGTGGGTGCGATGGCCCGTCTGAACCTGACGACGACCTTCTGGCCCGGTGCCGTGACCGGTCCGGCCCTGTCGGCCCCGGCGCTTTCGATCGCCGATATCGAAAGCAAGCCCGAACTGTCCTGGATCAACACCTGGAAAGCCACCGGCCTGCTGAACTTTGAAGACCGGAACGGCGACGGCATGATCCAGTACTTCAACGAACCGGCTGCCGTGGCGGCCGCCAACAAGGCTGTGGCCGATGCCCAGAAGGCACTTGCCGAAGCCGCGGCGGATGCCGACAAGGCCCCGCTTGAAGCTGCCGTGACCGAAGCGCAGGCCGCTCAGGCCGCCGCGCTGGCCGAAGCCAAGCTTGGCGACAAGTCGCTGGCCGAACTCGGTCTGGTCGGCAACGAACTGACCAAGGTCGACAACGACATCATGGTGCTGGCGAACCCGGAAATCGCGGCTCTGCCGGGCTGGGTCGTGGCTCTGGTGGCTGCCGGTGGTCTGGCTGCCGCTCTGTCGACCGCCGCCGGTCTGCTGCTTGCGATCTCGTCGGCGATCTCGCACGACCTGATCAAGGGCGCCCTGAACCCGAACATCTCGGAAAAGGGTGAACTGCTGGCCGCGCGTATCTCGATGGCGGTTGCCATCGGTGTGGCGACCTGGCTGGGTCTGAACCCGCCCGGCTTTGCCGCGCAGGTGGTGGCGCTGGCCTTCGGTCTGGCTGCCGCGACGATCTTCCCGGCTTTGATGATGGGCATCTTCTCGAAGCGCATCAACAAGGAAGGCGCGATCCTCGGCATGCTGGCGGGTCTGGTGTTCACCGCGGTCTACATCTTCCTCTACCTGGGCTGGTTCTTCATCCCCGGCACGAACGTGTATGCCAACACCCCGGCCAACCACTTCTTCGGCATCTCGCCGCTGTCCATCGGCACCATCGGTGCTCTGGTGAACTTCGGCGTGGCCTGGATCGTGTCGATGGCCACCAAGGCTCCGCCGCGCGAAGTGGTGGATCTGGTGGAATCGATCCGCATCCCGCGCGGCGCCGGCAAGGCGCAGGCCCACTGATGATGACGGCGCGTCCCCGCTCAGGGGGCGCGCCACCCAACAAGGGCGGCGACCATGATTCCATCTGACGATCCCATCATCGGTTTTCTGGAAAGCGTCCATCCCTACGATACCCTGCCGCGGGACGAACTGGCGCGGGTCGCCGGTTCCTTCAGCCGCAGGGAATTCGCCGCGGGCGAAGAGGTCTATCACGCGGGTGAGCCGCTCAAGGGTCTTTACCTTGTCAAGCGTGGTTCGGTCGAGGTTCTGGAACCTTCGGGCGGGCTTGTGTCGCTTCTTGGGGTGCGCAACAGTTTCGGCGAACGGGGGCTGATGCGCGACGGGCTGGCGGTGACGACCGCGCGCGTGACCGAGGATGCGGTCCTTCTGCTGCTTCCCACGGCCGAATTCCGGCGCCTGATCGCGACCTTCCCGGCTTTCGAACGGTTCTTCAACCGCGGCCGGTCGTCCGAGGGGCGCAACACCGACCTGACGACGTTGAAGGTGGGCGACCTGATGGCGCGCAAGCCGGTCACGGTGGGCGCCGCCGACAGCGTGCGCACCGCGGCACAGAAGATGCGCGACGCGCATGTCTCAAGCCTGGGCGTCGTCGAGGATGGCCGCTTCGTCGGCATCGTGACGACCCGCGACATGACGAACAAGGTTCTGGCCAGCGGGATGGACCCGGCCACGCCCGTGGGCGAGGTGATGACCGCAGACCCGGTGGCCCTGACCCCCGAAAGCCTGGGTTCCGACATCCTTCACATCATGCTGGAACGCCGGATCGGACACCTGCCGGTGGTCGACGATGGCCGCCTTGTCGGCATGGTCACCCAGACCGACATCACCCGGTTTCAGGCCGTGTCCTCGGCGCTTCTGGTCCGCGACGCGGCCACCGCCGAGACGGTCGAGGAAATGGCCGCCGTCACGGCGCGCATCCCGAAACTGCTGGTCCAGCTTGTCGGCGGCAACAACGCGCACGAGGTCGTCACCCGCCTGATCACCGACATCGCCGACACGGTGACGCGCCGGCTTCTGGCCATGGGCGAGGCACAGCTTGGCCCCGCGCCGGTGCCGTATCTCTGGCTGGCCTGCGGAAGCCAGGGACGGCAGGAACAGACGGGCGTGTCGGATCAGGACAACTGCCTGTTCATCGACGACAGCGCCACCGATGACGACATGGCCTATTTCGCCGATCTGGCGCGCTTCGTTTCGGACGGCCTGCACGCCTGCGGCTATGTCTATTGCCCCGGCGACATGATGGCGACCAACCCGCAATGGTGCCAGCGCATGTCGGTCTGGCGCGGGTATTTCAGCGGCTGGGTCAACAAGCCCGATCCGATGGCCCAGATGTTGGCCAGCGTGATGTTCGACCTGCGGCCGATCGGCGGTGCCGCCAGCCTGTTCCGCGACCTTCAGGCCGAAACGCTGGAAATGGCCGCGAAGAATTCCATCTTCGTCGCGCACATGATCTCGAACAGCCTCAAACACACGCCGCCGCTTGGCCTGTTGCGGGGCTTTGCCACGATCCGGTCGGGCGAACACAAGAACCACATCGACATGAAGCACAACGGCGTGGTGCCGGTGGTCGATCTGGGCCGCATCTACACGCTGATCGGCCAACTGGAACCGGCGAACACCCGCGCGCGCCTGCTGGCCGCCGAGGATGCGGGCGTGATCTCGACCTCGGGCGCGCGCGACCTGATCGAGGCCTATGACCTGATCGCCCAGACCCGGCTGGAAAACCAGGCGCGGCTGGTCCGGTCGGGCCGCAAGCCCGACAATTTCCTGGCGCCGTCCGATCTGTCGGATTTCGAACGAAGCCACCTGCGCGACGCCTTCGTGGTGGTGCGGACGATGCAATCCGCCATCGGCTCGGCCCGTGGCGCGCGAGGATAACAGAGGAAGAACATGGCACTCGAACTGATCGCCGCCATCGTCGCCGCCATGGGCTTTGGCGGGATCGCGCTGCTGATGCGCAAGATTTCCGGTTCGAGGATTCCCCGCTGGTTCGTCACGGTCGTCGCGGCGGCGGGGCTGATCGGCGTGACGATCTGGCTGGAATATGACTGGTTCGACCGCGTGTCGGGCGAACTGCCCGAGGGGTTCGAGATCGTCGAGACCCGGACCGAACCGCAGGCCCTGCGCCCCTGGACCTTCATCGTGCCGATGACTTCGGGCTTTCTGGCGATGGACCGGTCCAAGACCGCCCGCCATCCGGAACGCGCCGAACTGAAGGTCGTGCAGCTTTTCGCCTTTGAACGCTGGAAGAACCCCAGAAACGCCCTGATGGTGTTCGACTGCGCCGAAGGGCGCCGCGTGCCCGTGACGGAAGGCATGAACATTGGTCCCGATGGCACGCTGACCGGTGCCGAATGGATTGTACCCGAGACGGAAGACAGATTGCAGAAGGCGGCCTGCCAGGAGGATTGATATGGCCGACGGAGGGAGGAAACATCGCGTTCTCGTCGTCGAGGACGAGGACAACATCGCCATCGCGCTGGATTTCCTGATGACGCGCGAAGGCTATGACCATGACCGCATCGCCAGCGGCGGCGAGGCGTTGGAGCGGATCCGCGCCACGCATCCCGATCTGGTCCTGCTCGACGTGATGCTGCCGGAAGTGTCCGGCTATGAGATCTGCCAGGGGGTGCGGCTTGATCCGGACCTTGCGGATGTGAAGATCCTGATGATGACCGCGCGCGGGTCGGCCATCGAACGCAAGAAGGGTCTGGCCCTCGGCGCCGACGGATTCATCTCGAAGCCCTTCGAATTGAAGGAGTTGCGCGAAGAGGTCCGCCGCCTGCTGGGCGAGGGGGCCTGATCCATGCTGTCAAGGCTCAGCCTGCGGGTAAGGATGTTCCTGTTCTTCGCCGCGCTGGCCGTGGGGGCGGTGGCGGCGGTGGGGGTCGGCCTTTGGCTGGGATACCGGCGCCTTGGTGATCCGGAAACGCTTTCGGCCTTCATCCAGGGCGGCACTGTCGGTGGCTTTGCCATCTTCGGACTGACCGCCTGGGTCTGGTACCTGTTCGACATGAACGTCGCCAAACCGATCGAGACGCTGGCGGGTTCGCTGCGTGCGCGCGCCCATTCCGATGCGTCGGGCGACATGAACGCCGAAATCGCGCGCTATCTGGGCGATCTGGCCCCCGCGGCGAAGGCGGCGGCGGCAAGCCTCGATGAAACCCGCAATGCGCTGGCCGAAGCGGTGGCACGGGAAACCACGCGCCTTGCCTCGGAAAAGGAGAGGCTTGAAACCCTGCTGTCGGATGTGCCCGTGGGGGTGCTGCTGTGTTCGGCCGATCATCAGCTGGTCTTCTACAACGGGCAGGCTGTGGAACTGATCGGCGCCGGGGCTGCCGCGCCCGGACTGGACCGCAAGCTGTTCGATTACCTGCGGGCGGGGCCTGTAAAGCTCGCCTATGACCGTCTTGTCGCCACCGGCGACGAGGATGCCGCCTCGGACCTGCTGGCCACGACGGTGGGCGAGGCGCGTGTTCTTGCCGCAAGGATGCGGCTTTTGCCGGTCGATGCGGGTTCGGCCCCCGGCTATGTCCTGACCTTGCGCGATGTGACCGGCGATCTGGCGATGCATGCCCGGCGCGAGGCGCTGATGGCCGAAATCTTCGACCGCCTGCGCCGGCCAGCGGCCAACCTTGCCACCCTGATGGGCGTGCTGCCCGAAGGCGAAGCGCCGCCGCCCCGCATTGAAAAGGCGCTGCGCGACGAGGTCTCGGCCCTGTCGCAGGCTGTGACCGACCTGGGCCGCCGCCACGACGAGGGCCGCAGCGAAGGCTGGCCGCTGTCCCTGACCCGCGCTTCCGACCTGATCGACGGCCTGCGCGCGCGGATGGAGGCGGACGGCTACCGGGTCGAAACCGAAACCGCGCCACTCATGCTGCGCTGCAACGGGTTCGAGGTGATCGGGCTTCTGGACATGCTGGCGCTGCGTCTGGCGCGGGCAGGGCATGGCGACGCCTTCCGCGTCACGCTGGCCGAGGACGGGACCGAGGCCATGATCCGCCTGTCGTGGCAGGGCCGGACCCTTTCCGTCACGGACCTGGAAAGCTGGCTGTCCGAACCGCTTGACCCCGCCGTGCCGCAGGTCACGGGCCGTTCGGTCCTGGCGGCGCATGCGACCGAGATCTGGCCCGAACCCGCCGGGGCCGGCCGGGCGCAGCTTTGCCTGCCGATCCGCGCCGCCCGGCGCGAGGTGAAGCGGCCAAAGCCCGTCGTCCGGGCCGTCGTCTACGATTTCGATCTTCTGTCGAAGGCGAGGAACGAGGAAGTGGCCGCCGCCCGCCTGGAAGACCTGACCTATGTCGTCTTCGACACCGAAACCACCGGCCTGATGCCCGCCCATGGCGACGAGATCGTGCAGATCGCCGCCGTGCGGATCGTCAACGGCAAGCGGGTCGAGGCCGAGGTCTTCGACACGCTGGTCAATCCCCGCCGCCCGATCCCGCCCGGATCGACCGAAGTGCATGGCATCACCGAGGCGATGGTGTCCGAGGCCCCTTTCATCGAGGAGGTGGGCCGCGCCTTCCACAAGTTCGCCGAGGGCGCCGTGCTGGTGGCGCATAATGCGCCCTTCGACATGGAATTCCTGCGCCGCCACGAAGACGGGATCGGGCAGCGCTTCGACAACCCGATCCTCGATACGGTTCTTCTTTCGGCGGTCGTCTATGGCCAGCACGAGGTGCACAGCCTTGATGCGCTGAGCCACAGGCTTGGCATCACCATCCCCGAGGAGGCCCGCCACACCGCCATCGGCGACACGGTGGCCACGGCCGATGCCTTCCTGAAGCTGGTGCCCATGCTGAAGGGGCGCGGCCTGACCACCTTTGGCGAGGTCCTGACCGAAGTGCGCCGCCACGGCCGCCTGTTGAAGGATCTGAACTGATCCGGGGCTTTCGGCGCACAGGCGATAGGGGGGCTGTCTGGCCCTCGTTGCCCGCGGCAGATTGACCGCACCGAGTGTATTTCCGAACAGGTGAGGGACGATCCGGGTCAAAGGTGGCCCCTTTTCGTTTCGGCTAGCCCCTCGCTGGCGCCGTCAACCCGCGAACGGGTCCGAAGGATAGCCGACCCCGGTCAGATACAGCCCCTGCGGCGGGCAGACCGGGCCGCAGGCGGCGCGGTCGCGGGCGGCAAGCGCGGCGCTGACGTCGTCGGGGCTCCAGCCCCCGGCGCCCACCCGCTCCAGCGTTCCCACGATCGACCGGACCTGGTTGTGCAGGAAGCTGCGCGCCCTGAGCGCAAAGCGGTATTCGCGCCCGCCGGGGTAGGGGTGTTCGGTGATCGCGATCTCGTCCAGCGTCTTGACCGGCGATTGCGCCTGACAAATGGATGACCGGAAGGTGGTGAAGTCGTGATGCCCGATCAGGCGCGCAGCCCCGGCGCGCATCCCGGCAAGGTCAAGCGGGTTCATCACCTGCCAGACAAGCCCCGCATCATGCGTCACGGGCGCGCGGCGCTGGACAAGGCGGAACAGGTAGCGCCGTTCAATGGCCGAAAACCGGGCGTGGAACGTGTCATCGACGCGGACCGTCGAAAGGATCGCCACCGGGGCAGGTTTCAGATGCCAGTTCAGCGCTTCGGACAGGCGGAACGGATCCCAATCGCGCGCGAGGTCGCAATGCGCGACCTGCCCCGTCGCATGGACGCCCGCATCGGTGCGGCCCGCCGCCGCGATGGTATGCGCCCCCGGTTCCAGCCGCGACAGCGCCGTCTCGATCGCGGCCTGCACCGAAGGCTGGCCTTGCGCCTGCCGTTGCCAGCCACTGAACGGGCCGCCGTGGTATTCGATCTTCAGTGCAAATCTGGGCATGGCGCGGGCATAGCGCGGGGCGCGCGCGCTGGCAACGGTCGGCACGCGCGGACCTTTCCCCCCTGTTCAGCCACGCGGGGCCTGCCTATCTTGGGGGCGCAGGCGGCAACGGGCGGGCGGCACTTGGGACTGAGCGATATCACCGACGGGATCGGGCGGAGCCTCGAGGGGCTGGTGTCAACCGTGACCGATCCCTTTGGCGACCCCGTGATCCGGCTGGGTGTGACGGGTCTGTCGCGGGCCGGAAAGACGGTGTTCATCACCGGACTGGTCGCGAACCTTCTGGATCGGGGGCGGATGCCGCAGTTCAAGGGGGCCGAGCGGATCGAGGCCGCCTACCTGCAACCGCAGCCCGACATGACCCTGCCGCGTTTCGATTACGAGACGCATCTTGCCGCCCTGACCGGGGACGACCCGCGCTGGCCGGAAAGCACGCGGACCGTGTCGGAACTGCGGCTGTCCTTCCGGATCCGCCCTTCGGGGTTCCTGTCGGGACTGACCGGGCCGCGCACGCTGCATCTGGACATCATCGACTATCCCGGCGAATGGCTTCTTGACCTTGCGCTGCTGGACAAGGGCTATGCCGACTGGTCGGACGAGACGCTTGCGCGCCTTGCGAAACGGACCGAGGCCGCGGGCTGGCTGGCCCAGGCCCGGGCCGTTGACGGATCGCGGCCACTGGACGAACCCGAGGCGCAGGCGCTGGCCGCGGGCTTCACCGCCTATCTGCGGGCGGCGCGGGCGGCGGGCTGGACGGACTGCACGCCGGGCCGTTTCCTGCTGCCGGGCGATCTGGCCGGATCGCCGGTCCTGACCTTTGCGCCCCTGCCGCGCCCCGCGATGACCCCGCGCGGGTCCCTCTGGCGCGAGATGGAACGGCGGTTCGATGCCTACAAGGCCAAGGTCGTCAAACCCTTCTTCCGCGATCATTTCGCCCGGATCGACCGGCAGGTCGTCCTGGTCGATGCTCTTGGTGCGATCCACGCGGGGCCTGCGGCGCTGGAGGACCTGCGCCGCACGATGGCCGAGATCCTTTCGGCCTTCCGTCCGGGTCGCAACGGGTTCCTGTCGCAGATCCTGCTGGGCAAGCGGGTGGAACGGATCCTGTTCGCCGCGACCAAGGCCGATCACCTGCATCACAGCCAGCACGCCCGGCTGACGGCGATCATGCAGGCGATGCTGCGCGAGGCGCGCGACCGCGCGGCCTTTGCCGGGGCGCGGGTCGAGGCGATGTCGCTGGCCGGGCTGCGTGCCACGGTCGAGGCCGAGGTTACGCGCGATGGCGCCACGCTTCCTGCGGTGCGGGGGCGGCTTTTGACGACAGGCAAGCAGGCGGTGATGTATCCGGGCGAATTGCCGGAAGACCCGGCGCGACTGCTGTCGCCCGCGCGCGGCGGCGCCGAGGCCTGGCTGGATGCCGAATTCGCGCTGATGGCCTTTGCCCCGGCGCGGATGACGGTGCGCCCCGGAGAGGGGCCGCCGCATATCCGCCTTGACCGGGCCGCCGAATTCCTGATCGGAGACATGATTTGACCGAAGATCCCGCGCCCCTGAAGCGCCCCGCGCTGATCGAGATTGACGAGCGCGAGGCCATGGCCGGACCCGCCGATCCGGGGCTGGCGCCGCCTGTGCCCGAGGCTGCGGCGGCGAACGGGCAGGCCATGCAGATCGCGATGCGGGCAACGGGTGTGGGACAGGGCGGGGGGCTTGGCCGTCTTGCGGCCTGGGTCTTTGCGGCCCTTTTCACCTTCGTGCTGTCGGTTGCCGCTTGGAACTTCGTCAACGGGCTTTTGGCCTCGAACGCGCTTCTGGGGGCGGTGGCCTTCGGGCTGATCCTGCTTGCGTCGCTGTTGGCGCTGATCCTTGGGCTGCGGGAATGGTTGGCCTATCTGCGGCTTGGCCGGATCGAGGGGCTGCGTGACAGGGCCGCGCGGGCGCGGGCGGGCGACCTGGCCGAGGCGCGCGCCACGGTCGACGCGGTGGCGCGGATTTATGCCGGGCGCGAGGATCTGGCCTGGGCGCGCGCCCGGTTCGGGGAACGGCGCGCGCAGGTGATGGATGCCGATGCGCTGCTCGACCTGGCCGAGACCGAACTGATGGCCCCGCTGGATCAGGCCGCGCGCCGCAGCATCGAAACCGCCGCGCGTCAGGTGGCGACGGTGACTGCGCTGGTGCCGATGGCGCTGGCCGATGTGGCGGCGGCACTGTTTTCCAACCTGCGGATGGTGCGGCAGATGGCGCAGATCTATGGCGGCCGGTCCGGCAGTCTTGGCAGCTGGCGGCTGATGCGGCGGGTCTTTTCGCATCTGGTGGCGACCGGGGCCGTGGCGCTGACCGATGACCTCATCGGTTCGGTGGCCGGCGGTGGAATTCTGTCCAAGCTGTCGCGCCGGTTTGGCGAGGGGCTGGTGAACGGTGCGCTGACCGCGCGGGTGGGTGTGGCCGCGATGGAGCTTTGCCGCCCGATGCCGTTCCATACATTGCCCAAGCCGAAGGTGACGAACCTTGTCGGCCGCGCGCTGGCCGGAGTCTTTGAACGGGACGAGGCCGACGCCGGGTCGGGAAAGCCGGACTAGCCTTTCGGCCTGCCGCATGATCAGATGCGCCTGATGGGTCGCCCGTAACAAGGGCGCTCGTGATGGGCGAAGTGCGGGTGACGGTGGAATGGAAGACGCGCTCATTCTGATGGTGGTGCTGGTCGCGCTGGCGATCCCGATCGCCATCGTTTACCTGCTGGTCGCTGTCCGGGGTCTGAAGGGCCGGGTGAGCGACCTTGAACAGGCGCTGACCGAAGCGCGCGCCGGTGCGGGGCTTGCCGAACGGCGCCAGCCCGCGACCGCCGCCCCGCCCACGCCCCCAGCCCCGCAGGCCGAACCCGAAAGCCCGGCGGTTCCGGCATCTCGGCCCGAAGACAGCGCGGCAGAGCCGTCGGAAAGACCTGTCATCAAGGACCCGTGGAGCGGGCGCACGACCCCCGCCGCCGGTGGTCCGGTGATCCCCGTGCCCGTGCAGGCGGCCGCAACAGCCGGGGCAGGAATGCGGCGCCAAGCTGAGCCCGACGTGTCGCAGGATCGGCCCCTGGTCTTCCGCGCTGACCGGATCGCCACGCTGGGGCGGTGGCTCGTCCAGAACTGGGTCTATGTCCTGTCGGCCGTCTCGCTTGGTCTGGCGGGTATCTTCCTTGTCCAGTACGGGGTGCAGAAGGGCCTCTTGCCGCCGCCTTTCAGGGTGCTGGCCGCCCTTGCACTGGGGGCAGGGCTGGTCGCCGCCGGCGAATGGCTGCGCCGCAGGCATGGCGATGCCGACGGGGCGACAGCCTATCTGCCCTCGACCTTCTCGGCCGCCGGGATCACGGTTGGCTTCGCGGCGATCCTTGCGGCGCGCCAGATGTACGGGCTGATCGGCCCAGTCCCGACCATCGCCGGCCTCCTGGTGGTCGCGGGCGGCGCGCTTTACCTTGGCTGGCGGCATACCCCGGTCCTGGCCGCGATGGGCCTGACGGGGGCCGCCGCCGCGCCCTTCCTGACCGGCGGCAGCGCCGAAAGCATCGACTGGCTTTACGGCTATGCCGCGCTGATCGCGGCGGTGGGTCTGGGTATCGACGCCTTCCGCCGCTGGGCCTGGATTTCGGTGCTGGCGCTGTCTCTGGGCTATGGCGTCGGCCTTCTGGTGGATGCGGGTGGCGGGTCGGATTTCGGCCTTGCCCTGCTGGCCACGGGCCTGCCCGCCCTGGCCTTCACGATCCCGGTCCGGTCGCTGATGCCGGTGATGACAGGGGCGACGGTCGGCGGCGCGATCCTGCGCGCCTTCGCCTCCGGTGCAAAGGGGGCGTGGCCGGAATTCCCGGTGCGCCTTGTCGCTGCGGCACTGCTGGCTTCGGTGCTGATCCTGCTGGCGGTCGTCAAGCCCGGAGAGGCGTCATTGCCCGCGTTCGTGTTGCTGACGCTTCTGGCCGCGGGCGGCGCCGTCTGGGCCAGCCGTTCGCCGGCCGTCAGCGACCTTCTGCTTCTGCCGGTGATCGGTTTTGTCGCGCGCCTGCCGCTGGAGTGGACGGAATACGGCGGCATCGCGCGGGACTTCGCGGCCCAGACCATCGCCGCCCGCCCGCCGGAAACCGGCGCACCGGCGATCGTGTCGCTTCTGGTGCTTCTGGCCGTGGCGATGGCGGCGGCGGCGGGAATGCGTGCACTGATCGGGCCGGACCGCCCGCGGTATTGGGCCGTGATCGCGGCCGCGATCCTGCCCGCGGCGGGCTTCATGCTTGAGGTCTTCTGGCTGCCCGTTCCGGTCCTCGGGGCCTACCCCTGGGCGTTGCACGCGATGGCGGCCGCCGCGATGATGACCGGGCTTGCCCTGATGCTCGCGCGGTCCGGGCAGAAGCCGGGCGCCACCTATGCGACCCTGTCGGCGCTGGTGCTTATTGCCTTCGCGATGGTCGTCACGCTGAGTTCTGCGGCGCTGACTGTCGCGCTTGGGGTGCTGCTGGTGGTCGCGGCCGCACTCGACCGGCAGTTCCGCCTGCCCGAGATGGCCTGGTTCATCCAGGCGGCGACGGCCGTTCTGGCCTGGCGCCTGGTTGCCGATCCGGGCCTCGCCTGGGCCTTCGAGGATGGCCCCCTGTGGGAAGTGCTGCTGGCCAACGGGTCTGCCGTCGGTGCCGGTCTGGCCGGGCTGTGGCTGTTGCGCGAACTGGACCGGCCGCTGGCCAGGGTCGTTCTGGACTCCGCCGTCTGGGTCTTTGCCGCGCTTCTGGCCGATGTCCTGTTGTGGCGCCTGCTGGAGGCGTTGCTTCCCGTCACCTACAGTGTCGAAGCCTGGCGCATCACCCTTCTGGCGCTGCCCTGGCTTGCCGTTTCCCTGGGGCAGCTGGTGCGGGCAAGGCTGGGGGGGGCGCTAAGGTTCATCCGGATCGGGCTTTCGATCCTGACAGGCGCCTTTTATGCCCTGCTGCAACTGGGGGCCGTCACCATCGCGAACCCGGCGGCGGGGATCTTTGGCGAAAGCCGCGTCTTCGGCCCGCCTGTGGTCGACACGCTGGCCATCGCCTATGCCCTGCCGGGGATCGTGCTGATCGTGGCGCGGCGCTGGCTTGGCCAGCCGTCCCGCGTCGTGTCGGTGATGCTTCTGGCTGCGGGCACGGCGCTTCTGACGCTTTACGCGGTGCTGGAGATCCGGTCGTGGTTTCATGCGCGCGACCTCGGGGCCATGGGCGTCACGCAGGGCGAGCTTTACACCTACACGATGGCGATGATGTTGACCGGGGCGGTGCTGCTTTGGCAGGCGCTGGCAAAGCGGTCCGTCCTGCTGCGGCGTCTGGCGATGGCGGTGATCGGGTTGACGGTGGCCAAGGTGTTCCTGGTCGATGCCTCGGGGCTGACCGGGCTGACGCGGGTCGCCTCGTTCCTGGCGCTCGGTCTGTCCCTGGCGGGGCTGGCATGGCTCAACCGTTGGGCTGCGGGGCGGCAGACTGGGACCGCCTAGCGCAGGCGGGGGATGCCCTGCGCGTCGGTCTGCGCCTCGACCAGACCATAGCGCAGGCCCCTGCCGATCCGGTGGGCGAGGGCGGACCATTGCGCGGCGGTTTCAATGGGCAGGTTGCGCCGCAGCACCGTGTCGAACAGCCCGAGCCAGACGTCGAACATTCCCGGCCGGACATTCCCCGCGGCGCGGTGGGAGTGCATCGGATTGCCGTCATAGCCGCCTTCGAACAGAATCGCATTGCGCCAGAAGCGCGCGATCTTTTCCTCATGCGCGGGCCAGTCGGTGACATGGGCAGCAAACACCGGACCAAGGCCGGGATGCTGGCGGATCAGGAAGTAGAATTCCTCGACCACGGCGTCGATCTCGGCCGGGGTGACGGGGAACCGGGGCGGAATGGCGGGCATGGCGCGTCCTTTCCCGGCATCCTTTGCCGAAACCCGCGCCCCTGACAAGCGACAGCCTGTCGCGCGCCCGCCGCAGGAAGGGGGCTCTGCCCCCCCCCTTTACCCGGACCGGCCCCAACCCTATAAGGCGGGGCATGAAGCATCCGGCCGCCCGCAACGCGATACGAATTAGCGGCCCGGCGTCCTGAACAGCGGGGCGCCGGGACCAACCTCTTGCGCCCTTTCCGCTTCATCCGACCTTTTCAAGGACCCCGCCCATGTGCGCCGATACGCCCGACACGACTGGCCCCGACTATCGCGATACCGTCTTCCTGCCGGAAACCGAATTTCCGATGCGCGCGGGCCTGCCGCAGCGCGAGCCCGGCTGGCTGGCCCGCTGGGAGAAGATCGGCGTCTATGACCGCCTGCGCGAGAAGACGGGGCGCAAGCCCTTCACCCTGCATGACGGCCCGCCCTATGCCAACGGCCACCTGCACATCGGCCACGCGCTGAACAAGATCCTGAAGGACATGGTGGTGCGGTCCCAGCAGATGATGGGCCATGACGCGCGCTATGTGCCCGGCTGGGATTGCCACGGCCTGCCGATCGAATGGAAGATCGAGGAACAGTATCGCGCCAAGGGCCTGAATAAGGACGACGTCGACGTGGTGGCCTTCCGCCAGGAATGCCGCAAGTTCGCCGAGGGTTGGATCGACATCCAGCGCGACGAATTCAAGCGCCTCGGCGTGACCGGCAACTGGGCCGATCCTTACCTCACGATGGATTTCCACGCCGAGGCGGTGATCGCGGCGGAATTCATGAAGCTTCTGATGAACGGCACGCTCTATCAGGGATCGAAACCCGTGATGTGGTCGCCGGTCGAAAAGACCGCGCTTGCCGAGGCCGAGGTGGAATACCACGACCACACCAGCCACACGATCTGGGTGCGGTTTCCGGTCGTGAAGGTCGGGGCAAATGAGTTTGCCGATGCCGTCAAGCAGATCATTATTGATCCCGTTGAGGCTGAGGCGGCATCTCAGAGCGTCAAGGACGAGTTGCTGCAAGCATCCGTAGTCATTTGGACGACTACTCCATGGACGATTCCGCAGAACCGTGCAGTTGCATTCAATCCTTCTTATGCTTCGGTCGACTACGGCCTCTACCAAGTAGTTGGTTCGAATGATGGTAGTAATGCGAAAGACGGTGAGCTGCTCATCATCGCCAAGTCCCGAGCCGACGATGTCGCATCAGCCGCCAAGATTGACGCATTGGAACTCCGACGGGACGTCAGCCAAGTCGAACTTGCCAATCTCACCCTCGCCCACCCCTTCCGGGGTGTCGAGGGTGGCGCGGGCGAGTGGGATTTCGATGTTCCCATGCTGCCGGGCGATCATGTGACCGATGATGCGGGCACGGGGTTTGTTCATACCGCGCCCAGCCACGGGGATGACGACTATCAGCTGGGCCTGAAATTCGGCCTGCCGATGACCTATAACGTCGAACCCGACGGCAGCTATCGCGCCGATCTGCCCTTGTTCGGGGGGCAGGCGATCATCCAGCCCGATGGCAAGGAAGGCCCGGCCAACGTCAGCGTGATCAAGCAGCTGGCCTATGCCGGCGCGCTGTTTGCCAAGGGCAAGATCAAGCACAGCTATCCGCATAGCTGGCGGTCCAAGGCGCCACTGATCTATCGCAACACGCCGCAGTGGTTTGCCGCGATCGACCGGCCGATCGAGGACGGGCAGGGGGCCTATGGCGACACGATCCGGGAACGCGCGCTGCGCTCGATCTCGGAGCTTGTCAGCTTCACGCCGCCCTCGGGCAAGAATCGGCTTTACTCGATGATCGAGGGCCGCCCCGACTGGGTGCTGTCGCGCCAGCGCGCCTGGGGGGTGCCGCTGACCTGTTTCGTGAAGAAGGGCGCAAGGCCCACCGATCCGGATTTCCTGCTGCGTGACGACCGGGTGAACGCCCGCATCGTCGCGGCCTTCGAAGCCGAGGGCGCCGACGTCTGGTATGTGCAAGGTTTCAAGGACCGCGTGTTGTCGGACCTTGTGGATTCGTCCGAATATGAACAGGTCTTCGACGTGCTGGATGTGTGGTTCGACTCTGGCTCGACCCATGCCTTCGTGCTGCGCGACCGGCCCGATGGCACGGCGGACGGTCTGGCCGACCTTTACCTGGAAGGCACCGACCAGCATCGCGGCTGGTTCCATTCCTCCATGCTGCAGGCCTGCGGCACGCGCGGTCGCGCGCCCTATCGCGGTGTGCTGACCCACGGCTTCACCCTGGACGAGAAGGGCATGAAGATGTCCAAGTCTCTGGGCAACACCGTGGCCCCGCAGCAGGTGATCGACGAATACGGTGCCGATATCCTGCGGCTGTGGGTGGCGCTGTCGGATTACACGGTCGACCTCAGGATCGGGAAGGAAATCCTGAAGGGCGTGGCCGACAGCTATCGGCGGCTGCGCAACACCATGCGGTTCATCCTGGGCAATCTGGACGGGTTCGATCCTGCCGAACGGGTTGCTGCGGCCGAGATGCCCGAACTGGAACAATGGGTGCTGCATCGTCTGGCGGAACTGGATGCCGAGGTGCGCAAGGGCTATGCCGCCTATGATTTCCAGGGCGTGTTCCAGAAGCTGTTCACCTTCGCCACCACGGACCTGTCGGCGGTCTATTTCGACATCCGCAAGGACGCGCTTTACTGCGATCCGCCGGGGTCGATCCGGCGGCGGGCCTGCCGGACGGTTCTGGACATCCTCTATCACCGTCTGACCGTCTGGCTGGCGCCGATCCTGGTCTTCACCATGGAAGAGGCCTGGCTGTGCCGGAACGCGGACGAGGCGGCGTCGATCCACCTGGAGGATTTCCCCGACACTCCGGCCGATTGGCTGAACGAACCGCTGGCGGCGAAATGGGCGCAGGTGCGCCAGGTGCGCCGCGTGGTGACCGCCGCGCTTGAGGTGCAGCGCACCGCCAAGGTGATCGGCGCGAGCCTCGAGGCAGCGCCCGTCGTGCATGTGCAGGACAAGGCCGTTCTGGCGGCGCTGAAATCGGTGGATTTCGCGGAAATCTGCATCACCAGCGACATCCAGGTGACGGGCGATCCGGAACCGGCCGAGGCGTTCCGCCTGCCCGAAGTGCCCGGCGTGGCGGTGGTCTTCGAACTGGCCGAGGGCGAGAAGTGCCAGCGCTGCTGGCAGATCCTGCCCGATGTGGGAAGCCACGCGCACGCAGGCACCTGCAAGCGCTGCAACGACGCACTGGGCTAGGGCCGGGTGGCCCGCGCGCGGGATCATGGCGTGATGATCGGGCGGTTTCCGCCCGGTCGCTGGAACGCGATCACCGATGTGGCGGGTGTGGCCGTGGGGCATGTCACCCTGATCGAGGGCGAACGCACCCGCACCGGTGCGACCGCGATCCTGCCCCATCCGGGAAACCTGTTCGCCGAGAAGGTTCCGGCGGGAATTTCCGTTCTGAACGGCTTTGGCAAGTTCGCGGGCGTCACGCAGGTGCAGGAGCTGGGGCAACTGGAAACGCCGATCCTTCTGACCAACACGCTGGCCGTGGGCCGGGCAATGCAGGCGCTGGTGGCGCACACACTGGACCAGCCCGGCAACGCGCGCGTGACATCCATCAATGCCGTGGTGGGCGAAACCAATGACAGCCGCCTGAACGATATCCGCGCGCCCCGCCCCACGCTGGCCGAAATGCGCATGGCGCTTGATGCTGCCCGCCCCGGCCCTGTGGCCGAGGGCGCGGTCGGCGCGGGCACGGGATGCGTGGCCTTCGGGATGAAGGGCGGGATCGGCACCGCCTCGCGCATCGTGGATCGCCAGACCCTTGGCGTTCTGGTGCAGGCCAACTTTGGCGGAAGCCTGCGGCTGAACGGGCGGGACTGGCCCGGTTCGACGGCCGACAAGGACGGGTCCATCGTCATCATCCTGGCCACCGACGCGCCGCTGGATGCGCGCGGCCTGACACGGCTGGCGACCCGCGCCTTCGGCGGGCTGGCGCGCACCGGGGCGGCGCTGTCGAACGGGTCGGGCGATTACGCGCTGGCCTTCTCGACCGCGCGCGGCATCCCTTCCTTGCCGCCCGAGGCCTGTTCGCCCCTTTTCGAAGCGGCGATCGAGGCCACGGAAGAGGCGATCGTGAATGCCCTTCTGGCGGCAGGCGACATGGACGGATGGGATGCCGGGCAGGACTGCCCGTCGCATTATCCGGGGCTTCGCCTGTGAGCGCGACCGTCCGGTCCCCTTTCGGCCCGCTGTCGGTGGCCGAGGCGGGCGGGCGGATCGTGGCGCTTTACTGGAAACCTTCCGGGCCTGACCCCTCCGCCCTTCAGGTCGAGGCGGCACGGCAGCTTGCGGCCTATTTTGACGCCCGGTTGTGCGCCTTCGACCTGCCGCTGGACTTTGGCACCGGGTTTCAGGAAAGGGTGCGCAGGGCGATGGCCGCGATCCCCTTCGGCGAGGTGCGCCGCTATGGCGATCTTGCGCGCGATCTGGGGGTGCCGGCGCAGGCCGTCGGGCAGGCCTGCGGTGCAAATCCGATCCCGATCCTCATCCCGTGCCACAGGGTTCTGGGCAAGGGCGGGCTTGGCGGGTTCTCGGCGCCGGGCGGGGTGGAAACCAAGGTCGCCCTCTTGCGCCATGAAGGCGCGGCGGGGCTGTTGATCTGAACGCTCAGCGGATCCGCGTCAGGCCTTCGGGGATGATCTGCTGTGCGATGCCCGCCAGCACCAGATAGACCGATGTCACCACCAGGCCCCAATGCACCCAGATGGCCGGGTGAAAATCGACCCAGGCCGCCCAGCCGGCAAAGAATGTCCACCCCAAGGCCATCGGCAGGGTGACGCTGCGCCAGCGGTCGGTGCGCACGGGATGGACGAATTTCAGGTTGGTGAACATCGCGACCGTCAGCGCTACGACCATCGCGAGGATCCAGCCCTTGCCGGGCTCAAGCGCGAACATCACCAGCACGAACATGTTCCAGCAGGCCGGAAAGCCCGCAAAGGAATTGTCCTTCGTCTTCATCCGCGTATCGGCGAAATAGATCACCGACCCGAAAACGATCACGATGATCGCGATCCAGCCGGTCCAGCCCGGCAGCAGCCCCGATTTGAACAGGGCGAAGGCGGGGATGAAGACATAGGTCAGATAGTCAATGATCAGGTCCAGAAGCACACCGTCATAGGTGGGCCAGTTCGTCTTGACGTGATAGCGGCGGGCCAGAGGGCCATCGACGCCATCCACGACCAGCGCCACGACCAGCCACAGGAACATCAGATCCCACTTGCCATCCACCGCCGCCAGCATCGCCAACATCGACAGGACCGCGCCGGTCGCGGTCAGGAGATGGACGGAAAGGGCCTTGTAGCGGATATCCATTTTTCGGGTTTCGCAGCTATTTTCCCGGGGTGCAAGTGTTCCGGCCCGCTCAGGCACGGGGATGGGCCCTTTCGTAAACCTCCATCAGCCGCGCCGCGTCCACCGCCGTGTAGGCCTGCGTGGTGGAAAGCGAGGAATGGCCCAGAAGCTCCTGGATCGCGCGCAAATCGCCCCCCGCCGAAAGAAGATGCGTGGCAAAGGAATGGCGCAGCGCGTGCGGTGTGGCCGTGGGCGGCAGGCCGAGCGTGGCGCGCGCCCGTTCCATCGCAAGCGCGATCAGGCGGGGGTTGAGGGCGCCGCCACGCGCCCCCCGGAACAGCGGGCGATCGGCAACCAGATCATAGGGACAAAGATCGGCATAGGCTGCAACCGCCTCGCGCGCGGCAGGCAGGACGGGCACCAGCCGTTCCTTGCCGCCCTTGCCGCGGATGCGCAGCACCTCGGGCAGGGGATGGGCGGCGCCGGTCAGGCCAAGCGCCTCGGATATCCGCAGGCCGCAGCCGTAAAGCAGCGTGACCACCGCCGTATCGCGCGCGGCGATCCAGTCTTCGCGTGCCTGATCGGCGACATGGGAAATCACCGCCTCGGCCGCGTCCTCGGTCAGCGGGCGCGGCAGCTTGCGGCGGTATTTCGGGCTGCGGGCAGACAGGACGGCGGTCGCCTCGCCCGCGTGGCGGTCCGCAAGCCAGGCGGTGAAGCCGCGCACCGCCGACAGCGCCCGCGCCATCGACCGCGCGCCAAGACCCCGGGCGCGTTCGTGCGCCATCCAGGCCCGAAGATCGGACAGCGGCACATCGGCCAGCCCCGCCAACCCCTCGTTTCCACCCCGATGCACGGCCAGAAACCCCAGCCAGCCCGCCACATCGCGGGAATAGGCGCGGATCGTGTTTTCGGACGCACCATCCAGTGCCCGCCGTTGCGCCAGCCATTCCGACAGCGCCGCCCGCGCCGCTGGCGAGATGGCCAGCGTATCGGCCCCGCCGGTCACGACAGCCAGCGACGCATGGTCCGTTCGAACACCCCGGCGAAGAAGGCCAGAAGGTCGGTGCCATGCGTCGGCTTGAACTGATGCGGGTCTTCGGCGCCCATGACCAGAAGGCCGGGCAGGCGCCCCTTGCCGAAATCCAGCCGCATCAGCGCCTCGGACCGGATAAAGGCGGCGCGGTCGCCGTAGATCGCGTCCGATGTGGGCAGCGTCTGGCGCAGGGTGACAGCGCGCAGGGGCACGTTGCGGCCACCCGAAAGGTAATCCGCGATGAACCCCGGTTCGGCCACGCAAAGCACGTCACCCAACCGCCGCAACGCCGGGTCGTCTGCATCCTGCACGCTTTCCAGCACCAGCCGGATGCAATCCACCTTCAGCGTCTGTGCCACGTCGCCGGCAAGCGATTTCAGGAAATCCTCGAAGCTCAGCGGATCCAGCAGCTGCAGGATCGCCCGATGCACCTGATTGGTGCCGGCCAGGTTTTCATAGGCTGCCGCGATCACCGAACGGTGCGTGTCTTCAAGCCGGTCAAGCCGCGCCTCGAGCCGTTCCATCGCGATCCCGCGAAGGTCGATGATGTTCGACCCCATCGCCCGTTCGTTGGCCGCGATCAGCGCGCGCATCAGGTCGCGATCTTCCAGGATCACCTCGGGTTCCGAGATGATGCGGTCGCGCATGTCCTGTTCGATCATGGAAAGTACCGTCCCAGGCGTTTCTTCGCTTCTGGGCGCGGACCATATCAGGCATCGGATCGGATTTCCGCAGAAAATTGCAGGCTTGCAGGCCTTTCTTCACAAGGCGTTGCAGTTGGGTCAACGCGCGGGGGCACGCCGTGCCGCCTGTGGGCAGATGCGGAAAGGGGCGGCCCCGATGGCCGCCCCCGTCCGTTTGCCGCCCTGTGCGGAGCTGTCAGAGGATTTTCTGCCCGGTCTTGGCCCAGTCCTTCATGAACTGATCCAGCCCCTTGTCCGTCAGGACGTGGCTGGCCATCGCCTTGATCACATTGGGGGGCGCGGTCGCCACATCCGCGCCGACCAGCGCGCATTGCGTCATGTGGTTCACGCTGCGGATCGAGGCGGCCAGGATGTTCGTCTCGAAGCCGTAGTTGTCATAGATCGTCCGGATATCCGAAATCAGGTCCATCCCGTCGATGTTGATGTCGTCCAGGCGCCCGATGAAGGGGCTGATGAACGTGGCCCCCGCCTTGGCCGCCAGAAGCGCCTGATTGGCCGAAAAGCACAGCGTGACGTTCACCATCCTGCCTTCGTCCGACAGGACCTTGCAGGTCTTCAACCCGTCCCAGGTCAGCGGCACCTTGACCGCGATGTTCGGTGCGATCTCGGCCAGCTTGCGGCCCTCGGCGATCATGTCGTCGGCCTTCAGCGCCACGACTTCGGCCGAAACCGGGCCATCGACGATCGAACAGATCTCGCGCGTGACCTCCAGGATGTCACGGCCCGATTTCAGGATCAGCGAAGGGTTGGTGGTGACGCCGTCGACCATGCCCAGATCATTCAGTTCGGCAATGGCCTCGACATCGGCGGTATCGACAAAGAAACGCATATCGGCTGTCCTTGAGGTTCGTCCCGCACGATGCGGGGTTGCAGCGGTGTCGGGGCGTGTCATACCCCATGACTCGGCAAGGGGAAAGAGAGGCAGGCGGCGTGACCGGCGCAGAGGACCGCATTTTTGCACCCGGCGACCGGGTGGGCGTCCTGACGGCCGAGCCGTTGGGCCGGGTGCTGGATTACCTCGCGCCCGAGGAAGGCTGCGGCACGGGCGATTTTGTCGAGGTGCCGCTTGGCCCGCGCCGGGTGCTCGGCGTGGTCTGGGGTGCGGGCGACGGGCGGTTCGATGCGGCACGGCTGCGCCGGGTGCACCGCGTGCTGGATGCGCCGCCCATGCGGGCGGAGTTGCGCGCCTTCCTGGCGCGGGCGGCCGATTACACGTTGACCCCACTTCCGGCGATGCTGCGCCTCGCGACCCGCGCGCCGGGGCTCGGCGATGCGCCGGGGCTGCGGCGGGTGTTGCGGGCAGGGCCCGCCGAACCCGACCGGATGACCGATGCGCGGGCCCGGGTGCTTGCGGCGCTGGCCGCCTTCGGGGGCGCGGCGATGACCCTGGGCGAACTGTGCGCCGAGGCGGGTGTGACCGCCTCGGTCGTGAAGGGCCTTGTGAAACAGGGCGCGATCCTGGAAGAGGACGCGCCGCGCGACCTGCCCTACCCGCGCCTTGATCCGGACGGGCAGGTGCGCCTTGAAGGCGATCAGGTGGTGGCGGGCGATGCGCTTGTCGCGGCGGTCGCGCAAGGCGGATACGGAACGACGCTGCTGAAAGGGGTGACAGGATCGGGCAAGACCGAGGTCTATCTGGAAGCCGTGGCCGAATGCATCAGGCAGGGCAGGCAGGCGCTGGTCCTTTTGCCCGAGATCGCGCTGACGTCAGAGTTCCTTACCCGGGTCGAGGCCCGGTTCGGCGCGCGTCCGGGCGAATGGCATTCGGGCGTGACCCAGACCGAACGGCGGCGGCTGTGGAAGATGGTCGCCAGCGGGCATTGCCAGATGGTCGTGGGGGCGCGGTCGGCGCTGTTCCTGCCCTTCCGGGAACTTGGCCTGATCGTGGTGGATGAGGAACACGACACCTCATACAAGCAGGAGGATGGCGTGCTTTACAACGCCCGCGACATGGCTGTGCTGCGCGCGGCGATCTGTGGCTGTCCCGTGGTGCTGGCCTCGGCCACGCCCTCTCTTGAAACCTGGGTCAACGCCGATCTGGGGAAATACGCGCGCCTCGACCTTGGGTCGCGGTTCGGGGTGGCGGAACTGCCGGTGATGCGGGCGATCGACATGCGGGGGGAAACCCTGGCAGCCGACCGCTGGATCTCCGAACCGCTGGCCCAGGCCGTGCGCGCCCGGGTGACGGCAGGGGAACAGGCGCTTTTGTTCCTCAACCGGCGCGGCTATGCGCCGGTGACGATCTGCCGGGCCTGCGGGCATCAGGTGGGATGCGACGACTGCGATGCGCGCATGGTCGAACACCGGTTCCTGAAACGGCTGGTCTGCCACCAGTGCGGCGCGACGAAACCCGTGCCCACGACCTGCCCCGCCTGCGGGGTCGAAGGGCGGATGGCCCCGGTCGGCCCCGGCGTGGAACGGCTTGCCGAAGAGGTCGCCGCCCGGTTCCCCGAGGCGCGGCTCGCGGTCCTTTCCTCTGACCTTTTCGGGTCGGCCCGGGCGCTGAAGGAACAGATCGCCACCATCGCGGACGGCGGGGCCGACATCATCATCGGCACCCAGATCGTGGCGAAGGGGCACAATTTCCCGCTGCTGACGCTGGTCGGCGTTATCGACGCCGATCTTGGCCTGCAGGGGTCGGACCTGCGCGCCGCCGAACGCACCTTCCAGCTGATGCGCCAGGTCGCGGGCCGCGCGGGCCGTGCCGAACGCCGGGGCGAGGCGCTGCTGCAAACCCATCAGCCGGACCACCCGGTGATCCGGGCGATCCTGGGCGGCGATGAAGAAGCCTTCTGGCGCGCCGAGGCCGAAGAGCGCCGCGCCGCGGGCATGCCGCCCTTCGGCCGCATGGCGGGGATCATCCTCTCGGGCCCCGACGTGGCGCAGGTGTTCGATTTCGCGGGTGAACTTGCCCGGCGCGACGCTCCGCTGCGGCGGATCGCGGCGCAGGTTTTCGGCCCGGCCCCGGCCCCGATCGCGCGCATCCGGGGGCGGCACAGGGTGCGGCTCCTCGTCAAGGCGGACAAGACGGCGCCGCTGCAGGCCGCGCTCGCGGAATGGATCGGGCAGCTGAAACCACCAGCCAACCTGCGCCTCGCCGTTGACATCGATCCGCAAAGCTTCTTCTGACAGCGGGGGCAGGGGGGCTGTCTGCCCCCCTCTTTGGCTGCGCCAAATTCACCCCCCGAGGGTATTTTCGCCAGGTTGAAAGACAACTTGAGTCAAACGTTCTTCTCTTTGGCTCAAATATCCTCGGGGGGTGAGCCGCCGGAGGCGGCGAGGGGGCGGAAAGCCCCCTGAACGGAACAAGTCCGGATCGGCGGTCGGGTCAGGCGGCCGGCAGGGCCGCCGAGCGGGGGCTCGATGCCCCCCGAGGCGGCGTCATCCGTCAAAGAGATCGGACTGGCCGGGTGCCCTTGGGGGTTCGAGGCCCAGGTGCCGCCAGGCCCGCGCGGCCAGCATCCGCCCGCGCGGCGTGCGCTGGATCAGCCCCTGTTGCAGCAGATAGGGTTCGATCACCTCTTCGATCGCATCCCGGCTTTCCGACAGGGCGGCCGATATCGTCTCCACCCCCACCGGGCCGCCGCCATAATGTTCGGCCAGAAGCAGCATGTAGCGCCGGTCCGCCCCATCGAGGCCGAGGTTGTCCACCCCCATCCGTGTCAGTGCCCGGTCGGCGATGGCGCGGGTCAGCCGCCCGTCACCCTCGACGGTCACGAAATCGACCACCCGGCGCAAGAGCCGCCCGGCGATCCGGGGGGTGCCGCGGGCACGTCGGGCGATCTCGCGCGTGCCGTCAGCGTCGGTGGCGATCCCCATCAGCCGCGCCCCGCGGGTCACGATATGGTCCAGTTCGTCCTCGGTATAGAACTGAAGCCGTGTGGGGATGCCGAAACGGTCGCGCAGCGGGGTCGTCAGCAGGCCAAGGCGGGTGGTGGCGCCGACCAGCGTGAAGGGCGGCAGGTCTATCCGTACGGTCCGTGCGGCTGGACCCTCGCCGATCACGAGGTCGAGCGCGAAATCCTCCATGGCGGGATACAGCACCTCTTCCACAACGGGGGAAAGGCGGTGGATCTCGTCGATGAACAGCACGTCACGCGGTTCGAGGTTGGTCAGGATCGCCGCAAGGTCGCCCGCCTTGGCCAGCACCGGCCCCGATGTCATGCGGAAACCCACACCCAGTTCGCGCGCCATGATCTGCGCCAGCGTCGTCTTGCCGAGGCCCGGCGGACCGTGGAACAGCGTGTGGTCCATCGCCTCGCCGCGCTTGCGGGCGCTTTCGATGAAGACACGCAGGTTCGCCCGCGCTTCGGCCTGGCCCACGAAATCGTCGAGCGCCTGCGGCCTGAGCGCGCGGTCGGCGTCTTCCGGGATCCGTTCGGGGCGAAGGGCGGGATCGGGTTGCATGCCTTACCCCTTCGGTGCCAGCAGTTTCAGTGCGGCGCGGATCAGGGCGGGGGCTTCGGCCTCGGGTGTTTCGGCGGCGGCGGTGGCGACGGCCTGGGCCGCCTCGCCGGGCCCATAGCCGAGGTTCTGAAGGGCCGAGAGCGCGTCGGCGGAATGGTTCGCGCGTGAGGGCGCAGGGGCGGCCGGCTTGCGCGCCGCCCTGGCGGGGGCGGATGGCGGGGGTTCGACCACCTCGTCAAGGTCGGGCGCGGCCGAGGCGGGGCCGGCACCCATCGCCATGATCGCGGGCGCTTTCGACTTAAGTTCAAGCACCACCCTTTGGGCGATCTTCGGGCCGATTCCGGGGGCGGACTGGATGGCGCGGGCATCGCCAAGCGTGATCGCACGCGACGTGCCTTCGGCACCCAGGGTGCCGAGGATCGCCATCGCGGCCTTTGCGCCGACGCCCTGCACCGTCATCAGCAGGCGGTGCCACTCCTTTTCGATCAGGGTCGGAAAGCCGAAGAGCTGCAGCAGGTCCTCGCGCACCAGAAGTTCAGTGTAAAGCGACACGGCCTCGCCGGGGCCGGGCAGGGCGGCCAGCGTTCGCTCGGACACATGGACGATATATCCCACGCCGCGCACGTCGATCAGCACGTGATCGCTGGCGCGGTAGTCGAGCCTGCCGGAAATCCGCCCGATCATCCTGCCGCCCTTTTCAGCGCCTCGACCAGTCGGCCTGCGGATTGCTGGTGGTGGGCATGGCAGATCGCGATAGCAAGCGCATCGGCCGCATCCGGCCCGGCGAGATGGACGCCGGGGAAATGCAGCCGCACCATGTGATCGACCTGTGCCTTGGCCGCGTGGCCGACGCCGACCACCGTCTTCTTGACAGCGTTCGGGGCGTATTCGCCCACCGTCAGCCCGAACTGCGCGGGCACCAGAAGGGCGATACCGCGCGCCTGTCCCAGTTTCAGCGTCGCCACCGCGTCCTTGTTGACGAAGGTGTGTTCGACGGCCGCGGTCTCGGGCGCATGGGTGCGGATCACCTCGGTCAACTGGGCATGAAGCGATTTCAGCCGCTCGGCCAGATCGCCTTCGCCCTCGCCGGGGGCGGAATGGCAGATGCCGTTCGCGACATGGCTCAACCTCGCGCCCGAGACGTCGATGATTCCCCAGCCAAGGTTTCTCAGCCCCGGATCGATGCCGATGACGCGCATGCCTGCCCCGTGCCTGCCCTGTGTTTCCTGCCCTGGACCGGAATTAGCACGAAAAGAGAACATCCGCCAACTGCTTTCCGGGCTTGCCATTCCGGGGGGTGAAGACTATGCAGATGCAGAAATCCGACGCAGTGACGCAAGAAAGCGACGGATGGCATGCCTTGCATCCGCTTTGCCAATGAAAAAAGGGCAAAAATCGGGTTGTGAGCCATGCATTTGCTGCAAGGGGGCATTGCTTCCTTGGCAGTTGTTTTGCACATGCAGCACGAATAATTACCAGCCAGCCGAGCAGGACGCCCGGTGTTTGAGCAGTTCTGAAAAAGGAAACCCGTCATGGCCGCCTATGAGACGACCCGTACGGCGCCCTTCGGCGCCATTTCCACCTACCGCTTCATCAACTTCTTCGGCGGTGTGTTCGCTGCTGTCGCCGCGTGGAACGATGCCCGCGTGACGCGCAACGCGCTGGCCAGGCTGTCGGACCGCGAACTGGACGATATCGGCCTGTGCCGCGGCGACATTGAGGCCATCGGATCGGTGGTTCGCTGAACACGACGCCACACACATGCTGGCGCGTGAAGGAAGGCCGCAGGGGTTAACCGCTGCGGCCTTTGTGTTTTTCCGCCTGTATGGAACCTGCCTGCGCCCGGCCGCCCCTGCCCATCCCTCTGACGGTCCCTCTGGCCCGTCCCGATGACCCGTTCCTCTGGCCCATGGGCCAGCGGTTGACGGCGGTGTGCCCGGCTTAGAGGGTCGACAGCTTTTTCGAAACGAACAGCGTCGCCGGGTCTGCCTGCATGAGATAGCCGCCCAAGCGTTCGAACCCGTCGCCCTGCATCAGGCGTTCGACCCGCGCGTCGTAGATCGCATCGCCGATCTGGTGGTGCAAGGCGCCCTTCATGCCGATGACGCACATCAGCGAAAAGATCACCGGCGCCACGATCGAGCGGCTCCGTTTGCGCGGTTTGCGATAATAGGAACGGCCAAGGGTGCCTTCGGCTTCAAATCCATAGCCAAGGGCCCGGGCCTTCTCGATGCGGGCAATACGCCCGTAGAATTCGGAGAGATCCGCGTTGGACATGTCTTTCTCCACACTCTCGGCCCCCGCCTAAGGGTTACTTAGGGCCAGATTGTGGCAAAATTAGGGCCAAGGCGGCGATTTTGTGGCATCAGCGCTTTCGCAGGACGAGCGTTGACCATTCCCCGATGTCCTCGCGCGCCGTCAGTTCGAAGCCGGCGGCAAGATAGGCATCCGTCACCGCTTCGGCCTGAACCACCAGAAGGCCTGACAGGATCGCGACGCCGCCTTTCGCGCAATGCGCCGCCATGGACGGGGCGAGTTCGATCAGCGGGCCTTTCAGGATATTGGCGAAGATGAGGTCGAACGGGGCGGCGCTGGCGAGGCGGGGATGGTCGAAGCCTGAGGCCTCAAGACATTCGACACGGCCATCCAGCCCGTTGATCGCGACATTCGCCTCGGCCACGTCCACGGCGACCTCGTCGATGTCCGAGGCGATGATCAGCGCGTCGGGCAGGACGGCGGCGGCGGCCAGCGCCAGGACCGCGGTGCCGCAGCCGATGTCGGCCACGCGGGCCGGGCGGAACCCGTCGGAATAGAGCTGGTCGAAAGCGCGCAGGCAGCCCAGGGTGGTGCCGTGGTGGCCGGTGCCGAAGGCCACGGTCGCCTCGATCTGAAGCGGGATGCAGCCCGCGGGCACCTTGTCGGCGTCATGGCTGCCATAGACGAAGAAACGCCCCGCCTCCACCGGATGCAGTTCGCGCTGCACCTTGGCGACCCAGTCGACATCGGGCAGTTCCGACAGCGCGAAGGGCTTCGCGCCGAAGGCAGCGGCGAGGACATCCAGCATGATCTCGTCGGGTTTTTCCGTGAAATAGGCACCCACCTCCCACAGGCCCGACCCGTCCTCGATCTCGAACACGCCGACACCGACAGGTTCGGGATTCAGCTTTTCGATCGCAGCGGCCAGCGCCTCGGCCGGGTCTTCGCCGGGCAGGGTGGTGAGGGCGGAATAGGTGGTCATCGGGGCATCCTTGCGGCTGGCGCTGTCGTTTGGGCGCTGTCTAGCAGGGAAGCGGGAGACGCGCCACCCGGCGCGGCGCGGCCCTGTCGACGGATTGCCGGGATCATACCCTTGCGAGCGGCCGCAGCCGGTTGGTCAGCCGCGTCTCGTTGCCCGGTTCGGGGTGGCGCGGCACCAGAAGCGCCAGCGTGAGCGAGGTCGATGCCATCCCCGCCGCCAGAAGGAACACCGATGACGGCGAGGTGACCCAGAGATAGCCCAGAAGCGCCGGCAGGAACACGGCCGCGATGTGGTTGATGGTGAAGGCCACCGCAGCCGTGGGCGCGATGTCGGCGGGATCGGCGATCTTCTGGAAATAGGTCTTCAGCGCGAAGGACATGCCAAAGAACAGATGATCGAGCACATAGAGAACCGCCGCCACGACGAAGCCCCAGCCAAACCAGTAGAGCCCGCCATAGGCCATGAACACGCAGACGAGGCCCGTGTATTCGATCAGCATGGATTTCTGTTCGCCGAAGCGGCCGATGAAGCGGCCAAGGAACGGGGCCACCACCATGTTGACCGCGAAGTTGATCATGAACAGCGCCGTCAGCTGATGCACCTGGAAACCGAAGCGTTCGACCATCATGAAGGCGGCGAAGACGACGAAGATCTGCCGCCGCGCGCCGGCCATGAACTGCAGCGCATAGTAAAGCCAGTAGCGCCGCCGCAGCACCATGCGCTTGTTCTGCGGGTGGGGCGCCTCGAACTGGCGGAAGCCCAGAAGGCACCACACGGCAATGGCCGCCGTGATCCCGCCCGCGACCATGAAGACGGTGTTGTAGTCAAGATCGAAGGTTTTCCACGTCAGCACGATCGCGCCGTAGGCCAGAAGCGAGGCCCCCGCGCCAACCGCCACCAGCTTGCCGATCACCTCGGGGGCGCGGGCCTTTTCGATCCATTGCAGCTGCAGGCTCTGGTTCACGGTTTCATAGTAGTGAAACCCGATCGAGGACAGGAGCGTGACAACCAGAAGCCCGCCGAAGGACGGAAACCACGCGGTCACCGCCGTCGCCACGCCCAGAAGGAACAGCGAGACGACACCCAGCACCTGTTCGCGGATGAACAGGATAAGGAAGATCACGCCGATGGCAAGGAAGCCGGGAATCTCACGCACCGTGTGCAGCCAGCCGATTTCCACGCCGGTGAAACCCGCGGCCTCGATCACGAAGTTGTTCAGCAGCGCCGACCAGGAATTGAAGGCGATCGGCATCGCCGCCGCCATCAGCGCCAAGAGGAACACGGGCCGCCGCCAGACCGGCAGGGCGCGCGTTTCGGACAAAGGCAGCGGAGCGTTGAGAATCATGCAGATCTGTTACGCCTTTCCGGCGCGATGCGCGAGGGTCCTGTCCACGGCAGGCGGCGCGCCTCGGGTGTCAGGCCGCCATGTCAAAACACCACGCCCATCCGCAGGATGAAACAGCCGAAGGGGCGGTTTTCGGTGCAGCGGACCACGGCGAATGCGCCGCGTGCCTTCTGGTAGAAGGCTTGCCGTTCGATCGACCCGACCCCTGCGCCATCGGGAAGAGCCGCCCGGATCACCGGCAGCGCGGCCTGATGCACCGGGTCGGGTGCGTCTCCGGCGCCGTCGCGTTCCATCCACAGCGCGCCGTGATCGGTGAACCCGTCCAGCGGCATCAGGCCAAGGATCACCCGAAGGGTATCGACGACATCCAGCCCCGGCATCTCGACCACGCGGCCCGTGACGGTTTCCAGCGAATGGGCGGGGTAGTTCGAATCCACCACCGCAAGCTCGTCGCCATGCCCCATGCGCATCAGCACGTCCATCAGGTCGGGTGTGATGCGCGGGTCGATTCCCTTCAGCATGGCGGCGCCCTCTTTGTTGCACCCGCATAGTGCCCAAGGTTGCGGGGCCAGAAAAGACGGCTTAAGCGGTGGTTGCGCAAGGCAGAAGGCGGAAAGGGTGCGGGCGATGGATGCGGCAGAGGTTCAGGCGCTGTTCACGCGGGCCGACGGGCAGTATCTTTGCGCACGCTGGGGCCGGCCCATCGTGCCGGTGGTCTTCGGGGTGGATGACGCGACCCTTTCGGTCGTGAAGGGGGCGATCGAGGCGGTCGTTGCGCTGGCCGGTCACAAGATGGCCGAGACGGACCCGGAACTGGGCGCGAACCTGATGGTCTTCTTCTTCCGGGATTGGTCGGAACTGCCCGAGGTTCCCAACCTTGACAGGCTGATCCCCGACCTGGCGCCGCTCTGCGACCGGTTGCAGGGGGCCGGTGCCAACCAGTACCGCATCTTCCGCTTCGACGAGGCGGGCGCAATCCGGGCGGCCTTTGTCTTTGTGCGGATGGATTCCGATCTTCAATCTGTCCCGGCCGAGACGCTGGCGCTGAGTCAGGCGGTGCAGGTCATCCTGCTGTGGTCGGACACGGCCTTTCTGGGCGCATCGCCGTTGGCCCGCGCGGGCGAGACGGTCATCCTGCGCCCCGAAATCGGCGACGTGATCCGCGCGGCCTACGATCCGGTCATGCCGGCGGTGGCCCGTGATGCCAGCCACGCCTTGCGGCTGGCCGCGCGGACCGGGCGCACGACCCAGGCCTGAGGGGCCGCGATCCGGGGTTTTCGGGGCTTCGAGATTGCCAAGGCGCCGGTTTCCGTCTAGCCCTTTGGGCGCATTAGGGGCGATGCCCCAGGGGGCAGCGGACATGGCGCATATCCATCACCTAAGGGTCTATTACGAGGATACGGACCTTGCCGGGATCGTCTATTACGCCAACTACCTGAAATTCATCGAACGCGGGCGCAGCGAATGGGTGCGCAGCCTCGGCATCGACCAGACCCGCCTGCGGGCCGATCAGGGCATCGTCTTTGCCGTCCGCCGGGTCGAGGCCGATTACCTGCGCCCGGCGAAATTCGATGACGAGTTGCAGGTCGTCACCCGTATCCAGACGGTCGGCGGCGCCCGGATCGTGCTTGAGCAGGAGGTGATCCGCACGGGCGAGCGGCTGTTCGCGGCCACGGTGACGCTGGTCTGCATGGCCGAGGATGGCCACGCGGCCCGCCTTCCGCCCGAAATCCGCGCCCGTCTGGCGCCGGGGCTGCACTGACCCCGCATGGGCGCTGCACAGGTGCCGTGCCAGACATTTGAAGGCCCTCTGGGCGGAAACCTGCATCCTCGCAAGGATGTGTTGGCTTTCCCCCTCAAATCCGCGTAGAATCACGCGTAATGGAAGGCCGGAGACAACGGCCACAGCAACGAGCAGGCGTAATGGAAACGGAAACCCTCGCGATGGCGCAGGAGATTGATTTCTCCATGCTTGCCCTTTTCGCTCGCGCGACCCTGACGGTTAAGATCGTCATGATCATGCTTATGGTCATGTCCTTCTGGTCCTGGGCGATCATCATCCAGAAACACATCATGTTTCGCGGTGCCCGCCGCGAGGCGGCGGTGTTCGACCGGGCCTTCTGGTCGGGCGAGCCGCTGGACGAGCTGTTCGAACGCATCGGGCCCGAGGCCGTGGGCGCAAGCGAGAAGATATTTGCCAGCGGCATGGTCGAATGGCGGCGCAGCCACAGGCAGGACGGCGGCCTGATCGCGGGCGCGCAGGCCCGGATCGACCGGGCCATGGACGTGGCCATCGCGCGCGAAAGCGAGGCGCTGAACAAGGGCCTGTCCTTCCTTGCGACGGTCGGTTCGACGGCGCCCTTCATCGGGCTGTTCGGCACCGTCTGGGGGATCAAGCACGCGTTCGAGCAGATCGCGATCAGCCAGAACACCAACCTTGCCGTCGTGGCGCCGGGGATCGCCGAGGCGCTTCTGGCGACCGGGATCGGCCTTGTCGCGGCGATTCCGGCCGTGGTGTTCTACAACAAGCTGAACGCCGACAGCGAACGCATCATCGGCGGCTACGAAGCCTTTGCCGACGAATTCGCCACCATCCTGTCGCGCCAGCTGGACGCCTGACCGATGGGCGCGGGTGTCATCAAGGGCGGTGGAGGCGGCGGGCGCCGCGGCCGCCGCCGGCGCGGCAAGGCCGCCGCGATGAGCGAGATCAACGTCACGCCCTTCGTGGACGTGATGCTGGTCTTGCTGATCATCTTCATGGTTGCGGCCCCCCTGCTGACGGTGGGCGTTCCGATCGAGCTGCCCGATACCGCCGCACGGTCGCTGCCGACCGAACAGGAAGAACCGCTGTCGATCACCATGGCCGCCGACGGACGGCTTCTGATCCAGACGACCGAAGTGACAGAAGACACGCTGATCCCCCGCCTGCAGGCGATTGCGGCGGAACGGACCAGCGACAAGATCTTTCTTAGGGCCGATGGTGGCATTCCCTATGCCCGCGTGGCGCAGCTGATGGGGGCGCTCAATTCCGCCGGTTTCAATTCCATCGGTCTGGTGACGGACACCGACGGTCCGACCTTTGGCGGTGGCAACTAGGCCCAGGCGATGAACAAGGGCGTCATCATCTCTGGCATCGGGCATCTGGGCCTGATCCTCTGGGTCATCCTGGGGGACTGGCTCTTTGCGCCGAAGGACCTTCCGGCGGTGGAGGTGGCCGAGGTGTCGCTGATGTCGGGGGCCGAGTTCGAGGCGATGATGGCATCGGTCCCGGCCGATGCCGTGCCTGTCGAAGTGCCGCCGGCGCCCGAACCGCAGCCCGAAGCGCCGCCGCCGCGCCCCGAACCCGAGCCGGAACCTGAACCTCAACCGGAGCCGGAACCCGAACCTCAACCGCAGCCCGAAACGGAGCCCGAGCCGCAACCGGTTGTCGAGCCTCAGGTCGAACCCGAGGCCGAGCCGGTCATCGCGCCGCCGTCGGAAATCGTGCCGATCGACCCGGTCCCGACCGCCTCGCCCCGTCCGCGTCCGCGCCCGGCGGATCGTGTGTCGCCTGATCCGGTGGTGGCGCCCGAAGAGCCTGTGGAAACCGCGCCCGAGCCGACCCCCGCCGTCAGCCCCGAACCTGCACCCGAGGCCGAGGTGGTCGAGGAAGAACGCCCCGAGACCGCCCCCGAGGAATCGGGCGACATCCTGCGGACCGAGGCGACCGAAGAGGTCGAAGAGGCCCAGGCTCTGGCCCCGGTGGCCAGCGCCCGGCCGAAGCCGCGCCCCGCCCGCCGGGAAACCCCGGCCGAAACCCCGGCAGAGACGCAACCGGAAACGCCCGCCGATACGGGCACGAACGATGCCGTGGCCGCCGCCCTTGCCGAGGCCACGGCCGAACCCGCCCGGCCCTCGGCGCCGTCGGGGCCGCCGATGACCGGCGGCGAGAAGGACGCGCTGCGCGTCGCCGTCCAGCGTTGCTGGAACGTCGGCTCGCTGTCGACCGAGGCGCTTCGCACGACAGTCGTCGTCGGGGTCAGCGTGGCCCAGAACGGCGTTCCGGATGCCGGGTCGATCCGTCTGATCGAAAGCTCGGGCGGGACGGACGGGGCGGAACGCCAGGCCTATGAGGCCGCGCGCCGCGCCGTCATCATGTGCGGGTCGCGCGGGTTCCCGCTGCCGCCCGAAAAATACGAACAGTGGAAAGAGCTGGAACTTGTCTTCAACCCCGAAGGGATGCGGATGCGATGACACGGGTTCCGCCTGACCGGTTTTTCCCATTGGCGCAGGGCGCACGGCAAATTTATGCCGGATCGCGCCGTTGCCTGTCACGCTTCGCGCCGAAGCGTGCTATCCAGACCGCAAAGCATGAGGATCGCATGAGCCTGTTCCGTACCCTAGTCACCGCCCTGTGCGTGGCGCTTGGCCTTGGGGCGCTGTCCGCGCCCGTGCTGGCGCAGAGCGGCCCCTTGCGGATCGAGATCACGGAAGGCGTGATCGAGCCGCTTCCCTTCGCGGCTCCGGATTTCGTGGCCGAAAACGGCGCGGCGGCCGATTACGCGACCAACATCGCGCGGGTGATCGCCTCGGACCTGACCGGCACCGGGCTGTTCCGCGAGATCCCGGCCAGTGCCCACATCAGCCGCGTCACCAGCTTTGACGCGCCGGTGGCTTATGCCGACTGGAAGGCGATCAACGCGCAGGCACTGATCACCGGCGCAGTCGAGGTGGGCGGCGACAGGATCGTGGTGAAATTCCGGCTGTTCGATGTCGTTTCGGGCCAGCCTTTGGGTGACGGGCTGCAGTTCGCGGGAACGACGCAAAGCTGGCGGCGCATGGCGCACAAGGTGGCCGATGCCGTCTACAGCCGGATCACGGGCGAGGGCGGTTATTTCGACAGCCGTGTGGTGTTCGTGTCGGAAAGCGGCCCGAAGAACGCCCGGCAGAAGCGTCTGGCGGTGATGGATTATGACGGCGCGAACCTGGCCTATCTGACGGATTCCTCGTCGATCGTGCTGGCGCCGCGCTTTTCGCCCCGGGGCGACCAGATCCTGTTCACCTCCTACACCTCGGGGTTTCCGCGCATCTACCTGATGGACGTGGCCAGCCTCGCGACCCGCGCCCTTGCCGAACAGCCCGGCACGATGACCTTCGCGCCGCGCTTCTCGCCGGACGGGCAGACTGTGGTCTTTTCGCTTGAGCGGGGCGGCAACAGCGACCTTTACGCGCTGTCGCTGGGGTCGGGGCAGCTGACGCAACTGACGAACGCGCCGTCGATCGAGACCGCGCCGTCGTTCAGCCCGGACGGCAGCCAGATCGTGTTCGAAAGCGACCGGACCGGCACGCAGCAGCTGTATATCATGCCCGCCTCGGGTGGCGAGCCGCGCCGCATCTCGGGCGGGCAGGGGCGCTATGGCACCCCGGTCTGGTCGCCGCGCGGCGACCTGATCGCCTTCACCAAGCAGAACGCGGGCCGCTTCCACATCGGCGTGATGCGCACCGACGGGTCCGAGGAACGTCTGCTGACCGCCTCCTTCCTGGATGAAGGCCCGACCTGGGCGCCGAACGGCCGGGTGCTGATGTTCACCCGCGAGACGGCGGGCGAAGGTGGGCGGCCCGCGCTTTATTCGGTTGATATCTCGGGGCGGAACCTCAAACAGATCCAGACCGAGACGGCGGCGTCCGATCCGGCTTGGTCGCCCTTGTTGCCGTGAACGAAAGAGAACGTGAACAGGCGCCGGATTCCCCCGGCGCCGCAAAGCTGATAACCTGCCCGGCAAGGGACAATTCCCGTGGGCAAGACCTGTCGAGGGGCAAGACATGCAGATGATGACCAAGGCACTGATGGTGGTGGCGGCGTTCGGCCTGGCCGCCTGCAACAATCCTGACCGTTTCGGCGGCGGCCCCGGCGGCCCGGGCGGCCCGCTGAACGGGACGGGGATCGACGGATCGACCCTGGGCGGGCCAAACGATCCGCGCTCGGTGGCCTATTTCAACCAGACGATCGGGGATCGCGTGTTCTTTGCCGTCGACCAGTCGACCCTGTCGCCCGAGGCGACGGCGACGCTGATGCAACAGGCGCAGTGGCTGAACACCAACACCGATTACGCGGTCATCGTCGAAGGCCATGCCGACGAACAGGGCACGAGGGAATACAACCTTGCCCTCGGCGCGCGCCGTGCCAGCGCGGTGCAGAACTACCTGATCTCGCAGGGGGTGTCGCCGAACCGCATCCGCACCGTGTCCTACGGCAAGGAACGCCCGGTCGAGGTCTGTTCGGACGAGGCGTGCTATTCGCGCAACCGCCGCGCGGTGACGGTCCTGTCGATGGGGGCGGGGGCGTAACGCCGTGCTGCGGGTCCTGACCCTTGTCGCGTTCTTGCTGCCCGGTTTGGCCCTTGCGCAGGACCGGGCGCAGACACTGGCCGACATCCGGGCCGAGCTGTCCCAGCTGAATGCGCAGTTCACCGCGCTGAAGCAGGAGCTGGTGACGACCGGCGCCGCGCAGACCGGCATCGCCGGCGGTTCCGCGCTGGAGCGTCTGAACACGATCGAGGCGGAACTGATGCGGCTCAACGCCAAGACCGAGGAGGTCGAACTGCGCCTGAACCGCGTGGTGCAGGACGGATCGCTGCGGCTGAACGATCTGGAATTCCGCGTGGTCGAGATGGAAGGCGGCGATCTTTCGCAGGTCGGCCAGGCCCCGCCCCTGGGCGGTGAAGCGCCCGTGGCCGCGTTTCCCGCACCCACAACCCCGCCCGCCGGGACGCCCGAGCTTGCAATGGGCGAACAGGCGGATTTCGACCGGGCCAAGGGGGTGCTCGGTCAGGGTGACTTTCGAACCGCCGCGGACCTCTTTGCGGCCTTTGCCACGGCCTACCCGGGCGGCCCCCTGAGCCAGGAGGCGCAATTCCTGCGCGGCGAGGCGCTGGAAAACCTGGGCGATACCGCGAATTCCGCGCGTGCCTATCTTGAGGCGTTTTCCGGCCAGCCCGACGGCCCGCGCGCAGCCGAGGCGCTGTTCCGGCTTGGCCGGCAACTGGGCGCGCTGGGGCAAGGCCCCGAGGCCTGTGTGACACTGACCGAGGTCGGCGCGCGCTTTCCGGGCTCGCAGGCGGCGGCCGATGCGGCGGCGGCAATGGCAGGGCTGGGGTGCCAGTAGACGGCTGGCCGCCGGATCAGGGGGCGGATGCGCCCCTCTTGCTGTCGGCGAGCCATCCCTTTCCGCCGGATGCACGTCGGATAGGCGTTGCGGTTTCTGGCGGCGGGGATTCCATGGCGTTGCTGCATCTGCTGCACCGCGCCGCGCCCCATCGCGGGTTTTCCCTTTCTGCGGTCACCGTCGACCACCGCCTGCGCCCCGAGGCTGCAGCCGAGGCCCATGCCGTCGCGCGGTTCTGCGCAGGTCTTGGCGTGCCGCATGAAACGCTGGTCTGGGATCACGGCGCGATCCAGGGCAACGTGATGGACGAAGCGCGCCGGGCGCGGATTTCGCTGATCTCGGCTTGGGCGCGGGCCAAGGGGATCGGCCATGTCGCGCTTGGTCACACCGCGGACGACCGGGCCGAGGGGTTCCTGATGGGTCTGGGCCGGGCGTCGGGGCTCGACGGGCTGACCGGCCTGCGCCCCTTCTGGCGCGAGGCGGGCGTCTGGTGGGGGCGTCCGCTGCTGTTGCACGGGCGCCAGGAGCTGCGCGCCTATCTCACGCGCCACGGCATCGGCTGGATTGACGACCCGACGAACGAGGATGACCGCTTTGCCCGGATCAGGGCGCGGCGCGCGCTTGCCGCGCTGGCGCCCCTGGGCATCACCATCGACCGGTTGGCGACCACGATCGACGCCCTGACCGAGGCCCGCCGCGCGCTTGAGGCGGCGACGAAGGCCGCCGCCGCGCGCATGGATTGCGCCGCTGGCGCCTTGCGGATCGGTCAGCAGGACCTGGCGGATCTGCCACGGGAAATCCGCCGCCGTCTGTTGACTGCCGCGATCCGCTGGATGGGCGGGGCGGACTATCCGCCGCGTGAGGCGAAGGTCGCGCATCTTCTGGAGGCGCTGGACGAGGGGCGGGATGCAACGCTGGGGGGCGTACGGTTCCGGTCGCGCAAGGGCGGGGTGTCGATCACCCGCGAGCCGCGCGCGGCATGCGGGCCGGTGGCGATCGGGCAGGTCTGGGACCACCGCTGGCAGGTCGAGGGGCCGGACCTTCCGGGCGCGCATGTCGCGGCCCTTGGGGCAGAAGGCCTGCGGCAAGTCGCGGACTGGCGGCAATCGGGCCTCGCGCGCGATGTACTGGCCGTGACGCCCGCGATCTGGCAGGGAAAGCGGCTGATTGCCGCGCCATCTTGCGAAAAAACGGGGCAATGGCGCGCCACTTGCTGCCCGTCCTTCGTGACATTCATCTTATCGGATTGAACCCCTCGCAGTTATGCCTATTTTATTCGGCAAGGCGTGCGCCAACATCCTTGGCGCCGTATGGGGAGACATATTCGTGGGCAATGCACGAAACATCGCATTCTGGGTCGTCCTGTTCCTTCTGGTGCTGGCCCTGTTCAACTTGTTCAGCGGCGGCCAGACCACGACGTCCTCGCGGAGCCTGTCCTATTCTGATTTCATCCAGAAGGTCGATGCGGGCGACGTGACGTCGGTCACGATCGACGGCGAACGGGTGATCGTCCGGGGCAAGGATGGCAATCAGTACATGACCATCCGCCCCGAGGGTGAAGACGGGCTGACCGAACGGCTGATCGCGAAGGAAGTGGAAATCCGCGCCGAGCCGCAACAGCAGTCGGGCTTCATGTCGCTACTTTCGCTGTGGCTGCCGTTCCTTCTGCTGATCGGTGTCTGGATCTTCTTCATGAACCGGATGCAGGGGGGGGGCCGTGGCGGCGCAATGGGCTTTGGCAAGTCGCGCGCGAAACTGCTGACCGAAAAGCACGGCCGCGTCACATTTGACGACGTGGCCGGCATCGACGAGGCCAAGGAAGAACTGGAAGAGATCGTCGAATTCCTGCGCAACCCGCAGAAATTCAGCCGTCTGGGGGGCAAGATCCCGAAGGGCGCGCTTCTGGTCGGCCCGCCCGGCACCGGCAAGACCCTTCTGGCCCGCGCCATCGCGGGTGAGGCGGGCGTGCCCTTCTTCACCATCTCGGGTTCGGACTTTGTCGAGATGTTCGTGGGCGTGGGCGCAAGCCGCGTGCGCGACATGTTTGACCAGGCCAAGAAGAACGCCCCCTGCATCGTTTTCATCGACGAGATCGACGCCGTGGGCCGGGCCCGTGGCGTGGGCATCGGCGGCGGCAATGACGAACGCGAACAGACGCTGAACCAGCTTCTGGTGGAAATGGACGGCTTCGAGGCGAACGAAGGCGTGATCATCGTGGCCGCGACGAACCGCAAGGATGTGCTGGACCCGGCCCTGCTGCGTCCGGGCCGCTTCGACCGGCAGATCCATGTGCCGAACCCCGACATCAAGGGCCGCGAGAAGATCCTTGGCGTGCATGCCAAGAAGGTGCCGGTCGGCCCCGACGTGGACCTGCGGATCATCGCGCGCGGCTGCCCCGGCTTTTCGGGCGCGGATCTGGCGAACCTCGTGAACGAGGCCGCGCTGATGGCCGCGCGTGTGGGCCGCCGGTTTGTCACCATGGAGGACTTCGAGAACGCGAAGGACAAGGTGATGATGGGGGCCGAGCGTCGCAGCATGGTGCTGACCCCCGAACAGAAGGAAAAGACTGCCTATCACGAGGCCGGCCATGCCATCGTCGGCATGAACCTTCCGAAATGCGACCCGGTCTACAAGGCCACCATCATCCCGCGCGGGGGCGCGCTTGGCATGGTTGTCAGCCTGCCCGAGATGGATCGGCTGAACATGCACAAGGACGAAGGCAAGCAGAAGATCGCCATGACGATGGCCGGCAAGGCCGCCGAGATCATCAAGTATGGCGAGGAGGGCGTGTCTTCGGGTCCGGCGGGCGACATCCAGCAGGCGTCGAGCCTGGCGCGTGCCATGGTCATGCGTTGGGGGATGTCCGACAAGGTCGGCAACATCGACTACGCCGAGGCGCATGAGGGTTATCAGGGCAACACGGCGGGGTTCTCGGTTTCGGCCCATACCAAAGAGCTGATCGAGGACGAGGTGAAGCGCCTGATCGACGAGGGCTATGAGACCGCGCGGCGCATCCTTCTGGAAAAGGCCGAGGATTTCGAACGACTGGCCAAGGGCCTGCTGGAATACGAAACCCTGACCGGCGACGAGATCCGCAAGGTGATGGCCGGCGAACCCCTGGGCGGCGATGACGACGCGGGCAAGGGATCGTCCGGGGGCGGCGCAAGCTCGATCATCGCGATCCCGAAGACCAAGCCTCGCGCCCCGAAATCGGGTGGCGGGATGGAGCCCGAACCCTCGGCGTGATCCGGCCGCAACACTGTTGGCAAACCCCCGCCCATCCGGCGGGGGTTCTGCTTTCGGGGCCATCGACATCGGTTTCGCCCGGTCCGAAAAGGTGGTCTTATCGCCCTGGAACTGCGGGAGCCGCATATGATCACGATCTATGGTGTGGAAGCCGGTCGGCTTGTCGCGCTGCCGGGGCAGGACGACAGGACGCAGGCCCCTGCCGGGGGGCCGGCGCCCGTGTGGATCGACATGCTGTTTCCCTCCGAAGACGAGGAAAGGTTCGTCGAGGCACTGCTCGGGATCGGTATCCCCACGCGCGAGGACATGCAGGAAATCGAGATCTCGTCGCGGCTTTATCAGGAGGACGGCGCGCTTTTCCTGACGGCCCTTGTCATGGCCAGCGTCCCCGGCGGCCTTGCGGAAAACGAACCGGTCACCTTCGTGCTGATCCGGAACATCCTTGTGACCATCAGATACCATTCGCCACGGTCTTTCGGGGTCTTTGTCGATCTTGCGGGCCGGCAGTCCATGGGCCTGACGGGTGGCGGCGCCGTGTTCACCGCGCTTCTAGAGGTCGTGATCGACCGGCTGGCCGATATTCTTGAGGGCGAAAGGTTGCGGCTCGACGGCCTGACGGGGATGATCTTCCGCATAGGTTCCGACGACACGACGCACAAGCGGGCGGCCGATCTGACCGAGATGCTGGACCGGATCGGCCTTGCAGAAGACATGAACGGAAAGGTGGCCGAGTCGCTACGGTCGATCGAACGCGTTCTGGGCTTTGCCGTTGCCCCGAGCCCGGGCACAGGCGCCGCGCTTCAGAAGGTCGATCTGGTGCGCGTCAAGACGATGCGACAGGATCTGAAATCCCTCAGCGAATATGCCGAGACGCAGGCACAGAAGGTCAGGTTCCTGCTGGATTCCTCGTTGGGCCTGATCAACATCCGCCAGTCCGAGATCATCAAGGTCTTTTCGGTCGTGGCCTTTGTCTTTCTGCCGCCGACGCTGATTGCGTCCATCTACGGGATGAACTTCGATTTCATGCCCGAATTGCGGTGGCAATGGGGATATCCCGCTGCCTTGCTGGCGATGGTCGTATCGGCCGTCCTGCCCTATCTGTTCTTCAAGCTGAAGGGATGGATCAAGTGACCGACTGGAACCCGTCGAAATATGCGCAGTTCGGCGATTTGCGCCTGCGCCCGGCGCTGGATCTGCTGGCGCGGGTCGGCGACCTGCCGCCGGGGGCGGTGGTCGATCTGGGCTGCGGCAACGGCCCGGTCGGGGCGGCGCTTGCCGCGCGCTGGCCGGACCGCGACCTGATCGGCGTGGACCAGAGCCCGGCGATGCTGGAAAAAGCCCGCGAGACGGGGGCCTATGCGCGCCTGATCCAGGCGGATGTGGCAGACTGGCAGGCCGACGCGCCGCCTGCGCTGATCTTTTCCAATGCCGTGCTGCACTGGCTGCCCGATCATGACGGGCTGCTGCCCCGTCTGGCGGGGATGCTGGTTCCGGGCGGGATGCTGGCGGTGCAGATGCCGCGCCAGTTCAAGGCGCCTTCGCACCGGTTCCTGCGCGACATCGCCGCCTCGATGTTCCCCGACCGGTTCGATTTTGCCGACTATCAGCCACCTGTCCGGTCGTCCGAGGCGTACTGGGCGCTGCTGGAACCCCTGGGCGCGGTCGATGCCTGGGAGACGGACTATGTCCAGAAGCTTGACCCCTGGGCGGATGGTCACCCCGTGCGGCGCTTCACCGAAAGCACCGCGATGCGGCCGTTCCTGGAAAAGCTGACCGGGGCCGAGGCGGCGGAATTCATTCATGCCTATGAAACCGCCCTTGGCGCGGCCTATCCGCCGATGGCGGACGGGTCGGTGCTGTTTCCGTTCCGGCGCTGTTTCTTTACGCTGAAAGTCTGAACCCGTGCCGGCCCTGATGAAAACCGGATTGTCCGCGCGCATCGTCTGGATGGGTCTGGTGGCCGACCGCGCGGCAGCGCTGGAGGCAGCGCTGGTCACGTCCATCCTGGCGCGGTTCTCAGGGCCCGAGGGCGACGCGCATGGCGGGGTGACGCGCCCCTCGTGCAGCCGGGTCCTGGGGCAGTATCCGCGCGGCACGACGATCCGCAACACGCGGCAGTTCTCGATCCTGTCGGCCGAGGATCTGGCGTCCATCGCGGCGGAAATGGGGCTCGAAACGCTTGATCCAGCGCTGGTCGGGGCGACGGTCGTGGTCGAGGGGCTCCCGGATTTCAGCCACCTGCCCCCATCGTCGCGCCTTCAGGCGCCGTCCGGGGCGACGCTGGTCGTCGACATGGAAAACCGGCCCTGCTCCCTGCCGGCCCGTCCGATCGAGCGGCGCCATCCCGGCAAGGGCAAGCTGTTCAAGGCCGCCGCAGCCGGGCGGCGGGGCGTCACCGCATGGGTCGAGGCCGAAGGCGAATTGCGGCTGGGCGATGTGCTGACGCTGCATATTCCCGATCAACCCGTCTGGTCGCAGCTGGAACGGGTCCGCGCCCGCTGAAGCGGTTCGGCGCAATCTTGTGGAACGTATGTTCCACTGCGCGAAACTTTCCATCCATGCGTTCCGTTTTTTCCCATCGGAAACGACTGCTGGCGAATTTGCCGCCAATCGTGTCGGATTCGCTCCTTCCGTCGTTTTTCGGCCTCGGTATAGCGGGGGTGACGGAATAACAGCGTCACGGGGCGGCCCCGGCGCAGGGAGACAGATCAGCATGGCGTTCAAGACCGATATCGAAATCGCACGCGAGGCGAAGAAGAAGCCGATCATGGAAATCGGCGACAAGCTGGGCATCCCGGCGGAACACCTGCTACCCTATGGCCATGACAAGGCCAAGGTCGGGCAGGAGTTCATCAAGTCGCTGGAAGGCCGTCCGGATGGCAAGCTGATCCTCGTGACCGCGATCAACCCGACGCCCGCGGGCGAGGGCAAGACGACAACGACCGTGGGTCTGGGCGACGGCCTGAACCGGATCGGCAAGAAGGCGATCATCTGCATCCGCGAAGCCAGCCTTGGCCCGAACTTCGGCATGAAGGGCGGCGCCGCGGGCGGCGGCATGGCCCAGGTCGTGCCGATGGAAGAGATGAACCTGCATTTCACCGGCGACTTCCACGCGATCACCAGCGCCCACAACCTGCTGTCGGCGATGATCGACAACCACATCTACTGGGGCAACGAGCTTCAGATCGACGAACGCCGCGTGTCCTGGCGGCGGGTGATGGACATGAACGACCGCGCGCTGCGCGACATCGTCACCTCGCTTGGGGGCGTGTCCAACGGGTTCCCGCGGCAGACCGGGTTCGACATCACCGTGGCTTCCGAGGTGATGGCGATCCTCTGTCTGTCGAAGGATCTGGAAGACCTGCAGACGCGTCTTGGCAACATCGTGGTGGCCTATCGCCGCGACAAGTCGCCGATCTATTGCCGCGATATCAAGGCCGACGGCGCGATGACCGTCCTTCTGAAGGACGCGATGCAGCCGAACCTGGTGCAGACGCTGGAAAACAACCCCGCCTTCGTGCACGGCGGCCCGTTCGCCAACATCGCGCATGGCTGCAACTCGGTCATCGCGACGCAGACCGCGTTGAAGCTGGGCGAATATGTCGTGACCGAAGCCGGTTTCGGGGCGGACCTCGGCGCCGAGAAGTTCTTTGACATCAAGTGCCGCAAGGCTGGCCTGAAACCCGCCGCGGCGGTGATCGTGGCCACCGTGCGCGCGATGAAGATGAACGGCGGTGTGGCCAAGGCCGATCTGGGCGCGGAAAACGTCGAGGCGGTCAAGAAGGGCTGCCCGAACCTGGGACGCCACATCGCCAACGTCAAATCCTTCGGCGTTCCGGTCGTCGTGGCGATCAACCACTTCTACAGCGACACCGATGCCGAGGTGCAGGCCGTCAAGGACTATGTCGCCGGTCAGGGCGCCGAGGCGATCCTGTGCAAGCACTGGGCCGAGGGCAGTGCAGGGATCACCGACCTCGCGAAGAAGGTGGTGCAACTGGCCGAATCCGGGGCGTCGCACTTTGCACCGCTCTATCCCGACGAGATGCCGCTGTTCCAGAAGATCGAGACGATCGCCAAGCGCATCTATCACGCCGACGAAGTGATTGCCGACAAGTCGATCCGCGACCAGCTGAAGACCTGGGAAGCGGCGGGCTATGGCCATCTGCCGATCTGCATGGCCAAGACGCAATACAGCTTCTCGACCGATCCGAACCTGCGCGGTGCGCCCACCGGCCATTCGGTGCCGGTGCGCGAGGTGCGCCTGTCGGCCGGCGCGGGCTTCATCGTGGTGATCTGCGGCGAGATCATGACCATGCCGGGCCTGCCCAAGGTGCCGTCGGCCGAAGTGATCCGGCTGAACGACCTGGGGCATGTCGAAGGCCTGTTCTGATCCGTCGCGGGGCGTTGCCATCCGGGGCCGGCGGGCGTAAGCCCCCGGCAGACCCGGAAGGAGACTTGGCAATGAAGACCCCGGCGGAATGTGCGACCATGGCCGACATCCGGGCCGAGATCGACCGGCTGGATGCGGAACTGGTGCGGCTCTTTGCGGCGCGCGCGGGCTATATCGACCGCGCCGCAGAGGTGAAGCAGGCCGCCGGCCTGCCCGCCCGGATCAACGACCGCGTCGAGGAAGTCGTCGCCAATGTGCGCCGGCACGCCCTGGAGCATGGTCTGCCGCCAGACGGCATGGAAGCGATCTGGCGCGGTGTCATCGAATGGTCGATCGCGCGGGAAATGGAAACGCTGGGGCCGGGCGCGCACGCCTGACCCCGAGACGGCGGAAGAAGGCGGGGGCCGGAGTGGCAGCGACACTGATCGACGGAAAGGCCATTGCTGCGGGAATGATGCAGGCGGCGCGCGCCGAGGTCGCCGAGCTTGAGGCAAAGGGATGGGCACCGCGTCTGGTGTCGATCTCGGTCGGGGATGTGGCCGCCGCCGAACTTTACGTGCGCAACCAGCGCCGGCAGGCCGAGGCGGCGGGCGTGGCCTTCGAGGCACGAAACTACCCCAACACCATCAGCCTTGAACAGCTTTCCGGCGTGATCGCCGGGCTGAACGCGGACCCGCGCGTCAACGGGATCATCATCCAGCGTCCGCTGCCCGGGCATATCCCGGTGAAGGCGCTGCAACGCGCGGTTCATCCGCTGAAGGATGTCGAAGGGATGCACCCGGCATCCATCGGCAACATCGTCTATAACGACCTGGCGCTTGGCCCCTGCACGGCGGTGGCGGCGGTCGAGATCCTGAAGACGCTGCCCCTGAACATCGAGGGCCTGGATGTCTGCGTGATCGGCCACAGCGAAATCGTCGGCAAACCCATCGCCTTCCTGATGATGGGGCTGGGGGCGACGGTCACGGTCTGCCATCACATGACCCGGCAGGTCGCGGTGCATTCGCGGGCGGCCGATGCGGTCTTTGTTGCGGTGGGCAGACCCGGCCTGGTGACAGGCGCGATGCTGAAACCCGGCGCGGCGCTGATCGACATCGGGATCAACCGCATCGAAGGCCCGGACGGAACGGCCCGCACCGTGGGTGACGCGGATTTCGACAGCTGCGCCGAGGTCGCGGGCTGGATCACGCCGGTTCCCGGCGGGGTCGGGCCGGTCACGGTCGCCACGCTTCTGCGCAATGCCGTGCTGGCCACGCGGATGCAGATGGACCATTACAGCCGCGCCTTCGCGGCCGAACAGTGAAGAAGGGGGACAGACCCATGACGGCGAAGATCATCGACGGCAAGGCCTTTGCGGCCAAGGTGCGCGAACAGGTGGCAGCCCATGTCGCGCGGCTGAAGGAAGAGCAGGGGATCACCCCCGGCCTTGCCGTGGTTCTGGTGGGCGAGGACCCGGCGTCGAAGGTCTATGTGTCGTCGAAGGGCAAGCAGACCGTCGAGGTCGGCATGAACTCCTACGAACACAAGCTGCCCGACACCACCGGCGAGGCCGAACTGCTGGCCCTGATCGCCAGGCTGAATGCTGATCCGGCGGTGCACGGCATCCTTGTCCAGCTGCCGCTGCCAAAGCACCTGAACAGCGACCTGGTGATCAATGCGATCGACCCCGCGAAGGATGTGGACGGGTTCCACATCTCGAACGTGGGCCTTCTGGGGACGGGGCAGAAATCCATGGTGCCCTGCACGCCGCTTGGCTGCCTGATGATGCTGCGGGACCATCATGGATCGCTGGCGGGAATGGATGCGGTCGTCGTCGGACGGTCGAACATCGTGGGCAAGCCGATGGCGCAGCTTCTGCTGGGCGACAGCTGCACCGTGACCATCGCGCACAGCCGCACGAAGGATCTGGCCGAAGTTTGCCGCCGCGCCGATATCCTTGTCGCCGCCGTGGGCCGGCCCGAGATGATCCCGGGCGACTGGGTCAAGCCGGGGGCGACAGTGATCGACGTGGGGATCAACAGGATCGAACGCGATGGCAAGGCACGCCTGGTGGGCGACGTGCATTACGACAGCGCCGCCGCCGTGGCCGGTGCCATCACGCCGGTGCCCGGTGGCGTCGGTCCGATGACGATCGCCTGCCTTCTGGCCAACACGCTGACCGCCTGCTGCCGTGCGAACGGCCTGCCCGAACCCGAGGGGTTGACCGCCTGACCGGCGCGGCCGGGGATCAGCCCCGGTCGGTCGCCGCGTCCACGGGGACCATCGTGCCCTGGAAGATCGCGATGCTGTGTTCCTTGTCGCCCGTCACCGCGACGACCTCGGCGGTGACGACGGTCAGGCGGCGACCGGCCTTTACCACGCGGCCGCGGGCGATCAGCCTTTCGCCCAGGGCGGGCGCGATCAGGTTGATCTTTGCCTCGGCCGTCATCACCTCTTGCCCCGGTGGCATCAGGGTCAGGGCGGCATAACCCGCCGCGCTGTCCGCCAGTGCGAAGGTCAGGCCGGCATGTCCCGCGCCATGCTGCTGGGTCGCGCCGGGCAGGATCGGCGCCTCGATCCGGCAAAATCCCCCTGCGGCCTCGACCAGCGATGCATGAAAAGTCGTCATCAGCCCCTGACGGCTGAAACTACTCGAAATTCTTGGGTCGATCCTGGTCGGTTGCGCTGTCATGTCGCCTTCATTTCCGGTTGCGAGAGCCTATAGGTAGTTGATTCTTGCAGGCGGTGACAGCTAAGGGAAGCTGTAGTCGCGTAAATGGTATGTCGAGATGATGAGGGTTTGGAAAGTTCTGGAGAGCGATCTCCGGTCGCCGTTGCCATATCTGATATGGCTTGTCGTCACGATCATGTTCGGTCTTTCCGGGCCGTTCGGCAGTTTTCAGGCGCTTGACCTTTGGCCACGCATGGCGTTCTGGGCAGGTGCTGCCCTGGTAGCCGTGTTGCTTGGACTGATCGTCGATGCCTTCGTGACCGAGATCATGGGGCTCCGCGGTTTCGGCCGTGGGGCCATGATGACCTCGGCCCTGGTCACGGCACTCCTGACCGGTCCGCTGCTTCTGGTCTGCGAGCAGATGTTCGGGGCGCATCTATCGTTGATGGACTACAGCGCCGAATTTGGCGTCTTTGTCTTTTGCGTCACCTTGTCGGCCGCGGCCGTCCGGCTTGCCCTGAAGACCGGCAACGCCTTGCCTGACGCCTTCACCCTTGCGGAAGCGGAACCCCATTCCACCAGCGATCCCCGTTCCCCGCGCCTGCTGGAGCGTCTGCCCGAGGAGGTGCGTGCCGAGGTTGTTTCGGTGTCGGTGCGCGACCATTATGTCGACGTGAAGACGGAGGCGGGAAAGGCCAGCCTGCTGATGCGGTTTTCCGATGCCATCGCCGAGCTTGAGGGCGTCGATGGCGATCAGGTCCATCGGTCGCACTGGGTTGCTTGGAACCATGTCACGGGTGCCGAACGGGTGGGAAACAAGCTTGCGGTGCTGATGCGCTGCGGACGGCGCATTCCGGTCAGCCGAAATCACCGCGACAAGCTTGAGGAGCGCGGGCTGATCTGATCCAGCGGCGCCACGATCGGGCGCGGGCCGGTCAGGATCACCCTTGCGCCCTTTCCGAACAGATCGCGCAGCGCGGGCGTGGTACAGTCGAGACCGCCCGTATAGCTGCCGTAGGCCGGCAGGACGAGCCTCGATCCGTCGGTGACGAAGCAGGGGCGCGAAAGCCCCGCGATCCGGGCCTTGGGGTGGAAGTGACCCGACACCTCTGCCCCGCCGTCCGGTTCGGCAATATGCCGGAACGACAGCGGCCCGACCCTGAGGCTTTCCAGATGTGCGCCGCCGATGTCGATCGGCCCCGGATCGTGGTTGCCTTCGATCCAGAGCCAGTCGCGCCCGGCCATCAGCCGCAGCAGCCAGAGCCGGTCGGCCTCGTCCATGGCCTCGGCGGCGGCCAGATCGTCGAAACTGTCGCCAAGGCAGATGACCCGCGCGGGCCGCACCGCCTCGATATCGGCATCGAGCCGGGCAAGGGTGGCGGCGCTGTCATAGGGCGGCAGCAATGCGCCCGCCCGGCGGGCCATGCGTTCGGACCGGCCCAGATGCAGGTCCGAAACACAAAGCAGGCCTTCATCGGGCCAGAACAGCCCGCCCGAGGGCAGGGCGATCAGCGCGGCGCCGGAGAGGGTGAGGCTGTGGCCAAGGGTCATGCCCGCCTTCTGCCCGATGGCGCAGGGCGGGGCAAGGATCGCCGTCAGGCCAGCCCCGCCGCCTTCATCAGGCGTTCGGCGGCGGCCTCGGCAAGACGTTCGCGACCCTCGCCCTGCACCGGGATGCGGCCCGGTTCCAGAAACAGCGGGGCGGCCAGCGGCGTCACGCGGTCAAGCCGGACAAGGTCGATCCGGCCTTCGGTGCGGGCGATCATCTCTTCGATGCGGGCGAAATCGACGAGGCCGCGCATCGCCTCTTGCCGGGTGATGTCCAGCAGAAGATGGCCCGGATCGAACCTGTGCAGCGTGTCATAGAGGATGTCCGAGGAAAACGTCGCCTGCCGCCCCGTCTTGCGGCGGCCCTGATGGCTGCGCTCGATCAACCCCGCGATGATCGCCGAGGCGCGGAAGGTGCGCTTCATCACGGCATTGCCCGACAGCCAGCCTTCCAGCCCGTCGCGCAGCGCCGCGATGTCGAACAGGGGTGCGGGGTCCGTCACCGGCTCCAGCCCCCAGATCAGCGTGGCATAGTCCGTGGCGACGAACCCCAAGGGGGCAAGGCCGGTTTCCTCCATCCGCTTGGTCAGCAGAAGGCCAAGTGTCTGCTGCCCGTTGCGCCCGGCAAAGCCGTAGACGCACAGATGTTCGCGCCCGTCGTGGGGAAAGCTTTCCAGCAGCAGCCGGTCGGGTTCCGGCAGGCGCGACACGTCGCGCTGAAGCGCCAGCCATTCGGCGGTATGGCGCGGCAGGTCGGGCCACGCCTCTTGCTGGAACATCCGCAGGATGCGTTGGGTCAGAAGGGTCGATGTGGCGAATTTCGTGCCGTTGAAGACAGCCACCTTGGGGTCGCGACCGGGCTGGCGCGTGACCTCGACGGTCATTTCGCGCAGGCCTTCGTAGCGGACGATCTCGCCCCCGATCAGGAAGGTGTCTCCGGGGGTGAGGGTGGATGCGAAGCCCTCTTCGACCTCGCCAAGCGGTGTGCCGCCGGGGCGGCCTTTCAGCCGCACCTTCAGCGTCTCGACGTCGATGATCGTGCCAAGGTTCTGCCGGATCACGGCGGCCTGCCTTGGGTCGCGCAGCTGCCAGCGGCCATCGCGCAGGACAAGGCGCTGCCAGCGGTCATAGGCGCGCAGGGCATAGCCGCCGGTGGCCACGAAATCCAGGCAGGCGTCGAATTCGGGTCGCGTCAGGCTGCCGTAGGGGCCGGCCTCGCGGACCTCGGCGAAAAGAGCATCCGCCTCGAACGGGCCGGAGGCCGCCGTCATCAGGATATGCTGGCAGAGCACGTCGCGGGGGCCGGGGCCGCGCGGTTCGCCATCAAGATCGTGATCGCGCACGGCCTGGAGGGCAGCCACGCATTCCACCACCTCGAACCGGTTGGCCGGAACCAGAAGCGCCTTGGAGGGGGCGTTGTAGCGGTGGTTCGCCCGCCCGATCCGCTGAACCAGGCGCTTGACGTTCTTCGGTGCGCCGACCTGGATGACCAGATCCACATCGCCCCAGTCGATCCCCAGATCCAGCGATCCGGTGCAGACCACGGCGCGCAGCTTGCCTGCGGCCATTGCCGCCTCGACCCGCTCGCGCTGTTCGCGCGCAAGGCTGCCGTGGTGGATGCCGATGGGCAGGCTGTCTTCGTTGGCAAGCCAGAGGTGATGGAAGAACAGTTCGGCCTGGGCGCGGGTGTTGTGGAAGATCAGCGTCGTGCGGTGGCGGCGGACCTGGTCGAGGATGGCGGGAATGGCATGGCGCCCGCCCCCGCCGGCCCAGGGCGGCGGCGCGCCGGTGTCGAGCATCGAGATGTCGGGATCGGGGCCGGGATCGGCCTGGAGGATCGCGGTATCGGGGCCGAGATAGCGTGCAAGCGCGGGCGGGTCTTCGACCGTGGCCGAAAGCCCCACGCGGCGCAGGCCGGGCGCAAGCCGGGCCAGGCGCGCGAGGCACAGCATCAGCTGGTCGCCCCGCTTCGATTCGGCCAGCGCGTGGATTTCATCCACGATCACCCGTTGCAGCCCTGAAAAGATGCGGGGGGCGTCCTCGTAGGACAAAAGGAGCGCGAGGCTTTCGGGGGTGGTCAGCAGGATATGGGGCGGGTCGGCGCGCTGGCGCCGCCGCTGGGTGTAAGGGGTGTCGCCGGTGCGATCCTCGATCCGGATCGGCAGGCCCGCGCCTTCGACCGGGGCGCGCAGGTTGCGCCGGATGTCGGCGGTCAGCGCCTTGAGGGGCGAGATATAGAGTGTGTGGAGTCCCGCATGGCCCTGCGCGAGTTCTGCAAGCGAGGGCAGGAATCCGGCCAGCGTCTTGCCCCCGCCGGTGGGTGCGATCAGGAGCGTCGAGGCCCGTCCGGCCCGTGCCAGCATGTCGGTCTGATGCGGATGCAGCGCCCAGCTTTGGGCGGAAAACCAGTCGGCAAGGGGGCGGGGCAGAGCGGGCATGGGGCGAAGGTAGCCAGTGCGCGGGCGCTGTCAAACCCGGACCTGCGGAAGGACGGAGAGCGCCGGGGGCTGCCTGCCCCCGGACCCCCGGGGGTATTTTGGCCAGGTTGAAGACGGGCGGGGCTTGTCTGATGGCGGAGGGCGGCCTATTGGCAGGGAATGAAGCTTTTATTCCTTGGCGATGTGATGGGGCGCGCGGGGCGCAAGGCGGTCATTGACCGGCTTCCGGGCCTGCGCGCGGAATGGGGCCTCGATTTCGTCGTGGTCAACGGCGAGAACGCATCGAGCGGCGCGGGGCTTACGGCCGAACACGCGCGGCTTCTGCTGGATGCGGGGGCCGATTGCCTGACGCTGGGAGATCATGCCTTCGACCAGAAGGACATGCTGACCTTCGTGGAGCAGGAGACCCGGATCATCCGCCCGCTGAACTTTGCCAAGGTGGCGCCAGGACGCGGCGCGCGGCTGTTCCAGGACAGGCGCGGACGCAAGGTTCTGGTCGCGCAGGTTCTGGGGCAGGTGTTCATGAAACGCCCCTTCGACGATCCGTTCAGTGCGATCGACGGGGTGCTGAAGACGCATCCGTTGGGCGGGATGGCGCAGGCGGTGATCGTCGACATGCACTGCGAGGCGACAAGCGAGAAGATGGCGATGGGCCACTGGTGCGACGGGCGGGCGAGCCTTGTGGTGGGGACCCATACCCATGTGCCGACGGCCGATGCGATGATCCTGTCGGGCGGGTCGGGGTATCTGACCGATGCGGGGATGTGCGGTGACTATGACAGTGTGATCGGCATGAACAAGGCCGAACCGATGCGCCGCTTCATCACCGGCATGTCGAAATCGCGATTCGAACCGGCGACCGGCGAGGCCACTCTGTCGGGCATCTATGTCGAGACCGACGACCGCAGCGGCAAGGCCACGCGCATCGTCATGGTGCGGATCGGCGGCCGCCTGCCGGAAAGTCGCCCCTGATCCGGCGCGTGGCATTCGCCTTGCGTTTCGATTGCTTTCCCCGTGCGGATCGTTAGACAGGCTGTCGGGGATTTTCGGAAGGCATCATGTTCGGGCTCGAACTTTCGGCGACGGTGCAGGCGTATCTTGCGGTGGCGATCGTCCTGGGGATGTTGGCGCTGTTCATCCGCGAGACCTTTCCGGTCGAGGTGACGGCGATCGGCGGTGCGGTGGCGATGCTGGTCCTGGGCATCCTGCCGCAGGATGACGCGCTGGCCGTCCTGTCGAACCATGCCCCCTGGACGATCGCGGCGATGTTCATCATCGTGGGCGCGCTGGTACGGACCGGGGCTCTGGACTGGGTCACGCAACTGGCGGGGCGGCATGTCGAGGCGCGGCCCGTGACCACGCTGTTCGTGCTGTCCTTGGCGATCATCGGCATGTCGGCCTTCATGAACAACACGCCGATCGTCGTCGTGATGCTTCCGGTCTTCATGCAACTGGCCAGGCAGATGCAGATGTCGCCGTCCAAGTTGCTGATCCCGCTCAGCTATCTGGCGATTTTCGGGGGTACGGTCACGCTGATCGGGACATCGACGAACCTTCTGGTCGACGGTGTCGTGCGCCGGGCCGGGCTTGAGCCTTTCGGCATCTTCGAGATCACGCCGCTTGGCCTTGCGATGTCGGCGGGCGGGCTGATCTACCTGGCGCTGTTCGCGCGCCGCCTGCTGCCGGACCGCGACAGCATGTCGGTGATGCTGTCGGACCGGTCGAAGATGAAGTTCTTCACCGAGGTGGCGATCCCCGAGGGGAGCGCCCTGATCGGCCGCAAGGTCGATGAGGTCGAACTGTTCAAACGCGACAGCCTGAGGGTGATCGACGTGCTGCGCGGCGATGCGAGCCTTCGTCGCGCGATGGCGGATGTGGTGCTGGAAGAAGGCGACCGCGTGGTGCTGCGCACGCCCATGTCCGAGGTGCTGAGCCTGCAGCAGCACAAGGAACTGCGACTGGTCGACAAGCTTTCCTCGGTGCAGACGACCACGGTCGAGGTTCTGATCACGCCCGGCTGTCACATGGTGGGCCGGAGCCTGGGGTCGATGCGCCTGCGGCGGCGTTATGGTGTCTATCCGCTGGCCGTGCACCGGCGGAACCAGAACATCGGGCGTCAGCTTGACGACCTGATCGTGCAGGTCGGCGACACGCTGCTTCTGGAAGGGGCCCCGGCGGACATCCAGCGGCTGGCCGCCGAGATGGACATGGTCGATGTCTCGCGCCCGTCGGAACGGGCCTATCGGCGCCGCCATGCGCCGATCGTGATTGCGGTTCTGGCCGGTGTGGTCGGGCTTTCGGCGCTGAACCTGGCGCCGATCGTGATCCTGTCGATGATCGGGGTGGCGATCGTGCTGCTGACCGGCTGTATCGACGCCGAGGAGGCGTTCGGGTTCATCGAAGGGCGTCTTCTGGCGCTGATCTTCGCGATGCTGGCGGTTGGCGCAGGGCTGGATCATTCGGGCGCGGTGCAGCTGATCGTGAACGCGATTGCCCCGGCGATGACGAACCTGCCGCCCTTCGTCCTGGTGTTCGCGGTCTACGGGCTTGCCTCGATCCTGACCGAGATGGTGTCGAACAACGCGGTCGCGGTGATCCTGACGCCGATCGCGATCGGGCTTGCGCAAACGCTCGGGATCGATCCGCGCCCGCTGATCGTGGCGGTGATGTTCGGCGCTTCGGCCAGTTTCGCCACGCCGATCGGCTATCAGACCAACACGCTGGTCTATGGCCCCGGCGGCTACCGGTTCACCGATTTCCTGCGGATCGGGATTCCGCTGAACGTGACCATGATGTTCGTGATGTCCTCGCTGATCCCGATCTTCTTCCCGTTCTGACAGGCCGGTGACGAAGCGTCGCTTGCGGCGCGCCGCGCGCGCCGGGGTTGCCCTGCCCCCCGGCGCTGCGCTATAGGCCCCACATTCAGCCGAAATACCGCATGACCGGAGTAGGGCACCATGGCAGGCCATTCGAAATGGGCGAACATCCAGCACCGCAAGGGCAAGCAGGATGCGATCCGCTCGAAGATGTTTTCCAAGCTGGCGAAGGAGATCACCGTCGCCGCAAAGATGGGCGACCCCGACCCGGAGAAGAACCCGCGCCTGCGACTGGCGGTGAAGGCCGCCAAGGCCGTGTCGATGCCCAAGGACGTGATCGACCGCGCAATCAAGAAGTCGATGGGCGGCGATGCCGCCGACTACACCGAAATCCGCTATGAGGGCTATGGCGCGGGCGGCATCGCGATCATCGTCGAGGCGATGACCGACAACCTGAACCGGACCGCCTCGAACGTGCGCAGCTACTTCACCAAGGCGGGCGGCAACCTGGGCCAGACCGGATCGGTCAGCCATTCCTTCGACCGCGTGGGCGAGATTTCCTATCCCGTCGGCGCGGGTGACGCCGATACGGTCATGATGGCCGCGCTTGAAGCGGGCGCGGATGACGTGGAATCCGACGACGAGGGCCACTGGATCTATTGCGCGGTGGAAAACCTTTCGGACGTGTCCGACGCGCTGGAAAAGACGCTTGGGGAATCCACCGAATCCAAACTCGTGTGGCGCCCGCAGTCGCGCACCGAGGTCGATCTGGACACGGCGCAGAAGCTGATGAAGCTGATCGACCTGCTGGAAGAGGATGACGACGTGCAGACCGTCACCCACAATTTCGACGTGCCCGAGGATGTGGCGGCACAGCTTGCCTGAGCCTTCCTGACCACGAGATTCCCGACAGCCCCCCTTGCGGGGGCTGTCTGCATTTCGGGGGATCAGACCAGCGCGGCCTGCGCCGCTTTCCGGATCGCCTCGGTCAGCGGGGAAAGCGTGCGGGCGGAAAGCCGGGTGAACTGCCAGTTGAGCGGCACGTCAAGCGGCGTGCCGGGGATGATCTCGACAAGGCGCCCGGTGGCCAGATGGGACGCGATCAGCGGTTCGGGGTTCATTCCCCAGCCAAGACCCGCGAGGGCCGCGTCGACGAACCCCTGGCTTGAGGCGATGCGGTGGGTCGGAAAGGGAAAGGGCGGGCCGAAGCGCGCCGCAAGCCAGGCGCTCTGCAGGCGGTCCTTGTCGGAGAATGTCAACGCCGGGGCGCGGGCCATCGCGGCGGCCGTGGCCCCGCCGGGCAGGTGGCGGGCCATGTAGGCAGGGCTTGCCGTGGCGCGATAGCGCAGATGGCCCAGAGGCACCGTGTCGCAGCCCTGAAGCGGGCCCGGATGCGAGGTGATCGCGGCCGCGACCTCGCCCCGGCGCAGCCAGTCCTGTGAAAAATCCTGATCGTCGATCACCAGATCGAACAGCAATCCGGGGCAGGCGGCCAGCGCCGGGATCACCCAGGTGGCAAGGCTGTCGGCATTGACTGCAAGCCGGATCGTGGCCGGCCCGCCATCGGGCAAGGGCAGGTCGGCCGCCAGCGTGGTTTCCAGAAGTGCCACCTCGTCATGGTGGCGGATCAGGCGCAGCCCGGCGGGCGTTGCGGTGCAGGGCTGTCCACGCCGGATCAGAAGCGTGCCGATCCGTTCCTCCAGCGCCTTGATCCGTTGCGATACCGCCGAGGGCGTCAGCCCAAGCTGCGCCGCGGCAAGTTCGAACGACCCGCGCCGGTGAACGGCGGCGAGAGCGGCGAGATTGGGATAGTCGATCATTAGAGTTTCTTAATCAACTGGAGAAAGATTAAATTGATTGAAGGTGGAACGTGATCCTATGTCAAGCAAACGGGAGGATCGCGATGACGGGTGAAACGGATCTGGCGGTGCTGTTGCGGTCGATGCAGCCCGACCTGCGGGGGAAAGACTGGGGCTTTGCAGTGGCTCACGCAGTGCCCGAGGGTATCCTGCCTTTTGCCACAGTCGCCGAGGATGAAGGGCTGACGCTGGTGGCGCCGATGGCGGCGCTTCAGTCGGCGGGGCTGGCGCCCGAGGGGCCGATGGCGCGGATCAGCCTGACGGTCCATTCGTCGTTGCAGGCAGTGGGGCTGACGGCGGCCTTTGCCACAGCACTGGGGCAGGCGGGCATCAGCGCGAATGTGATCGCCGGTTTTCACCACGACCACATTTTTGTTGCGGCGGCGGATGCCGACCGGGCCATGACCGTCCTGAGGGCGCTTTCGAATGCTTGAAGCAGCGCTGGCAGGGTATTTCGTGGCGCTGAGCCTGATCGTCGCGATCGGTGCGCAGAATGCCTTTGTGCTGCGCCAGGGCCTGCGGCGCGAACATGTGCTGACGGTCGTCCTGATCTGCGCGCTGTCCGATGCGGTTCTGATCGCGGCCGGGGTTGCGGGGTTTGGCGCGGCCTCGGCGCGGCTGCCCTGGCTGGGCGAGGCGATGCGGTGGGCCGGTGTAGCCTTCCTTCTGGTCTATGGCGCGTTGCGGTTCCGCGCCGCGTGGCGCGGGGGCGAGGCGCTGATGCCGGCCGAAGCCACCCGTGCGCCGCTGCGGCAGGTGGTGCTGATGTGCCTGCTGTTCACCTGGGCCAATCCACATGTCTATCTGGATACGGTCGTCCTGATCGGTTCGGTCTCGGCGCAATACACGCCGCACGGGCTGATCTTCGGCCTTGCCGCGGCAACGGCCTCGCTGTCGTTCTTTTCGGCGCTCGGGTTCGGGGCGCGGCTGCTGGCGCCTGTCTTTGCCCGCCCCCGTGCCTGGGTGATGCTGGAAATCGGCGTGGGCTGCGTGATGTGGGCGATCGCGGCGGGCCTTGCGATCGGGGCCTGAGGCCATCGCAGGGCGGCCATGCGTGGTCGGCCCTTGCCATTCGCCGCGCCTTCGGGTCAGGTCGCGGCATGGCCGATGCACCTGCCCCTTCTGCCCCGTCCCGCCCGCTGGTCGGCGTCCTGTGGATGCTGGCCTCGGGCCTGAGCTTTGTCGGCGTGACCGGCATCGTGCGGTATCTGGGGACCGACCTGCCCGCCGCGCAATCGGCCTTCCTGCGCTTTGCCTTCGGCGTCGTGTTCCTGCTGCCAAGCCTGCTGCCGCTGATCGGGCGCGGCTTTGCCCCCGGCGCGATGCGCCTCTTCACGCTGCGGGGGGTGGTCCACACGGCGGCGGTCGTTGCATGGTTTTATGCCATGGCGCGTATCCCCGTGGCCGAAGTGACCGCGATCGGCTATCTGAACCCGGTTCTGGTGACGCTTGGGGCGGCGCTGTTCTTCGGGGAAAAGCTGGCGCTGCGCCGGATCATGGCGGTCGTGGTCGCGATCCTCGGGGCGCTGATCGTGCTGCGGCCCGGTGTGCGCGAGGTGACGGACGGCCACATGGCGCAGGTCGCCGCAGCGTTCTTCTTTGCCGGGTCGTATCTTTTTGCCAAGCGGCTGAGCCAGATGGAAAGCGCGGGCACGGTCGTGGCGATGATGTCGCTGTTCGTGACACTGGGCCTTCTGCCCTTCGCGATCTGGGTCTGGGTGCCGGTCAGCCCGGCACAACTGGGCTGGCTTGCCCTTGTGGCAGCCTTCGCCACCAGCGGCCATTACTGCATGACGCGAGCCTTCACCGCCGCGCCGCTGACGGTGACGCAGCCCGTGACGTTCCTGCAACTTGTCTGGGCCACGCTTCTGGGGGCGCTGGCCTTCGGCGAGGCGGTCGATCCTTTCGTTCTGCTGGGGGGCGCGGTGATCATCGCCGCGGTCAGCTACATCACCTGGCGCGAAGCATCGCTGAAGCGGCGGGCGATCACCCCGGCCGTCGGGGAAACCAAGGTCTGACCCTGTTGCGCGGGGCATGCCTTTGCCGCGCGCCCGGTTCATCCCGCGTGAAGCCTGCGCACATAGCTTGCCGCGCCAGGCGATCCCGCGGAGGTTTTCATGCCCGATCAGACATCGGCCCTGTCCTTACCCCTGATCCTGCCATCGCAGGCCCAGAAGCACGTCACCCATAACGAGGCCCTGCGCATTCTCGACGTGGCCGTGCAGCTGAGTGTGCAGAGCCGGTCACAGACCGATCCGCCCCCGAACCCGGCCGAGGGGGCGCGGTTCATCGTGAAGTCGCCCGCCACGGGGGCCTGGCAGGGTCACGCGACCGAAGTGGCGACCTTCACGCCCGAGGGGTGGGAGTTCCACGAACCAAAGACCGGATGGCGGGCCTTCGTGGAAGACGAAAGCCAGATCGCCGTCTTCGACGGTCTGGCCTGGGTCGTGCTGGGGGGCGAGCTGTTGTCGACCGACATGATCGGGGTCAACACCACCGCCGACCCGGTCAACCGGCTTTCGGTCAAGGGTGATGCGGCGCTGTTCAACGCCGAAGGCAACGGCATCCGGGTCAAGATCAACAAGAACGGCGCCAACCAGGTGGCAAGCCTTCTGTTCCAGATGGGGTTCAGCGGGCGGGCGGAACTGGGCCTGATCGGCGACAACGACCTTTCGGTGAAGGTCAGCGCGGATGGCACGACCTTTACTGACGCGTTGCAGGTCGCGCGGGATACGGGGCGGGTGCGCGTGCCTGTCGGTCTCAGGGCGCAGTCCGGCACGGCTGCGGCGCCGTCGCTATCGTTCATCGACGATCCGAACACCGGCCTGTTCGCCCCGTCGCCGGACGAAATCGGTTTTTCCACCGATGGCGTGGCGCGCGCGGTCCTGACGAATGCGGGGCTGGATGCGGTGAACCTGACGCAAGGCGGCAGCCAGGTCTTCGGACGCAACAACCTTCTGGGTCCGGTCGCCTTTCAGGGCGGGCTTCCTTCGGGGGCGGTGATCGAGACGGGCGAAAATGCCAATGGTCGTTTCGTCAAATTCGCCGACGGCACGGCCTTTTGCCTGCACCGGCTGACCGGCATCAGCACGACCGCGCAGATCGGCGCTTCGGGGATCTATTTCAACAACCCGAATTTTTCCTGGAACTTCCCGATCACCCTGCAATGGAACAAGCCGCGCCTTCTGTGGGGCAATGTCAGCAACACCGCGCCCGGCATTTCGGTGAATCTCGCCTGGGACAATGGCACGGGCATGGTCGGCGGGCGGGTCTATACCAACGGCGCGCTTGGCAGTGTCGATGTCACCGTCGGCGTCTTCGGCTTCTGGAACTGAGGAGGATCACGGATGTTCAGGATCGGGTTTTCCCCCGTGCGTTCGGAAGACCGGCTGAGCCTGTCGCTTGACGGCGACCGGATCACCATCAACGGCCAGCGCTTCGATCTGGCGCCGCTGGACGAGGGCGCGGCGCTGCCCGCCTTTCATCCCTGGGTCGAAGGCGAGATTGTGCGGCAGGGGGGCGTCATCCTTCTGCGCCTGCGTCTGCCCCATGGCCCCGATGCGCCCGAAGAGGCCAGGTTTCCGAAACCGGCGACGGATGCGTCAGAGGTTCCGGGCAATACCCCCTGGGACGGCGAGGTCATCGATCAGCCCGTGGACTGGGCCGGAATGATCCCCGCTGAAAGCCGCAACACCGCGGCACTGCGCGAGGCCCGCGCGCTGGCGTTGCAGCAGGTAACGGCGCGGCTGGAGGCGGTGGCGCTGGCGATCACCGGGGCCGTGCCCCTGGTCGAGATGCTGAGCTGGGGTCCGAAGGAGGCGGCCGCGCGGGCCTGGGTTTCCGGCGATGCCGGGGCCGAGGCGCGCGCCCTGATCGAGGGCGAGGCGACCGTGACCGGGGAAGAACCCGGCACGCTCGCCGTCCGGATCCTCGCCAATGCCGACGCCTATCGCGCCGCCGTCGCGGCGCTGACAGGCCTTCGGCGCAAGGCCGAGGTGGCCCTGGCTGCGGCCGCCACCCCGGCCGAGGTCGGCGCGGTCGCGGCCGGGATCGACGATCAGCTTCGGACCATGGCGGGTTGATCCGCCCGGGACGACCGAGACCCCGCGACACCGCCCCCATCCGGGGCGGTGTTTGCATTGACGCCCCCCGTATGGCTTTGCCGGTTTGACTTGTCCGGGGCGAGTGCCTAGAGATCGGGCAAAAGCGTAAAGGTGGGCAGTGCCATGAAAATCGCCATGATCGGAACGGGCTATGTCGGGCTGGTGTCGGGCGTGTGCTTTTCGGACTTTGGGCACGAGGTCGTCTGCGTCGACAAGGACCCGGCCAAGATCGACAGGCTGCGGGCGGGCGAGGTGCCGATCTTCGAGCCGGGACTCGAAGACCTGATGGCGAAGAACGTGAAGGCGGGGCGGCTGTCCTTCACGCTGGATCTGGCCGAGGCGGTCGCGGGGGCGGATGCCGTCTTCATCGCGGTGGGAACGCCCACCCGGCGCGGCGATGGCCATGCGGACCTGACCTATGTGATGTCTGCCGCGCGCGAGATTGGCGCGGCCCTGACCGGCTATGCCGTGGTGGTGACGAAGTCGACCGTGCCGGTGGGCACCAATCGCAAGGTGGCCGAGGCCGTGGCCGAAACCGCGGGCGATACGCCCTTCGATGTGGCCTCGAACCCCGAATTCCTGCGCGAGGGCGCGGCGATCGACGATTTCATGCGACCCGACCGGGTGGTCGTGGGCGTGGAAAGCGAACGCGCGAAGAAGGTGATGGCCGATATCTACCGCCCGCTGTCGCTGCGCGAGTTTCCTGTCGTCTACACCAATCTCGAATCCGCCGAGATGATCAAATACGCGGCCAACGCCTTTCTGGCCACCAAGATCACCTTCATCAACGAGATCGCGGCGCTTTGCGAACGGGTCGGCGCCGATGTGAAGGCGGTCAGCAAGGGGATCGGCATGGATGGGCGGATTGGGGCCAAGTTCCTGCATGCCGGCCCCGGCTATGGCGGCAGCTGCTTTCCCAAGGATACCAAGGCTCTGGCCCGGATCGGGCAGGAACATGCTGTTCCGATGCAGATCACCGAAACCGTCATCCGCGTGAACGAGGAGATCAAGCATCGCATGATCGCCAAGATCGTGGACCTGTGCGGCGGCGTGCTGCGTGACAAGGTGATCTGCGTTCTGGGTGTCACCTTCAAGCCCAACACCGACGACATGCGCGAGGCGCCGTCGCTGACCATCGTTCCGGCACTGGTAGGCGCCGGGGCGAAGGTGCGCGTCGTCGACCCGCAGGGCCGGCACGAGGGCGAGGCATTGCTGCCCGGCGTCAAATGGGCCGAAAACCCCTATGGAGCGGCGCAGGGGGCTGACCTGATCGTGCTGCTGACGGAATGGAACGAATTCCGCGCGCTCGACCTGCAGAAACTGGCGCGCAAGATGGCCCATCCCCGGATGGCCGACCTGCGCAACGTCTATGACCGCGACGAGGTCCTGGAAGCAGGGTTCGAGGCCTATGAGGGCGTGGGCCGGTAGACCGCGCCTTTCGGTCTTTCGCGACAAGAGACGACGCGGGGGCCCTGGCCCCCGTTTCCTTATTCGCGCGCATGCAAGGCAAATGCCCCAATGCCGCCATCATCGGTTAAGCCCCCGCTGACCCCGCAGCGCCACCCTGTTCCCGGGTGTGTGAGACATGTGTGGGGAATGCTGTGGCAACGATCTCGGTCTACGGGACGTTCGGCGGCGCGTCCGCGTCCTTTCTGACGGGGATCGCCGATCTTTTCCTGCGGGATGGGCCGGGGGGCCTTCATCTTTATTCGGCCACGCGCAAGGGCGCCGTCATGGTGCTGCTGGTCGATGCAGGCTGGGTCAGGATCGACCAGGCGGGCGGCGGCGGGGGCGCGGTTCTGCCCGCGCCCGCGCGGTTCGGCCTGTTCGATCTGGGCGGGGCACCGCTTCTTGCGCTGACGGGCGCCGATGAAGCGCGCATCGGCGGCTGGCGCCTGAACGCCAACGGCGCGCTTGGCGCGGTGCAGGACCTCCAGGGATCGGCCACCGGGCGTCTGACCGCACTGGAAACCGCGTCCGTCGGATCAAACGCCTATCTTTTCACAAGCCGGATGGGCGAACAGTCGATCCTGGGCTACCGGCTGAACGCCAATGGCACGGCCACGGCGGTTTCCGAATTCGACCATTGGGGCGAATTGCAGGGCGTGGACATCACCAGCCTGAAGGCGGTGGCGGTCGATGACGGCATGCGGCTTCTGGCGCTTTCGACGACGGGCGATGTGCTGCGGTCCTTCACCATCGGATCTGGCGGCGCGCTGACCTTGACGACAACGCTTGGCGCGGGCGGCGGGCTTGGCGTGTCGAACCCGTCGGATATGGAAACCTTTTCGGCCTATGGCGCCAGCTGGGCGGTGGTCGCGGGGGCCGGATCGTCCTCGCTCAGCGTGGTGGAGATGCGGCCGAACGGGCGGCTTCTGTTGCGCGATCATGTCGTCGATACGCTGGAAACCCGGTTCCAGGGCGTGCAGGCGGTCGAGGTCATCGAACAGGCGGGCCGGGTCTACCTGTTCGCGGGCGGAGGCGATGACGGGTTGACGATGTTCACCCTGATGCCCGACGGGCGGCTTTTGTGGCTGGCCGAGGCGCTGGCCCGTCCCGGCGCGCGGATCGACAATGTGACGGATATCGAGGGGGTCTTTCGCGGCGGCATCTTCGATCTTTTCGTCGCCAGCGAAAATGGCGGCCTGATCCGGGTGCAGGCCGATCCCGGCCCGATCGGCCAGACCACCCTTCTGGGGTCCGGCAACGATACCCTCGCCGGAGGTGCCGCGGGTGACATGATCGCGGGCGGTGGCGGCAACGATTCGCTGCGCGGCGAGGGCGGGCAGGACATCCTGATCGACGGCGCGGGCCAGGACACGCTGCGCGGGGGCGCGGGGGCGGATGTCTTTGTGCTGACAGGGGACGGGACGACCGACACGATCCAGGATTTCGATCCGACCGAGGACCGGATCGACCTGACGGATTGGGGCCGCATCTTCAGCTTCGAAGAAATCCGCCACAAGGAACGCCGCAACGGCGCCCTGCTGACCTGGGGGGATGAACAGCTTCTGGTGGTATCCGCGGACGGTTCCGCCCTTCCCCGTTCGGTCTTCGAAGAGGCCGATCTGTTCCGTCTGTGGCATGTGCGCGCGCCCGGTCCGGCCGAAGGGCTGCGGATCAGGGCCGCGGCGCAGGGCGACACGCTGACCGGCGGGGCGGGCGAAGATACGCTGGTCGCATCGGCGGGGGCCGACGTCATGCAGGGTGAGGACGGGTTCGACCTGGTCGACTACGGCGAGGCCACGTCGGGTGTGACCGTCGACCTTGTGACACCGACGGCGAACCTGGGGTTTGCCCAGGGCGATCGGCATTCCAGCATCGAGGGCGTTCTGGGCAGCGCCTTCGCCGACATCCTGATGGGCACCGGGGGGCGGAACGTGCTGCGGGGCGAGGGTGGGAACGACCGGCTGGCTGGACGCGGTGGGAATGACCTTGTCTATGGCGGCCCCGGTGATGACACGCTGGCCGGCGGCGCGGGGCGCGATCTGCTGCATGGCGGGGCGGGGACCGATCTGGCGGACTATGCCGAGGCGTCCGGCCCGGTCCGGATCGACCTGCATGACCCGTTCCGCAACACCGGCGAAGGTGCGGGCGATCGGCTGGTGGCGATCGAAGGCATCATCGGCAGCCGCTTTGCCGACCAGCTTTTCGGCGATGGCGGCGACAACGATCTTCGCGGCGGGGGGGGCGACGACCGGCTGACAGGGCGCGACGGGCATGACCGCTTGCAGGGCGATGGCGGCAATGACCTGCTGCGCGGGGATGCGGGGGATGACACGCTGATCGGCGGGTCGGGGTTCGATACGGCCGATTTCGGCGGCAGCATCGCGGTCACGGTCTCGCTGGCCGTTACCGGGCGGCAGAACACCGGCACGGGGCTGGACCTTCTGGGCGGGATCGAGGCGCTGACCGGAGGCACGAAGGCCGACCGGCTGACCGGCAACACCGGGGCGAACCGGCTGGACGGCGGGGCGGGGAATGACACGATTTCGGCCGGGGGCGGGGCCGACACGGTGATCGGCGGGTCGGGCAATGACGTTCTGGACGGCGGGGCCGGTTTCGACTGGCTTTTCTTCGGCAGCGTCCGGGGGGGCTTGCGCGTTTCGCTGGCCGCGACCGGCTGGCAGGTGACGGGCGAGGGGACTGACCGGCTTCGCGGTTTCGAGGCCCTGTCCGCAGGCGCCGGAAACGACAGGCTGACCGGCAGCGCCGGGGCCAACCGGATTCTCGGTGGGGCGGGCCATGACACCATCGCCGGAGGTGGCGGTGCCGATACGCTGGAAGGCGGCGCCGGGACGGATACGCTGATCCTGTCGCCATATCCCACGGCGGGCGCCTCCCTCGCCGCCGACCTGGCCTCGCTCTACGTCCGGACGCCCTGGGGCACGATCCGCCACAGCGGATTTGAAAACCTCGTCGGCGCGAACGGCAACGACAGCCTCAACGGAAACGGGCTGGCGAACCGGCTTGAGGGCGGGGGCGGAAACGACCGGCTGCAAGGCCGGCAGGGAAATGACACGCTGATCGGCGGGGACGGCCGCGACCTGCTTTTCGGCGGGGCGGGCAATGACCAGCTCTATGGTGGCAACGGTCGCGACATCGCCGATTTCAGCGGAGCGATCCAGGGGGCGCGGGTCGATCTTGGCCTTGCTCGATGGCAGGGAACGGGCGAGGGGGCCGATCTTGTCGTTTCGGTCGAGGATCTGATCGGCGGGACCGGGCGGGACATCTTCCGGGGATCGGCCGGGGCCAATCTTCTGATCGGCGGCGGTGGCGCCGACCGGCTTGACGGACGCTCGGGCGCCGACACGCTGAAGGGCGGCGCGGGAAACGACAGGCTGACCGGCGGCGCCGGAAACGATGTGATGCTGGGTGGCGGTGGCAGCGACACGGTCCTTTTCACCGGGCGTGCGGCCGTGACACTGAACCTGTCGAAACAGGGCTTTCAGAACACCGGGCATGGCCGCGACCGCATCGCCGGTGTCGAGAACGCGCAAGGCGGCGGCGGGAATGACCGGATCACCGGCACGGGCGGCGCGAACACGCTGTCGGGGCAGGGCGGGAGCGACCGGCTGGAGGGCCGGGGCGGGAATGACCGCCTGTCGGCCGGCGGCGGTAATGACCGGCTTTCGGGCGGTTCCGGGGCCGATCGCCTTTCCGGCGGAAGCGGGCGCGACCTGCTGGCGGGGGCTGGCGGAAATGACCGGCTGGACGGTGGCGGGCAGGCCGACCGACTTTCCGGCGGGGGTGGTCGCGACCGGCTGGACGGCGGCGGCGGCAGTGACATCCTGACCGGCGGCGCCGGGCGCGATACCTTCGTCTTCGGCGGCGGTGTCGATGTGGTCACGGATTTCACCCGCCTCGACCGGATCGTGATCCTTGATCAGGGCCTGCCCGCTTCGCGCTTCATGTCGGGCGCGCGGGTTCTGGATCGCTATGCCGAGGAACGTGGCGACGCGGTCATCCTCGATTTCGGGCGCGGCGACAGGTTGATCCTTGAGGACGTGGCCGACATGCGCGGCCTTGCCGATCGGATCGACGTGATCTGATCGCCGCCCTTCCGGCCCGGCGATCAGATCAGGACGATGTCGTCGGCCAAACGGTCCAGATTGGTGACGCCCCGCAGGATCAGCACGTCACCATCGCCAAAGTCGATCCGGGTCGCGCCGCCCGACCGCGTCGCCAGATCGTCCAGCATGCCGTCAACGCCGCCCCTCCCGGTCCAGAGCGCACGCGAAACGGCCAGCGTATCAATCCCCAGCTGATGGTCGGTGACGATATCGCGCCCTGCGGTGAAGACGAACCTGTCCGAACCCGCGCCGCCCGTCACCCTGTCGTCGCCCGCGCCGCCGACCAGCCGGTCGGCCTGCTGGCCGCCGATCAGGGTGTCATTGCCGCCCCGACCGAACAGCCTGTCGTTCCCCGCGTTTCCGGCCAGCCGGTTCGCCCCGCCATCGCCGCGCAGCACGTCATCGCCCCTGCCGGACACCAGGTTCTCGATCCCGGTCAGGCGGTCGCCGCCCTGGCCGGTCACCTGCCGGTCGGACCGCGCCAGATCGACGCGGATATCGGCCCCGCCCTCGAAACGGGCGGTATCACGCCCGCGGCCACCGTTCAGGATGTCATTCCCGGCCCCGCCGACCAGCGTGTCGGCCGCCCCGCCGCCCCGCAACGTATCGGCGCCGGCCTGTCCGGAAAGGACATTGGCGGCATCGTCCCCGGTCAGCACATCGCCGCGCCTTCCGCCGGTCACCTTCTCGATGGAGTCCAGCCGGTCGCTGCCATGCCCCGTGCCCGAGGCGACGCCCCGGCCCAGATCGACCCGCACCGAGCCGGCCCCGGCATAGACCACGGTATCACGCCCGCCGCCGCCGTTCAGAACGTCGTTTCCGCTGCCGCCTGTCAGCGTGTCGTTGCCAAGCCCGCCGGTGAGGGTATCGCGCCCGGCCCCGGCCGAAAGGCGGTTCGCCGCGGCATTGCCGATCAGGCGGTCATCGCCCGCACCGGTTCGGGCTTCCTCGATCACGACATCCCGCGCGATCAGCAGGTTGTTGCGCAGACCCGCGACACTGGACGCGGCACCGGGGGCGAGGTCGATCTTGGCGTTGTTCGACAGGGTCGAAACGTCGATCCGGTCGCGACCGCCGGTGTCGAAGATGGTCATCGTCCAGGGGTTCCGGATGAAATCGCGTTGCGAGGCCGAAGCGCCGTCGAAGATCGCGGCGAAGACGCGGCCCAGATAGCCGCCCACGTTCGAATTCGCGCCATAGACGGTGTTGCCGTGATAGGCGCGGATACTGTCGCCGTAAAGCAGCCGGATCGCCTCGATATCGGCCATCATAGGCGTCAGGGTAAAGGCGTAGCTGGCGTTGACGTTCGGGTTATCCTCCTGGCTGAAGTAGGACATGATCGTCGTCTGCCAGCTGTCATCCGCGAACTTGTCGTCGCGCCCCCAGATCGCATCGCCGTTGTAGTCGCCCGCGTGGCCAAGCCCCAGGGCGTGGCCGATCTCGTGCATGTAGGTCTGGAACCAGTAGCTGTTGATCGAGACCGGATCGAAATCCCAGTTCGATTCCACCATCACAAGCGAGGCGACGATGCGATCGCCCTCAAGGTCCGAAATGGAAAAGGCACCGCCCTCGGGATCGCTGTTCGTGAAGGTGATGCCGGCGAGGAGCGGGCTTTGCGATACCGTCAGCCGGTATCCCCCCGCGTATTCATCGTTGAAGGTTCCGGCGTCGATGTAATGGACACCCGTGTAGCCTGCCGTGAAGGTGATCAGGGAATCGCGTGTGCCGCCATAATCGTCATTGGCGGAAAGCAGGGTTCCCGAACCGTCGCGCAACCGCAGGAACGGATCTTCGACGCCGGACGCCCCGCGGCCTTCCAACGCGAAAGAGTAGGTCTGCCCGCGCTGCAGGCTGACAGCGTACACGTCCCTGTCGCCGGGGGCGAAGAATGATCCGTCAAGCGCCGTGTTCATCGCCAGCGGTCGTGCGCCGCCGATGGTCGCGGGTGCATCCGTGCCTTCGGTGGCGCTGGCCAGTGCAGGCGCCACGAAGGGTGTGAACCGCAGGCCCGTGACGTTGCTCCAGGCCTCAAGCGCGGCCACCGCGATATGCCGTTCTGCCGCGCTCAGGTCGCCCAGGTTGTAGGTCAGCGTTCCACCGGGCGCGACGTCGAAGGCGCGCGGCCCTTCCCCGAAGGACGCCCAGTAGCCCGAGACAAGCTGCGTCACCAGTTGGCCCACAGACTTGGTCACCACGGGGGCCGTTCCGCCGCCCTCGGCACCATGTCGGTCATAGGCAGCCGTAAGGTCGGCCGGTCGCCGGGCGGCGCAGATCATACACATGAACCAGTCCTCGCAATTCCCCTGGCCAATCTAGGGCACGGCACCGATGCGTTAAACCCTTGGCGTCCGGATCGGCCCGCACGCCAGCGGTTTTTCCAAAGCAGAGGTTCGACATCGCCCGCCAATCCGGCTAACACTCGGCGAAAGCAAGGCGAAATGGTGAGGTCTGCGGTGGCGGAACATGTGCTGGTGACGGGCGGGGCAGGGTACATCGGGTCGCATGCGTGCAAGGCGCTGGCCCGGGCGGGTTTCGTGCCGGTGGCCTTCGACAACCTGTCGACCGGCTGGGCCGAAGCGGTGAAGTTCGGCCCCTTCGTGCAGGGCGATCTGATGGACCGTGCCCGCGTCGACGAGGCTTTCGCCCGCTTCCGTCCGGTGGCGGTCATGCATTTCGCGGCGCTGTCGCTGGTGGGCGAATCGATGCGCGACCCCGGCCTTTACTGGCGCATCAACCTTGGCGGCGCGCTGAACCTGTTCGAGGCGGCGGTGGCCGCGCAATGCCGCAACATCGTCTTTTCCTCGACCTGCGCCACCTATGGCGATCAGGACGGGGTGATGCTGGACGAAGGCTGCGAACAGCGCCCGATCAACGCCTATGGCGCATCGAAACGCGCGATCGAGGACATGCTGGTGAATTTCGGGCAGGCCTACGGCCTGAACCATGTCATCTTCCGCTATTTCAACGTGGCCGGTTCCGACCCCGAGGGCGAGATCGGCGAACAGCACCGCCCGGAAACCCATCTCATTCCGCTGATGCTGGAGGCGATCGAGGGCAAGCGGCCCGCACTGACGCTGTTCGGCACGGATTACCCCACGCCCGACGGCACCTGCGTGCGCGATTACGTCCATGTCACCGACCTGGCGGATGCGCATGTGCTTGGCCTGAAGCGGCTTCTGGACGGGCAGGGGAACGGTGTCTTCAACCTTGGGACGGGGCGCGGCTTTTCGGTGCGCGAGGTGATCACCCATGCGGGCGCCGTCACCAACCGCCCGGTGCCCGTCGTGGAAGGGCCGCGTCGGCCCGGCGATGCGGCGGCGCTGGTATCGGGATCGGTCCGCGCCTGCGAGGAACTGGGCTGGCGGCCGGAACGGTCCGACCTGCGGCAGATGATCACCGATGCCTGGCGGTGGAGCCAGTCGCCCGGCTATTCGGAATGACCCGGCGCGCGGGCGGCACGTTTCCGTGCGTCTGTGATAGGTGACGGCTTTCGGGATGGTCTATTCCGGCTGGAAGCCGCCGATCAGCTGCCGCAGCCCGACAACCGCGCCAAGGAAGATCGCGGCCAGCGTGACCGGCCCCGACCAGGCCAGCGTGGCAAAGGCCGTCACACCCTGACCGACCGAGCAACCGATGGCGATCACCCCGCCGATCCCCATCAACGCGGCGCCCGAAACCTGGCGGCCCAGTTCGCGCGGGTCCTCGCAGGCCTCCCAGCGGAACAGCCCGCGAAGGGTGGACCCGGCCAGCGCGCCGATCATCACCCCCGCCACCGAGCCCACCGAAAAGGTGATCCCGCCCGCGGTCGAAGTCATCAGGAAGATCAGCGTGCGCCCGATGGGCGCGGTGAACGAAGGCCCTTCCACCCCGATCTCGCCGAAGGACAGGTTGTTGACCCAGGTCGTTCCGGCAAAGCAGAAGGCCACCGAAAGGCCCGCGGCGATCCCCCAGAGGATCATGTTGGGACGTGCCCGCAGTGGCGCATGTGCAAGCCCCCAGGCAAACAGCCCCGCCGCCAGCGGCAGCGCCAGCGCCAGCGCCGGAAGGCCGGTCGTGGCCGCGAAAGCATGGGCCATGCCCTGCGGGCCGGTCGCATCCACCTGCGAGAACAGCATGATCCTGAGCGGCGCGAGCGGCCCCGACAGGGCGATGAAGCCGAAGATCCCCATCACCACCACCACGACAAGCGACCGCAGGTCGCCGCCGCCGAAACGCACCAGCGCGCCGAAGCCGCAGTTGCCCGCCAGTGCCATCCCGTAACCGAAGACCAGCCCGCCGAAGATCGACGCCAGCGGGTTCCAGGCGATCTGGTGATAGAAGGTGCCGCCCACATCGACGAGGCCGACCGCCGCCCCGATCCAGGTGGCCGCGATCGCGGTGCCCAGCACGATGCCCCACAGCCGCAGGCGTTTGTGGTCGGCGCCGTAGACGGCCGATTCGATCGCACCCAGCGTGCAGAAATCGCCCAGCCGTGCCGCAAGCCCCAGCACGATCCCGCCAAGCAGCCCGACCAGGGCTGCCAATGCACCGTAGGGAAGCGTTTCCATACCTGTTTCCCCTATCTGCCGCCGTCCCCCGCGGGGGCGCCGGATCAGCCTTGCGCTCCGCCCTCGGGCGGGCAGAACAATTCCGTCAAGAGGGCCACCATGCGTTCGACCTTCGGATCGAGGATCGAATAATAGATGGCCTGCCCGTCGCGACGGGCGTTCACCAGACCTTCCAGCCGCAAGCGGGCAAGCTGCTGGCTGACCGCAGCCTGCCGCGACGACAGAAGGTTTTCAAGCTCGGTGACGCTTTTCGGGCCAGAGGACAGGTGGCAAAGGATCATCAGCCGTCCTTCGTGCCCCAGTGCCTTCAGGAAATTGGCGGCGTCGTTGGCATAAGGTTGCAGAAGGTCAAGCGCGACCGGGCATACCGCCGGTTGGCCGGTCGGGTCGGTCAGCTCGTCCTTGTGATCCTCTGCCCACGGCATGATCTGCCCCAGCCCTCCGGCGCACCTCGTGATCCACTGTCTGCCTAGCATGCGCGCAGGTTTCACGCAAACCGCCAGCCGATCCGACTTTCGTGGGGCGTCCGTTCAGTTCGACGCCGGCTGGTGGCCGGTTTCGGCCGCCCGGTCCAGCATCTGGTTCAGAAGCCCCCAGAAGAAATCCTCGCCCGGATACCCTTCGATCCGGCCGATTTCCTGCCCGTTGCGGGCCAGGATGAAGGTCGGCGTGAAGACGGGCATGCTGACCACCGTCAGCCCCTCGGGCACGCCATCCCGGATGTTGGTCATCTGCAAGGGGGCGGTGCGCCCTTCCTCGGTGATGGCATAGGCATCGCCAACCTCTGCCTTCCAGCGTTCGCAATAGGCGCAGCCCGTCTGCTCGAACATCCATAGCGTCAGATCCGAGGCCAACGCAGGCAAGGATGCCAGGAGGCCGAACGCCGCGCCAAGCGTCACCGCCTTCGGTATCCGGCGCAGGAGCGTGTCGAGCATGATTGACGGCCTCCAAGAAATATAGAAACATCGTAATGTATTTTCGCGCTTCCGCAACCGGCTTCACGCGGAACCGCAACCTGGAGGCCCTGATGCTGGATATCACCTTTGGCGGCGCGCTGCTTGCCGGGTTTCTGGCGTTCTTCACCCCTTGCATCCTGCCCATGGTGCCCTTCTACCTCAGCTACATGGCGGGCCTGTCGATGGCCGAACTGCGCGGCGAGGGCCAGATCGCGCCCGGCGCGCAACGGCGCCTGTTCCTGTCGGCGCTGATGTTCGCGCTTGGGGTGACGACGATCTTCATGCTGATGGGCATGGGCGCCAGCGCGCTTGGGCAGGCGTTCCGCGAATGGTTCGGGGTGCTGCGCTATGTGGCGGCGGCGCTGATCTTTGCCTTCGGCCTGCATTTCCTGGGGGTGATCCGGATCGGCATCCTTTACCGCGAGGCGCGGATGCAGTCGAACCTGAGCCCGAAGACGGTGCTTGGGGCCTATACGATGGGCCTTGCCTTCGGTTTCGGCTGGTCGGCCTGCGTCGGGCCGATCCTGGCCACGATCCTGATGATGGCCTCGGGCATGGGCGATGTCTGGCGCGGGGGCCTCTTGCTGGCGGTGTTCGGGTTCGGGATGACCGCACCTTTCGTGGTGGCTTCCCTTTTTGCGCGGCCCTTCCTTGGCTGGATGCAGCGCAATCGCAAATACCAGCCCCATGTCGAAAAGGTGCTTGGGGTGATGCTGGTGGTCTTCGCGATCCTGATCGCCACGGGCAGCGTGAACGCGATCGCGAACTGGATGATCGAAACATTCCCCTTCTTCGCCTCGCTGGGTTGAGGCGGGCAGGGGGCAGCACAGGGAGGGTGCGATGACGGGATGGATGACACGGGCGGGCGCGGCGCTTGTCGCCGCTGTTCTGGCCCTGCCGCTGGCTGCGGCGGAACTGGGCGATGACGGGCTGCACAAGCCCACCTGGCTGCGCGATACGTTCAAGGACCTGTCCGAGGATCTGGCCGAGGCCAATGCCGAGGGCAAGCGCCTGCTGATCATCGTCGAACAGCGCGGTTGCATCTACTGCACGCAGATGCACGAAGAGGTCTATCCCGACCCCGAGATCGACGCGCTGATCCGCGAGAATTTCTTTGTCGTTCAGATGAACCTGTTCGGCGACGTCGAGGTGACGGATTTCGACGGTACGGTGCTTTCCGAAAAGGACATGGCCGTGCGTTGGGGGGTGATGTTCACGCCCACGATGATCTTTCTGCCGGAAGAAGTGGCCGAAGGTCAGACCGCCGCGCAGGCCGCCGTGGCCGTGATGCCGGGCGCCTTCGGCAAGGGCACCACCTCGGCCCTGCTAACCTGGGTGAAGGACAAGACCTATGAAAACGGGGAACATTTCCAGAAATACCTCGCCTCGCGCATGACTCAGGGCAACTAGGCGAACGCTTGTTGCGCGGCGGATATCCGCCGCGCAATCTTATGAATATTCAACTATTGGAATAATTATCATTGCATGCGACGGCATGCCCGGTTTACAGTCCGACTCGGGAGAACCAGGGAGGACTCAATGAAGCGCCACGCAGCACTGGGCATGATTGCGGCAGCACTTGCAGCCACGCCCGTCTGGAGTGAAACCGCTCCGACCGCAGTGAATTACGAAGAAGGCGCCATCGCCGAATCGCTGAGCGGCACGCCCGGCGACCCGGCTTCGGGCGCAAAGATCATGACCACCAACGCCTTGGGCAACTGTGTGGCCTGCCACGCGATCGCCGCGATGCCGGAGGTCCCGTTCCAGGGCGACATCGGCCCGGCGCTTGACGGCGCCGCCGACCGCTGGACCGAAGCGCAACTGCGCGGAATCGTCGCCAACGCCAAGATGACCTTCGACGGCACCTTCATGCCGGCCTTCTACAAGACCGAAGGCTTCGTCCGCCCGGGCAACGCCTACACCGGCAAGGCGCCCGAAGGCGACCTGCCGCCGATCCTGAATGCGCAGCAGATCGAAGACGTCGTGGCTTATCTCATGACGCTCAAGGAATGACGGAACCCGGTTCCACCTATTCGAGGAGATGACAATGAACCTTTCCAGACGAGAAGCGATCCTGCTGGCCCTGGCCAGCGTCGCCGCCACCTCGCTTCCGGCGCAGGTGAAGGCCGCCGTCGAAGACGCTATCGCGGCGTTCACCGGTGGCGCCGAACTGAAATCCGAAGGCATCACGCTGACCGCCCCGGAAATCGCCGAAAACGGCAACACCGTCCCGGTGGCCGTCGACGCGCCCGGCTCGGCCAGCATCCTGATCCTGGCGGCCGGCAACCCGACGCCTGGCGTCGCCACCTTCACCTTCGGCCCCGCGGCCGGTTCGCGCATGGCCGCGACCCGCATCCGCCTGGCCACGACCCAGGACGTGATCGCCATCGCCAAGATGGAAGACGGCAGCTTCGCCGAGGCCAAGGCGACCGTGAAGGTCACCATCGGCGGCTGCGGCGGCTGATCTGCGGCACGAGACATAGGAGAGAGACATGGCAAAAGACGTCAAACCCCGCGTGAAAGTGCCGAAGTCCGCTGCGGCCGGCGAAGTCATCACGCTGAAGACCCTGATCAGCCACCCGATGGAATCGGGCCAGCGCAAGAACGCTGACGGCTCGGTCATTCCGCGGTCGATCATCAACCGCTTCACCTGCGAGCTGAACGGCGTGAACGTCATCGACGTGACGCTGGAACCCGCGATCTCGACGAACCCCTACATCGAATTCGATGCCAAGGTGGACGCCGCGGGTGAGTTCAAGTTCACCTGGTACGACGACGACGGCTCTGTCTACGAAGACGTGAAGCCGATCGAAGTCGCCTGAGGCGCTCAGTCGCCGGGGCGCGGGTAGGGCGCCCGTCCAAGGACAGGTCATCCGCCGATGGTGGCGGGTGACCCCACCCAGGGAGGAAATCACATGCGTCTGCACTTTGGCAGAACACTCATCGCAGCCTCGGCTCTGGCGCTGGCCAGCACGGCGATGGCCGATCCGGTCGACGATACGCTGGTCATCGAGACCGACGACGGCAGCATCGAACTCGTCACCCAGACCGCCGCGCCGGACCATCTGAAGGATGTGTTGGACACGGTCTATTCCGGCTGGCTGTTCCGCGAGGATGAAACCCGCGTGCTTCAGAAGGACGATTTCGACAACCCCGGCATGGTGTTCGTCGACCGCGGCCTTGACAGCTGGAACGCGGCCCAGGGCGCCAAGGGCGAAAGCTGCGCCGGCTGCCACGAAGGCCCCGAAAGCATGAAGGGCCTGCGCGCCGTCACCCCGCGCGTGGACGCGGAAAGCGGCAAGCTGATGATCGTGGAAGACTACATCAACGAATGCGTCACCGAACGCATGGGCCTTGAAGCCTGGGGCACGACCTCCAGTCCGATGAAGGACATGGTCTCGCTTATCTCAATGCAGTCGCGTGGCGAAGTCGTCAATGTCGCCATCGACGGCCCGGCCGCCGCCTTCTGGGAGAAGGGCAAGGAAATCTACTACACCCGTTACGGGCAGCTGGAGATGTCCTGCGCGAACTGCCACGAAGACAACTACGGCAACATGATCCGCGCCGACCACCTGAGTCAGGGCCAGGTCAACGGCATGCCGGTCTATCGCCTGAAGGATGCAGGCGTGGTGACGGCGCAGCAGCGCTTTGTCGGCTGTGTCCGCGATACCCGCGCCGAAACCTTCAAGGCCGGTTCGGACGAGTTCAAGGCGCTGGAGCTTTACGTCGCCTCGCGCGGCAACGGCCTGTCCGTTGAAGGCGTCGGCGTCCGTCACTGATACGACCGGCGGCCCCCCGATATCGAGGGGGGCCGCCACCCCATTCGTTTGGACATTTTCAGACATGGGCTGCCTGCCTGACGCGCCTCTGGCGCGAACGGCCTTGACGTGCCCGGTGCCAAGGAGAAGACAGACATGATCACCCGGCGCGAATTCCTTCAGGCGTCCCTCGCGGCTTCGGCCATCGTGGGCGCCTCGGGGATCGGCAACTGGTCGAAGCTGGCCGCCCAGCAGGCGTTGACGCAGGACCAGCTTTTCCAGTTCGACGATTTCGGCAACGTCACGCTGATCCACATCACCGACATCCACGCGCACCTGCGCCCGATCTGGTTCCGCGAGCCGGAATGGAACATCGGCGTGGGCGAGGTGAAGGGCCTGCCGCCGCATGTCGTCGGCCAGGACTTCATCAAGATGTTCAACCTCCAGCCCGGCAGCCCCGAGGCCTATGCCCTGACCTACGAGGACTTCGCCGCATTGGGCAAGACCTATGGCCGGATGGGCGGGCTTGACCGGGTGGCCACCGCGGTCAAGGCCATCCGTTCTGCCCGGCCGGACTCCATCCTGCTGGATGGCGGCGATACCTGGCACGGGTCGATGACCAGCTACCTGACTAATGGCCAGGATGTGGTCAACGCGATGAACGCCCTGGGCGTCGAGGGGATGACCAGTCACTGGGAATGGACCTTCGGCACCGAGCGGGTGAAAGAAATTGTCGAAACCCAGCTGAAGTTCCCCTTCCTTGGCGCGAATATCTATGACGCCGAATGGGACGAACCGGCCTTCGAGCCCTACACCTGGTTCGAACGCGGCGGCGTCAAGATCGCGGTCATCGGGCAGGCCTTCCCCTACATGCCGATCGCCAACCCCGGCTGGATGTTCCCCGAATACAGCTTTGGCATCCGCGAGGAACGGATGCAGGCCGTCGTTGACGAGGTCCGTGCCGAAGGGGCGCAACTGGTGGTCTGCCTGTCGCACAACGGCTTTGACGTGGATCGCAAGATGGCAAGCCGGGTCAAAGGCATCGACGTGATCCTGACCGGCCACACCCACGACGCGATCCCCGAACCGGTTCTGGTGGGCGAGACGATCCTGATCGCCTCGGGCAGCCACGGCAAATTCATCAGCCGCGTTGACCTTGACGTGCGCGACGGCCGCATGATGGGTTTCAAGCACAAGCTGATCCCGATCTTCTCGGACGTGATCGCGCCCGATCCCGACATGGCCGCGCTGATCGAGGCCGAACGCGCGCCCTACAAGGACCAGCTGGAAGAGGTGATCGCCAAGTCCGAAAGCCTGCTTTATCGCCGTGGCAATTTCCAGGGCACCTGGGATGACCTGATCTGCAACGCCATCATCAGCGAGCGCGACACCCAGATCGCCCTGTCGCCAGGCGTCCGCTGGGGTGCGTCGATCATGCCGGGGCAGGACATCACCCGCGAGGACATCCATTCGGTCTGTTCGATGACCTATGGCCAGGTCTACCGCAGCGAGATGACGGGCGAATTCCTGCACACGATCATGGAAGACGTGGCCGACAACATCTTCAACCCCGATCCCTATTACCAGCAGGGCGGCGACATGGTCCGCGTCGGCGGCATGGCGTTTACCTGCGACGTGTCAAAGCCCATCGGGCAGCGCATCACCAACATGACGCTGGCCGCCACGGGCGAGGCGATCGACCCGGCCAAGACCTATGTCGTGGGTGGCTGGGCCAGCGTCAACGAAGGCACCGAAGGGCCGCAGATCTGGGATGTGATCGAATCCCATCTGAAGAAGATCGGCACCGTGAACCTCGAACCCAACACCTCGGTGACCGTCACCGGGATCTGACCAGACAACCAAGGAGACTGAGCCAATGACCGATGAGTCGAAAGTTGGCGAAAGCCGCCGGGCCTTTCTGCGGGGCACTGTCGCCGCCGGAGCCGGTCTTGTGGCCGGAACCACCGCGGCCCGCGCGGCAACGCCCGATCCACTGATCACCGAAATCCAGGACTATGCCAGCTCGACCGGCGATGCGGTGGATGCGGTGCCCTACGGGATGCCGATCAAGTATGAAAACCACGTCGTGCGCGGCTATGTCGAATGGCTGACCGAAAGCCCGATCTCGTCGATCAACTTCACGCCGATCCACGCGCTTGAAGGCACGATCACACCGCAGGGCTGCGCCTTCGAACGTCACCATTCCGGCGCGATCGAGATGACCAAGGGCGAATATCGCCTGATGATCAACGGCCTCGTGGACACGCCCCTTGTCTTCACCTTCGAAGACCTGATGCGCTTCCCCCGCCGCACCATGACCGCCTTCTGCGAATGCGCCGCCAACGGCGGCATGGAATGGGGCGGCGCGCAGCTGGAAGGCTGCCAGTATACCCAGGGCATGATCCACAACATGGAATACACCGGGGTCATGCTGAAGGATCTCCTGGCCGAGGCGGGCGTCCAGCCCGAGGGCAAGTGGATCTATGCCGAAGGCCATGATGCAAGCTCCAACGGCCGCTCGATGCCGCTGGAAAAGGCGATGGACGACGTGATGGTCGCCTTCTTCGCCAATGGCGAGGCGCTGCGCAAGGAACACGGCTATCCCGTGCGTCTTGTCGTGCCGGGCTTCGAGGGCAACATGTGGGTCAAGTGGCTGCGCCGCATCGGCGTCTACCACGCCGCTGTCGAAAGCCGCGAGGAAACCTCGAAATACACCGACCTGATGCCCGACGGAAAGGCCCGCAAGTGGACCTGGGTGATGGACGCGAAATCCGTCATCACCTCGCCCAGCCCGCAGGCGCCGATCCGCCACGGATCCGGCCCGCTGGTCATCACCGGCCTGGCCTGGTCGGGCCACGGCAAGATCACCCGCGTCGACATCTCGGTGGATGGCGGCAAGACCTGGGCGCCCGCGCGCCTTGCGGGCGAACCGCAGTCGAAGGCCCTGACCCGGTTCCATTACGACATGAACTGGGACGGCAGCGAGATGATCATCATGTCGCGCGCCATCGACGAAACCGGCTATGTCCAGCCGACCAAGGATCAGCTGCGCGCGATCCGGGGCACGAACAACGTCTATCACAACAATTCCATTCAACCCTGGTGGGTCCACGCCAATGGGGAGGTCGAGAATGTCGAAATCGCGTAATCTGCTGATCGGTTCGGCGCTCGCCCTGTCCGTGATGGCCGGCCCTGCGCTGGCGGAAAAGCTGGGTCTGGGCCGTGCCGCCCTACCCGAAGAAATCGACGCCTGGGATGTGGCCGTGCTGCCCGATGGCACCGGCCTTCACGAAGGATCGGGCGACGTGGCGACCGGCGACGAGGTCTTTGCCGACAAATGCGCTTCGTGCCACGGCGATTTCGCCGAGGGGATCGACAGCTGGCCGGTTCTGGCTGGTGGGATCGGATCGCTTCAGGATCCGCGCCCGGTCAAGACGATCGGCTCTTACTGGCCTTATCTTTCGACCGTGTTCGACTATGTCCACCGGTCGATGCCCTTCGGCGCGGCGCAGACGGTGACGGTCGATGAAACCTATGCCATTGCCGCCTTCCTTCTGTATTCCAACGGCCTGGTCGAGGACGACTTCGTCCTGACGAAGGAGAACTTCACCGAAGTCGTCATGCCGAATGCGGACGGGTTCGTCGTCGATGACCGCGAGGCCACCGAATACGCCCTGTTCCGGGCCGAACCCTGCATGGAGAACTGCCGCGAGACCGCGCCAGAGATCACCAAGCGGGCGATCAACCTGAACGTGACCCCGAAGGATGAAAACGGCCTTCCGCTGAACACCATCCCGCCGCTTTCGCAGGCTTCTGCCGAAGGTGCGACCGAGGCGGCACCTGCCGAAGCGACCTCGACCGAAGCCTCGGCCGAAGCGCCCGCCGAAGCCGAGGCCCCGGCCGAAGCCGCGGCCGCCGAAGCCCCGGCAGAGGCAGCAGCCGAACCCGCCGTGGCCGCCGCCGATCCGGCGCTGGTCGAGGCGGGCGAGAAGGTGTTCAAGAAATGCTCGGCCTGCCACAAGGTCGGCGACGGTGCGAAGAACGCCACCGGGCCGGTGCTGAACGGCATCGTCGGCCGGGCGGTCGCGTCGGTCGAGGGCTACAAATATTCCAAGCCGATGGCGGATGCGGGCGCATCCGGCATGGTCTGGGACGACGCGAACCTGCACGGCTACCTGGCCGATCCCAAGGGCTTCATGCCGAAGAACAAGATGTCCTTCGCGGGCCTGAAGAAACCCGAAGACATCGACGCGGTCATTGCCTATCTGTCGACCTTCGGCGGCTAGATCATGCGAAAGGCTGTATCACGTATCTGGACAGCCTTCGCCATCCTTGCAGCCGGGGCGCTTGCCGCCCCGGCTTCCGCCGAACTGATCGGCGACGCACAGCGCGGCGCCACCCTGTTCGAACGGCAGTGCAAGGCATGCCACCAGATCGGCGAAGGCGCGATCAACCGTGTCGGGCCGCAACTCAACCGCATCTTCGGACGGCGGGCGGCGACGGGCGCGGATTTCACCTATTCCAAGTCGATGGCGCGGATGGGCGCGGATGGCCTGACCTGGACGCTGGAAACCCTCGACGTCTACATCGAAAACCCCAAGGCGCTGGTGTCGGGTACGCGGATGAACTACCGCGGCATGGCCGACGACCAGTCGCGGTCCGATCTTCTTGCCTTTCTGCGCACCCTGTCGGACAATCCCCAGAACATCCCCGAGGCGGAACCGACCGCGCGGATGACGGATCACGATCTTGATCCCGCGATCCTTTCCATCAAGGGCGACCCGGAATACGGCGAATACCTGTCGTCGGAATGTGTGACCTGCCATCAGCCGGACGGTACCGATCAGGGCATCCCCGCCATCACCATGTGGCCGGAAGAGGATTTCGTGATCGCGATGCACGCCTACAAGCGCAAGTTCAGGCCCCATCCGGTGATGCAGATGATGGCCAGCCGCCTGTCGGACGAAGAAATCGCCGCACTGGCCGCCTATTTCGCCACGCTCGGGCAATAGGCGGGACGAAACGAGAGGGGCCGCAGAGCGGCATAATGCCAGTAAGGGAGGAACGAACCATGTCACTCAACAGACGACTGTTTATCGGAACGGCGGCGGCCATGACCGCCGGACTTGCCGCACCCTGGGTGCGCGCGCAGACCAAGCCCCGCGTCGTCGTGATCGGCGGCGGGCCGGGGGGCGGCACCGTCGCCCGCTATCTGGCCAAGGATGCCGGTGACGCGCTGGACATCACGCTGGTCGAGGCGAACCCGATCTACACGACCTGCTTCTTCTCAAACCTCTACATCGGCGGGTTCTGGGACTTCGAGAACCTCCAGCACGGCTATGACAAGATCGCCGCCGGCGGCGTCACGGTCATCAACGACATGGCCATGGGCGTGGACCGCGCCGCGAAGACAGTGACGCTGGCGGGCGGGCAGGTGCTGCCCTATGACCGTCTGGTCCTGTCGCCGGGCATCGATTTCAAGGACGGCTCGGTTCCCGGATGGTCGGCCGACCAGCACGCCGAAATCATGCCCCATGCCTACAAGGCCGGCCCCCAGACCCAGCTTCTGAAAAAGCAGGTCGAAGAGATGCGCGAAGGCGGGCTGTTCTGCATGGTCGCGCCGCCCAACCCCTACCGCTGCCCGCCCGGCCCGTATGAACGCATCAGCATGGTCGCCCATGTGCTGAAGACGCGGAACCCGACGGCCAAGATCCTGGTCCTCGATCCGAAGGACAAATATTCCAAGCAGGCCCTGTTCGAGGAAGGCTGGCAAAAGCACTATTCCGGCATGGTCGAATGGCTTGGCCCCGACATGGGCGGCGGCGTGGTCGAGGTGCGCCCCGACACGATGGAAGTCGTCGTCGATGGCGAGGTGACCAAGGTCGATGTCTGCAACGTCATTCCGGGCCAGATGGCGGGCAAGATCGCCCAGATCGCCCAGGTCACCGATGACAATGGCTGGGCCCCGGTCATGCCCGACAGCATGAAATCGAAACTGGACGAAAACGTCTTTGTGCTGGGTGATGCCAGCGCGCAGGGCGACATGCCGAAATCGGGCTTTGCCGCGAACAGCCAGGCCAAGATCGTGGCGATGACGATCCGTGGCGAACTGACCGGCTCTAAGGTCTTCCCGGCGAAATACACCAACACCTGCTGGTCGCTCATCGCGCCCGAGGATGGTGTGAAGGTCGGTGCCTCCTACGAACCGACGCCGGAAAAGATCGCCTCGGTCACCAGTTTCGTCAGCAACACCGGCGAGGATGCCGCGCTGCGCAAGGCCACCTACGAGGAAAGCCTTGGCTGGTATGCGGGGATCACCACCGACATCTTCGGCTGAGGCCGCCGATTGAACCGCCGGGGCGTCCCGTGACCGGGGCGCCCGTTCTGATGCATAAGAAAAGGACCGCAGCCATGCTGACCCGCCGCCAGATCCTGACCACGATCGGGGCCGCCCTTGCCGCCCCCGCCCTGCCGCGCCGCCTTTGGGCCGGATCGACCCTGACGCTGGGTAGCGTGCAGATCGACACGTTGTCGGACGGGCATCTGGTGCTGCCGGGCGATTTCATCCTGGGCGGCATGCCGCAAGAGGAAATGGCCGCGATCGTCGGCAAGTATGGCCTGCCGACCGACCGGCTGGAGCCGCCCTGCAACGTCACCCTGATGCGCGACGGCACGAACACGGTCCTGTTCGACGTGGGGTCGGGCCCGGATTTCATGCCGACGGCGGGCAAGCTGCAAGAGGCGATGGATGCCCTGGGCGTCACTGTCGAGGACATCACCCATGTCTGCTTCACCCACGCCCACCCCGATCACCTCTGGGGCCTTCTGGACGAATTCGACGAACCGCTGTTCCCGAACGCCGAATTCCTGATCGGTCAGGCCGAATTCGATTACTGGATGGACCCCGAGACCGTGAACACCATCGGCGAGGCGCGCACCACATTCGCCGTGGGGGCGCAGCGCCGGCTCGAGGTGATCGCCGATCAGGTCCGCAAGTTCGGTGACGGCGAAGAGATCCTGCCCGGCATCGCCGCCCGTGCCACCTTCGGCCACACGCCGGGCCACATGGCCTTTGAAATCCGGGGCGGATCGGAAAGTGCGATGGTCGTGGGCGATGCGCTTGGCAATCACCATGTGGCCTTCGAACGGCCCGAATGGGCATCGGGGTCCGATCAGGATGGGCCGATGGCGGCCCAGACACGCCAGGCGTTGCTGGATCAGCTTGTCGCTGCCCGGATGCGCCTGATCGGCTTCCACCTTCCGGGGGGCGGCATCGGCCACGCCGAGAAGGCCGACGCCGGCTACCGCTTTGTCGAGGAGGCCTGAACCATGCGCACGCTTTCCGTCCTGGCCTGCCTGATGGCCACTTCTGCCCTCGCGTCCGAGGATATCCCCGACCAGTATCCCCAGTCGGTGCTCTATTCGAAGCCGGTCGAGGTCATCCCGCATGTCTTTTCGGCCATCGGCGCAACCGCGCCGCCGACATATGAAAACGCGGGCCACAACAACAACCTGTCCTTCATCGTGACCGGAGACGGCGTGGTCGTGGTGAACGGCGGGGCCTCCTACCTGCTGGCCAAGGCGCTGCATGACGAGATCAGGGCGGTGACGGATCAGCCGGTGAAGCTTGTCATCAACGAGAACGGCCAGGGCCATGCGATGAACGGCAACGGCTATTGGGCGGAACAGGGCGTGCCGATCCTGGCCCATGTCGAGGCCGCGGCCGAATACGAGGATGGCAATCCGCAGGACATCGCCAGCCTTCAGAACTATGCCCGCGAGAATGCCGAAGGCACCGTCGCGACCCTGCCCACCGAAACCTTCGAGGACGCAAAGACGATCCAGATGGGCGATGTGACGATCGAGGTGCTGCACCTTGGCCCCGCGCACAGCCCCGGCGACACGCAGGTCTGGATCCCGCAATGGTCGATGATGATCGCGGGCGACATCGCCTTTCACGAACGGATGCCGCCGATCTTTGAAGGCACCTGCACAAGCTGCTGGATCGAGACCTGGGAGACAAAGCTTGTTCCCCTGAACCCGACCTACATCATCCCCGGCCACGGCCATCCGACGAACCTTGCGCAGGTCACGCGCTATACGCGCGACTATCTGGTGGACCTGCGCGAGAAGATCGGCGCCCATATCGAAGAGGGCGGCGATCTGGCCGGGGCCTATTACGTCGACCAGTCGCAGTGGCAGCACCTCGACACGTTCGAGGAACTGGCCACCAAGAACGCGGGCGTCGTCTTTGCCGAGATGGAATTCGAATAGCCCGCGTCGCCGGTGAAGAAAGGCCGGTCACAAGAGGCCGATCAAGAAAGAAGGGGGCCGGATGGCCCCCTTCGTCATTCCGTCCGTATGGAAGGGGCCGTCAGGCCGCCGCCGTCTTTGTCGCGCCGGCCTGATCGACCAGCCAATCGGTGATTACCCCGCCGATCCACATGCACAGAAGCGCAAGCCAGGCCGTCGCGGCAAAGATCGACCCGCCGGTGACGCCCGCGCCGATGGCGCAGCCCCCGGCCAGCATCGCGCCAAATCCCATCAGCACCGCCCCGATCATCGACCGCTGCATGGCCGCCGCGCCGTCGAAACCCTGGAACTTCAGCTCGCGCCCGACAAGGGCCGCAAGGAAGGCGCCGATCACCACGCCCGGCACAAGGCCCACGTCGAACTCCAGCGCCGGGTCGGGGATCAGGAAGAACATCAGCGTATTGGCCGACGGACCCGAGAAGGTGGCCGAGGTCACGTTGACCGGCTCGAAGGCCGATTGCGCCAGCGTGTAGGTCAGCACCCAGCCCACTGCCACGGCAAAACCCACGCCCGAGGCAAAGACCAGCGTGCGCGCGCTGATCCGATTCTTCCACGAGACGTAAAGCGCCAGCACCGCAAAGATCAGGCCGATCACGAAGCCCGTGGCATCGGGCAGGCCAAGCCAGCCCAGCATGTCCACGTTCCGCCCGCCCGGCGTGACCCAAAGCTGCGCCAGCCGGTCGCGCAGCGGCGACAGCCAGCCATGCAGGCTCATCTGCGCGACCACGGCAAAGATCAGGCCGGACACGACCGACCGCAGGTTGCCCGTGGCCGCCAGAACCAGAAGCCGCCCCGAACATCCCCGCGCCAGAACCATGCCCGCGCCGAACATCAGCCCGCCGATGATCGCCCCCGACCATGACCCGGCCACTGCCATCATCCGAGCGTCATCCGGGCTGAACCAGCCCATAAGCCGCGCCCCCTGAACCCAGACCAATGCGGTCGAGAAGGTCAGGAACCACACCGCCATCCGGCTGCCAAGCTGGCCACGCGCGAATTCGACGGTTGCCGCTCGCAGGCAGAAACTGGATCGCTGCGCGGCAATGCCGAAGACGATGCCGGTGATCAGCCCGAACAGCGCGGCGACCGGTCCTTCGCCAAGCGCGTCGATCAGGGGGACGATGTCGAACATGCGCGGTCTCCTTCCCGTTCCGCCCCTCATACGCGCGTGCGCGCGCGGCGCCTTGACATAAATCAGAAGGGGCGGGAAATCCCCCGCCCCTCATGCATGTTTTTGCTGGCGTCCGTGCCCTGTCAGGTCTTGAAGACGCGGTAGATCGCCGGGATCACCAGAACGGTCAGCAGCGTCGACGTCAGCAGCCCGAACAGAAGCGAGATCGCGAGCCCCTGAAAGATCGGGTCGGCCAGGATCACCACCGCGCCGATCATCGCCGCGATCGCGGTCAGCAGGATCGGCTTGAATCGGATTGCCCCCGCCTCGATCAGGACGCCCACCTTGCCCTTCGATTCATCGGCGTGCCGGATGAAATCGACCAGCAGGATCGAGTTGCGCACGATGATGCCCGCCAGCGCGATGAAACCGATCATCGAGGTCGCGCTGAACGGCGCGTCGAACAGCCAGTGCCCGGCGATGATCCCCAGGAAGGTCAGCGGGATCGGCGTCAGGATCACCAGCGGCAGGCGGAACGATCCGAACTGCGCCACCACAAGGATGTAGATGCCCAGAAGCGCCACGCCGAAGGCCGCCCCCATGTCGCGGAAGGTGACGAAGGTCACTTCCCATTCACCGTCCCACAGAAGGGTGACGCCCAATTCATCCTCGGGCTGGCCGTTGAAGGCGATAACGGGTTTCTGCCCCTCGGGCCAGTCCATCGCCTCCAGCGCATCGGCGACGGCCAGCATCCCGTAAAGCGGCGCCTCGAAATCCCCGGCCAGTTCGGCTGTCACCATCTCGGCCTCGCGGCCGTTGTGGCGGAAGATCGGGTAGCTGGCGGTTTCCTCGGTCACGCGGATCACGTCGCCCAGTTCCACGACCCCGCGCGCCCCCGGCAGGACGTTGGCGGGCAGGGGGGTGGACAGGAAACGTTCGTCCAGGATGCGGTCGGCCCGGTCGCGGCGGATCTCGATCGGGATCGCCTGACGGCCCTCGCCGCGATGGGAATAGCCCACCACCTGCCCCCCGTTCAGAAGCGCTAGCGTGTCGAACACGTCCTGTTCCTGCACCCCGAAGAACTCAAGATCGTCGGTCGAGATCGTCGCGCGCAGGCGGCGCGGCTCTACCCCGAAACTGTCGTCCACATCGACGATGTAGGGCACGCTTTCATAGGCTTCGCGGATCTTCGCCGCCGCCGCCCGCCGGGTTTCGGCATCCGGGCCATAGACTTCGGCCAGCAGGGTGGCGATGACCGGCGGGCCGGGCGGGGGTTCCACCGTCTTCAGGACGGTCCCCTCGGGCACATCCAGCGCGTTCAGCCGTTCCCGAAGGTCCAGCGCGATGTCGTGGCTGGTGCGGTCGCGGTGTTCCTTGTGGGCCAGAAGGATCTGCACCTCGCCCAGTTGCGGTTCCTGCCGCAGATAGCTGTGGCGCACCAGCCCGTTGAAGTTGAAGGGCGCGGCCGTCCCGGCATGGGTTTCCACCGACAGGACCTCGGGAAGCGCCATCACCACGCGCGCCACATCCTGCGCCACGCGGTCCGTCGCCTCCACGCTCGATCCTTCGGGCAGGTCGATCACGACCGACAGTTCCGACTTGTTGTCGAAGGGCAGAAGCTTGACCGTGACATCCTTGGTGTAAAGCGCGGCAAGCGACCCGAAAGACAGGGCGGCCGTGACCAGAAGGAACGTCAGGCTGCGCCCTTTCGTCGCCAGAAGCGGGGTCGCCACCGCGGCAAAGGTCCGTCCGAGAATGCCGCCCGGATAGCCGCCGTGACTGTCGTCATGGGCATGGGCCGACATGTCGGCGCGTCCGGCGATCTTGACCATCAGCCAGGGAGTGATGATCACCGCCACGAAGAAGGAAAAGATCATCGCCGCGCTGGCATTGGACGGAATGGGCGACATGTAGGGCCCCATCAGACCCGACACGAACAGCATCGGCAGAAGGGCGGCGACCACGGTCAGCGTGGCCACGATCGTGGGGTTGCCCACCTCGGCCACAGCGTCGATCGCGGCCTGCATGCGCGGCCGCTTGTCGCCCATGCCCCAGTGCCGGGCGATGTTCTCGATCACCACGATGGCGTCGTCGACCAGGATCCCGATCGAGAAGATCAGCGCGAACAGCGACACGCGATTCAGCGTGTACCCCATGATCCAGGCAGCAAAGAGCGTCAGCAGGATCGTCACCGGAATGACGATCGCCACCACGATGCTTTCCCGCCAGCCGATCGCCAGAAGGACAAGGCCGATGATCGACACCGTCGCAAGGCCCAGGTGGAACAGCAGTTCGTTGGCCTTTTCGTTCGCCGTCTCGCCATAGTCGCGGGTCACGGTGACGCCCACCGAATCCGGGATCAGGCTGCCCTTCAGGGTCTCGACCTTGTGCAGGATCTCTTCGGCCACGATCACGGCATTCGCCCCGGCGCGCTTGGCCACCGCCAGGGTGACGGCCGGCACGCGTTCGATCTCGGCCCCTGCCGCCGCGTGATCTTCCCCGGCACCATGCGCCGCATCCGCGCCCACGCGGCGGATCTGGCTCACCATCCGGTCCGAGGTGTCGGGCACGAAAAAAACATCCGCCACATCCGAGACGTAGACCGGCCGGTTGTCGCGCGTGGTCAGCAAGAGGTTCGCGACCTCGGCCGGCGAGGTCAGCGTTTCGCCCGCCACAAGGTCGATCTGTTCGCCCGCGTCCAGAAGCTTGCCGGTGTTGAACGACCGGTTCGCCTGCGCGACCTTGCCCGCCAGCTGTTGCAGCGTTACGCCGTAAAGCGCCAGCCGTTCGGGATCGGGCGCGATGCGGATCGCCTCGGACGCCTCGCCAACCAGATAGGTCAGCCCGACGTCCTGGGTCTTGGCGATCTCGGCCCTGAGTTCGCGGGCAATGCGCGTCAGATCATTCGCCGTCACGTCTGCCGCCCCCGGCGCGGGGGTCAGGGTCAGCGACACGATGGCCACGTCGTCGATCCCGCGGCCCACGATCATCGGTTCGGGAATGCCCACCGGAATCCGGTCCATGTTCGCGCGCACCTTGTCATGCACGCGCAGCACCGCCGCATCCGACGAGGTACCCACAAGGAACCGCGCCGTCACCAGCGCCGTGTCGTCGCGGGTCTGGGAATAGATGTGTTCCACCCCGTCGATGCCCTTGACGATCGTTTCAAGCGGTTCGGTGACCAGCTTCATCGCATCCTCGGCACGCAGGCCGGGGGCCTGGATGTGGATGTCGACCAGCGGAACGGAAATCTGCGGTTCCTCCTCGCGCGGCAGGCTGACCAGCGCGACAAGGCCCACGGCCAGCGCGGCCAGGATGAAGAGGGGCGTCAGGGCGGAGTTGATGAAGGCCTTCGTCAGGCCCCCCGCGATCCCCAACGGGTGTTTGACGGGCGTCTCATTCATGATCGGTCACCACGACATCGCCTGCCACAAGGCCCGACAGGACCTCGACCATCGCGTTGCCCTCGGCCTCATGCGCCGCGCCAATGACGACCGCCCGCGTAAGGATCGCATCGCCCGATCGCACGGCGACCATGTCCAGCCCCGAATGGCTGCGCACCGCATCCGCGGGCACCAGCAGTGCCTCGCGCTCGGCAACCGGCAACCGCACCAGGACGCGCGCGTCGACGAAGGCATCGGAAAGCCCCTCCACCTCCACATCCGCGACCACGCGGCCATTTTCGATCTGCGGATAGATCCGCGCCAGCTTGCCCGAGCCTTCGCCTTCGGCAGTTTCGATCCCGATGGCGTCGCCCTCTTTCAGGAAGGTCGCGTGCCGTTCCGGCACCGCCAGCCGCAGGAAGGTGCCGCCGCCGCCGATCGTCGCAACCGCCTCGCCCGGCATCACCACGGCGCCCGCGGCCACCGGCACATCCAGCACGCGACCCGAGACCGGTGCCAGGACCGCGCCTTCGGCGGCCTGCTGTTCCAGAACCTTGCGCTGCGCTTCCTGCGCGGCGATCTGGCCCGACAGCACGTCGACCTGGGTGCGCAGCTGGTCCAGCCGCTGCACCGTCGTCACCCCGCGCGACAACAGATCCTCGCCCCGCGTCAGTTCGGTGCGCGCGTTGTCGAACTGCGCCCGCAGCGCATCAAGCTGGGCGTCGATGGCCGACAGCTGAAAGCCGATCTTGTCATCCACGATCTGCGCCAGAACCTGGCCGGCTTCGACGGTATCGCCTTCGGTGACGGTCAGCGAGACCAGCGTGCCCCCCAGACGCGCCCGCGCAGGCAGGCGGTCGCGGCTTTCGATGCGGCCATAGACCGCCTTCCATTCGGTGACGGCGGTCGGGGACAGGGTGATCTCCTGCCCCGGCGACGGGGTGGCAAGCGACAGAGAGACAAGCGCAGAGGCGGTCAGCAAGCGAAACATCGGGTGGCCTTTCCAAGCAGGGCGTGGGGCACGGTTAAACATTCAAAACATTGAATATAAACTTCCGCGCCGTTTTGCAATGGGGAGCGCAGAAAATCGCCTTAATTTGGCCGGGTTCACCCGGGATTTGTCAACAAATACAATGAATATCTTTGTGTTGTGCCGGTCTGTGGTCGAACATCGCCACGCCGGCCAGATGCAGAGAGAGGCCGGAACAGGAAAAAATGCGCCAACTCACCTTCGCTGCGGCGACTGCATTGATCGTCATTTCGGGCCCCATGCCTGCGGCAGCGCAGTCCGATGGCGCCGAGGGATCACGCTTTGTCATGGGATTCGCGCGGCTTTTTTCGAACGATGCGATCGGCGATGGCCGCGACCGGTGGCGCAGCGGGTCCTACATGGTCAGCATGTTCCGTGGCCGTGGGTGGGGGGGGCGGCTGACCCAGTCGCCCGGTGATATCCTCGAATACCGTCTGCGGTCGGAAATCGTGGCGCCCTCCACGCTTTCCCGCCCGCCCGCCTGGGACCGGCGCTATGCCGGCATCCTGTCGCTCGGGCTGCACAATCACTTTGCCCTCGGTCCGCTTGACGCGCGGGTTGGCGCCGATCTGGTCTTCACCGGCCCGCAGACGGGTGTCGGCGCGTTCCAGCGCGAATTTCACGAGGCCTTCGACTATCCCCGCCCCCGCGTTCTTGGCACGCAGATCCCGAACGGGCTGCATCCGACGCTGTCGGCCGAACTGGGCCGCGACTTCGCGATCGGCGAGGCGGTCACCCTTCGCCCCTTCGTCGAGGCGCAGGCGGGGATCGAGGATTTCGCGCGCGGGGGCGTCGACCTTACCTTGGGTCAGGGCTTCGCAGGCGCATTGATGACGCGCGATCCGGTCACGGGCCAGCGGGTGCAGGGCGTCGCGGGGCCGGATGCCGAAGGCTTCACCTTCACCTTCGGCGCGGATGTCGCGCGGGTTTTCGACAGCGAGATCCTGCCAAGGGGCGGGGCCGCGCCCCTGGAACAGACCCGCTCGCGCCTGCGCGCCGGGGTGCACTGGCGCAACGACCGGTCCGAAGTCTTCTACGGCCTCACATGGCATGGCCGCGAATTCACCACCCAGCCGGACGAACAGGTGACAGGCTCCCTTCGCCTGCGGTTGCGCTTCTGACACGGACTGTTGCCGAAATCCTATAGCCAAGACCGAATCAGCCTGTTAACCTTTTCGAACAAAGATAAAAAAACGAGCAGGCAAGACAGGCATGAAAACGGGCTCTCGGGGCACGTTTGTCATCTCTTGGTCGCAGACAGAAACAGACGGCTTGAAGGCCGCGCCTCTGGACGTGCTCAACGTCGGCGCCACATGGCGCTGGACGGGTGAGCCGGTACGAGTGGACGGCCCGCAGGGGCTTCTGATTCTGGAAGGCGCCGAAGGGGCGGCAGACATCCGCAAACGGGCCGCGCGCATGGTGCGGCGGCTGGTCGGCGCGGCAATCGGCAGACAGGATCACGCCAAGGGCGAAGACGCCCCGGACGATCAGGCTGAAGACGCCACGGAACAGGGCTTCATCGTCACAGATGGCCATCAAAGCTATACCGTCACACTGATCGACGTGCCCGATACCGGCGCGCGTCTGGTGATGTTTGTGGGCGACCTGCCGCTGCCGGACAGCGATCTCTGGGTGGTGCGCGTTGCCATCGACCGCACCCACCGCGGGGCCGGGGCACGGGCCGCGGGCGGGGTGATCTGCTTTACCCCCGAGACGATGATCGCCACGCCCGACGGGGCCAGGCGAATCCGCGACCTGCGCGAGGGCGACCGCATCCTGACCAAGGACAACGGCCCGCAAGAGGTGCTGTGGACCGGCAGTCGCCGGATGACCGGCGCACGGCTTTACGCCATGCCCCACCTGCGCCCGATCCGGTTCCGCGCGGGCGCCTTCGGGCCCCGTCGGCCTGATGAGGATCTGCTGGTTTCGCCCCAGCACAGGATGCTTGTGAAGGGTGCCGCGGCGCGGGCGCTGTTCAACGCCGACGAGGTGCTTGTGGCGGCCGAGGACCTGCTGAACGACCACAGCATCGTCATCGACCACATGATGCGCGAAGTCACCTATGTGCACATCCTGCTGGAGCGTCACAACATCGTCTTCGCCAACGGGCTGGAAACCGAAAGCTTCCATCCGTCGAACACGGCCTTCGACACGATCGACGCCGCCGCGCGCGACCGCCTGCTGCATCTTCTGCCGGGAATCGACCAGAACCCGCAGACCTATGGCGATTACGCCCGGCGCAACCTTTCCGCGTCCGAGGCCGCGATCCTGCGGCACGACCTGGCGGCCTGAGGAAGAAAGGGCAGGGGGGCAGCGCCCCCTTTCCCCGGCAATTTCGCGCGTGATGGCCACCGGGCGTTGACAGTGCCTCCCCCACCTGTATAAGCGCGCCACTGTCCCGGAAGCGATTCCGGGGCTTTTCATTGGTGTTGGTGGCCCCCGCAAGGGGATGCCTGTCGGCCGCAAGGCAAAGGACAACGCCCTTCACATATGACGAAGGAGATCAGCGGTGACCAAACGCACCTCTGCCAAGTATAAGATCGACCGCCGCATGGGCGAAAACATCTGGGGCCGCCCCAAGTCGCCCGTGAACAAGCGCGAATACGGCCCCGGCCAGCACGGCCAGCGCCGCAAGAACAAGCTGTCGGATTTCGGCACCCAGCTGCGCGCCAAGCAGAAACTGAAGGGCTATTACGGCGACCTGACCGAAAAGCAGTTCCGCAAGATCTATGGCGAAGCCGAACGCGTCAAGGGCGACACCGGCGAAATGCTGGTGGGCCTGCTGGAGCGCCGCCTGGACGCCGTGGTCTATCGCGCCAAGTTCGTTCCGACCATCTTCGCCGCCCGCCAGTTCGTGAACCATGGCCATGTGACCGTGAACGGCAAGCGCGTGAACATCGCTTCCTACCGCGTGAAGGAAGGCGACGTGATCGAGCTTCGCCAGAAGTCCAAGCAACTGGCCCTCGTGCTGGAAGCCGTGGCCCTGACCGAGCGTGACGTGCCCGACTACATCGAGGTCGACCATTCGAAGATGACCGCCAAGTTCGTGCGCACGCCCTCGCTGGGTGACGTGCCCTATCCGGTCGTCATGGAACCGAACCTCGTCGTCGAATACTACGCCAAGAACTGATCCGTTCAGGATCATTTCGAAAAAGGCCCGCCGTCGTGCGGGCCTTTTGCGTTCCATGGCCCCCCTTCTGCGGCGAGGCGGCCCCTTTCCGAATCCTCCGCTTTCCCGTATCGGCTGGCGCGTTGCACATTCTGGCGAGGGTAGCGATGGCAGCCGACAAGACATCGGTCGAGGCGCGTATGGAACAGGGGCTTTTCGCCTCGCGCTGGCTGATGGCGCCGATGTATCTGGGCCTGGTCGTCAGCCTTGCGATGCTGACGGTCGTGTTCGTCAAGGAACTGGCCTATTACGCGGGCAAGACCCTGACGATGACGGCCGATCAGGCGATCCTTGCGATCCTGACGCTGATCGACCTGACGCTGGCGGCGAACCTGCTTTTGATCGTGCTGTTTTCCGGATACGAGAATTTCGTGTCCAAGCTGGACCTGACCGATAACAAGGACCGCCCGGCCTGGATGGGCAAGGTCGATTTCTCGGGGCTGAAGATGAAGCTGATCGCCTCGATCGTGGCGATTTCGGGCATCCATCTGCTGAAGGTCTTCATGGAAATCGGCAAGGCGGCCGACGGCCGCGCAGTGAACGAAAGCCAGCTTCTGTGGATGGTCGTCATCCATCTGACCTTCGTGCTGTCCGGCGTGCTTCTGGCCCTGATGGACTGGCTGGGCGCCCGCAGCGCCAAGGGGTGAAGGCGGCAGCCGCCGAAGCTGCGGCGCATCGTCCCGCGCGCGGTCAAGTTGACGCTGGCAATGCGCCCGGTCGGTCGGTAATACGCAGGCAAGACCGGGCCGGACCCACCGCCCGACCGTTGGAGAGCCACATGACGAACGCCATCCGCCCGCAACCCGGCATCATGGACATCGACCTTTATGTCGGTGGCAAGGCCCATGTCGCCGGGGTGCAGAACGTGGTCAAGCTCAGCTCGAACGAAAACCCGTTCGGCCCTTCGGACAAGGCGCGCGAGGCTTTCGCGCGGTCGGTCCACCAGATCCACCGCTATCCTTCCACCGATCATGCCGATCTGCGCGCGGCGATTGCCGATGTGCATGGCATGGACCCTGACCGGGTCATCTGCGGCGTGGGCTCGGACGAGATCATCATGCTGCTCTGCCAGGCTTATGCCGGGCCGGGCGATGAGGTGATCCATACCGAACACGGGTTCCTGATGTATTCGATCTCGGCCAAGGCGGTGGGTGCGACGCCGGTCCAGGTGCCGGAACGCGACCGCACCACCGATGTGGATGCAATCCTTGCCGCCTGCACCGACCGCACGCGGCTGGTGTTCCTTGCCAACCCGAACAACCCGACCGGCACGATGATCGCCGAGGCCGAGGTGGCGCGCCTGGCCGACAGCCTGCCGCCGCAGGCCATGCTGGTGCTGGACGGGGCCTATGCCGAATATGTCGAGGATTTCGACGCGGGCCTTGCCCTGATCGAGGCGCGCGGGAACGTTGTGATGACCCGGACCTTTTCCAAGATCTACGGCCTTGGCGGGCTGCGGATCGGCTGGGGCTATGGCCCGCGCGAAATCATCGACGTGCTGAACCGGATCCGGCAGCCCTTCAACCTGTCCAACACCCAGCTTGACGTGGCCGAAGCCGCGGTGCGCGACCAGGCCTATGTGACCAAATGCCGGGACGAAAACGCGCGCATGCGCCATTGGCTGGCCGAGGCGCTGGCGGCGCTTGGCGTGCCCTCCGATACCTCGATGGCGAATTTCGTGCTGGCGCGGTTCCACGATGCCGCCGAGGCCGAGGCCTGCGATGCCTGGCTGCAATCGCAGGGGCTGATCGTGCGGCGGGTGGCCAGCTACAACCTGCCGCATTGCCTCAGGATCACGGTGGGGGACGAGGCAAGCTGCCGCCGGGTGGCCCATGCAGTGGGTGAGTTCAAGCGGGGCGCGCAGGGATGACGGTGATCTACAAGAAGGTGGCGCTGATCGGGCTGGGGCTGATCGCCTCGTCGATGGCGCATGCGATGCGCACGAAGGGGCTGGCGGCCGAAATCACCGGCCACGCGAAATCGGCCGAAACCCGCGCCACCGCGCTGGACATTGGCCTGTGCGACAGCGTCTTTGCCACGGCGGCCGAGGCGGTGGCGGGGGCCGACCTTGTCGTTCTGGCGGTTCCGGTGGGGGCCATGGGGGCGATCGCCGCCGAAATCGGGCCGCATCTGGCACCAGGCGCGACCGTGACCGACGTCGGATCGGTCAAGCAGGCGGTGATCGACGCGGTGGCGCCGCATGTGCCTGAAGGCGTGCATTTCATCCCCGGCCATCCCATCGCGGGCACCGAACATTCCGGGCCGCGGTCGGGCTTTGCCACGCTGTTCGTGAACCGCTGGTGGCTGCTGACGCCGGTGCCCGGCTCCGACCCCGAGGCCACACGGCGCCTGCGCCTGTTTTGCGAGGGGATGGGCGCCAAGGTCGACGAGATGGACGCGCCGCACCACGATCTTGTTCTGGCGGTCACAAGCCATACGCCGCACCTGATCGCCTATACGATGGTGGGCGTCGCCGATGACCTGCGCCGCGTCACCGACAGCGAGGTGATCCAGTATTCGGCGGCGGGTTTCCGCGACTTTACGCGGATTGCCGCCAGTGACCCCACCATGTGGCGCGATGTGTTCTTGACGAACAAGGAAGCGACGCTGGATATTCTGGGCAGGTTCACCGAAGAGCTTTTTGCGTTGCAAAGGGCGATCCGGCTGGGGGATGGCGATCACCTGCACGCCTATTTCACCCGCACCCGCGCGATCCGCCGAGGCATCATCGAGGCCGGGCAGGACACGGCGGCGCCGGACTTCGGTCGTGTGGCTGCGTCGTCGGGGGATAAATGAGGAAATCAGGTCTGGTTCTGGTGGTGGCGGTCGCGCTTTTTGCGGGCGCCGTTCAGGCGCAGGATGCGCAATCGCCGACCCGCCCGATGCCGCGCCCGATGGCCGTTGTGGCCGATGCTGCGGGCTTGCCCCTTCTGCGCCCCAGGCCTCGCCCCGAACCCGCAGCCGCGGCCATGCCCGGCACCGTTCCCCTGGCCGAGACGGCGGCGGGGCCGACCCTGACCGCCGATGCCACGCCCCGGCGTCCGGCCGAAGCCGCGACCACGCTCGCCGCCCTGCCGGTGCTGATCCCGGCGCCGGCGCAAACCGGTGTTCCGGCCCTTGCCGGCGCAACGCTTCCCGCGATCCCGCCCCACGCCCCGGCACCGGCCGCAGCCACCTTGCGCGAACGCGTGACGGTGTCGACCTCGGGCCAGCGGGTTCCGCAGGCTGCGCGTTCTCTGGCGGGGCAGGATGAGGTGATCGTCGCGGCGGCCACAGCCGACAGCCCGCGCCCGCGCCTGCGTCCAGCGACCTCAGGGCCGGTCGTGCCCGCGGCGGCCAAGGCTCCCGTCGCCATGATCGACCCGCTTCCCCGCCCAAGGGCGCGCCCCGCCGCGCTGGTCCGGGCGGTGCCTGCCGCCCCCGAACCGGCGACGGCGCAAGCCACCGAGGCCCCGGCCACCGAAGCCGCGCCGGTGGTCCTTGCGGGTCTTGCCCGCAGCCTCCGGCCCGAGGCGCGGCCCAAGGGGCTGACCAAGCGAAGGGCCTCCGAGGAACCCGCAATCATCCAGGCGGCGGCTGTCAAGGTCCAGCCTGGCGGCGTTGGCATCCTGCCGAAGAAGGGGTCGATTTGCGGTGACAGGTCGATCCGCGGCGAGACGATGGGGCGCATCACCGCCAAGGTCGCGGGCTGCGGGATCGAGGAACCCGTTAAGGTCACGCATGTGGCAGGCGTCAAGTTGAGCCAGGCCGCGCTGATGGATTGCCCGACGGCGCTGGCGCTGCGGAGCTGGGTCGAAAACGGATTGCAGCCGAGCTTTGGCCGGAACCCGGTGGTCGAACTCAAGGTCGCTGGCCACTATGTCTGCCGCACCCGCAACCACAAGAAGGGCGCCAAGGTTTCCGAACACGGCAAGGGGCGGGCGATCGACATTTCCGGCTTCACGCTGGCCAATGGCAAGACGATCTCGATCCTGAAGGGCTGGCGCGGGGATTACGGCAAGGCCATCCGGGCCGCGCACAAGGCCGCCTGCGGGCCGTTCGGCACCACGCTTGGCCCGGGTTCCGACGGCTATCACGAAGACCACCTGCATTTCGACACCGCGCGCTACCGCAGCGGCCCGTACTGCCGCTGAACGGCCTGCCCGACCCGTGTCGCCGGGGCGTCAGCGCAAGCGGGGGGCGGGGCCGAGAGGCCAGGTGCCCAGAACCGTCATGCCATTGGCAAAGCTCAGGGGCAGGGTCAGCGTTTCGGGCGTGCCATCCTGCTGGGCCATCCCCGAAAGCATGGCCGTCACGACGAACAGCGCGTCGGGCTGGATCACGCCCGCCGCCTGAAGGGCTGCGGGCAGCACGCGCCAGCCGGTTACCTCTACGGTCAGGGTTCCTTCGGCCAGACCGGCGGCATCGGGGCGAAGCTCTCCTTTCGCCGTCACCGTCAGGTCGCCCCAGACCAGATCGGCCTGATCCACGCTGAGGCCCGTCAGCACCGGCAGGCTTTCGGGCGCGGCGGGGCGGATCGGCCCGTCGAACCGCGCCACACCGCCAAGGTTCGCCCGCGCGATCACATCCGGCAGCCCCGCCGAGGCGAACAGCGCCATCAGGCCGGGATCGGGCCGCAGGTTCGTAGCCAGGAAGGCGTATTCATGCGCATTTTCGGCCAGAGGCTCCTGACGCGTCGCGATCCGCAGCGTTTCGGCCCCGGCGATCGGCCCGCCCGAGGCGTTGGCCTCCAGCGCGTCCACGGCGATATTCATCCGGTCAAGCGGCAGTGCGGTGCCCGGCTCCATCACCAGCGAGCCCTTGAAACTGTCTGACCGCAGCGTGATGACGTCCCCCGGCAGGGTGATCGTCTGTTCTGGCGGCAGGGCGGCGATCAGGTGCCACGGCTTGTAGGACAGCGAAAAGACCTGCGCGAAGGGCGCGGCCCATTCGACCCCCGCCTGCGGATCGCCAAAGCGTGGATCGGTCAGCGTCAGGTCGAAACGGTTGGGAAAGCCGCGCAGCGAAAGGTCCGATGTTTCGGCGACAAGCCCCTGCGCCTGAAGCCCGGCCAGTTGCGATTCAATCGCTGTCCGCGCCGCACTTGCCCCCACGAACCAGTAGCCGCTGTAGATCGCGGTCAAACCGGCCACCCCCCAGATGATCGCGCGCATCCTCGCCCCTTTTCCTTTGTCCGCTCTCCCATTATCAGCCAATCCCGACGGAGGGCCAGTGTGATGCATACCCCGCTTTGGGTTTTCGGCTACGGATCGCTGATCTGGCATCCCGGTTTTCCGGTGGCCGAACGGCGTGTCGCGCGTCTGGCCGGGTGGCACCGGTCGTTCTGCATGCGGTCGATCCATCATCGCGGAACCGAGGAAAGGCCGGGCCTCGTGCTGGCGCTGGACCGCGCCGGGGGCGCGCACTGCGACGGCGTGGCCTTCCGTGTGGCCGAAGGCGCCGAGGACGAAACCCTGGCCGCGCTGCGCGAACGCGAACTGATCTCGTCGGCCTACCTTGAAGAGTGGCTGGCCCTCAGCCTTGAGGGCGGTGCCGAGGTGACGGCGCTGACCTATGTGATCGATCCCGCGCACTGGCAGTATTGCGGCGGTCTGGCGCTGGAAGAACAGGCGCGGATCATCGCCGGCGCGGTCGGCGGGCGCGGGCCGAACTGCGAATATCTGTTCAACACGGCCGCGCACCTTTCCGAACTGGGCATCGGTGATGCCGATCTGGAATGGCTGGCAGCCCGTGTCGCGGAATTGAAGCGACCCTAGGCCAAACCGCTTGGCAGAGGCTCGTGCTTGCCCCTATTGTCGGGACATCGAAACGAAGGGGCCACACCTTCCGATGGACAAGAGCAGAGCCGCGGTGAAGCCGGTCTTCACCCAGCCCATCCGCCAGATCACCCTGATGCTGATCGTGATCGGCCTTTTCATCGCGGGCGCCTGGGTGGCCTATCCCATGGTGTCGGGGGTGTTCTGGGCCAATCCGATGCTGAACGGGTTCATCGGGTTCGTCTTTGTGATCGGCATCCTGTCCTGCATCTGGCAGGTCGTGCAACTTGTGCAGTCGGTCAGCTGGATCGAGGCTTTCGTTCAGGCGCGCGCGGAACAGGGCCATGCGCCGCGGCTGCTGGCGCCGCTGGCCGCGCTGTTGCGGGCGCGGGGGGCCGAGATGCAGATCTCCGCCTCCTCCGCCCGGTCGATCCTCGATTCCGTCGCCACCCGCATCGACGAGGCGCGCGACATCACGCGCTATCTGGCGAACCTGCTGATTTTCCTGGGGCTTCTGGGCACATTCTACGGCCTTGCGACCACCGTGCCGGCGGTGGTGGAAACCATCCGCGCGCTGAAGCCCGAGGAAGGGCAATCGGGGCTTGAGGTCTTCGACAAGCTGATGAGCGGCCTTGAGGCGCAGCTTGGCGGCATGGGCACGGCGTTTTCATCCTCGCTTCTGGGGCTGGTGGGATCGCTGGTCGTGGGCCTGCTGGAGCTTTTCGCCGGCCACGGGCAGAACCGGTTCTACCGCGAGCTTGAGGAATGGCTGTCCTCCTTTACCCGGCTCGGTTTTGCCGGGGCCGATGGTGACGGCGCGGGCGAGGGCGAGGCGGGCACGGTGGTGCAGGTTCTGGATCACCTGACGCGGCAGCTTGACGCGCTGCATCAGATGCAGGCGGAAACCGACACGCGGCGCGCGCTTCTGGATGAACGGATCGCCGAGATGGTCCAGTCCGTCGGGCGCCTGACCGACCGCATGGCCGAAGGCGAGGGCCAGTCGGCGGCGCTTCTGCCCGCGCTGGAACGGATCGCCGAAGGCCAGGAACGCGTGATCGCGGCCCTTGGCGGCGGCGAGGGCGGCGGAGATGCCGAAAGCCGGATGCGCCTGAGGTCGATCGACGTGCAGCTTCTGCGCATCCTCGAAGAGATCTCCGCCGGGCGTCAGGAAAGCGTGGCCGACCTGCGGGCGGATCTGACGGCGCTTACGGCGGCGGTCAGGCAGCTGTCGCGCGTGGCCACCGGCCGGACGGGGGGCTGAGCCATGGCGCTGGCGCGGCGCGGATCGGTCAGAACGGGCGACGGGGTCATCTGGCCCGGTTTCGTCGATGCGATGACCGCGCTGCTGATGGTCCTGATGTTCGTGCTGACCATCTTCATGCTGGTTCAATCTGTCCTGCGCGAAACCATTTCCTCGCAGGATGACGAACTTGACGCGCTGACCGCGCAGGTCGCAAGTCTGGCTGATGCGCTTGGGCTGGAACGCAACCGCGCCAGCCAGTTGCAGGCCGACATCGGGCGCCTGCGGTCCGACCTGACCGCGGCCGAAGCGCGGGGCGAGGAACAGTCGGCACTGATCGCCACGCTTACCGGCCAGCTGACCGCGCGCGAGGGCGAACTGGCCGCCGCGCAGACGCGGATCGCGAGTTTCGAGGAACAGGTGGCGACCCTTCTGGCCGAACGCGACGCCGCACGGGGCGATGTGGCGACGCTGACGGCCTCGGTCGAGGATCTGAAGGCCGCCGAAGCGCGCCTGATTTCCGACGCCGAGGCGATGCGGCTGGCGCTGGCCACCGCGCGCCAGGAGGTCGACGCCCAGACCGAGGCCGCACGCCTTGCCGCCGCACAACGCGAGGCGCTGGAGGTGCTGATCGCCGATCTTCGCAGGCGGACGGCCGATGCCGAAACAAGGGCCAGCGCGGCCGAAACCACCCTGACCGAAGCCGAAACCGCCCGTCTGGCCGATGCCGCGGCCCTTCAGGCGCTGCGCGAAAGGCTGGCGGGGGCGGATGCGGAACTGATCGCCATGACCCTGGCGCTGGAAGAACAGCGCAAGCGCGCCGAGGAAACGCTGACCCTGCTGGCGGCGGCCCAGACCGAAGCCGCCCGCCAGGCGCAGGATGTGACCGGGAAGGATGCGCTTCTGGCCGCCGCCGAAAAGGCGCTGTCCGAGGAACAGGCGCAGTCGGCCGAGGCGCAACGGCGCGTGGCGCTGTTGAACGAACAGATCGCGCAGCTGACCGCGCAACTGGGCGTGTTGCAGGGATTGCTGGACGCGGCGGCCGAAAAGGACGCGGCGGCGCGGGTCCAGCTTGAATCGCTGGGATCGCAGCTGAACTCCGCGCTGGCGCAGGTGGCCGCCGAACAGAAGCGCCGCGCCGAACTGGAAGAAGCCGAACGCAAGCGGCTTGAGGCCGAAAAGCAGGATCTGGAACGCTTCCGGTCGGAATTCTTCGGGCAGTTGCGGCAGGTTCTGGCGGGGCGCGAGGGCGTGCGGATCGTGGGCGATCGGTTCGTCTTTTCCTCCGAGGTGCTGTTCAATCCGGGGGCGGCCGATCTGGCGCCCGAGGGCCGGTCGCAGATCGCCGGGGTGGTGGCCACGCTGAACGAGGTCGCGGGCCAGATCCCGCCGGGGATCGACTGGGTGATCCGGGTCGATGGGCATACCGACAACGTGCCCCTGTCCGGTCAGGGCGAATTCGCCGACAACTGGGAACTGAGCCAGGCCCGCGCGCTTTCGGTGGTGCGTTTCATGCAGGATGAACTGGGTTTTCCGCCAAACCGGATGGCGGCGACGGGTTTTGGCGAATATCAGCCCGTCGCCAGCGGCGACAGCGCCGAGGCGCGGGCGCAGAACCGGCGGATCGAACTGAAACTGACCGAACGCTGACGCGGCGGGGCGGGCTATTGCCCGCCGTCCTGCAGCCAGTCCAGAACATCCTGCCAGCTGACGCGCCCGTCATCGGGGCCGTAATGGCCCAGCCGGTCGCGCGCTTTCCAGAAGGTGGCGCGCAGGATATCGTCATCCTGAACCTGCGTCTCGGTCTCTTCCCGGGTGATGCTGTCACCGTCCACCTGCAGCCAAAGCCCGCCCTCGCGGCGGATATGGGAATAGCTTTCCCTGTTGCCGGTCAGGCTGATCCCGCGTCGGCGGATCAGGATATCGAGGATCGCGGCGGCGATGTCGGGCGGAGGCGCGCCCGTCATCCGTCGATCCGTGCCGCGATGACGATCCGGTCGATCTCGGCGCCCGCGCGGATCAGGACGGCCTCGCCAGTGTAATCGCCCACGGGCCAGCCGGACGGGCCGCGCAGCCGTTTTCCCACCGCGCGAAAGGCCTGCGCCTGTGTCCGGTCAAGCGGGACGGTTTCGGAAATCACCTCGCCCTCGGGGCCGGTGATCGTCAAGCGCAGTTCGTCGCCCGCCCGGTTGCCGAAGTAATAGCCCCAGATCACCAGCGCGGGCGCCTTGGCGGGCAGGACCGCGCGCGCGGGCATTCCGGCCTTGACCGCCTCGTATTTCGGCACGGCGATGTCGAACCCCGCCGCGATCAACCCGCCGGGCCGGTAGGCGGGCGGATCGGACCAGAGCGGTGGCGCGGTTTCGCCGCAGGCCAGCGTGCCGTCGGGGTCGAACGGATCGACGGTTTGCCCATCCTTGCGGACGGTGACGTGCAGGTGCGGAAACTCTGTCCGGCCCGACAGGCCGACCTGCCCGAGCGGCGTGCCCGCCGCCACGCTGTCGCCGCTGCGCACCGCGACCGACCCGCGCGCCATGTGGCAATACTGGGTCTGCCAGCCCTGCCCGTGGTCGATCACCACGCCGTTGCCGCAATCGCGCCCCTCAAGCGGCGGCGCGGCAGGATCCGAGACCAGGATGTCGGGCATCCCGTCGCGAACGCCAAGGACCGTGCCGGGGGCCGCTGCGCGAACCGTCACGCCGGCCTGCAACGCGGCAAGCGACGGCAGGGCGATGTCGGTGCCCTCGTGCCCGTCATAGGCCAGCGTCCCGCAGGCGAAATCGGTGACGCCGGGGCCGGGGTCGCGATCGACATATTGCTGGATGAAACAGGTTTCGCCCGGCGTGCAATCGACCGGCCAGTTCAATTCAAAGGCCCCCGCCGGGCAGGCGAGGGCCAATATCAGCGCGCAGGCCGCGCGGGTCATTCCGCCGTCAGAAGCGGCGGCTTGGACCGCGTGAGGCGGGGCTTCTGCGGTTCCTCGACGATCAGGTCGATGGCGTCGTCCTTGACCGCCACACGCACCACGCCACCCTTCTGCAACCGGCCGAACAGCAGTTCCTCGGCCAGCGGCTTCTTGATGTTCTCCTGGATCACACGGGCCAGCGGGCGGGCGCCCATCTTGTCGTCATAGCCCTTGTCTCCCAGCCATTTCGCGGCCTCGGGCGTCAGCTCGATATGGACGCCACGATCCATCAGCTGCGCCTCAAGCTGCATGACGAACTTCTCGACCACCTGAAGGATCGTGTCCTTGGCCAGCGGCGCGAAGCTGATCACCGCATCCAGACGGTTGCGGAATTCGGGCGTGAACAGCCGTTCGATGGCAGCCGTATCCTCGCCCTCGCGGCGGTCGCGGCCAAAGCCGAAGGCGGCCTTCTGCATGTCGGCGGCGCCCGCGTTCGAGGTCATGATCAGGATCACGTTGCGGAAATCCACCTGCCGGCCGTTGTGGTCGGTCAGCTTGCCGTGATCCATCACCTGCAGCAGGATGTTGTAGACATCCGGATGCGCCTTCTCGATCTCGTCCAGCAGAAGCACGCAATGCGGGTGCTGGTCGACGCCATCGGTCAGCATGCCGCCCTGGTCAAAGCCGACATAGCCCGGAGGCGCGCCGATCAGGCGGGAAACCGCGTGCTTTTCCATGTATTCCGACATGTCGAAGCGCAACAGTTCCACCCCGAGCGAGCTTGCAAGCTGCTTGGCCACCTCGGTCTTGCCGACGCCCGTGGGGCCTGCGAACAGGTAGTTGCCGATGGGCTTTTCCGGCTCGCGCAGGCCGGCGCGGGCCAGCTTGATCGCCGCCGTCAGCGCCTCCACGGCCTTGTCTTGGCCAAAGACCACCCGCTTCAGCGCGCCTTCGAGATCGCGCAGAACTTCGGCATCGTCCTTGGACACGTTCTTCGGCGGGATGCGCGCGATCTTGGCGACCACGGCCTCGATCTCTTTCGGGCCGATCGTCTTGCGCCGCTTGGACGGGGCCAGCAGATGCTGGGCCGCGCCCGCCTCGTCGATCACGTCGATCGCCTTGTCGGGCAGCTTGCGGTCATGGATGTAGCGCGCGGCCAGTTCCACGGCGGTGCGGATCGCATCGCGCGTGTAGGTCAGATCGTGATGCTCCTCGAAATAGGGTTTCAGCCCCATCAGGATCTTGACGCTGTCCTCGACCGAAGGCTCGTTCACGTCGATCTTCTGGAACCGCCGCGACAGCGCCCGGTCCTTTTCGAAGTGCTGGCGGAATTCCTTGTAGGTGGTCGATCCCATGCAACGCAGCTTGCCGCCCTGCAGCGCGGGCTTCAGCAGGTTCGAGGCATCCATCGCCCCGCCCGAGGTGGCACCCGCGCCGATCACGGTGTGGATCTCGTCGATGAAGAGGATGGCGTCGGGGTGGTCTTCCAGTTCCTTGACCACCGCCTTCAGCCGTTCCTCGAAATCGCCGCGATACCGCGTGCCCGCCAGAAGCGCGCCCATGTCGAGCGAAAAGATCGTCGCCCCGGCCAGAACGTCGGGCACTTCCTTCGAGATGATCTTGCGCGCCAGCCCTTCGGCGATGGCGGTCTTGCCCACGCCCGGATCGCCCACCAGAAGCGGGTTGTTCTTGCGGCGGCGGCACAGCACCTGGATGCAGCGTTCCACTTCGGTTTCGCGCCCGATCAGCGGGTCCACGTCACCCTTGCGGGCCTTGACGTTTAGATCGACGCAGTATTTCGACAGCGCGCTTTCCTTGGCCTCGCCCGCTTCGCCCTTGGGCGTCTCGTGCTGGTCCTCGGCGCCGGTCACGGGGCGGGCTTCGCCGTATTCGGGGTTCTTGGCCACGCCGTGCGCGATGAAATTCACCGCGTCATAGCGCGTCATGTCCTGTTCCTGAAGGAAGTAGGCGGCGTTCGATTCCCGTTCGGCGAAGATCGCCACAAGGACATTCGCGCCCGTCACCTCGGTCCGGCCGGAGGATTGCACATGGATCGCCGCGCGCTGGATCACGCGCTGGAAGGCGGCGGTGGGAACCGCCTCGCTGCCCTCGACCTCGGTCACGAGGGTCGACAGGTCATCGTCGATGAAATCGGTCAGCGTCTTGCGCAGCTCGTCCAGATTGACGGCGCAGGCCTTCATCACGCGCGCCGCATCGGGTTCGTCGATCAGGGCAAGCAGCAGATGTTCCAGCGTCGCCAGTTCATGGCGGTGCTGGTTCGCGATGGCCAGAGCCTGATGGATTGCCTGCTCGAGTGTTGTCGAAAAAGATGGCACGCTTTTGCGCTCCCGTCCTGCGGTCTGGGGGGCCGTGGGGCCCGCGTCGACCATGGCCTCATACTATTAGACTTCGGTTCTTTTGCCCGGGCTTCAAGTGCTAATTGCCGGATTTGGCGCTTTTGCGGGATGTCGTCGCAAAATGTGATCGGCAGGCGGCAGATCGAACGGCGGCGTGATCGTTTCAGAAGCGGTTCTTCATCGCCCTGAGTTCGGCAAAGACCTCCTGATCGCTCGCCCCGTCCAGCCCGAGCGTCCTTCTGATATGGGGGTCGGAGGCGCGAAGAAAAGGGTTGGTCGCCAATTCTCCGGAAAGGCGCGAGGGCACGGTGGCCCGGCCCTCGGCGCGGGCCTTGACCACGCGCATCATGCGCGCGGCCAGTGCGGGGTTCGTGCTGTCGACGGTCAGGGCAAAGCGCAGGTTGGACTGGGTGTATTCATGGCCCGAACAGATCCGGGTCGAGGCGGGCAGGGCGGCCAGTTTGGAAAGGCTGTCCCACATCTGTGCAGGTGTCCCTTCGAACAGGCGGCCACAGCCGCCCGCCATCAGGCTATCGCCGGTAAAGGCCAGACCGCTTTCGGGGAAGTGAAAGGCGATGTGGCCGACGGTGTGGCCGGGCACGTCGATCACATGACCCGCCTCGGTGCCCACGGTGACGATGTCGCCTTCCTTCAAGGCGCGGTCGAGGGAGGGCAGGCGGTGCGCATCGGCCGCGGCCCCCGCCACCCTGGCGCCGGTCGCCGCGCGGATCGCGGCCACCCCGTCGATATGGTCGCCGTGATGGTGGGTCAGGAAGATGTCGGTCAGCCGCCATTCGCGGCTTTCCAGCGCGGCAAGGACCGGCGCGGCCTCGGGCGCGTCGAAAAGAGCCGTGTCGCCCGTTTCGGGGTCATGCAGCAGAAAGGCATAATTGTCGGCGAGGCAGGGAATCGTCACCAGTTCGAGCGGCATGGTCTTTCCGGCTTTGTCGGGTATGATCTCCCCCGACTGTCCCCGGAACGGGCCGCGAATGCAATGCATCTGGATGTGCTTGACCTGCGCAATTTCTATTACCGGACCCAGCTGGGCCGGGTGGCGCAGCGCGCGATCCGCGATCAGCTGGTGAGCTTCTGGCCGAATGCGCAGGGCCAGACCGTGGCGGGCTTCGGCTTTGCCGTGCCGCTCTTGCGCCCCTTCCTGACCGACGCGCGCCGGGTGATCGGCCTGATGCCCGCGCCGCAGGGCGTGATGCCCTGGCCCGCGGGGATGGAAAATGTCTCGGTCCTTTGCGAGGAAACGAACTGGCCGCTGGCCACGGGCATGGTCGACCGGCTGGTGCTGATGCACGGGCTTGAGACATCGGAAAACCCCTCGGCCGTGCTGGCCGAGGCGCATCGCGTGCTTGGCCCCGGCGGGCGGGCGGTTTTCGTCGTGCCGAACCGGTCGGGCCTCTGGGCGCGGCGCGACGGCACACCCTTCGGCTTCGGGCGGCCCTATTCGCTGAGCCAGCTCGAAGCGCAGTTGCGCCGTCACGAGTTCACGCCCGAGCGTCACCTTTCGGTGCTGCATGCGCCGCCCTCGCATCAGCGGTTCTGGATGCGGATGGCGGGGGTGCTGGAAGGCGCGGGGCGGCGGTTCGCGCCCTGGCTGGCGGGCGGGGTGCTGATGGTGGAAGCCTCCAAGCAGGTCTATGCCCCCACCCGTGGCGGGCTTGGCGCCGTGGTGCGCCGTCCGTTGCGGGTGCTGGAAGGGGTCGGCCAGCCGGTTCCCAGCCCGCGCCTGCCCAAGGGGTGATTCACCCGCCGGACCCGCCGCAGCATGCAATCCGGGGCGAAAACCTGCGCCGGAAAGCGGCAATTTCCCATCCCTGCGCTAAGCTGACGCAGGTCATCGGAAAAGACAGCCGCTAACAACCGGAATCCCGCGACATAGGAGGTTGCGAGGTTCTGATGCCTCTGCTAGAGACGCCACGACTTTTGGACGCATGCGCCCGCATGCGGCTTAGGAATGCCTCTATCCCGTGCGCTTGTCGCGGTGCCAAGGGGCCAAGACATCGGAAGGGTTGACGTGTCCGAACCAGCTTCGATCTCCTCCGGCATTGCCGCGCGTTACGCCACCGCCGTTTTCGAACTCGCCAAGGAAGAGGGCGCCCTTGCGGCGCTTGAAGGCGATGTCGATGCGCTTGACGCGGCTCTTGCCGCCAGCGCCGACCTGCGGTCGCTGATCGATAGCCCCATCCTCTCGCGCGAGGATCAGGGCAAGGCCATTGCCGCCATCGCCGCAAAGATGGGTCTTTCGGCGACCGTGACCAACACTCTGGCGCTGATGGCCGCGAACCGCCGCCTGTTCGTGCTGCCGCACATGCTGGCCGACATCCGCGCCCGCATCGCCGAAGAAAAGGGCGAAGTGACCGCCGAGGTCACCTCGGCCGCCAAGCTTTCGGCCGCGCAGGCCAAGAAACTCGCCGCGACGCTGAAGGCGCGTGTCGGCAAGGACGTGAAACTGAAAACCGCCGTCGATGAAGCCCTCATCGGCGGTCTCGTCGTCAAGCTGGGCTCGATCATGATCGACACTTCGGTCAAGTCGAAGCTCGCGGCTCTCCAGAATGCAATGAAAGAGGTTGGATAATGGGAATCCAGGCTGCTGAGATCTCTGCGATCCTCAAGGAGCAGATCAAGAACTTCGGCAAGGACGCTGCCGTGGCCGAAGTCGGCCGCGTTCTGTCGGTTGGCGACGGGATTGCCCGCGTCCACGGTCTGGACAATGTCCAGGCCGGCGAGATGGTGGAATTCCCCGGCGGTATCCGCGGGATGGCGCTGAACCTCGAAGTCGACAACGTCGGCGTCGTGATCTTCGGTTCCGACCAGGACATCAAGGAAGGCGACACCGTCAAGCGCACCAAGGCGATCGTGGACGTGCCCGCCGGTGACGCCCTGCTGGGCCGCGTCGTCGACGCGCTTGGCAACCCGATCGACGGCAAGGGCCCGATCAAGGCCGCCGAGCGTCGCGTGGCCGACGTGAAGGCGCCGGGCATCATCCCGCGCAAGTCGGTGCACGAGCCGATGGCGACCGGCCTGAAGGCCGTGGACGCCATGATCCCGATCGGCCGTGGCCAGCGCGAGCTGATCATCGGCGACCGTCAGACCGGCAAGACCGCCGTGGCGCTTGACGCGATCCTGAACCAGAAGTCGTACAACGCCGCCGCCGGCTCGGACGAGTCGAAGAAGCTCTACTGCGTCTATGTCGCCGTCGGCCAGAAGCGTTCCACCGTGGCCCAGCTGGTGAAGAAGCTGGAAGAAACCGGCGCGATGGAATACTCGATCGTCGTCGCCGCGACCGCTTCGGACCCCGCGCCGATGCAGTTCCTTGCGCCTTACTCGGCCACCGCAATGGCGGAATACTTCCGTGACAACGGCCGCCACGCGTTGATCATCTATGATGACCTTTCCAAGCAGGCCGTTGCCTACCGCCAGATGTCGCTCCTGCTGCGCCGTCCGCCGGGGCGCGAAGCCTATCCGGGCGACGTGTTCTATCTCCACTCGCGCCTGCTGGAACGTTCGGCCAAGCTGAACGAGGATTTCGGCGCCGGTTCGCTGACGGCACTGCCGATCATCGAAACCCAGGGCGGCGACGTGTCGGCCTTCATTCCGACCAACGTGATCTCGATCACCGACGGCCAGATCTTCCTTGAAACCGAACTGTTCTACCAGGGCATCCGCCCGGCCGTGAACACCGGTCTGTCGGTGTCCCGCGTGGGGTCGTCGGCCCAGACCTCGGCCATGAAGTCGGTCGCGGGCAAGGTGAAGCTGGAACTGGCGCAGTATCGCGAAATGGCAGCCTTCGCCCAGTTCGGTTCGGACCTCGACGCCTCGACCCAGGCGCTGCTGAACCGCGGCGCCCGCCTGACCGAGCTGATGAAGCAGCCGCAGTATTCGCCGCTGACCAACGCGGAAATCGTCTGCATCATCTATGCCGGCACCAACGGCTATCTCGACAAGGTCGCCGTCAAGGACGTGGGCCGCTACGAAGCCGGTCTGCTGAAGCACCTGCGCACCAACTGCAAGGATCTTCTGGACGACATCACCAAGAACGACCGCAAGGTTTCCGGTGATCTGGAAAAGTCGATCCGTGCCGCACTGGACGCTTTCGCGAAAGACTTCGCCTGAGGGCGGGGCCATAAGGAGCAGGTAGATGCCTAGCCTTAAGGACCTCAAGAACCGGATCGGAAGCGTCAAGAACACGCGGAAGATCACGAAGGCGATGCAGATGGTCGCGGCGGCGAAACTTCGCCGCGCCCAGGACTCTGCCGAAGCCGCGCGCCCCTATGCCGAACGGATGAATGCCGTGATGGGCGGGCTTGCGGCCTCGGTCGGCAATTCGGAAGGCGCCCCGCGCCTTCTGGCCGGAACCGGGTCGGACAAGGTTCACCTTCTGGTCGTGATGACCGCCGAACGCGGTCTGTGCGGCGGCTTCAACTCGTCCATCGTCCGCCTGGCGCGGGTGCGGGCGAATGAACTGCTGCTGGCCGGCAAGACGGTGAAGATCCTGACCGTCGGCAAGAAGGGCCGCGAACAGCTGCGCCGCGATCTGGGCAACCATTTCGTCGGACACGTCGACCTGAGCGAGGTCAAGCGCATCGGTTACGCCAATGCACAGGCCATCGCGAAGGACATCCTGGCGCGCTTCGACGCCGGCGAATTCGACGTGGCGACGCTGTTCTACAACCGCTTCCAGTCGGTGATCAGCCAGATCCCCACCGCCCAGCAGGTCATCCCGGCCGTGTTCGAGGGCGGGGCCGAGGCATCGGCGCTGTATGACTACGAACCCAGCGAAGAGGCGATCCTCGCCGATCTTCTGCCGCGGGGCGTGGCCACGCAGGTCTTTGCCGCGCTGCTGGAAAACGGCGCATCCGAACAGGGTGCCCGGATGAGCGCGATGGACAACGCCACGCGGAACGCGGGCGACATGATCAACAAGCTCACCATCCAGTACAACCGGTCGCGTCAGGCTGCGATCACCAAAGAGCTTATCGAAATCATTTCGGGCGCTGAGGCGCTCTGAGGAACCGGAGAAACGACATGGCAAAAGCACCGAAAGCAGCAGCGGCGGCCGGCAAGGTGACCCAGGTCATCGGCGCCGTCGTGGACGTGCAGTTCGAAGGCGCTCTGCCCGCCATTCTGAACGCGCTGGAAACCGAAAACAACGGCAAGCGCCTTGTGCTGGAAGTGGCCCAGCACCTGGGCGAAAACACCGTCCGCACCATCGCGATGGACGCGTCCGAAGGTCTGGTCCGGGGTGCCCCGGTCCGCGACACCGGCGCGCCGATCTCGGTTCCGGTGGGCGACGCGACCCTGGGCCGCATCCTGAACGTCATCGGCGAGCCGGTGGACGAAAAGGGCCCGGTTTCGGCCAAGGAAACCCGTGCCATCCACCAGCCGGCCCCGGATTTCGCGGCCCAGGCCACCGAAAGCCAGATCCTCGTGACCGGCATCAAGGTGATTGACCTGCTGGCCCCCTACGCCAAGGGCGGCAAGATCGGCCTCTTTGGCGGTGCCGGCGTGGGTAAGACGGTTCTCATCATGGAACTGATCAACAACATCGCCAAGGTGCACTCGGGCTATTCGGTGTTCGCCGGTGTGGGTGAACGGACCCGCGAAGGCAACGACCTGTATCACGAGATGATCGAATCGGGCGTTATCAAGATCGACGCGCTGGCGGAATCGAAAGTGGCGCTGGTCTATGGCCAGATGAACGAACCCCCGGGGGCGCGTGCCCGCGTCGCGTTGACCGGCCTGACGCTGGCCGAACAGTTCCGCGACCAGTCGGGCACGGACGTTCTGTTCTTCGTTGACAACATCTTCCGCTTCACCCAGGCGGGGTCGGAAGTGTCGGCGCTTCTCGGCCGTATCCCTTCGGCCGTGGGCTATCAGCCGACGCTGGCGACCGACATGGGCGCGCTGCAGGAACGCATCACCTCGACCAAGAACGGCTCGATCACCTCGGTGCAGGCGATCTACGTTCCGGCCGACGACCTTACCGACCCGGCGCCTGCGACCTCGTTCGCGCACCTCGACGCCACCACGGTGCTGTCGCGCGCGATCTCGGAACTCGGCATCTACCCGGCCGTGGACCCGCTCGACTCGACCTCGCGCCTGCTTGACCCGGCCGTGATCGGCGAAGAACACTACAACGTGGCCCGTTCGGTGCAGGGGATCCTTCAGCGCTACAAGTCGCTGCAGGACATCATCGCCATCCTCGGCATGGACGAACTGAGCGAAGAGGACAAGCTGACCGTGGCCCGCGCCCGGAAGATCCAGCGCTTCCTGTCGCAGCCGTTCGACGTGGCGAAGGTGTTCACCGGTTCGGACGGTGTGCAGGTTCCGCTGGACAAGACCATCGCCTCGTTCAAGGCGGTGGTGAACGGCGAATATGACCACCTGCCGGAAGCCGCCTTCTACATGGTCGGCGACATCGAAGAGGTGAAGGCCAAGGCCCAGAAACTCGCCGCGGCTGCGGCGTAAGGGGGCGGGAATGGCCAACACCCTGCAATTCGATCTTGTCTCGCCGGAGCGGAGGCTTGCCTCCGTTGCCGCGACCGAGGTCCAGATTCCGGGCGCCGACGGCGACATGACGGCGATGGAGGGCCACGCGGCCACCATCACCACCCTGCGCCCCGGTGTTCTGCGGGTGACGAGCGCCGAGGGCGTCAAGTCCTATGCCGTCACCGGCGGCTTCGCCGAGATCAACGCCACCTCGGTCAGCGTTCTGGCCGAAAAGGCGGTGCCGTCCGAGGAAGCGACCGGAACGGTGCTGGACGACATCCTTGCCGAGGCGCGTGAACTGGCGGCCGCGGCCCTGCCGGAAGACCGGGACATGGCCGAAAAGGCCGTGAACGACATCCTGGCGATGAAGGCGGGTCTCGGCCACTGAGGCGAGACAGAACATGCGATCAAGGCCCCGCGTTTTCGTGGGGCCTTTTTCATTATCCTACCCAATTTTGGCCGGGATTGCGGTATAAGGCAAAGCGGTGGAAGGGGATTTTTCGAACATGCGGCGGATTTCTTCAGCGTCGGTCGGCATCGATCAGGGCAGCCGCGTGCTGTTTTCGGACTTTGCCGACGACGGCGTGATGTGGACCGGCAGCGGCGACCGGGAAAGCCGGCACATCGTGAAATTCAAGGAACCGTTCCGTGCGCCACCCAGCGTGATGGTGTCGATTTCGATGTGGGACACCGACCACAAGACGAACGCCCGCGCCGACATCACCGCCGAGAACGTCACAGCAAAGGAATTCCACCTGGTCTTTCGCACCTGGGGCGATACCCGCATCGCCCGTATCCGGGCCGACTGGATGGCGATCGGCCCGGTGAAGGACGAGGACGACTGGGACCTTTACTAAGCCCCTGCGCCGAGCCCCGTCCCCGGCGGGTCAGCGCGAATACATGCCTTCGTAGATCGGCACCAGCGTTTCGGTGTCGAACAGCGACGATACCGAGGTTCCGTTCCAGATGTTCAGGATGGCTTGCGCGAACATCGGCGCGGTCGGCACGATGCGGATGTTCCGCGCGGCCTTCACCTTGTCGCCCTGTTCGATGGAATCGGTGATCACCAGCGATTTCATGACCGAATTCTGCACCCGCTCTACCGCCGGGCCGGACAGCACGCCGTGGGTGATGTAGGAATGCACTTCCGAGGCGCCGTTCTCCATCAGCACTTCGGCCGCCTTGCACAGCGTGCCGGCCGTGTCGCAGATGTCATCGACGATGATGCATTTCTTGCCGGTGACATTGCCGATGACCGTCATCTCTGCCACTTCCCCGGCCTTCTCGCGGCGCTTGTCGACGATCGAGAGGGGCGCGTTGATCCGCTTGGCCAGTTCGCGCGCGCGGGCCACGCCGCCCACGTCAGGCGAGACGATCATGATGTCATCCATCGCGCCCTTGAAATGGTGTTCGATGTCCAGCGCGAAGACGGGGCTGGCATAGAGGTTGTCCACCGGAATGTCGAAGAACCCCTGGATCTGGGCCGCGTGCAGGTCCAGTGTCAGCACCCGGTCGACGCCCGCCTGGGTGATCAGGTTCGCCACCAGCTTGGCCGAGATCGGCGTGCGCGCCTTGGCGCGGCGGTCCTGCCGGGCATAGCCGAAATAGGGGATGACCGCGGTGATCCGGTCCGCCGAGGACCGGCGCAGCGCGTCGGCAATGATCAGCAGTTCCATCAGGTTGTCGTTGGCCGGGTTCGAGGTGGGCTGGATGATGTACATGTCCTCGCCCCGGACGTTTTCATAAACCTCGACAAAGACCTCTTGGTCGTTGAACCGTTCGACCCGCGCGTCCACCAGCCCGACGTTCATCCCCCGGTGCATCGACATCCGCCGCGCAATGGATTTGGCCAGCGGCATGTTGGCATTGCCGGAAATCAGTTTCGGTTCGGTGATGGCGGGCATGGTCGGGGTCCTTGGCAGTGGTCCGGATGGGTCAGGGATCGGCGCCGGAATGACGGATTCGTGACGTTGACACCGCTTATCACCCGGCTACGGTCTTGCAAACCGGGCGCAACGGATAGGGGCCGCGAATGCTGCAGATCGATTACTTTTTCTCCACGCTGTCACCTTACACCTATCTTGCGGGCACCCGGCTTGAGGAAGTCGCCGCCCGGCACGGGGCGACGGTGGCCTACCGCCCCTTCGACATCGGGGCGCTGTTTGGCCGAACGGGGGGCACGCCCCTGCCGCAGCGGCATGACAGCCGCAAGGCCTATCGTTTGCAGGAACTGCGCCGCCAGTCGGCCAAGACCGGCCTGCCGCTGAACCCGCAGCCGATGTTCTGGCCGGTGAATGGCGCGCCGTCCGCTTATGCGATCATCGCGGCGGCCCGGTCGGGGCAGGGGGATGTGGGCGCGTTGACCCATGCCTTCCTGCGCGCCTGCTGGGCCGAAAATCGCAACATTGCCGAGGATGACGTGATCCGCGATATCCTTGCGGCGAACGGCTTTGCCCCCGACATCGCCGACCGGGGGATGCTGATGGCAGCCGAAACCTATGCTCAGAATCTGGAAGAGGCCGTTGCGCGCGGTGTCTTTGGATCGCCCTTCTATATCGTGGGCGACGATCGGTTCTGGGGCCAGGACCGGCTGGAGGATCTTGACCTGCATCTGTCGGGCAAGATCTGACGATGAACGGCGTCCGGGCGTGGACCTGCGGCGGGTCGCGCCCGGTTCTGGCGCTGCACTGTTCGCTGTCACATTCCGGGGCGTGGTCGGGGCTGGTGGGGCATCTGGCGGGTGTGACCGTCACCGCTCGGGATTTGCCCGGCCACGGGCGCGCGCCCGAATGGGACGGCAAGACCGATCTGCACACCCTTGCCACGCGCTGCGCGCTGACCCTTGCCGAAGGGATCGGCGGGGGGGCGCCGGTCGATCTGCTGGGCCATTCCTTCGGCGCGACCGTCGCGCTGCGGATCGCGCTGGAACGGCCCGAACTGGTGCGCAGCCTGACCCTGATCGAACCCGTGCTGTTTGCCGCGGCGCGGGCCGCTGGGTGGCCCGGCTGGGCCGTCTTCGAACAGGAGGGGCAGGAGATGCGCTGCCTTCTGGCCTCGGGCGACAGGGAGGGCGCCACCCGTGTCTTTCTGGCCGACTGGGGGGCGGCGGTGCCGTTTGATGACCTGCCGGCCGCATTGCGCAAATACATGACCGACCGCATCCACCTGATCCCCGCGCAGGACGATACGCTGCTGCGCGATGCGGCGGGGCTTCTGGGGTTCATGCGTCCAGAGGGGCTGGGTCTGCCCGTTCTGCTGGTCGAAGGGGCCGATAGCCCGCCGGTCATGGCCGCGATCCTGGATGAACTGGCCCGCCGCCTGCCCGATACACGTCGGCTTGTGGTGCCGGGGGCGGGGCACATGGTGCCGATCACCCATCCCGAACCCGTGGCCCGTGCGATCATGGCCCTTCTGGCCGAAAGCTGACCCCCGGCGTGGGGCCTCAGCCGCGTAGCGCCGCCAGAAACCCGTCCACATCCGCCGCGCGGGTCGACCACGAGGTGACAAGCCGCGCCGCCTCGCGTCCCGGCGGGGCGGGGAAGGGGTAATAGACCGCGCCCGTCGCCTGCAACCGGGCGTGGGCGCCCTCATCCCATTCGGGGAACAGGATGTTCGCCTCAACCGGATGGCGCAGCGTCACGCCGGGCAGGGCGGAAAGCCCCTCGGCCAGCCACGCGGCCATCAGGTTGGCCTGACGCGCCAGATGCAGCCAAAGGCCGTCGGCCAGATAGGCCTCCATCTGCGCCGAAAGGTAGCGGTGTTTTGAAAAGAGGTGTCCGCCACGCTTGCGGCGCAGCTCGAATTCCCAGGCCCGGGCCGGGTCGAAGAAGATGACTGCCTCGACGCCCATCAGCCCGTTCTTGGTGCCACCGAAGGATACGGCATCGACGCCGGCCCTCCATGTCATTTCCGCCGGGGTGGCGCCGGTGGCGACGATCGCGTTGGCAAAACGCGCGCCGTCCAGATGCACCGGCAGCCCCGCCGCCCGTGCGATTCCGGCCAGTTCGGCGATCCGGTCGGGCGTGTGCACCGTGCCCGCCTCGGTCACGTTCGTCACCGAAAGGCAGCCGCGCTGCACGCCATGCACCCCGCCCGCGCCGGTCCGGTCGATCGCCTCGCGCAGGGCCGTTGGGTCCATCCGGCCGTGATCGCCGCCCACCAGAACCAGTTTCGCCCCGTTGGTGTAGAATTCCGGCGCGCCGCATTCGTCCTCGGCGATATGCGCATGGGTGTGACAAAAGACCGTCTGCCAGGGCTGGCACATCGTGGCCAGCGCCAGTGCGTTCGCGGTGGTGCCGGTGGCGACCAGATAGACCGCCGCTTCGGGCGCTTCGAACAGGTCGCGAATCATCTCGCGCACGCGGTCCATTCCGGGATCGCGCCCATAGGGCATGGCATAGCCCGCGTTGGCCACGGCCAGCGCCTCGATCACCTGCGGCGGCACGGGCGACGAATTGTCGGACGCGAAGAACATCACAGGCCCCCTTCGATCACATAGTCATCCCAGTCGTCCTCGCTGACCTCGAACTCGGGCACGGTGCGTCCCCGCATCGACATTCCGGCCTCATGCACGCTTTCGGGATTGCCGGAGATCAGCGGATGCCAGTCGTACAAGGGCTGGCCGAAATGCAGAAGCCGGTAGGCGCAGGTCTGCGGCAGCCAATAGGCCACGTCCTTCAGCTTGGCGTGGGTCAGTGTGACGCAGTCGGGCACGAACTGATGCCGGATCGGATATTGCGTGCAGCGGCAGGTCTCGCCGTCGAGCAGCCGACAGGCGACGGTGGTGAAATCGACCTCGCCGGTGTCTTCGTATTCGATCTTGTTCAGGCAGCATTTGCCGCAGCCGTCGCACAACGCCTCCCATTCGGTGGGCGTCATCTTGGTCAGCGGGACGGTTTCCCAGAACCGGGGGCGAAGCTTGGTCATGCCGGGCAAGATGCGCCGGAGCTGCCGAAAAGGAAAGGACGGCGCGGCGAAAAAAAGCCCCCCGGCGCAGGAAAGCCGTGCGAAGGGAAAGGCCCCGGTCAGACGGCGGCGAGGATTGTCCGGGCGCGGGCGCAATCGGCATCCATCTGCGCGATGAGCGCGGGAAGCCCGTCAAACTTCATCTCGGGGCGCAGGTAGTCGATGAAGGCCACCGAAAGGTGGTGGCCGTAAAGATCGCCGCTGAAATCGAAGAGGAAGGTTTCAAGGTTGGGCGTGTTCTGGCCGAACATCGGCCGCACGCCCAGACTTGCCGCGCCGTCGTAGCTGCCCGCCTGCGGCCCGGACAGAACATCGACCTTGACCGCATAGACGCCGAGACGGGGCAGGTGCAGCCCCGCGACCGACATGTTCGCCGTCGGATAGCCCAGCTCGCGCCCGCGCTTTTCGCCGTGGATCACCGCGCCCTCGATCCGGTGCCAGTGGCCCAGCATCCGGGCGGCATCGCGCGGGCGGCCATCGGTCAGCGCCTGCCGGATCGCGGTGGATGAAATCTCGGCCCCTTCCACGGTCACAAGATCGGCGATGGTCACATCGAAGCCGAACCGCTGCCCGAAGCGGCGCAGGTCTTCCGCCGTGCCGGTGCGCCCCTTGCCAAAGCAGAAATCCGCGCCCACCACCACATGCGCGACCCCCAAGCCCCCGGCCAGCACGTCGCGCGCGAAGGCCTCGGGCGACAGGCCCGCCAGTTCCGCATCGAAGGGCAGTTCGTAAAGCCGTTCGACCCCAAGCTTGGCCAGGCGGTTCGCGCGGGATTCCGCGTTCATCAGCCGGAAGGGCGGGGCATCGGGCGCGAAATACTGGCGCGGATGGGGTTCGAAGGTGATGATCCCCAGCGGGCCGCGCCCGCGGGCACGGTCAATCACCGACAGGTGGCCAAGATGGACGCCATCGAAATTGCCCATGGCCACGGATGCCCCGCGCGCATCGGCCGCCAGCCCTTGCCAGTGATGGTAAACCTGCATGCGTCCCCGGTCTTGGTCGGGCGGGAACGCGTCGGCGCCCGCGCCTTCAGTCGAACTTCCGGCTGGGCGCCAGAACCAGCGCCTCGCCCTTCAGGACAACCGTATTACCCACGGCGCAGTGGGTTTCAAGGGTGACACGGCGGCGCGCGTGGTCGATCGCCGTCACCTTGACCTCGGCATGGACCGTGTCGCCGGGGCGGACAGGGGCCATGAATTTCAGGCTCTGGCCCAGATAGACGGTGCCATGACCCGGAAGCTGTTCGCCGATCACGGCCGAAATCAACCCCGCCGTCAGCATCCCGTGGGCGATGCGCCCTTCAAAGATCGTGTCCTTGGCATAATCGTCGTCAAGGTGAACCGGGTTTCGGTCGGTCGATACCTCGGCGAACAGTTCGATGTCGCGGCTGGTCACGGTTTTCCGCAAGCTGCGTGTCATGCCGATTTCAATGTCTTCGATGCAGATCGTGCCACGGGGCATATTGTCGAGCATCCTGCGAATCCCTTGCCGATACTGCCATGCAGCATAGCGCATGCTGCGTTGCAGCGCAATCGGGAAGGTAATTTTTTAACGCCGATGCGACAAAAGTCGCAATATTGTTGCGGGGGCAATCAGCGCAGCGAGGGGGCGGTGAAGGTGGGGTTCTGGCCCTGTTCTGCCAGCCATGCCTCCAGCAGCTGCGCGTCGGGGGGCGCATCGGGCCCGAAAAGGCCCGCGGCCAGCCCGCCGGTCACGAACAGCGTATCCAGCCCTTCGCCCTGACCGCCGCGGATGTCGGTGCCGATGCCATCGCCGATGCACAGGATCTCGTCATCGGGCAGCACGCCCGCCATCGCGGCCAGACGGCGCCGGGCCAGATCGTAGATCGGCGGATGCGGCTTGCCGAAATACAGCGCCTCGCCCCCCATCTCTTCATAGGCCTGTGCAAGGGCGCCGGCACAGAAGATGCGCTTTTCCCCCAGATCGACCATGATGTCGGGGTTTGCGCAGAGCATCTTCAGCCCCTTGGTCTTGGCGAAAAGCAGTGTCGCGCGGTAATCGTCGGGTGTTTCGGTCAGGTCGTCGAACAGCCCGGTGCAGACGATGCCTTCGGCCTGGTCCAGCGGCACGCGGTCGATCGGCGGTTCACTGGCGCGGATCGCCTGAAGGTCATCGGCGAATTCGGTGAAGAACGTCAGGTCCTTTTCGGGGCCAAGGTGATAGACCCGGCGCCCCACTGCCCCGGTCAGAAGCGCGTATTGCGCCGCATCGCCCGATGTCACCACCTCGTCCCAGGCGTCGCGCGGCACGCCCAGCCGGTCAAGCTGCGCCACCACCGGCGGCTTGGGGCGTGGCGCGTTGGTCAGAAGGATCACCTTGCCGCCCGTCGCACGAAAGCCCCTGAGGGCCGCGACGGCCTCGGGGAAGGCCGCAACGCCGTTGTGCAGGCAACCCCAGAGATCGCACAGCACCGCGCGGTAACGGCCCTGGATCGAGGCGAGCGAGGCGATGATCTGGGTCATGGTGGTCGTCCTTCCTGATGTTGCGGCCCTTCATACCGCAGGGCGCGGGCGGGCCATAGGGTCGAAACGACGGGCCGCGTGGCCGGGTTCCACGAAAAAGGGCCGGGGAATGCCCCGGCCCTTCCTGAATGATCCGGACCGATCCGCGCGGGATCAGAGCTTCAGCGCCGGGATGATCTGCTTCTTGCGGCTCATGATGCCGGGCAGGACAACCGTGTCGCCCGTGGCCTTCGCCCCGAACGAGGCTTCGGCCATCTGGCGAACCAGATCGTTCGGCACCAGAAGGGTGGCTTCTTCCTTCAGGATGTCGACGACGAACAGCAGCACCTGGTCGGCGCCGTCCTCTTTCGCCACTTCGACCATCGAGGCCATCAGGCTGTCTTTCCGGTCAAGGATCAGCTTGGGCGCGGTGGTTTCCAGAACGCTGACGCGCAGTTCCTTGCCGGCGACGTTGTATTCCTTGGAATCCATCCGCAGCAGTTCGGCATCCGAAAAGGCCGAGACATCGGATTTCGCCTCGAACATCTTGGTCGCCAGATCGCCCAGATCGACGCCCAGATCGGCGGCCAGCTTTTCGGCGACGGCGCGGTCATGGGCAGTGGTGGTGGGCGACCGGAATTCCAGCGTGTCCGAAAGGATGCAGGACAGCATGGCGCCCTTGACGCCCTTGGGCGCGCGGGCCAGGGCATCGCCCATCAGGTCGTGCATGATCGTGGCGGTGCAGGCCAGCGGGCGGATGGTGATGTCGATCGGGTTCTTCGTCTTGATCCCGCCCACCAGCATGTGGTGGTCGATGATGCCGACGATCTTGGCATCGTTGACCGACGGCGGCAGTTCGGCCGGGTTGTTTGTGTCGACGATCACCACGGTGTCATCGGCGGTCACGTCCGAAATGATCTCGGGCTTGTCGAGGCCCCAGTGACGCAGCACGAAGGCGGCTTCGGTGTTGGGTTCACCCAGCAGCACGGGCTTGGCCGGGGTGCCCTGCACTTCGGACAGGTACCAGGCCCAGATGATGGGCGAGCCGGTGGAATCGGTGTCGGGGGCCTTGTGGCCGAAAACCTTGATCATGGTCGGGTCCGTTCGTCAGATGTGATTTGGCGCGCCTTATAGGCAAGGCGCGCGCCAATGTCACGCGGGCGGACCGGCGTCGGGCGTCGAATGCTGCGCCGCAGCAACAGCCGCGTCAAAGGGGAAGCTGTTCGACCGTATAGCCGGCCTGTTCCAGCAGGTTCAACACGCCCTCGCGCCCGGCAAGGTGCAGCGCGCCGAAGGCGACAAAGACCGGCCCCTCGACCGCCGCCGCCTCGATCACCGGGATCCATGCCCGGTTCCGGGCGTTCATCAGCACCTCTTCGAACTGCGCGAATTCCGCATCGGCGCGGGCCGCGTCATAGCCGGGCAGGGTGGCGCTTTCGATCCGCAGGAATTCCCACATCCGGCGCGCCTCGCCCCGGAAATAGGCCTGAAGAAGGGTTTCCTGGATGTCTTCGGCCATGCCTTGCGCATCATAGGCCAGCGTGGCGCGGATCATCTCCATCTGGTCCTCGAAGCTCATCGTGGCGAACAGTCCGAAGATCGTGTCATAGGGTTCCAGCGCCCGCACCGGCGTGTCGTTCCCCTTGGCGCGGTCCATCACCAGCTGGTCAAGCCCGTTGCGCGCCGTCATTTCGCCCATGGCGCACGGCGGCATCGCCAGCATCATCGACAGATACCAGGGCTGCATTCGCGCGGCCATGATCGACGGCAGGCCGCGCGCCTGCATCGCGGCCGAGATCATGGCCCAGTCCTCGGCAGGAAGCCGTTCGATCAGCGAACCGCCCTCGGACAGGAACAGCAGGTCGGGCCGTTCCGCCATCGCCTTCATCAACAGCCGTTCTTCCTCGGGTCCGGCCTCGACCAGCACGGTGGCGGCGGCGTCGATCATCGGTGCGACACGGTCCATTGTCGCGGCGTGGCGCGGATCGGCCAGGTGATAGGTGCCCAGAATCGTCAGGCGTTGATCCCCGCGCGTCGCCTGCCAGAGGTTCCCCGCGGCAAAGGGCTGCGCGGCGGTCGCCGCCTCAAGCGCCGCCGCCTTCTCGGCGCCAAGTCCGGCCAGAAGGTCACGCCCCTCGCATTGCGCCAGCACCGCGGAACCCCCTGAAAACATCAGGAAAACGGAAAGAAGGACAGACAGGCAGATCCGGATCATCGCGCCTTACCTCGGTTTTCCGAAAAGGTGGCACGGATCGGCCGGATGGCCAAGGGGGCATCGGTCACGACCGATTTTTTCGCAGATCGGGCGTTGACAGGCGCTGACAGTTTGCCTACTTCTCCGCCGTTAGCACTCGCACCCTGTGAGTGATAACAGAATTCAACCTGGATACCCATGGGAGTGTTACCAGATGGCTTTCAAACCGCTGCATGACCGTGTGCTGGTCCGTCGCGTCCAGAGCGACGAAAAGACCAAGGGCGGCCTGATCATCCCCGACACCGCCAAGGAAAAGCCCGCCGAGGGCGAAGTGGTGGCCTGCGGCGAAGGCGCGCGCAAGGATTCGGGCGAACTGATCGCGATGTCGGTGAAGGCGGGTGACCGCGTTCTGTTCGGCAAGTGGTCGGGCACCGAAGTGTCGCTGAACGGCGAAGAACTGCTGATCATGAAGGAAAGCGACATCCTCGGGATCATCTCCTGAGATCGCCCTTTCCGATCCCGCGCGGCTGACCGCGCGAAACCCCTGAAATTCAGACAACTGGAGCAAGCACAATGGCTGCCAAGGACGTCAAATTCGATACCGATGCCCGCGATCGTATGCTGCGTGGCGTCAACATCCTCGCCGATGCGGTGAAGGTCACCCTGGGCCCGAAAGGCCGCAACGTGGTGATCGAGAAATCGTTCGGCGCCCCGCGCATCACCAAGGACGGTGTGTCTGTCGCCAAGGAAATCGAACTGCAGGACAAGTTCGAGAACATGGGCGCGCAGATGGTAAAGGAAGTCGCCTCGCGCACCAATGACGAGGCTGGCGACGGCACCACCACCGCCACCGTTCTGGCCCAGGCGATCATCAAGGAAGGCCTGAAGGCCGTCGCCGCCGGCATGAACCCGATGGACCTCAAGCGCGGCATCGACCTCGCGACCGCCAAGGTCGTGGACGAGATCAAGGCCGCCGCCCGTCCGGTCAAGGACAGCGACGAAGTGGCCCAGGTCGGCACCATTTCGGCCAACGGCGAAGTCCAAATCGGCCGCTTCATCGCCGACGCGATGCAGAAGGTCGGCAACGAGGGTGTCATCACCGTCGAAGAAAACAAGGGCATGGACACCGAGGTTGAAGTCGTCGAAGGCATGCAGTTCGACCGCGGCTACCTGTCGCCCTACTTCGTGACCAACGCCGACAAGATGGTCGCGGAACTCGAAGACGCGCTGATCCTGCTGCACGAAAAGAAACTGTCGTCGCTGCAGCCGATGGTCCCGCTGCTGGAAGCCGTGATCCAGTCGCAGAAGCCGCTGATCATCGTGGCCGAAGACGTGGAAGGCGAAGCGCTGGCCACCCTCGTGGTCAACAAGCTGCGTGGCGGCCTGAAGATCGCCGCCGTCAAGGCGCCGGGCTTCGGGGATCGCCGCAAGGCCATGCTGCAGGACATCGCGATCCTGACCGGCGGCCAGGTGATCTCGGACGACCTGGGCATGAAGCTGGAGAATGTCACCATCGACATGCTCGGCCGTGCCAAGAAGGTGTCGATCAACAAGGACAACACCACGATCGTTGACGGCGCCGGCGACAAGGCGGAAATCGAAGCCCGCGTGGCCCAGATCCGCACCCAGATCGAGGAAACCTCGTCCGACTACGACCGTGAAAAGCTGCAGGAACGCGTGGCGAAGCTCGCCGGCGGTGTGGCGGTGATCCGTGTCGGCGGCTCGACCGAGATCGAAGTGAAAGAGCGTAAGGACCGCGTCGATGACGCCCTGAACGCGACCCGCGCGGCCGTTCAGGAAGGCATCGTCGTCGGTGGCGGCGTGGCACTGGTTCAGGCCGGCAAGTCGCTGGACGCCGTCAAGGGCGCCAACAGCGATCAGGACGCGGGCATCGCCATCGTTCGCCGCGCGCTGGAAGCCCCGCTGCGCCAGATCGCCGAAAACGCCGGTGTCGACGGTGCCGTGGTCGCGGGCAAGATCCGCGAATCCTCGGACAAGAACTTTGGCTTCAACGCCCAGACCGAAGAATATGGCGACATGTTCAAGTTCGGCGTGATCGACCCGGCCAAGGTGACCCGCACCGCGCTGGAAGATGCGGCCTCGGTCGCCTCGCTTCTGATCACCACCGAAGCGATGATCGCCGACAAGCCCGCCAAGGAAGGCGCGGCCCCGGCGATGCCCGGTGGCGGCATGGGCGGGATGGACTTCTGATCCATCCGGTCACGGATTGGGAAAGGGCGCCTTCGGGCGCCCTTTTCTTTGTCCGCCATCAGGCGGGCCTGATGCAAATCAACGCTCCGTCCCTGCGGCTGGCTAGAATGGCCGGGTTGCAGCAATACGGAGGCGAAGATGTTCCCACTTCAGCGTTTCTTGTGCCTTTTTCTGCTGGCCGGCCTGTGCCATCTGGCGCCATCTTCCGCAATGGCGTCCGATCCGGCCGAGCTTTCAGCCGAGGACCGCGAGGTCATCGAACTGCTCTTGAACAACCGCGACCTCGTCTTGGTGCCGGACATTCTGGCCCTGGACGGATACGTTCAGGACATGGCGACCATCTCCGGCTTGTCGGTCGTGGCGATTCGACGTGATGATCTGCTTGACGCCCGGCTTGTCGGAATCCTGTCCGATAGGGCCGATACCGAACAACTGGCGCGCGCGCTGCTGCTATGGGACAGGGCGGTTCGCGACGAAATGGCCGCGCTGCTGGCCGCAGGTCAGACAGGTGCCTCGACGACCGAGGCTGCGCCAGCCGACACAACCGAAGCGCAGTCCGCGCCCGATCTTGTGCCCGATCTTGTGCCCGGCATGTGGAAGGGGGCTCTGGATGATGCGGCCAAAGCCCGTGAACTGGCCCGGTTCAACGCCGCCACGGGGGCGCAGCTTGAGGTCTACGAGGCCGATGAGGTTAGCCTTGTGCTGGATGCCGAGGCTGGCACGGTCGAGATCGAGGGGACGCCGATGTGCGAAGTCCACACCGTGACGCAAACCAGTGACGGGCGCGACGCGGTCTTTGTCAGGACGATCACGCGCTACTCGACCGATGGCCCCACGCCCCTTCACGACCGCACCTTCGATGTCCGGGTCAGCGTCACACGCACATCGACCGATCAGAAGGGGCGCCCCGTCGGCCCGCAAGGCACGACCGAAACCTTCCGGCAGGCAACCCTGACAAAACCGGACGGCACCGGCACGCGCCAGTTGATCATGTATAATGGCCAGCCGTCGGTGCATGAGGTTCCCTGGCTGATGGTGCCAAGCAGCGGTTGACGCACGACGGGCTTTCCTTTTGCCGGGGTTGCGTTAGGGTCGCGGCCCATGCGCCTGTTCCTTGTGACCGCCCTTGCGATGCTGGCCTTTGCCGGAAACTCTGTCCTCAACCGGATGGCGGTGGCCGGGGGGGCGATCGACCCGATGGCTTTTGCGGTCTGGCGGGTGGTGGCCGGGGCGGGGATGCTGGCCCTGCTGGTCGCGTTCCGGCGGGCTCGGTCGGGCGGGGTGGTCTGGGCCGGATGGGCCGGGCGGGGCGCCGGGGTGGCGGGGCTATTGGTCTATCTTTTCGGGTTCTCGCTGGCCTATGCGGCGCTGGATGCGGGCACCGGCGCGCTGATCCTGTTCGGCGCGGTTCAGGTCACGATGTTTCTGGGCGCGCTCTGGCTGCGCGAGGATGTGCCGCCCCGCCGCTGGGTGGGCGCGGGGCTGGCCTTTGGGGGCCTCGTGCTGCTGCTGGCGCCGGGGCAGGGCGCGGTGCCGGTGATGGCGGCGGGCATGATGGCGCTGGCCGGTGTGGGCTGGGGCTTTTATTCGCTGGCCGGGCGGCGCGCGGGCGATGCGCTGGCGGCGACGGCGGCGAATTTCGTGCTGGCGGTGCCGGTGGCCCTGACGGCGCTGGCGCTGTTGCCCGAGGCGGCGGAGGCGGTGCCCGCGTCCGCGCGCGGCATCGTGCTGGCGGTCCTGTCGGGCGCCGTGACCTCGGGGATGGGCTACGCGCTGTGGTATGCGGTGCTGCCGCAACTGGGGGCGGGACGGGGCGCGGTGGCGCAACTGACGGTGCCGGTGATCGCGGCGGCGGGGGGTGCTGCGCTGATCGGCGAAGGCGTCGGCTGGCGCTTCGCTCTTGCTTCGGCGCTGGTCTTGGGGGGTGTGGCCTGGGCCAGCCTGCCCGCCCGTCAGAGCGGCTTGACCAGGCGGTGAATCCGATGTCCGGTGGCATCGTCCTGGCGGCTGATCCCGGTCGCCCGAAACCCCTCGCGTTCCCAGAAGGCGCGGCCGCGCGGATTGGCCTCAAGCACGGCAAGAAACAGCGCGGGGCACCCCGCCGCGCGCGCGCGTGCCTCGACCTCGGCCAGAAAGGCGGCGCCGTGGCCCGCGCCCTGCGCCCAGGGGCCAAGGATCATCAGCCCCAGAAATCCGTCGCCCGCCTGCGGAAAGCCGAAGGACAATTCGGCCACGCCGGAAAGCCGCCCGTCCTGAAAGAGGCCCAGCCGGTGCGAGGCCGCCGGATCGCAGCCGGGGGGCGCGTCGGTGAAGAATTCTGCGGCCTGCCGGTCGGGGTCGCACCCGCCTTCGGCGAGGATCCAATAGTCGGGCGCGTCGCGGAAGAAGGCGGCGACAAGGGCGGTATCGGCCCTGGCGTCAAGCGCGCGGATCATCGGCCGGGTCTGTGGGCTGTTCAATGCGGATCACCTCAAGGATGACGGCGCCGGAAGGGCGCCTCCAGGTCACGGTATCACCGATCGCCGCGCCGATCAGCGCGCGGGCCAGCGGGGATTGCGGCGCGATGCGTCCCTGTGCGGGGTCGGCCTCATCCTCGCCGGTGATCTGATAGGTCGTCTCGTCCCCGTCCTCGTCGGCGACAGTTACCAACAGGCCGAAGGCCACTTCCGATCCGTCGTGCTGTGCGGGATCGACCGCGATCGCGCTGGCAAGGCGTGCCGAAAGATAGCGGATGTCGCGTTCCGCCGCCGCCTCGGGCAGCTTGTCCAGCCGGTCGGCTCGCGCCCGCAGCGCGGCAAGATCGGCCTGCCGGGCGGCCAGCGCCGATTGCAGCAACGCAAGCCCGCGGGGGGTGACAAAGTTCGGATGCGGGCTGATCGGCAGGTCGGGCAGATCGGGCGGCGCGTTGGTATCTTCCTTGACGAAGGCCCGGCTCATCGCAGGATCACCTCGAGCGGGTCGTAAAGGATGCCGTCGGTATCCCAGGCAGCAGCGGGCAGGCTGTCGGGCTTGAAACGCAGTGCTGCCATCTCGTCCCGCGTCACAAAGCGCCGCTGGCTGACGATACCCTCCGGGTCCTGCCAGCTGTCGTCCAGCGTGCCGGAAACAAGCGTGCAGCGAAAGTAGATGTCGACCTGGTGAAAGCCCGTGTCCGGGTCGTGGAATTCATTGACAAGCGCGGGGCTGCCCACGGCCACGGTCAGGCCGGTTTCCTCGTGCACCTCGCGGATCAAGTTTTCGGGCAGGCTGGTACCGGGATCGGCGCCCCCGCCGGGCGCGCACCAGATATCCGAAAGCCCCGCCTTGTAGGCGTTCACCAGCAAGAGCCGGTTTTCCCGCAGGATCAGAGCCCGCACGGCGAGCCGGGGTGTCTTCCATTTCATGTCCGCAAGCTGTGACGCGGCGGCGCAAATGTAAATGCCCCCTCGCATCCTCGGATGGGCGGGCCTATTCTTGCGCCCATGAAACGGTTCCTGTTTCCCTTTGTCCTTCTGGCCCTGCCGCTGCCCGCGCTGGCAGGGGAATGCGTCGTGCTTCTGCACGGGCTGGCGCGCACCGAAGACAGCCTCTTGCCGATGCAAGCCGCGCTGGAAGCGAATGGCTACCGCGTCGTCAATCAGGGCTATCCGTCGACGTCCGCCCCGATCCGTGATCTGGCGCGCGATCATGTCGGCCCGGCCATCGCCGCCTGCGAGGGGGCCGCGCGGGTGCATCTCGTCACCCATTCGATGGGCGGCATTCTTGCCCGGTTCTGGCTCAAGGACAACCGGCCCCCGAACCTGGGCCGTGTCGTCATGCTGGCGCCGCCGAACAAGGGATCAGAAATCGTCGATGCCTTCGGGCAGATTGGCGCCTTCGAATGGATCAACGGCCCGGCCGGGCTGCAACTGGGCACCGGGGCCGGGTCGGTGCCGCTGGCGCTGCCGCTTCCGGATTATGAACTGGGGGTGATCGCGGGGAACCGGTCGCTGTCGCCGATCTATTCGACCATCATCGAAGGGCCGGATGACGGCAAGGTTTCGGTGGAAAGCACCCGCGTGGCCGGGATGACCGATCACATCACCCTGCCGGTCACGCATACCTTCATGATGATGAACCCGGTGGTGATCGGCGAAGTGCTGAACTTCCTGGCCGAGGGGCGGTTCGACCCTGCCATGACGCTGACCGAAGGCGCAGAGCGCGCGTTGGGGCAGATTGGGGGGCAGAATGGGGGGCAGGATCGCGGCGCGCCCTAGCCGCGCGTCACGATCCGGTTCACATGTCCCATCTTTCGGCCCGGACGGGCCTCGGCCTTGCCATAAAGATGGATCGAGGCGCCGCGTTCCCGCGCGATCTGTGGGATGCGGTCCACGTCGTCGCCGATCAGGTTTTCCATCACCACATCGGCGTAGCGGCTGCCATCGCCAAGCGCCCAGCCCGCCACGGCGCGGATATGCTGTTCGAACTGGTCGACCGCGCAGCCCTGCTGCGTCCAGTGGCCCGAGTTGTGGACGCGCGGGGCGATTTCGTTCACGATCAGGCCCGCAGGTGTCACGAACAGCTCGACTCCCATGACGCCGACATAATCCAGCGCGTTCAGGATGCGCGCCGCGATCAGCACCGCATCGCTGCGCTGGCCGGCGGACAGCCGGGCGGGCACGGTGGTTGTGGACAGGATGCCATCCTTGTGGACGTTCTCGCCCGGATCGAAGGCCGCGACCGACCCGTCAAGGCCGCGCGCGGCGATCACCGAAACCTCGTGGCTGAAATCCACGAAGCCTTCCAGAACGGCGGCGGCGCCCTGCATCGCGGCGAAGGCCGCCGGCGCATCGGCCAGCGACCGGATCCGCGCCTGCCCCTTGCCGTCATAGCCAAGGCGCGTGGTCTTCAGGATCGCGGGCGTGCCGATCCGCGTGAGCGCGGCGGTCAGGTCGGCCTGCGAGGTCACCGCCGCATAGGGCGCGCAGTTCAGGCCAAGCCCGGTCAGGAAATCCTTTTCCAGCAGCCGGTCCTGGCTGACCGCCAGCGCGCGGCGGTTCGGGCGGATCGGGCGCAGCGATTCCAGCAGGTCAAGCGCGTCGGTCGGGATGTTCTCGAATTCATAGGTGATGACATCGACGCTTTCGGCAAAGGCGCGCAGGGCGTCTGCATCCTCATAGGGCGCGGTCGTCACCCGGTCGGCGACCTGGCCTGCGGGCGGATTGGCGGCGGGTTCGTAGATATGGCTGCGAAAGCCAAGGCGGCTCGCGGCGACCGAAAGCATCCGGCCCAGCTGGCCGCCACCCAGAATTCCGATCACGGCGCCGGTCTGCAAAGGCTCAGTCATCCGAAGGCTCCTCTGGGATGGAGGCGGACAGCGCTGCGCGCCATGCATCCAGCCGCTCGGCCACCGCCGGGTCGCTGACGGCAAGGATGCCCGCCGCCATCAGCCCGGCATTGGCGGCCCCCGCCGCCCCGATCGCCATCGTCGCGACCGGAAAGCCCTTGGGCATCTGGAGGATCGAATAAAGGCTGTCGACACCCGACAGCGCCTTTGTCTGCACCGGAACGCCAATCACCGGCACACGGGTCTTTGACGCCATCATGCCCGGCAGATGCGCCGCCCCGCCCGCGCCCGCGATGATCACCTTCAAGCCGCGCGAAACGGCGGTCTTGCCATAATCCCACAGCCGGTCGGGCGTGCGATGCGCGCTGACGATCTTCGCCTCGTAGGGGATGGCGAGTTCATCCAGAATGGCGGCGGCTTCCTTCATCGTGGCCCAGTCCGACTGGCTGCCCATGATGATCCCGACTTCTATGGCCATCGCGTCCGTCCCTTTCGCTATGGGATGGCGCCTCTATAGCGGCTTGGCGGTCGGGGGCAAGCGGTGCGGCGGTGCTGGCGCGGAAATGCGTCCACCCCTGTGGCGGAAAACGCCCGTGCAGGGACTTCAGGCGATGATGTCGGGGATCAGCTGATCCTCGATCTTCACGATCTGGTCCTTCAGCGCAAGCTTTTGCTTCTTCAGCCGCCGAAGGGTCAACTGATCGGGTCGCCCGGTTTCCTCAAGCGCGTGGATCGCGGCGTCAAGATCGCGATGTTCGCGCCTGAGCACCTCGAGCTTGATCCGCAGCATCTCTTCGAGGTTGAGTTCCATCGACGCGTTCATGGTGGGCTCATTGCCTGAGTCGTTTCGTTCGTTCGGGCCAGTATAGCCGAACCGGGTGATTCCCGGAAGAAATCTGCGAAACAAGTCGGGGCCTTGCAGGCCGCCCGCCGCCGCCCCATATTCAGGGGGCAGGTGCCCGTGCGGGGCCTCGCGAACCGAACTGTCGCTTTTCCAAGGGCATGTCCGATGACAAAACTGAGCTTTGGGTCCCACCCCTATCTTCTGGGCTTCGACCGGCTGGAGCGGCTGGTGGAGCGGACGGCGAAAGCCGGGGGGGATGGCTATCCGCCCTTCAACATCGAGGCGGTCAGCGAAAATGATTACCGGATCAGCCTGGCCGTCGCCGGGTTCCGCGAGGATGACCTGTCGATCACCGTCGAGGATCGGCAACTGGTGATCCGCGGTCGTCAGGGCGAGGATGATCAGGATCGCGTCTTCCTGCATAGGGGCATTGCCGCGCGCGCCTTCCAGAAGGCCTTTGTCCTGGCCGACGGGGTCGAGGTGGCGGGGGCCAGCATGGAAAACGGGCTTTTACACATCGACCTGCGGCGGGTGGTGCCGGAAACGGTCGTGCAGACCATCAAGATCGGTTCCGCCCGGCCGGCAAGGCCCAAGGACATTGGACGCTGAACAGAAGGAGGCGCAGAATGGATGTGAAATTCGAAGGTTTCCCCGAAGAGGGCGAGCGCATCGTCTATGTCCGCCCCGTTGCCGTGGCGGACCTGCCGGAAGAGATCCGCCAGCAGGCGATGGGGCTGGATACGCTTTATGCCGTGCACACCGCCGAAGGTGAACGGCTGGCGCTGGTGCGCGACCGCAGGCTTGCCTTCGCGCTGGCCCGGCAGAACGATCTGGCGCCGGTAAACGTGCACTAAGGTGAACGTTCACTGACCGCTCATCCCGCCGGATACGCCGGACGCAAACGAAAAACGCCGCCCCGTGGGGCGGCGTTTCGCGTTCCGGTTCAGGCGCAGGTCACGCCTTGATCAGGCCCATCGATTCCAGCTTCAGGATCACCTGATGGGCGCAGTTGTCGACGTCGACATTTTCCGTCTCGACGCGCAGTTCGGGGTTCTCGGGCACTTCATAGGGGTCGGAAATGCCGGTGAATTCCTTGATCTTGCCCTCGCGTGCCAGCTTGTAAAGCCCCTTGCGGTCGCGGCGTTCGCATTCCTCGACCGAGGTCGCGACATGCACTTCGATAAAGGCGCCATAGGCCTCGATCATCTCGCGCACGGCACGGCGGGTCGCGGTGTAGGGCGCGATCGGCGCACAGATCGCGATGCCGCCGTTCTTGGTGATCTCGGACGCGACATAGCCGATCCGCTTGATGTTGATGTCGCGGTGTTCCTTGGAAAAGCCCAGTTCCGACGACAGGTGCTTGCGCACGACATCGCCATCCAGAAGCGTCACCGGGCGGCCGCCCATTTCCATCAGCTTGACCATCAGCGCGTTGGCGATCGTCGACTTGCCCGAACCCGAAAGCCCGGTGAAGAAGACGGTAAAGCCCTGCTTGTCGCGCGGGGGCGAGGTGCGGCGCAGCTGCGTCACCACCTCGGGGAAGCTGAACCATTCCGGAATTTCCAGCCCTTCACGCAGACGGCGGCGCAGTTCGGTGCCCGAAATGTCCAGAACGGTCGTGCCCTCGGGCACTTCGTTCGCGGGATAGTACTGGGCTTTCTCCTGCACATAGACCATGTGCTTGAAGTCCACCATTTCGATCCCGATCTCGGCCTGGTGCTTCTGGAACAGCTCCTGGGCGTCATAGGGGCCATAGAAATCCTTGCCCTGGCTGTTCTTGCCGGGGCCGGCGTGATCGCGACCGACGATGAAATGGGTGCAGCCGTGGTTCTTGCGGATGATGCCGTGCCAGACCGCCTCGCGCGGGCCGGCCATGCGCATCGCAAGGTTCAGAAGGCTCATCGAGGTGGTCGAGGCCGGATACTTGTCCAGCACCGCCTCATAGCAGCGGACGCGGGTGAAGTGGTCCACGTCGCCCGGCTTGGTCATGCCGACGACCGGATGGATCAGCAGGTTCGCCTGCGCCTCGCGGGCGGCGCGGAAGGTCAGTTCCTGGTGCGCGCGGTGCAGCGGGTTGCGGGTCTGGAAGGCCACGACCTTGTTCCAGCCGACCTTGCGGAAGAAGGCGCGCAGTTCGTTCGGCGTGTCGCGGCGGGCCTTGAAGTCATAATGCACGGGCTGCTGGATGCCGGTGATCGGGCCGCCCAGATAGACGGGGCCCGCGACATTGTGCAGGTAGTTCACCGCCGGATGGGCCAGATCATCGGCGCCGAACACCTTTTCCGCCTCGCGCGCCTTGTTCGGCACCCATTTGTCGGTGACCGAAAGGATTGCGAGGATCACGCCCTCGGCGTCGCGAAGGGCGATGTCTGTGCCCGGTTCCACCTTGTCGGCAAAGGCCTGGTTCACGTCCAGCGTGATCGGGATCGGCCACAGCGTGCCGTCGGCGGTGCGCATGTTTTCCACGACACCGTCATAGTCGGCTTCGGTCAGGAAGCCCTTCAGAGGGTAGAACCCGCCGTTCATCAGGAGTTCCAGATCGCAGACCTGCCGCGCGGTCAGGTCCCAGGACAGCAGGTTGCCCGCGTCATGCTTCAGTTTCTGGGCGGAGTCGTACGAGACATAAAGTTCGGGGATCGGGGCAAGGTTGTTCTGCACGATGTTTGTCCTATGCGTTAGGGGACGAAGCCCGCTGGTGGTGCCGGTCAATTCGGCGTGCAACGCGTCGTATTCGGCAAGTTTCCGGGCGAGGAACCGGTCGGTCAGGCGCGCCTTTTCGGCGGCGCCGGTGGGGGTGAGCACATAGGCGAAGCGCTGCCGCCGGTCGGGGCCGGCCCGGTCGCCGACCTTCACGAAGCCCGCCTCGGTCACCGCACGCAACAGGGCGTTCAGGTGGCCAAGAGATACCCCGATGGCCTGCGCCGTCGCACGCTGCGACGCCTCCGGCGCCAGATCAAGCTGGCGCAGAAGCCGGAAGATCTGGTCTTCCTCGGGCAGGTTGAGGCGGGCATCAGGCGCGGACATCGACGACTCTGAATGTGTTCACGCGTGAACACATCGCAGATTTCACCCGCCGGGAAAAGGGGGGGCGTCGTCTTGGGCGGAAATGTGCCAATTCCGCAACGGGGCGCGCTATCCGGGCGCCGCCATCAGGGCGCGGGTACGAAAGGCAAGGGCGCGCCGTCGCGGCGCAACTCCGGCGCGCCGGGCATGTTCCAGCGGAACAGCACCAGATGCCAACGTTCGGGGGCGCTGCGGGCGGCATAGATGATCCCGTCGTGGTCCGTCGCCCGTGCGGCGTCCGACGCGCGCCACGTTGTGGCGGGCAGGCCCTTCGCCCGTTCCGGCAGCCAGGGAATTGCGGTTTCATCCCCCCGCAAGCCAAGAGCCGCGCAGGTGTCCCCGTCGCGCAGATCCGCAAGGCGGGCCCGTTCCAGAAAAAGCGGCACGCTCAGCCGCGGCGGATCACCTGGACGCAGGTAAGGCGCAATGGCAAAGGCGGCATCCCGGGGCGACGGCGATAGATAGATCGCGCGCTGGCCGTCGCGGTGAAACCGCCCCTCGGCCGAGGTCGCCCCGTCCAGCACATGGTCCAGCCGGTGTTCGGCAACGATCCGCCAGAACCGGCCGGACAGCGCCGTCCCGGCCGGTGGCACGGGCTCAGTCCTCGCCGGCGAGGAAGCGTTCCGCGTCCAGCGCCGCCATGCAGCCCATGCCCGCGCTGGTCACGGCCTGGCGATAGACATGGTCGGTCAGGTCGCCCGCGGCAAAGACGCCGGGGATCGAGGTGCGGGTGCTTCCCGCCTCGACCTTCACATAGCCGCCGTGATGCAGTTCAAGCTGGTCCTTGACCAGTTCGGACGCGGGCGCGTGGCCGATCGCCACGAAAAAGCCCGCGCAGGGCACATCGGTGATGGCGCCTGTCTCGACATGCCGGGCGCGCACGGCGGTCACACCCAGCGGTTCATCGGTGCCCAGAACCTCGTCCACCGCGTGGTTCCACAGGATTTCCACCTTGGGATTCTTGAACAGGCGGTCCTGCATGATCTTTTCGGCGCGCAGGCTGTCGCGGCGGTGGATCAGCGTGACCTTGGTGGCGAAGTTCGTCAGGAACAGCGCCTCTTCCACTGCGGTGTTGCCGCCGCCGATCACCACGACCTCTTTCCCGCGATAGAAGAACCCGTCGCAGGTCGCGCAGGCCGAAACGCCAAAGCCCTTGAACCGTTCCTCGGACGGCAGGCCAAGCCATTTCGCCTGTGCGCCCGTCGCAAGGATGACCGCATCGGCGGTGTAGGTCGTGCCGCTGTCGGCCTGCGCGGTGAAGGGGCGTTTCGAAAGGTCGAGCGACGAGATGTAATCGGAAATCACCTCGGCCCCCATCGCGCGGGCGTGTTCCTCCATCCGCACCATCAGGTCGGGCCCCATCACATGCGTGTCGCCCGGCCAGTTTTCCACCTCGGTCGTGATGGTCAGCTGCCCGCCCGGCTGCAAGCCCTGCACAAGGATCGGGTTCAGCATCGCGCGGGCGGAGTAGACCGCCGCGGTATAGCCGGCGGGGCCGGAACCGATGATCAGGACGCGGGTGTGACGGGTTTCAGCCATGGTGCCCTCTGTCTTTGCTTTTCAAATGTCCGTTCCCATATATGCGGCCCGTCCGCGGGCGGAAAGCCCCAAGACAGCGCAGGCCGCGACCTCGATGCCATTGCGCAGGGGAAAAGACTTGCGTAAGGAATGCGCAAAATTCTTGCGCGGCGTTGAAACATAATTGCGCCGAGGCTGCGGCAGCCGTAAACTCTGCCGCGAAAAGGGAGAGCCAGATGGCCGCTTCGAAATTGGACCCGATCGACCGCCACATCCTGGCGGAGCTTCAGGCAGACGGCCGCATGACCAATGTGGAACTGGCCAAGCGGGTGGGCATCTCGGCCCCGCCCTGCCTGCGCCGGGTGCGCACCCTGGAAGAGGCCGGATATATCAAGGGCTATCACGCCGACATCGACGCGCGCGAACTGGGGTTCGAGGTGCAGGTTTTCGCGATGGTGCGCCTGCACAGCCAGGCCGAGGCCGACCTTTCCGCCTTCGAGGCGCGCTGCCGGGCCTGGCCGCTTGTCCGCGAATGTCACATGCTGAACGGCGAGATCGATTTCATCCTGAAATGCGTGGCCCCTGACCTGTCCACCTTCCAGAGCTTCCTGACCGAACAACTGACCGCCGCCGCCAATGTCGCGAGCGTCAAGACAAGCCTTGTGATCCGCTGCGCCAAGGATCAGCCGGGCGTTCCTTTCGACGTGCTGGAGGCGCGTTTGTCAAAGTCGGCCTGAGCCGACGGCAGGGCGACATCACCCCGTTAACCGCAAAGGCCCGCGTATCCCCGCGGGCCTTTTGTCCTGCGGCGCTGCGCAGAAGATGTTGGGGGGAAGGGGATGACGACCGTGCGAACCATGCAGATAGGCGGCCCCCTGTGGTGCGCAGAGGTTCGCACCGGGACCGCCTTACCGAGCATCAATCCTGTCCGGAGGAGTGGTGCCCGGATGGGTCTTACCTCACGTTCCGCCGAAGTCTGTCCAAGACAAGGCAAAGATGGCGGAAAGCGGGCAAAGCGTCAAACGGATGTTGGTATTGAAGCGGATCGCGAAACCGTCTGCCGATCGCAAGGCGCATTGTTCTCAAGGTAAGGGGGAAATCCGCCGGGAATTTCCCTATGTCGCCCCGGAAAGGCCACCGAAGCGGCCCGAATCGCTTAGCGGGCGGCTTTGCGCTGCGACGGCTGCGCGGGTTTGAACGCCGCCGGGCGGCTGCGGGTGGCGCGCGACCAGGGCAGGGCAAGCTGCGTGTCCTGCGCGGTGGCGATGGCGGATTTCAACCAGCGACGATCTTTCTTCATGACATTCCCCATATCACACGCATCAACGGCCCTTCGGCCCGATGGCTTTGGTTATCGGGGATGTTTGCGGCGGCGGTTGGGCCAAGATGAACAATTTTCGGGGCCATCGCATGGAAAGGCCGCCGCGCGCGGTCCACCGGCCATACACGGGCCATAGTCGCCGGGTTCCCTGCAAATCCAAGGATTATTGGCCATTTCGGAAACAATGCGGGCCGCGTCTGGCCGAGCGTTTCCACGAAATATGGCAATCAGGCGGCGATTTCGCCGTAATCCGGGCCGACAACGGCGGGTGTCAAAGCCGGATCACGCTGATCAGGCGGCCATAGTCGACCTCGCCCGCGTGGGTGGCCCGGCGATAGGAGAAAAACCGTTGCGGGTCGCGGTAGGTGCAGTGGCGGGTCCATTCCGTCGCGCCGATCCCGGCCCGGCGCATCCGCCACAGCGCATAGCCCGGCAGGTCGAACAACGCCCTGTCGCCCTGGCCGTTGGCGAAGAAGCGCGCGGTTTCGGGATCGTCGTCCAGAAAACCCTCGACGAATTCGGGGCCGACCTCATAGGCGGCCTGGCTGATCGTGGGGCCGATCGCGGCCACGATCCGGTCGCGCCGTGCGCCCAGATCCTCCATCGCGGTAATCGTGGCCTCAAGCACGCCGTCCCGCGTGCCGCGCCATCCGGCATGGGCCGCGCCGATCACGCCCCCCTCGCGGTCGGAAAACAGCACGGGCTGGCAATCGGCCGTCAGCACCCCCAGGCACAGCCCCGGCGTCGCGGTGACCATCGCATCGGCCCTTGGCCTTGGTTCGGCCAGCGGTCCCGTCACGCGGACCACATCCGCCGAATGAACCTGATGCAGCGTGGCCAGATGATCGGCGGGCACGCCCATGGCCTCGGCCACGCGGGCGCGGTTGATCGACACGATCTCGGCCTGGTCGGAGGAACCGGGGCCGCAGTTTAGGCCTGTGAAGATACCCGAGGACGCCCCGCCGCGCCGGGTGAAGAACCCGTGGCGAACCCCTTCCAGAAGGTCGGATGTCAGAACTTCAAGCGTCATGCAAAACCCGGTGGCAGCGGATCGCCCGCCCGGCAGAGGGCGAGTGTCTTGAACAGCGAACCCATTTCCTCGGGATCGGTCAAGCGCCGAGTGGCCGCAAGATGGGATTCCAGCGCCGCGCCGTGCAGCGATTGCGCCAGACGCGCCGCCCGTTGCGCGATGCCAAGCCGTTCCAGAAAGGCGCCCTGGGTGGCAATCGCGTGCTGGCAGGGCGCGGCCGCAAGGGCGAGGGCCTCGAAATCCACATGCGCGGTCAGGTCGGCCCGGCCCGGACGGGCGAGGGGATCGGCATAGGCGTGGTCCTCCATCGCCTGGAACGTGTCCCCCAGCGACCGCCAGCCGCCATAATCGGTGATCAGCGCGGCCCCCCCGTGGCGGGCGATGCGCCCGGCGATCCCGGCCATCGCCGCCGCCGCCGCCGGGCAGACTTCGACGATGTCGCCCTCGGCCGTGTCGGCCAGCCTGTGCGCCAGGGCGGCCAGGGGGGCGGCGGGGGCCCGGCCAAGGCGCAACCGGCCTTCGACCAGACCCACCATCGTTTCCGCCCAGCCGTCGCCCTGCCGGGTGAACTGGCGGATCGGCAGGGCGTCGAAGAATTCGTTGGCGACCAGGAACAGCGGCTGTTCGGGCAGGTCGGTCAGGCTGTCGGCCCATGCGACGGGCCAGGCGGCCAGCGTCCGCGCCTGTTCGGCCCGGAGCGCGGGCGAGGCCTCGATCAGCAGGACCTGCGCGGCGTGATGAAAGCCCGGCACCCCCCGCGTGGCCCGCAGCACATCGGCCATCAGCGTGCCACGGCCCGGCCCCGGCTCAGCCAGGGTAAAGCGGCCGGGGGCACCGTGATCCAGCCAGGCCTGCGCCAGCGCCAGCCCCATGAGTTCGCCGAACATCTGGCTGATTTCGGGCGCGGTGGTGAAATCGCCCTTCGCCCCGAACGGCGGGCGGGTGGTGTAATAGCCGTGGTCGGGATGCAGCAGGCATTCGGCCATGTAATCGGCCAGCGTCATCGGCCCTGCCGCCGCGATCCTGCGGATCAGGATATCGGCCAGAGGCGTCATGCCCGCGACTGGCGCCGCCGACCGCGCGACCATAGCCAGAGCCCCACGACGATCATCGGGATCGACAGGGCCTGTCCCTGCGTCAGCCCCCATCCGCCGACCTGCCAGGCAAGACCCAGCGGGTTGCCGTCCGACACGAATTGCGGATCGGGCTGGCGGACGAATTCCACCACAAAGCGCGACAGCCCGTAACCGGCGACGAACAGGCCCGCCGTGCGCCCCGGCGTCTTCAGCCAGCCGCGCCTGTAGACAAGGTAAAGCAGCAGGCTGCCAAGGATGAGCCCTTCCAGCGCGGCCTCGTAAAGCTGGCTGGGATGACGGGCGCAGACGCCCGTGACACCGGGGCAGAACTGCGCCGCCTCGCCGGGAAAGGCCACGCCCCAGGGCAGGGTGGTAGGCCTGCCCCAAAGCTCGGCATTGATGAAATTGGCGATCCGGCCCAGGAAAAGGCCCATCGGCGCCGCCACCGCCAGAAGATCGGCCATCTTCAGCATTGGCACGCCTTCGCGCCGGCAGAACCAGACCCCGGCGATCACGACGCCCAGAAAGCCCCCGTGAAACGACATGCCGCCCTGCCAGACCATCAGGATCTCGCCTGGGTTCTGCACGTAATAGCCCGGCTGATAGAACAGCGCATAGCCGATCCGCCCGCCCAGGACGACGCCGAGGATGATCCAGGTCAGAAGCCGTTCGACCTGTTCGGGCACCATCGGCGCGGGGCCGTCCCACAGGTCCGCGCGCTTCACCAGCCGCGCGATCAGCCACCAGCCCCAGATCAGCCCCGCGATATAGGCCAGTGCATACCAGCGCAGCGCGAAGGTGATGCCGCCGACCTCGATCGAAACCAGATCGGGCGAGATGTCTGGAAAGGGGATATAGGCCATGGCGTCTCCGTTGGAAAAAGCTTGTCCTGTGGCGCTGCGGCATTGTCAACCGGCCCCACGGGCTTGTGTGTGGGGGGCTTCGCCCCATATATGGGGTCAACCGGAAGGAGCCCGTCCCATGCAGAGCCGCAACAAGTTCTTCGACGACATGTCGCAACTGATGACCAATGCCATGGGCGTGGCGCAGGGAGCCAAGACCGAGGCCGAAACCGCGATGAAGGGCTTCATCGACCGCTGGATGGCCGATCGCGATTTCGTCACCCGCGAAGAATTCGATGCCGTGCGCGCCATGGCCCAGAAGGCCCGCGAGGAAAACGAGGCCCTGTCGGCGCGCATCGCCGCGCTTGAGGCGTCGCTGGCCGGCAAAGCCAAAAAGGGCTGATCCCGGCGCGGGCCGAAGGGCGGTAACGTGGCGGCGATCATTCCGCCGCGTCGCGCCTTTCAGGGGCAAGGCACCTGCCGACCAGATCGCGCAATTGCGCCATGTCGACGGGCTTTGCCAACACCACCGTTGCGCCGGCGGCGCGCATCCTTTCCAGATCATCGCCCACGACCGCTGCCGTCAGCCCGATGACCGGCAGTCTGTGCCCGCGCGCCCGAAGCTGGCGGATCAGTTCATCGCCGTCGATCTCGGGCATGAACAGATCGGTGATCAGCAGGTCGATGCCGCCTTCGGTGATCCTGTCCAGCGCGTCCTTGCCGTTTCCGACCACCTCGACCGTGCCGACAAAGCGCAGCAGCCGGTTGCGCATCACCTCGGCCACAAGCGCGTTGTCCTCGGCCAAAAGGACGCGCGCCTCGGGATGGACCGTGGCGGTGGCGGCAGGGGCGGGCGGCGCGGGGGCTTCCCCTTCCTCTGCCAGCGCGCCTGGCAGCGTGATGCGATAACCCGTACCGCCCTCGTCGGGCCGGAAATGCACGATCGAACCGCCCAGAACCTCGATCGAGTTGCGGGCGATGTAGAGGCCAAGGCCGGATCCGTCGACGCGCTTGCCGGGATCGGACCCGCCGCGCTCGAACGCCTCGAACAGGCGATCCACATCCGCATCGGGGATGCCGATGCCGTTGTCGGTGACCTCCCACAGGGTCAGAGGGGCGCCGCCTTCGGTTGCCGGCGGGGCGGCCCGGAAGGCGATGCGCACGACCGAACCGCGGCTGTGCAGGATGGCGTTGCGCAAAAGGTTCGACAACGCCTGTCGCAGCCGCAGGCTGTCGCAAAGGCGCGCCAAATCGGCCCCCTGGCCAAGCGACAGGTCGATCGCCATCCCCGCGTCCCTCGCCATCGGCGCCAGCGCGGTGCGCAGCGATTCCGCCAGTTCCGCGGGTTTGTAGGGCTCGATCCGCACCGGCAGGTTCTGCGTCGGGTTGACCGTCTGGCGCATGTCGGCCAGCACGCCCAGAAGCTGGTCCGTCGCGTCGCGCAACTGCTTGCGCGTTCGCCCGTCCGCGGGGTCGCGCTCCAGCTCTTCCAGCAGCATGGACAGAAGCGAGGCGGGCGTGCGCAATTCATGGCTGATGATCGAAAAGATCTGCGCCTGCCGTTGCTGGCGCGATGACAGTTCCGCAAGCGTCGCCTTCAGCGCGCGTTCCTGTTCGTGTTCCACGGTCACGTCGACGGCCAGCCCATAAGCCACTGCCTCGCCCGAAGGCGCCCGTTCATACCACAGGAACAGCCGGATCACCGGGCGCGGGCTGTCGTCATCCGCCGCCCGAAGCCGCAGCAAGAGCACTGCCGACCGGTCGCGATCGGGCTTCAGGGCCTGCGCCAGATCCTGCCTGTCGACCCCGTCGAAACGGTCCAGCAGGGTGCCGGCCCGGCCATTCGCCGGGATGCCGAGAATCCGCCGGGTGGACCGGTCCGCGCGGATCTGCCCGGTTGTCAGGTTGATCGAAAAGACCCCCACGCTGGCGAAGTCCCGCACCCGGTTGAGCCGCCGGATCGCCCCGATGAATTGCTGCCGGCCGTGATTGTGCAGGCTGCGCATGGCCGCCAGCAGCACCGTCAACACCAGCCCCGCCACGGAATAGCGCACCAGCCAGACGCCCTCGGTCGCGGTGCTGACCGTATCGTTCAGGAAATGCCCGGTGAGGGCGGAAAAGAAGGACACCCCCAGAAGCGCCGTCAGCGCAGCGATCCGGATCGGCGCGAACATGGCGATCAGCAAGGCCAGCGCCACCGCATCCAGCATCGGATACATGCCGAAGCCTGCGACATTCACCAGCGCAAGGGCCGGAAAAAGCATGGACAGGGCCAGCGCGCGCCCCAGATCGCGCAGCGAAGGCGCCTCGATCACCGCCAGCATGAATCCGGCCGCCACCGTTCCGCCCCGGATCATGCGATAGATCGACCATTCCAGATAGTTTTCATGAAACCCGAGCGCCTGGGCCGCCTCGGGCGGAAGGCTCCGGCAGAAGCTGTAAAGCACGGCGACCAGAACAAGACCAAGCCCGATGAACCCGGCGAGGGTGAACAGTGCGGTCAGGAAATCCACCAGGTAGGGGCGGAACCGGCGCCGCAAGGTCGCGAAAAAACCGCGCAAGGCCGCACCGGTCGCCAGCGCGGTGATCAGGTTCAGGGCAAAGATCCGGGCCATCTTGTCCAGCGTCAGCGCCTCGATCCCGATCCAGGCCGATCGCTCGTCCGCGTGCAGGACGAAGGGCAGGGCATGGGCCAGCACATAACCCAAGACCGGCACCCACAGCAGCCGCGCCGGATAGAGCAGAAGCCCGACAATCAGGATGAAATGTGCGATATGGGGCGACTGGTTCACGGCAAAGCCGTTTTCGCCGTGGAAGGCCGAACCGATGGTGACCATCGCAGTCCACAGTATGGCGATGGCGAAGTATGCCAGCGAATAAAAGACCGGGTGCGTTGTGACGGCATCCCGGATGGCGCTGATGCGGGACCGTTCGAAATCACGAAAGACGAACCCGGCGCCGGGCGGGGTCATGCGTCCGTTATTTCGCTCTGGCGCCTCGTCCGTCGTCATCGTCTGCCACCGTTACTCCGGGCCGCAGCCAGCACCCGCATGGACACGGCCGCAATCCCCTAACAAGATCCCGCCGATCGCGCGCCCCTGTAGAGTTTCACGCCCGGAAAAGGGAAAATCAAACCCTCAATGCAGGGAAGCCGTTTTTTTGGACTTGTCCACAGAAGAATTCCCTTTACAGGGTTCCCCTTTCGGCACACCATATTTAGTAAGGACGGTGTCAGGCATACGCCGTACCTTGCCAGACACCCAGCTTCTTGTGGGTCGTGGCCCGCCAGAAGCCTTATAATGAGGCCGGGCAATGTCGCTATCTGAAGATTTCCTGTCAACGGACGAAATGCATCCGATCGACATCGTCGAGACCCTTGCCGAACATCATGACTGGGAATTCGACCGGGTGACGGACGATCAGATCGCCATGGCGGTCGAGGGGCAGTGGCGGACATATTCGCTGACGCTGGCCTGGTCGGCGCAGGATGAAACCTTGCGCCTGATCTGCACCTTCGAGATGGAGCCGCCCGAACACCGCCTGTCCGAACTTTTCGACGTGCTGAACCGCTGCAACGACCTGGTCTGGAACGGCGCGTTCACCTGGTGGGCCGAACAGAAGCTGATGGTCTGGCGCTATGGCCTGTGCCTTGCGGGCGGCCAGGTGGCCGGGCCGGAACAGATCGACCGGCTGATCGCAAGCGCGGTCATGGCGGCGGAACGCTTCTATCCGGCCTTCCAGCTGGCGACCTGGGGTGAACGCACGCCATCCGATGCGATGAAGGTCGCCATTGCAGAGGCCTACGGGCGCGCCTAACCTGCCCCCGAACCAACGGGGGAGAGGATGACCTTGCAGGATGTGACGACGCGCGGCCTGGTGCTTCTGGGGTGCGGCAAGATGGGTTCGGCAATGCTTGAGGGCTGGCTTGCCCGGGGCGTGCCGTCAGACAAGGTCTGGGTGATCGACCCGAACCCTTCGGACTGGGTGAAATCCACCGGCGTCCATGTGAATGCGGCGCTGCCGCGCGATCCCGCCATCGTCCTGATCGCCGTCAAGCCGCAGATGATGGGCGCGGCGCTGACCTCGCTTCAGGCGCTTGGGGCGGGGCCGCTTTACCTGACGGTTGCGGCGGGCACCACGATCGCCACCTACGAGGCGGCGCTTGGCGCGGGGATCCGGCTGGTCCGGGCGATGCCAAACACCCCGGCGGCGGTCGGGCGCGGGATCACCGCGATCATCGGAAACGCCCATGCCAGCCCGGCCGATCTGGATCTGGCCGAGGCGCTTCTGTCGGCGGTGGGGCAGGTCGTCCGGCTGGATCACGAGGGTCAGATGGATGCGGTAACAGCCGTTTCCGGCTCGGGCCCGGCCTATGTCTTTCACCTGATCGAGGCGCTGGCCGCCGCGGGCGAGTCCGAGGGCCTGCCAGCCGACCTTGCGATGCGGCTGGCGCGCGCGACCGTGACGGGGGCAGGGGAACTGGCCCGTCTGGCGCCCGAAAGCGCGGCGCAGCTGCGCATCAACGTCACCTCGCCCGGTGGCACGACGGCAGCGGCCCTTGCCGTGCTGATGGACCCCGACAGCGGCTTTCCCCCGCTTTTGCGCCGGGCGGTCAAGGCCGCGGCGGACCGTGGGCGGGAGCTTGGCAAATGACCGGCGGCGGACAGATCACCTATGACGATTTCGCCCGCGTCGATATCCGCGTGGGCACGATTACCCGTGCCGAACCCTACCCCGAGGCGCGGAAACCCGCGATAAAGCTCTGGGTCGATTTCGGCGAAGGGATCGGCGAAAAACGGTCCTCGGCCCAGATCACGCGCCACTACACGCCCGGCGAACTGGTCGGGCGGCAGGTTCTGGGGGTGGTGAACTTTCCGCCCCGCCAGATCGGCAAGTTCGTCTCCGAGGTTCTGGTGCTTGGTCTGCCCGATGCCGATGGCGAAGTGGTGCTGATCGGCCCCGGCCACGCGGTACCCAATGGCGGGAGGATGTTCTGATGCCGACGCTTCTGATCACACGGCCACTGCCCGAACCCGTCGTCGCCGCGGCCCGCGCGGGGTTTGACGTGACCCTGCGCGAAGATACGCGGCCCCTTGATGCGCTGGAACTGCGCGAGGCCCTTCTGAGCTTTGATGCGGTCCTGCCGACGCTGGGCGATCTGTTTTCGGCCGAGGTCTTTGCCGATGTCCCGCGCCCGCGCGCGCGGCTTCTGGCGAATTTCGGGGTGGGCTACAACCACATCGACACGGCCGCCGCCCATGCCGCGGGCATCATGGTGTCGAACACGCCGGGCGCCGTGACTGACGCAACGGCGGATATCGCGCTGATGCTGATCCTGATGACGGCGCGGCGCGCGGGCGAGGGCGAACGGCTGGTGCGGTCCGGCCGGTGGGAGGGCTGGCACCCGACCCAGATGCTGGGCCTGCATGTTTCCGGCAAGCGGATCGGTATCATCGGCATGGGGCGGATTGGCCAGGCGATCGCGCGGCGCGCGCATTTCGGCTTCGGGATGGAGGTGGTGTTCCACAACCGATCGCCGCTGGCCGATCCGGGGCTGCCTGCGACACAGGTGACGATGGCCGAGGCAATGGCCGCCGATGTGGTCGTCGTGGCGGTGCCCGGCGGGCCCGCGACGCGCCACCTGATCGACGCCGAGGCCCTTGCGCACATGCGGCCGCACGCGATCTTCGTCAACATCGCACGCGGCGACGTGGTGGACGAGGCCGCGCTGGTTAAGGCCTTGCAGAAGGGGCAGATCGCCGGGGCGGGGCTGGATGTCTATGAATTCGAGCCGCGCGTCACGCCGGCGCTTCTGCACATGGAGAACGTGACGCTCTTGCCCCATCTGGGGACGGCGGCGCTTGAGGTGCGGACGGCCATGGGCCTGATGGCGGTCGACAACCTGACCGCATGGGCGGCGGGGCGGACGCCGCCCAATCTGGTCACGCCGCCCCCTGCGGGCTGAGGCGGGCAGGCGCCGATGATCATCTCGCGCGGGCGGCGGTTCATCTTCGTTCATATCCCCAAGACCGGGGGCACGGCGCTGAGCCTCGCACTGGAAGGACGCGCGATGAAGGATGACATCCTGATCGGCGACACGCCCAAGGCGCGGGCGCGGCGCGGCCGCCTGAAGGGGGTGAAGACCGCTGGCCGGCTGTGGAAGCATTCCACCCTCGCCGACATCGCGGGGCTTGTCACCGAAGACGAGATCGCCACCTTCTTCACGCTCGCGCTGGTCCGCAACCCATGGGATCGCGCGGTCAGCTATTACCACTGGCTGCGCGCGCAATCCTTTGCCCATCCTGCCGTCGGCCTTGCGAAGTCCCATGATTTCAGCGGTTTCCTGAACCACCCGCAGACGCAGACCGGCTTCCGCCTCTGGCCGGCCGCAGCCTATATGCGCGACAGGACGGGCGCCGAACGCGCCTCGCTCTATGTCCGGCTTGAACATCTTGCCGCCGATATCGCCCCGTTCGAGGCCCATCTGGGGTTTCGCCTGCCGGCGCTGCCACGGATGAACGAAAGCGCCCGCGCCCCGGACTGGCGGCCTCTCTACAGCGATGCGGACGCAGCACTTCTGGCCGATTTGTGCGCCGAGGATATCGAACGCTTCGGGTATCGCTTTGACGATGGGCCGCGTCCGCACGGCTGATAGCACGGATTTCCTGCGCGTTTGCCCGTTTCAGGCCCCAGTTGCGCCCCGCTTTTCGCCGCGATTTCCCCGCAAGCCGGGGGCGGGTGCCCGGCGGTTCCAGACTGGCGGGATGTGGGTTTGCGGTGTGTACGGGGGCGCGTTTGGGCGTCGGGTCGTGGAAAAGGTTAGGGCATGAGGACGTCCCGGCGGTGGCCGAAGGCGTCCTTTCGGGCACACCCATAGCCACGCCGCGCGGCTGGGTTCCGGTTGAAGAGCTGTCTCCGGGCGATCTGGTGCTGACCTTCGATGACGGGCCGGTGCCGCTGTTCGAACTGTGGTCGCAACCCTTGCCCGGCCTGCCTGCCGCCATCGCCCTGCGCGCGCACTGGCCGCTTGACGTGCCGGTGGCCGCGCTTGGCAACCGCAGCGCGCTGCGCCTTCTGCCGGAACAGCATGTGCTGATCGAATGCGATGCCGCCGAAGAGGCGCATGGCGAACCTTTCGCGCTGGTCCCTGCTGCGGCGCTGGAAGGCTATCGCGGCATCGGCCTTGCGCGGCCCGAGCCGGGCCTTTCGGTCTGGCGGCTGGGGTTTCCGCGCGATCAGGTCGTCTATGCCGGACGCGGGGCGCTGATCGCGGCGCCCGCGCCCGATCTGGCCACGGCCCACGATCCCGAAGGCGGGGCGGATCGCACGCCCTATCCGACCCTTCCCCTGTCAGAGGCGCGTGCTCTGGTCGCCTGCCTCATGGCCGAAGACCTTGGCACCGCCCTGCGGCCCCTGCCGCAGGACGATGCAGGTGCGGGTCAGGCCGCGCGTTTTTCCGGCGCGAAGCGGCCATAGAAGGTTTCGCCCTTCCCGGCCATTTCGCGCAGAAGCGCGGGGGCACGGAACCGCGCGCCGTGTGCCGCTTCCAGACCTTCGCAGATCTCCACCGCGCGGGCTGCGCCCAGGATATCAAGCCACGAGAACGGCCCGCCAGACCAGGGTGCAAAGCCCCAGCCAAGGATCGCGCCCACATCGCCTTCGCGGATGTCGGTCAGCACGCCTTCCTCGAGGGCGCGGACGGCCTCCAGCACCTGCGCCATCAACAGGCGGTGCTGAACCTCTGTCAGGGTCGGTTGGTCTTCGGCCACGGGGAACTTGCCCGCAAGCCCGTCCCACAGACCCAGCCGCTTGCCCGCCGCGTCATAGGCATAGAAACCGGCATTGGCCTTCTTGCCCAGTCGGCCTTCGTCGGCCATCCAGAACAGCACGGCATCGACGGCAGCATCCGGATAGGCATCGCCCATGGCCACCCGCGTGGCCTTGGCGATCTTCACGCCCAGGTCGATCGAGGTTTCATCGACCAGTTGCAGCGGCCCCAAGGGCAAGCCCACCAGTTTGGCCGCGTTTTCCACCAACGCCGGTTCCACCCCTTCGGCCACCATGCGGATGCCTTCGTTGATGTAGGGGATGATGCAACGATTGGCATAGAAGAAGCGCGCGTCGTTCACCACGATCGGCGTCTTGCGGATCTGGCGCACGAAATCCAGCGCCTTGGCCACGGCGACATCGCCGGTCTGGCGGCCCTTGATGATTTCCACCAGCATCATCTTGTCGACCGGGCTGAAGAAGTGAATCCCGATGAACTGTTTGGGGCGCGCGCTGGCGCGGGCCAGATCGGAAATCGGCAGGGTCGAGGTGTTGGTGGCAAAGATCGCGTCCTGCGGGATCACCGCCTCGGCCTTCGCGGTGACATCGGCCTTGACCTTCGGATCCTCGAACACCGCCTCCACGATCAGGTCGCAGCCCGCCAGCGCCGCGTAATCGGTGGTGGCGGTGATCCGGCCCAGAACCTCGGCCTTCTTCTCGGCGGTGACCTTGCCGCGCTTCATCCCCTTGTCGAGGATGCCCTCGGAATAGGATTTGCCCCGGTCGGCCGCCTCTTGTGCGGCGTCGATCAGCACCACCTCGATCCCGGCATTGGCGCTGACATAGGCGATGCCAGCCCCCATCATGCCCGCACCCAGCACGCCCAGCTTGCGCACCGCCTGATCGGCCACGGCGGGGCGTACCGCGCCTTTTTCCAGCGCCTCCTTGTTGATGAACAGGCTGCGGATCATCGCCGCCGAGGACGGGTTCATCAGAACGGACGTGAAATGCCGCGCCTCGATCCGGAGCGCCGCGTCGAAGGGCACCAGCGCGCCTTCATAAACGGCCGCCAGCAGCGCCTTTGCGGCCGGGTAAACGCCCATCGTCTTGCCGTGGACCATGGCGGATGCCCCGACAAAGGTCTGGAACCCCGCCGGATGATAGGGCGCCCCGCCCGGCATCTTGTAGCCCTTGGCATCCCAGGGTTTCACCAGATCGGCCTCTTTGGCGGCCAGCACCCATTCCTTTGCCCGCGCCAGAAGGTCTTCGGGCGCCACGACCTCGTCGATGATCCCCGCGCCCTTGGCGGCTTTCGGGTCCGAAAGCTTGCCTTCCAGCAGGAAGGGCGCCGCCATCATCGCGCCCATCTTGCGCACAAGCCGCGTCGTGCCGCCCGCGCCGGGGAAGATGCCGACCATGATTTCCGGCAGGCCGATCTTGGCCTTCGGATTGTCGGCCGCGATGATCCGGTGGCAAGAGAGCGGCAGTTCCAGCCCGATCCCCAACGCCGTGCCGGGCAGGGCCGCGACGATGGGCTTGGCGCCTTTGAGCGTATTCGGTTCCATCCCCGCGCGTTCGATCTTGCGCAACACGCCGTGCATCTGCATCACACCGTCAAAGATGGCCTGCGCGCCGCCCGCCCGCATCTGGGCGATCACGTTCAGGTCCATGCCCCCGGCAAAATCCTTCTTGCCGCTGGTGATGATCACGCCCCTGACGTCCTGATCGGCCAGGGCCCGGTCGATCATGCTGTCCAGAAGGGCAAAGCCCTCGAGGCTCATCACGTTCATCGACTTCCGGGCGACGTCCCAGGTGATGGTGGCCACGCCATCGGCGTCCACGGCATAGGTAAAATCTGCGGTCATTTTCTGTGTCCTCCCGCCCGTCTCAGACGCGTTCGATGATGGTGGCAGCACCCATGCCGGAGGCGATGCACAGCGTGGCAAGGCCAGTGCCCTTGCCCGTGCGCTCCAGCTCGTCCAGCAGCGTGCCGATGATGATGGCGCCGGTCGCGCCAAGCGGATGGCCCATGGCGATGGAGCCGCCGTTCACGTTCACCTTCGCGGCGTCCACGTCAAAGGCCTGCATGAAGCGCAAGACGACCGAGGCAAACGCCTCGTTCACTTCGAACAGGTCGATGTCCGAAATCGCCATGCCGCTGTCCTTCAGGATCTTTTCCGTCACGGGCACCGGCCCCGTCAGCATGATCGTGGGATCGGTCCCGATCTTGGCCGTGGCGCGGATGCGCGCGCGCGGCTTCAACCCGTGCGCCTCGCCGAATTCCTTCGACCCGATCAGCACGGCTGCCGCCCCATCGACGATGCCGCTGGAATTGCCTGCATGGTGGATATGCTCGATCCGCTCGAGATGCGGGTATTTCATCAAGGCGACCTTGTCGAAACCGGGCATCACCTCGCCCATGTCCTTGAAGCTGGCCTTCAGCGCCGCGAGACCCTCCATCGTGGTGTCGGGGCGGATGAATTCGTCCCGATCAAGGATCGTCAGCCCGTTCATGTCGCGGACCGGCACGATGGAGCGGGCAAAGCGGTTGTCGGCCCAGGCAGCGGCGGCGCGGCGCTGGCTTTCCACGGCCAGCGCGTCGGCATCCTGACGGCTAAAGCCGTATTCCGTGGCGATCAGATCGGCGGAAATGCCTTGCGGAACGAAATAGGTCTTCATCGCCAGCCGCGGGTCAACGGCAATCGCCGCCCCGTCCGACCCCATGGGCACGCGGCTCATCATCTCGACCCCGCCCGCGATATAGGCCGCGCCCGCGCCACCCTTGACCTGATTGGCGGCAAGGTTCACCGCCTCCATCCCGCTGGCGCAGAAACGGTTGATCGACAGGCCGGGGATGCGCTCGTCCAGATCGGACATCAGGACGGAAGAGCGCGCGAGGCATCCGCCTTGTTCGCCCACCTGCGTGACATTGCCCCAGATCACATCCTCGACCACATGGCCCGCAAGCCCGTTGCGTGCGGCCATCGCGTTCAACATCTGCGCCGAAAGCGAAACCGAGGTCACTTCGTGCAGCGATCCATCCGCCCGGCCCTTGCCGCGCGGGCTGCGGATCGCATCATAGATATAGGCCTCTGTCATGGTTGTCCTCCTCAGGCCCGGTCCGAAGGGTTGCCGGGCATCAGTTCATAGGGGTGTTTCCAGCCGGGCAGGGCCGCGATGCGATCCAGCCAGCGGTCGATATGCGGCCAGTCGGCGCGGTCAAATCCGAAAGGCTCGGGGTAATAGAGGTATCCGCAACAGGACAGGTCGGCGATGGTCGGCCCGTCGCCCACGATCCAGTCGCGCCCCGCCAGATGCGCGTCCAGAATCGTGTAGGACGCCTTCAACCGCCCCTGCAGGAAGGGGATCACCCCTTCGGGTCGCTTGGCCTCGGGCAGGAAATTCGCAAGGAAACGGACCGTTCCGGCCTGCGTCGACAGCTTGTGATTGTCCCAGAAAAGCCAGCGCAGCACCTCGCGCCGCTCGGCCGCCGACCGCCCGCCCAGCTTCCCGGTCTTCGAGCTGAGATAGTCCAGGATCACGCCCGACTGCGTCAGCACCGTGTCGCCATCCACCAGCACCGGTACCTCGCCCATCTCGTTCAGGGCGCGGAATTCCGGCGTGCGGGTGCCCCCGTTGAAGAAATCGACGAACACGGGGCGCCAGTCGGTGCCCGTCAACTCAAGCGCGAGCGCCACCTTGTAGGCATTGCCGCTTTCGCCAAAGCAATGAAGCTGCATCGTCATTCTTGCGGTCCTCCCGGCCCCCGGCGGCAGCGGGGGGCTTACGCGCCCCCCGCACCCCCCGCGGGGTATTTTCATCAGGTTGAAGAAGGAATTGTTAACCTTCCTCTGATCTTGTCGCGGTTGCGGTACAGGCTGGGGAGCCGATGACCGCTCAGGTTGAAGCCCCGTCCCGATAAGTCGCATAGCCAAGGCGTAAGGCGGGGCGGGGTGGATACGTCTTCAACCTGACGTAAATACCCTCCCGCCGAAGGCGTCCGCAGCCTCCGCCATGCTCAGCGCTTCCTGTCCTCGAGCTCGCTGTTGAACAGTCGCAGCCGGTGGGTGAGGTTGTCGTGATGGATCACGCTCGACCAGTTCTCGAACAGGAAGGACAGTGCCTCGCCTTCGTCCAGGCCCGCCTCGGCGGCGAATTTCTTCAGGCGCCGGTATCCGTCCTCCGTCATGGCGACCGGGAAGCGGCGGGTCAGGCGAAATCGTCTGGGCATGGGTCACTCCGTTCGGGGGAGGGGGGGATTTTTCGGAGAAAAATCCTGGCCCCTGAAAATGGGTTCCCGCAGCTTAGAACGCCTCGGCTGCAAGGGCCATCACAGGATCGGCGCCGGTTTCGATCCTGGCCAGATGCATCGCGCAGGCGGGCAGCTGGCGGGCCATGTAGAAGCGTCCGGTGGCGATCTTCGTGTTCAGGAAATCCGCGTCGCCCCGGCCTTCGTCCAGCGCGGTGAAGGCGGCGCGCGCCATGCGCGTCCACATCAGCCCCATGCAGACATGGCCCATCAGGTGCATGAAGTCATAGCTCCCCGCCAGCGCAGCGTTGGGGTTCTTCATGCCCTGCGCCATGAAGAACATGGCCGCCTGCTGCAGCTGTTTGGAGGCCGTTTTCAGCGCTTCGGCGAAGGGGGCCATCCGGGCGTCGTCGTCGTGCGCCTTCACCTCGGCCTTGACCATCTCGAAGAAGGCCATGACGTGTTTGCCCCCGTCCTGTGCCAGCTTGCGGCCCACAAGGTCAAGCGCCTGCACCCCGTTCGCGCCTTCGTAGATCATCGCGATCCGGGCGTCGCGGGCGAACTGGCTCATCCCCCATTCCTCGATATAGCCGTGCCCGCCATAGACCTGCTGGGCCTGCACGGCCATCTCGAACCCCTTGTCGGTCTGGAAACCCTTGATGACCGGGATCATCAGGCTGATCAGGCCCTCGGCCGCCTCGTCGTCCTGCCGCACTGAACGGTCGATCAGATGCGCGCCCCAGAAGGTCAGCGCGCGGGCGCCTTCGACAAAGCTTTTTTGCTCCATCAGGTTGCGGCGGATGTCGGGGTGGACGATCAGCGGATCGGCGGGGGCGTCGGGGTTTTCCGCCCCGGTCACGGCACGGCCTTGCAGGCGATCCTTCGCATAGTTCAGCGCGTTCTGATAGGCGGCCTCGGCCACCGCATAGCCCTGCAGGCCCACGCCCAGACGGGCCTCGTTCATCATGGTGAACATCGCGCGCATGCCCTTGTGCAGGTCGCCCAGCAGCCAGCCGGTTGCGCCGTCATAGTTCATCACGCAGGTGGCATTGCCGTGGATGCCCATCTTTTCCTCGATCTTGCCGACCGAGACCGCGTTGCGCGCGCCAAGGCTGCCATCGTCATTCACCAGAAACTTCGGCACGATGAACAGGCTGATGCCCTTCGTCCCCTCGCCGCCGCCGGGCGCCTTGGCCAGCACCAGATGGATGACGTTTTCCGACAGGTCATGATCGCCCGCCGAGATGAAGATCTTCTGCCCCGTGATCCGGTAGCTGCCATCGGCCTGCGGTTCGGCCTTGGTGCGCATCAGCCCCAGATCGGTGCCGCAATGCGGCTCGGTCAGGTTCATCGTGCCCGTCCAGTCGCAGCTGACCATCTTGGGCAGATACATCGCCTTCTGTTCGGGCGTGCCGTGGGTGTGGATCGCCGAATAGGCGCCATGCGTCAGGCCCTGATACATGTTGAAAGCCATGTTAGCCGAGACAAAGATTTCGCCCACGGCCGTGCCCATCAGGTAGGGCAGGCCTTGCCCGCCATAGGCCGGGTCGCAATCCAGCGCGGTCCAGCCGCCCTGTTTCATCGCCTCGAACGCTTCCTTGAAGCCTTTCGGCGTGCGGACCACGCCGTTTTCCAGCGTGCAGCCTTCGCGGTCGCCCACGGCGTTCAGCGGGGCCAGAACCCCGGATGCCACCTTGCCCGCCTCTTCCAGCACCGCCGAGGTGAAGCCCTCGTCCAGATCGGCATAGCCCTCGATGCCGGCTTCGGTGACTTTCAGCACGTCATGCAGCAGGAACTGCATGTCCTTCACGGGGGCGGTGTAGCTGGGCATCGGTTCTGTCTCCCTTGGTCGTCGGTCAGGCGGCGTTCGAGGCGAAACGCGCGAGCATTTCCTCGCCCCAGGCCAGTTGGTCTTTCAGGTCCGCGATCGCCACGTCGAGTTCGGCGCGCTGCGTCTCCATCGCGGCAAGGCGTTCACGGGCCAGGTCATAGGTGCGGCGCAGCTGGGTTTCCTGGCTGCCGTCGCGGTCGTACATGTCCAAGAGCTGCCGGATGTCCTCGAGGCTGAAGCCAAAACGCTTGCCGCGCAGGATCAGCGTGAGCCGGGCACGGTCGCGCTTGGTGAACAGTCGGCGGGTGCCTTCCCGGATCGGGAAAAGCAGTTCCTTCGATTCGTAGAAACGCAATGTGCGCGGCGTCACGTCATAGGCTTCGCACATCTCGCGGATCGTCATCAGGTCGGTCGTCATGATCTACTCTCACGCAGGGTCAACTGCGCGGCACATGGGGCGTTTCCCGATTCAATACCAGAGTGCTTGACGTTGACGTAAATGTAACGTCACGTCAGAAAAAGCCTGACGAAACGTCATGCAAGGTGACGCAGGGGAACGGGCAACATTCTGAGCCGCCCAAGCGCGGGTCAGGTCAGTTTGCCGGCCTCGTCCGCGGCGGTGGTGCGCAGCGATTTCAGGTCCTCGATGGTCACGTCAAGCTCGGCCCTCTGGCGGTCAAGCTCGGCCAGCTGACGGTCGGCCATTGCGACGAAGGCAAGCATCTGGTCGCGCGTGCCCTTGTGCTGGTAGATCAGCAACCACTGGCGGATTTCCTCGAGGCTGAAACCGAACCGGCGACCGCGTAAGATCAGCGTCATGCGCGCCACCTCGCGCGGGCCGTAGTACCGGGCGCGGCCTTCCTTTTCGGGGAACAGCAGCTCGATATATTCGTAGTATCGCAACGTGCGCGGGGTCACGTCGAACTTGCTGCACATTTCCTTGAATGACAGGCGCTTTTCGTTCATGGCGTCCTCCGGTCCGGCGATCCTAGCGGCAAGGCCGCCGTCGGGCAACGCGGCTTTCCGGCCTCAGTTCATGAAGCCGGGCGCCAGGAAATAGAACCCGTAGGCCACGATCAGGGCGGGGATCGTGGAATAGAGCGTGGCCAGGATCGCCGCGCGCGGGTTGAGCGCGATCGCCGGGAACAGCGCATCCCCGTCGTTCGAGATCGCGTTGCCGATCAGGGCCGAGAAGGGCACCGCGCCATTGATGTAGAGCGTTGCCACAACGACCTGAGGACCGCAGCCGGGGATCAGCCCCACCGCGACCCCGGCCAGAGGCAGGATCGGCGCGATGGTGGTGAACAGCGCGGCCAGATCGAGGCCCGAGAAGACGGCGAGGTAATCATAGGCGAGGTAGGCCACGATCACCCAGACCGAGATGAACGCGGTTTCCTCGGCCATCCGGGCCAGCGGCGGATCGGAAGGGTTGGTCATCGCCTGCAGCGGCGAGGCGGCCCAGATCAGAAGGCCCACGGCGGTGCCCGCAAGGGCGATGGCGGGCAGGGCAAGGCCGAAGATCGCCTCGATATCCTGACCGGCAAGGTCGGTGATCCCCATGACAAGGCCGGGCAGCGCCAGCGCGCCGAAGGCCAGATCGCGCCACCGGTTGCGACCGATAAGCGGCACGGTGATCCCGCCGGTGCAGGAATTGCGCACCGGGAAGCGGCGGGACAGAAGGTCGATCGCCCAGCCCGACAGCACCCCCACCACGAAGGAAAGCGGCAGCACCACCGCCGCCGCATCGGGCCGGGTGGCGATCAGCAGGAAGGCCGCGTCGCCCATCGTGGCGGTCAGCGTGGCCACCACCGCGCCAAAGCTGACATGACCCGAGGAATAGGCCGCCACGACGACCACCGCACCGCCGCATCCGGGTGTCGCGCCCAGCAGGGCGGCCAGCGGCACCTGCCAGACCCGCGCCCGGCTCAGCGCCTGGCCGATGTCGAAGCGGAACAGCTTTTCCGCACCATAGAACAGAAGCAGCGTCGCCGCCACGAAGGCCGACACCTGCACGAAGGCATCCACCATCAGCCCCCGTGTAAGCGGCCCGAGCTCGCCCGGGGCGACGGCCAGGGCGGCCAGCAGAAGGGCGATGGCCAGCCGGTTGGCCCGGAACGGGCCGATCCGTGTCGGCAGGACGGGGGCGGTCGCGGCTACGGGCTTTGACATGGCGCTTTCTGTAATGAGAATGGTTCGCAATTGCAAAGATAGCCCTTGCAGCGGGTTTGGCAAGTGACAAACCTGCGCAGGCACCGGCAAAAAGGCAGAACGCCGCGAAGGAGTCCGCATGTCCCAGACCGAAGACGAAGGGCGCGCCCGCCTTGCGCGCCAGTTCATAGAGGCGATCCCCCATTCCCGCGCTCTCGGGATGGTGCTGGAACGGCTGGAAGACGGGGTTGCGGTGATCTCGATGGCCTACGATCCGCGCTTCGTGGGCGATCCGGCCACCGGCGTCATCCACGGCGGCGCGGTGTCCGCGCTGATGGATACCGCCGCAGGCGCTGCGGTGATGAGCCATCCGGCCTCGGCCGCGGGAACGGCGACGATCGACCTGCGGATCGACTACATGCGCGCGGCGACGCCGGGCCAGAGGATCACGGCCCGGGCGGAGTGCTATCACGTCACCCGCAGCGTGGCCTTCGTCCGCGCGGTCGCCGCCGATGAGGATGGCGACCGGCCCGTGGCCACCGCCACCGGCGCCTTCACCGTGGAACGGAAAGGCGGTGCGAAATGACCCGGCCCAGGCCCGAACCCGTCCAGGTCGTCAAGCAGCGCCGCGACGCCGCGCTGCGCAGGCTGGTCGAAGGCGTGCCCTACATCAGCTTCCTCGGCATCCATTTCGACCGCAGGGGCGACGAGTTGACCGCGATCCTGCCCTTCGACGACAAGCTGATCGGCAACCCGCTTCTTCCCGCGATCCATGGCGGCGTGACGGCGGCCTTCCTGGAAGTCACCGCGATCATCGAACTGTCCTGGTCGCTGATGTGGGAAGAGATGGAACAAGGCGCGCTTGACCCGCTGGCGGTGGATGCCAACCACCTGCCGCGCCTGCCCAAGACGATCGACTTCACGGTGGATTACCTGCGGTCGGGGCTGCCGCGCGATGCCTATGCGCGTGCGCGGGTGAACCGGTCGGGGCGGCGCTATGCGTCGGTCCATGTCGAAGCCTGGCAAGACAACCGCAGCCGTCTGTTCGCCCAGGCGACGGGCCATTTCGTGATGCCGGAACGGGGTGGCGATGGCTGATCCCGCCCCATCGGCCGAGATCACGCACACCCGTGTCCTGAAGATCGCCCTGCCCATCGTCCTGTCGAATGCGACGGTTCCGCTGCTGGGGGCGGTCGATACGGGCGTTGTCGGCCAGATGGGGCAGGCCGCGCCGATCGGGGCCGTCGGCGTGGGGGCGATGATCCTTGCCATGCTCTACTGGGTGTTCGGCTTTCTCAGGATGGGCACGACCGGACTTGTCGCGCAGGCGCACGGGCAGGGCGACAGGGCCGAAAGCTCGGCCGTCCTTCTGCGCGCCTTCCTGATCGCAGGGGCGGCGGGGCTGATGCTGATCGCGCTGCAATGGCCGCTGTTCTGGGCGGCGTTCCGGCTGGCACCGGCCAGCGCCGAGGTCGAAGGCCTGGCGCAGAGCTATCTTTCGCTGCGGATCTGGGGCGCGCCCGCCACCATCGCGCTTTATGCGGTCACCGGCTGGCTGATCGCGGTAGAGCGCACGCGCGGCGTGCTTGTGCTGCAATTGTGGATGAACGGGCTCAATGTGGTGCTGGACCTGTGGTTCGTCCTCGGGCTTGGCTGGGGCGTCGCGGGCGTGGCCACGGCCACGCTGATCGCGGAATGGACGGGGCTCCTTCTGGGCCTGTGGCTGTGTCGCGAAGCCCTGGCCGGGCCGATGCTGGCGGCGGCACGGGTGCGGCTTGCCGACCGCGCGGCGCTGATGCGCATGGGCGCGGTGAACAGCCAGATCATGCTGCGGTCGATCCTGTTGCAGGGGGCCTTCGCCACCTTCCTGTTCATGGGGGCGGGGCAGGGGGATGTGACGCTGGCCGCCAATCAGGTGCTCCTTCAGTTCCTGGAGATCACCGCCTATGCGCTGGACGGTTTCGCCTTTGCCGCCGAAACGCTGGTCGGCCAGGCGGTGGGGATGCGGTCGGCCGCGCGCCTGCGCCGGGCGGCGGTGATCAGTTCGATATGGGGCGCCGGGGGCAGTATCGCGCTGGCGCTCGCGTTCCTTCTGGCCGGTCCCTGGATCATCGACCTGATGGCCACCGCCCCCGATGTCCGCACCGAGGCGCGGGCCTATCTTCCCTGGGTGGTGATCGGTCCGATGATCGGGGTTGCAAGCTGGATGCTGGACGGCATCTTCATCGGCGCAACCCGGACCGGCGACATGCTGCGCGCCATGGTGGTTTCCGTGGCGGTCTATCTGCTGGCCCTTGCAGTGCTGGTTCCGGCCTACGGCAATCACGGACTCTGGGGCGCGCTGATGGTGCTTAACACCGCGCGCGCGATCACGCTTGCGCGCGCCTATCCCCGGATCGAGGCCGCCACCGCCCTGGGCTGATGCGTCAGTTCCGCAGCAGCCGGAACGCGGCCGAGGCCAGCCAGCCCGCCACCACCGCGACGAAAAGCGACAACAGCCCGTAGACAAGCGGCTGGTCATGCGCCAGCCGGAAGAAGAACCGCTCCAGCCCCTCTTTCCGGACAAAGATCGACCGTTCGAGCTTGTCGAGGACCCGCCCGTCACGCGTGAGGAAGACACGCACGCGATAATCGCCCTCGGTCAGCGCGGCCGGCAGTTCGATGTCGGTCCGGAAAAGCGTCTGGTCGGACAGCGCCACAGAGCGTTCCTTCAGCACAAAGCGCTTTTCCTGGATCCGGATGCGTTGCAACGCGTTGACGAAGGCGGGGCTGTCATCGGCCTGGGCGGCGATGCCCACGGCGCGGATCACGCGGGTGATCGAGATGCGGTGGCGCAGGTCCTCTGTCTCGGACAGGACCTCGCGCAGCGGACCGGTCGTGGCGATGGCATAGAAGCTGGGCGCACGGTCGATCGTGACGGCGGCGCTGTTGACCCAGATGCCCCATCGCCGGTCCTTGCGCCAGACGGTCAGCGGCGTCGACGGCCCCTCGACCGTGACGACCACCTGCAGCGGCGGGCCTGCCGGGATCGGCTCCTGCCGCTTGACCGCGCCATAGACGAGGATCTCGGACCCGTCGAAATCGGCGGTGATGGACACACGGTATTCCGACAGGCCCAGCACGATCTGTTCGGCCGTGGCGGGCAGGACCGAAAGAAGCAGGGCCAGAAGCGCGCGCAGGATCGTCATGGCAGCCGCCCCGCCACGATCGAATAGGTTTCACCCGGCGTCAGCAGCAGGTCGAGCGCGATCTTGAAACTGACCGCCAGCACCAGAAGCGCCAGAAGGATGCGCAGCTGGTCGGCCCTGAGCCGTACCCCCACCCGCGCGCCGATCTGTGCCCCGACCACGCCCCCGAAGATCAGGATCAGGGCCAGCATCATGTCGACGGTCTGGCTGGTGACGGCATGCATCACCGTCGTGAAGGCTGTCACGAAGATGATCTGAAAGAGCGAGGTGCCGATCACGACCTTGGTCGGCATCCCCAGAAGATAGATCATCGCGGGCACCATGATGAACCCGCCGCCCACGCCCATCACGGCGGCCAGGAAGCCCACGAAGGCGCCGACGCCCAGGGGCGGCAGCACGCTGATGTAAAGCCCCGAGGCGCGGAACTTCATCTTGAAGGGCAGGCGATGCACCCAGGTGTGCACATGCGCCCGCCGGATCGGGGCATTGGGGTTGCGCGACCGCAAAAGCGTGCGCAGGCTTTCGTTCAGCATCAGCGCCCCGACAAGCCCCAGGAACAGCACATAGGACAACTGCACGAACAGATCGACCTGGCCCATGGCCTTGAGCAGCGCAAAGACCCAGATCCCCAGGCCCGAACCCGCCACGCCCCCGGCCAGAAGGATGCCGCCCATGCGGAAATCAACTGCCTTTCGCCGCAGTTGTGCCAGCACCCCCGAAACCGACGAGGCCACGACCTGGTTTGCCCCGGTGGCCACGGCGATGGCGGGCGGGATGCCGAGGAAGAACAGCAGGGGCGTGATCAGGAAGCCGCCACCCACGCCGAACATTCCCGACAGGAAGCCCACGATTCCGCCCGCCCCCAGAAGCAGGAAGGCGTTGACGGAAACCTCGGCAATGGGGAGGTAAAGCTGCATTGCGACCGGTGCGCGCGGATGGGGCCAAGGGACTGTCCAAGCTAAGACCTGCCCGGACGGGGATGTCAAATGCCGTCCCGCCTCATCGGAGCGTTCGCAGGAATTCGCGGATCACCCGTTCCAGTTTGGCCGCACCCAGGGGCGCCATCGCCTTGGTGTGTTCATGGCTGATCTTTTCGTCCGACAGGCCCGCGGCCTTGTTCGTGACGGTCGAGATCGCCGCCACGCGCAGGCCGAGGAACCGTGCGAGGATCACCTCGGGCACGGTCGACATGCCGACGGCATCCGCGCCAAGTGTGCGCAGCATGCGGATCTCGGCCGGGGTTTCGAACGAGGGGCCGGAATACCAGGCATAGACGCCTTCCGGCAGGGGCACGCCGACGCGTTCGGCCGCCGCCTTGAGGGCCGCGCGCATCCCTGCGTCATGCGCATCCGTCATCGGCACGAAACGCGCATCGGTGCGTTCGCCGATCAGCGGGTTTAGCCCGCTGTAGTTGATGTGATCCGACAGAAGCATCAGGTCGCCCGGGTCGATCTCGGGGTGCAGCGAGCCTGCGGCATTGGTCACGATCAGCGACTCGGCCCCAAGCGCGCGCAGGGTTTCAAGCGCCGGGCGCATCGCCGCCGGGTTGCCGTTTTCATAGTAATGTTCGCGCGCGCCGAAGATCGCGACCCGCACCCCTTCCAGATCGCCGATGTGCAGGTTCGGGTTGTGGCCGGACACGGCGGCATGCGGAAAGCCCGGCAGGTCGGCATAGGGGATGGCCATGCCCTCGACCGCATGGGCCAGATGGCCCAGACCGGACCCCAGGATCATCCCCAGGCGCACGGGGGCAGTCCCGGCGCGGGCGCGGATCGTGTCGGCCAGGCGGGGGATATCGGCGCGGGAGAGGTCGGCGGGGTGCGTCATGGTCGGTCTTTCACGGGGAGGAGAGGCCGGGGGGCTGTCTGCCCCCCGGACCCCCCGAGGGTATTTTCGTCAGGTTCAAGTCGTGGAGGTCAGCGTTCCTTGACATAGGGCTCGCCGCCCGCGCGCGGCGGGATCGCCTTGCCCACGAAGCCCGCCAGCACCAGCACCGTCAGCACATAGGGCAGCGCATCGAGCGCGGGCACCGGCACCTTCACGCCGACAACCCCTTCCACCACGTCCGGGCGCAGCGCAAGCGCCTGGAAGAAGCCGAACAGCAGGCAGGCGTAAAGCGCGGCCCAGGGGCGCCATTTGGCAAAGATCAGCGCGGCCAGCGCGATATAGCCACGCCCCGCCGTCATTTCGCGGCCAAAGCCCGCCTGGAGCGCGGTGGCCATGTAGGCGCCTGCGACGCCGCAGAGGACGCCGGTGATCATCACGGCGGCAAAACGCAGGCCGCGGACCGAGACGCCCGCGGTGTCGACGGCGGCGGGATTTTCGCCGACCGCGCGCAGCCGCAGGCCAAAGCGGGTGCGGTAGAGCACCCACCAGGTGACCGGAACCATCAGAAGGGCCAGATAGACCAGCGGCGAATGGCCCGAAATGACCTCGTAGTAGAGCGGCCCGATCACCGGCACGTCGCGCATGGGTTCGGCGAAGGGCAGGATGACCGGGTTCGACCGCGCGCCACCCGTCAACGGCGGGGTGCGCCCGCCCTGGCCGAACAGGCTTTGCGCCACCAGAACCGTGATCCCCGAGGCGATGAAATTGAGCGCCACACCGGAAATCAGCTGATTGCCCCGGAAGGTGATCGACGCCACCCCGTGCACCAGCGCGAACAGGAGCGACCCGCCGATCGCCGCCAGAAGCCCCAGCCAGACCGACCCGGTCAGCGCCGCGACCGCGCCCGAGGACATGGCGGCCATCAGCATCTTGCCTTCCAGCCCGATGTCGAAGACGCCTGCGCGTTCGGAATAGAGCCCCGCCAGGCAGGCCAGCAGAAGCGGCGTCGCAAAGCGCAGCGTGGTGTCGAGAAGCTGCAGAAGCGTTGCGTAATCCATCACTTCGCCCCCACGCTTTCGGCGCTTTGCGACAGGCTGAACAGCCAGCCCAGCATCATCCGCACCATCATGTCGAGCGCGCCCGTGAACAGGATCACCAGGCCCTGGACGACGATCCGCATCTCGATCGGGATCGAGGTCCAGAGGCCAAGCTCGGCCCCGCCCTGATAGAGGAAGCCGAACAAGAGCGCGGCCAGCACGACGCCCACGGGATGATTGCGCCCCATCAGCGCCACCGCGATGCCGATGAAGCCCGCCCCCTCGGACGAGTTCTGCAACAGCCGTTCCGCCTCGCCCATGACATTGTTGATGCTCATCATGCCGGCAAGCCCGCCCGAGATCAGCATGGCGATCATGGTGATCCTGACGGCATTGATCCCGGCATAGCGCGCGGCGGTTTCCGACTTGCCGAAGGCGCGGATCTCATAACCGAGCCGGGTGCGCCAAAGGATCGCCCAGACCACCCAGGCCATGAAAAGCGCGATGAACAGCGTCACATTGGCGGGCACGGCCTTCTCGAAGATCAGGTTGAAGCCGGGGATCTCGTTCAGCGCGGGAAGGTTCGCACCCTCGGGGAACCGGGCCGAGGCCGGGTCCATCTGACCCGCCGGGCGCAGCACGTCCACCAGGAGATAGACCAGAAGCGCCGCGGCGATGTAGTTGAACATGATCGTGGTGATCACGATGTGGCTGCCGCGCCTGGCCTGTAGATAGGCCGGGATCGCAGCCCAGGCCGCACCGAAGGCCGCGGCGCCCAGGGTCGCCGCCGCAAGCGCCAGCGTCCAGTGCGGCCAGGGCATCGACAGGCAGACCAGCGCCACGCCAAGCCCGCCCAGTTGAGCCTGCCCCTCGCCGCCGATGTTGAAGAGGCTGGCGTGGAAGGCCACCGTCACCGCGAGGCCGGTGAAGATGAAGCTGGTGGTGTAGTAAAGCGTGTAGCCCCAGCCATAGGGCGACCCGAGCGCGCCGTCGACCATGACCTTGAGCGCGTTCCACGGGTCATGCCCAATGGCGACCAGGACGATGGCCGCGACGATGGCCGCCAGCATCAGGCTGATCAGCGGAACAAGGGCGACATCGGCCCATTTCGGCAGCTTCGTCATGCCGCGCCTCCATCGGTGACGCCGGCCATCATCAGACCCAGTTCGCGTTCATTGGTGGATCTCGGATCGCGTTCGCCCATGATGCGGCCGTCGAACATGACGGCGATCCGGTCCGACAGCGACATGATCTCGTCCAGTTCCACGCTGACCAGAAGAATGGCCTTGCCCGCGTCGCGCAGGGCCACGATCTGCTTGTGGATGAATTCGATCGCGCCGATGTCGACGCCGCGCGTGGGCTGGCCCACCAGCAGCAGGTCGGGGTTTCGTTCGATCTCGCGTGCGACAACGATCTTTTGCTGGTTGCCGCCCGAAAAGCTTTTCGCCGCAAGTGTCGGGATCGGGGGGCGCACGTCGAACGTGGCCATCTTCCGTTCGGTATCGGCGCGCAGGGCGTCGTTGTCCATGAACAGGCGGTTCTTCTGGTATTCCGGCGCGTGGTGATAGCCGAAGGCCACGTTTTCCCAGGCGGTGAAATCCATGATCAGGCCCAGGTGCTGGCGGTCTTCGGGCACATGGGCGATGCCGCGCGCGCGGCGGGTCTGGCCGTTCGAATGCTTGCCGGTCAGGTCGATCTCGTCGCCCTTGATGCGGATGTGTCCGGTTCCGGCCTGCATCCCGCCAAGGACGGCCAGCAGTTCGGACTGTCCGTTGCCCGCGACCCCGGCGATGCCGAGGATTTCGCCCGCGCGCACCTTCAGGCTGATGCCCTTCAGGCGTTCGACACCCTGATCGTCCTTCACGCGCAGGTTTTCGACATCGAGCACGGTCGCGCCCGGATTGGCCGGCCCCTTGGCCACATGCAGCAGGACCTTGCGCCCGACCATCAGTTCGGCCAGTTGCTCGGGGCTCGTTTCGGCGGTCTTCACCGTCGCCGTCATTTCGCCCCGGCGCATCACGCTGACGGTGTCGGTGATCTCCATGATCTCGCGCAGCTTGTGCGTGATCAGGATGATCGTCTTGCCCTGTTCCTTCAGCCCGCGCAGGATGCGGAACAGGTGGTCCGCCTCGGCCGGGGTCAGCACGCCCGTGGGTTCGTCAAGGATCAGGATATCGGCCTGCCGATACAGCGCCTTGAGGATCTCGACCCGCTGCTGGTGGCCGACCGACAGGTCCTCGATCAGGGCGTCCGGATCGACCTCGAGTTCATATTCCTCGGCCAGTTCGCGCAGCACGCGGCGCGCCTTCGCCAGCGAACCCGCCAGCATCTGGCCCTCTTCGGCGCCAAGGATGACGTTTTCCAGCACCGTGAAATTCTGCACCAGCTTGAAATGCTGGAACACCATGCCGATGCCCGCGCGGATGGCGCTCTGGCTGTCGGGAATGGCGGTGACCCTGCCGTTGATCACGATCTCGCCCCGGTCGGCCTTGTAGAAACCGTAGAGGATCGACATCAGCGTGGACTTGCCGGCGCCGTTCTCGCCGATGATCCCGTGGATGGATCCCTTGGCCACCTGGATCGAGATATCCTTGTTCGCCTGAACAGGACCGAAGGCCTTGGATATGCCCTTCAGTTCGATGGCATAGGGCGCGGTTGGGGCGGCAGTTGCCTGCCGCCCCGCATCGGTTGACACCGACATGGCTCAGAACGTCGCCGCCGGGCAGGTGTTGTCGCTCATGTAGTCATGCACGGCCAGCTCGCCCGACTTGATCTTGGCGGCGGCCTCGTCGACCGTGGCCTGCATCTCGGGCGTCACCAGCGCGGCGTTGTGTTCGTCCATCGCATAGCCGACGCCGTCATTGGCCAGGCCCATCACGTTGATCCCCGGCGCCAGCGCCTCGCCTTCCTTGAAGGCTTCGTAGACGGCATTGTCCACGCGCTTGAGCATCGAGGTCAGGACCTTGCCGGGGTGCAGGTAGTTCTGGTTGCTATCCACGCCGATCGACAGGATGCCTTCGTCGGCCGCGGCCTGAAGCACGCCCACGCCGGTGCCGCCAGCGGCGGCATAGATCACGTCCGCGCCCTGCGCCTTCTGGCCCTTGGCCAGTTCGGCGCCCTTCACCGGGTCGTTCCAGGCGGCAGGGGTGGTGCCGGTCATGTTCAGGATCACGGTGGCATCCGGATTCACGGCCTTGACGCCCTGGGCATAGCCGCAGCCGAACTTGCGGATCAGCGGGATGTCCATCCCGCCGATGAAGCCGACGGTGCCGGTCTTCGACGCCAGCGCCGCCATCATGCCGACAAGGTAAGACCCTTCATGTTCGTTGAAGACCACCGATTTCACGTTCGGCTGTTCCACCACCATGTCGATGATCGCGAACTTGGTGTCGGGGAAGTCCGGAGCCACGGTGTTCAGCACGTCGCCGAAGGCAAAGCCCGTCATCACCACCGGGTTGGCGCCGGATTCCGCCAGACGGCGCAGCGCCTGTTCACGCTGGGCTTCCGACTGCATTTCCAGTTCCTTGAACGTGCCGCCGGTTTCCTGTGCCCAACGTGTCGCGCCGTTGAAGGCCGCCTCGTTGAACGACTTGTCGAACTTGCCGCCCAGGTCGAAGATGATGGCCGGCTCGGCCACGGCAGCGGCGGCGCCAAGCGCAAGCGTCGCGGCCGCGCCCATCAGGGTTTTCATAACGGTCATGGAAATCTCCCGGTTTATCATTCGTTATGCCAATAGGGCCGACCGGGACTCATCGGTCGGCCGCTGCTGGGTCGTGCCTGAATTAGGGCGGATTCCGGGGAAGCGGTCAATGGGGAAAAGCGGGGCCGTGGCGGCAGATTTGACCGCATGGTCAGGTTGCGGAGCGGCCCGTGGCGGTTGACGTTGCGTCGGGTCTGCCGCCCTGTTCAGGGGTGGTCAGGGCAGGGATCGCGCCAGCAGCAACGCATCCGTCCGCGCGCCGTCGACTTGCCGGTAATATCCGAGTCGGCGCCCTGTTTTGGCGTAACCCGCCGCCGTGTAAAGCGCCCGCGCCGCATGGTTCGTCTCGGCCACTTCCAGAAACACCCGTGCGGCACCCGCCGCCTCGGCCCGCGCCTGAAACGCCGCCAGCGCCCGGCGCGCCAGACCCTGCCTGCGGAAGGCCGGATCGGTCGCCACGGTCAGGATCTCGGCCTCGTCCAGCAGGACACGGCCAAGCACGAAGGCCCGCGCGTCGCCGCAAAGGATGACCCCGGACTGCGCCAGAAGGTCGCCGAATTCCTGCGCCGACCAGGCCCTTTCGCCGCCGGCGAAGGCAGCGGCATGGGTGGCGGCCAGCGCAAGAGGATCAGGCGGAATCGCCTCAGGCATCGAGGATGACCGGGGGCGGATCGGCCGGCGGCGCGGCATCGGCCGCCCGCAGGTAGAAGGGGGCTGGTCGCGCCACGCCGGGGCCACGCGTGGCCGCGATGCGGGCGATGGCCTCGGCCAGAGGATAGCGCGCGCCCAGCACGGCGCCCCCTGTCAATGCGGCGGCGGGTTCGGCCGCGGACCCGACAAGGGGCACATCGCCTGTTTCCATGGGCAGCGACGAAAGCTCGGTGATCCGCGCCGCATCCGGTTCGGGCCAGAATTCCTGAAGATAGACATCGCCGTGCCGCGCGTCCTCGACCACCGCCAGCGGGCGCGGCAGGTCTAGGGCCAGCGCCTCGAAACGGGTCACGCCATGCGCGGGCACCCCAAGGCCAAGCGCCAGCCCGCGCGCCGCCGCAACCGCGATGCGGATGCCGGTGAAGTTGCCCGGCCCGACCCCGACGCCAAGCGCCGTCACGTCCTTCCAGCCGATGCCGCCTTCGGCCAGAACCTCTTCCAGAAGCGGCAGCAGGCGTTCGGCCTGTCCCTTCTGCATCGCTTCGGAGCGCTGGACGATCCTGCCGCCCGGCAAAAGCAAAGCGGCCGCGCAATGCGCGGCCGATGTGTCGAAGGCCAGAACGACAGGCTCAGGCGGCAACGGGGCGCACCTCGGTCACTTCCGGGATGTAATGCCGCAGCAGGTTCTCGATCCCCATCTTCAGCGTCAGGGTCGAGGACGGGCAGCCCGCGCAGGCGCCCTGCATGTGCAGATAGACGACGCCACGGTCGAACCCGTGGAAGGTGATGTCGCCCCCGTCCTGCGCCACGGCGGGACGCACGCGGGTATCCAGCAGTTCCTTGATCTGGCGGACGATGTCGGCATCCGGGCCGTCATGCGCCGCATGCCCGCCGGAACCGGCACCGGCGGCGCCTTCGATCACCGGCGCGCCCGACTGGAAATGTTCCATGATCGCGCCAAGGATGGCGGGCTTGATGTGATCCCAGGCAGAGGCCGCGTCCTTCGTGACGGTCACGAAATCCGATCCGAAGAACACGCCCGCAACCCCGTTCACCGCAAAGATGCGGCTGGCCAGCGGCGAGGCCTTCGCCGCCTCGGACGAGGGGAAATCGGCAGTGCCGACCTCAAGCACGGTCTGTCCGGGCAGGAATTTCAGCGTGGCCGGGTTCGGGGTGGATTCGGTCTGGATGAACATGACGCCTCTCCAACTGTTCCTGTCGGATATGCGCCCCAGGGGCGGGGATGTCAATATTTGGAACGATTCTAAATCGGTCCCCGCCCCCCGATCCGACGGTCGCGCGACGATTTCAGCCGACGTCGTAATAGGCGAACATCACGTCAAGCGCGGTCTGTTCCGGGCGGGCCGGACGCGGGCGCGCCGGTCGGGGCTGCGGCATGTAGTAGGGTTCGTATTCGAACGCTGCGGCGGCTGCCCTGGGTTGCGGTTTCTTCTGCGACATGGGTCGTCTCCTGTGCGACCCTCCCTCGGGCAGGAGTATGGGGGCGCGGCGGGGCGGGGAAAACCTCTGATCGGGCATGCCCGCGTTGCGCGTTGCGCAACCGTGACGCAGGGTCAACCGGCACCGGTCAGGTGATCGCCTCAAGCCGTTCCTTGGACATGTCGCCCGGAACGATGGTGATCGGGATCGGCAGGTTGCCGGAATTGCGGCTCATCTGCGTGACCAGCGGGCCGGGGCCGGATTTTTCCGTCCCGGCGCCCAGAACCAGAACGCCCACCTCGGGGTCGTCCTTCACCTGGGCGAGGATCTCGGTCACCGGATCGCCTTCGCGGATCACCAGTTCCGGGTTCACGCCCTGCTTGTCGCGCATCCACTTGGCGAAGACCTCGAAATGCGCCTCGATCCGTTCGCGGGCCTCGGCGCGCATCAGGTCGGACACGCCGATCCAGTGCTGGAATTCCTCGGGCGGGATGATCGACAGGATCTGCACGCCCGCACCGGTATGGGCGGCGCGCAGCGCGGCATAGCGCATGGCATTCAGGCATTCGCGGCTGTCGTCCAGAACGACAAGGAACTTGCGCATTTCCAAACCTCTTTCGCAGCCGGATCATGGACCCGGCGGGGCAGGGTTGGCAAGCCGTCCGTTGGGTGACGTTGCAGAACGGGGCGGACCGGCCCGAAAAGGCCGTGAAAGGCCGCCGCGCCTTCGGCGCGGTCAGCCGCCGATCTGTCCCCGCATCATCGCGAGATGCTGCCGGAACGACGGCGCGAACAGCAGCAGCCAGCCGGTGAGCCAGTAAAGCGCGAACAGCCCCGGCCACCACAGCACGCAGAAAACGACGCCGACCGTCCCGGCCAGCCGCAGTGCGCGTCCCGCCGGCATCACCCGCAACAGGCCAAGATAGAACAGCTTGCCCCCGTCCAGCGGTTGAACCGGCACCATGTTGAAGAAGAAAAGCGCGATGTTGATCAATGCAACAAGGTTCGCCCAGTACAAAAGCTCGGCCATGACGGGCGTCAGGTCGCGCAGGCTGGTCAGCCCGCCCACCACCGAATTGACCCAGATCGAGCTTATGGCCCAGAGGATCAGGTTCACGATCGGCCCCATCGCGACGATCAGTTCGTCCTGCCGCGCGCTGGACCGGCGGTGTTCGCAGAACCCGCCGCCGCCAAAGATCACGATCCGTTCGACCGGCACGCCCTGAACCCGGCAGCCCCAGGCATGGCCAAGTTCGTGCAGATAGATCGACAGGACGATCAGGCCCACGGTGATCAGCGCATCGATCAGGCCCTGCATGGAGCCGACCGACAGCACGACATAAAGAAGCGCCAGCAGAACCAGCGATTGCCTGACCTCGACTCGGATCCCGAAGATCCCGCGAAACACGAACAGAGTGGGCTCGTTACCGAACATGCGCGGCCGTCCTAGACGATGCGACCGGTGGTCAGCGCCCAGTCCCAGTACAGATCGCGCACCCGCCGCGTCATCGGGCCGACCTGGTATTCGCGGTCCTCGAAGGCCTTTACCGGCGTCACCTTGGCGAAGTTGCCCGACAGGAAGACCTCGTCGGCATCGCGGAAATCGTCGAAGGTCAGCACGCCTTCGACCACCTCGACCCCGTCGGCGCGCAGGTTGGCGATGTGGCGCGCCCGAGTGATGCCCGACAGGAAGGTGCCGTTGGCGATGGGGGTAAAGACCACGCCATCCCTGACCATGAAGACATTGGCCGTGGCGGTTTCGGCGACATTGCCCATGGCATCGGCCACAAGCGCGTTGCCAAAGCCCTTGCTGCGGGCCTCGACCAGCATCCGCGCGTTGTTGGGGTAAAGGCAGCCCGCCTTGGCGTTGCAGACATTGTCCTCCAGCACCGGGCGGCGGAACCGGGTGCGGCAGAGCGTGGTGGCGGCATCCTTCGCGGGCATCGGCACCTCTTCGAGGCAGAGCGCGAAGCCGGTGGAATTCTCGGCCGGGGCCACGCCCAGATCCGATCCGTCGATCGCCCAGTACATCGGGCGGATATAGACGGCCTGGTCGCGGCCATAGGCGCGCAGCCCGTCGCGGGCGATGTCCAGCATGTCTTCGGCGCTGACCGTGGGCGTGATCATCAGGGCGGCAGCCGACCGGTTCACGCGTGACAGATGGTGATCCAGATCCGGGGCGACGCCCTCGAACAGGCGCGCACCGTCGAACACCGAAGACCCCTGCCAGATGCCATGATCGGCGGCGCGCATCACGGGGATGTCGCCGTCGTGCCACTTGCCTTCGAAGAAGGTCCGGATGTTCCTGCCAAATGCCATGACGCTGCCTTTCGCTTCCGTGCGCGGGCAGTCAATCACAGGCGGCAGGCAGGGTCTAGGTCCGCCGGTGCGATCCGCGGCCGATGGTCACGCGGCCTCGGCCAAGAGCGCGTGAAGGTCCAGCCGACGCGTGACCATCGCAAGCGTGCCGTTGGCATCACGCGGCCAGTCGGCCTCGTCGCGGTCGCGGTAAAGTTCCACGCCGTTGCCGTCGGGATCGCTGAGATAGATCGCCTCGCTCACGCCATGATCGGACGCGCCCTCGATCGGCCAGCCCGCGGTGACAAGGCGCTTCAGCGCGTCGGCCAGCGAAGCCCGGTCGGGATAGAGGATGGCCGTGTGGTAAAGCCCGGTGTGGCCCGGCGGCGGGGCGCTGGCGCCCTTCGATTCCCAGGTGTTCAGGCCGATGTGGTGGTGATAGCCGCCGGCCGACAGGAACGCGGCCTGCGTGCCATAGCGTTGCGTGACCTCGAAGCCGAGGACGCCGGAATAGAAGGCGATGGCGCGATCGAGGTCGGCGACCTTCAGATGCACATGCCCGATGCGGGTGGCGGGATGGACGGGTTGGGTCATGGCGGATGCTCCTGTCAGCTATCCGCAACCTAGGCCGGAATGGCCATGCAGATAAGCCACCCGGCCGCGCAGACCCTGTGCGGAAGGGCGCAATCCGGCCGGGCAGGGGGGCTGTCCGCCCCCCTCTCGGCCTTCCGGCCAATTCACCCCCCAAGGGTATTTCGACCAGGTTGAAAGGGGGCTGTGGAAAGGAAAGCCCCCGGTCGCGGGGACAGCGGACCGGGGGCAGAAGGGGCCTGCGCGACAGATGGGGACGTCCGCGCGGTAGGGGACTGGTCGGCCCTGTGCCCTGGGGCACGAAAGGCAGACTGGTGGGATTCGGATTCGGTTTTGTGACGGTCTGGCCAGGACCGGTCGTCACGGTCGGGGTCGGTCGGCGCGCGAAAGGCGCCTGCGCAGCTGGCGCAGGACGGCGGACTGGATCAGCCCGCCTGCGGCAAGCCCGAGCGAGGCGGCGAGGGACAGAAGCGCCGCCGCGAAACCGAAGGCCATTTCGGAAAGCCGCACCGTGGCACGCAGGACCCGCGCCGGGCCGAGCAGTTCGGCGCGGGCGACAAGGCGGGGGCCGTCCATCGCTTCGGCCGCATTGGCCAGACGCCGGGCGCTGTTGGCATCCTCGACCAGCGGCATCAGGTGCAGGGTGTGGGCAATGCCCACCCGGCCGGTCATGCGGTGCAGGTCGCCCGCCACGGAAACCAGGGGCGCGAACGCCTCGGCGCGGAGTGCGGTCTTCAGGTCATCGACCGAGCGGACGCCGGGCAGGGCGACCCAGTCCACCCCGTCAACCACCGCCCGCCGTGTCAGGGCGACAAGGCCATCCGACAGCCTGCCCATCCCGCGGGCGACCTTGGCCAGACCCGCCCCCGCCTTGACCGCCGCCGACGACCCGCCCGTGACGATCACCAGCGCGGTCGCGCCCACGCCCACGATCGACAAGGCAAGATCGACCTCGTCCACCGGCCTGCCGGCCAGATATTCCTTGGCGGCGCGGAGGATGCCCGCCAGGTCGCCCACCGGGGTTAGGTCCATCGCGCGCGGCACATCAGGGCCAGATTGGTCGTGCAGGCGGACCAGTCCATCACGCAGGCAACGCAGGCCTGCGCCGTGGCGAGAAAGCTGCTGTCCTGGGCGCGCGTCGTGTCGAGGCGCTGCGGGAGGTCACCGGGCAGGGCGATGCCCCGCTCTGACGCCAGACCGGCCAGCGCGTCGATCACCACCCAGTCGCGCGGATCTTCGTCAAGCCGCGCCGCGATCCGGGCGGCCAGAGCCTCGGGCGTCGCGCGTTCGGCCAGCGCGCGGTTCATGGCGGCCTCGATCCCGGATGCAGCGCGGTCGGCGTAGATGGCAGCAACCGGGGCCGAGGCCAGTTCGGCCCCGGTGCGCAGCGTGAAGACGAACGAGACCAGAAGCGCCAGCGTCAGCGTGAGCCGGGCAAGCGCGCGCATCGCCCTACCGCCGCCGCGACCGGATCATGCCCACGATGTCATAGACCTGATCGACGATCGGGCGGGCGATGGCCTCTGCCCGGTCGGCGCCTTCGCCAAGGATGCGGTCGATCTCGGCCGGGTCCTTCATCAGGCGGTTCATCTCGGTCGTGATCGGTTCGAGCTTGGCCACCGCCAGATCGGCCAGCGCGGGCTTGAAGGTGCCGAACTGCGCGCCCGCGAAATCGGCGATCACCTGTTCGGCGCTGTGGCCGGCAAGAGCCGCATAGATGTTGACCAGATTGCGCGCCTCGGGGCGGTCCTTCAGGCCCTCAAGCGTGTCGGGCAGCGGTTCGGGATCGGTCTTGGCCTTGCGGATCTTTTTCGAGATCGTGTCGGCGTCATCGGTCAGGTTGATCCGCGACTGGTCGGAGGGATCGGATTTCGACATCTTCTTCGTGCCGTCGCGCAAGGACATCACGCGGGTCGCCGCGCCTTCGATGATCGGCTTCACCACCGGGAAGAAATCCACGCCGAAATCGTTGTTGAACTTGATCGCGATGTCGCGTGTCAGTTCCAGATGTTGCTTCTGGTCCTCGCCCACGGGCACCATCGTGGCGTGATAGGCAAGGATGTCGGCCGCCATCAGCGCCGGATAGGCAAAAAGGCCAAGGCTCACATTCTCGCTGTTCTTGCCGGCCTTGTCCTTGAACTGGGTCATGCGGCTCATCCAGCCCATGCGCGCGACGCAGTTGAATATCCAGCCAAGCTCTGCATGCGCTGTCACCTGGCTCTGGTTGAACAGGATCGACCGGGCCGGGTCGATGCCCGCGGCGATGAAGGCCGCGGCGCCTTCGCGCGTCTGCTGGCGCAGCTTGTCGGGGTCCTGCCAGACGGTGATCGCGTGCATGTCGACAAGGCAGTAGATCGTCTCGATCCCCTCGTCCTGCTTTTCGACAAAGCGCTTGAGCGCGCCGAGATAATTGCCCAGCGTCAGCCCGCCCGAGGGCTGGATGCCCGAAAAGATGCGGGGCCTGAAGGCGGCGTTGGTCTGAGGCGTTTGGACCGGCTCGGACATCGGGGGCTGCTCCATCTGGATATTGATGCGGGTTTCCGCTTACCTTCCCCTCGGAGGGGCGTCAATCGCGCCCCGGCCCGAAGCGATGAGGAACCCATGCGGCCCGGACATGATGCGCCCGTCTTCAATCCCCTGCCCTGGATCGTCTGGGTGCTGGCCCTGCCGGTGATCGCGGCCGAACTGTTCTTTGCGCTTGGCCAGAGCGGAATCATCGGCGGGCCGCAGGCGATCGGCTGGCGGCTGGATGCGGTGAACCTGTTCGGCTTCGCGCCCGACTTCCAGCGCGGGCTGGTGGCGCGCGGGATGTGGCTGGATCAGGGCTGGCTCAGGCTGCTGACCTATCCGGTCGCGCATCTGTCCTTCACGGATGCGCTGTTTTCGGTGGTGATCCTGCTGGCGATCGGCAACCTGATCGGGCGGGTGTTTTCGCCGGTTGCGATGGTGATCCTCTATTTCGGGTCGTCGGTCGCGACGGCCGCGCTTTACACCCTGATGGGGTTCGATGCGCCGCTTGTCGGTGCGGATGTGGCAGTCTACGGGCTGATCGGCGCCTTCACCTGGATGCGGTGGGCGCAGTATCCGGCAGGCCATCCCGAGCGGTATCAGGCCTTCACCCTGGCGGGGTTCCTGATCGGGCTGAGGGTGTTCTTCTGGTGGGTCTTCGGCGGGTCAATGGCCTGGGTTGCGGCGGTTCTGGCGGTGCCGGTGGGCTTTGGTCTGGCCATCCTCTGTGCGCCCGGCGGTCTGGCGCGGGTGCTGAACCGGATGCGTCAGCGCTGACGGCGCATGTTGCCGGTGATGTCCGACAGGCGGAACGCGCCGATCATCGCGCCCGAGCCGAAATAGCTGATCACCCCGATCCCGACGAGTGCAGCCAGCGCCACATAGCGCCAGAACGCCATGCCGAGCGCGGGGCCAAGGATCACCGTGCCAAGCCACAGGCACAGCCCCATGAAGGCGCTTGCGGCGATGATCCGGGGCCAGCGGCGGTGGAAACGGTCGTCGAATGTGGCGGCGATGCCCATTCCGCGCGCCCCCCACCACAGGAAACCGACCATTGCCCAGCCCGCCAGCGTGGTCGCCAGCGCCGCGGCGATGAAGCCGATGACCGGCGAAAGACCCACCGCGACAGCCGCATTCACCACCATCGCCAGGAGCGCGAACCAGAACGGCCGCCGCGTATCCTCGCGCGCGAAGTAAAGCGGTTGCAGCACCTTCTGCAGCACGAAGGCCGGCAGGCCCAGGCCATAGACCGCGACCGCGAAGGCGGTGGCGGCGGTGTCGTCGGGGCCGAACTTGCCGCGCTCGAACAGGACCGAGACCAGCGGGATCGGAATGACCACCAGCGCGACCGAGGCGGGGATCGTCAGCATCAGCGCGAATTCGCTCGCGCGCGATAAGGAATGGCGCCCGCCCTCTTCGTCGCCGGCCTTCAGGCGGCGCGACAGGTCGGGCAGAAGGACCACGCCGATGGCAATCGCGACAACCCCCAGCGGCAACTGGTAAAGGCGGTCGGCGTTGTAGAGCCAGGCCACGGCGGCATCGTAATAGCTGGCCACCTGACGACCGATCAGCAGGTTCACCTGAACCACGCCGCCCGCCAGCATCGCGGGTGCGGCGATCAGGGCAAGGCGCCTGAGGTCCGGCGTCAGTCGCGGCATCCGGGGGATCAGGCGGATGCCCGCGGATCGGGCCGCCCACCACACCAGCGCGAACTGTGCGATGCCTGCCACCGGCACCGTCCAGACCAGCGCCGTGCCGAAATCCCAACCGAGGCGCGGTGCAAGGCTCAGCGTGCCGATGAAAAGGACGTTCAGAAGGACGGGCGCCGCGGCAGCCGCGGCAAAGCGGCCCGTGGCGTTCAGGACACCCGAGGCCAGTGCCGCCAGCGAGATGAACAGGATGTAGGGAAAGGCGATGCGCCCGAAGTCCACCGACAGGGCAAAGCGTTCGTCCCCGGCATAGCCCGAGGCCATCAACCAGACGAGGCCCGGCATGAAGACCTGCGCCAGAAGCGTGACCGCCAGCACCACCGTGGCCAGCCCCGCCATCGCGTCGCGGGCAAAGTCCTCGGCATCCTCGCCGCCTTCCAGTTTCTTGGAAAACATCGGCACGAAGGCCATGTTGAAGGCGCCCTCGGCGAAGAAGCGGCGGAACATGTTGGGCAGGGCGAAGGCCACGATGAAGGCCTGCGCCACCGGCCCCGTGCCAAGCGCGGCGGCGATCCAGGCGTCGCGCACGAAACCCAGGATGCGGCTGGCCAGCGTCCAGCCGCCGACGGTCAGGAAGCCCCGGACGAGGCGGATCGGTTTCATGCCCTTGCTCTTTCCGCGCCTTCGGTGATCGCCTGGCGCAGTTTGCGTTCCAGCGCGTCCTGCTTGGACTTCGCGTGCAGCTTCAACCCGAACATGTCCTTGACATAGAAGCTGTCCACCACCTGCGCGCCGAAGGTCGCGATCACGGCGCTGGCGATATAGATATTGTTCGCTGCTAGGGTCCGGGTCAGGTCGTAAAGCAGGCCGGGACGGTCGCGGGTATCGACCTCGATGATCGTGTAGATGTCCGATCCCTCGTTGTCGAAGGTGATATGGGTCGGGAAGCGGAACTCGCGTTCGCGCTTTTTCACCTTGTCGCGGTCTGCCAGCGCCTCGCGCGGGACGACCTCGCCCTTCAGCGTCTTGTCGATCATCTGCCTCAGGCGGGGCAGGCGGGCGGCCTCATAGGGGTGGCCGTCGGCATCCTGCACCCAGAAGACAGCCGTCGCGTAGCCGTCCTTCGAGGTATAGGTGCGCGCATCGACGATGTTTGCGCCCACCAGCGCCAGCGCCCCCGCCAGACGCGAGAAGATGCCGGGATGGTCGGCCAGCGCGAAACAGGCGCGGGTTGCGTCGCGCGCGGTTTCGGGGTGCAGGTCGATCCGGATCTCGTCATCGCCGATCCGCTTCAGCAGCCGGGCAAAGACGGCATGGGTATCGGTGCCCAGTCCCTGCCAGTAGGGCGGATAGTGGCGCGCGAGTTCGGTGCGGATGTCCTTGCCGTCCCAGTCCGAAAGCGCTTCGCGCAGGTAGCGCTTCGCTTCGCTTTCGCGTTTTTCGCGGTTGAGGTTCTCAAGCCCGCCTTCCAGCGCCTCGGCCGTATCGCGGTGCAACTGGCGCAGCAGCATGGCCTTCCAGTTGTTCCAGGTTCCGGGGCCGACGCCGCGGATGTCGCAGACCGTCAGCACCGTCAGCAGGTCCAGCCGCCTGCGCGTCTTCACCACCTTGGCGAAGTCGCGCACCGTGCGCGGGTCGCCGATGTCGCGCTTCTGCGCCATGTCGGACATCAGGAGGTGATAGCGCACCAGCCATTCGACCGTTTCACATTCGTCGTCGCTCAGTCCCAGGCGCGGGGCGACGCGCCGCGCGATCTGCGCGCCCAGGATCGAATGATCCTCGGGGCGGCCCTTGCCGATGTCATGCAGCAAGAGCGCGACGTAAAGGATCTTGCGGTTCACGCCCTGCTTGAGGATGTCCGACGACAGCGGCAGTTCCTCGACCAGTTCGCCCCGTTCGATCTGCGCCAGGGTCGAGATGCACTGGATCGTGTGTTCGTCCACCGTGTAGTGGTGGTAGACGTTGAACTGCATCATCGCCACGATCGGTTCGAATTCCGGGATGAAGGCGGCCAGAACCCCCAGTTCGTTCATCCGGCGCAGCGCGCGTTCGGGGTTGCCGTGTTTCAGCATCAGGTCAAGGAAGATCCGGATCGCTTCCGGGTCTTCGCGCATGTCGTCGTCGATCAGGTCGAGGTTGGCCGTGATCAGCCGCATGACGTTGGGATGCAGAAGATAGCCCGTGCGCAGCGCCTCCTCGAAGATCCGCAGAAGGTTCAGCTTGTCCGAAAGGAACTCGGTCTCGTCCACGATGTCGATCCGGCCCTGCACCAGCTTCAGCCCCTTGCGCACGCGCTTGCGGCGGCGGAACAGCCCGATCAGGCTTGCCTCGCCCTTGGCGTGGCGGGCCTCAAGCTCGGTCAGGAAGACGCGGGTCAGTTCACCCACGCGGGTGGCATGGCGGAAATAGTCCTGCATGAAATGTTCGACCGCCCGTCGCCCGCCGCTGTCGGCATAGCCCATCCGGGCCGCCACCTCGACCTGCATGTCGAAGGTCAGCTGATCGACCGGGCGGTTGGCGATGTAATGCAGATGGCAGCGCACCGACCACAGGAACGCCTCGGCGCGGGCGAAGGTCTCATATTCCTCGCGCCTCAGAAGCCCGGCGCCGACAAGCCCTTCGGCATCAGGCACGCGGTGCAGGTATTTGCCGATCCAGTAAAGCGTCTGAAGGTCGCGCAGCCCGCCCTTGCCCTCTTTCACGTTGGGTTCCAGCACATAGCGCTGGCCGCCCTGGCGCTTGTGGCGTTCGGCCCTTTCGGCCAGCTTCGCCTCGATGAACTCGGGCCCGGTATTGCGGAACAGATCGTCCCAGAGCCTTTTGTCCAGTTCGCGCGCCAACCCCATGTCGCCCGCGATGAAGCGGTGTTCCAGAAGCGCGGTGCGGATCGTGATGTCCTCGCGTCCGAGGCGGACGCAGTCTTTCACCGTGCGGGTGGAATGGCCCACCTTCAGCTTCAGATCCCACAGGATGTACAGCAGCGATTCGATCACCGATTCAGCCCAGGGTGTGACCTTCCAGGGCGTGAGGAACAGCAGATCCACATCGGAATGGGGGGCCATCTCGGCCCGCCCGTAGCCACCCACCGCCAGAACGGCGATCCGTTCCGCCTCGGTCGGGTTCGGCAGCGGGTGCAGCAGGCGCGTCGCCACCGCCAGCGCGGCGATCACCAGCCCGTCGGTCATCGCCGCCTGCGCCCGCGTCAGCGCCCGCCCCTCGGCCGGATGGGCCGAGAACAGGGTCGACAGGCGGGCGTTCGCCTCGATCTTCGCGGCGGCAAGATGCGCCACCGCGATGGCACGCGAGGGCTTGCCCGCCTCCCCGCCGGGGTCGGCGGCGATGGCGGCCACGATGCCCTCGGGGTCGATCAGGTCGGCCCCGAGGGGAAAGGGAGAGGCGAAGCTTACGGGATGGGTCAGCGCCGGTTCAGAAACCGGCGCCTGCGAAGCTGCGGGGCGCGGGGTCAATCACGATCACCTGGTTGTTGCGGATCTCGGCCACGGCCAGACCGCGTTCGTTGGTGCCGTCGGGGCGCAGGCGGAAGATCCCGCCCACCCCGACGAAGCCGGCCCCTTGGGTCAGTGCGGCCCCGGTCAGCGCATCGGCCTTGCCCTGCTTGAGCAGCGCGCCGATGGCCGCGATGCCGTCATAGGCCAGACCCGAGATCGGGTGCGGCGCCTCGCCATAGGCGGCCTGATAGCGCGACTGATACTGCTGATAAAGCGCCGGATCAGGCAGCGCGAACCAGCCCCCCTGCACGCCGGGCAGGCTTTGCGTCGCGGCCGGAATGTCCCAGCGGGTCAGGCCGATGAACTTGGTGGTTTCGGGGTTGACCTGATTGTCGCGCAGAAGCTGCGTGACAAGCGGCAGCGCCCCGGCGCTGTCGGCCGTCAGGAAAAGCGCATCCGCCCCCGAGGCGCGCGCGGTGGCGGCAATGCCCGGAATCGCGCTGACGATCCCGTTCTGCGAGAATTCATAGCCCTGCGCCGCCACGACCGATCCCCCGGCGCGCGCGACGCCCTGTTCGATCGCGGCCTTGCCGATCTGACCTGCGGTGTTCTGGTCATAGACGACCATGACGCGCCGCTTGCCCTGACGGGCGGCATAGGTCGCAAGCCGGCTCGCCGTGTTCTGGAAGGTCGGCCCCATCACGAAGACGTTTCCGCCCGCAATGTCGGTGTTGTTCGAGAAGGACAGCACGTTGATCCCGCGCGCGGCAAGCGCCACGCCCACCGCGTTGGCCTCCTGCGCGAAGACGGGGCCCAGCACGATCTTCGCGCCCTCGTCGGCGGCCTTCAGCGCCATCGCCTGCGCCTGTCCGGGCTGGCCGGCGGTGTTGTAGACGCGCAGGTCGATCGCGACCCCGCCCAGATCGTTGATCGCCATCCGCGCCGCGTTCTGCAGCGACCGCGCCAGCAACTCGTCGCTGGCCTGGCCCGATCCGCCGGGCACCAGAAGCGCGACGGGAACCGGTTGCGAGGTGTCGACCCGGGGGCCACTGCGGCCGGCAAGATTCGGCGTCGGGACGCAGGCCGCAAGCGCGAGGGACGTGAAAAGGGCAACCAGAACGGCTGCCGACTTGCGGGCCAGACTCAAAACGGACAACATGCGCGGATTACCTCACTCCCTGGGTCGAGCAGTCTTCCGACCCTAAGCGGTTTGGCGCGTGAAGTAAACTTGTCAGGGACGATGGAAGGGGCAGCGACGTGACGATCGGCAAGAGCCGGCCTGCGGCGGCAGGGATTGCGCCGGGTCTGCATTTCATCGCCACGCCGATCGGCGCGGCCCGCGACATCACGCTGCGCGCGCTGGACCTGCTGGCCGGCGCCGATGTTCTGGTGGCCGAAGACACACGCAGCCTGAGGCACCTGATGGCGATCCACGGGATCGCGCTCGGCGGGCGCCCGCTCTGGGCTTATCACGATCACAACGGCGATCAGATGCGCCCCCGCATCATCGCCGCTCTCAAGGACGGGCGTTCGGTGGTCTATGCCTCCGAGGCCGGGACGCCCCTCGTCGCCGATCCCGGATACCAGCTGTCGCGCGCCGCAATCGAGGCGGGCCTTCCGGTCCTGGCGGCGCCGGGCCCCTCGGCCGTCCTCGCCGCGCTTTGCGTGGCGGGGCTGCCCTCCGACCGGTTCCTTTTTGCAGGCTTCCCGCCAGCGACAAGGGCGGCCCGGCGTGCCTTCCTTGCCGAACTGGCGCAGACCAAGGCGACGGTCGTCCTTTACGAATCCCCCAAGCGCGTTGGGGAAACATTAACCGAACTCTGCGAAACCTTCGGACAGACGCGGCAGGCTGCGCTATGCCGGGAACTGACCAAACGGTTCGAGGAAGTGGCGCGCGGCACGCTGGCGGAACTGGCCGAACGGTTCGGCGGGCGCGAGGTGAAGGGCGAGATCGTCCTTGTCATCGACCGCGCGGCCCCGGCCCGCGCCGGGGCGGCAGAGATGGAGGAGGCGCTGAAGATGGCGTTGCGGGACATGACGGTCAAGGATGCGGCCGCGGCGGTGGCCGATGCGCTGGGGTTGCCCCGTCGCGAGGTCTATCAGGCCGCCTTGCGCCTTGCGGGCGCGACATGAGCGGCGCGCGATCCTGGCATGCGGGACGGGCCGCCGAGCAGGCGGTCGCACGGCATTATGCAGGGCAGGGGCGATCCATCGCCGCCGAACGCTGGCGCGGCCATTCAGGCGAGATCGACCTGATCGCGCGGGATGGCGGGCGCGTGATCTTCATCGAGGTAAAGCAGAGCGCGACCCATGCCGAGGCGGCGCAGCATCTCGGTTCCCGCCAGATGGCGCGGATCTGGAATGCGGCGGCCGAATTCCTTGCCGGTGAACCCGCCGGACAGCTGACCGAATCGCGCTTCGACGTGGCGCTGGTGGATGGCGCGGGACGGATCGAGGTGATCGAGAACGCCTTCGCCGCATGATGGCGCGCGGCGGCGCATGACGGCGGCGCGTGACGGCGGCACGATGGGCGCCCGCGGCGCCATGGAGCGGGCGCGCCTGTCTTTCGAGACGTCGCCGGTTTGGTCCGTCGCTGATCTTACCCGTCGCCGGTTTGGCCCGTCGCCGATTTTGCCCGTCGGATTTCCGCCCGTCGCGCGTCTTGTCCCGCTTGCACCGGTCGCGCCTTGTGCGGACATGCGCCCTCCGGTCTGGGCCGCCGCCGTCTTGCTTCCCGCCCTCTTGCTTTCCGGTGTCGTGTTTCGTGGCGTCCTGCTTGCGATTGCATCCGGCGCGGGGCTGGGCCAAGAAAGGGGCCCACGCCCCCTGAATGTCATGCGGAGAACGCCATGGCCCTGAAAGTCGCCCTGCAGATGGACCCGATTGGGTCGATCAACATCAATGCCGATTCGACCTTTCGCATCGCGATCGAGGCTCAGGCGCGGGGGCATTCCCTGTTCTACTACACGCCCGACCGTCTGGCCTTTGTCGAGGGGCGGGTGATGGCGCGGGGCTGGCCGGTCACGCTGCGCCGCGAGGTCGGCAACCATGTCACCTTCGGGGACGAGGCCGAGGTGGATCTGGGCAGCTTCGACGTGGTCTGGCTGCGGCAGGACCCGCCCTTCGACATGGGCTACATCACCACCACCCATCTGCTGGAGATGATCCATCCCAAGACGCTGGTGGTGAACGACCCGTTCTGGGTGCGCAACTATCCTGAAAAGCTGCTGGTCCTGCGGTTCCCGGACCTGACCCCGCCGACCGCCATCGCGCGCGATCTGGCGACGATCCGTGCCTTCAAGGCGCGTCATGGCGACATCATCCTCAAGCCGCTTTACGGCAATGGCGGGGCGGGCGTGTTCCGGCTGGACCCGAACGACCGCAACCTCGCCTCGCTGCACGAGCTTTTCACCGGCATGAGCCGCGAGCCGCTGATCGTGCAGAAATTCCTGCCGGCGGTCGCGAAGGGCGACAAGCGCATCATCCTGGTGAACGGCGAGCCGGTGGGCGCCATCAACCGCGTGCCCCAGGCCGGCGAGACGCGGTCGAACATGCATGTGGGCGGGCGGCCCGAACAGGTCGGGCTGACCCCGCGCGATCTTGAGATCTGCGCCGCCATCGGCCCCACGCTGCGCGACAGCGGGCAGATCTTCGTCGGCATCGACGTGATCGGCGACTGGCTGACCGAGATCAACGTGACCTCGCCCACCGGCATACAGGAGCTGGAGCGGTTCGACGGGATCAACACTGCCGAACGGATCTGGCAGGTGATCGAGGAAAAGAGCCGCGGCTGAGGCCGCACCCCGGCGCGCGGCTCAGCCTGGGGTCGGCACGGCCAGCCGGTAGCTGACCGCCTCGGCCACATGCGGCTGGCGCACCCCGTCGGACCCGTCCAGATCGGCGATGGTGCGCGCGACGCGCAGCACCCGGTGATAGCCGCGCGCCGAAAGGCCAAAGCGTTCGGCCACCCGCGACAGCAGCGCGCGGCCCCCGGCATCCGGTGTCGCCACTTCGTCCAGAAGCGCGCCCTCGGCATCGGCATTGACCCGTGCATGGGGATGGCCCGCGAAGCGCCGCGCCTGCCGGTCGCGTGCCCGTTCCACCCGGGCGGCGACCACGGGCGAGGCATCACCCGAGGCGGGAAGGTCCAGGTCTGTATAGGCCACGGGCGGCACCTCGACCCGCAGGTCGAACCGGTCCATCAGCGGCCCCGAGATGCGCCCCAGATACTCTGCCCCGCAGGCCGGCACGCGTGCGCATGCCCGCGCCGGGTCGGCCATGTGGCCGCAGCGGCAGGGGTTTGCCGCGGCCACCAGAAGGAACCGGCAGGGATAGCGCACATGGGCATTGGCGCGGGCGACCACCACCTCGCCCGTCTCGATCGGCTGGCGCAGGGTTTCCAGTACGGTGCGCGGGAATTCGGGGAATTCGTCCATGAACAGGACGCCGTTGTGGGCAAGGCTGATCTCGCCCGGTTTCGCGCCGCGCCCGCCGCCCACGATCGCGGCCATCGAGGCGGTGTGATGGGGTTCGCGAAAGGGCCTGTCGCGGCTTATCCCGCCTTCGTTCAGCAGCCCCGCAAGCGAATGGATCATCGAGGTTTCCAGCGCCTCGGCTGCCGAAAGCGGCGGCAGGATGCCGGGCAGGCGCGCGGCCAGCATCGATTTGCCCGACCCGGGGCTGCCCACCATCAGCATGTGATGCCGTCCGGCCGCAGCGATTTCGAGCGCGCGCTTGGCGCGTTCCTGGCCCTTGACCTCGCGCAGGTCGCGGGGGTGGCCGGCACGGGCCACCTCGCCCGCCTCGGCCGGGGTCAGCGGCGCCTGCCCGGTGTAGTGGCGCACCACCTGGTCGAGCGAGGCGGGGGCCAGGACCTGCGTCGCCCCGACCCAGGCCGCCTCGGCCCCGCAGTCGCGCGGGCAAAGCAGCGCGCGGTCCGCGACCGCCGCCGCCATCGCGGCGGGCAGCGCCCCCACCACCGGCACCAGCCGCCCGTCCAGCGACAACTCGCCAAGGGCCACCGTGCGTTCGACATCGTCGGCCGGGATGATCTCCAGCGCGGCCAGCAGCGCCAGCGCGATCGGCAGGTCGAAATGCGAGCCTTCCTTGGGCAGGTCGGCGGGCGACAGGTTGATGGTGATCCGCTTTGAGGGCAGCGCGATCGACATCGCCGACAGCGCCGCCCGCACCCGTTCCTTGGCTTCGCTGACCGCCTTGTCGGGCAGGCCCACGACGGTGAACGACGGAAGCCCTGGCGCGGTGGCGCATTGCACTTCGACCATGCGCGCCTCGACCCCTTCGAAGGCGACCGTAAAGGCCCGTGCCACCATTGCCTGCGCTGCCCTTTGTTAACCCCTGTTAACCCGAGGCGTAGCGTGGAAATGGTTTACGAACGGTAAAGCGCCATGAAGGCGGGCCACGCTTCGGGGTCGGCCATGGTCTTGTCGCGGCAGAAGGCGTTGCAGAAGCCGAACCGCCGCCCGTCGAGTTCCAGAACATGCGTGACCGGGTCGCTCGAATAGGGGCAGGCGGCGTCTTCCGATGCTGTCCCGTCCACGGCCCGCGCGGGCAGCGGCACGGGGCCGGGCCAGGGCCGGATCGGATAGTCCCGGCGGTAAAACGCCTGATCCGGCCCGTCGACCATCCCCATCGCGCGCCAGCGGCGGAACGAGGGATGCGCCAGATGTGCCGCAACATAGGCGCGGGCGGGCCCGTCCACCGGCAGGTTGTAGGTGGCGATCCGCGTCGCAACCGGGGCAAAGAACACATCCACCGCCGAATAGGCGCCGCAAAGCCAGGGCCCGGTGGCGCCCGTGGCCGCGCGCGCCCAGTCCCAGATGACCTGAAGCCGGGCCAGATCGTCCAGCACCGCCTGCGGCGGGGCGCAATCCGTGTAGGACACGCGCAGGTTCATCGGGCAATGGCTGCGGAGCGCGGTGAAGCCTGCATGCATCTCGGCGGCCAGCGCCCGCGCCACGGCGCGGGCCTCGGGATCGGCGGGCCAGATCCCCGCCTCGGGGTGGCGGCTGGCCAGTTCCTCGGCGATGGCAAGGCTTTCGGGAACGACGGTTCCCGCCGGGGTGCGCATGGTGGGCGCGGTGCGCGCGGGATGGAAGGATTTCAGAAGGTTGGGCAGTTCGTTGGTATAAAGCCGGGCGCGATGCAGCCGGACCGGGATGCCGAAGGCGTAGAACAAAAGCCAGCCGCGCAGCGACCAGCTTGAATAGGCGCGGTCCCCGATCACAAGGTCATAGGTCATTCCGGCAATCCTTTGGCAATCCACGCGCAGGCTACGCCGTGGCGGAGACAGGCGAAAGGGGCGTTTCAGCAAGGCGGCAAAGCAGGGGGCAGGCCCGTCAGGGGCAGTGATTGACGATCCGTTCGATCCAGCCGGCCCCGTCCCGGTCCAGGCGCGTCACCGAAAGCGTGTCGATGCCCTGTGCCAGAACCTCGGCGGCGGAACAGCCGCGCGCGGCCTGAACCTGCGTCAGGATCGCCCCGAAATGGGCCACGACGACCAGGTCCGCGCCGGGATGCGCGCGGACAAGCCGATCCACCGCCGCCGAAACCCGCCCCGCCGCCGCGTTCCAGCTTTCGCCGCCGGGGGGCGCGATGTCGCCGGGGGTTTCCCAATAGGCCCGCGCCAGACCGGGATCGCGGGCGTCGACCTCGGTCCAGTGCAGCCCGTCCCAGTCGCCGAAATGGATCTCGCGCAGCGCCGGGTCATGCGGTAGGCGGGTCCGCCCCGTGGCCAGCGCATCGGCGGTCGCCACCGCCCGGATCAGGTCGGACGAGATCAGCAGGGCATCGGCAGGCAGGAATTCATTCAGCCTCGCCAGCGCCTCGGTATCGGAAAGATCGGCGGGCACGTCGCGCCAGCCGGTAAAGGTCTTCTGATGCGTCGGCCCGTGCCGTACCCACCAGAACCGGGTCATGCCATGCCGTCCGGCAACTGGCCCTTCAGCACGAAGGGCAGGCCGGCCATCACGCCGACAACAAGCCCGGCCGTCTCGGCGATCCTCTGGTTGAGCCGCCCCTGTTCGTCGCGGAACCGGCGTGCCAGCGCGTTTTCCGGCACGATCGACAGCCCCACCTCGTTCGAGACGACGACGACCGGCGCCGGGCAGGCCGAAAGCGCGGCCAGGAAGGATGCGGTTTCGGCGGCAAGGTCCGCCTCGGCCAGCATGACGTTGGTCAGCCAGAGGGTCGCGCAATCCAGCAGCACGACCTCGTCCGCGGCGACCTGTCGCAGCACGGCGCCCACGTCGCGCGGGGCCTCGACGGTGCGCCAGCCTTCGCCCCTGTCGGACCGGTGCGCGGCGATCCTGTCGCGCATCTCGTCATCCCAGGCTTCGGCGGTGGCCAGATAGACGCGGCCCCGGCCGCTGGCGGCAACCAGCCGCTCCGCAAATCGTGACTTGCCTGACCGTGCCCCGCCCAGGACCAATGAAAGATGTGGCAGGGATGGCGATTTTATTTTTGATCCGCTCACCCGGTTCCCTCGTAGCCCCTGCAATGATTGGCAAAACCGCCGAGAGCGACACCGACAGGGGGATGTCATGGCGCTAGACGGATATACAGACCAAACCATGTCGCGCCAAGCGATGCGCGCCGAACTTCTGGATGCCGAGACCGAGGCGCGGCTGGCCTATGCCTGGCGCGACCATCGGGACGAGGCGGCGCTGCACCGGCTGATCACGGCCTACATGCGGCTGGCAATCTCGATGGCGGCCAAGTTCCGCCGCTATGGCGCGCCGATGAACGACCTGATCCAGGAGGCGAGCCTTGGCCTGATGAAGGCCGCCGACAAGTTCGACCCGGACCGCGGCGTGCGCTTTTCGACCTATGCCGTATGGTGGATCAAGGCCAGCATCCAGGACTATGTGATGCGCAACTGGTCGATGGTGCGGACGGGTTCGACGAGCAGCCAGAAGGCGCTGTTCTTCAACATGCGCCGCGTCCAGGCGCGTCTGGAACGCGAGGCCGAAGCTGCGGGCATGACGCTCGATGCGCATCAGCTGCGCGAGAAGATCGCTTTGGATCTTGGCGTTCCGCTGTCGGATGTCGAGATGATGGAAGGCCGCCTGTCCGGGTCCGACTATTCGCTGAACGCCACCCAGTCGACAGACGAGGAAGGCCGCGAATGGATCGAGGCGCTGGAAGACGATGGCGCACAGGCCGCCGAGATCGTCGAGGGCGCGCATGATTCAGAACGCCTGCGGGGCTGGCTGGCGGCGGCACTTGCCACGCTGAACGCGCGCGAACGCTTCATCGTCACCGAACGCAAGCTGCGCGAAGAACCGCGCACCCTGGAATCGCTGGGTGAGGAGCTTGGCCTGTCGAAAGAACGTGTCCGCCAGCTTGAGGCTGCGGCCTTCGCCAAGCTGCGCCGCCATCTGGAAACCCAGTCGCGCGAAGTGCTGCACTTCCTCTAGGCGCATGGCGCGCGGCGACGCGGCGGTTGAGTTCGCGGCTTGCCCCGCCTATGGATTGGGGGTGCAACGGGCGAGGCGATCATGCTGGCGGGCAAGCGGATACTTCTGGTCATCGGGGGCGGCATCGCGGCCTACAAGTCGCTGGAGCTGATCCGGCTTTTGCGCACGGCAGGGGCGGGGGTCGTGCCCGTACTGACGCGCGCGGGTGGGGAATTCGTGACGCCGCTGTCCGTTTCGGCGCTGGCGGGCGAAAAGGTCTATCGCGATCTCTTTGACCTGACCGACGAGGCCGAGATGGGCCATATCCAGCTTTCGCGCGCCGCCGATCTGGTCGTTGTGGCCCCGGCCACGGCCGATCTGATGGCGAGGATGGCGGGGGGGCATGCCGATGACCTCGCCTCGACCCTCCTGATGGCAACGGACAAGCGGGTGCTGATCGCGCCGGCGATGAACGTGCGGATGTGGGAACATCCCGCGACGGCGCGCAATCTGGCGACGCTGCGGGGGGACGGCGTGCTGGTCGTGGGGCCGAACGCGGGCGAGATGGCCTGCGGCGAATACGGCCCCGGACGCATGGCCGAACCGGCAGAGATCCTCGCCGCGATCGAGGCCGCGCTTGCGGAGGGTCCGCTTGCGGGGCGGCATGTTCTGGTGACATCCGGGCCGACCCATGAACCGATCGACCCTGTGCGATACATCGCGAACCGGTCGTCGGGGGCACAGGGCACGGCGATTGCCGCCGGTTTGCGCGATCTGGGCGCGCGCGTGACCTTCGTCACCGGCCCCGCCACGGTACCGCCGCCGCCGGGCGTGACGGTCGTGCGCGTCGAAACCGCGCGCGAGATGCTGGCGGCGGTTCAGGCGGCGCTGCCCGCCGACGCGGCGGTGATGGCGGCGGCCGTCGCCGACTGGCGCGTGGCCAATGCCGCGGGCCAGAAGATGAAGAAGGACGGCTCGGGCAAGGCCCCGGCGCTGGAATTCGCCGAAAACCCCGACATCCTTGCCACCGTGTCGCGCATGACCGAGGGCCGCCCCCGGCTGGTCGTCGGATTTGCCGCCGAAACCGAACGGGTCGAGGATCACGCCCGCGCCAAGCGCGACCGGAAGGGTTGCGACTGGATCGTGGCCAATGACGTGTCGCCGGAAACCGGGATCATGGGCGGCAGCGAGAACGCGGTGACGCTGATCACGGATGCGGGTGCCGAACACTGGCCCCGGATGGGCAAGGATGCCGTCGCCCGGCAACTGGCCCGTCGCATCGCCGAGGCCCTGGCATGACCGGGCCCGCCATCCGCCCCGTGATCCGCATCCTTTGGGAGGACTGGGCCGACCGGTCCTTGCCCTTGCCCGCCTATGAAACCGCAGGCGCCGCCGGGGCTGACATCCGCGCGAACCTGCCCGAGCCGGACCGCGCTGCCGGGATCACCCTTCTGCCCATGCAGCGCCTGATCGTGCCGACCGGGATCCGGGTCGAGATTCCCGAAGGCTTCGAAATGCAGATCCGGCCCCGGTCCGGCCTTGCGCTTAAACACGGGATCACGCTGCCTAACACGCCCGGCACGATCGACAGCGACTATCGCGGCCCGCTGGGTGTGGCGCTGGTCAATCTGGGCGACGCGCCCTTTACCGTCGCACATGGCGACCGCGTGGCGCAGATGGTGGTCGCCCCGGTCGTGCAGGTGGGGTTCGCCGTGGTCGATGCGCTGAGCGACACCACCCGCGGCAACGGCGGTTTCGGCTCCACGGGGCGGCAATGAAGGGTGGCGGCCGGGGGCCGGCGATGGGGATGCTCGGGTGATCGGGCTTCTGGGGTTTCTGGCGCTGTTCCTGGCGCGCGGTTGGCTGCCCGGACGGCGGGCGTGGCTGGTGCTTTCGGCCGTCTGGCTGGGGTTTCTTCTGCTGATGCACGCGCCGTTCCTGCCGCAGCCCAATCCCGGCTCGCGCCTTGTGGGGGGGGACCTGCGGGCCTGGGGCCTTCTGGCGGTCTTGGCGGCGGGGGCTGCGGCCTATGCTGCCGTGCTGCGGCGCCTGCGGAACCGGATTGCCGTCCCGTCACCGGAACCCGCGCCGCGGGGCTCGGCCTTTGGCCCGGCGGAACTGGATCGCTACGCCCGCCACATCATCCTGCGCGAGATCGGCGGGCCGGGACAGAAGCGGCTCAACTCCGCGCGCGTCCTTGTTGTGGGGGCAGGGGGGCTGGGCAGCCCGGCGCTGCTTTATCTTGCGGCCTCCGGGGTGGGCACGATCGGCGTGATCGACGATGACGAGGTGGACAATTCGAACCTTCAGCGCCAGGTGATCCATACCGACGACCGGATCGGGATGGCCAAGGTATTTTCCGCAGAAGTGGCGATGAAGGCATTGAATCCTTTCATAGAAATCCGACCCTACAAGCGCCGCCTGACGGTCGATATCGCCACGGACCTGATCGGCGAATATGACCTGGTGCTGGACGGAACCGACAATTTCGACACCCGCTATCTGGTCAACCGCGCCTGCGTGGCCGCGGGCAAGCCGCTGATCGCGGGCGCGATCACCCAGTGGGAGGGCCAGATCTCGCTTTACGATCCGGCGCGCGGCGGCCCCTGCTATGAATGCGTCTTTCCCACCCGTCCGGCCCCTGGCCAGGTGCCGACCTGCGCCGAGGCGGGCGTTGCCGCACCCCTTCCGGGCGTCATCGGAACGATGATGGCGATGGAGGCGGTCAAACAGATCACCGGGGCTGGCGAAGGATTGCGCGGGCGGTTGGTGATCCACGATGCGCTTTATGCCGAAACACGAGTTATACGCACTAAGGCCAGCGACACATGCCCGGTCTGCGGGCATCTTCATGCCCGAATGTCGAGCTAGGGGCGAACCGCGCCTTGCGCACCGCGCGGCGCGGTTCGCGTTGTCTGATCAGCAATCCCCTGCCGGCAGCATCGTGATCGACGAGTACCGTCCGTCCGAGGTGACGATCTGTGCGCAGGCTCCGGTGGCGCGGTTGAACCAATAAGAGGTCAGACCTTCGGACCGGATCAGTTCATAGCCAAGGTTGGTAATGCCCATTTCAGCCTGTCCCGCCCGGGCCCCTTCAAAATCGCTCAGGTCCGAGGCACTGCCCACAGCGGGGGCGGAGACCAACGGTGCGGATTCCTCGACACACGCGCCGAGAAGAAAGAGAGCAGAAAAGCCTGCGGCGATTTTTGTAGCATTTTTCATGTCAGTTTCCATTCATTGAAAAGGGGTTCGCGCGTTTGCGTCAGTTGATGGAAAAGTCGACCGCATATTCGGCCGCCGCGCCACCGCGATTGACCACTTCCACCACATGATCACCGGATTGCCAAAGCTGCCCGGCATAGGGGGTGCCTGCCGGGATCAGATCCAACAGGAAGCTTTGGTCAGGATTGAATATCTGGTATTCGACCGAACCTTGCATCACCGTGACATTGACCGACAGGTTCTGATTGGCACTCGCGCCCAGAACATAACGCGTGCTGCTGCCCGGCGTCAGGGTCGAGGTGTAAGAAGCACCCGATGTTCCGGCTGCGAACTGAACGGTCACCGTGTCTGTCGTGGGCTCGCCCGAAGTGGGGGCACCGGCCATGGCACCGCCACCGTCATCGGCCGCCTCGGCTACGGCCAGTTCGCCGACAGCGCCATCGTTATAACCGATGCAACGCCATACTGTGCCGCCTGCATCCTTCAGCATGACAATCGTTCCTGCCTCGGAATACTCGCTGCTGAGGATCTCGCCGCCATTCTGGGCGTCGGGGCCGCCGACGGCACGCAGCTGATCAATGCATCCGTCGATCGCGGCTTGTTCATCTGCCATCACGGGCAGCGCAAGAAGGCAAATTGTGGCCGCCAGGGCGGGCGGAAGTATTCTGGGCATGATTGAGGTCCTTGTTAAGCAAAATCCCAAAAAGCGCGCAGGAACCACCTAACGTTATCCTGAACCGACCAAGCAACGCGCATCGTTGGAACCCTAGATTTTCACGCAAGAGAATGCAGGTCAATCGATTACCTGCGAGCGAAAGCCCCAGAAGACAAGGTCGAGCTTTCCGGCGCTGGACTCTCGGCCGGCGTAAGATACTCTTCTGTCAAACGTCCAACGCGGAGCCTGACTCATGAAACTGACCGCTGCCTTTGGCGCGATGGCCCTTTTCGCCAGCGCTGCCACCGCCACCTTCGCCGCCGACCTGCCCGACCTCGCCGGACGCGAGATCGTGGTTGTGACCGAAAACGCCTATCCGCCCCTGCAGTTCGTCGATGCCTCGGGTGCGGCGGTCGGCTGGGAATACGATGCGATGGCCGAAATCGCCAAGCGTCTGAACGCCACCGTGAAATATGAAAACATCAGCTGGGATGCGATGATCGCCGCCGTGTCCGAAGGCCAGTTCGACATGGGCATGACCGGGATCACCATCCGCGACGACCGCAAGGAAATGGTCGATTTCTCGGACGCCTACATGCGGTCGGAAATGGTGATGATGGTGCGCGGCGACGAGGCGCGCTTTACCGATGCGAAAAGCTTTGCCGCCGACGAAACCCTGCTGATGGCGGCCCAGCCCGGCACGACGCCCTTCTATGTCGGCGTCTACGAGGTGCTGGACGGCAACGAGGCCAACCCGCGCGTCAAGCTGTTTGAAACCTTCGGTGCGACGGTCGAGGCGCTCAAGGCCGGCGACGTCGATCTGGTGCTGACCGATGGCACCGCCGGCGCGGGCTATGTCGAGGCATCGAACGGCGGCCTGAAGATCATCGGCGAAAAGCTGGGGACCGAGGATTTCGGCTTCATCTTCCCCAAGGGGTCTGACCTTGTCGCACCGATGAATGCCGCGATCCAGTCGATGAAGGATGACGGCACGATCGACGCGCTGAACACCAAGTGGTTCCTCGAATACAAGATGGGCGGCTGAGCCCCGATCCCCCGGTCCGGCAACGGGCCGGGGGCTGTTGCCCATGCTGGGACCGTCACGGCAAACCGAAGATTTCCCATGGTGGCTGCTGATCCTGATCGGGGTCGGCGGCTGGCTGTTCCTTGAGGTCGCCACATCGGAAATCTACGCCCGCGTGTTGCAGACGCTGGTGAAGGGCATCGGCATCACCATCTTCGTCACGCTGGTGGGCTTCGGCCTTGCCGCCGTCCTCGGGCTTCTTCTGGCGGTGGCGGGGCTGTCGCGCTTTCTGGTCGTCCGGCAGGCCGCCCGGCTTTATGTCGAGATCGTGCGTGGCATCCCGATCATCGTGCTTCTGCTTTATGTCGCCTTCGTGCTGGCCCCGGCGATCGTCGCCGCCTGGAACTGGGCAACCGCGCCCCTCGGGCTTGAACCCTGGAAGACGCGTGATTTTCCCCTCATCTGGCGCGCGATCATCGCCCTGACCATCGCCTATTCGGCTTTCCTATCCGAGGTGTTCCGGGCGGGCCTCCTGTCGGTCGACAAGGGCCAGATCGAGGCCGCGCAGGCCCTGGGCCTGAACGGCTGGCAACGCTTTCGCCACATCGTCTTTCCCCAGGCGTTCCGGATGATCCTGCCGCCGCTCGGCAACGATTTCGTCGCGATGGTCAAGGACAGCTCGCTGGTGAGCGTCCTGGGCGTGACCGACATCACCCAGCTGGGCAAGGTAACGGCGGCGGGCAACTTCCGCTATTTCGAAACCTACAACGTCGTGGCGCTGGTCTACCTGACGATGACGATCACGCTGAGCCTTATCCTGCGCCGGATCGAGGCGCGGTTGCGCGGGCCCGACGCGCGCTGACCCGGCGCTGGACGTTTCGGCGGACGCTGCCTAGGTTGACCGTCAAAGGAGAGTGCCGATGACCAACCCGCTTCTGGAAGACTGGACCACACCCTTCGGTCTGCCCCCTTTCGACCGCATCCGGGACGAAGACTTCTTGCCCGCCGTTGATGCCGCGCTGGACGAGGCGCGCGCCGCCGTCGCGGCCGTCGCCGCCAGCCCCGAACCGCCCGGCTTTGCCAACACGATCGAGGCGCTGGATCTGGCCGACCGCAGGCTCGACCGGGTGCTGGGGGCCTTCTATGCCCTCGCAGGCGCCGACAGCAACGAGGCGCGCGAGGCGTTGATGCGCGACTTCGCCCCGAAACTGTCGGCCTATGCCTCCGAGGTAGTCTCGAACCCCGCCCTCTTCGCCCGGATCGACAGCCTCTGGCAGGCGCGCGACGATCTGGGTCTGTCGGCCGAACAGCGGCGCGTGCTGGACCTGACGCACCGCAATTTCCTGCGCGCGGGCGCACGGCTGGAAGGCGATGCCGCCGACCGGCTGAAAGAGGTCAAGATGCGCCTCTCGGTCCTCGGCACGCAGTTTTCCCAAAACCTCTTGGCGGACGAGCGCGACTGGTTCATGCCGCTGGCCAAAGCCGACCTGGAAGGCCTGCCCGATTTCGTCATCGAGGCCGCCCGCGCGGCCGGCGAGGACAAGGGCGCGCCCGGCCCCGTGGTCACGCTCAATCGGTCGCTGATCGTGCCCTTCCTGCAATTCTCTCCCCGCCGCGACCTGCGCCGCCGCGCCTATGAGGCCTGGGTGGCGCGCGGCGAGAATGGCGGCGACACCGACAACCGCGCCATTGCCGCCGAAATCCTGTCGCTGCGCGAGGAACGCGCGCGCCTTCTGGGCTATGCCGATTTCGCCGCCTTCAAGCTGGAAACGGAAATGGCAGGCTCGGCAGACCGGGTGCGCGACCTCTTGATGCGGGTCTGGGAACCGGCCCGCCGCGCCGCCCTTTCCGACGCGGCCCGGCTTGAGGCGATGCTGCGGGCGGACGGCTTCGATGGGCCGCTCGAACCCTGGGACTGGCGCTTTTACGCCGAACGGCGCCGCAAGGCGGAACACGACCTCGACGAGGCCGAACTCAAGCCCTTCTTCCAACTCGACCGCATGGTCGAGGCGGCCTTCGCCTGCGCGAACCGCTTGTTCGGGCTGGAGTTCGCACCCGTCGACGTCCCACTTTACCACCCGGATTGCCGGGCCTGGAACGTCACGCGCAACGGCGCGCATGTGGCGCTTTTCGTGGGCGACTATTTCGCGCGCGGATCGAAACGGTCCGGCGCCTGGTGCTCGGCGATGCGCAGCCAGCAGAAACTGGCAGGCGACATCCGGCCGATCGTGGTCAATGTCTGCAACTTCGCCAAGCCTCCGGCGGGCCGTGCGGCGCTTCTGTCCTATGACGACGCGCGCACGCTGTTCCACGAATTCGGCCATGCGCTGCACCAGATGCTGTCGGACGTGACCTATCAGCTGATTTCTGGCACGTCGGTGGCCCGCGATTTCGTGGAACTGCCCAGCCAGCTTTACGAACACTGGCTGGAAGTGCCCGAGGTCTTGGCCGAATTCGCCACCCATGCCGAAACCGGCCAGCCGATGCCGCGCGACCTGATCGACCGGATGCTGGGCGCCTCGACCTTCGACCAGGGCTTTGCCACGGTCGAATTCGTCGCCTCGGCGCTGGTCGACCTTGCCTTCCACGAAGGCGCGGCACCCGCCGACCCGATGCAGAGGCAGGCCGAGGTTCTGGAAGCCCTGGGGATGCCGCGCGCGATCCGGATGCGCCATGCCACGCCGCATTTCGCGCATGTCTTCTCGGGCGACGGATATTCCAGCGGCTATTACAGCTACATGTGGTCCGAGGTGATGGATGCCGACGCCTTCGCCGCTTTCGAGGAAGCCGGCGACCCGTTCGATCCGGAAACGGCGGCGCGACTGGAACGGTTCATCCTCTCGGCGGGGGGCTCGCGCCCGGCCGAAGAGCTTTATCTGGACTTCCGCGGCCGGATGCCGGGGGTCGAGGCGCTTTTGAAGGGCCGTGGGCTTCTGGGCGCGGCATGAGGGGGCGCTGCCCCCTGCGCCTTTCGTGCCGAAAGGCTACCCCCGGGGTATTTCGATCAGGTTGAAACGCATTTGAATCGAATTGTCCTTCAACCTGACGGAAATACCCTCGGGGGGTGAATTTGGCGAAGCCAAAGAGGGGGGCAGACAGCCCCCCTTCCCCTATCTGAGGGCCGAGGGCGGCTGGCCGAAATGCGCGCGGAAGGCGCGGCTCAGGGTCGAGGCGCTGGAAAAGCCCGTGCGCAGGGCCACCTCGGCCAGCGGATGCCTTGTGTCATTGATCATCCGCCGCGCCGCCTGAAGCCTGAGCGACAGGCCGAAGGCCCCCGGCGTCTGGCCCAGTTCGGTATGGAACAGGGTTTCCAGACGTCGAGGCGACAGGCCGAGCGCGCGGGCGGTCGCGGCGACCGGTTCGGGCGCGTCAAGCCGGGTTTCCATCCGCGCGATGGCCGCCGCGACCCGCGGGTCGATCCGAAGCGGGGCGCGCGCGGGCGCGATCTGGGTTTCGGCGCCCTCGCGCGGGGTGGTGATGAAGCTGCCCGCCACCTGAAGTGCTGTGGCGCGTCCCGACCGGTGCGCGATCAGGTGCAGCATCAGGTCCGCCGCCGGGGCCGCCCCGCCCGCTGTCATCCGCGTCCGGTCGATCACGAAACGATCCGGCAGCACCTCGATGTCGGGATAGGTGGCGGCGAAATCCTCAAGGTCTTCCCAATGGACGGTGGCGCGGTAGCCCTGCAGCAGCCCGGCCCGGGCCAGCACCCATGACCCCGCGTCGATCCCGCCGAGGGCCTTGAAGCGCGGCGCGATGCGGCGCAGGCCGCGGATCAGCGCGGCGGTCGCCACGTCGGCCTGATTGTATCCGGCGATCACGATCAGCGCATCCGCCCCCGCCGCCGCCGACAGCGGCCCGTCGGCGGGCAGTTCGATGCCGCAGGTCAGGGGGGCGGCCTGCCCGTCGGGCGTGACGACCCTCCAGCGATAGGCCTCGAACCCCAGATGCCGGTTCGCCGCGCGCAACGGGTCCAGCGTCGAGGCCACCTCGAGGATCGAGGCGCGCGGAAGGACCAGCAGCGCGATGGTCAGCGGTTGCCGCGATGCAGCGAGGATTGATGCGGAATCTGCCATGAAGATTTCGTAAATCGCAAAGCGCGGGCCTGCAAGGGCGTTAGGATCGGCGCCATGAATCTGGAGGATTGCCGATGCCCTTGACCATGAATCGCGAGGTTTTCATCACCTGTGCCGTCACCGGATCGGGTGGCACGCAGGATCGCAGCCCGCATGTGCCGCGCTCGCCCGAACAGATCGCGACCAGTGCGATCGACGCGGCCAAGGCGGGGGCGGCGGTGGTGCATTGCCACGTGCGCGATCCCGAAACCGGCAAGCCCGCCCGCGACCCTGCGCTTTACCGCGAGGTCACCGAACGCATCCGCGACAGCGGCACCGATGTGGTTCTGAACCTTACCGCCGGCATGGGCGGCGACATGCTGTTCGACGGGACCGAGGCGATGAACCGCATGTCACAGCGCAGCGACATGGCGGGGGCGACCGAACGCGTCGCCCATGTCGTCGAATGCCGCCCGGAAATCTGCACGCTCGACTGCGGGACGATGAACTTCGCCGAAGCCGACTACGTCATGGTCAACACCCCCGGCATGCTTCGCGACATGGCAAGGCGCATGGTGGACGCGGGCACGCGGATCGAGATCGAGGCCTTCGATACCGGCCACCTCTGGTTTGCAAGGCAGCTCGCGGATGAGGGGATCATCCCCGATCCGGTTCTGGTGCAGCTTTGCATGGGGGTGCCGTGGGGCGCGCCGGACGACCTGAACACCTTCATGGCGATGGTGAACAACGTGCCGAAGCACTGGCATTGGTCGGCCTTCTCGCTTGGCCGTCACCAGATGGCCTATGTCGCGGCGGCTGTTCTGGCGGGCGGCAATGTGCGCGTGGGGCTCGAGGATAACCTGTGGCTCGACAAGGGCGTCCTGGCCACCAACGCGCAGCTGGTGGAACGTGCCGTGACCATCATCGAGAACATGGGCGCCCGCGTGATCGGCCCCGACGAGGTGCGCGCGCGGCTGAAACTGGAAAAGCGCGCGCCGATGGCGCGGTGATGCGCGGCGCCGGGGGATCGGGACGATGATGTGCAAGGCCCTGTGGATGATTGCCCTGGTCGCCCTCGGGGCCTGCCGCCCCGAGGCGGCCGAAGATCCCCAGGGCCTGACCCTGACCGAAACCGCCCGCGCCGAATGTCAGGCGGGGGGTGGCAGCGTCGGTCGTGGCGGGCTGATGGAGCGCGAGATCTGCTTCACCCCGACGCCGGATGCGGGCAAGTCCTGCAGCCGCGCGTCCGAGTGCAGCGGCCATTGCCTGGCCGAAACAAGGACCTGCTCGACGCTGGAGCCGAACCTGGGCTGCTTTGATTTTCTGGACGACAAGGGGCAGGTGCAGGGCATCTGCGTGGATTGACGGGCAGCCGGGGCTGCCGGAAAGAGAACGGGAAGATACAAGATGGCACGCAAGGCATCCATCATCGGCGGGGGCGTGATCGGCGGCGGCTGGGCTGCGCGCTTCCTTCTGAACGGCTGGGACGTTTCGGTCTTCGATCCCGACCCCGAAGCCCCCCGCAAGGTGGGCGAGGTGATCGCCAACGCGCGCAAGGCGCTGCCGGCGTTGTCGGATCTGCCGATGCCCGCCGAAGGCAAGCTCAGCTTTGCATCCACCATTACGGAATGCGTTGAAGGGGCTGATTACATTCAGGAATCCGTCTCCGAACGACTGGATTTGAAACACCGCGTCTTCGCCCAGATCCAGCAGGTATCGAAAGGCGTGCCGATCGGCTCGTCGACCAGCGGCTTCAAACCCAGCGAGCTGCAGGAGGGCGCGGCGGATCCTTCGACGATCTTCGTCGCCCACCCGTTCAACCCGGTCTACCTGCTGCCCCTGGCCGAGGTGGTTCCCAGTGCGAAATCCGACCCGGCGCTGATCGAACGCGCCAAGGAAACCCTGCGCGAGATCGGGATGTTCCCGCTGCACATCCGCAAGGAGATCGACGCCCATATTGCCGACCGCTTCCTTGAGGCAGTGTGGCGCGAGGCGCTGTGGCTGGTGAAGGACGGCATCGCCACCACCGAGGAAATCGACGAGGCGATCCGCATGGGCTTTGGCCTGCGCTGGGGCCAGATGGGCCTGTTCGAAACCTATCGAATCGCGGGCGGTGAAGCCGGGATGAAACATTTCATGGCCCAGTTCGGCCCCTGCCTGACCTGGCCCTGGACCAAACTGATGGACGTGCCCGAATTCAACGACGAACTGGTGGACCTGATCGCGGGCCAATCCGACGCGCAATCGGGCCACCATTCGATCCGCGAATTGGAACGCATCCGTGACAGCAATCTGATCGGTTTCCTGCGGGCACTGAAGGATCGCGACTGGGGCGCGGGGCGTGTGCTGCTGGAACATGACCGACGGCGCCAGGCCGCGTTCTTTGAACCCGAGGGCGGTCTGTCCGCTGCGGCCCCGCTGGTCATGGCCCGGCCGCAGGTCCTGCCGTCCTGGATCGACTACAACGGCCACATGACCGAAAGCCGCTATCTGTTTGTCGCCTCCGAATGCACCGACAATTTCATGCGCCTGATCGGGGCCGATGCCGCCTACATCAAGGGCGGTCACAGCTATTACACCGCCGAGACGCATATCATGCACCGCGGCGAGGCCAAGTTGGGCGACCGGTTGACCGGGACGCTGCAGGTGCTGATGGCGGACGAGAAGCGGATGCATGTCTTCATCACGCTGACCCGCGATCAGGATGGCAGCACGGTGGCCACGCTGGAACAGATGCTGTTGCATGTGGATATGGCTGCGGGCCGCGTCTGTCCGGCCGCACCCGAGGTGCACGCCCGCCTTCAGGCCGTGGCGCGCGCCCATGCGACCCTGCCCCGGCCTGATGCCGTGGGCCGCCATGTGGGGCAGCGGACATGACGCCGCGGGTTCTGGTCACGGCGGGTGCCAACGGCATCGGCCTTGTGATGGCGCGCGCCTTTCAGGACGCGGGATACCGCGTCTGGGTCACCGATGTGGATACGGCAGCGGTGGCGGCTGTGCCAGAAGGCATCCGCGCCACGGTCTGCGATGCCTCGGCCGAGGCGGAAATGGCCATCCTCTTTGGCGACATCGCGGCCGAGTGGGGCGGGCTGGACGTGCTCTGCGCCAATGCCGGGATCAAGGGACCGACCGCCGCGATCGAGGACATGGACCTTGCCGAATGGCATCAGTGCCTATCAGTCAATCTCGATGGCGCAATGCTGGCCGCGAAATATGGCGCGCGTCTGATGAAACCGGCCGGGGCCGGGGCGATGATCTTCACCTCCTCGACCTCGGGCCTTTTCGGAACGCCCTTCCGCGCCCCCTATGTGGCGGCGAAATGGGCGGTGATCGGGCTGATGAAGACGGTCGCGATGGAACTGGGGCAGCATGGAATTCGCGCCAACGCCATCTGCCCCGGGTCGGTCAATGGCCCCCGCATCGACCGCGTGATCGCAGCCGAGGCCGAAGCCAAGGGCATGACCGCGGATGCGGTCCGTCAGGGCTATGCCGCGGGCACCGCGCTCAAACGCCTGTCCGATCCCGAGGACGTGGCCGCGACAGCCCTGTTCCTGGCCTCACCGGCCGCCCGCATGATTTCGGGGCAGGCGATCACGGTGGACGGCTTTACCTACAACGTCGACCCGTAAGAGGCTCCCATGCAGTTCGGACTGAACGAAGAACAGCAGATGATTGTCGCGACGACCCGCGCCTTTGTAGAAAACGAACTTTTCCCCCATGAGATGGAGGTGGAACGCACCGGCCACCTGCGCATGGATCTGGTTCGTGAAATCCAGAAAAAAGCAATAGAAGCAGGTCTTTATGCGGCAAACATGCCGTCCGATGTCGGTGGGGCGGGGCTTGATACCCTGTCCTGGCTGCTTTACGAAAGGGAACTTGGCCGGGCGAACTATGCCCTGCACTGGACCTGCGTCGCGCGGCCTTCGAACATCCTGCTGGCCGGAACCGACGAGCAGCGCCAGAAATACCTCTACCCCTGCATCCGCGGCGAGAAATGGGACTGTCTTGCCATGACCGAGCCGGGCGCGGGTTCCGACCTGCGCGGGATGACCGCAAGCGCCCGGCGCGAGGGCACCGACTGGGTGCTCAACGGCACCAAGCATTTCATCAGCCACGCCGACATCGCCGATTTCGCCATCGTCTTCATGGCCTCGGGTGAAGAGGAAACCCCCCGCGGCCGGAAGAAGCTGATCACCGCCTTCTTCGTCGACAAGGGCACACCCGGTTTCACCGTGCGCGAGGGCTACCGCAATGTCAGCCACCGCGGCTACACCAACGCGGTGCTGGAATTCGACAACTGCCGCCTGCCCGAAAGCGCGATCCTTGGCGAGGTGCACAAGGGCTTCGAGGTTGCCAACACCTGGCTTGGCGCCACCCGCCTGCAGGTCGCGGCCACCTGTCTGGGCCGTGCCGACCGCGCGCTTCAGCACGCCATCCGCTACGCCGCCGAACGACGCCAGTTCGGCCAGCAGATCGGCAAGTTCCAGGGGGTCAGCTTCAAGCTCGCGGATATGGCGATGGAACTGAAGGCCGCCGAACTGCTGACATGGGAGGCGGCCTGGCGCTTCGATCAGGGCAGCGTGACCGAGGCCGACATGTCGATGGCCAAGCTGAAGGCGACCGAGGTGCTGGCCATGATCGCCGACGAGGCGATCCAGATCCACGGCGGCATGGGGCTGATGGACGACCTGCCGCTGGAACGCATCTGGCGCGACGCCCGGGTGGAGCGGATCTGGGAAGGCACCTCCGAGATCCAGCGCCACATCATCAGCCGCCAGCTGCTGCGCGAACACGGGGCCTGAGGTGCTGCGACAGGCCGGGCAGGGGGGCTGTCTGCCCCCCTCTTGGCCTTCGGCCAATTCACCCCCCGAGGATATTTGAGGACAGAAAATGCCCACCGAAGTTCACCTTGCGTTAACCTCCGCGCGTTATCGTGGCTATGCGGTACAGGCGGGGACGCCGATGACCGTGACAGGAAATGACGCCTCGTCGGCACATGTCCGGCGGGGCGTTTCCATTTTCTGTCTCGAAATATCCCGGGGGTCCGGGGGCAGAGCCCCCGGCCTGCCTCATCGGCACGGGGGGCGCGGATGAGAGATTTCAGCCGCCTTCTGCGCCCGAAGTCGATCGCTGTCCTCGGGGCTGGCTGGGCCGGGAACGTCATCGAGCAGTGCCGCAAGATGGGCTTTGACGGGCCGGTCTGGCCGGTGCATCCGAAGCGGTCGGAGGTGGGCGGCGTCAGGGCATATGCGCGCCTCGCCGATCTTCCCGCGCCGCCCGATGCGACGTTCATCGGTGTGAATCGCTTTGCCACGATCGAGGTGGTGCGCGAGCTGTCCGCGATGGGTGCGGGCGGGGCGATCTGCTTTGCCAGCGGTTGGGAAGAGGCGGGCGAGGCGGGCTTGCAGGCCGATCTGGTCGCGGCGGCGGGCGAGATGCCGATCCTTGGCCCCAATTGCTATGGCGTCATCAACTATCTCGACGGCGCGCTTCTGTGGCCCGACCAGCATGGCGGCCGGCGGGTGGAACGGGGCGTGGCGCTTCTGTCGCAATCCTCCAACATCGTCATCAACCTGACGATGCAGGCGCGCGCGCTGCCGGTGGCCTATGTCGCCTGTCTTGGCAATGCGGCGCAGGTGGGCCTTGCGGAACTTGCGGGCGCGCTTCTGGCCGATGACCGCGTGACCGCACTTGGCATGTATGTCGAGGGGATCGACGACGCGCCCGCGCTGGCCGAACTGGCCGAGGCGGCTCGTGCCGCGGGCAAGGGGATCGTCTGTGTCAAGTCGGGCAAGACCGAGGCGAGCCGCACCGCCGCGGCCTCGCATACCGCCTCGCTTGCGGGGGGCGGCGCGGCGTCCAGCGCGTTCCTGCGGCAGGCGGGCATCGCCGAGGTGAACACGCTGCCCGAACTGCTGGAAACGCTGAAGGTGTTTCACGTCCACGGCCCCGGACTTGGGGTGCGGATGTGTTCGCTTTCCTGTTCGGGGGGCGAGGCGGGGCTGGTCGCGGATCTGGCCGCCCCCTTCGGGATATCGTTCCCGGCCCCGTCGGACGGACAGCGCAAGGCCCTGGGCGACATCCTTGGCCCGATCGTGACCATCGCCAACCCGCTGGATTACCACACGTTCATCTGGGGCGACGGGCCGCGCACCACGGCCGTTTTCACCGAGATGCTGGCTGGCTATGATGCGGGGATCTTCATCATCGACCCGCCGCGCCCGGACCGCTGCGATCCGTCCTCGTTCCAGCCGGCGCTCGACGCGATCGAGGCAGCGCAGGCCGCGACCGGCAAGCCTGCCTTTGCGGTGGCCTCGATCCCCGAGAATTTCGACGAGGATCGCGCGGCCGGGATGCTGGCACGGGGATGCGTGCCGATGATGGGGCTGGAAACGGCGTTGGGGGCGCTGAAGGCGGCGCAGACGCCTTCCGGGCGCGCGGGCTGGCGGCCGCTCGCCGCGGCGCCGCAGCGTGCGACGCGGCTCCTGGACGAGGCCGAGGCGAAGGCGCTGCTGGCGGGGGCCGGGGTCGCCGTGCCGCGGGGCGTCAGCGCGCGGACGCTGGCTGACCTGCGCGCCCGTGCGGGCGGGCTGACGGCGCCGCTTGCGCTCAAGGGCCTGGGCTTTGCCCACAAGACCGAGGCGGGTGCCGTGCGCCTTGGCCTGTCCACGTTGGAGGGCGAGGCCGCGATGCCGGGCGCCACCGGCTATCTGGCCGAAGAGATGGTCACCGGCGCGGTGGCCGAGGTGCTTCTGGGCCTGCGCCGCGATCCGGTCTACGGGCTGACGCTGACCCTGGGCATGGGCGGCATCACCGCGGAGGTTCTGGCCGATACGGTCACGCTGGTCTGGCCGGTCGCCGAGGCCGAGGTCATGGAGGCGCTGACCCGGCTCAGGCTTTATCCGCTCTTGGACGGCTATCGCGGCGCGCCGCGGCCCGACCTGGGCGCACTGGGCGCGATGGCGGTGCGTCTGGGCCGGCTGATGGCCGGGGATGCGACGCTGGAAGAGATTGAAATCAATCCCGTGCTGCTGCGCCCCGACGGCGCGGTCGCGGTGGATGCCTTGATCAGAAAGGGATAGGAGATGGCCATGGAAATGCGCACCGAAGGACCGATCCGCACGCGGCGCGAGGGCGCCATCCTCGAGGTCACGCTGGACCGGCCCAAGGCCAACGCGATCGACCTTGTGACCAGCCGGATCATGGGGCTGACGTTTCGCGACTTCCGCGACGATGACAGCCTGCGGGTCTGCATCCTGCGCGCCGAGGGGGACAAGTTCTTTTGCCCCGGATGGGACCTGAAGGCGGCGGCCGGGGGGGATGCGGTTGACGGCGATTATGGCGTGGGCGGGTTCGGCGGTTTGCAGGAATTGCCCAACCTCAACAAGCCGGTGATCGCGGCGGTCAACGGCATCTGCTGCGGCGGTGGGCTGGAACTGGCGCTGTCTGCCGACCTGATCCTGTGTTCGTCGAACGCCACCTTCGCGCTGCCGGAAATCCGGTCGGGCACGGTGGCGGATGCGGCCTCGATCAAGCTGCCCAAGCGTATCCCCTATCATGTCGCGATGGATCTTCTGCTGACCGGGCGCTGGTTCGATGCCGAAGAGGCGCATCGCTGGGGCCTGATCAAGGAAATCTGCGCGCCCGGCGATCTTCTGGCAAAGGCATGGGATCTGGCGCGGCTTCTGGAAAGCGGGCCGCCGCTTGTCTATGCCGCGATCAAGGAGGTCGTGCGCGAGGCCGAAAACATGCGTTTCCAGGATGCGCTGAACCGGATCACCAAGCGCCAGATGCCCACGGTCGACAGGCTCTATTCCAGCGAGGATCAACTGGAAGGCGCCCGCGCCTTCGCCGAAAAGCGCGATCCGGTCTGGAAGGGGCGCTGAGGGTGCGCCCGGGCAGCGGGCGGAAAGCGACATTTCGCGTCGCCTTCCGTTGCGCCTGCCGCGTTCGCGCGCAATAGGGTCGCGACCCGAACCCAAGGTCCGAGGCTGCCATGACCAACGCCGACATCACCCCCGATTTCGTCATCATCGGCGCCGGATCGGCCGGTTGCGTGCTGGCGAACCGGCTGACCGAAAACGGCCGGTTCAGCGTGGCCCTGTTGGAAGCCGGCGGCAGCGATGCGCGGTTCTTCGTTCAACTGCCGCTGGGGTACGGCAAGCTGTTCTATGACCCGGCGGTAAACTGGCTTTACAGGACCGAACCCGATCCCGGCCTGGCCGGTCAGCGCGACCACTGGCCGCGCGGCCGGATCCTGGGCGGATCTTCCTCGATCAACGCGATGGTCTATATCCGCGGCCATGCCGAGGATTACCGCGAATGGGGCAGGGCGGCGCCCGGCTGGGGCTGGGACGAGGTCCTGCCCGCCTACCGGGCGATGGAGGATACCGAGGCCGGCGCCGACGAATGGCGCGGGGCGGGTGGCCCTCTCTTCGTCTCGGCCAACCGGCGCGGGCTGCATCCGCTGGTGAAGGACTACATCGCCGCCTGCGAACAGACGGGCCTGCGCCACAACCCCGATTTCAACGGCGCCGATCAGGAAGGCGCGGGCATCTACCAGATGACGATCAAGGGCGCACGGCGCAATTCGGCGGCACGCGCCTTCCTGCGCCCGGCGATGCGGCGGCCGAACCTGACCGTGATCACCCGCGCGCAGGCGACGCGCATCCTGTTCGAGGGGAGGCGCGCCGTCGGTGTCGAATATGTCCAGGGTGGCCAGATCCGTCAGATCCGCGCCCGGCGCGAGGTGATCCTGTCGGGCGGCGCGGTGAACTCTCCCCAATTGCTGGAGCTTTCGGGCGTGGGGGACGGCGCGCGCCTGCAGGCGCTCGGCATCCCCGTGGTGCAGCACAACCCCAATGTCGGCGAACATCTGAGCGACCATCAGGGCATCAACTACACCTGGCGGATGAAGGTGCCGACCTACAACGCCATCCTTCGGCCCTGGTGGGGCAAGCTCTGGGTGGGGATGCAGTATTTCCTGACGGGCGGCGGGCCCCTGGCCAAGTCGATCAATCACGGCGGCGGGTTCTTCCGCACCTCGCCGGACCAGCCGCGCCCGAACATGCAGCTGTACTTCCAGGCCTTTTCCACCCTGATCCCAAAAGAGGGCGAACGCCCGCTCCTGACGCCCGACCCGTTCAACGGCCTGTCGATCGGCCTGTCGAACTGCCGCCCGACAAGCCGGGGCAGCATCCATCTGACAACGCCCGATCCGCTGGCACATCCCAGGATCGTCGCGAACGCCTTTTCCACCAACCACGACGTGCAGGAAATGCTGGCGGCGGTGAAGTTCCTGCGCCAGATCGCATCCCGCCCCGCCTTCTCGCGCCTCGTCGAGGAAGAGCTGCGCCCCGGCCCGGATTGCGTGACCGATGATCAGCTGATCGAGGATTTCCGCCTGCGGTCGGGCACGGTCTATCACCCGTCCTGCACCGCGCGGATGGGGCAGGACGCCGCCGATAGCGTGACCGACCCGCGGCTTCGGGTGCATGGGGTGGCGGGTCTCAGGGTCTGCGATGCCTCGGCCTTCCCGAACCTGATCGCGGGCAACACCAACGCGCCCGCGATGCTGATGGGTTGGCGCGGTGCCGAACTGATCCTCGCCGATCACAGCTAGGGGCCTTCGCCGGGGGCATCGAACCCCCGTCAAAGGCGCTGCCGCGGAAGGGTCCGCAGGCTGGGTCCTGTCGAAAAGGTCGGATCGGGCATTAGATCCAGGGCGAAAAACCCCTTCAACCTGACACAAATACCCAAGACGCCGAGCCGAGCGGCGCAAGCCGCGCAGGCGAGGGAAAAGGCTTGCGCGCGGCACGCGCGCGCCGCCGGATCAGCCGTCATTCGCCGCGCGGAAACCGCTTCGATTCCTCCAGAACGTTCAGGTCCATGTGGTTGCGCATGTAACGTTCGGACGCCTTCTGCAACGGCTGGTAATCCCAGGGATAATAGCTGCCATTGCGTAGCGCCTCGTAGACGACCCAGCGGCGCGCCTGGCTTTGGCGCACCTCGGCGTCATAGGCCGACAGATCCCACCGCGCCTCGGCCATCGCGCGAAACCGGGCAAGGGTGGCGGCATGGGCCGGATCGCGGGCGAGGTTTTCCCGTTCCTCCACATCGGTTTCCAGGTTGAACAGCAGTTCCGGATCGGCCGCGCAGCGCACGTATTTCCAGGGGCCGTCGACCAGCGCCACGATCGGGCAGATCGAGGCTTCGGCGGCATATTCCATCGCCACGGGGCTGGTCCGGTCGAAACCGCGCGCCAAGGGCACAAGGCTTTCGCCATCCGTCCAGGGCATGACCTCGTCCATCGAGACGCCCGCCAGGTCGCACAGCGTGGGCGTCACGTCGATGGTCGAGACGGGCGTTTCGACCAGCCCCGGTTCAAGCCCCGGCGCCGCGATCATCAGCGGCACGCGGGCCGACCCTTCGAAGAAGTTCATCTTGAACCATAGGCCCCGCCGCCCCAGCATCTCGCCGTGATCCGACACGAAGACGACGATCGCCTCCTGCCGCGTCGCCTCAAGCACAGCAAGGATTTCCCCGATCTTGTCGTCAACATAGCTGATGTTGGCGAAATAGCCCTGGCGGGCGCGGCGGATGTGGTCGGGTGTGACCTCCAGCGACTTCCAGTCGCAACTGTCGAGGATGCGCTGCGACTGCGGGTCCATCTCTTCGTAGGGGATCGTCTCGGGCGGGTCGAGGTGTTCGCAGTCGTTGTAAAGATCCCAGTATCGGCGCCGCGCGACGAAGGGATCGTGCGGATGGGTGAAGCTGACGGTCAGGCACCACGGGCGCCGGTCGGCGCCGCGCGACAGGTCATAGAGCTTCTGGATCGCGTGATGGGCGACCTCGTCGTCATATTCCAGCTGGTTCGTGATCTCGGCCACGCCCGCGCCGGTGACCGAACCGAGGTTGTGATACCACCAGTCGATCCGCTCGCCGGGCTTGCGGTAATCGGGTGTCCAGCCGAAATCGGCGGGGTAGATGTCTGTCGTCAGGCGTTCCTCGAACCCGTGCATCTGGTCGGGGCCGACGAAATGCATCTTTCCCGACAGGCAGGTCTGATAGCCCGCCCGGCGCAGGTGATGGGCGAAGGTCGGGATGTCCGAGGTGAATTCGGCGGCATTGTCATAAACGCGCGTGCGGCGCGGCAACTGCCCCGACATGAACGAGGCACGGGCCGGGGCGCACAGCGGCGATCCCGTGTAGCTGCGCGAGAAGCGCACCGACCGTTCGGCCAAGGCGCGCAGGTTCGGCGTGTGCAACCAGTCGGCCGGGCCGTCGGGAAAAAGCGTTCCCGTCAGCTGGTCCACCATCAGGATGAGGATGTTGGGTCTGGTCATTCGCGTCCCTGTCTGTGAATGTCGCCTTTGTGCGAGAGATGGCCGCATTGCGCCTTATGGTCTGCTTCAAAGGCGACGCTATCTGGCAGCACGCGCCACGTCGGGACCCATGCGAGGAGATGCCATGAAAACCGTCAGCGAGTTCCCGTGCAAAGTGGTCGATCACCCCGATGTCGGCATTGTCATGCCCGACGGCGTGCGCCTTTCGGCGCGCATCTGGATGCCTGAGGGCGCGACCGAAAACCCGGTTCCGGCGGTGCTGGAATACATACCCTATCGCAAGCGCGACGGGACCCTGCCGCGGGACGAACGGATGCACCCCTATTTCGCGGGCCATGGCTATGCCGCCGTGCGGGTGGACATCCGCGGCAATGGCGACAGCGAAGGGCTGATGACGGATGAATACAGCGAACAGGAACTGGCCGACGCAGTCGAGGTGATCCGCTGGCTTGCCGAACAGCCCTGGTGCAGCGGCGCGGTGGGCATGATGGGAAAAAGCTGGGGCGGCTTCAACTGCCTGCAGACTGCCTTCCTCCGCCCGCCGGCGCTGCGTGCGGTGATCTCGGTCTGTTCCACAACGGACCGGTTCGCCGATGACATCCATTTCAAGGGCGGCTGCCTTCTGGGCGAGAATATGGGCTGGGGCGCGGTGATGCTGTCCTATTCCTCGCGCCCGGCCGATCCGGCCCTGCGCCCCGACTGGCGTGAGGACTGGATGCGCCGGCTTGACGCCGAGCCGTTCCTCGCACCCCGCTGGGCCTCGCATCAGGCGCGCGACGCCTACTGGAAGCACGGATCGGTCTGCGAGGACTGGCAGGCGATCCAGGTGCCTGTCCTGTCCGTGGGCGGCTGGGCCGACAATTACATGAACACCGTCGGCCACCTGATGGCCAACCTGAGCGTGCCGGTCCAGGGGCTGATGGGCCCCTGGGTGCATCAGTATCCGCATCAGGCGGTGCCGGGTCCGGCGATCGGCTTTCTGCAAGAGGCCGTGCGGTGGTGGGATTGCTGGCTGAAGGGCGTGCAGAACGGCGTGGCCGAAGGGCCGCGCTTGCGCGCCTACATGCTGGACAGCGAAGCGCCCGATGCCTCGATCGCCCATCGCAAGGGGCACTGGGTGACGGAAGCGGCCTGGCCAAGCCCGCGGGTGCGGGACGAGGTGCTGGAGCTTGCGCCGGGGGGCGCTTTCGGGGGCGTCCTGGGGGGGCGGGCCGCGCCGATGGAGGTCAGGCTGAAGACGCCGCAGGATCTGGGCTTTGCGGCAGGCGAGTTCTTTCCGATGGGGCTGAACGCGGAACTGCCCGGCGACCAGTCGGGCGACGATGCGATGTCGGTCTGCTTTGATACCGCGGCGCTGGCCGAGCCTCTGGCGCTTCTGGGCCAGCCGCGCCTGCGCCTGCGCCTGCAGTCGGACCGGCCGCGCGCCTTTGTCGTGGCGCGGCTCTGCGATGTCGCGCCCGATGGCCGTTCCGTGCGGATCTGCCACGGCATGCTGAACCTGTGCCACCGCGACAGCATGGAAACGCCCTCGGACGTGCCCGTGGGCGTGCCCTTCGACGCCGAGGTGACACTCGACCTGTGCGGCTACCGGCTGGCGGCGGGGCACCGGCTGCGAATCGCCCTGTCGACGACCTACTGGCCCTTCCTCTGGCCCAGCCCGGAAGAGGCGGAACTGACCATCCTCGAAGGCCGGTTGCACCTGCCGGTTCATCCGGGCGTTGTGGCCGACGAATGGCAACCGCCCGCGCCCGAGGCCGCGCCCGCCTGGCGCCACCGCGTGGTTGCCGCAGGGTCATCCGCACGGCGGATCGAACGCGACCTTCTGTCGGGGCGCACAAGCCTTGTCGTCGAGGATCACGGTGGTCTTGCGGAAAACCTGACGCATGGTCTGATCAACGGTCACGCGATGGTCGAGCGGTTCAGCATCGAACCGGGCAACCCGTTGTCTGCAAAGACGGAAATCGAGTGGACTGAGCATTTCGAACGGGACGGATGGAAGGTCGTGACGCGGTCGTCCAGCACGATGACCGCCACGCGCGAGGCGCTTTTGTTCACCGGGCGGCTCGAAGCCTACGAGGGCGAAAAGCTGGTCTTCGCGCGCGATTATTCCGAATCCGTGCCAAGGCGCTTCGTCTGACGGTCAAATCTGCGGATGGCCGCGAAAAAAGGGTTGTCCCGACGGGGTGGGATGGTCCAACATTGATTCAACAGTCAACAAAAAACCTCAGGGAGAAGGAAATGAAAGACGATCTGGCGAAACTGATCGACCATATCGAGGAAATGCGCATGAACCGTCGCGCCTTCCTCAACCGCACGGCGGCCTTCGGCGTCGCGGCGGCGGTCGGCGCTTCGGTCATGGGGTCGGAAGCCCGCGCGCAGGAACCCAAGAAGGGCGGCGTCCTGAAGATGGGTCTGGGCGGCGGCGAGACGACCGACACGCTCGACCCCGGTCTGGCCGACAGCCCGGTGCCCTTCGCGGTCAACCGTCAATGGGGCGACACCATCGTCAATGTCACCCCCGACGGGCAGATCGAGTTCCGCCTCGCCGAAGCGATGGAGTCCAACGCCGACGGCACCGAATGGCGTTTCAAGATCCGTCAGGGCGTGAAGTTCCATGACGGCAGCGACATGACGGTCGATGACGTGGTTGCCACGTTCAAGCGCCACTCGGACGAAAACTCCAAATCCGGCGCGCTGGGCATCATGCAGGGCATCGCGGACATTTCCGCAGATGGCGACAGCGTGGTCTTCAAGCTGGCCACCGGCAACGCCGACCTTCCCTATCTGCTGTCGGACTATCACCTGGTCATTCAGCCCAAGGGCGGGATGGACAACCCCACCGCCGCCATCGGCACGGGAACCTACAAGCTGGTCAGCGCCGAACCGGGCGTGCGCTATGTGTTCGAGAAGAACCCGAACGACTGGGACGCGAACCGCGGCCATTACGACGGGGTCGAGATCATCGTGATCAACGACGCCACCGCGCGGACCTCGGCGTTGCAGTCGGGGCAAGTGCATCTGATCAACCGGATCGACCCGAAAGTGGCCAAGCTTTTGGGCCGGGCGCCGGGCGTCGTGGTCGAGAACGTGTCGGGCCGCGGGCATTACGTGTTCATCATGCATTGCAACACCGCGCCCTTCGACAACAAGGACCTGCGCCTTGCCCTGAAGTGGGCGATCAACCGTCAGGAACTGGTCGACAAGATCCTTGATGGCTTCGGCGGCGTCGGCAACGACACTCCGATCAACGCGGCCTATCCGCTGTTCACGCCCTTGCCGCAGCGCGAATATGACGCGGCCAAGGCGGCCGAGCATTACAAGGCCTCGGGCCATGATGGCAGCCCGATCGAACTGCTGGTGTCCGATGGCGCCTTCCCCGGCGCGGTCGACGCGGCGTCCTTGTTCCAGCAGTCGGCGCAGGCCGCCGGCATCCCGCTGGAAATCAAGCGTGTGCCGGACGATGGCTATTGGTCGGACGTCTGGAACGTGAAGCCCTTCTGCGCCAGCTACTGGGGCGGTCGCCCGGTGCAGGACCAGATGCTGTCGACGGCCTATCTGTCGACCGCCGACTGGAACGACACCAAGTATTTCAACCCGGATCTGGATGCGCTGATCCTTGCCGCGCGGTCCGAAACCGACACCGCCAAGCGGACCGAACTTTATGCCAAGTGCTCGGAAATCCTGAACGATGACGGCGGCGTGATCTGCCCGATGTTCAACGATTTCATCGACGCACGCAGCGAAAAGGTCGCCGGGTGGGTCAAGGATCCGAACTATGAAATGATGGGCGGCTGGGCCACGGCCAAGACCTGGTTCGCCTGATCCGATGGTGCATCCCATCCTGAAACTGGTTGTCCAGCGCGTTGCGCTGGGCATCCTTCTCTTGCTCGCTGCGTCGGTGCTGATCTTCGTCGGCACGCAGATCCTGCCCGGCGACGTGGCGCAATCGATTCTGGGACAGTCTGCGACACCGGTGTCGCTGGCAAATCTTCGCGCCGAGCTGGGTTTGAACGACCCGCCGGTGACACGTTATTTCAACTGGCTTTCCGGCGTCTTGCAGGGTGATCTGGGCACGGCCCTGTCGAACGGTCAGGACATCGCCACCGCGATGGGCCGACGCCTGGGCAACACGCTGTTCCTCGCCTTCTGGGCGGCGATCATCGCCGTGCCGCTGGCCATCGTCCTTGGCCTGATCTCGGTCCGCTATCGCGACCGCTGGCCGGACAAGCTGATTTCCGGGGTCACGCTGGCGACGATCTCTGTGCCCGAATTCCTGGTGGGCTATATCGCCGTCTTTTTCCTTGCGGTGCAGCTGCAATGGTTCCCGTCGATCGCCTCGGTCTATGACGGGATGACGCTTGGCGAACGGCTTTACGCCATCTCCATGCCGGTCATCGTTCTGGTGCTGGCCGTGCTTGGCCACATGATGCGGATGACCCGCGCGGCGATCCTGAACGTGATGCAGTCGGCCTATGTCGAGACGGCCGAATTGAAGGGCCTGTCGCAATTCACCATCATTGCCCGCCATGCCCTGCCGAACGCGGTGGCGCCGGTGGTCAATGTGGTGATGCTGAATCTTGCATATCTGGTGGTGGGCGTCGTCGTGGTCGAGGTGGTGTTCGTCTATCCTGGCATGGGCCAGTATCTGGTCGACCACGTGGCCAAGCGTGACGTGCCGGTGGTTCAGGCCTGCGGGCTTGTCTTTGCGGCCGTCTACATCGGTCTGAACCTGTTGGCGGATGTGATCTCGATCCTCGCCAACCCGCGGCTGAGGCACCCGAAATGAGACGGATTCCCCTTGCCGCCCTGATCGGGCTGATCTTCACCGGGGCGTATTTCGGCGCGGCCATCTTCGCGCCGTGGATCGCCCCCTATGGCATGGCCGAGGTCGTCGGCGACAGTTGGGAGCCGTGGTCCTCGACCCATTGGCTGGGAACCGACACGATCGGGCGCGACCTGCTGAGCCGGATGATCTGGGGCGGGCAGACCACGATTTTTGTCGCTGCCGCGGCCACGCTTCTGTCCTTCAGCCTCGGTTCGGTCCTGGGCTTCACCGCGGCCGTGCGCGGCGGCTGGGTCGATCAGATCCTGTCGCGGACGGTCGATCTGATGATGTCGATCCCCTCGCTGATTTCCGCGCTGGTGATCCTGTCGGTGATGCCGGTCACCCTGCCGGTCCTGATCCTCGTCATGGGCATTCTGGATTCCACCCGCGTCTTCCGCCTGTCGCGCGCGGTGGCGGTCGATATCACCGTGATGGACTATGTCGAGGCCGCACGGTTGCGCGGTGAAGGGCAGGGCTGGATCATCTTCCGCGAGATCCTGCCCAATGCCCTGTCGCCACTGGTGGCCGAAATGGGGCTGCGGTTCATCTTCGCCGTTCTCTTCATCTCCACCCTGTCCTTCCTCGGCCTTGGTGTCCAGCCGCCGATGGCCGACTGGGGCGGCATCGTGAAAGAGAACAAGGAGGGCATCGTCTATGGCATCCCCGCCGCGCTGATCCCGGCCTTTGCCATCGCGACGCTTGCGATCTCGGTCAACCTTGTGGCCGACTGGATCCTCAACCGGACCTCTAGCCTGAAAGGAGGGCGCGGTGGCTGACGTGCTGCTCGATATCCGCAACCTCAGGATCGAGGCGACATCCTACCCGCCGGGCGAACCCCCGCGCGACGTGGTTCTGGTGGATGACGTGTCGGTCGCGGTCGAAAAGGGCCGGGTGCTTGGCCTGATCGGGGAATCCGGCGCGGGCAAATCCACCATCGGGCTTTCGGCCATGTCCTATGGCCGGGGTGGTGTCCGGCTGACCGGGGGGCAGATCCTGCTGAACGGGCGCGAGATCCGCACGGCGGGGATGCGCGAATTGCGCAGCCTGCGCGGGCACGAGGTGACCTATGTTGCCCAGTCTGCCGCTGCGGCCTTCAACCCGGCCAAGCAGCTGATGGAACAGGTTATCGAAACCAGCCTGTCCCACGGCCTGATGCCACGGGCCGAGGCAGAGGCGCGCGCCGTCGACCTGTTCCGCCAGCTTGGCTTGCCCGACCCCGAAAACATCGGCAAGCGCTATCCGCACCAGGTGTCGGGCGGGCAGTTGCAGCGGGTGATGACCGCGATGGCGCTGTGCCCGAAACCCGATCTGGTGATCTTCGACGAACCGACGACCGCGCTTGACGTGACCACCCAGATCGATGTTCTGGCGGCGATCAAGCGGGCGATCCACGAAACCGGCGTGGCCGCGCTTTACATCACCCATGACCTTGCGGTGGTGGCGCAGGTGGCCGATGACATCATGGTGCTGCGTCACGGCAAGATGGTCGAATACGGCACGACCGAACAGATCATCACCCGCCCGAGCGAGGAATACACCCGTGCGCTGGTGTCCGTGCGGGGGATCGAACACGCCGAAAAGGACCCCTCTGTCGAACCCGTCCTGCGCGTCCAGAACGTGACGGCCCGCTACAAGGGCACGAATTTCGACGTGTTGAAGAATGTCAGCGTGGACCTGCCGCCGGGGCAGACGCTGGCCATCGTAGGCGAAAGCGGTTCGGGCAAGTCGACGCTTGCGCGAGCGATCACCGGGCTTCTGCCGCCGTCGCAGGGACGCATCACCTTTGCCGGCCGCGAGTTGAGCCGCGAGTTGAAGGCCCGCTCCAAGGATGATCTGCGCGAGGTGCAGATGATCTACCAGATGGCTGACGTGGCGATGAACCCGCGCCAGACCGTCGGCACGATCATCGGCCGGCCGCTGGAGTTCTATTTCGGCATGTCGGGCGAGCAAAAGCGCGTCCGCATCCAGGAACTGCTGGACCAGATCGAGATGGGCCGCGGCTTCATCGACCGGTATCCGGCCGAATTGTCGGGCGGGCAGAAGCAGCGTGTCTGCATCGCCCGCGCGCTGGCCGCCAAGCCCAAGCTCATCATCTGCGACGAGGTGACAAGCGCGCTTGATCCGCTGGTGGCCGACGGCATCCTGAAGCTTCTGCTGAACCTTCAGGCGGCCGAGGGCGTGGCCTATCTGTTCATCACCCATGACATTGCCACCGTCCGCGCCATTGCCGACCGGATTGCGGTGATGTTCAAGGGGCAGGTCGTCCGTTACGGGCCGAAAAGTCAGGTTCTGGCGCCCCCCTTCGACGACTACACCGATCTTCTGCTGTCCTCGGTTCCCGAAATGGAACTGGGTTGGCTGGAACAGGTGTTGGAACATCGCAAGATGGAAAGTGCCGGGAATTGAGAAAGCTTCTCTTGATCATCATCGACGGCGTTCCGTGGCGGAACTGGCGCCGGCTCTTTGGCAACCTCGAAGGTTTTGTCGCCCATGGCGAGGCGCGGGTGTGGAAGATGCGGTCGGTCCTGCCGTCGACCTCGGCCACCTGCTATGCGTCGATCCACACGGGCCTGCCGCCGCAGGTGACGCAGGTCTGGGGCAACGAGGCGATCCGGCGGCTCGACTTCCCCGACATCTTTTCCGCCGTGACGGGGGCGGGGGGCAGGACCGGCGCGGTGGCGCACAGCTTCTGGTCGGAGTTCTTCAACCGCGCGCCCTTCGACGTGGTGCGCGACATCGAATACGACGAACCCGGCGGGCCGATCACGCATGGCCGCTTCCACACCATGTATGGCTACAACCTGATCAACCAGGCGACCCCGGCCGATGTCGACCTGTTCGGCACGCTGACCCGTCTTTGCGAAAGACATGGCATTGATTACGGCATGTTGCATACATGCACGCTGGACAGTATGGGCCATCGCTTCTTTCACGACTGTCAGGAAATGGACCATGCCTGCTATGCGCTGGACGCCCAGCTTGCGCCCTTTGTCCGGCGCTGGCGCGACAAGGGATACGAGGTGATCGTGACGGCTGACCACGGGCAGGACGCGCGCGGCCATCACGGCGGCGCGGACGACCTGCAACGCGACTTCGCGCTCTATTACTTCGGCGATGCGGAGGGCCCCGGCAAGGATGTGCTTCTGGACCAGTTGCAACTGGCCCCGACCATCCTGACCCGCATGGGCGTGCCCGTGCCCGAAACGATGCGCGCGGCGCCGTTCCTGGCAGGGTAGCGGCGGCGGGAACGGGCCTCAGGCCGCGTAATCGTCGCCTTCGGCGTCCAGCAGGGCCCGGATCTCGCGCAGGTGGGCATTGGCGAAACCGGGATAGCTTTCCCATTCCTGCGCGGTCTTTTCGGCGATGGCATCGGGCAGGATGCGCAGGGGCCGCCCGGTCTGAAGCGCGCGGATGTAGGTTTCGGCCGCGCGTTCGAAGTAATAGAGCCGGTTGAAGGTTTCCGCCACGGTTCGCCCGACGACCAGCACGCCGTGATTGCCCATGATCATCGTGGTGATCTGCGGGTCGGCCAGCAGGGCCGCGCAGCGCGCGCCCTCTTCTTCAAACGCCATGCCGCCGTAATGATCGTCCACCACATGACGGCCGAAGAACATCGCGCTGTTCTGGTCGATCGCGGGCAGGTGGCTGTCGGCGAGGCTGGCCAGAACGGTCGCGTGGATCGAATGGACATGCATCACACAGCGCGCATGCGGCAGCGCCCGGTGGATCGAACCGTGCAGCCCCCAGGCCGTGGGATCGGGCGCGTCGGGGCGGTCCATCGTCGCGGGATCGTTCGCGTCGATCTCGATCAGGTCGGCGGCGCGGATGCGGGCGAAATGCCGACCGTTCGGATTGATCAGAAAGCGCGTGCCATCCTCGTTCACCGCAAGGCTGAAATGGTTGGCCACCGATTCGTGCATGTTCAGCCGCGCCGTCCAGCGGAAGGCGGCGGCCATGTCGGTGCGTTCGGCCCAATGGGTCAGGTTCGGGGTCGGGGCGTTCATGCGGTTCCTCCCATGCGGGCGATGGCGGCGGTGATGCGAGCGAAACTGTCGCGCGCGCGTGTGACGGTGCGCCGCGCGCGCAGATAGCCGTGAACCAGCCCCGGTTCGACGACACATTCTGCCCTGCCCCCCGCGGTGCGGATGAGGTCGCAATAGGCATGGCCATCGTCGGCCAAAGGGTCGCATTCGGCCACGATCACGACCGTGGGCGGCAACCCGGCAAAGTCGGTGTCCTGCAGGACGGCGGCGGTTGGATCGTTCCGCGGCGGCGGGCCGTCATGGCGGATGCGGTCGTAGAACAGCACATCCTCGCGCGTCAGCATCGGCGCATGGGCGTGGGTCAGGTAGCTGCCCGCGTCGCGATTCCCGCCAAGGCCGGGATAGATCAGCACCTGCCCGAGAACATCAAGGCCCGTGCCCCGCGTGGCGTGTACGACCGAGGCCGCCAGCGCCCCGCCCGCACTGTCGCCTGCCAGAACAAGGCGCGGCCCGTATTCCGCCGCGACCGCGCGGGTGACGGCAAGGCAATCGTCGAAATGGGCGGGATGCTTGTGTTCCGGGGCAAGCCGGTAATCGGCCGAAACCACACGCAGGCCGGTGGCCGCGCAGATCTCGGCGCAGACATCGTCATGGCTTTCCAGCCCTCCGACAACGAAACCGCCGCCGTGGAAATAGAGGACGGTCACGGTTCCCGCGCCCTTTTCGTAGATGCGGCAGGGCACGCCCCCGAAGGCACGATCGGTCGTTGACACGCCCTCGGGCGTGCCTCGATGAAAGGCCCGGCACATCCGGTCATAGACCGCGCGCTGTTCCGCGATCGTCATCCCGATGGCATCGGGCGGATACCATTTTTCCGTCTCGCGGATGAACGCCCAGGTCTCGGCGTCGATAAGGGCCTGGTAATCGGGCAGGGTCATTCCTTGTTCCATCGCAGGGGGACGGGCAGGGGAATACTGCGCCAGCGCGCCGGGCCGGGCAATGGCCCGAATGTGGTCTCATTGTCGACGATGGGTGTGAAATGCCCGGATTTGCCCCCATTCCGGCCACAATCGGCAATCATGGTTGATGGAAGGTGTTTTGGTGATGGAGTGAGACATGGAATTCTCTCCGATCTTCGAAAAGGATGCCGCCCTCGTCGGTCTGGGGATTCGCGCCATCCTTGCCGGAACGGCGGGTAAAGGTGTTGATCAGGTCGCTGAGCGTCTGACGCTGGCGGGGGTTATCGTGGACCCGGTCGGGGATGTCTTCACCGCCATGTCCGCCCTCATCGACGACCCGGCCGATTACGCCCTTCTGGTCGTTCGTGTCGCGTCCGGCGAACAGGTCGAGGACCTCGAACGCAATCTGCGCCGGTTGGGAGATCTGCGTCGGCGCATTCCCGTAATCATCATTTCGGAAGACTGCCGCGAACAGGCCTTCCCAAATGATCGGGCCGAGGCGATCCGCCTGCGTGCGCCCCTTTCGGCGGTGTCGCTGCGCGTTGCGCTGGAACACGGGTTGCGTGACCGGGTGATGTGGCGCATCGCTGCCTGAGCGTAACCTGGATTACCGTAATCTTGATTTCACCGTTGCGGTGACATGAAAAAGGGGCGTGCCATCGGCACGCCCCTTTTCCGTGTGGTTGCCGCGCCGGGCGAACCCGGCGGCGTCCAATCAGGCCAGAGCCAGATTGGTGGCCGACTCGCGGCCATCGCGGCCGGCTTCGATGTCGAAGGTCACGGCCTGACCGTCAGCCAGCGAGCGGATGCCGGCGCGTTCCAGCGCGGTGATGTGAACGAACACGTCCTTCTTGCCGCCTTCCGGGGCAATGAAACCGAAACCTTTGGTGGCGTTGAACCATTTCACGGTGCCTTTGGCCATCGTGATGTCTCCTTTTTGCATGCCGCCTGCGGAAGTGCAGCGGCCCGGCCCCGTCAGCGCAAGATCGATAGCTGTGGCCGTATGAGGGAGACAGTGGTCGATAGAGATAACGTCGCAGCCCCGATATGGGGTCTCGCCCCCAGAAAAGCAAGGAAAATCGCCCCGGACCGCAAGACGCAAGGCAAAAGGCGCATCCTCCGCCCGGTCGCGGGGCCGGGCAGGAAGGCTTGCGTCCGCAGTTGTGGGCAGAAGGGCAGGTGGCGCTCACGCTGCAACGCGGCGGACATAAAATTACAAAATGGACACTCGCACTATTGCAATCTTGCGCAGGCTGCGTATTCCTAGCCTCCGAACGGCGCCGATTCTGCGGCGCGGCATCAGATGCAGGAGGGCCGGATGGCTTTGGACACGAATCCCGGAATCGTCGCCTATGACGCGCCGAAGAAAGATCTTTACGAAGTGGGCGAGATGCCGCCCCTCGGCCATGTGCCTTCGAAGATGTACGCCTGGGCGATCCGCCGCGAACGTCACGGCGAACCCGAGAAGTCCTTCGAGGTCGAGGTGGTCGACACCTGGAAGATCGACAGCCACGAGGTGCTGGTTCTGGTGATGGCCGCGGGCGTCAACTACAACGGCGTTTGGGCGGGCCTCGGCGTGCCGATCAGCCCCTTCGACGGCCACAAGGCCGCCTATCACATCGCCGGGTCGGACGCGGCAGGCATCGTCTGGGCCGTGGGCGACAAGGTCAAGCGCTGGAAGGTCGGCGACGAGGTCGTGATCCACTGCAACCAGGACGACGGCGACGACGAAGAATGCAACGGCGGCGATCCGATGTTCTCGCCCACCCAGCGGATCTGGGGCTACGAGACGCCGGACGGGTCCTTCGCGCAGTTCACCCGCGTGCAGGCGCAGCAGCTGATGCCACGCCCCAAGCACCTGACCTGGGAAGAATCGGCCTGTTACACGCTGACGCTGGCCACCGCCTACCGCATGCTGTTCGGCCATGCGCCGCATGACCTGCAGCCGGGCCAGAACGTTCTGGTCTGGGGTGCCTCGGGCGGTCTGGGTTCCTATGCGATCCAGCTGATCAACACCGCCGGCGCCAATGCGATCGGCGTGATTTCGGACGAGACCAAGCGCGACTTCGTCATGAGCCTCGGCGCCAAGGGCGTGATCAACCGCAACGATTTCAAGTGCTGGGGCCAACTGCCCAAGGTCAACAGCCCCGAATACAACGAATGGCTGAAAGAGGCCCGCAAGTTCGGCAAGGCGATCTGGGACATCACCGGCAAGGGCGTGAACGTCGACATGGTGTTCGAACACCCGGGCGAAGCCACCTTCCCGGTGTCGTCGCTGGTCTGCAAGAAGGGCGGCATGGTCGTGATCTGCGCGGGCACCACCGGGTTCAACTGCACCTTCGACGTGCGCTACATGTGGATGCATCAGAAGCGCCTGCAGGGGTCGCATTTCGCGCATCTGAAGCAGGCCAGCGCCGCAAACCGCCTGATGATCGAACGTCGGCTTGACCCCTGCATGTCCGAGGTCTTCCCCTGGGCCGATATTCCGAAGGCACACACGCTGATGTGGAAGAACCAGCACAAGCCCGGCAACATGGCCGTTCTGGTGCAGGCGCCGCACACCGGCCTTCGGACCTTCGAAGACACGCTGGAAGCCAGCCGCAACCGCTGATCCTGCATGAAAGACCACAGGGAACCGCCGCATCCGATGCGGCGGTTTCTTGCCGTTTGCGGCCTTTGCCCGGCGTTTTCCGGAGTATCTATTGACGACTTGGCGCCAATCGTCAGGCTCTTACGAGAATTGTTTCTGATTCCAAAACAATCTTGCCGGAGGTTCCATGCGCCATGACTGGATTCTGGATGTCCTGTCCGATCTTGCGGCCTATGCGCGCGACAACGGCATGCCGGGTCTGTCAGCCGAGGTGGAGCGGACCCTGACGCTTGCGCGCGACGAGATCCAAGTGGCCGAGGACGACGGGCTCGGCGCCGATGCCTTCGATCCGGTCACCCTCGAACGCCGCTGGCGGCGCCCGGTCTAGGCTTTCACCCTCGCCTCTGCCGGAACGATGCACTAGGGTCGCGCCATGCAGGCGACGAACGCGCTGACCTTTTCCGACGATCAGGCCGAAGCCTGGGACCGCGTGGCCGACCTGCTGCGCCGCAACGGTGTCGATCTTCTCGAGGCAGCGCTGACCCCGCCGACCGAGGGCAAGACGGATGTCCTGGCCGTGATCGGCAAGGCCGGATCGGGCAAGACCATGCTGCTGGCCAGCCTCTACAAGGCGATGGTGGCCGCAGGGGTCGAGGTGATTTCCGGCGATTACGAGGGCCGCAAGCGCAAGGACCGCCGCACGCTGGCCATCCTTGCCCCCACCAACAAGGCGGCAAGCGTCCTTCGGATGCGGGGGGTGCCTGCGACCACGATCCACCGCATCCTCTATACGCCGCTTTATGATCCGCAATACGAAAAGATCGCTGACTGGCTGGCGGGCAACGGCCCCCGGCCCGAGGTCGAGGGGCTGACCGAACAGGCGCTGGACCGCGCGAAGGCGTTCTATGACCAGGTGCCGTCGATCCCCGGCGCGCTGGCGGCTGCGGGGCTGCGGGGCAGCGATTTCATCAAGGGATGGAAGCGGCGCGAGGAACCGCTCGATGTGGGGTTTGTCGACGAAAGTTCGATGCTTGACGAACGCCAGTTCGACGATCTGCGCGAAATCTTCCCCACGCTGGTCCTGTTCGGCGATCCGGCGCAGTTGGCCCCGGTGGGGCAGTCCGGGCAGATGGTGTTCGACCGGCTGGGCGAGGCCTGCAAGCTGATGCTGAACCGCATCCACCGTCAGGCCGAAGACAACCCGATCCTCGATCTGGCCCATGCGCTTGCCGATCCGGCGCTTGGGTTCGAAAGCTTTGAGCGGATGGTCGAGGATGCGGCGCGGCGGGATGACCGCGTGGTCTGGGCCGAACGGGTCGACAGCGACATGATGGCCCGGTCCCCGGTGCTGGTCTGGCGCAACACGACCCGCGTGCGGCTGATCACGGCCTTCCGCGCGGCCCATGGTGCGCCCGAATTCGAACTGATGCCCGGCGAGCCGCTGATCTGCGACGGGATCGAACTGCCGCTGAAGCACCGCAAGAAACGGATCGATCTCGAGGCGCGCGGCCTGATCAAGGGCGCGCAGGTGATCTACATGGGGCCGGGCACGCGCGACGGGTTCGCCCGCCTGCATGTGATCGGTGCCGAGGAACCGCAGGTCAGCGCCGCCTCGATCATCAAGATCGAAAAGCCGGACGAGGAAGAACCCTTCATCCCCTCGGCCGCGCGGATGGGGGCGGCCTTCCTGCATGGCGCGGCTGTGACGATCCACAAGGCGCAGGGCAGCCAGTGGGAAGAGGTGCAGGTCTTTGCCCCCGACATCTGGGCGGCGGCGCAGGCCGGGCGCAGCGAGGCGGGCCTGCCGCTGTGGAAACGGCTGGCCTATGTGGCGATCACCCGCGCCGAACGGCGGCTGTTCTGGGTGGTGCGCAACCGTCTGGCGCGGCCGCATCGCCCGCTGGGGATCGAGGATCTGAAGGCGCAGGCGCAGCCCGCGCCCCTGTCGCTGGCTGCCGGGGATGAGGGGGAGTGACCCTTTCCAACCCCTCCGCCTGCCGCTAATCTGCCCGCGTCACCCAAGGAGCCCGCCCCATGACCTGCGTCTTCGTCCAGTTCCGCTGCACACCCGGCCAGACTTATGCCGTGGCCAATGCCATCTGGGATCGTGAAGTGGTCAGCGAGCTGTACTCGACCAGCGGCGAATTCGACCTGATCGCCAAGGTCTATATCCCCGACGAGGCCGACGTGGGCCATTACCTGTCGGAACGGCTGTTCGACATTCCGGGCATCCAGCGCACCTTGACGACGATGACCTTCAAGGCGTTTTGAGGCGGCCGACTGGAAGGGCCAGGGGCCAGGCCCGACGGAGCCCCCATGGGAACAGGTTCAAGTCAGAGCCAGTCCGCCCGGCCGGTGCCGACTGCATCGGCCACATTCGCAAATCCGTTCCGTTCCAGCAGGCTGTCCAGCCCGTGGGCGATGCGGGCGGCAAGGCCGATCCCTTCATAGACCATCGCAGTGTAAAGCTGCACGGCGCTTGCCCCGGCGCGGATCTTCTGGAACGCCTGATCCGGGGTCGAGATGCCGCCCACGCCGATCAGCGGCAGCCGCCCCTCGGTCAGGACCGACAGCCGCGCCAGAACGCGGGTCGATCTTTCGAACAGGGGCGCCCCCGAAAGCCCGCCCGCCTGATCGCGATGGGTGCTTTTCAACCCCTCGCGCGACAGGGTGGTGTTGGTGGCGATTACCGCATCGACACCCGACGCCAGCGCGACCTCGGCCACATCGGCCAGATCGGCCTCGGTCAGGTCGGGCGCGATCTTGAGGAACACCGGGATCGGCCGGGCCAGCGTGGCGCGGGTTTCCATCACGCCCGCCAAAAGTGCCGCAAGCGCCGCGCGCCCCTGAAGATCGCGGAGTTTCTCGGTGTTGGGGGACGATACGTTGACCGTCGCGAAATCCACATGCGGCCCGCAAGCGGCCAGAACGGCGGCGAAATCGGCCGCACGGTCGGCGGAATCCTTGTTCGCCCCAAGGTTCAGGCCGACAGGCACCGGGCCCTTCGGCCGCAACGCCAGCCGGGCGCTGATCGCGGCGGCACCTTCGTTGTTGAACCCGAAGCGGTTGATCGCCGCCCGATCCTCGGCCAGCCGGAACAGGCGCGGCTGCGGATTGCCGGGCTGTGGGCGCGGTGTGGCGGCACCCACCTCGATGAAGCCAAAGCCCGCGCGCATCAGGGGGCCGATGGCGACCGCGTTCTTGTCGAACCCCGCTGCAAGGCCGACCGGATTGGGCAGGTCAAGGCCCGCCACCCGTGTCGCCAGCCGCGCCGAGGTGACGACGCCCGGCAGCGGAACAAGACCCAGCGTCAGCGCCTTCAGCGACAGGCCATGCGCCCGTTCCGGGTCGATCCGGTGCAGAAGGCCAAGGCCCGCGCGTTCGATCAGGTTCACAGAAGCCCCTCGGGAAAGATGTGGCCCGTCGCGCCAAGCGGCAGGGACTTGTCCCAGACCACCTCGGACAGGTGCAGCTTGCGGTAGAGATGGGGAAAAAGGGCCCCCCCGCGTGAGGGTTCCCATTTCAGCGCCTCGCCCATGCGGTCGGCCTCGAAGGCCACCAGCACCAGGTCGCTTTGCCCGGCGAAGTGGCGCGCGGCGGTCTCGACCACCTGGCTTGCGGTCGAGAAATGGATGAATCCGTCCGCCAGATCGACCGGTGCGCCCGGCGTCTCGCCTGCGGCGCGGAAGGCATCCCATTCGGAGCGTCGGAAAATCTTGAAGATCAGCATGGGCTTTCCATGCACGGGCGGACCCGCGCGGTCAATGGGCAAGCGTCGGACGGCCCCGCTTTCCCGATCCGTCCCCGTCATGGTGCCATGTCATTGGATCGTCATCGCCGGACGCTACGTCAGCGCCAAGACGGGCTTTGACAGACCGCGCCCGTCGCCGCAAAGTGAAGCGATCAACCAACAAGGGAGTATTTCCAATGATGTCCCGTCTTCTTCTTTCGGGGGCCGTTCTGGCCTTGACGACCGGAGTGGCACAGGCCGACTACACGCTTCACGTGCTGCACATCAACGACTTTCACAGCCGGATCGAGGCCGTCAACCGCTTCGATTCCACCTGCTCGGCCGAAGAGGCCGAAAAGAACGAATGTTTCGGCGGCGCCGCCCGTCTGGCGACCAAGATCAACGAATTGCGCGACGGCCTGAGGGCCGCGGGCCAGAACGTCGTCGTCCTCGACGCGGGCGACCAGTTCCAGGGCAGCCTGATGTACACGACCTACAAGGGCGCCGTCGAAGCCGAGATGATGGAAAAGATCGGCTTTGACGTCATGGCCGTGGGCAACCACGAATTCGACGACGGCCCCGATGGTTTTTCGGCCTTCCTCGAAAAGGTCAGTTTCCCGGTGATCTCGGGCAATATCGACGTCAGCCAGTCCAACGTGCTGGCGGGCAAGGTGCAGAACCATGTCGTGCTTGAGGTCGGCGGCGAGAAGATCGGCATCATCTCGGCGCTCGCCACCGACACGCCCGAAACCTCCAGCCCCGGCGAGGCGGTGATCTTCCAGGACGACATCGAAAGCCTCAAGGCCGACGTGGCCACGCTCGAAGCTGAAGGTGTGACCAAGATCATCGCGCTGACCCATGTGGGCATCTCCCGCGACCAGGAAATCGCCGCAGCCGTGCCGGGGATCGACCTGATCGTCGGTGGCCATTCGCACACCTACCTTTCCTCCACCGATCCCAAGCGCGCGGGCGCCTATCCGACCTGGGTCAGCCGCGAGGATGGCTCTATGGTGCCGGTGGTGCAGGCCTATGCCTATTCCAAATATCTCGGCCATGCCGAACTGACCTTCGATGACGCGGGCAACCTCGTCTATGCCGGGGGCAACACGATCCTGCTGGATGCCTCCGTCACCCCCGATCCGGAAATCGAGGCGCGGGTCAAGGAACTGGCCGGCCCGATCGAAGAGCTGAAGGCCCGCGTCGTCGCCGAAGCCGCGGCCGAGATCGACGGCAACCGCGACAACTGCCGCCAGATCGAATGCACGATGGGCAACCTCGTGGCCGATGCGATGCTGGACCGGGTGAAGGATCAGGGCGTGACGATTGCGATCGCCAATGGTGGTGGCCTGCGCGCCTCGATCGACGCAGGCCCGGTGACGATGGGCGAGGTGCTGACGGTGCTGCCGTTCCAGAACACTCTGTCCACCTTCACCGTCACCGGCGATGTCGTTCTGGCCGCCCTGGAAAACGGCGTGAGCCAGGTCGAGGAAGGCGCCGGCCGCTTCCCGCAGGTCGCCGGGCTGAAATACACCTTCGATCCCGCCCAACCCGCGGGCAGCCGCGTGTCCGACGTGATGGTCAACGAAGGCGGCAACTGGGTCGCGCTGGACCCCGCGAAGGAATACGGCCTTGTCTCCAACAACTATGTGCGCGGCGGCGGCGACGGCTACCGGATGTTCCGGGATGCCAGGAACGCCTATGATTACGGCCCGGATCTGGCCGATGTGACCGCCGAATTCATGGCGAAGATGGGCGCCTATACGCCCGCGCTGGACGGCCGCATCACCCGCAAGTGACACGCCCCCGGTTCCGCCCGCCCGCCCTGGCGCGGGCGGAACCCTTGCCCGCCCTCGGTGCCCGGCCTAGTCTCGGCCCATGTGCGGACGCTTCACCATGACCCACCCGGACGAGGCGATGGCGCGGCTCTTCGGTGCGGTGCCGGGCAATGACCTGCCACCGGTTCCGCGCTACAACATCTGCCCCACCAATCCGGTTGCCGTTGTCACCTCCGACGGCGGCACGCGGCGCCTTCGGGCGATGCGATGGGGGTTCCTGCCGCACTGGTACAAGTCCGTGACCGACGGCCCGCTGATCATCAACGCCCGGTCCGACACTGTGGCGACAAAGCCCGCCTTCCGCGAGGCGATCCGCCAGCGCCGCTGCCTGATCCCGGCCAGCGGATTCTACGAATGGGCCGAAGGCGAAGGCGGCGCCCGCCTGCCCTGGTACATCACCCGCAGCGATGGCGCGCCGATGGCCTTCGCCGGGCTCTGGCAACGCTGGGACGGCGAGGGCGGCCCTCTCGATGCCTGCGCCATGGTCACGACCGATGCCGGCCCGGAAATGGCCCGCATCCATCACCGCCAGCCCGTGATCCTTGGCCCCGCCGAATGGCCGCTCTGGCTGGGCGAGGCCGGGCATGGCGCGGCGGTCCTGATGACGCCCTCGCATCCCGGTGTCCTGACGGCGCATCGCGTCGATCCGAAGGTCAATTCGAACCGCGCCCAGGGCCCCGATCTGATTGAACCGATCCCCGCCTGAACGGCTTGACCCCCGCGCCCCGGATGATAAACAGACGCCAGAGCGGCGGGTATGGTGTAGTGGTAGCGCCTCAGCCTTCCAAGCTGATGGGGCGGGTTCGATTCCCGCTACCCGCTCCAGAATTTCCCGAAAAATCCTCGGTATTCACAACGGTCTGTTCAACCCGGTCCCGATGCCCGGCTCTGACAGCCGCAAAGGATCCATCGCCAGCTACGGGCGGCCTTCCCGGGACCGAAACGGCCGCCGTTTCAACCTGATCCAAATACCCGAAACCCTGAGCCAAGCGGCACATGCCGCGCAGGCGAGGCAAGAGACATGCGCCGAAGGCGCGCAATCAGATCAGAGATTGTCCTGCTGCGGCATGCCGAGGATGTGGAAGCCGCCATCGACGCGCACCACCTCGCCCGTGGTCAGCGCGCCATAGTCCGACGCAAGCCACACAGCCGTTCCCCCCACGGTTTCCAGCGTGGCGTTCTTGCGCAGGGGCGCGTTCGCCTCGGTATGGCGGAAGGTGGCGCGCGCGCCGCCGATCGCCGCGCCTGCCAGCGTCTTCATCGGGCCGGGGCTGATTGCGTTCACCCGCACGCCTTGCGGACCCAGATCGTTCGCCAGATAGCGGACCGAGCTTTCCAGCGCCGCCTTGGCCACGCCCATCACGTTGTAGTTCGGCGTGACGCGGTTCGATCCCTGGAAGGTCAGCGTGATCAGGCTGCCCCCCTCCGGCATCAGTTCGGATGCGCGGCGGCTCACGTCGATGAAGGAAAAGCACGAGATCGTCAGCGAATTCTTGAAATTCGCCCGGCTGGTGTTGATGAACCGGCCGGTCAGTTCGTTCTTGTCGGAATAGGCGATCGCATGGACGAGGAAATCCATCGTCCCCCAGCGGTCCTTCAGCGCGGCAAAGCAGGCATCAAGGCTTGCGTCATCGGTCACGTCGACATCGACAAGGAAATCCGATCCGACCGATGCGGCCAGCGGGCGCACGCGGCTTCCGAAGGCCTCGCCCTGGTAGGAAAACGCCAGTTCCGCACCTTCCGTGGCCATCGCGCTGGCGATGCCCCAGGCAATCGACCGTTCGTTCGCGACGCCCATGATCAGGCCCCGCTTCCCCTTCATCAAATCCGCCATGGACCCGACCTCACTCGTTGTATCTGCTCATCACCAGCGTGGCGTTTGTCCCGCCAAAGCCGAAGCTGTTGGACAGGACCGAATCCATCGCGACACCGTCGCGGTAGGTTGTCGCAATCTCTTCGGGTTTCAACTCCGGGTCGAGTTGGGTGACGTTGGCCGAGGCCGTGATGAAGCCCCCCTGCAACATCAACAGCGAATAGATCGCCTCGTGCACGCCCGTAGCACCCAGGCTGTGGCCGGTCAGCGACTTGGTGGACGAGATCGGCGGCACGGCATCCTCGCCGAAGACGCGGCGGATCGCCTTCACTTCGGTCACGTCGCCCGCAGGCGTCGAGGTGCCATGTGCGTTGATGTAGCTGATCTTGCGGCCCTCGGGCAGGGTGGACAGCGCCAGCCGCATCGACCGTTCGCCACCCTCGCCCGAGGGGGCGACCATGTCATGGCCGTCAGAGGTGGCGCCATAGCCCGTCACCTCGGCATAGATCTTGGCGCCGCGCGCCAGCGCGTGGTTCAGTTCCTCCAGAACGACGACCCCGCCGCCGCCCGCGATCACGAACCCGTCGCGGGTGGCGTCGAAGGCGCGGCTCGCGGTCGCGGGCGTGTCGTTGTATTTCGACGACATCGCCCCCATCGCGTCGAAGAGGCACGACAGCGTCCAGTCCAGTTCCTCGCCGCCGCCGGCAAAGACGATGTCCTGCTTGCCCATCTGGATCAGCTCGGTGCCATTGCCGATGCAATGCGCGCTGGTCGAGCAGGCCGAGGTGATCGAATAGTTCACGCCCTTGATCCGGAACGGCGTGGCAAGGCAGGCCGAATTGGTGGACGACATGCAGCGCGTCACCATGAAGGGCCCCATCCGTTTCGGCGCGCCCTTTTCGATCACGATCTGATGCGCCTGGAAGAAGTTCGAGGTCGATGGCCCGCCCGAGCCCATGATCAGCCCGGTGCGCGGGTTCGAGATGTCGCCGTCCTCAAGCCCGCTGTCGGCGATGGCTTGCTGCATGGCCAGGAAATTGTAGGCCGCCCCCGGCCCCATGAAGCGCAGGTCGCGCTTGTCGATGTGGTCCTCCAGCACGATCTGCGGCATGCCGTGGATCTGGCTGCGGAAGCCGTGTTCGGCGTATTCGGGGGCAAAGACGATGCCGGATTTCCCCGTCCGCAAAGACGCTTCGACCTCGGCGGCGTTGTTGCCGATAGACGAAATGATGCCGATCCCGGTGATGACGACACGACGCATGGGGGCCTCCCTTTCCTTCTTTCGCCTGTGTAGGGCAGCCCGCGCGAAGGGGCAAGCGGGAAGGGGGAGGGGTGATCCCGGGGCCAGCTTCCCGGGCAGGCGGGGATGGTCCTCTTCCGGGTCCGGCCTTCCGCCCCCAGACCTGCCGCCGGTCGTGTCACGGGGCCACGAAACGGTTCTGCCTCGCCCATGTCGCCCCATCGCGGGCCGGGCTTTTCCCCGACGGCCCAATTTCTGACGAAGTTCTCGATCACATGCGATGGTTGTGGAGTATGTGTTGCGGATGTCTGATCATCCGAAGGTAAAGAAAAGCCCGAAATGCAAAGACTGTTTGACGTGCTTTTTGGTGTCAGTCTGATTGCGCTGGCGTTGTCAGGCTTGCTTGCGATCCCATCCGATACTTTGACGACTGGCTTTGCTCGGGTCGCGTTTGCGGCCTTGTCCCCGGTGACGGTTGTTCTGTTCGTGTTACGCCGTCGGGAGCGGGCAAAAGCCGGAACCGGGTTGATGAAGCCCGGCACCCCGGGCCTGACCAAGGCACAGGCCACCTCGATGCGGCTGGCTGTTGCCAACGCCCTGATGGCCGCGAAAACACATCCGAACGCACAGGGCACAGAGATCTATGCCATCGCGCAGGAAATCAGCCGTCTTTCGACAGAATGGAAGGCGGCGCGCAAGACCGGCACCCAAACGGATGCCGAGCTTCAAAGCCTGTTTCTCTTGCTCAGCTACGCATTGGATACCGGGCCGGAAGACCGGCGACAGGCTCTCTTGGTCGATGTTGCCGACACCTCCCCGTTCTTCGCCTTGCGCAAAAAGGTGGAGGAGTTGCGCCGTCGGGACGCATCGGACCGGCAGGCCTACAGCGAATGGATGGCCGCGGTCGGCAACACCAACATGGACCATCTTTTGAAAGATGGCTGGATCCCCTTTCTGCGCAGCCTTTCGCATCCGGACCCGTATCTGTGGCATGGCATTGCGACCGATTTCCACGATATCGATCACCGGGGACGTCTTGAGGCCGCCTTCTGGATTCTTGAACAGCCCGAATGTGATCGTGCGACCGCATCGGATTTCATTCGTGGCTTTGTCGCAAACGAACTGTTCGAGATCGCCGCCAAGACCAAGGACACGGCCCGCCTGAGCGCGTTTCAAGCGGTCATCAACCGATATAACGCGGGTTCTTACACGTGGTTCGGCATGGTGCCGGACGCCGAAGGCATCACGCCGATTGCCGAAATGCTTGACGGGCCCTTTGATGACAAGGCTGTTGCGGCCATGATGAACCGGATCACGTGGTCGGCAGGTATCCCAGCCTTTCCCGCGCCGATCGGTCTGCTGGCAGGGGATGATCGGCCCAAAAACCCGATGCCGGGCCTTGTCCGGTCACCCTATGACTTCTCGGATGATGCCGGATTACACCTCAGGTATCCCGGCCGGGATTGGCGCAAGACCTCTTCGCGCAGCTAGGGGAATGGGGGCGCAGGAGGGCATGGCGAAGCGAGGCCGGAAACGGCACGCGGATTTCCACATCCGGTGCAAACATCCCGACGATGTCGTCGCCAAGGTCGGCCGAGGCCCCCTCAGTTCGCGCTCAGCGCGACCTTCATGTCGGTGACCTGATAGATCACCTCGCCATCGGCCTCGACGATGCCGTTGGCCACGCCCATGGTCAGGCGGCGGGTCTGGATCGCCTTGGTGAAATCGACGCGGTAAGTCAGCATCTTGCGGTCGGGGCGGACCATGCCGGTCAGCTTGACCTCGCCCACGCCAAGGGCATAGCCGCGGCCTTCCCAGCCGCGCCAGCCCAGGTTGAAGCCGGTCAGCTGCCACAGCCCGTCAAGCCCGAGGCACCCCGGCATGATCGGATTGCCCGGGAAATGGCATTCGAAGAACCACAGGTCCGGGGTGATGTCGAATTCGGCCACGACATGGCCCTTGCCGTGTTCGCCGCCATCCCCGGAAATTTCGGTGATGCGGTCCATCATCAGCATCGGCGGCGCAGGAAGCTGCGCGTTGCCGGGGCCGAACAGCTCGCCCCTCGCGCATTTCAAAAGGTCTTCCTTGCTGAAGCTTGTCGGATAGCCCGCCATCTTTCCCCCGGTTCCCTTGTATTGTTGATCTTTCCTCTATCACCCGCGGGGAAGGGCTGGCAAGGGCGCGTCCCTGCCGCGTTTCCGGGACCGGCGGGGCCTGCGGGGCGAAAGGCGTTGAACTGGGCGGGCGCCGGCTCTATATTTGCGGTGTTAACGAAGGGCCTTCGACATGACGACACCGACAGCAACGGAACTCGGAACCCGGTGGCTGGCCAGCGCGGGGCTGCGGCCCACGCGTCAGCGCGTCGCGCTTGCGGCGCTTCTGGTGGGCGACGGGATGGATCGCCATGTGACCGCCGAAAGCCTTTTCGCCGCCTCCATGCAGACCGACGAACGGGTGAGCCTTGCCACCGTCTACAATACTCTCCGCGCCTTCTGCGATGCGGGGCTGATGCAGGAAGTCGTCGTCGACGGTTCGAAAAGCTATTTCGACACCCGGATGGACGACCATCCGCATTTCTTCTGGGAAGACAGCGGCGAGCTGACCGACGCACCCGCCGACCAGCTTGAAATAGCCCGCCTGCCCGATGCCCCCGCCGGGACCGAGGTGGCCAAGGTCGATGTCGTCATCCGGCTGAAGCGGGCCTGACGCCCCGGGGCACGCCCGGCGCACGGGCGATAACCTTTTTACCTGCGCCGGTGATCGGCCAGCGCCGCGCCCCCCCGATCAGCGTGGATTTCCCCGCGCCGGGTCAGCCGGGGATCAAAGCCACTGCCCCGGTTCCATCAGGCCAAGGTCCATCAGTTGCTGGGAATGCCACTGGAACTCGGTCGAGTTGCGCCAGCGGAAATCATGGATGTCCCACCGCGAGCCGGGGTTGGTCTTCAGCGCCTTGGCGGTGCGGAAGGAACAGACCGCAGCTGTCAGGTTATGGTGCCAGGGGCAGGAATAGGTGTTGTATTCCTCATCGTTGAAGGTGAAGTCGGGGCGAAGCACCAGCCCCTTCTTCGCCCGGAAGATCGAGATGCGGTCGATCTTGCGCTTGGTCCAGGTCACGTGTTCCTCGAACCGCCAGCGCAATCCGCCGAAGAAATCCAGTTGCCGTTCCTTGGGTTCCCAGTTCCGCGTTTCGTCCTTGCGGCCAAGCGCGTAATAGCCCGACCGGTCCAGATGCGCCTCTTCCAGCGACACGGCATTGGGGTGGCGGTTCAGGTCGCCCGCGTAAAGGTCGATCACATAGCTCAGCATCGCGTCGCGCCGTTCTTCCGTGTGGAAGGTCAGCAGGTCGCGGATCGTGCGGTTCTCGCAGAATGGAAAGAACAGGTATTCCGCGTTGAAGCAGTAATACATCCAGATCCCCGGTGCGGCTTCGGACAGCCGGTTCACCGCAGAGACCAGCGCATCCTCGCGATGCACCTCGTAATTCACCCGGTGGACCTTGGCGGCCAGATCCGCGGGCAGGGCGATCTCGTCGCTGGCCAGAAGGATCAGTTCGGGAAAGCCCAGCATCAGGTGGTGGCGGATCGTGGTATCGACCTCGACATCGTCCTCGGCCATCACGATGGCCACCGGCCCCTTGGCAAGCGCCTTGCCCCCCTTGGCCAGAAAATCCCGCAACCCTTCGTAACGCATCACCGCCCCTGTCGCCGGTCCGACCGGCTGTCGACTGCGAAAATCCGTCAAAGCCGGGCGCATTGCAAGTCGTCTTGCCCGTATCGGTTCCAGGCGGGAAAGGTCGCCCCCGGGCATCGGCGGGGCAGGTTCAGCGATATCCGTGGCCGAAGGGCTCCTTCAAGGCGGTCGCCGCCATGATCGCCCCGACCGGCGCGGGGCGAGCGGCGTTGCCTGCACCCCCGCTTTCGCCTATGTAGCGGGCTGCAGGAAAGAGGCCGCCGATGTCCGATACGCCCAAAAAGCTGTTCATCAAGACCTACGGGTGCCAGATGAACGTCTATGACAGCGAACGCATGGCCGAGGCCCTTGGGGCCGAGGGCTATGTGACGACCGAGACCGCCGAAGAGGCGGACATGGTGCTGCTCAATACCTGCCACATCCGCGAGAAGGCGGCCGAAAAGGTCTATTCCGATCTGGGGCGTCTGCGCCCGCTGAAACAGGCCAAGCCCGACCTCAAGATCGGCGTGGCGGGCTGCGTCGCGCAAGCCGAGGGCGAAGAGATCATCCGCCGGATGCCGATGGTCGATCTGGTCGTCGGCCCGCAGGCCTATCACCGCCTGCCCGACCTGATCCGCGCAAAGGGCCGCGCCGTCGATACCGAGTTTCCGGCCGAGGACAAGTTCGACCACCTGCCCGAACGCAAGGCGATGCGCGGGCCTTCTGCCTTCCTGACCGTGCAGGAGGGCTGCGACAAGTTCTGCGCCTTCTGCGTGGTGCCCTATACCCGCGGGGCCGAGGTCAGCCGCCCGGTGGACCGCATCCTGCGCGAGGCGCGTGACCTTGTCAGCCGTGGCGTGCGCGAGATCACGCTTCTGGGCCAGAACGTCAACGCCTACCACGGCGAGGGGGAGGGCGGCACCTGGGGCCTGGGGCGCCTGATCCGGGCCCTGGCCGAAATCGATGGCCTGGCCCGCATCCGCTATACCACCAGCCACCCCAACGACATGGATGACGACCTGATCGCGGCCCATGGCGATGTGCCCGCGCTGATGCCCTATCTGCACCTGCCCGTGCAGTCGGGCAGCGACCGGATCCTGAAGGCGATGAACCGCAAGCACACCGCCGAAAGCTATCTGCGGCTGATCGACCGGATCCGCGCCGCGCGCCCCGACATCCTTCTGACGTCGGATTTCATCGTGGGCTTTCCCGGCGAGACCGACCGGGACTTCGAGGACACGATGGACCTGATCCGCGCGGTGGGTTTCGGCGCGGCCTTCTCGTTCAAGTATTCCGCCCGTCCCGGTACGCCCGCCGCCGAACGGGCGCCGGTCGATTCGCAGGTGGCCGACGACCGGCTTCAGGCGCTTCAGGCGCTGATCACCGAACAGCAGCGCCGCGTTCAGGCCGCGATGGTCGGACGCGAGGTCGGGGTGCTTTACGAAAAGGCCGGGCGACTGCCAGGCCAGATGGTGGGCAAGTCCGACCACCTGCACGCGGTCCATGTCGAGGACACCGCGGGCCGGGTCGGAGAACTCGTCCGCGTGCGCATCTCAGCTTCGGCGCCCAACTCCTTGGCCGGGCAACGTCTTTCCTGAAAACGCGACAGTTTCCGTAAGGTCAACAATCCGCAGCCTTTGTTGGCGCAGCGGCCATTTTCGCAACAGTTAGTCGTCGCGACCCGCACCAACCCATAGATTTTGCTTTACTTCATCTCTTTCGAGGGGCAATCCTGCCCCAAATAGACCACAATTTAACAAGTGCAAAAAGGAGCTGCCGCTGTGGAACGCTGGATGTCCAAAGCAGTGCGGATGACCTTGGGGGGGCTGGCCTTTGCGGGGGCTGTCGCGGGGGCGACGGCTGCCATGGCTCAGGGAAGTCCGCAGGTCGTCGGCAAGATCGAGTGGGGTGTTTGGGTCGATGACGACGGCTGCATGCACTGGTGGGCTGACGGCGGGCTTGAAGGCTACATGGTGCCGCGGCGCGATCCGCGGACGGGCAAACCCGTCTGCCTGAAGAAGAACACGTGCCTGGTCGAGAATACCGATGTGCTGTTCGCCACCGACAGTGCCCAGCTGACGGGCCAGGGCCGCGCGCGGCTGCAAAGCTTCTTCCAGAGCAACGGCTCGGTCGGCTATGCGATCTACGGCCATACCGATGCCCGCGCGTCCTCGGGCTACAACCAGCAACTGTCCGAAGAACGCGCCCGCGCGGTGGCCGATGTCGCCGCATCCGTCGGTGCGCCGGTGGAACGGGTGCTGGGCTTTGGCGAAAGCCGCCCCGTCGCCTCCAACGGCACGGCGGCCGGAATGGCCAAGAACCGCCGCGTCGAAATCGTTTGTTACAGGTGGTGACGGAAATGAAAGCGATCAAACTGGGCGCAAGCCTGATCTCGGCGCTGGTCCTTGCGGGCTGTGTGGGCGAGGGCTTCGAGGGAACCGAACGCTACAGCGGCCCGAATTCCGTGATTGCCACCGGACAGGACCAGGGGCGCGATACCGGCGTTCTGGTGGCTGGCCGCGCGGCCATCGCCTATGACCCCGACGGATGCCAGAACTGGATCATTGACGATGGTCTGGAGGGTTATTCCTCGCCGCGCTACGATCCGCGCAGCGGCCTGCCGGTCTGCAACAACCGTTACCCGCCGGGAACGGTGATCGCGAACCCGGTCACGGGGACCTACCAGACCGGAACCGAAGGCATCCAGGACCGCGTCTCGGGGCCTGGCATCGACACCGTGGTCAATCGCCACGTCCTGCCGCCCGGCACCCGGGTGCAGACCCAGTATGTGCTGTCCGACGGCACCCCGATCACCGACAACTCCGCCGCCGTGATCCAGGTCAACCAGTGACGGGCCGCGCCGCAGGAACGATCGACAGGGCCGCAGCGAAAGCTGCGGCCTTTTTCGTTTCCGGTGGCGTTCTGCCGATTGTCACACAAGCTGCACAATTTTTGGGCAACGTCCCTTGCGGGAACAATCGGCACTTGCCAACTCGGCCCGATGGGCCGCAGACTTCTTTCATCAACGCCACCTAGAGGAGACCCACTTGGGCATCAGCGCGCTGACCCCCCCGACCCGTCCCGAGGATGTTGTGGAAACGACCTTGGAATTCCCGGACAATCGCCTGCTGATCGAGCTGTGTGGCGAATTCGACCGGAACCTTGCCCAGATCGAACACCAGATGGGGGTTCATATCCTGCGGCGCGGAAACAGGCTGGCGGTGATCGGCGACAAGGACAGCCGCGAACAGGCCTCGGCGATCCTGCGGTCGCTTTACGCACGGCTGGAAAGCGGGCGCAGCGTGGTGGCGGGGGATGTGGACGGGGCAATCCGCCTTGGCCGGACCCAGCCCGACGAGATGCGCGATGGTGAGCAGATGGAGATGTTCACGGGCGGCAAATACGAATTGCGCACCCGGAAAAAGCCGATCGAGCCCCGGACCGAAGCGCAGAAGGCCTATGTGAAGAACCTGTTCGATCACGAACTGGGCTTCGGCATCGGGCCTGCGGGCACCGGCAAGACCTATCTGGCGGTGGCCGTGGGCGTCACGATGTTCATCGCGGGCGCGGTCGAGAAGATCATCCTCAGCCGTCCGGCGGTCGAGGCGGGCGAACGGCTGGGCTTCCTGCCGGGCGACATGAAGGAGAAGGTCGATCCCTACATGCAGCCGCTATACGACGCGCTGAACGATTTCCTCCCGGCCAAGCAGGTGCAGAAGCTGATGGAGGAAAAGCGGATCGAGATTGCGCCGCTGGCCTTCATGCGGGGCCGGACGCTGTCCAACGCCTTCGTGGTGCTGGACGAGGCGCAGAACGCCACCACGATGCAGATGAAGATGTTCCTGACCCGCCTGGGCGAGGGCAGCCGTATGGTAATCACCGGCGACCGCACCCAGATCGACCTGCCGCGCGGCGTCGACAGCGGGCTGGCCGAGGCCGAGCGCATCCTCAAGGGCGTCCGGGGCGTGAGCTTCAACTACTTCAACTCCAAGGACGTGGTCCGCCACCCCCTGGTGGCGCGGATCATCGAGGCCTACGAGGCCGACGAGGTGCCGCCCGCACGGAAAGGGTGAAGATTTTTCGACGAAAAATCTTCGAAGAAGGGGGGCTGTCTGCCCCCCTCTTGGCCTGACGGCCAATTCACCCCCCGAGGATATTTTCGCCAGGTTGAAGGCGGGTGTTGTCTGGTTGCGCGCGAGGCCCTAAAGGGCGGGAATGGACCCGATCGTGGATTGCATCATCGAGGATGACCGCTGGCAGGCCTTCGGGCTGGAGGCGCTGGCCGACCGCGCCACGCGCGCGGCCCTGGCCGAGTTGGAGTTGCCGGCCTCAGGCTATCTGATCAGCCTGATGGGCTGCGACGACGACCGGATCGCGGCGCTGAATGCCGATTTCCGGGGCAAGCCGCAGCCGACGAACGTGCTGTCCTGGCCCTCCGAGGAGCGGGGAGCCGACGCGCCAGGCGCCATGCCGGACCTGCCGGGGCCGGGCGGCCCGGATGATCCCGAGGAATTGGGCGACATCGCCATCGCCTATGACACCTGCGCGCGCGAGGCGGACGCTCAGGGCAAGCCGATGGCCGACCATGTGACCCATCTTGTCGTGCACGGGGTGCTGCATCTGTTGGGATTCGATCACATCGACGATGCCGATGCGGCGCTGATGGAGGCCTGCGAGGTGCGGATACTTGCCAGACTTGGGGTGGCTGACCCATATTAGGGCGGTGCGGGCAGGACCCGCATCGTTTTGGACAAAGGACCCATGGGCAGTAGCATCAGCGGATCGCCGGCCACGGACACGGCCGGGACCGAAACCGGAGACGACAGTTCCGAACAGGGACAACGCGGTTTTCTTGGACGTATTTTCAGTGTCTTTTCCGGGGGAGAGTCGTCCGCCGACGCGCCAGAGGGGGGGGCGGCACCCGCTGCCTCGGCCAGCCCTGCACCGGGCGCCTCGCACGGGATCGCGAATCTGCGCCGTCTCAGGGTCGATGACGTGGCCATCCCCAAGGCCGAGATCGTGGCGGCCCCGGTGGACATCGGGCGCGACGCGCTGGTCGAGGTCTTCCGCGAACACGGCTTTTCGCGTCTGCCGGTCTACAAGGGTACGCTCGATCACCCGCTGGGTCTGATCCTCCTCAAGGATCTTGCCTTGCAGCATGGTTTTGGCGGGGGCGGCAAGTTCACCCTGCGCAAGATGCTGCGGCCCCTCCTGTATGCGCCGCCGTCGATGCCGGTGGGCGTTCTGCTGCAGAAGATGCAGCGCGAGCGCGTGCACATGGCGCTGGTCATCGACGAATACGGCGGTGTGGACGGTCTGGTCACGATCGAGGACCTGATCGAGACCGTGATCGGCGAGATCGAGGACGAACATGACGAGGCCGAGGGCGCCCTGTGGAAGGAAGAGAAGCCCGGGGTGTTCCTGGCGCAATCCACCGCGCCGCTGGACGAATTCGAGTCCGCGATCGGCATGAGCCTGCGGTCGGGCGAGGATGACGAGGATATCGACACGCTGGGGGGCCTTGTATTCCTGCGCACCGGCCGGGTGCCGGCGCGGGGCGAGGTCGTGCCGCATGAAAGCGGGGTCGAATTCGAGGTGGTCGATGCCGATCCGCGGCGTGTGAAACGCTTGCGGGTGCGCCTGCCGGGCGTTGCCTCGGCGACGGCGACGGCGACGGCGACGGCTACGGCGGCGGCTACGGCGACTGCGGCGGGGCCTGCGACGGTGGGCAAGGCCGGGGAATGAGGCGGGCGTTACGCGCCCTGCGCGCCGTCTGGCAGGCAAGGCCCGACGGGCGCGGTGCGGCAATGCCCCTGGCCGCCGGGGCCCTGGCCTCGTTGGGGCAGGCGCCGACGGGCCTGTGGTTCCTTGCCTTTCCCGCGCTGGCCTGGATCATTCTGGCGGTGGCGCGGGCCGGTGGCGGGTTGTCTGCGTTCTGGACCGGCTGGCTTTCCGGGATCGGGTATTTCGCCGTCTCGCTGCACTGGATCGTCTTTCCCTTTTTCGTCGATCCGCTGCGGCACGGCTGGATGTCGCCTTTCGCGCTGGTCCTGATGGCGGCGGGGTTGGGGCTGTTCTGGGCGGCGGCGGCCGCGCTGTCGCAGCGCCTGCCGCGTCCGGCCCTGGGGTTCGCCGCGCTTTGGGCCGGGGCAGAGGTGCTGCGCGGCCATGTCCTGACCGGCTTTCCCTGGGTTCTTGTGGGGCACATCTGGACCGACAGCCCCGCCGGGCAGGTCTATTCCCTTTTGGGCAGTTACGGGGTGACGGTCGCCACGCTGATCGCGGCGGCCTTGCCCGCGGCGATGGGGCGATGGTCGGCGGTGGTGCTGGTGCCGCTCGCGCTGGGTGCCGCGGGCTGGACGGCGCAGCGTCTTGCCCTGCCCGAACCGCCCCTGCGCGAAGCGGTGGTACGGCTGGTGCAGCCCAATGCCGAACAGTATCTGAAATGGGCGCCCGACTGGGCCGAGCGGCATTTTCGCAGGCTTCTGGACCTGACGGCGGGCGACCTGCGACTGGATCCTGCCTATGATCTTCCGGCGCGTGTCGATCTGGTCGTCTGGCCCGAGACGTCGGTTCCCTACAGGGTGGAACCGGGCGAGGCCATCGCGCGGGCGATCGCGGCCGCGGGGCGGGGCGCGCCTGTCGCCGCGGGTATCCAGCGGATCGAGGGCGACCGCGGCTGGAACGCGCTGGCGGTTTTCGGTGCCGGGGGGATGGTGACGGCCAGCTACGACAAGCACCATCTGGTGCCCTTCGGCGAATACGTCCCCTATGGCGACCTGATGTACGACCTTTTCGGCCTGCGCGCCTTTGCCGCGCAGGTCGGCGCGGGCTATTCGGCAGGCGCGGGGCCGCGTGTCATGGATCTTGGGCCGCGGCTCGGCCGGGTCCTGCCACTGATCTGCTACGAGGTGGTCTTTCCCCAGGACATCGCCCGCGCGCCCGAACGCGCCGACTGGATGCTGCAGATCACCAATGACGCGTGGTTCGGGCCTTGGGCCGGTCCGCACCAGCATTTCGCGCAGGCCCGGTTGCGGGCGATCGAACAGGGTCTGCCCCTTGTCCGCGTGGCCAATACGGGGATCAGCGCGGTGATCGATGCGCGCGGTCGTGTCACCGGGCCGCCGGCGCCCGGGGCGCAGGAGGGACAGGCGCCGCATCTTCTGGCCCTCGGTCAGGCGGGCGTGATCGACGCGCCCCTTCCGGGTGTCCTGCCGCCGACACCCTACGTCCGCTGGGGCGAGACGCCCACGGCGATCCTGTTGCTTCTGGGACTCGGCGCGGGGCTGGTGCGGAGGCGCGGCTTTGCGTCCGCTTGACCTTTGCCGCGCCGAAGCGTAGCGGGGGTTCGTACTCGTCACAACGGCTTCCTGGCGTGGCGATGATATCCCAATGGAGCACTTCTCATGACCAGAAAGAACTATGTCTTCACCTCGGAGTCCGTGTCCGAGGGGCATCCCGACAAGGTCTGTGACCGTATTTCGGATGCCGTCCTCGATGCGCTGCTGACCGAAGAGGCGAACGCACGCGTGGCCTGCGAAACCTTCGCCACCACGAACCGCGTCGTCGTCGGCGGCGAGGTGGGCCTGTCCGACCCCGACCGGCTGAGCGCGTTCATGGACCGCGTCGACAGTATCGTGCGCGACTGCGTGAAGGACATCGGCTATGAACAGAAGAAGTTCCACTGGGAAACGCTGAAGGTGCACAACTACCTGCACCGCCAGTCGGCCCATATCGCACAGGGCGTTGACCGTGACGGCGCGGGCGACCAGGGCATCATGTTCGGCTATGCCTGCCGCGAGACGCCCGAACTGATGCCGGCGCCGATCCAGTATTCGCACGCGATCCTGCGGCGTCTGGCAGAGGTGCGCAAATCCGGGCAGGAGCCGACGCTCCGGCCGGATGCGAAATCGCAGATCTCGCTGCGCTACGAGGATGGCCAGCCGGTCGAGGTGACCTCGATCGTGCTGTCGACCCAGCACGAGCTGAAGAAGCAGACCTCGGGCGACATCCGCGCCATCGTCGAGCCCTATATCCGCGAGATCCTGCCGAAGGCATGGATCACCGACAAGACCGAATGGTGGGTGAACCCGACCGGCACCTTCGTGATCGGCGGGCCGGACGGCGACGCGGGCCTGACCGGGCGCAAGATCATCGTCGACACCTACGGCGGTGCTGCGCCGCACGGGGGCGGCGCGTTCTCGGGCAAGGATCCGACCAAGGTCGACCGTTCCGCCGCCTATGCCGCGCGCTATCTGGCCAAGAACGTGGTCGCCGCGGGCCTGGCCGACCGCTGCTCGCTTCAGGTCAGCTATGCGATCGGCGTGGCCAAGCCGCTGTCGATCTATGTCGATACCTATGGCACCGGCCAGGTCGAGGATGCGGCCATCGAAAGGGCCGTGTCCGAATGCATGGACCTGACGCCCCGCGGCATCCGCGAACACCTGAGCCTGAACCGCCCGATCTACCAGCGCACCGCGGCCTATGGCCATTTCGGTCGCGCGCCCGATGCCGATGGCGGCTTCAGCTGGGAGCGCACCGATCTGGTCGAGGCGCTGAAGAAGGCCGTCCGCTGACGGCGGGGCCGGCGCGGCGGGCATCGAACCCGCCGCACCGGCATTGCCATGGACTGCGGCAAGGTCCGGCCCCGGTGCCGGGCCTTTGTCTTTGCGGTGCCGGGCGGTTTTGGGTATTTGGATCAGGTTGAAACGGAAGGCGCCTCGCGGGTTGTGGGGTGGGGACGGCGATGACGGAACAGGCTGACGCGCGGCCCGAGCGGCGCAACTTCTATGGCCGGGTGCACGGCAAGACGCTGCGCGCCAGCCAGAAGGTCTATCTGGCCGAGGATCTGGGCAAGGTCCGGCTGGAGGGCGTGAGCCGTGCCGACAACCCCGAACGGCGGGTGCTGGACCTGAACGCCGTCGCGGGGGGGCGGCCTCTGTGGCTCGAGGTCGGCTTTGGCGGGGGGGAACACCTTGTCCACATGGCGGCGTGTTATCCCGATGTGGTGATCATCGGCTGCGAGCCGTTCGTCAACGGCGTGGCGATGCTTCTTGGCAAGATCCGGCAGGCGGGGGTGGAAAACCTGTGGCTGCATCCGGGCGATGTGCGCGACCTGTTCGACGTGCTGCCCGCGGCCGCGATCGACAAGGCGTTCCTGAACTATCCCGATCCCTGGCCCAAGGCGCGCCATCACCGCCGCCGCTTCGTGACGCCGGGCTATCTGGACGAACTGGCGCGGGTCATGCGGCCGGGGGCCGAGTTCCGCGTGGCGACCGACATTCCCGACTATGTCCGCCAGACGCTTGAAGAGGTCCCGCCAGCGGGCTTCGAGCTGCTTGCCGAAGGGGGACAACCGTGGGATGATTGGCTGTCGACCCGGTATGAGCAGAAGGCCCTGCGCGAGGGCAGGGTGCCCCATTATCTGACCTTCCGGCGGGCAGGCGCGCGCCCCGGCGCCTGAGGCGGCGTCCGACAGGGTTGCGCACGCTTGCGGCGTGACATGGGGCAGGGAGCACCGCCCGATGCCGGACATCCGCATCACGAATTGTCACGTCCATACCTTCACCGACAGGCACATCCCGCGCCTTTATCCCCATCCGCTGCTGTGGCTGTTCAAGCGGGTGCCGGGGCTGGTGCGGTTGCTGGCCTTCGCGATGCGCCTTGCCGGGCAGGAAGGGCTGGCCGAAACGCTGGACCGGCTGCGCCGCTTCCAGCAGGAGGCGCGGGCGCCCGATCAGGAAACCGTCCTGCGGCAGGTTGCGCGCCATTACCCTCCAAGGACGCGGTTCGTGATCCTGCCGATGGACATGGCGGGGCTTGGCCACGGGCCTGTGCGGGACGGTCTGCGCGCCCAGCACGACGAGCTGGCCCGGCTGGCGGCAGCACCCGGATGGCAGGGCCGGGCGATCCCCTTTGCGACCTGCGACCCGAGGCGCGAGGCCTCGGTCGCCGAGGCCGAACGCGCGATCCGCGATCTGGGGTTCCGGGGGTTGAAACTTTACCCGAGGTTCGGCTTTGCCCCCGATCATCCCGCGCTGATGGAGCGGATCTATCCGATGCTGGTGGAAAGAAACCTGCCGGTCCTAAGCCACTGTTCGCGCGGCGGGGTGCGCGAGGCGGGGCTGTCGGCGGCGGTGGCCGACGAATACACGAAGCCCCAGGCCTTCATTCCGGTGATGCGGGCCTTTCCCGGGCTGCGGGTCAATCTGGCGCATTTCGGGGGGATGCGCGACTGGCGCGCCTATGTGAACGGCGATCTGACCCCGGGGGATGCCGGTGACGAGGCGGCCAACTGGCAGGTGGCGATCCGCCGCATGATCAGCAGCGGTGACTGGCCGGGCCTGTGGACCGACATCTCATACACCCTGTTCCAGTTCGATGATTTCCTGCCGTTCCTGAAGATCTTCCTTCAGGACGAACGGATTGCCGGGCGGGTGCTGTTCGGGTCGGATTTCTACATGACCCGGCAGGAGGCGCTGTCGGAACGCGCCGTCTGCATCCGCCTGCGCGCCTCGCTGGGAGAGGCCCTGTTCCGCCAGATCGCCGAGGAAAACCCGGCGATCTGGCTGGGCGAGTTGTCCGAGGCTCAGGCGAGGGGCGGGATGTCCCACACCTGAGCCGGGGCCAGGGCGCGGAACCTTTCCGGCGCGATCCCGCGCGAATAAAGCGCGGCGGCCAGCGCCGTGACGGGGTCCTCGCGGGCCTCGTCGGTCAACTGGAACGTGCCCCAGTGATGCCCGATGGCATGGGCCGCCCCCGACAGGGCAAAGCCCTCGACCGCTTCGGCGGGGTTCTGGTGCTGGGGTTCCATGAACCAGCGCGGCTCGTAGGCGCCGATCGGCAGGATCGCAAGGCGCAAGCGGCCGAGCAGGGCCGGCAGGTCGCGATAGGGGCGGCCACGGTCAAACCCGGTATCGCCCACGAACAGCACGGCCCCCCCGGCCGTCTCGATCGCGAAGGCGCCCCAAAGCGCCATCCGCCGGTCACGCGTGCCGCGCGCCGACCAGTGGTGGCAGGGCAGGCAATGGAGGCGCGCCGCGCCAAGGGGAAGCGCCTGCCCCCAGTCCATCGCCGCCGTGCGCATCCCCGGCACCCCGGCGCGGACGATCGCGTCATTGCCAAGGGGCGTAACCAGAAGCGGGTCATGCGCTGCCCGAAGCCGGGCGAGCGTAGGAATGTCGAGATGGTCGTAATGGTTGTGGCTCAGAAGCACCGCGTCGATCGGTGGCAGGTCGTCAAAGACGATGCCCGGCGGTGTCGTGCGGCGCGGTCCGGCAAAGCCCACGGGGCTGGCGCGATCCGACCAGACCGGATCGGTCAGGATGTTCAGCCCCGCCACCTGCACCAGCATCGTCGCATGGCCGACCATCGTGACGCGCAGGCCGCCGTCGCCGATCCGGGCCTCGGGCCGCCCCGGCGGGTGGGCCAGCGGCACCGTCTCGGGCCAGCGCGCCTTGTCGCGAGTGCGCCACCAGCGCATCAGGTCGCCCGCGCTGCGGGGCGGGATGCCATCGGGGTTGAAGAACCGCAGCCCGTCGTAATGGTCGCTGGCCGGGCCGTCGTAATAGGGGTTCGACCGGCGCGGCACCAGGCTGCCCCCGGCAAGGCCGAGCGAGGACAGCGTGGCGGACAGGGTCAGGAAGCGGCGGCGGTTCATGCAGCGGTGATATGGCCTGCGGCCGGTCGGGATCAACCCTTGCAGCCCCCATGGACCGGGCCTTGCGCTTGCGCTATCAGGCGGGCTGAACAGCGAAGGAGTGTCCCGCAGATGTCCGGCCATGGTGATGCGCAACCGATGACCGCCCGCAAGTCCGCGCCGCTGAAGGGCGTGGCCCAGGTGCCGGGCGACAAGTCGATCAGCCACCGCGCGCTGATCCTTGGCGCGATGGCCGTGGGCGAAACCCGCATCACCGGCCTGCTTGAGGGCCAGGACGTGCTGGACACCGCCAAGGCGATGCGCGCTTTCGGTGCGGAGGTGACCCAGCACGCCCCCGGCGAGTGGAGCGTGCATGGCGTGGGCGTCGGCGGCTTTCGCGAACCCGACAATGTGATCGACTGCGGCAATTCGGGCACCGGCGTGCGGCTGATCATGGGATGCATGGCCACCACCGCCATGACCGCCACGTTCACGGGCGATGCATCCTTGCGCAAGCGGCCGATGGGGCGGGTGACCGATCCGCTTTCGCTGTTCGGCGCGCGTGCCTACGGGCGCGCGGGTGGACGCCTGCCGATGACCATCGTCGGCGCGGCGGACCCGGTGCCGGTGCGCTATGTGGTGCCCGTGCCTTCGGCGCAGGTGAAATCGGCGGTTCTGCTGGCGGGGCTGAATGCGCCGGGGCAAACCGTCGTCATCGAACGCGAGGCGACGCGCGACCATTCGGAACGCATGCTCGCAGGTTTCGGCGCGACGCTCAGCGTGGAACGGACGTCCGAAGGCAATGTCATCACCCTGACCGGCCAGCCCGAACTGCGCCCGCAGGCGGTGGCCGTGCCGCGCGATCCGTCTTCGGCCGCCTTCCCGGTCTGTGCCGCGCTGATCGTCGAAGGATCGGACATCCTCGTGCCCGGCGTCAGCCAGAACCCCACGCGCAACGGCCTGTTCACCACCCTGGTCGAAATGGGCGCCGACATCGTCTTTGAAAACCCGCGCGAAGAGGGGGGCGAACCCGTGGCCGACCTGCGCGTGCGTTTCTCGGGCAGCCTGAAGGGGATCGAGGTGCCACCCGAACGCGCCCCTTCGATGATCGACGAATACCCAATCCTGTCGGTGGTTGCGGCCAATGCCACGGGCACCACGGTGATGCGCGGGGTCAAGGAATTGCGCGTGAAGGAAAGCGACCGGATCGACGCGATGGCGCGCGGTCTGGAAGCCTGCGGCGTGCGGATCGAGGAAGACGAGGACACGTTGATCGTGCACGGGATGGGCGCAGGCGGCGTGCCGGGCGGTGCCACGGCGGCCACGCATCTGGACCACCGCATCGCGATGAGTTTCCTGATCTGCGGGATGGCCGCGAAGGCACCGGTCTCGGTCGATGACGCCTCACCGATCGTCACGTCCTTCCCGATCTTCGAGGGTCTGATGACCCGGCTTGGCGCGACGCTGGAGCATGGCTGATGCGCGCCGCGCTGCGGCACCTTGCGCTCTGGCTGGACCTTGAACGGTTGCGCAGCCTGCAGGACCGGGTCGAGGCCTGGCATGCCTGGGTAGTCGCGCGGCTCGGGTATCCGTGGCTCAAGGCGCATTTCAGGGAACGCACGGGGTACGATCTGAACCTCGATCAGCCCCGGACGATGAACGAAAAGGTCAACTGGCAGAAAGTGCATGACCGCCGGCCGGTGTTCCGGACGATCCTCGACAAATACGCGGTGCGCCATTACGTCGCCCGCCGGATCGGCAAGGACCGGGCCGAAGGGCTGTTCCCGCCGCTTCTGGGCGTCACGCGGAAACCGACCGCCGACTGGCTGCGCGAGGTGCCGCCGAAGGCACCCCGTTTGCCGAAATGCTTGCCCTTTCCCGGGAACTCGCGCAGGGGTTCGATTACATGCGGATCGATTTCCTGATGGTCGACGACCGGTATTACCTGAACGAACTGACGCTCTATGCGGGCAGCGGGTTCGGACGGGTCAAGCTGCCGGAGCGCGATCTGGCACTGGGCCGGATGTGGCCATTGCCGCGCGGGAGCAGGCCGTTCCGGCGCCCCGGCTTACTGTCGCGCCTGAGGGCCCGGTTCGGTCTTCGGGGGAAAGGGAAAGGAAGGACATGAAGTTCACGGTCGCGATCGACGGGCCTGCGGCGGCGGGGAAAGGCACGATCAGCCGCGCCGTGGCCGATCACTTCGGTTTTGCCCATCTCGACACCGGCGCGCTTTACCGGGCCGTCGGGGCGAAGGGCGGCGATCCGGTGGCCGCCGCGCTGAACCTTTCGGCCGCCGATCTGGCGCGGCCCGACCTGCGCACGCTGGAAGCAGGGCAGGCGGCATCCCGTGTCGCGGTGATCCCCGAGGTGCGGGCGGCGCTGCTGGACTTCCAGCGCCGCTTCGCCGGGCGCGAGGGCGGCGCGGTGCTCGACGGGCGCGACATCGGCACGGTGATCTGCCCCGAGGCCAATGTGAAGCTGTTCGTGACCGCCAGCGCCGAGGTGCGCGCCCGCAGGCGGTGGCTGGAACTGGGCGGAGAGACGGCGCCCCGGCCCTATGCCGAAATCCTCGCCGAGGTCAGGGAACGCGACGACCGCGACATGAACCGTGCCGACGCCCCGCTGCGCGCTGCCGATGATGCGGTGACGATCGACACCAGCGACATGACGATCGACGAGGCGGTGGCGGCGGCCATCGCCCGTGTCGCCGCCCGCCTTTCCGCCCGGCCTGCCTGATCCCCGCGCTTTTCGGCGCCCCCCTCCGCCCGTGTCCTGCGGCCCCGCCTTCTCTGCATCTCCGAACAGCCCTTGTGCGGCGGCCCGGCTTTGCCTTGGGTCGTCCGCCCCCTAGATCCCGCGTCGAGGGATGATCGCGCGGGCCCATCGGGCCGCGCCGGCATGCAAAGGACGCATCATGTTGCTTGAACGGTTGAACTGGCGCTACGCCACCAAGAAGATGGACCCGGCCCGCGCGGTGCCGCAGGACAAGCTGGACCGCATCCTTGATGCGGCGCGGATGGCCCCCACTTCCAGCGGGCTGCAACCCTTCGAGGTGATCGTCGTCACCAATCCCGCGGTGCGCGCCGAACTGCGCGCGGCCGCCTTTGACCAGTCCCAGATCACCGAGGGCAGCCATGTCCTGGTCTTCGCGGCATGGGACAACTACACCGCCGAACGCATCGACGCGGTGGTCGCCCAGATGGCCGCCGAACGCGGCGGCGCCTCCGAGGCGCTGACAGCCTACTACGAGCGTCTGAAGACGATGTACCTGCCCCGCAGCGCCGAGGAAAACTTCCAGCACGCCGCCCGCCAGGCCTATATCGCCTTCGGCATCGCCCTGACCGCGGCGGCCTTCGAAGAGGTGGACGCCACCCCGATGGAGGGCTTCGACCCCGCGAAGGTGGATGCGATCCTCGGCCTGCGCGACCGCGGCCTGCGCGCGGTCACGGTGATGCCGCTCGGCTACCGCGATCCCGCGGGCGACTGGCTGGCCGGCCTGCCCAAGGTGCGCCGGCCGCTGGACCGGCTGGTCTCGCACGTCGGCTGAAGGCAAGGGGGCCCTGCCCCCTCGGGCCTTCGCCCCTCACCCCCGGGATATTGGGGCCAAAGTGAAGACAGTTTTGCTCAAATTGTCTTTCAACCTGGCGAAAATACCCTCGGGGGGTGAATTTGGCGCAGCCAAAGAGGGGGGCAGACAGCCCCCCTTCTTCGTGTTCCGGGCGGATTTCCACGCCCGCGCTTGCGCTTTTTCCCGTTCGGCACTATAGCCCGCCCATCCCGACAGAGTCGCCTTGCCCGGTTTTCCGGCAGGGCCGCGCTTTTTCCGGGGCCACCAAAGACCGGCGGAGCCAACCGCATGGCCTGAAAAACCATGAAAAGGAACTGACTGCACATGTGCGCCAAAGCATCCATGGAAGAATTCGAAGCCCTTCTGAAGGAAAGCTTCGAGATTGACACCCCCGAAGAGGGTTCGGTTGTCAAAGGTCGCGTCATCGCCATCGAGGCGGGACAGGCCATCATCGACGTCGGCTACAAGATGGAAGGCCGCGTCGACCTGAAGGAATTCGCAAATCCGGGCGAGGCCCCCTCGATCGCCGTGGGCGACGAGGTCGAGGTCTACCTGGACCGCGTCGAGAATGCCCGTGGCGAAGCTGTGATCAGCCGCGACAAGGCTCGCCGCGAAGAAGCCTGGGATCGCCTGGAAAAGGCCTATGCCAGCGAGCAGCGCGTCGACGGCGCGATCTTTGGCCGCGTCAAGGGCGGCTTCACCGTCGATCTGGGCGGTGCCGTGGCCTTCCTGCCCGGTTCGCAGGTTGACGTGCGCCCCGTGCGCGACGCCGGCCCCCTGATGGGCATGAAGCAGCCTTTCCAGATCCTGAAAATGGACCGTCGCCGTGGCAACATCGTCGTGTCGCGCCGCGCCATCCTGGAAGAAAGCCGCGCCGAACAGCGCGCCGAAGTGATCGGCAACCTGACCGAAGGCCAGACCGTCGACGGCGTGGTGAAGAACATCACCGAATACGGCGCCTTCGTGGATCTGGGCGGCGTTGACGGCCTGCTGCACGTCACCGACATGGCCTGGCGCCGCGTCAACCACCCGTCCGAGATCCTGTCGATCGGTGAGACCGTCAAGGTCCAGGTCATCAAGATCAACAAGGACACCCACCGCATCAGCCTCGGCATGAAGCAGCTGCAGTCGGATCCGTGGGACACCGTCGAAAAGGCCTATCCGATCGGTTCGGTCCACAAGGGCCGCGTCACCAACATCACCGACTACGGCGCCTTCGTCGAACTGGAAGCCGGTGTCGAGGGCCTGGTGCACGTTTCGGAAATGTCCTGGACCAAGAAGAACGTCCACCCCGGCAAGATCGTCTCGACCAGCCAGGAAGTCGACGTCATGGTTCTGGAGATCGACAGCGCCAAGCGTCGTGTCTCGCTCGGCCTGAAGCAGACGCAGCGCAACCCGTGGGAAGTCTTCGCCGAGACCCATCCGGTGGGCAGCCAGATCGAGGGCGAGGTCAAGAACATCACCGAGTTCGGTCTGTTCGTCGGTCTCGACAACGACATCGACGGCATGGTGCACCTGTCCGACCTGTCCTGGGACCAGCGCGGCGAGGAAGCGATCCAGAACTACCGCAAGGGCGACGTGGTCAAGGCCGCCGTCACCGAGGTGGACATCGAGAAGGAACGCATCTCGCTGTCGATCAAGGCGCTTGGCGACGACACCTTCTCGGATGCCGTTGACGGCGTGAAGCGTGGTTCGGTCATCACCGTGGCCGTCACCGCGATCGAGGATGGCGGCATCGAGGTGGATTACAACGGCATGAAGTCGTTCATCCGCCGGTCCGACCTGTCGCGCGACCGCGCCGAACAGCGCCCCGACCGTTTCCAGGTCGGTGACAAGGTCGACGTGCGCGTCACCAACGTCGACAGCAAGACCCGTCGTCTGGGCCTGTCGATCAAGGCGCGCGAGATCGCCGAAGAAAAGGAAGCCGTGGAACAGTACGGTTCGTCCGATTCGGGTGCCTCGCTGGGCGATATCCTTGGCGCCGCTCTGAAGGGCGACAAGGGCTGATCGTTTCTGCCTGCGAAACAACGGGGCCTCGCCGAACGGCGGGGCCCTTAACGTTTGTCTGCCTGCGACCGCGCATGACGCCCCCGCACCGCCCATTTCCTGTTTGAGCCAAGGTTTTTTTTGCCTATAGTCGCCGGGAAAACAAAAAACGTGGCGAAAGCAGTCCTTCACGCCACAGGGGGGACGTAACGGATGATCCGGTCGGAACTGATCCAGAAGATCGCAGACGAGAATCCGCATCTCACGCAGCGCCACGTCGAGCGCATCGTGAACACCGTGTTCGACGAAATCATCGAAGCCCTGGCACGGGGCGACAGGGTGGAACTGCGCGGTTTCGGCGCATTTTCCGTCAAGTCGCGGGATGCAAGGGTGGGGCGCAATCCCCGCACCGGCGAGGCCGTGGCGGTGGAAGACAAGAAGGTGCCCTTCTTCAAGACGGGCAAGCTGCTGCGTGACCGCCTGAACGGCAAGTGACGGCGCGCGCGGCGGAAAGACAGGAATTGGACCCATGATCCGCCTCTTGCGTCTGTTGTTTCTGGTTGTGCTGGCCATCGTGCTGATGACGGTCGCGCTTGCGAACCGCGCGCCGGTGACGCTGCGCGCCCTGCCCGAGGATATGGCCACGCTCCTGGGGTATTCCTCGGCGGTGGAACTGCCGTTGTTCCTGGTGATTTTCGGCGGCATCGCGGCGGGGCTTCTGATCGGCTTCGTCTGGGAATGGTTCCGCGAACACAAGCACCGTGCCGCCGCCTCGACCAAGGCGCGCGAGGTTGCGCGGCTGGAGCGCGAACTGGCGCAGATGCGCGACGCCAAGGGCAACACGGGCGGGGACGAGGTTCTGGCGATCCTGGAACAGCCCCGCAAGGCCGGTTGATCCGGGAAGGCTGATCCATGCCAGAAATCCGGGTGAAGATCTGCGGGTTGCGAACACCCGCCGATGTCGCCGCCGCCGCGGCTGCGGGCGCGGCCTATGCGGGCTTTGTCTTCTTTCCGAAATCCCCGCGCCACCTCACGCTTGAAGCCGCGCGCGACGCGGCCCTTGCCGCGCCTCCGGGGCTGGCAAAGGTGGCGCTGACCGTCGATGCCGATGATGCGGCGTTGGATGCGATCGTCGAGGCGGTGCCGATCGACATGCTGCAACTGCACGGCCATGAAACCCCCGACCGCGTGGCCGAGGTGCGCGCGCGCTATGGCCTGCCGGTGATGAAGGCCATCGGCGTGGCCGACGAGGGCGATCTGGCGGCGATCTTCGATTATTCCACCGTCGCCGATCAGTTGCTGATCGATGCCAAGCCGCCCAGGAATGCCGCGCTTCCCGGCGGCAACGGCCTGTCCTTCGACTGGCGGCTGGTCGCGCAACGCCGCTGGCTGCGTCCGTGGATGCTGGCCGGGGGGCTGACGCCCGAAAACGTGGCCGAGGCGATCCGGCTGACCAATGCGCGGCAGGTCGATGTGTCCTCGGGCGTGGAAAGCGCGCCGGGGGTGAAGGACGCCTCGCGCATGGCGGCTTTCGTCAGGGCGGCCGTGTCGGCGGGCGGTGGCGGTCTGCCCGGCGGCATCCCCGACCTGCGGGCGGCGCGGCGATGATCTTTCGCGACGCGATCGCCGAGGACGTTCCCGCCATCGCGGCGCTTCTGGCCGACGACCCGCTTGGTCAGGGGCGTGAAGGGGCGGACATGGCGCCCTACCGTGCCGCATTCGCCGCGCTGTCGGCCAATCCGATGCATCAGCTGATCGTGGGCGAGGATGATGCCGGCCGGATCGTCGCCACCTGCCAGCTGACCATCCTGCACGGGCTGTCGCGGCAGGGGATGATCCGGGCGCTGGTCGAGGCCGTCCGCGTGGCGCCCGACCTGCGGTCGAAGGGGGTAGGGGCCGCGCTGATGCGGATGGCCGAGGCGCGGGCCAGGGCCGCGGGCGCGCGCATCATCCAGCTTGCCACGGACAAGTCGCGCCACCGCGCCCATGCCTTCTATGAACGGCTGGGTTACGAGCCGAGCCATCTGGGCATGAAGAAGCCGCTGGACTGATCCCCCTTTCCCCGCAGCCCGAAGGGCGCTACATCCGGTCTGTTCATCAAGGAGGGCGCAGCATGGCCGAGGACGGGATCAACAGCTTCATGACCGGGCCGGACGAAAAGGGCCGTTTCGGCATCTTCGGCGGGCGGTTCGTGTCGGAAACCCTGATGCCGCTGATCCTGGATCTTGAGGCGGAATACGAAAAGGCCAAGACCGACGCCAGCTTCTGGGCCGAGATGGACGACCTGTGGAAGCATTATGTCGGCCGCCCCTCGCCGCTTTATTTCGCGCCGCGCCTGACCGAACAGCTGGGTGGCGCCAAGGTCTACATGAAGCGGGACGAGCTGAACCATACCGGCGCGCACAAGATCAACAACGTGCTGGGCCAGATCATCCTGGCCCGCCGCATGGGCAAGACCCGGATCATCGCCGAAACCGGCGCGGGCCAGCATGGCGTGGCCACCGCCACGGTCTGCGCCAAGTTTGGCCTGGAATGCGTGGTCTACATGGGCGCGCATGATGTGGAACGGCAGGCGCCGAACGTCTTCCGCATGCGGCTTCTGGGCGCCAAGGTGGTGCCCGTGACCTCGGGCCGGGGCACGCTGAAGGACGCGATGAACGACGCGCTGCGCGACTGGGTGACGAATGTGCGCGACACGTTCTACTGCATCGGCACGGTGGCGGGGCCGCATCCCTATCCGGCGATGGTGCGCGACTTCCAGTCGATCATCGGCAAGGAAGTGCGCTGGCAGCTGGCCGAACAGGAAGGCGAGGGCCGCCTGCCCGATGTGGTCGTGGCCGCGATCGGCGGCGGGTCGAACGCCATGGGCTTGTTCTATCCCTTCCTCGACGATCCGTCGGTCCGCATCATCGGGGTCGAGGCGGGCGGCAAGGGCGTGGACGACCGGATGGAACATTGCGCCAGCCTGACGGGCGGGCGCCCCGGCGTGCTGCACGGCAACCGCACCTATCTGTTGCAGGATGCCGACGGGCAGATCCTGGAAGGGTTCTCGATCTCGGCGGGGCTGGATTATCCGGGCATCGGGCCGGAACATGCCTGGCTGCATGACACGGGCCGTGCCGAATATGTCTCGATCACCGATGCCGAGGCGCTTGAGGCGTTCCAGCTGTGCTGCAAGCTGGAAGGGATCATCCCTGCGCTGGAACCCAGCCACGCCCTGGCCCATGTGATGAAGCTGGCGCCGACCCTGCCCAAGGACCAGATCATCGTGATGAACATGTGCGGCCGGGGCGACAAGGACATCTTCACCGTGGCCAAGCATCTGGGCTTTGACATGAAGATCTGATCCCGCCCGGATCGGTCTAAACCTTTGTTTATGGGGCGCGGCCTTCCCGGAGGGCCGCGCCCTAAACATTCGCCAGATGGACTTTCCGGTCCGATTCGCCCTCGCCTGCAGGGGCCGACCGGATCACCCGGCCGGCGTGTAACGGAGGCAGGTATGTTCGAATTCAAACGGACGGCAGGAATGGCGCTGACGCTGGGCGTGGCGCTGACGGCATTGATGACCACCACGGCCGCGGCCGGACCCGTCCGCGCGGGTCTTGTGGTTCATGTGAACGAACCGGGCGTTGTCCTGGTCACGGGTGAAGCGGGCGACGACAGCGGCGTTTCGGATGCCGGCGAGGCTGGCATCGGGGACCGCGATCCCGGCGAAGGCGATCCGGGCGAAGGCGATCCGGGTGAACCGATGCCGGTCGACGATGACGGCATGGCCTATACCGGCGGCGACCCGGACTTCTGCGAGGCCTGCGGTGGCGAGATCGTCGAGGACGGCGGCGAGGGCACTGTCGAAGACGGAAGCCATTTCGATGGCGAAGCCGTGGCCACCACGACCGCCGTCGAAACGCGCGGCGCGGGCGGCGACCGGATGCGCAGCTTCGCGGGCGGCGGCACCGAATCCGGCCGGTCCAATGACGGATGCGTCGTGCCGCAGTGGCGCCGCGGTCGCGAGGCGCTCTGCGCGGCGGGCAACTGAAACCGGTCGGCCGGCCCCGTGCCGCGTTCATCCCCGCGCAGCTCGCACGCTGCCGGCCGGCTGTCATCTCTGCCCCGAAAGGGGCAGAGATGCGATATCTTCCGAAACGGGAATCGGGGCCGCACCCCGAAAAAACGCCGCTCTGATCGCGAGGAACGCAGATGTTCAGGCACATGTCCGCCGCCCTTCTGGTGCTGGCCCTGACCGCCCCCCTGGCGCGGGCCGAGTCGATGGAACAAAGCCTGATCCGCCAGCTTGAGGCGCAGGGCTACACCACCGTCAGCATCTCCCGCACCCTGCTGGGGCGGCTCTATGTCGTGGCCGAGGCAGGCAAGATCCGGCGCGAGATCGTCATCAACCCTTCGACGGGCGAGATCCTGCGCGACTACCTGCGCGAACCCTCGCGCCTGGCGACGATCCAGCGCGAGCGGGGCAGGGACGGCCAGGGGCGCGGCGCCGCGGTGGCAGCCGTCGACCTGCCCGAGCGCACCGTCACCGACTCGGCGCTTGGGGGCACTGACAAGGGTGTCGGCGTCGCGGGAGACGTGACCGAGTGACGTTTTCTTCGCGTGTTTCCCGCCGGACCGTCGTCTGGCTGGCTGTGTTGGTCGTCGTGCAGTTGCTTTGCGCGGCCTTCTTCATCTTCGATATCCTGTCAGCCCTGACCGGCATCGTGACCGAGCCGCTGAACTGGCGGCTGCGCGAATTCATGGAGATCGGCGCGGCGCTTGGTCTGGTGCTGGGGATCTTTGCCGGGGGATACGCGCTGCATCGCGCGCTTGGCGACCGCAACGACGCCCGCGAACAGCTGGAACGCGCCTCGGGCGTGTTCATGGGGCTTCTGGAACAACGCTTCGACGAATGGCGGCTGACACCGGCGGAAAAGGATGTGGCGCTGTTCGCGCTCAAGGGGCTATCCACGGCCGATATCGCCCGGTTGCGCCAGACCTCGGAAGGGACGGTCAAGGCGCAGACCTATGCCATCTACAAGAAGGCCGGGGTGACCGGGAAATCGCAGCTTCTGTCGCTGTTCTTCGAGGATCTGATGGCCGACGATTCGCCGATCCGCGCGGTCCTTTCCGAAAACGGCAAGGCCGCCCCCGCCGCCCCGCCGTCGGCCGAATCGCGCCAGTAGACGGCCAGGACCGGCACCCTTTGCGGCGCCGCCCGCCCTGGCCGATGGAGAGAGGCGCATAAACCACGGGAATAGGCGGTCGTTGCCGCATCGGCCCCGCCTTCCCGGCGGGACTGCGCCGGATCCTGCTCTGCCCCGGAATTCCAAGGCAATTCGCCTAAACCCGCGGTCTATCCCTGCAAACCCAGGGTCGATTGGCCCGCCAATAACCCCTGGGTCAATATCCCGGCGCCCCGGAATGGCGCCAGATGGGTTCATCGACGGACCGACAGCCAGACGCCAGACACCGATGCCAGGACGGTACGGAAGGGCAGGCGGGGTCCGGCGGGACGGAACGATCCAGGGAACCGATCACAAGTAAACGGGGATATGACCATGAAACTCTTCACCACCTTCACCGCAGGGCTCGTGTTTGCCGGCAGCATGGCGTTCGCGGAAATCTCTCCGCAGACGCTGGCCGCCGATTACCAGGCACAGGGCTATACGCGGGTCGAGATCAAGACCGGGCCGAACCAGATCAAGGTCGAGGCCATCCGCGGCATGCAGAAGACCGAGGTGATCTATGATCGCCGGACCGGGGCCATCCTGAAATCCGAGGTCGAGGGCGTCGATAGTGACGACAACACCCGCCCCGGCGTGCAGATCCGCGAACGGGCGCGGGACTTCGTGCGCGGCATCGACAGCAGCCGCCCGGGCCGCGGCTGGGACGATGATGACGATGATGATGATGGCAAGGGTCGTGGTCGTGGCCGCGGCGGGCGCGATGACGATGACCGCGACGATGACGACCGCGGCCGGGATCGCGGATCGGACGACGATGACGATGACGACCGCGGCCGGGGGCGCGGATCGGACGACGACCACGATGACGACCGCGGCCGTGGCCGTGGATCGGATGACTGACCGGTCGGCATGAGGTCACAGGGCCCGGCGGAAGCCGGGCCTTGCGGCATTGAAAACTGACGCTAGTCTACACCGGATACGGTCTGTTCCGGTGGCGGACCATGAAGGAGAGCGCCGTGCAACGCAGGCAGGTCCTGAAAATTCTGGCGGGGGCGATGGTCCCGCTTGGCCTTGGCTCTGTCGCCGAGGCGCAGTCGATGGCCGACAGCATCCTCAGCCAGTTGCGTCGGCAGGGCTATCAGGACTTTGTCATCGAAAAGACCTGGCTTGGCCGGACGCGCATCGTCGGCATCCGTGGGCGCAAGCGGCGCGAGATCGTGGTGGACCTGCGCACGGGCGAGATCCTGCGCGATGTCACCTCGGGTGGCGGAACCGAGATCAGGGATGACCGGTCGGGGCGCGATTCCGGTTCCTCCGGGTCGGATCGGGACGACAGTGACGACGACAGGGATGACGACCGAGACGACGACAGGGACGATGACCGCGACGACGACCGCGACGACGACCGCGACGACGACAGGGACGACGACCGCGACGACGACAGGGATGACGACCGCGGGCGCGGTCGCGGGCGGGGCGGCGACGACGGCAGGTCAGGCCGGGACGATGACCGCGATGACTGATCCGGTGTGTGCCTGTGCTGTCTGGTTGTTCGGGAAGGGTTGGCCATGACCCCGCGTTATCTGATTGGCGGTGTCTTCGGAATCCAGGCCTTCTGTGCCGTCTTTTTCGTCTATGACATTCTTGGCCCGTTCATCGGGCTTCGCTCCGATCCGATCCCGTGGCAGGTCCGCGAGGCGATCGAGATCGGCGCCGCCCTCGGCCTGATCCTCGGGCTGCTGATGGGGGGGCTGATGACCCGCCGCGCCTTTCACGGCCGTCGCGAGGCCGAGGAACGCCTGCGCCGCGCCTCTGGCGCCTTCCTGGACCTGTTGCAGGAACGCTTTGCCGAATGGGAACTGACGCCCGCCGAAAGCGATGTCGCGCTCTTCGCCATCAAGGGCATGACCACGGGCGAGATCGCAAGCCTCAGGAAGACCTCGGAAGGCACCGTGAAGGCGCAGACGAACGCCATCTACCGCAAGGCCGGCGTCAACGGCCGGTCGCAGCTTCTGTCGGTGTTCATCGAGGATCTGATGCGCGATGACGGCGCGATCCGCGCCGCCGTATCGACCGGAAACGGCGAGGCTCAGTCCGCGCCGGTCCCGCCCTCGTCATCGGCCGCGTAAAGCCGCAGCACGTCAAGCGGCACGATGTCCAGCGTGGCCCGGTGCGTGGCCTTCAGCCGAACCTGCGGGGCTGCGCCTTCCTCATGCGCCTGAAGGAACCGCGCCGCGCAGAGGCACCAGTTGTCGCCCGCTTTCAGCCCGGCAAAGCCGTATTCCGGGCGCGGGGTGGACAGATCGTTGCCAAGGTATTTCGACAGCGCAAGGAATTCGTCCGTCATGATCGCGCAGACGCTGTGCATCCCCCGGTCTGCCGGGCCTGTGTCGCAGCAGCCGTTCCGCCAGAAGCCGGTCAGCGGATCGGTGGAACAGGGTTCCAGCGTCCCGCCAAGCACGTTGATCGAGGCCAGTCTTCCGTCGGTCATCCCATCCTCCGCCTTTGCGTTCAGTCTAATCCGGCGCGGGGTCGGGGCAAGGCCCCCGGCGCGGATCAGCGCGCCGCTGCGGCGATGGCGCGGAACATGGCGGTGTTCCGTGCATCGACGCCCTCGGCGGTAAAACCCCTGTCGGCGGCATTGACGGCGATCACCACGCCCGCGGGCCGGTTGACATAGATATACTGCCCATAGACACCCTGCGCCTGGAATTCGCCCTCGGTCGAACCCGGCGGGATCCACCACTGGTAGCCGTACCCCATCGCGCCCGGCGCGGTTGCCGCCTGCGGGCGGGTGGAGGCCAGAACCCAATCCTCGGGCACGATCTGGCGGCCGTCGGCGCGGCCAAGGTCAAGGAAAAGCTGGCCGATCCGCGCATAGTCGCGGGTGCGCAGGTTCAACCCGCCCAGAACGAAGGCCACGCCCTCGCCATCGGTCAGATAGCGGGGTTCGGCCTCAAGCCCCAGGGGACCGAACAGTTTTTCCGATACCAGGTCGGGGATCGTGCGCCCGGTCGCGCCCCGGATCACCATCCCGATCACATGCGTGTCGATCGAGACATATTGCCAGCCCGTCCCCGGCGCGCGGTCACGCGCCTTCAGGTCCGCGGCGAAACCGTCCATCGACCCGCCAAGCGCAAGGACCCGGCCCATCCGGTTGATGTCGCTGTTGAAATCCAGGTAATCCTCGTTGAAGGTCACGCCCGACTGCATCGTCAGCACATCGCGCACCGTCGCCCCGTCATAGGCCGACCCGGCCAGCGCGGGCGCGTGCCGCGTTACCGGATCATCCAGCGTGCCGACCGCGCCTTCAGCCAGCAGGATGCCGTAAAGCGCTGACAGCACGGACTTGGCCACCGACCACGAGATGCGCAGATCCTCGGCCGAAGTGCCGAGGTGATAGCTTTCATGCACGATAACCCCGTCCTTCAGGACGACCAGCCCGGTGACGGCGCGTTCGGCGATCCAGTCCCCGGCGCCCTCGGGCAGGGTCATCGCAGGGCCTTCGGGCAGCGGCAGCGCAGGCCCCGCCACGGGCACGGGCCGCGACAGGAAGGCCGCGTCCATCCGGCTGAAATTGGCGACGATCCGGTCTTCGTCGAACAGCGTCAGAACGGCGCGAAGCCGTGTGATCTCGTCCCATTTCCAGGCGGCAAGGGCGGCCAGAACCACGACCAGAACCGCAAGTCCGCGCATCAGAAGGCGCCGCATCCGCCAATCCCCCTCCGCCAATCCCCCGTTGTCCACCCGGCGGATGATGACCACAGCACACGCGGTCGGGCAAGGCCGGGGCGCCCAGGCCGCCGCAACGTCACCCCTGCGCTTGCCAGTCAACCCAGCGGCCGTGGAAATCGACCCGGCCAAGGCGGGTGGTCTGCCCGCCCGGCCAGAGGGTCAGCGCAAGCCCCGCGCCGGGCGTTTCGCCGTCAGCCTCCATCGCAAGCCGTGCAAGGGGCGCCTCATCCGTCGCGCGGGCGCCGGCCTCGGTCAGCAGTGCCTCGCCCCTTTGCCGGGCGGCGGCGGGGAAATATTGCCAGGCGACGGTGTGGAAGACCAGATGCAGGTGGCCGGGATGGGGCTGGGCCAGGCGACCCGCAAGCCAGTCGATCGCGTCTGCCTGCGCAATCTCGGGACGCAGCCGCGCGGCCAGGTCCAGCGCGGCCTCGGTCCTTGCGATGCGGTCGGCCTGATCGGCCCAGACATAGGCCAGAAGCCTGCCCCGGTCGCGCAGCGGATCAACCGGGTTGAGGTCAACCCCCGCCCGCGCGGCGATCCGGGGCGGGGCATCGGGCGGCAGCGGGCCCGACCATTCCGGGCAGAGTGTGACCGTCGCCTCCGCGGGGCCGAACCGCCTGCCGCCCGCAACCAGCGCGTGATGATCCCAGATCAGGTTCAGCCCGGCGCTTGCCCCCAGTTCCGACAGAACCATCGGCAGGCCGGTCCGCGCCGCAAGCCAGTGCCCCGCCGCGATCAGCGCGACCGACCGAAGCACCTCGTTCGTCTGGGGCGCACTGTCGAGCCAGCGCAGAAGCGCCGCCTCGTGCCTGTGCAGCGCGGCCAGAACCGGCGCCAGAAGCGCGGCGTCATCGTCGGGCGGGGCGGAATAGACGGCGGCAAGGTCCGGGTCTATCCCCTCGCGCGCCAGATGGTGAAGGCCCCCTGCCAGCCGCAGCGCCAGCGCGTCGGCCTTGCCGTCGGGGTCGCCTGGCCAGTCAAGCACCCGCGCCGCCACCGCCCCGTCGGGCATCAGCCCATCGGCCAGAAGCCGCAACAGGCGCGCGGTGAAGGGCGAACCCAGGGCCTCGCAATGGCCTGCCTGGACGTGAAAACTGTCCCTGACCCGCGCGTTCACCGGAAGCGATCCACCAGCCTTTGCAGCGGGCTGCGGCCGTCCTCGGGGGCGTTGGGGCCCGGGTTCGGATCGGGGGCCTTCGGATCGGGGGCGATCTGGGGCGCCGGTCTGGCGGGCGCCGCATCCGGGCGCCGGTCCCCGGTCGAGGGGCGCGGCGGTGCGATCCGCGCGGCCACCGCGTTCTGGAACCGCGCGCCATCGCCGGCGGCAAGGGCGGCCGCGCCATCCGAGATTCCGCGCAGCAGATCGTCAAGCCAGCCCTGATCGGCCTTGGCGAAATCATGCAGCACATAGGCCGCCACGGCATCCTTGTGCCCCGGATGCCCGATCCCCAGACGTACCCGGCCATAGCCTTCGCCTAGATGGGCGTGGATTGACCGCAGGCCGTTATGGCCCGCATGTCCGCCGCCCTGCTTCAGCCGCAGCTTGCCGGGGGCAAGGTCCAGTTCGTCATGGAAGACGACGATATCCTCGGGCGCGATCTTGTAGAAACCGGCCGCAGCCTGCACCGCCTCGCCCGACAGGTTCATGAAGGTCTGCGGTTTCAGCAGGATCACCCTGTCCGATCCGAACCGGCCTTCGGCGACCAGCGCCTTGAAGGCCGCCTTCCACGGGCCGAACCCGTGATCTGCCGCGATCCGGTCCAGCGCCATGAAGCCGATGTTGTGCCGGTTTTCGGCATATTTCGCCCCGGGATTGCCAAGGCCCACAAAGAGCTTCATCGCCTGCCGTCTCCTGTGCGTGATGCATCCTGAATGCCAGCAGGCGGGGCAGGGCGCAAGGCTTGACGCCCGGCTCCAGCCCGTGCAGGGTCCGCGGCAGAGGACCGGAGACCCCGACAGAAGTGCGCCACACCGTCGTCTGTTCCATGCGCAACGAAGGCCCGTTCATCGTCGAATGGGTCACCTGGTATCGGCTTCTGGGGTTCACCGACATCCTGGTCGTGACCAACGATTGCACCGATCCCTCGCCCGATCTTCTGGACGCGCTGGCGCGCGCGGGTTGGGTGCATCACCTGCGCTGCGACGTGCCGCCCGGCCAGCCGATCACCCGGCGCAAGCTGCGCGCGGCCAAGGCGCATCCCGCCGTGACGGGCGCCGATTGGGTGATGGTGGCGGATGTCGATGAATTCCTGGTGATCCACCGGGGCGAGGGGCGGATCACCGATCTGATCCCGCCGGGGCCGCCCGCCTTTCTGGGCATGTCGATCAACTGGAAGGTCTTTGGCTCCTCGGGGATCGAAACCTATGCCGATCAGCCCGTGCACCATCAATTCCTGCAATGCCAGCGCCCGCGCCACGCGATGGGACGCTGGGTCAAGGCGATCTTCCGCCGCCCCGACTGGTTCGGGCGTCTTGGCGAACACGGGCCGCGCCGGTTCGACATCGCCGCGGCGGGCGGCGACTGGGACACCCCCGGCCTGGGCTGGATCACAGCCGATGGCCGACCCATGCCCGGCTTCCGGGCCGAAGCGGGCGGCCCGCGCACGCTGCCCGCGGGGCTGGTCGGGCACAAGGTGGCGCAGATCAACCATTACATGCTGCGGTCCCACGAAAGTTTTGGACTGAAGCGCGGCACGCTGTCGCCCGTGGCGCTGCGCGATCGCTATGACGATGCCTATTTCGCCCGCGCCGACCGCAACGAGGCGATGGACATCACCGCGCTCCGCCACGCCGATGCGTTCGAGGCGCTGCGGCAGGACTGTCTGCGCCTGCCCGATGTCTGGCGGCTGCATCACCTGTGCTGTGCCGATCACGTGGCCCGGATCGTCGCCCGCGCCGGGGGACGTCCAGAGGATGACCCGCGCCACGCCGCGCATCTGCAAAAGGCCCAAGGCGCGCCCGAATTCCCCGAGGACTAAGGCGCGCGGGTGCCAAAGGAAAGGGCGCGAAGGTTTCCCCCCGCGCCCCGTCCCTCGTCCGCTGTGCCGGACTTATTCCTCGGCAGCCTCGTTGTCCGAAGACCGCAGCCCCGACGGGGCCGAGATGTTCGCGATCACGAAGTTCCGGTCGATCGTGGGCTTCACGCCTTCGGGCAGCGCCACATCGTTGATGTGGATCACGTCGCCGATCTGGCGGCCGGTCAGGTCGACCGTGATGTGATCGGGGATGTCACCCGCGGTCACTTCCAGTTCGACTTCCGGGCGCACCACGACCAGCGTGCCGCCACGCTTCAGGCCGGGGGCTTGTTCGTGGTTCTCGAAGGTCACGTGGATGAACAGGTTGATCCGCGAGGTCCGGCGCAGGCGCATGAAATCGACATGCCGGGGCAGATCCTTGACCACATCGCGCTGCACGCCGCGGCAGATCACGCGCACGTCGTCCTGGCCTTCGACCTTCAGGTTGAAGAGGGTCGAAAGGAAGCGGCCTGCCTTCAGGCGCTTCAGCAGGTAGTGGTAGTCGAGGTTGATCGGAAGCGGGTCCACGCCGCCGCCGTAAACGATGCCGGGTACTTTGTTATCGCGACGCGATTGACGAGCGGCCCCCTTGCCTGTCCCCGTCCGTACCTCGGCGATAAGATCCGGGATCTCACCAGCCATTGTCAGTCTCCATTTGCTGTTAGGTCCGCCGCCCTCCAAGGGTGTGCGGCGCGACCGGGGGCCTATAGCGGGGAATCGGCTGGAAGGGAAGCCCAAAAGCGGGCCGCGCACCGGCGCACACGGGCCGGGGCATGTCGCGCACAGGCTTGCCGCGACACTCCGAAGGGCCTAGCTCTGTCGCACTCACCCTGCGGAGCGCCTCATGCCATTCCTGACCACTCTGACCACCGCCCGGGCGGCGCTGGCGGCCTTTGCCGCGATGGGAATCCTGTGGGGCACCTTCGCAGCCGTCCTGCCCGACCTCAAGCTGCAACTGGGCGTGGACGAGGCGCAACTGGGCCGGTTGATCCTGTTCACCTCGCTCGCGGCGGTGGTCGCGATGTTTCTTGCCCCCTCGTTCGGGGTGGCGGCGGGGCGGCTGGCGCTGCCGCTGGCCACGATGGCGATGGCATTGGGATTCATCCTGCCGGGGCAGACGTCCTCGGTCTGGCTGTTTCCGCTGGCGATGATGATCGCGGGCGCGGCGACCGGGTTGACCGACGTTCTGATGAACGCCCGCGTGGCCGCGCTTGAAAACGCGCGGGCGCTGCATCTGATGACGCTTTGCCATGCGGGCTATTCCTTCGGCTATGCGGGTGGGGCCATCGCCACGGGCCTGATGCGCAACGCAGGCTGGCCGCCGGGTTGGGTCATGCTGACCACGGCGGGCTGCGCGGCGCTGCTGGCGCTTCTGACGTTCGAAAGCGACGGCCGGATCGACGGGCTTGCCCGCCCGAAGGAGGGGCCGGGGCGCAGCCTTGGCATGGTGCCGGTGATCGGCGGCGGCATGGTGCTGATCGCTTTCCTGACCGAGAACGCGGCCGAAAACTGGTCGGCCCTGCATATCGAAAAGACACTGGGCGGCAGCCCCGCCGAGGGCGCGATGGGGCCTGCCGCGCTGGCGCTGACGATGGGCTTTGCCCGGCTGGCGGGGCAGGGGATCGTCGCGCGGACCGATCCGTATTTCCTGTTGCGCGCGGGGGCGCTGGTTTCGGCCTGTGGTGCCCTGACGGCGGCCTTCGCGCTGAACCCGCTCATGGCCTATGCCGGATTCATCGTGATGGGCATCGGGTCATCGGTGATTGCGCCGACCGCCTTTTCGCTGGTCGGCCGCCGCGCCGCGCCCGAGGCCCGCGCCCGCGCCGTGGCGCGCGCGACGATGCTGGGGTATTTCGGCTATTTCGTGGGCCCCCCGATGCTGGGGCTGATCGCGGGCAGCTTCGGCCTGCGGATGGCCTTCGTCTTTGCCGCGCTGATGCTGTGCAGCCTGCTGGTGCTGGCGCCGGTCATGGCCCGGCTGCGGAGTTGAGGCGCGCCCTCAGGCCCAGTGGCCCTCGAACCCCTCGGGGATCAGCAGGTTGTGCCGGCCAAGCGCCTTGACATCGCGTTCGCCGCACAGCGCCATCGTCGTGTCCAGCTCCTTGCGGATCACCTCCAGCGCGCGGGTCACGCCCGCCTCGCCCATCGCGCCGAGCCCGTAGATGTAGGACCGGCCGATGTAGGTGCCCTTTGCCCCAAGCGCCAGCGCCTTCAGCACGTCCTGACCCGACCGGATGCCGCTGTCCATGTGGACCTCGACCTTGTCCCCCACGGCCCGCACGATCGAGGGCAGCATGCGGATCGCCGATAGCGCGCCGTCAAGCTGACGCCCGCCGTGGTTCGACACGATGATCGCGTCGGCTCCGAAATCGGCCGCGATGCGGGCGTCTTCCTCGTCAAGGATGCCCTTGATGATGAATTTTCCTCCCCACTGGTCGCGGATGCGGGCGATCTTCCCCCAGTCGAGCTTCGGATCGAACTGTTCCGAGGTCCAGCTCATCAGGCTGGCGGTGTCGCCCACGCCCTTGGCATGGCCCACGATATTGCCGAAGAACCGCCGTTTCGTGCCCAGCATCCCCAGGCCCCAACGCCATTTCGTGGCCAGGTCCAGCATCACCGGCAGGGTCAGTTTCGGCGGGGCCGAAAGGCCGTTCTTCAGGTCCTTGTGCCGCTGGCCGAGGATCTGAAGGTCCAGCGTCAGCACCAGCGCCGAACATTTCGCCCGTTTCGCCCGTTCGATGATCGCATCGACGAAATCCTCGTCCTGCATTACGTAAAGCTGGAACCAGAAGGGTTTGGTCGTGTGCGCCGCCACATCCTCGATCGAACAGATCGACATGGTGGACAGGGTGAAGGGCACGCCGAATTTCTCGGCGGCGCGGGCGGCCTTGATCTCGCCATCGGCGTGCTGCATGCCGCACAGCCCGACCGGCGCCAGCGCCACGGGCATGGCGACGTCATGGCCTGCCATCGTCCCGGCGGTGCTGCGGCCCGACATGTCAACCGCCACCTTCTGCCGCAGGCGGATCTGCGCGAAATCCGACGTGTTCTCGCGGAAGGTCTGTTCGGTATAGCTGCCCGATTCCGCGTAGTCGTAGAACATCTTCGGCACACGCCGCTTGTGCAGGCGCTTGAGGTCGTCGATGCAGGTGATCACGGGCATGGCGGCTGTCCCCTTTTTGGTCAGAAAGTTTTACCAATCGTGGCGGCGCAATGCAATGAAAAAGGGCCGCCCCCGTGGGCGACCCCCTGCACACGCGAAATCGCGGCGGTCAGGCCGAATGGGCGCCCTTGGCCAGCGCCGCGACATTGGCCAGAACCTCGGCCACGGGCTTGCCCGCGCCGATATCCTTGACGATGGCGGACCCTACCACGCAGCCATCCGCCACGCTGGCGATCGCGCGCGCGGCTTCGGGGGTGGTGATGCCGAAGCCCACGATCACCGGCAGGTCGGTCTTTGCCTTGATCCGGGCGACCTCGGGGCCAACGTCGGTGGCCTGCGCGGCGGCGGCCCCGGTGATCCCGGTGATCGAGACGTAATAGACAAAGCCGCTGGTGTTCTGCAGCACCTTCGGCAGGCGCCGGTCGTCGGTCGTCGGCGTCGCGAGCCGGATGAAGTTGATCCCCGCCTTCTGCGCCGGGATGCAAAGCTCGTCATCCTCTTCGGGGGGCAGGTCAACGACGATCAGCCCGTCGATCCCGGCTTCGGTCGCCTCGGCAAGAAAGCGATCGACGCCGCGCGAATAGATCGGGTTGTAATAGCCCATCAGCACGATGGGCGTCGTGGCATCCCCGGCCCGGAAATCGCGCACCATGTCCAGCACGCGGTCCATCGTCATGCCCGCTTCCAGCGCGCGCTGGCCGGCCAGCTGGATCGTCGGGCCATCCGCCATCGGGTCGGTGAAGGGCATGCCAAGTTCGATGATGTCCACGCCCGCCGCCGGCAGGCCCTTCATCACGGCAAGCGAGGTCGCCTGATCCGGATCGCCGCCCATGATGTAGGAGACAAAGGCCTTGCGGCCCTCGGCCCGCAGTCTGGCGAATGTCGCGTCGATCCGTGTCATCTGTCGTCCCCTCTGGTGGCTTTCAGCGGTTTGCACGGGGCGGGGGCGGAAATCAAGGGCAAGTCGCGGCTGTCAAAGCACATCCGCAAGGGTCGCGCGACCGGTGGCCAGATCGGCAAGCACATCGGCATGGACCTCCAGCGCGTCGATCACCGGATATCCCGGATCGCGCCCGTCGAAGGCCAGCAGAAGGTCGGTCCCCGCAAGGGCGACCGCCTCGGCCCCGCGATCCATCAACCGGCGACCTGCGGCGAACAGAAGGTCGCGTGTCGCCGCGTCGCAACGGCCCTGAACGGCCATGTCCTGATAGGCCGTCCCGACCTCGTCGAGGTTCTCGGGCACGATCACCGCTGTCCGCACCATCTGGCCGAACAGCGCCGTCGCCATCGCCCGCCCGGTCCCCAGAAGCCCGACGGCCCCAAAGCCCCGACCGGCACAGAACCGGTCAAGCGGCGTGATCGCCGACACCAGCGGCAGCGGGCTGAGCGCACGCGTCTCGGCCCAGCAGAAATGCGGCCCGATGGCGGTGATGCTGGCACATTCCGCCCCGGCGGCCTTCAGGCGGTGAAGCAATCGGGCAAAGATTTCGGCCTGCTCCTGCGCGCGGCCGGAAAGGTTGTTGGACAGCACGTCGCGGATGTTGGCCTCGACCATCGTCAGGTCAAGCCGGTGGCCCCGCTCTGCCGCCACCCCGGTCAGGTGGCGGTAATAGGCGACGGTGGCCGCGGGCCCGAGCCCCGTGATCAGGCCGACATTCATGTGCCCCTCCCGTCAGGCTGGCCCCGATCATCCCGCCGGGTCGGCGGCCTGTCAATCGCTACACCGCCGGTGCGCCTGCGGCCCCGACCTGCGGCACGCGCGCCCCTTGCCTTGCTGCCCGCGCCGGGGCAGAAGGGGCGCATGGACTGGGTCAAGATCATTCATCTTCTGTGCGTCATGGGCTGGATGACATCCGTCTTTGCCGTGCCGCGCGCGCTGATCTACTGGAAGCGCGAATGGGCGCAGCTTGGCGAATTCGGCCCGACGGGCGACCTGACCGTGCGACTCTACCGCTTTTCGGCGGGGCTGGCGGTGATCGGGGTCATCACCGGCCTGTGGCTGGGCTGGCAGGTCTGGGGCTGGGCGCCCTGGGTTCATGTCAAGCTGGCGCTCGTCTCGCTGCTGGCGGCGCATTATGTCTGGACCGGCGTTCTGGTCGTGCGCGCCCGCCGCGGGGTGTTCCGCGAAAGCGAGGTCTTCCTGCGCGTCTTCAACGAAATCAGCGTGATCGGCACGCTGGCGATCCTGTGGGTCGTCGTCGTCAAGCCGTTCTGATCGGCGCCCCCGCACGCGGCCTTGCCTCGACGCGCCCCGCGCGCTAGGGAGGCGGCGGTTTGATGGAGGGTCTGACATGGGCTTCAAGATGGGGATCGTGGGCTTGCCGAACGTGGGCAAATCCACCCTGTTCAACGCGCTGACCCGCACCGCGGCGGCGCAGGCTGCGAATTTCCCCTTCTGCACGATCGAACCCAACGTGGGCGAGGTTGCGGTGCCCGACGCGCGGCTGGACAAGCTGGCCGCGATTGCCGGATCGAAACAGATCATCCCGGCGCGGATGACCTTCGTCGATATCGCGGGGCTGGTCCGTGGTGCCTCGAAGGGCGAAGGCCTGGGCAACCAGTTCCTCGCCAACATCCGCGAATGCGATGCTATCGCCCATGTGCTGCGCTGTTTCGAGGACGGCGACATCACCCATGTCGAAGGCCGGATCGACCCGGTCGCCGATGCCGAGACGATCGAAACCGAACTGATGCTGGCCGATCTGGAATCCATCGAACGCCGCCGCGCCAACCTGGCGCGGAAGCTGAAGGGCAACGACAAGGAAGCCGCCGATCAGGACCGCCTGCTGGCCCTGGCGCAGAAGGAACTGGAAAACGGCCGCCCCGCCCGTGTGATCAAGGTCTCGGACGAGGACGAACGCGCCTGGCGGATGCTTCAGCTTCTGACCGCGAAGCCCGTGCTTTATGTCTGCAACGTCGAGGAATCGGCGGCGGCCAAGGGCAACAGCCAGTCCGCCCGCGTGGCCGAGATGGCCGCGGCGCAGGGCGCGGGCACGGTCGTGATCTCGGCCCGGATCGAAGAGGAACTGGCGCAACTGCCCGAGGACGAGGCTGCGATGTTCCTTGAGGAAATGGGGCTTGAGGAAGCCGGGCTCGATCGCCTGATCCGCGCCGGTTACCAGCTTCTGGGGCTGCAGACCTATTTCACCGTCGGCCCCAAGGAGGCCCGCGCCTGGACGATCACGAAGGGCATGCTGGCCCCTCAGGCGGCAGGCGTGATCCACGGGGATTTCGAAAAGGGTTTCATCCGCGCCGAAACCATCGCCTATGACGATTACATCGCCGGCAAGGGCGAAGCGGGCGCGAAAGAGGCCGGCAAGTTCCGCGTCGAGGGCAAGACCTATGAGGTCAAGGACGGCGACGTGCTGCACTTCCTTTTCAACGCCTGACGGGCGTTCCGGACGTGCGGGCCTAATCGCCCCGCCTGCGCGCCCGTGCTGTCCTGGCCGGGAACCGGCCGGGGGCAGGCTCAGAACAGGTCGGATGTCAGGCGGAAGCCGCTGTTTCCGCCGAACGTGGGTCCTTCGCCGGTGCCGATCGCCAGAAGGTGCAAGAGGTCTGCCGCATCCACCGTGCTGTTCTGGTCGCGATCCTCAAAGTAGTAGACGCCGAACCGGGTTGCGCTGGCACCGGTGATCACGAGGATGAGGCCCTCGTTCTCGGTCGGGTCGTTGTCTGCAAGACGCGAGCCGACCGCGTTTCGCACAGCCGTAAGCGACCCGAAAGCATCCCCCGCGATGCTGACCCCTGTAAGCCGTGCCGCGCTGAAATTGAGGCTGATGTCCTGGGCGGCTCCGACGAACCAGGTCGTCGCGTCGAGCAGGCCGAAGGCCACCCTGCTCACGACGATGAAGTTGTTGACGAATTCGGTGCCGTTCACGGTGTCCGCCATCGCCAGTTGGCCCGCAGAGAGCGTGCCGTTGATGTCGATCGTGCCGTCCGTGATCGAGGTATAGATCGCGCGGTCGAGGGTGGTCTCGCCGGTGCCAAGAAAGATCGAATCTCCGCCCGGCCCCCCGATCAGGTCATCGTTGCCCGCATTCCCGACAAGGGATTCGGAACCCGATGATCCATAAAGCGTATCCGCGCCGTTGGCGCCGTCCAGCCTTATGCCCCCGCCAGTGACCAGTCGCGCGTCGATCCTGATGCCGAATGATCCTGACGAGGTCACATTCAACGTGGACAGATCGCTTTGCAGCAAAAGATTCGCCGGAAGGATGACCGTCGCGCCTTCTCCGGTCGGTTGAAGCCACAGCCTGTCGATGCCGGATACCCCCGTGAAGGCCGTCGGGCCCATGAACTGCCCCGGAGCAAGTCCGATCTCGAGGCTGTCAAAGCCCGCCCCGCCGCTCACCGTATCGGCGCCCGTCAATTCGCCGGCGGCAAAGATGAACTGGTCGGCCTCGCCTCCTCCTTCCAGACGGTCGATGCCACGCCCGCCCTCGATGGTGTCGCGGAACGCGCTGCCCAGAACGGTATCGTCCCCGTGGCCGGCAACCACTTGCGTCCTTTTGGTGGAACCGGTCAGGTCGATCAGGTCATCGCCCGTGCCGCCGATGACGGTGAAGGCGAAAACATTGGTGGCGGCCGTCGCCGACCCCGCCAGGGCAAGGCTCATGCCCTCGTCGGACAGGACGAAACGTTCGATCCCGGTCACGTTCGCCTGATGGGCTGCGGTGATGGCGCCGCCGCCGTTGAAGACGATTTCGTCCTCGTTCCCCGCGCCCCCGTTCACCGTGGGGGCCAGCAGCATCTCGGTCCGGCGGATCAGGAACCGGTCGTTTCCGCTGCCGCCGTCGTAAAGGCCGGTGCCCGTGCCGCCGTCGATCGTGTCGTTGCCAAGCCCGCCGATCAGCGTGTCGATCCCGTCGCCCCCGCGCAGCAGCAGCCCGCGCCCCCCGGCCAGCACCGTCATCGCCGCCGCCGTGATCGAATCGTTCCCCGCCCCGCCGTCCACCGTCAGGAACGCCGCGTCATGGGACGCGATCAGCGTGTCGGTCAGCGTCAGCCGGTCGGCGCCGGCGCCCAGAACGATGCTTTCGATCCCGGTGATCCGGTCGGCGATGGCCGCCGAAATGACGATGGCCGCCGTTCCCGTGCCGCGCAGAACGTCGCCCGTGCCGGATTCGTCGGCGATCAGGTCATCGGCCGAAAGATCGCCCGCCGCGACAAGATAGGTATCGTTGCCCTCTCCACCGTCGGCCACGTCGGTGCCGCTTCCGATGGCTATCAGATCGTTCGCTGCACCGCCCGACAGCGTGTCGTTCCCGCTGCCGCCGAACAGCTGGTCATTTCCCCCGCGCCCGTTCAGCCGGTCGTTGCCGTCGCCCCCGTCCAGCCGGTCATTCGCCGCCCCGCCGGTCAGCGTGTCATTGCCCAGCCCGCCGATCAGGTTCACCGAAATCGAGGCAAGCGCCGCAGCAAAGGAATTCGCGCCCGCCGTGCCGATCAGCGTGACCTGCGCGCCCGACGTGGGCGCAAGCGTGCCGGGCAGAAGCAGGCTAAGGTTCGCAGACCCCAGCGCCGTCAGGTCGATCCGTTCGATCCCGCGCAGGCCTGTGAGGGCGGTGGGCGCCAGCACCCCGCCCGCCAGCACGCGCAGCGTGTCGGCGGAGCCGATGCCGCCATCCAGCAGGTCGGCCGAGGTCAGATCGGCGGCGGTGATTTCGAACCGGTCATCGCCCGCGCCACCGCTGGCGCGGTCGTTGCCCGAACCGGGGCGGATCACATCGGCCCGCGCGCCGCCGGTCAGGATGTCATTGCCGCCGCGCCCGTTCATAAGAAGCGCGCGATTGGTGATCGCGCCCGCATTGATCGTATCGCCGCCGCCCCCGCCGGTGACGGTGAAAACCGGCAGGGCAGAAAAGGCCGTGAGCCGGTTCACGAGTGTCAGCGCGACCGGCGAGGCGGTGTTGATCAGGATCGCCTCGATCCCCGCCACCTTCTGGAAGGCCGCTGCCCCCAGCGTCATGCCCGCCCGGATGACAAGCTGGTCGCCAGCCCCCGCGCCGCCCTTGATCGTATCTGCCCCGGTCAGGTGCCCGGGCGTGGACAGGATGAACCTGTCGGCGATATTGGCCCCTCCGATCAGACGGTCGGGGCCGGCACTCAGGCGGAAACGGGCCACGGAAAACTCCTTTGGAAATAAAGCTGAATATCCGGGTCAGGATAACGCATCGGCGGGCTGCGCAAAAAGGTTATTGACCTATACTAAAGAGTAGTCTCTCCCCCTTCCGCCCCCCCCCTTTGGCCCCTGCCATGCCCTCTATCCCCGCACCCCGAACGAGGGGGAAGGCACGCCGGCCGTTCGCCTTGGCGCGGCGCGCGTGCGGCAGGTGTTGCGGCAGCGGCTTTCCCATTTGATCAAATCCAGAACCCGCGTTAGCCTTGGCCAACAGGCGAAGGTGCGGAAGCGCAGGGGGGAAGATCGGCATGTCGGAATGGGAGGAGTTCAGGGCGCGGCATCCGGGGGTGCGGTTTCTGGATGCGGTGATGTTCGATCTTTGCGGCACGCCCGTGGGCAAACGCTATCCCGCGCGCGAGGCGGGCAAAGTCTGGTCCTCTGGCGTGGCCTTCTGCGCCGGGATCACCACGCTCGATGCGCTTGGGGCCTGCTGGGATGTGGAGGGGATCGGTTTTTCCGATGGCGATCCCGACGCGATCTCGTTCCCGGTGCCGGGCACGCTGGTGCCGGTGCCGTGGGCGGCCCACACGGCGCAGGTCCTGATCGCCCCCGCCCCGCCAGAAGGCGCCGCGGCGTGGTGGTTCGACCCGCGCGCGATCCTTGCCGCGGTGGTCAAGCGTCTGACGGATACGGGGCTGAGGCCCGTCGTCGCCTGTGAACTGGAATTCTACCTGACCACGCGCGATGAAGAAGGCAGGGTGATCCCGGCGACCCCGCTGCGCCGGGGGCGTGCCCCCGACGCGCCGCGGGTGCTGGCCTTCGACAAGCTGGACGAATGGGCCGACCTTCTGGCGGACATCGACGCCGCCTGTGCCGCGCAGGGCGTGCCCGCCGGGGCGGCCAGCGCCGAATACGGCGGCGGCCAGTTCGAGGTTAACCTCGCCCATCTGCCCGATCCGGTCGCCGCGGCCGATCATGCGCTTCTGTTGCGGCGCATCGTCAAGGGCGTGGCCGCGCGCCACGGGCTTGAAGCCACGTTCATGTCAAAGCCCTTCGCCGACCAGTCGGGTTCGGGCCTGCACATCCATCTTTCGCTGGCCGATGGCGAAGGGCGGAACCTGTTCGCCACCGATGACCGCCTGCTGGGGCAGGCGATCGCGGGGATGCAGGCCGCCGCCTATGACGCGATGGCGATCTTCGCGCCGAACCTGAACGCCTATCGCCGCTTCGCGCCCGACCAGTTCGTGCCGGTGAATACCTCCTGGGGGGTGAACAACCGGTCTGTGTCCTTCCGCGTGCCGGGGGGCGATCCTGCCGCGCGGCGTATCGAACACCGCATCGCAGGGGCCGAGGCGAACCCCTACCTTGTGATGGCGGCGGTCCTTGCGGGCGTGCATCATGGCATCGCCACGGGGCGGGAACCCGGCGCACCCTCGACCGGCAACGCCGGGGCCGAGGCCGATCCCGAGATGCCGATGAAGCTCTGGAGGGCGCTTGACCGGCTGGAAGGGTCCGCGCTGATGGCGGATTATCTGGGGCCGCGCTATCCTGCCGCCTATGCCGCGATCAAGCGGGCAGAGTTCGAGGCCTTCCTGGCCGATATCCTGCCCCGCGAACACGACTGGTATCTGTGACGGCGGGCAGGGGTCAGAGGCAGGAACGGGGGTAGGTGATGCGCAAGGGTGAGGTTTCCTTCTGGTATGCCGACATCGGGATGCCCGCGCGCCGCCCGGCGCTGGCGGGCGACATAGCGGCCGATGTGGCGATCATCGGCGCGGGCTATACCGGGCTGTGGTCCGCCTTGTATCTGGCCAAGGCCGATCCGACCCTGCGGATCGTGGTTTTGGAAAAGGAATTCGCCGGGTTCGGTGCATCGGGCCGGAATGGCGGCTGGCTCACCGGCGGATTTGCCTGGAACCACGACCGGTATCTGGAAAACGGCGGCGAGGCCGGCGTCCGCGCGATGGTCGCGGCCATGGGCGGCACGGTCGACGAGGTGATCGCCGTGGCCGAGGCCGAGGGGATCGACGCCGACATCCTGCGCACCGACGAGCTGATGGTCGCCGTCACCGCCCCGCAGATGGAACGGCTGGAGGCCGAGGTCGCCCACCGACGCCACTGGGGCGAGGACCGCGTGCACGCGATCGGCGCCGACGCGGCGCGGGCGCGGGTGAACATTCCCGGCATCCGGGGCGCGATGGTTGTGGGCGGCGTGGCCCGGGTGCAGCCGGCCAAGCTGGTGCGCGGGCTGGCGGCGGCGGTCGAACGGCGGGGCGTCACGATCTGCGAGGGAACCGAGGTCACGGATATCGCCCCCGGCCGGGTCAAGACCCCGCAGGGCACGGTCAGCGCGGGGGTGATCCTGCGCTGCACCGAAGGTTTCACCGCCACCCTGCCGGGGCTGAAGCGCGAGTGGCTTCCGCTGAATTCCGCGCAGGTCGTCACCGAACCCCTGCCCGAGGCGGTCTGGCAGCAGATCGGCTGGCAGGGGCACGAGATCCTCGGCGATTTCGCCAATGCCTATTGCTATTGCCAGCGAACGCGCGAGGGCCGGATCACGGTGGGCGCGCGGGGTGTTCCCTATCGCTACGGTTCGACCGTGGATGATCACGGCGCGCCCGATGGCGAGACGATCCGCCGCCTCATCGCCATCCTGCACCGCCATTTCCCGGCGGCGCGGACGGCCCGGATCGATCATGCCTGGTGCGGCGTTCTCGGCGTGCCACGCGACTGGTGCGCGACCGTGGGCTTCGACGCGGACAGCCGGATCGGCTTTGCCGGGGGCTATGTCGGCGTGGGCGTGTCGACCTCGAACCTCGCCGGACGCACGCTGGCCGATCTGGCGCTTGGCCGCGACAGTGATCTGGCGCGGTTGCCCTGGGTCAATCGCGGTGTCCGGAAATGGGAACCCGAACCCCTGCGCTGGCTGGGCGTGCACGGGATGTATGCGCTTTATGGGCTGGCCGACCGTCAGGAAGACCGCACCGGCCGCCGGTCGGGTCTTGCCGCCCTCGGCAACCGGCTGACCGGCCGGGGATGACGCCGGGGAGGATGCCGGGGAGGATGCCGGGGGAATAACGCGCGGGGATTGGACAAGCGCGCCCGAAGACCCCATATCCTTGCGGGCAAGCAGAGGAAGACGCAGATGACCAGGACCTATGCCAAGACGCCCGATGCGATTGCCCGGCTCACGCCCGAGCAATACCGCATCACCCAGCAGAACGGCACCGAACGCCCGTTCACCGGGGAATACGACCATCATTTCGCCCCCGGGCTTTATGTCGATGTCGTGTCGGGCGAACCGCTGTTCGCCTCGTCGATGAAATACAACTCGGGCTGCGGCTGGCCCGCCTTCGCAAAGCCCGTTGAGCCGGACAACATCGTCGAGTTGCGCGACGCGACCCATGGCATGATCCGCACCGAGGTTCGCTCGCGCCATGGCGACAGCCATCTGGGCCACGTCTTTCCCGACGGCCCGCGCGAGCTTGGCGGCCTGCGCTATTGCATCAATTCCGCGGCGCTGCGCTTCATTCCCAAGGACCGGATGGAGGCAGAAGGCTATGGCGACTATCTCGATCAGGTGGAGGGCTGAGACATGACGGAAGAACGCGCGATCCTTGCAGGCGGCTGTTTCTGGGGGATGCAGGACCTGATCCGCAGGCTGCCCGGCGTGATCCGGACCCGCGTCGGATACACCGGCGGCGATGTGGCCAACGCCACCTATCGCAACCATGGCACCCATGCCGAAGGGATCGAGGTGATCTTCGACCCCGCCGGGATCAGCTACCGGCAACTTCTGGAGTTCTTCTTCCAGATCCATGACCCGACCACACCGAACCGGCAGGGCAATGACATTGGCCTGTCCTACCGGTCGGGGATCTACTGGCTGACAGAAGCGCAGCGCCAGATCGCCCTCGACACGATCGCGGATGTCGAGGCCTCAGGCCTCTGGCCCGGGAAGGTCGTGACCGAGGTCGAACCCGCCGGAGATTTCTGGGAGGCCGAGCCCGAGCATCAGGATTACCTGCTGCGCTTCCCGAACGGCTATACCTGCCACTTCCCGCGTCCCGCCTGGGTGCTTCCACGCCGCGCGGCGGAATGATCGGGGAGGGGGGAAGGGGGGCTGTCTGCCCCCCTCTTTGGCTTCGCCAAATTCACCCCCCGAGGATATTTTCGTCAGGTTGAAAGCCATTTGAGTCAAACTTGTTTTGCTTTGGCTCAAATATCCCGGGGGTGAGGGCCGCAAGGCCCGAGGGGGCAGCGCCCCCTTGTCCTTCCGGTCACAGCTTGCGCATCCAGAATTGCAGGGGCTTCTTCGTCTCGGCCGTGTCGCCGACATCCCGCCACGAGAATTCGGCCACCACGCCCGGCAGGGGGGCATAGCCGCGGCCGCGCCAGAATGCATCGTTGGTGCGTGCGTTGGCGGGTTTCATCGGGTGGTCGCCCGGCCGCACGACCGAGCAGAAGGCCACATGGCCGCGTTCCATCCGGCGGGCGTGGTCTTCGCGCAGGTCGAAGAAGCGATGGCCGATCCCCTGGCCGCGATAGGCCGGAAGCAGCACGGATTCCGCGCCGTAAAGGATGTCGGTCAGCGGAATGCCGAGATCGCGGAAGGGCGCGGCGAATTCGGCCGCGTGATCCTCCATCGGGGTCGAGGTGGACGCCCCCACCAGCCGCCCCAGATCGAAGGCCCCCACCAGAAGCGCCCCCGGCGTGTCGCGATAGGTGGCCAGATACTGGCGTTCGTAGTCGAGCGTGCCGTCATAAAGATAGGGCCAGTCGCGGAACACCGCGATGCGCAGCGCCGCGACGTCATCGAGCGCGGTCTCGAGTTCCGCCCCCTGCAGCGCGCGGACCTCAATCATTCGGAAACCTGCCGGATCCAGTCGTTGAGGTTGTAGAAGGTGGTCACGCGCGTGATCCGGCCGTCCTTGACGTCGAAAAAGCCGCCCGCTGGCAGGATGTAGCCCTGTCCCTTCGCCTCGGGCAGGCCCGGATCGGTCTTGAGATAGGTGCCATGCACGACGAATTCGGCCGCGGCGCGGCTGCCGTCCTCGTTCGAGAAGATCACGATGTCCTTCAGTTCCTCGCGATAGCTGACGCCCATGTGCGAGCAGAATTCGCCAAACAGCACCTTGCCACGGCGGACCCCGCCTTCGTTCACCCGATGCTCGATATCGGAGGAGACGCAGTCGAGCATGGCTTTCGCATCGCCCGCATTGAAGGCGGCGTAGTAGCGGGCGATCAGGTCGCGTGTGGCTTGGGTCATGGCGGTCATCCTCGTGTTCGGGTTTGGGAAAGGTTTAGCGCGAAGTCCGGGCCGGGGAAAAGGCCGATGCGGACGGATCGGGGCAGGTTTGCGACACCACGGTTGGGCGCGGGGCGATTGACAGGGGGGGCCGGCGGGTCCTTCCTTGCCGGGTCACAGCAGGAGACCGGCCATGTCCAACCCCGCCCCCGATTCCGCCCAAGGTCCCGCCCAAGATCGCGCGAGGCCCCGCGCCCGCGACCTGGGCCTGCCCTTTCCCGGCACGCCGGGGCCCTGGAACGCCATCACCGATGTCGCGGGGGTCGAGGTGGGGTTCTGCACCCTTATCGATCCCGCCCGGCGGATGCGCACCGGCGTCACCGCGATCCGCCCGCGCCCCGATGCCGGCCATCCGGTGCCTGTAACGGCGGGCTTTCATGCGCTGAACGGCAACGGCGAGATGACGGGAACGCACTGGGTCGACCATGCGGGCTATTTCACCGGGCCGGTCTGCATCACCAACACCCATTCGGTTGGCGCGGTCCATCATGGCACGGTCCGCTGGATGATGGAGCAGTATGGCAGCTATTTCCGCGAGGAACATTCCTGGGCCATGCCGGTGGTCGCGGAAACCTATGACGGGGTCCTGAACGATATCACCGCGCTTCACGTGACGCCCGACCATGCGATCGAGGCAATCCGCGCCGCGCGGTCGGGTCCGGTGGCCGAAGGCTCGGTCGGCGGGGGCACCGGTATGATCGCCTATGAGTTCAAGGCCGGGACGGGCACCGCCTCGCGCCGGGTGGCGATCGGCGGGCGCGGATTTACCGTGGGGGTGCTGGTGCAGGCCAACCACGGGCGGCGCGACTGGCTCACCGTGCTGGGGCGGCCGGTCGGGCGGCTGATGCCCGAAGGCGCCTTCCGCCAGAAGGAAACCGGGTCGATCATCGTGGTGATCGCGACCGATGCGCCGTTGTCGCAGCTGTCGTTGCGCGCGGTGGCGCGGCGCGCGGCGCTTGGGATCGGGCGGGGCGGCACGCCGGGCGGAAACAGTTCGGGCGATATCTTTCTGGCCTTCTCGACCGCGGGCCCCGGCCCGATGCCCGAGCGGGACACCGATTTCGTGACCCGCGAAACGATGAACCCCGAGCGCATCGACCCGCTCTACCTGGCGGTGGTCGAGGCGGTGGACGAGGCCGTGGTCAACGCCATCGTGGCGGGCGAGGACACGCCCGCCGTAAAGCCCGAGGGCCTGATCGTGCGCGGGATCGACCGGGAGGCCCTCCGCCGGTTGTTCGCCTGAACAGGCGGTCGGATACAGCCGGTTGACGCATGGGAAGGTAGCGCTTGAATTCCGCTTTGTCCCGCCGTTAAGGTCCCCGGGTGATCCGACGCATGTGTCGGAATGTGCGAGTGAGAGGAGTTGCCGCCGATGACCACCTATTTCAGCACCGAAGGCGTTGTCTTCCAGTCGGACGAAAGCGGCGCGAATGCCCTGCTTCTGGGCACGGTCCGGCTAAAGGTGGTGGCGGAAACCGGGGCGGATGGTGTCACCATCTTTTCGGCCGCGTCCCAGTCGCTGACCTCGATCATGCGGGTCGGGCCGGGCGCGTCGTTTTCCGACCCCACACCGCATGACGTGCAGATATCGGTCGTGGGAACGGGCCTGCCTGCCACGCAATCCTGGACCTACCGGTTCGGCGTCGTCACCTGGTCGGGCGGGCAGATCATTGCCCTCATCGGGCAGGAGGCGGCCACGGATGTCGAGATTCTGATCCCGCTTGCGACCAGCGGCCAGGCGTTTGGCGGAACCGCATCGACCACTGCCTTGCGGGCGTTCCTTGCGTCCATCACGGGCACCACGCCCTTTAGCGGGACGGTGCAGTCGCTGTCGCAGTTGCAGGGGACGTTCTCGGAAAACGATGTCTATGTCGGCGGCACCGGTCCGGACGACATCAGCCTCGGGATCGGGAACGACACGGCCACCGGCGGGGCAGGCGCGGATGACATCTTCGGCGGCGAGGGCAACGACGCGCTTTATGGCGGGGCCGACAATGACGACGTGTCGGGCGATGGCGGCGACGATCTTCTGACCGGGGACGCAGGTGCCGACCGGCTTGTCGGAGGAACGGGAAATGACCGTCTGCAGGGCGGCGACCAGAATGACCGGCAGGAAGGCGGCGACGGCAACGATACGCTCTGGGGCGGGAATGATGATGACGATCTGTCCGGCGATGCCGGAAATGACCAGTTGCTTGGCGAGGCGGGGCGGGATGAGCTTTCCGGCGGGCTTGGCAACGATCAACTGGATGGCGGTGCCGGAAACGACACGCTGATCGCCGACTGGGGGGCGGACATCGTTCGCGGCGGCGACGGGGATGACCGCATCTATGCCGATGGCTATGTCTTCGGCGGCGCCATCAACGGTCCGGACGTTCTTGACATCGTCTTCGGTGGTGCCGGGAACGACAGGATCGAGGAAGGCACCGGGATCACGGGCGGCACGAACCGGATTTCGGGCGATGCCGGAAACGACACGATCACCGGGGCCGGGAATGACACTGTCTTCGGCGGGGCCGGGAATGACCGGATCGAACGCTCGTCAGGGAATTCGCTTCTGAAAGGAAACGGCGGTGCGGATTCGATCAAGGGCGGCCTCGGACGCGATACCGTTCTGGGCGGGGCGGGCAACGACACGCTCGATGCCAGCAGCGGGAACGGCAGCATTGTTCGCGGCGAGGGCGGCCGTGACACGATCCTGGCCTATCATGCCGGCGTGAACGTGATGAATGGCGGGGCTGGCGCGGACACTTTCGTTCTGGCCTTGACGGCCTCATCCGGCCAGCGCAGCAAGCTGATCGGCGGCGCCGGTGTGGACCGGGTCGAGGTCGACACGCTTGATTCCGTCCGCGACATCGTGCGCAACGGCAGCCAGATCACCCTGATCGGCAGCGACGGCGGACGGATCACCTTTGCCTCGATCGAGAAGTTCGTCCTGAACGGGGGCGATGTGATGACTGCGCGGCAGTTCTACAATTTCTGGGACGATCTCATCAACTGAGGCGCGCCCGCGTTGAATAGTGGGCCCGCAGCCAATCGGTTGGTCGCAGCCAATCGACGGTCGGCGGTCAATCGACGGTCGGCGGGCCGAACCGGGCGATCATGCGGTCGCGGATCTGGTCGCGCGCCTGGCGGTAGGCGGCAAGCTTTGCCTCGCGCGTTTCGCCCAGGCCCGTCGGGTCGAGGATCGGCCAGTATTCCACATCGAGGTGATAGTGCCGCGTCAGTTCCAGCGCCATGCGCTGGCTGGCGGGCGACAGGGCCACGATCAGGTCGAACTGGCCCAGATCATCGCCCCATTCCTGCATTTCCTCGAACGACCGGGCGCGGTGGCGCGAAAGCTCGATCCCCAGTTCGCGGCAGACGGCGATGGAAAAGCCGTCCACCTCCATGTCGTTCTTCACGCCCGCCGACTGCACATAGGCGCGTTGGCCGTAGAGCTTTTTCATCAACCCTTCGGCCATGGGCGAACGCACGGCGTTATGATCGCAACAGAACAGGACAGACTGGGGAAACTCACCCAAGACCTTACCCCCAGTGCAGGACGCAGATCAGGGTGAACAGGCGCCGCGCGGTGTCGATATCGACATCGGCCTTACCCTCAAGCCGCTCTTGCAACACCCGCGCGCCTTCGTTGTGGATGCCGCGCCGCGCCATGTCGATCGCCTCGATCTGGCTGGGAGGCAGGCGTTTGACCGCATCGAAATAGCTTTCGCAGATCTGGAAGTAATCCTTCACCACCTGACGGAACGGGCCCAGAGACAGGTGGAATTCCCCAACCTTCGTACCGTCCTCGGTGGCGATGTCGAAGACAAGCCGCCCTTCGCGGATCGCAAGGCCCAGACGGTAGGGGCCCGGTGGCACCTCGCGCCCGTCGCGGACCGGCAGGGCAAAGGAATTGTCCTCGAGCAGGTCGAAGATCGCAACCTTGCGTTCCTGTTCGATCTCGGGCGTAGGCCGCGCAAGCCCCTGTTCGTCGATGTCGATGGCACAGATACGGTTGGTCATGGGCACTTATCCTTTTCCACTGCCCGTGATGCCCGACAGGGCAGGGGCATGCAAGCCCTCGTGAGGGGCAGGCGCGGCCCGGGGCGCGCCTCTTCTTCCTGTGATGGTCTGCCCCTTCCCCAAACAGCAGAGGCGGCCGGCGTGGGGCTTCGCCGGCAATCCGCAGGGGGGTGTCATGCAGCGCGTCAGTCGGGGAAATTCAACCTGTCCAGCCGCGCCCGAACGCTCAGGCCGTGGGCCTCAAGGCTTTCGCTGTTGGCCAGCCGCTCGGCGGCGGGGCCGATGGCGGCCAGCGCCTCGGGCGTCATCCGCGCCAGTGTCGTGCGCTTGAGGAAATCCATCACCGACAGGCCCGACGAGAACCGGGCCGAACGCGCCGTGGGCAGCACATGGTTCGGCCCACCGACATAATCGCCGATCGCCTCGGGCGTCCAGGCGCCGATGAAGATCGCCCCGGCATGGGTGATCTTTTCCGCCAGCGCCTCGGGATCGGCCACGCAAAGTTCCAGGTGTTCGGGCGCCACGCGGTTCGACAATGCCGCCGCCTGTTCCAGATCGCGCGCGACGATCACCGCGCCATAGTCGCGCCAGCTGGCCCCTGCAATCGCGCGCCGGTCCAGCGTTTCCAGCCGCTTTTCCACGGCGGCGGCGACCGCCCGGCCGAAGTCGGCATCGTCGGTTACAAGGATCGACTGCGCGCTTTCATCATGTTCGGCCTGCGACAGAAGATCGAGCGCGATCCAGTCCGGGTCGTTGTCGCGGTCGGCGATGACAAGGATCTCGGACGGCCCCGCGATCATGTCGATCCCCACCCGGCCAAAGACCCGGCGCTTGGCGGCGGCGACATAGGCGTTACCCGGCCCGGTGATCTTGTCCACCGGGCGGATCGTTTCGGTGCCATAGGCTAGCGCCGCGATCGCCTGCGCGCCGCCGATGCGATAGACCTCGTCCACCCCGGCCAGTTCCGCGGCCAGAAGCACCAGCGGATTGACCGCCCCGCCCGGCGTCGGGCAGGCAATGGCCAGCCGTTCAACCCCGGCGACCTTCGCGGGAATGGCGTTCATCAGCACCGACGACGGGTACGAGGCCAGCCCGCCGGGCACGTAAAGCCCCGCCGCCGAAACCGCGCCCCACCGCCAGCCGAGGGATTCGCCATGCGGCCCGGTCCAGCGTTCCTCGCGCGGGGGCATCTGGCGGTCGTGATAGGCGCGGATTCGTTCGGCAGCCAGTTCCAGCGCGGCGCGGTCCTCGGGGGAAACGCGCGCCACCTCGGCCGCTATTTCCGCCGGCGTGAAGGCCAGGGTTTCGGGCGTCAGTTCCAGCCGGTCGAAACGCGCGGTCAGTTCGATCACCGCAGCGTCGCCGCGGGCGCGGACATCGGCGATGATCGCCGCCACGGCGGCATCCACATCGGGCGCATCCTCGCGCTTCATGCCCAGAAGGGCCGCGAAGGCGGCTTCGAAATCCCGGTCGGCGGCATTGAGGAACTGGGGCATGGTGCACTCCTTGTCTGCCCGCCCAATTAGCCTGCGCGGAACCGGGCGGCAACCCGCGCGCGTCATCTGCCGACCCCCGTCCGCCCCGCTCCCTCCCCGGTCCCGCCCCGGTACCTCCCCGGTCAGGCGTTCAGATCCTTGCGCATCGGATGGCCCACGATCCAGCGGCCCTGACGCGGCGGCGCGGCAACCTGCCAGCCGTGGGCAAGGTAGAAGTCGCGCGCGGTCGCTGTGGCGGTCAGGCTGGCCTCAGGGCGGCCAAGGCCCCGCAGGTCCGCCTCCATCGCGGCCAGAAGGGCCCGGCTGATGCCCTGACCGCGAAAGGCAGGGGCGACGTAGTTCAGCGTGATCTTGCCGGTGCCGGGCGGATGTGGATCGGCCTCGACCTCGCCCACGCCGACCACGGCGCCCCGGCACTCGGCCACAAAGACCCGCCCCGGCCCGGCGATCCGGGAGACGAGATGTTCGGGCGTCTTGTCGGCCAGCCAGCGCGACAGGATCGCCGGATCGCGGTGATGGTCTGCCTCGCACAGCATGCGGATCGAGGCGGCGACGGTTTCGGCGCAGGCGGCGGCATCGTCGGGCAGGGCGCGGCGGATCGTGAACGGGTCCATCCCCATCCCCGCCCCGTCAGTCCCGGTGTTGGGGCGCCTTGCGCGACGGCGCGGCATAGGGGCGGGTGACGTCCTTGAGCGTGACCTCGAGCGCCTCGACATCCACGGCGATCGCCCCGTCGCCCGCGAAGGTCAGGACGATCCGCCCGGTGCCGTCCTCGCCCGGTTGCCAGTCCAGCGCCAGAAGCGACAGCACGGTGTCCTTGTCGCCGGGCGCGATCCCCATCGACCGGACGGCCAGCACATCGCCGATCACCAGCAGCGCGCGGACCCGCTCATAACGGCGCCCTTCGCGTTCGGCGGCGCTGCGGTCCTCCCAGCGGAACCGGTTCAAAAGCATGGCGAACTGGCGCTTGCGGCGGCGGTAATCCATGTCGGCTGCCGTCAGGACCGCATCCTGAAGCAGCGCCGAAATCACCTTCAGGTCGTCGGCATCCTCGGCCCCCAGGTTGACCGGGCGTTCGCCGCCGTCTTCGAACCGCGCGTCGGTCATCGGCCTCTCCCGCTTTCCTACTGCCCCGAGATCCGTTCGATGCGGGCCCCGCAGGCGCCCAGCTTGGCCTCGACATGTTCATATCCGCGGTCAAGGTGATAGACCCGGCTGACCACGGTTTCGCCCTCGGCGGCCAAACCCGCAAGGATCAGGCTGACCGAAGCGCGCAGATCGGTGGCCATCACCGGCGCGCCGCGCAGCCGGTCCACACCGGTCACGGTCGCATGCCCGCCGTGCACGTCGATCCGCGCCCCCATGCGCATCAGTTCGGGCGCGTGCATGAAACGGTTCTCGAAGATGGTTTCCTCAAGCACGCTGACTCCGTCGGCAGTGCACAACAGCGCCATCATCTGCGCCTGAAGGTCGGTGGGAAAACCGGGGAAGGGTTCGGTGCGCACGTTGACGCCCCGGACCCGACCGTTCTTGCGTGCCACCTTGAGGCCGCGATCGGTTTCGGTGACCGAGATGCCCGCCTCGTCCAGCTTTTCGCAGAAGGCGCCGACAAGGTCGATGCGCCCGCCCAGGCAGGTCACCTCGCCGCCGCAGATCGCCGGGGCCAGCATGTAGGTACCCAGTTCGATCCGGTCGGTGACGACGGGATGGGTCGCCCCGCCCAGCCGGTCCACGCCCTCGACGGTGATCGTGCCGCTGCCTTCGCCTTCGATATGCGCTCCCATCCGGCGCAGGCATTGCGCCAGATCGACGATCTCGGGTTCGCGCGCGGCGTTCTGCAGGACGGTCGTGCCCTTCGCCAGCGTCGCCGCCAGAAGCGCGTTCTCAGTGGCTCCGACCGACACGAAGGGGAAATCCACCACCGCGCCCTTCAGCCGCCCGCCGGGGGCCTTGGCATGGACATAGCCATCGCGCAGGTCAAGTTCCGCCCCCATCGCCTCAAGCGCCTTCAGATGCAGGTCGACAGGGCGCGCGCCGATCGCGCAGCCTCCGGGAAGCGAGACCACCGCATGCCCGTCGCGCGCCAGCATCGGCCCGAGGACAAGGATCGAGGCGCGCATCTTGCGCACGATGTCATAATCGGCGGTGTGGTTGGTGATCCGGTGCGAGGACATCGCCAGCACCTGCCCACCCTGAAGCGAGGCGACCTCGGCCCCCAGAGATTGCAGAAGCTGCGTCATCGTGCGGATGTCGGAAAGCCGCGGCGCATTGGTCAGCGTCAGCGGTTCCTCCGACAGAAGCGTGGCGGGCATCAGCGTCAGGCAGGCGTTCTTTGCCCCTGCGATCGGGATATCCCCGTGCAGTTCACCGCCACCCCTGACCATAATCGAATCCATGCGCCTGCCTCACTCGTCCTCAGTTTTCGTTGTCGGTCCGGCCGCTGTCCGAGGCGCGCGCCCGCGCCTGGGCCTTGCGGCGGGCCATGTTCGCCTTGAGCGCGGCCTTGAGCCTGTCCTCGCGCGTGTCGCGCCCACCCTCGGGCGCGGGGTTCGCGCGCTTCGGGGGGCGATCGGGGGAAGGAGGGGCTGCCGGATCCTTGCTCATGGCCCCCTTCCTAACGCAGCCGCGAAAAAGGGTCCAGATTGCGCTTGCACGCCGCCGCGATTGCGTCTATCTCCCCGCCACACTGCGGATGACGACCCGTCCGCACAGCGGTTTGCTGCAGTAGCTCAGTGGTAGAGCACTCCCTTGGTAAGGGAGAGGTCGAGAGTTCAATCCTCTCCTGCAGCACCATACCTTCTTGTTGATTTGCAAGATCTTCCTGTCTTATCAGGGAGATGGCCCGCCCATCTGGTGCACAGGACGGGTGCACGTGGGTTTGAAAATGGCGACCCCTTGGAAGCATCCCAATTCGGGAATCTACTACCTTCTCGAACGTGTCCCTTCCAAGCTGGTAGACAACGCCAAATGCAGAACGGTCATCGTTCCCCTTGATGGTAAGCCTCATCCGATCAAGCGGGGGCATTGGGCCAAGCTGTCCGTGCGGACGAAAGACGCAACCGAGGCGAAGGGGCGCTACAAGGAAGCTGCAGCAGCCTTGCTGGAGCATTGGCGACTGATCGAACATGCCGGCATCGCCGGCAGGCCGATCCGCCGGATCAGTCGCATCGCGACCGGTTCCGGCAACAACCGCAAGATCCGTTTTGCACGGCGAAAAGTCGCGCTAGGATCATCGGAACTGACTGGAGCCGAAGATGCCCTTGATCCCGCCGCCACGCCCCTTTCTGGACTGGGCCGTCGATACCCGCCCCGATGACTGGGACATGGTGGAAACCGCGATCATCGGTCTGCCCCTCAGCGAACATTATCCGGGCGAGCCGCGCCCGAACGATCAGGCCGCCGCGCCCGATGCGATCCGCGCGCAATCCGGCCAGTTCTGCGACGGCCCGGCGCATTGGGATTTCGACATCGGCGCGCCCCTGTCGCGTCTGCTGCCGTCGGGCGGGCGCGATGCCGGCAACCTGATCGAGGGGGATGCCGCGTTCGACGCGCATTTCGCCGAAAGCATTGCCGTGATGAAACGGCACATCGCCACCTCGCGATTTTCGGCCGTTCTTGGCGGGGATCACGGCGTCACAATCCCGACCCTGCACGCGCTCGAGGTTCTGGGAAGACCGGTCCATCTGGTGCAGATCGACGCGCATATCGACTGGCGCGACGATGTCGGCGGCGTGCGGCGCGGCTATTCCAGCCCGATCCGGCGGGCCTCGGAACTGCCGTGGATCTCGGGGATCACCCAGATCGGCATTCGGGGAACCGGCAGCGCCCGCAGCACAGAGTTGGAGGCCGCGCGCGATCATGGCGCGACAATCTTCACCGCCCATGCGATTCACGACGAAGGGCTTGCCCCGGTGCTGGCGCATCTGGCCGGGCGCGGCCCGTTTTTCCTGACGGTCGATGCCGACGGGCTTGACCCGTCGGTCATGCCCGCGGTGCTTGGCCCGGTGCCGGGGGGCTTGCGGTTCGAACAGGTGCGGCGCATCCTTTGCCACCTTGCGGCTGAAGGCGGGCTCAGGGCCATGGATGTGGTCGAGGTCGCGCCGTCGGTCGATCTGCCCAACGCGATCACCTCGGTCACGGCGGGTCGCCTTCTGATCAACGGGATCGGCGCGGCGCTTGGCGGCACGGCCTGACGGGGCGACGGGGCGCGCCAGGGCCGCAACATCGGAGATGTGGATGCGACGCTTGTCCTGTCTTTTCCTTGCCGTGCTGCTGGCCGCATCCTTCGATGTGCCTTCCGCGGCCCAAACCTTGGTGATCGAGGATTTCCGGATGCAGCCCGAAACCCGCTGGCGTTTCTTCACCGATCAGGTCATGGGCGGGGTCTCCACCGGCAGGGTCGAGTTCCTGCAAGAGGACGGACGCCCCCATGCGCGCATGACCGGGCGTGTCAGCACCGAAAACCGGGGCGGGTTCATCCAGATGCGGATGGACCTTGCCAGCTCGCCCCCCGAAGGTACCACCGGATTGCGCCTTGTGGTGCGCGGAAACGGGCAGCGGTATTTCGCGCATCTTCGCACCAGCGGCACGATCCTGCCCTGGCAATACTATCAGGCCGGGTTCGACGTGACCGGAACCTGGGCCGAGGTGCGCCTACCCCTTGAGGCCTTCAAGCCCTCGGGCAGCCTTCTGCGCCGCGTTCCGTCGGCACCGGCCCTGACCTCGGTCGCGGTCGTGGCCTTCGGGCGCGATCACGACGCGGAAATCGAGGTGCGCGAGGTCGGGTTCTACTGACCGGCCCGGCGCGATGCGGTGCGGTGCGGCTCAACGGGCCTGCAGCCTGTGAACCAGCAGCCGGTCGATCCGCCGCCCGTCAAGGTCGATCACCTCGATCCGCCATCCCGCGATGTCCACATGGTCGCCAAGCCGGGGCAGCATGCCCATCCGGTCGATTACGAGGCCGGCGACAGTTTCGTAGTCGCGGCCCTCTTCCAGTGCAAAACCAAGCTGTTCGGCGAATTCGTCGACCGGCATCCAGCCTGCCACCAGCAGGCTGCCATCCGCGCGTTCGGCGATCTTGGCCTCGGCCTCCTCGCCCTCGATGAAGTCGCCCGCGATACCCTGAAGCACGTCCATCGGCGTGATGATCCCTTCGAAATGGCCGTATTCGTCATAGACCAGAACCATATGGGCGGGGGCCTTGCGCAGGGTGTCCAGCACGTCCAGCGCGGCCATTCCGTCACGTACGACCGGCGCCTCGACGACCAGTGCCCGCGGGTCGGGCGCGGATCCTGACCGTCCGGCGTTCAGGAAATCGCGCGACTTCAGCACCCCGATGATGGTGTCCGGCCCGCCATCCCGGACCGGAAGCCGGGAATGGCCGGTTTCCCGGAATCGCCGGATGATCGCGGCGGGCGGATCGGTCACTTCGACCGTCTCGACCTCGTGGCGTGGCACCATCAGTCCCCGGGCACTGCGGTCGGCGATTCGCATGACGCCCGCGATCATCTCGCCCTCGGCCTTTTCCATCACCCCGGCGGATTGCGCTTCGGACAGCACCAGCCTGACCTCTTCATCGGTGACGCTGCGGTCGGCCGCGCCGGACTGGCCCAGCAGGGCCAGCACCACGCGACCGGACCGGTCCAGCACCCAGACGACCGGCGCCGCCACGATCGAGATCATGTTCAGAAGCGGGGCGATGCGGGTCGCGGCGGCTTCGGGCGCGCGCAACGCGATCTGCTTCGGCACGAGTTCCCCGAAGACAAGCGACAGGTAGGTGATCCCGACGACCACGCCACCCACCCCCAGCGTCTGCGCAAGTCCGGTGCCCATCCCTGCCGCGGCCAGCGCCTCGGCCAGCCTGACCCCCAGCGTCGCCCCGGAGAACGCCCCTGAAAGGACGCCCACCAGCGTGATCCCGATCTGGACGCTGGACAGGAACCGGCCCGGATCGGCCGCCAGTTGCATCGCGATGGCCGCGCCCCGGCTGCCGTTGTCGGCCATCACCTTCAGTCGTGCCGTGCGGGATGAGACGATGGCCAGTTCGGACATCGCCAGCACGCCGTTCACAAGCGTGAGGGAAAGGACGATCAGAAGTTCGGCAAACATGGGTTCAGGTTCCGGTGCGGTTGGGCGTTGGCGATCGGACGATCAGGCGGGCAGGCGGGCAGGGCGCGGGTGCGGCGGGTTTGGCCGGCGTGCGGGGGCGGGTCGTCAGGCGGCCACCGGGAAGGTTGGCGCGCCTTCCAGCGCACAGGTCGCCCGCCGAAATCCGGCGCAACTTCGCGTCGCCGCGTCGGTCGTCGTCGCCATGATCACCGCCCTCACCAGCCTCACCAGCCTGCGGGCCGTCATCGGGAAGGGCCGGGCGCGCGGCGCGGGGGATGCTTTCGGGGGCCATGACACTGTTTCTGCACTCGTCCCGAAGATAGGATGACAAGGCCCGGTCGCCAATCTTTTGCGTCCGGAAAATGTGAACGGCTGCGCGGGGGGCTTCCATCCGCCGCGTGTCAGCCGCGCAGCACCCGCAAGACCGAAAGCGCCGCGTCCCACAGGTCGAAGACTCGGACCAGCAGATGTTCCCTGGCGACGAAGGGTCCGTCCCGGCGCCCGCCGGTTTCGGCCTCCAGCGTCTCCATCAGGCGGATCAGACGCCGCCGATGGATGCCCAGCCGTGCCTGGACCGGATCGGCAAGGATGCCCGCGAAGGCCGCGACCACCGCCCCGGCCATCACGAGGCAAAGAACCGTTGCGGCGACCATCCAGGGTTCGGGACCCACCGGAAAGACCCCATACCATGCGCTTCCCAGGGTCCGCCCCAGCGGAAAGCCCTCGATCGCCGCGCTATGCGACAACGCCCCGGCCACGCCCGGCGCCATCGAGATGACGCCCGGCGTGAGCGCCTGAAAGGCGATGGCCCCGACCGCAAGGGTGAAAAGCGCCGTGGTGAATTCGGAGATGGCCGAACGCGTTCCGGCGTAATCCCCGATCGCAGCGACGATCCGGTCCGACAGGGCGCGCGCCGCTTCGGGGCTGCCCTGCCGGCGAAAGACGTCACGGTATCGGGGCGCGGCCAGGATCGCAATGGACAGCGCCTCGCGGTCCGGGGCCGCTGCATGCGGCGGCAGGGGAACGCGCAGAAGATCGGTGACAACCAGCGCCTCGACCCTGGCCGCGACCGAAGTGCGCAGGATGATCTGCCTGCGCCCAAGCCAGTCGGCTGCCCCGCGCAGGCGCATGCGCCTGAAAAGCCACGCCGCAAGCCGGGTCAGCAGGAAAACCGGCGACAGGATGACGTTCACGGGTGCTCTGAGGATATCCCAGCCAAGCGCGTGCCGGTGCAGGCGGATCGTGCCGGGCCAGGTCAGGTGGCGCGAAACGAAGGTGTCGGCCGCGGCCCTCTGCTGATCGCCCGCGCCCTTTTCCATCGTCTCCGTCGCGGTGATCCGCACCTGTCTGCACCCCCCCGGTCGCGCCGGTCCCGCGCCCGTGGCGGGTTGGCCCGATCCATCGCACATGCACCCTGACCCGAAGATGTGGATGCCCCGACACGGTGCAACCCCCTGGCCGAAAGATTCGCGGTAAACCTGTCTTTTCTGCGCCCTGCGTCTTTGCAACGGCGCGAAACTACCCATCTGGGCGACAGGCGATGCGGCATCCGCATCCGGGCTGGCAGGGGACGTGGCGTGCAGGATCTGGTGTTCGATCTGGTGGAGCGGGGCGGTTATGCCGGGGTCGCGTTCCTGATGTTCCTTGAAACCGTGTTCCCGCCGATCCCGTCCGAAGTGATCATGCCCGTCGCCGGAATCGTCGCAGCCTCGGGCGGGATGACCCTGACCGGCGTGATTCTTGCGGGGACCCTGGGCGCGATGCTGGGCAACACTGCCTGGTATTTTCTGGCGCGGATCACCGGGATCGACAGGTTCCAGCCCCTGATCCTGCGGCATGGCCGCTGGCTGACGATCGACTGGCCCGATGTGGAACGCGCGCAGGCGGCCTTCGGGCGGTTCGGCGGCGCGATCGTGTTCCTTGGCCGGATGATCCCGACGATCCGCTCGGTGATCTCGATCCCGGCCGGAATCCTCAGGATGGAACTCGGGCGTTTCCTGATCTGGTCGACGGTCGGAACCGCGATCTGGAGCGCGGGCCTTGCCGCTGCGGGATGGGCGGCGGGCCTGCACTTCGACCGGATCGAGGCGGTGATGGGGCCTGTGTCGCTTGCCGTGATCCTGGCCATCGCGGCGCTTTATGTCTGGCGGCAGCTGACCTGGACCCGAAAGCGGACGCAGGGGCGCCCCTGACATCGCCAAACGCACCGAAGGATCGGGCAGCGGCCCCCGGTCGGGGCGATCCGTGGCGAAATCCTGCGCGGCACTATGCGCCGCCTTGCCAAGAGATTGGGCGCCCGAAGGCTGCAAGTGCTGGCATTTTGCGCACTTGGGCATAGCGTTCCGTCTGCACGCGGGGACCGGACGACCGGCAACCCCGTGGCCGATTTCGGCGCGGGACCACCCCGCGCCCGTCTTTCCGGAGGAGGAAACCATGACGAAACTTGCGACGACCCGCCGGGCGTTCTGCCTTGGCACCGTGGCGGCGGCGGCCCTGTCGGCGGCCCCGATGGCGGCAGAGGCCGAGGAATTCATCAACATCCTGACCGGCGGCACCTCGGGTGTCTATTATCCGGTGGGGGTGGCCCTGTCGAAGATCTACGGCGACAACATCCCCGGCGCGCGCACCCAGGTGCAGTCCACCAAGGCCAGCGTCGAGAACCTGAACCTGCTGCAGCAGGGCAAGGGCGAGCTGGCCATCGCCCTTGGCGACAGTGTGAAATATGCATGGGAAGGCAATGCCGATGCCGGTTTCTCGGCGCCCCTGGGCAAGCTGCGCGGGATCGGCGCCGCCTACCCGAACTTCATCCAGATCGCGGCCTCGGCCGACAGCGGCGCGGCCACGCTGGCCGATCTCGCAGGCAAGTCGATGTCGGTGGGCGCGGCCAAGTCGGGCACCGAACTGAACGCCCGCGCCATCCTGTCGGCGGCCGGCATGACCTATGACGACCTCGGCAAGACCGAATACCTGCCCTTCGCGGAATCGGTCGAACTGATGAAGAACCGCCAGCTCGATTCCACGCTGCAATCCGCGGGTCTGGGCGTCGCCTCGCTGAAGGATCTGTCGACCTCGATGCCGACGACGATGGTCGCCATTCCCGCCGAAATCGCCGAAAAGCTGGGCGCGCCCTATATCGCGGCCACGATTCCCGCCGGCACCTACGAAGGCCAGACCGCCGACGTGCCGACGGTCGCCGTGATGAACTATTTCGTCACGCATGAGGATGTTTCCGAGGAAACCGCCTATCAGATGACGAAGCTTCTGTACGAAAGCCTTCCCGACCTTGCCGCCGCTCACAATGCCGCCGCCGCGATCACGCTGGAAAATGCCCTGTCGGGCATGCCGATCCCGCTGCATCCTGGCGCCGAGCGCTATTTCAAGGAAAAAGGCCTGATGTAAGGCCTTCTGCGGGTCTGACCCGAGGGGCGGAGCCTGTCTCCGCCCCCGTTTTCGTATAACATGACGGGGAAGGGGAGGGGGCCATGCAAAAGCCCGGAGATCATCACGACATGCCCGAAGGCGCGGCCGACCTCGGCCTGCATGATCCTTTGGCCGACAGCTTTCCGGGCGGGCGCGAGGGGCGCATCCTGTTCTGGATCGCGGTGGCCTTCTCGACGTTCCAGATCGTCACCGCCGCGCATCTGGTCGACATGACAAGCCAGGTCGCGCGCGCCTTCCACGTGGGCTTTCTGGGGCTTCTGGGCTTTCCGCTGCTGGCGATCGCGAAGAAGAAGACCGGGGCGGTGAAATGGGCCGCCTGGGGCGCTGCCGTGCTGGCGGTGTCCGTCGCGGCCTACCAGTGGTGGGAATATGTGCCGCTGCTGATGCGGGCGGGCGACCCGCTTTTCCGCGACATCGTCATGGGGGTGATCGCGCTGGCGCTGGTCTTTGCGGCCGCCTGGGCGCTGATGGGGCCGGCCCTGCCGATCATCGCGGGGATGTTCCTGGCCTACTGCCTGTTCGGCCAGCACCTGCCAAGCCCGCTGAACCATCGCGGCTATGACTTTGCGCAGGTGATCGACCACATGGCCTATGGGACCGAAGGCATCTACGGCATCCCGACCTATGTCTCGTCGACCTTCATCTTTCTGTTCATCCTGTTCGGGGCCTTTCTGGAAAAGGCCGGGATGATCAAGCTGTTCACCGATGTCTCGCTGGGGCTTGTCGGCCACCGGATGGGGGGGCCTGCCAAGGTTTCGGTCCTGTCCTCGGGGCTGATGGGCACGATCTCGGGGTCGGGGGTGGCCAATGTGGTGACGACCGGGCAATTCACCATCCCGCTGATGAAATCCTTCGGCTACCGCCCGGCCTTCGCCGGCGGGGTCGAGGCGACGGCCAGCATGGGCGGCCAGATCATGCCCCCCGTCATGGGCGCGGTCGCCTTCATCATGGCCGAAACCCTGGGGGTCGATTACGTCGAGGTGGTCAAGGCCGCGCTGATCCCGGCGATCCTCTATTTCGCCTCGGCCTTCTGGATGGTCCACCTGGAAGCCGGGCGCATGGGCCTGCGCGGCATGGCGCGCGAAGACCTGCCCTCGCCGCGCCGCGCGATCCGCGAGGGATGGCACCTTGTCCTGCCGCTGGCGGTCCTCGTGTGGCTGCTGTTTTCCGGCTACACGCCCCTGTTCGCGGGCACCGTCGGGCTGGCGCTGACCGCGCTTCTGATTCTTGGCGCATCGGTGGCCCTGGGGCTGCCCGACGGCGCGATCCGCTACATCTTCTGGATCGGGCTGGGGCTGGTGGCGGCATCCTTCCTGCAGTTCGGGATCATGGTGGTCGTGGTGGCGCTGGCGGTGCTGATCGGCTGGAACGCGCTGTCGAAGGGCGGACGCGAAACGCTTGTGCTGTGCCGCGACAGCCTGGCCGACGGGGCCAAGACGGCGCTTCCGGTCGGCATCGCCTGTGCGCTGGTGGGCGTGATCATCGGCACGATGACCCTGACCGGGGCCGCCAATACCTTTGGCCAGTTCATCGTGGGCGTGGGCGAAAGCAGCCTGTTCCTGTCGCTGGTGCTGACCATGCTGACCTGCATCGTCCTGGGCATGGGGATTCCCACGATCCCCAACTACATCATCACCTCGTCGATCGCGGGGCCCGCGCTTCTGGAACTGGGCGTGCCGCTGATCGTCAGCCACATGTTCGTCTTCTACTTCGGCATCCTCGCCGACCTGACGCCGCCGGTCGCGCTGGCCTGTTTCGCGGCCGCCCCGATCGCGAAGGAGCGCGGGCTGACGATCAGCCTGAACGCGGTCAAGATCGCGGCAGCCGGGTTTGTCATCCCGTTCATGGCGGTCTATTCGCCCGCGCTGATGCTGCAGCCCGGTGGGCCGGTGGCCGAAGCGATCGGCCTTGTTCCGGCGGTGGCCTATGTGGTGGTCAAGGCCGCGCTGTCGATCGGGCTTTGGGGTGTGGCGGTGATCGGATGGCTGGGCAGGCCGCTGGCCCTGTGGGAACGCGGGCTGGCGATGGCCGCTGCCTTCACCCTGGTCGCCGCACTGCCCCTGACCGACGAGATCGGCTTTGCCCTGGTCGCGGTCTTTGCCGGGCTGATGTGGTTCACCCGGCGCAAGGGGGCCGTGGCTTGAGCCTGTGCCTTTTCTCCGGTGCGGCGGTCCTGTTGACGCTGGCCGCGCCGGAGATCACGCTGTCCTGGCGCCATTCGGTCGAGCATGTCGAGTGGCGCGAGGATTGGCGCGCGGTTCCCGGCGGGCTGCGTCTGATCCGCGCGGCGGTCAGGGGATCGGGCGCGGGGATGGAACCGGGCGAGGGCGCGCGGATCGAGGACGGCTGGTGGGTCTGGGCCCCGGATGGGCCGGAGGTGCCCGAACTGTGGCTGGCCTCGTCGGGGGCGACGGGTGCCGGTTGGACCTTGTGCAGCGCGGGCGAATGCCATGAAGTGGGGAAGGCGCCGGGTCAGGCCCTGCGCCTTGCCCCCTGCGGAGAGTAGGATGGAACGGACGGCGGATGTCATCATTCTGGGCGGCGGCATCGTCGGGCTTGCCACGGCGCTGGAACTGCAACGCCGCATGGGCCGCGCCCGCCTGATCCTGATCGAGAAGGAGGCCGCCGTCGCCCTGCATCAGTCCGGGCGCAACTCGGGCGTGATCCATGCGGGCGTCTACTATGCGCCGGGCAGCCTGAAGGCACGGTTCTGCCGGGCCGGCGTGGCGGCGACGCGTGATTTCTGCGACGAACACGCCATCCCCCACCAGACCTGCGGCAAGCTGATCGTGGCGACCGACGCGAACGAGGTGGTGCGGATGCGCGCGCTTCAGGACCGGGCCGAGGCGAACGGCATCCCGATCGAGCCCCTGACGGGGGCCGAGGCGCGGGCGCTGGAACCCAACATCCGGGCCGAGGCGGCGCTGCTGTCACCCAGCACCGGCATTGTCGATTATGCCGCCGTGGCCCGGCGGATGGCCGAGCTTTTCACAGCCCGTGGCGGACAGATCCGCACCGGCCTGCGCGTCACGGGGGGCGGCGACCTGCCGGGCGGGGTGATCCTGCGCACCGATCAGGGGGCGCTGACGGCGGGCAAGGCGGTGATCTGCGCGGGGCTTCACGCCGACCGCCTGGCCCTGGCCTTCGGCGCGCAGACGGATACCGGCGCAGCCTTCCGCATCATCCCCTTCCGGGGCGAATACTTCCGCATCCTGCATCAGCCTGACAATCTGGTGAACCACCTGATCTATCCCGTTCCCGATCCTGACCGTCCCTTCCTTGGCGTCCATCTGACGCGCAAGATGGATGGCGGGTTCACCGTGGGGCCGAACGCCGTGCTGGCCGGCGGGCGCGAGGCCTATTCGCGGCTTGCCGTCGCGCCGCGCGACCTTGCGGGGTCGCTTGTCTGGCCGGGCTTCTGGCGGCTGGTGGCGCGCAATTTCACCCCCGCGATGGGTGAACTTGCTGCCAGCGCCTCGACCCGGCTCTATCTGGCCCGCGTGCGCAAGTATTGCGACCGGATCGCGTTGGCCGACCTCGCACCCTATCGCGCGGGCGTCCGGGCGCAGGCGGTGGCGCGCGACGGGCGGCTGATCGACGATTTCCTGTTCGCGCGCACGGCCAATTCGCTGCATGTCTGCAACGCGCCCTCGCCCGCGGCGACCGCCGCCATCCCGATTGCCGCCCATGTGGCCGACCGGCTTCTGGGGGATGCGGCGTGACCGGGATCCGTGCCCTTGCGCTTCTGGCCCTGGTCGGGCTGGCCGCCGCGCTCTTGGCGCATTTCGTGGCGCTGCGGGTCCTGCTGTCGGACCTCGACGCGCAGCTTGACCGGTCGCTGATCCTGTCGTCGCGCGCCGTCGAGGCCGAGATCGAACGCTTTCGCGCGCTGCCGGATGTCGCCGCCGAGGATGCCCGCATCAAGGCCGCCGTGGCGCGCCCGGCGGACCCCGATGCCATCGACACCGCGAACCGCTATCTGGAAACCGTGGTGCGCCATTCCGGTGCGGCGCAACTGTTCCTGCTGGATCAGACGGGCCTGGCGATCGCCGCGTCGAACTATGCCGCGCCTGACAGTTTCGTGGGCGAGGTTTATGCCTTCCGCCCCTATTTCCGGCAGGCGCTGGAGGCGGGTCGCGGCACCTATTTCGCGATCGGGGTGACGACCGGGCGGCCGGGCTATTTCCATTCGGTCCGCATCCCGGACGCGGGGGCGGGGCCGGGCGTTCTGGTCGTCAAGATCGAACTGGAGGCGCTTCAGGGCGCCTGGCAATCGGCCGAACAGGCGACCGCCGTGGCCGACCGTGACGGGGTCGTGTTCCTATCCGGGGCCGAGGAATGGCTTTACCGCCCGCTGGCGCCTCTGGCGACCGAGGCGCTGGTGCGCCTTGCGTCGGAACGCACCTATGACGGCGTGGCGCTGGAACAGGCCGCGCCGCTTCTGGCCGATGGCCGGCTGACGCTGGCGGGGGCTGGTGCGATGCGCCACCGGCTTGCGCCCCTGCCGCGCGAGAACTGGCAGCTCATCGCCGCTGCGCCCCTGGCTCCGGTCCAAGGGGCGGCGCAGCTCTGGGCGTTGGGGGCCGCGCTGCTGGCGGCCCTTCTGACCGGGATCGCCAAGATCCGCCACCAGCGCCACGAACTGATCCAGCTGCGGCTGCGCCAGTCGGCCGAGCTTGAGGCGCGGGTCGCGGAACGCACCGCCGATCTGGCGCGCGAGGTCGAGGCGCGGCGGCGCACCGAGGCCGATCTGCGCGCCGCGCAGGACAATCTTGTCCAGTCCGAGAAGATGGCCGCCCTTGGCCGGATGTCGGCCGCCATCGTGCACGAGATCAGCCAGCCCCTGGCCGCGATGGAGGCGACGCTGGCCGCCGCCGAAATCGGCCTGCCCCCGGCGGATGCGCCGACGGCTGGGAGGATCGAAAAGGCGCGCGGGCTGGTGCGCCGGATGCAGCGGACGACAAAGCACCTGAAAAGCTTCGCCCGGCCCGATCGCGGCCAGCTTGACGTGATCGACCTGCGCGACGTCGCGACGAACGCGCTGGAACTGGTCGCGCCGCGCGCCCGCGCGGTGGGGGTCGCCCCGGCCTTTGCGCTGCCACCCCATGCCTTGCCTGCCCGTGTGGGTCCTGTGCGGATGGAACAGGTCTGCGTCAACCTTCTCTTGAACGCACTCGATGCGGTCGAGGGCCGGACGGCGGGCGAGGTGCGCCTGACGCTTGGGCCGGGTCCGGTTCTGGCAGTGTCCGACAATGGCCCCGGCATCGCCGAGGCCGACCTGCCCCGCGTGACCGAACCGTTCTTTTCCACCAAGGTCTCGGGCGAGGGGCTTGGGCTTGGCCTGTCGATCAGCCGCGCCATCGTCGAGGAATTCGGCGGCCGGATGGACATCGCCTCACGCCCCGGCGCGGGGACGACGGTGACGGTGCGCCTTCCCGACGTGGCTGAAAGCCGCGAGGCCGCCGAATGACCGCACCCGCCACCACCCCCGCCGCTACCACTCCCGCCGCCGCCCCGCCTGCTGCTGTCTTTGTCGTGGACGATGACGCCGATCATCTGGCGGCGCTGGCCGATCTGATCGGCGCGGCCGGATATCGCGCTACCGCCTTCACCGATGCCGAAAGCGCGCTTCAGGCTGCGCGCGCCACCCCGCCCGATGCGGTGATCACCGACCTCAGGATGCCGGGGATGGACGGGCTGGCCCTGACCTCGGCCCTGGGCGAGGCGGGGCTGGCCGTGCCGGTCATCATGCTGACCGGGCATGGCGACGTGGCCCATGCGGTGCGCGCGATGCGGGCGGGGGCCGAGGATTTCCTGGAAAAGCCCTATGACGCCGCGCATCTCCTGGCGGTGCTGGCCCGGACCCTGCGGGCGAAGGCGGCGCAATCGGAACTGACGCGGCTGCAAGCGCTGGTGCAGGCGCAAGAGGCGCACCGGCTTCTGGGGGAAAGCAGCGGCATGGAACGGCTGCGCGCGCGCATCGCGGCCTTGGCACCCCTGGATGTCGATGTGGTGGTGACGGGTGAGACCGGCACCGGCAAGGAACTGGTCGCCCGGGCCCTGCACGACCAAAGCCCGCGCGCGGCGGCGCCTTATGTGGCGGTCAACTGCGCGGCCCTGCCCGAGGCGATGGTCGAAAGCCTGATGTTCGGCCATGCCGATGGCGCCTTTCCCGGGGCAGGGGCCGCCAAGCCGGGAAAGATCGAAGCCGCCCACGGCGGCACGCTGGTTCTGGACGAGGTCGAGGCGATGGCCCCCGCGGTGCAGGCCAAGCTTTTGCGCGCGCTTCAGGAACGGCAGGTCGAACGGCTGGGCGAAAACCGGCTGCGGTCGGTCGATATCCGGGTGATCGCCACTTCGAAGGCCGATCTGGCCACGCTGGTGCGGCAGGGCGATTTCCGGGCCGATCTCTACTGGCGCCTGGCGGGCGCGACGGTGGAAACCGAACCCCTGCGCGCGATGGGACATGACATCGTGCTGATCTTCACCCATTACGCCCAGCTTGCCGCTCGCCGCTATGGCCGTCCCGATCCCGAGGTGGGCTTTTCCCTGCGCAAGTCGCTGCTGGCGCGGCCCTGGCCCGGAAATGTGCGCGAACTGAAGGCCGCGGCCGAGGCGCATGCCCTGGGTCTTGCACCCCTTGCCCAACCGTCCGAGACGCCGGGGGCCGCGCCCGCGGGCGGCAGCCTGCCCGATCGCGTCGCCGCCTTCGAGGCGCGCGAGATCCGTGCCGCGCTGGAGCGGTTTCGCGGCAACACCGACCTTGCGGCGAAGGCGCTTGGCCTGCCGCGCCGGACGCTGAACGACAAGATGAACCGCTACGGCCTGCGCGACTGAGGCCCCATGCGGCCCCAAGCGCGCGTCGCGGCGGGTTGCGCCGGGCCGCGCCTTGGCGCAGGTTGCGCGCGACATCGCGCCACGGGCGCGGCAAGGGCAGGAAGGGGCATCACATGGTCAGGATCGCGGCGGCGGCCTATCCGCTGGACTGGTTCGAGGATTTCGCGGCCTACGAGGCCAAGCTTTCCGCCTGGGTGGCCGAGGCCGCGGGCGCGGGGGCCGGGCTTCTGGTCTTTCCCGAATACGGCGCGATGGAACTGTCGAGCCTTGGTGGCCGCGCCGTTTCCGAGGATCTGGAGGCCGCCCTGCGTGAAGTCGCCCGCTGGAAGCCCGAGGTTGATCGCGTCCACGCAGGCCTTGCCGCGCGACACGGGGTGCATATCCTGGGTGCCTCCGGCCCCGTCTTCGAAGGCGCGCGCCCGGTCAACCGCGCGACGTTCTACGGCCCGCAGGGAATCATCGGCCATCAGGACAAGCAGATCATGACCCGCTTTGAACGCGAGACATGGGATGTCGTGCCGGGGCAGGACGGGCAGCGCGCCTTCGACACGCCCATCGGCCGGATCGGCGTGGTGATCTGCTATGACAGCGAATTCCCGCTTCTGGCCCGCGACCTGGTCGAAAAGGGCGCACAGATCCTGCTGGCCCCGTCCTGCACCGACAGTTTCGCAGGCTTCACCCGCGTGCGCGTGGGGTCGATGGCGCGGGCGCTGGAAAACCAGTGCGTTGTCGTCCATTCGCCCACGGTCGGCCCCTGCGATTTCTGCCCGGCGGTGGATGAAAATGTGGGCCGCGCCGCGATCTACGGCCCGCCCGACAGGGGCTGGCCCGAAACCGGTATCCTGGCTGAAGGCGGGCTGAACCAGCCCGGCTGGACCTTGGCCGAGGCCAGCCTCGAGGCCATCGCCGAGGTGCGCCGCGACGGCGGCGTTCTGAACCACCGCCACTGGGACGAACAGGCCGCGCGCATCCGGCGCGGATGATCCTGCACTTTTCCCTTGAATTGCGGCCCTTTCGGGCGCATATGCCGCCCCATGAGGCCTGCGCGTTGCGCGGGCACAACCCCTATTCGGAGTGACCATGGCCAAGGAAGACATCCTCGAATTCCCCGGCGTCGTGAAGGAACTCCTGCCCAATGCGACGTTCAGGGTCGAGCTTGACAATGGCCATGAACTGATCGCGACGATGGCAGGCAAGATGCGCAAGAACCGCATCCGCGTTCTGGCCGGCGACAAGGTGCAGGTTGAAATGACGCCCTACGACCTGTCCAAGGGGCGCATCAACTACCGCTTCAAGTAAGTGCGCCTGATCCTTGGATCTGGCAGCCCGCGCCGGAAAGAGATTCTGGCGCAACTGGGCATCGTGCCTGATGCCATCCTGCCCCCCGACATCGACGAGGACCCGCAGCGGGGCGAACTGCCGCGGCCCTATTGTGCGCGGCTGGCGCGGGAAAAGGCGCTGGCCGTCCCGGCGGGCGTGAACGATGTCGTTCTTTGTGCCGACACGACGGTGGCGCTTGGCCGGCGCATCCTTGGCAAACCCGCCGACGCGGGCGAGGCGGCGGCCTTCCTGACCCTTCTGGGCGGGCGGCGGCATCAGGTCATCACCGCGATCGCGGTCCGGCGTGGTGACCGCCTCTGGGCCCGCGACGTGATCACGGCCGTGAAGATGAAACGGCTGTCCGATGACGAATTGAACGGCTACCTGGCCAGCGGCGAATGGCAGGGCAAGGCGGGGGGCTATGGCATCCAGGGCCTGGCCGGGGCCTTCATCCCGTGGATATCGGGATCGTTCACCGCCGTGATGGGCCTGCCTGTCGCGGAAACCGCGCAACTTCTGGCCGCCGCGGGCTGGCCGGTCTGGAGGCAGGCATGAAGGGCCGGATCGTCGTTCTGGACCACCTGGAGGGGCGCGAGGCCGCGGCCCTGATCGTCGATGGCCGGCTGGAGGACCTGCTGGTCGACCCGGCCGACGACGCCCCCGTTCCCGGCGCGATCTACCGTGCCATCGCCGACCGCCCTATGAAGGGGCAGGGCGGCATGTTCGTGAAACTGCCCGGGGGCGAAACCGGCTTTCTGCGTCAGGTGTCGGGGCTGGCTCCGGGCAGGCCCGTCCTTGTGCAGGTGACCGGGGCCGCCGAACCCGGCAAGGCGGTGCCGGTGACGACCCGGCTTTTGTTCAAGGGGCGGTACGGCATCGTCACGCCCGACGCGCCGGGCCTGAACATCTCGCGCCGGATCCAGGACGAGGACCTGCGGGCCGCCCTTCAGCCGCTGGCCGAGGCGGTGATGGAAGGGGCCGATGCCCGGCTGGGGCTGATCCTGCGATCGGCCTCTGCGCTGGCCGAAGAGGACGAGATCGGCGAAGAGCTGATGGACCTCCGCAACCTCGCGCAATCGGTGCTGGCCGATCTTGAGGGCGGGCCCGAGCTTCTGGTCGATGGGGCCGGGGCCTGGACCGCCGCCTGGCGCGACTGGGCCGATCCCCCGCCCGATGAGGTGGCCGAGGGCGAGGGCGCCTTTGCCGCGCATGGCGTGGCGGAACTGGTCGATGACCTGCTGTCGCCCCTCGTTCGCTTGCCGGGTGGCGCGTCGATGACCATCGAACCCACGCGCGCCCTTGTGGCGGTGGATGTGAACACCGGTGCCGATACCTCGCCCGCGGCCAGCCTGAAGGCCAATATCGCTGCCGCCCGCGACCTGCCGCGCCAGTTGCGCCTGCGCGGGTTGGGCGGGCAGATCGTGGTGGATTTCGCGCCCATGCCGAAACGCGACCGCACGCCGCTGGAACAGTCGCTGCGCGCCGTCTTCAAGGGTGAGGCCGCGGAAACCAGCCTGGCGGGATGGACGACGCTTGGCCTGTTCGAGCTTGTCCGCAAGCGTGACCGCCTGCCTCTGGCCGAAGTTCTGGGGCGCACGCCATGACCTGCCCGATCTGCGGCAAGCCCGGCGATCCGGCCTATCGCCCCTTCTGTTCGCGGCGCTGCGCGGATGTGGACCTTGGCCGCTGGCTGACCGAAGGCTATCGCGTCCCTGTCCGCCCCGAGGAAGAGGACGAGGCCGAACGCCCCGATCTGCCGGACGATCCCCCGCAGGGCCGACCGCACTGAACCCGCCGATGCCGCGCGGCCCATCCGGTCCCGCGCCGTTCCCCGCGCGCAGGGCAAGGGGCGGAAAAATTTGCCCGAACCCTCTGGACAGCCCCCGCGCCGTCGCATAATACCGCCCCACCAACGCGACGCGAGTTGCAAACGGTGCCCAGATAGCTCAGTTGGTAGAGCAGCGGATTGAAAATCCGCGTGTCGCTGGTTCGATTCCGGCTCTGGGCACCACTTAAATCAACAAGATCAGTGCATTAGCTGTGGCACAGTTTTAACTTCGTGCGTTACACACTCATCGCACAGTTTTTGCGTGCGTTGAACTGGCGCTGGGCTGGCTGAAAAAGCTGTGTCGAACACTGTGTTTGGAATCAATGTGTTGGCCACAGCAAGTGCGACACAGCGTTTGCCCCACAGTAACTCGAACACAGTTCTTGCCCACAACGTTTTGGACACAGTCGATGGCAGCGCCTTGTCACACCGCACAAGATTTGCAAGACTTTAACTGAGAGGTCGAAGAGGCCGGTCAGATGCCAAACTCAAGGATCACCAGTCGATTATTCGCTGCGCTTGTGGTCTTGACCCTCGCAGTTCAGTGTTTCGCTGGCGTTGCGCGGGCAGACACGCCCTCGGGCTTCTACGTTGGCAAGAACTCCGGAGTGGCTCCGAAATGGAAGAACGGCGAAGTGACCTTCGTAATGCGTCGCGGCGATTGCCAGAAGCGGACTTATGGTGACGGACGCGGTGAAAGTGATTGTTTGAACGGGAATAGTCGCTCGCAGCTTAATGCGCGAAATCAGCAGCGGATGGGGCGCTCTTACGAGTATGCGATGGAAATCTGGGTTGCTCCCGGCTTTCGCTACAATGGTCGTGGTTGGGGGTCTGTGAACTACCGCAGCCGCCTGTGGATCGCCGAATGGCAAAGATCGAACACGATCAAGAACCATATGTACGAGATGTACCTGGACTCTTCAAAGGGCGCGACATTCGAGGACAAGACTTGTTTTACGCCACGTCAATTCGGCAAGTGGAACAGTGTGGTTATGCGGGTGAAGTGGTCAAATGGCAGTGATGGGTTCCTGCAGGTGATCTGCAACGGAAAACTAGTTTATTCGGTTAATGGACCAAACGTCATCCCTCCTGGCTGCGGGACGGAAGCAAAATTGCAATGCAAACCAGAGCTTCAGGATCTCAAGAAACCGATCTTGTGGTCTGTAGGTCCAAGCTTGAAAGGGCATGGCATGAATTACCGCGGCTTTGGATTTCCGAGTCCGTTTCCGCCGTTCCCAGACTCCGGAATCACTATGAAGATGCGCAATCTCTATGTTGGGGGGATCCGTTCCTGAGGGGGCGTGGCTGATCCTTCTCGGGGCAGCTGTAGGAGGGAATTCGATTGAGTTGACACGCCGAGCAGCCTTTGACGTTTCACTTGGGCGGCGGCGTTATCATGTCAGGGATTGAAAATCCGCGTGTCGCTGGTTCGATTCCGGCTCTGGGCACCACTTAAATCAAAAAAATCAAAATGCTTGCAAGCGCGGGGTTCTCGCTTGCCGCGCTTAGCAGTCATCGCAGTTTTTTTGTGTGCGTTTGGCGGGCACCGGGTGGGCTAAAGGAGACTGGGTTGGTCACAGTGTTTTGTTTCGATGCGTGGGTCGCAGAAAGGCGAACCAGTCATCTCCCCATTGTAGCTTGAACGCTGGGCTCAGACCAGGTCCCTTCCCGATGCAAGACGACGATCATCGCCCCTGAGAGGCGGCGCATGCGTCAAGACCGGCCGAGGTCTTGATGGATGCGGGGCGGCAAGGGCGGGAAGCGAACGGGCAACCGGTGCGGATTGCGCCTTCAATGGGGTTCACTCCATCGCCCCAATGCCTTTGCGCGTCATGACGAGCCGCTCGATCCACAGGGCGGCAAGGTAGAGTGCCACCGACAGCATAACGCTCACCACCGCGACGGTCCAGATCATGCCGAAATCCAGATAGCCACGCGATTGGTTCAGCAGGTTGCCCAATCCCCGCCCCGTGGCCAGCCATTCCGCGATCATCACGCCCAGAAGCGCACGCGGAGCGGTCAGCCTCATCGCTGCAAAGAGCCACGGCAGCGAGGCGGGCAGCGTGACCAGCCGTAACTCGCGCCAGCCGCTCGCCCCGTAGGCGCGCGGCAGTTCCAGCGCGGCGCGCGGAACCTGTGCGATGCCCTGTGCGATCATCACGTAGGCCGGGAAAAACGTCACCGATATAGTGATCCACAGCGTCACCGCGGTGCCCCGCCCAAGCAACAGCACCAGAAGAGGCGTGAGCGCGACCAGGGGCATCGTCTGCGTGACAATTGCAACGGGCAGGAAAACCCGCGTGAAGGTCGGCGTCAGCCGTCCTGCGACGGCAAGGCCGAACGCAAATGCCAGTCCCGCCGCCATGCCCGCCAGCGTGATGGGCAGCGTCTCGGCCAGCGCCGCCAGAAGCCGCTCGCGAGCCACCGGTGCACCCTCGGCAAGGAACAGGTAGTCGAAGACCCCCCAAGGCGTCTTGCCAAGCATCTCGGGCACCCGCATCACCCAGAGGATCACCCACCAAAGCACGAAGGGCATCGCCACCGCCCCCAGACCGATCAGTGGCGACATCCGTCCGCCTGCCTCTGCCTCCGGTCCGGCGGGATTCAGGCTCAGCGAGAGCGATGCGCCCAGCATCCGTCGCGAGATCACCGCGAAGACAGCATAGGAAAGCCCGGCGATCAGTGTCGCGGCCAACCCGATCCCCCAGAGCCGGTCCGGCTCTCCGCGGCCCAGGGAACCAAGAAGGTAGGCGCCAAGACCGAACCGCCCGCCTCCACCGAATTCCGCAAGGATCGCGCCCAGAACGGCATTGGGGGCCGCGACACGGAATCCGGAAAGGATCGCCGGAACCGCGCCCCGCACCCGCACCAGACGCAGCACCGCGCCGCGACCGCCGCCATAGGCACGCACCACATCAGCCGCGCGACTGTCATATTGCGTCAGGCCCGTCACCGTCGCCTGCATGGTGACGAAATAGACACCCAGAGCCGCCAGAACGATCCGTGGTGTCATGCCATCCAGCGTCAGCGTCAGGATCGGCGCGATGGCAATGGGGGGCAGGGTGAAGATGGCGATGTTCACGCCCCGCGCCAGCCGCTCGGTAACGGGCGACAGGACAAAGATCAGACCCGCCAGCACGGCCAGAGCATTCCCGATCACGAACCCCAGGCCAGAGGCAGCCAGCGTTGCCGACACATGCGCGGGGTAATCCGCCCGGTCCTGCCAGAGCCGCGAAAGGATTTCTGAAAGCGCCGGAAGCGCGCCAGAGGCGACAAGGTCCAGCCGCCCGGCGACTTCCCACGCCAGCAGCAGCAGGACGGGGGGCAGCCATCGGCGCAGGTCACCCGCCATGCAGCACCCCGGCAATCCGGTCGCACAACTCGTGGAAATGCGGTGCCGAAAAGAGTGACGGTTCCCGTGGCCGGGGAAGATCGATTTCGATGACCTCCACGATGCGTCCCGGGTTGGCTTGCATCACCGCAACCCGGTCGGCCAGAAAGACCGCCTCGTCGATCCCGTGGGTGACAAGCAGCGTTGTCGCCCCGGTCTCGGCCCAGATGCGCTGCAACTCGATGTTCATCTGGCGCCGAAGGATCTGGTCCAGCGCACCGAAGGGTTCGTCGAGGAACAAGACACGCGGTTCGCTGACCAGCGCACGGGCGATGGCCACGCGCTGACGCATTCCGCCAGACAACTCGCCGGGCAAGGCGTCTTCGTAGCCGCTCAGGCCCACCAGGGTGATCAGGTCGCGGATGCGGCCCGTGGCGGATCCGACGTCCCGCCCCAGAACCTCCAGCGGCAGGGCGATGTTCCGCGAAACACTGCGCCAGGGCAGAAGCCCCGCATCCTGAAAAGCGACGCCCGTAAGCCCGGCGGCGGTCGCCTGCGCCGGGGGGCGTCCGGCGATCTCCACCCTCCCCGTATCAACTGGCTCCAGTCCAAGAGAGGCGCGCAGGATGGTGGACTTGCCGCAACCCGACGGCCCGATCAAAGCGGTGAAGCTGCCGGGCGGACAGGTCAGGGTTACATCCCGCAGGGCCTCAATCCGCTTGCCTCGACCCGTGAAGGTCTTTGACAGGCCGGACAGCGCGATCCCTGCGGGTGCCGTCATCAGATTTCTTCCAGAAGCGTCGTGTCGAACATGTCGCGCGTGGCCTTGATGCCGACCTTGGACAGCGCCTCGATATTCGCCGCGATGCCTTCCTCGCTCATCGCAAAGATGCCGCCATCGGCGACCATCAGCGGCTTCTGCGCGGTGTTGAAGTAGACCTCGTTCTCGATCGTCCGGCCCGTACCTGCGAAATGGGTCTCGGACCATTTCGGCGGCCATGCGGCGGGATCGATGAAGTTTTCGTCCCAGCCTTTCCGGCTGGCCCGGAGCCACGCGACCAATTCCTTGCGCTTGGCCGCCAGAACATCCTCGGTCACGACCACCGTGTCGTTGTAGATCGTGTAGCCGAAATCATAGAGCAGGAAGGACGTCGCCTCCTCGCCAGCCTGCGCGATGCTGTAGGGGACGTTTGTCGTGAAATCGAGGCTTGCGTCGATCTCGCCCTTGATGAGCGGGGTCGGGTCGTAGGCATAAGGCACGATGTTCACACTCGCCCGGTCGATCCCGTTGGCGGCCAGCACCGCCTCAACGCTGATCGTGTTGACGGGCGGGACGGCGATGGTCTTGCCCACCATCTCGGCGGGGCTGGTGATCGGGGCCTTCTTCAGGCTGACGATGCCGATCGGGTTCTTCTGATATTGCGCGCCGATGATCTTGAATTTCGCGCCCTGATCCGTGATCGCCTTGACCGTCGTGTCGGGCGTTGTCAGCGCGAGGTCGGCACGCCCTGCCACGATGGTGCTTTCCGGAATCACATCCGGCCCCCCCGACAGATAGGTCAGATCGAGCCCCTCGGCCGCGTAATACCCCTGATCCATCGCAAGGAAATATCCCGCGAATTCGGCGTCGTTGATCCATGCCGCCTGCATCGTCAGGGGCGACGCGGCTCGGGCCATGCGCGGCAGCATTGGCAGGGCCGAAGTGGCGGCGGCTGCGGATAGGAACGAACGGCGGGACAGTGAGACTCTCATGGCAGCGGTCCTGTTGTTTGTGGAAAGGGGAAGGGGTCTTCAGGCAATTCCTTGAATCCGCTGCAACTCCTTCAGCGGCGGCGTTTCTGCGATCTGCTGAGGGTCCAGCAGGTTCCACTTCACGCCCGACGGGCGCTTTGCACGGCGTGCCACCTTGTGCAGTCCCGACGGAGTGGCGATCCAGTCCACGAGGATATCTGTCTCGGATGGGGTCAGTGTCTCCTGCACCATCTGGCAGTCATGAACGACGGCCACGACCGGGGTCGTCTCGTCCACCAGACCCAGGTCGGTGAACATTCCCCATTCAAGGTCAAAGAACCCATGACCTTTGCCAAAGCGCACCCCGTCCACCGACACCGCCGAAGCCCCGGTGACCATGAAATCGAACCGCCCCCGCTGTGCAATCTCTTCCAGGGTGATGGGTCTGCCGAAATGCTCCATCCCGTCCAGCCAGGCGGCATAGAGTTCGGCCCCCTCGGGCACCATCCCCGGTTCCATCAGCAGGAAGCCGCGGTAGATCCCGTAGGTCGACATCACGAATGGCTTTCCCTCGGCGATCATTCGGCGGCGCAGATCGACAAGGCAATTGTCCGGTGTGATGAAGGCGAAACGCGTATCCCGATAAGCCGGCATCGCCACCAGATGGTCGGTCGCCGTCTCGGAGCCTTCGAAATCGGGGATCACCTCGGCAAAATTCAGGTGAAACCGCGTGTCGGGCTTGGCTACATGGTGGAGCTTCGACCAAATCTGCTGGCGGATGATCTTCGATTTCGACATGATCGACCTGTGCCGTTTCAGTGTTTCATCAGATTGAAACGGTAGTTTCATTAAATCAAGAGCGCAGATGCGCAACAAAAAGGCACATGGCGACGCGGCTAACGCTCAGAATTCAGGAACGAATTTCTCGGCTGACGAAGTCCGAGCAAAGTTTGGCCGTTCTCCTGCTTGAGAATCAGACGCTGATAGAAACCCACAGCGCGACCGAGCTTTCGTCGCTCGCCGGGGTCTCCAAGGCCACGACCGCGCGGTTTTTCCGCAACCTCGGCTATACCGATTTCGACGAAGCCCGAACCCAGGCGCGCGAAGAGAGGAACCGCACCCAGCCCTACGCCTATTCCCAGACAGCGGCCGAGCCGGGCGCATTGGGCAGGTCGATCGCCGACCATCTGGAACTGGAAGTGCTGAACCTGACCCGCACATTCGAAGAGATGCGCCCTGACCTTCTGACAGAGGCAGCGCGCTTGATCCTGGATGCGCCCCGTGTCTGGTGCATGGGCTTCGGGGCGGAGGAGGGGCTCGCGCGTCTTGCTCGCGTCACCTTTGCGCGGCTGCGGCCCGATGTGCATATGCTGGCGGCCAGCCCGGGCGCATGGGCCGAAGACCTGGCGATGACGGGGCCGCGCGACGTGCTCTTGCTGCTGACGCTGGAACCGCGGCCAAAATTCCAGTCGGCGCTGACCGCCTATGCCCGCACCTCGCGGATGAACGTCATCACGTTGACGGACCATCGCTACCTCGCCCGCGCTCAGCGCTTTTCCCGGTTGGTCATCGGCAGCCATGTCGCGACCTATGGCGCGGTTCCAACGCATACGACGCTGACAAGCCTTCTGCGGTTGCTGGCCGTGGCCTATATCGGGCAGGCCGGAGAACCTGCACTGCAGCGCCTTTCGGTCATCAGCGAGATCAACGAAGAGATTGACCTTTTCGATTGAACAGCATCGGCCGGCACACAAACCTTGCCGCCAGCTTTGGCCTGATGGCATCTCCGCCCGGCGACTGGAAGGGGGCGCTGGCAGCCGTGCTGCGCTGTCCCCTTCCGGCGCTCGATATCCGGTACGATCCTGAAATCTGGTGTCGAATTCTTTGAGTGTGCACCTGACCCGGGCGATGCGGCGCAGCCGTCGCCAGACCACCTTGAAGGCAATATCCCCTATCGCGGCCCGGACAGCCCCTTGTGCGAAGTACCGGGGCAGGTCGCGGCCGACCAGACGCCGCCGCGCCGTGCCGGTTTCGGATACGGTCGTGGACTGAGCGAAAGCTGTCCACTCGATCTTGCCCGCTACCCGTCAGCGGGCCAGATCGAACCGCAGGTCGAACCGGACAAGATCCGCGCGCACCGTCCGCGAAAGCGGCACCTGCATGGCGCTGGCCAGCGCTTCCACGATCGAAAGCCCGAGGCCCGCGCCGGATGATCCGGGGCCGCGCGCAAAGCGTGCCTCGGGCAGGTCGGGCCGGGACGCGGGGTTCTCGATCGCCATGCGCCCGTCGGCGAGGACGGTGATCCGCACGTCCCCCGTGCCGTGTTCCAGCGCGTTCTCGATCAGGTTGCGCAAGAGGATCGCCAGCGCGTCCGGGTCTGCCGCGACTTCCAGCCGGTCCAGGTCCGAGTCGTCCAGCCGGATCGCATGGCCCGCGCGGGGGGCCAGTTCGTCGACCAGCAACCGCAGGATGCGGATCAGGTCGGCAGGCCCCCGGCCCAGGCCAAGCCCCGCCTCAAGCCGCGACACCTGCAATAACCGTTCGACCCGCCGGGTCAGCGCATCGACCATGCCGATGGTCGCCTGCGCCTCGGGATCGGAGGACAGGAGCAGCCGGTTGCGCAGCCCGGCCAGCGGCGTGCGCAGTTCATGCGCGGCATTGGCGATGAAATCGCGTTCCGATTGCCGCAGCGCCCCGATCCGGGCGAGGTAGGCGTCAAGCGCGGCGGCCAGGGGGCGAAGCTCTTGCGGCAGCCCGTCAGCACCCGTCGGGGACAGGTCATCCGGGCCGCGCGACGCGACCTCGTCGGCCAGCCGCACCACGGGTGCCGTCGTCCTCGTCACGATCCGGCTGAGACCCCAGAGCAGAAGCACGATCAGCGGAACCGCCAGCGCGAGGAAGGCCGAGGCCGCCTCCAGCATCTCTTCGCGCCGCCATGTGGTGGCGTGGGCGGCTTCGATCACCACACCCTCGGCGCTGATGCGCAGGATGCGCCAGCCGGGCGCGTCATGGAACCCATCGCCCGCAAGCGCGGGCCATGGCGCAGGCGCGGCGGCGCGTCCGGGCGAAAGGATGCGCAGCACGCGTTCGCCGTCGTTCGTTTCCACCCCCAGCGTGCGCGGGATCGAGCCCCCCTGCGCCGTGTCGAGATACAGGACCGTCGTTTCGACCAGGGCCCGCAGCTCTTCGTCGAACATCTCGTCCATCTCGTGTTCCAGCACGAAGGCCGAAAGGACGACGGTGGCGATCCATCCACCCAGCACCAGCGCCAGCACACCCCCTGTCAGGCGCCGGCGCAAGGACCAGGGACGGGCGCGCGCTGTCATGGCAGGATATACCCCAGGCCCCGGCGCGTCTCGATCACGCCTTGCCCAAGCTTGCTGCGCAGCCGCGAGACATAGACCTCGACCGCGTTGCCCTCGATAACGGCATCGAAGCCCTCCAGCACCTCCTCCAGCGCGGGTTTCGGCAGCACGCGCCCCCGCGCCCCCAGAAGCGCGTCGAACAGCGCCCATTCCCGCGAGGTCAGGCGGATTTCGCCGCCATCGCGCCAGACGCGGGCAGCCGCGCGGTCCACCTCAAGCCCGGCGATCTCGACCCGACTTTCGGGCGCCCCCTGACCGCGCCGGGCATGGGCACGGATGCGGGCGGCGAGTTCGTGCAGATCGAAGGGCTTGACCACATAATCATCGGCCCCTGCGTCCAGCCCGGCGATCCGGTCGCTGATCTGGTCGCGGGCGGTGGCGATCAGGACGGGCGTGCGCCTGCCGGCCCGGCGCCATGTCTTCAGCAGGTCAAGCCCGGACCCGTCGGGCAGGCCCAGATCCAGGATCACGCAGGCATAGTCGGCCACCGCCATCGCCTCGATCGCCGTCGCGGCATCGGGGGCGTGGTCCACGGCATGTCCCTCGGCCCGCAGGAACTGCAGGACGGATCGGGCAAGTTCGGCTGTGTCCTCGACCAGAAGAAGGCGCATGGCCCTTTCTATCCCGGCACGACATCCGGCGCGAGGGGGCGCTGTAAGCCTGCTGCAAGGTTCGGCGCGCCAAAGGGGGGCGACGATAACCCGAGCAGGCGGCAGACCGGCCGCAACAGGACAGATGACCGATACGAACATTGCCCCCGTCAGGCTTTTCCGCCCGACACTTTCGCAGCTTGGCCTCAACCTTGCCGTGGCCAGCTACATCATGGCCGCGCTGAACACGGGGTTCTGGCAGCGTCTGGCCGATATTCTGGGCGACAGCCCGGCCCGGATGGCCCTGTTCGCGCTGGCCATCTTCGCGCTGACGGTGCTGACGCTGGAATTCTTCGGCCCCGGCCGGTTGCAGAAACCCGTGGCGGCCGCGCTGATCCTGATCGCGGCCGCGGCCAATCACTTTGAACAGAGCTTCGGGGTGCTGATCGACCGCGAGATGGTGCGCAACGTCTTCGAAACGACAGTCACCGAATCGCGCCATCTGGTCACGCCCGCGGCGGCGGGCACCATCGTGTTGACAGGGGTCCTGCCCGCGGCACTGGTGTTCTGGCCGCGGATCGACAGGGTATCGCGCTGGCATCACCTGTGGCGCTGGCCGCTGGGGGTGGCGCTGTCCTTCGCCGTCCTCGCGGGCGGGCTGTTTGCCGATTTCAAGACCTTTTCGGCCGTGCTGCGCGAACGCAAGGAACTGATGGCCTCGTATCAGCCGGGGGCGACGATCGGGGCGCTTGCCCGCTATGGCAAGCAACAGTTCGCCGCCGAGGCCGCCGTACTGCATCCGGTCGGACCCGACGCAAGGCCGGGCCCGCATCTGGCCGGTGCGGAAAAGCCCGTTCTGCTGGTGCTGTTCGTGGGCGAAACGCTGCGGGCCCAGAACTTCGGGCTGAACGGATATGCCCGCGACACGACACCCGAACTGGCGCGCCGCGAGGTGATCAACTTCCCCGATGTCGGCGCCTGCGGCACCTCGACCGCCGTTTCACTGCCCTGCATGTTCTCGCCCCTGGCGCAGGCAGGCTATTCGCGGGACCGGTTCCTGTCGCAGGAAAACCTGCTGGACGTGCTGGCGCGCGCGGGGTTTGCGGTGCGTTGGGTGGACAACAACACCGGCGACCAGAAGATCGCGACCCGCACCGGATGGGACCGGGTCGATGCCACGCTCGACCCCGAAGCCTGTGCCGTCGAATGCACGGACCGGGTGTTCCTGCCCCTGATCGAACGGACGCTTGACACGATCACGCAGGATACGGTCCTCGTGCTGCACATGATCGGCAATCACGGTCCGGCCTATTTCCTGCGCTATCCTCAGGATCAGGCCGTCTTCACCCCGGATTGCCGGACCGCCGAATTCGCCAAATGCGAGGTTGCCGGGATCGTGAATGCCTATGACAACGCGGTGCTGGAAACCGACCGGGTCCTGGCGCGGACGATCGACATGCTTGCGGCCAGCGACAAGGCGGATGCCGCGATGGTCTTTCTTTCGGATCATGGCGAGTCGCTGGGGGAGGGCGGGCTTTACCTGCACGCGGCGCCCCTGTTCATGGCCCCCGAGACCCAGACAAGGGTGCCGATGGTCATGTGGCTTGGCGAGGGTTTCCGGCGGACGATGGGGCTGGACGCAGCCTGCCTTGGCGACAAGGCCCGCGCCCCGGCCAGTCACGACAACCTGTTTCACAGCATCCTCGGCCTTTTGGATGTCACGACGACGGCGCGTGACCCGGCGCTGGACCTGACGGACGGTTGCCGCATCCAGAGGGCAAGCTGATGGCGGGGGATCGCGGAGACCCGGACCGGAAGGTCATTCCGCCGCGAAAGGGCCTTTTGCATGTGGTGGATGCCGCCAGCTATTCGCTGGCCGGGTTCAAAAGGCTTTGGGCCGAAACCGCCGCGCGGCTTGAAATCGGCGGCGCGGTGCTTGTCGCGCTGGCCTTTCTCTGGCGCGGGGCAGAGGCGTGGCACTGGCTGACGGCCCTGCTGCTTCTGGCGCTGATCCTGGTGGTCGAGGCGCTGAACACCGCCATCGAGGTGCTGACCGACCGCATCTCGCCCGAATGGTCCGAAATGGCGCGGGATGCCAAGGATCTGGGATCGCTGGCGGTGGGGCTGATGCTGCTGGTCGCGGGTGGGTTCGTCGCGGCTGTCCTTGCGCGGCTGATCTGACGGCGGCGTTGGCCCGATCTTCCCGCACTCGGGCGGGCGCTTCAGGCCCGCGCGGCCGGAAGGACGAAACGGACGGAAAAGCCATCCTGCCGCCCCGGACGGGGCGAGGCGATCCGAAGTGTGGCGCCGCTGCGTTCGGCAATGGCCGTCACGATCGCGAGGCCAAGGCCGCTGCCCGGCTCGGTGCCTGCCCGCACGAAGCGGCCGGTCAGCCCCTCAAGGGCCTCGGGCGGAATGACCTGGCCTTCGTTTTCGACCACCAGCGCGCCATCCGCGGTCAGCGTAACGCTCACCGGGCCGTCCGCCCGGCCATGCCGCAGCGCGTTTTCCGTCAGGTTGCGCAGAAGGATGGCAAGGGCATCGGGATCGAGGTCCGACAGCACCGGCGTTTCCGGAAAGGACAGGATCAGCCGGCCCCCATCCTGCTGGCGGGCGATGTCGTCCAGCACCAGCCGCAGCACGGGGCGGATATCGCTTGCCCTGTCCAGCCGAAGCCGCCCGCCCTCCGCACGGGCAAGTTGCATCAGCCGTTCGGACACCCGTGTCAGGCGCTTCAGCGTCGCCTCAATCTCGCCCGCGCGGGTCCTCGCCACGGAGTCCCCGGTTTCGGCCTGCAACCTTTGCGCCTGCGCGATGGCCCCAGCCAGGGGCGTGCGCAACTCGTGCGCGGCGTTGGCGGCAAAGCTGCGTTCGGCCTCGAAGGCGGCGGACAGGCGGGACAGAAGGCCGTTCATCGTCTCTGCCACCGGGGCGACCTCGGAGGGCAGGCCGGTCAAGGCCACCGGGCTCAGATCGCGCGCGCCCCGCGCGGCCAGCCCGTCGCGGAATTGCCGCAGCGGTGCAAGGCTGGCCCTGACCCCCAGGGCGATCACCAGAAGCGCGACCGGCAGCACGATCAGAAGCGGCAGGCCAAGGCCCATCTGCAATTCGCGCGCGACCCTGGCGCGGTGGTCCAGGGGTTCGGCCACCGTGATGCGGATCGTGCCCTGCACGGCCTCGTCATTGAACATCCGATGCGTCGCGGTCTGCCGAAAGCCGATCCCGTCCCAGGCCGGAAAGATCGCCGGATCGGCGGCATGGGATTGCAGAAGGACACGCCCCCGGTCGTCGCGCACGACGTAGGTGAAGAACTCGTCATGCGCGCGGATCGCGGACAGGCGCTGGCTGATGCCCTCTTCCTCGCGGTTCAGGATGTCGATCACGGCCAGCGGCAGGATACGCTGCGCCGTTTCCTGCAGGGCGGCGTCGAAAACCTCTTCCATCTCGGCCCGTGCGATCAGGGCCGTCAGGCTGGCCGCTGTGATCCAGACCAGCGTCAGCGCCAGGCCCAGCCACAGCCCCAGCCGCCCCTGAAGGCTTCGCGGCGCCCTCATCCGCGCCCCAGCCGATACCCGAGGCCGCGTTCCGTCTCGATGATCCCTGCGCCGAGTTTCTTGCGCAGGCGGCTGACGTGAACCTCGATCGTGTTGCTTTCGACCTCGGCATCGAAGGCATAAAGCTTGTCTTCAAGCTGCGCCTTCGAAAGCAGTTGGCCCGGACGGGACAGGAACGCCTCGAACAGCGCCCATTCCCGCGCGGTCAGCGTCACCGGGCGACCGTCGCGGTGGATGCTGCGGGCGGCAAGATCGATTTCCAGAGGCCCGTGCGCAACGATCGGGTTCGGGTTGCCCGCATAACGCCGCGCGACCGATCCGATGCGGGCGGACAGTTCCGCCAGATCGAACGGCTTGACCAGATAGTCGTCGGCCCCGGCGTTCAGCCCCTCGATCCGGTCGCTGATCTGGTCGAGCGCCGTCAGGATGATGACCGGCGTCACATCGCCCCGCGTCCTCAGCCGGCGCAGGAAGGGGATGCCCCTTCCGTCGGGCAGCATCAGGTCCAGAAGGACAAGGTCGAAGGCCGCGCCCGCCAGGGCATCCCCCGCCGCGTCGAGCCGCTGCACCCAATCCACCGAATGGCCATCGGCGGCGACCTGATCGCGCACGGCGGCCCCCAGGACGGTGTCATCCTCGATCAGCAGGATTCGCATGGTTCACATCGTTCCCTCGGCTCGGTTCGGTTCGCGCCCCGATTGACGGGACTGCCTGACAAGGGCCTGAAGCGGACGGAAAGCGGGCTTCAGGCTCCTGTAAGGTTTCACCGGCATCACTTCCTGCGGACAGGCCCTGACACGGAGTGTGGCCCATGCGAAAGACACTGACAATTCTTGCTTTCCTCGCGGGTCTTCCCGCCGGGGCGGCCTTTGCCGATGATGATTGTTACGTCCCCATGGCAGACTGGCAACCGCGCGAGGCGGTCGCGGGCCTTGCCGCCGAACAGGGCTGGACGGTGCGGCGCATCAAGATCGACGACGGCTGCTATGAAATCGACGGCCGCGATGCCACGGGCCGCGCGATCGAGGCCAAGGTCGACCCCGGCACGCTGCGGATCATCGAACTCGAATACGATGATGGCGAGGCCCCGCCCGTCCGCGAACGCGAACGCGAACGTGAACGCGAGGTCAGGGACGATGACTGACGTGCAGGCCGCCCGTGGCGGCAGGCCCGCCGGTGCGGGCGTCCGGGGCGCGGCGTTCGCACCGTGGGTGCGGCTGAACCTCGCCGGGCCCGGTCTTGCCGCCCTGGCGGTGATGGCCGGAGCCGTCCTTGGCTTTGCGGCCTATGCGCCCTATCGCGTGGACACGGCGCTTGGCATTGCCTTCGGTGCCGCGTCCATCGTTGCCATGGGCCTTGCGCTGATCCTGGCCGCCCGGCCCCCTGTGGCCGAACCGCTGTGCGGCGGGCTGGACCGGATGTACCGGCTGCACAAATGGCTGGGCATCGCGGCACTGGCCCTGATGATCGCGCACAACATGATCGAACCCGAGGTCGAGGATTTCGTGCGCGAAACCGATCTGGGCGACTTTGCCGGGGATGTGGGCGAATTTGCCCTGAACGGATTCATCGGTTTGATCCTGCTGTCCTGGATCAAGCGCATCCCGTTCACCCGGCTGGAACTGCCCTGGCCTCTGTGGCGCTTCACGCACCGCTTCACCGGGCTGCTGTTCGCCATCGCCGCCTTTCACCAGCTGGCCATCGACAAGCCCGCCGGAATCGACCCCGCGCTTGGGCTTTATCTGAATGCCTTCAGCCTGGCCGGGCTGGCCGCATGGCTGTTCACCCAGTTCGTGGCGCTCGTCCTGCGGCCCAGGGCCCATGTGCTGGACCGGATCGACCGTCACGGCACCACGACCGAGATCATCCTGCGCCCGACCGGACGCCCGATGCGCTGGCGCCCCGGTCAGTTCGCCTTCGTCTCGGCCCCCGATGCCGGCATGGCCGAGGCGCATCCCTTCACCATCGCCGCGGCCCCGCATGGCGACGGACGGCTCCGCTTCGGGATCAAGGCGCTCGGCGACTGGACATCGCGCCTGCCGGAACGCCTTGTTCCGGGGCAGGGCCTGCGGGTCGAGGGGCCGTATGGCCGCTTCCTGTTCCGTCGCCGGGTCCCGCGTCAGGTCTGGCTGGCAGGCGGGATCGGGATCACGCCCTTCCTTGCCTGGGCCGAGTCCCTTGTCGAAACCGACCGGCAGCAGATCGCGCTGGTCTGGGCCGTGGCCACCCCGGACGAGGCCTTTGCCGCCGGACGCCTGAAGGCCATCGCGGATCGTCATCCGGGCCTGACGGTCCAGGTCGTGGCTAGCAAGACCGACGGGCGCCTGACCGCGGCGCGGCTGGCGGCCATGGTGCCCTTCGACATCGCGCAGTCCGAACTGTTCTTCTGCGGGCCGACCGCCCTGCGCGCCTCGATCCTTGCGGGCCTGCGGGAGATGGGGAAATCCCCCCGCCGCGACCATTGCGAAGCCTTCGAGTTGCGCTGAGCCCACCCGTTCCGCGTCCCGGCGCGCCGGATCGAGGCGCGGTTTTCCTGACGGCAGGCTGAAGCAGATCCCGCGCCGCCGTCAGCAAGCGATCAGCCGGGCGGATCAGGATCGGCCCATCCACGAAAGGAGAACCCGAGATGAAATCGACTTTCGCCGTTCTTTTAGCCACCACCGCCGTTGTCGGCGCACTTGGCCTACCCGCCTTGGCCGCCATGCGCGGGACGGGCGATCCGTCCGGTTTCTGCACCGCCGGCCTTTGCGCCGCCATGTTCGCAGACGCGGGGAACGCGGCACCCTTGATCCGCATCAGCGGTAACGACGATGATGACGACGACGATGACGACAACACCCGCCGTCGCCGCAGCCATGACGACGACGATGACGACGACGACGACGATGATGATTGCGATGACGATGACGACGATTGCGCTGGCGCCCGCGCAAATCCGGCCCCTGCCGGAACCGTCGCCCCGCCCGCGAACGGCCTCTTCGGCAACGGTGCGCCCCCCAGGGCCGTCACCAACTGATCCGGGAGGCCGATCCTTCGCCCGCCCGATCCGAACCCGCGTTTCCAGTCAAAGGACATCCGATGAAATCCCGTCTTGCCACGCTTGCCCTGACCACCGCCCTGACCACCGCAGTGGCCCTGCCGGGTCTGGCCATCGCCCGCCCGGTCACCATGACCACAACGCTGACCGAATACGGCGGCGACGGTGCCTATCTGGTGCTTTACGTCACCGATCCGTCGGGCCGCTACGTGGGCAGCCTCTGGATGGCAGGAGGCAAGTCGAAATACCATGAACACCTGAGCGACTGGTATGCCGCCACCGGTGGCGACCCGGCGCAGATCGACGGCATCACCGGTGCCAGTGTCGGCGCGGGGCGGTCTTTGGAAATCACCCTCGATCTGGCGGATGCGCTGTTCGATGCGGGCTATACGCTGCACATCGACGCCGCGGTCGAAGACATGCGCGACAGCCCCAACGAGATCGCGGTGCCCCTGACCGCCGCAGGCGCGGGCACGCCGGTCGCCGGTCGCCGTTACGTTGCCAGTTTCACCTACAGGTAAGGGCCTGGTTCATGGTCCGCGTGCTTCACCGTTGGCCGGGGCTGGTGGCGGCCCTGCTTCTGTCCATCCTTGCGCTCAGCGGTGCGGCGCTGTCTGTCTTTCCCACGGCCGAACGACTTTCGGCACCACAACCCGTGGCGGGACAGACCGTCGCGGAACTTGCGAGCCTGGTCCTTGCCCGGCATCCGGGGCTTGAGGAGATTCGCCGCTCGCCGTCGGGCAGGATCACCGCATGGTGGTTCGATGGCGGAAAGCCGGGGTCGGCGGTGATCGACCCGGCTACCGGGGCGGATGTCGGCCCGGCTGATCCGAATCCGACCAAACGCTGGCTGACCACCCTGCACCGGTCGCTCTTTCTGGACGATGCCGGGCGCCTGGTCATGGCGTCGGGGGCTGCGGCGATGCTGGTTCTGGCGCTGTCAGGCGCGGCGCTTGTGGCGCGTCGCAACGGCGGCTGGACGAGATGGTTCGCCCGCCTGCGCGGGCCAGGGGCCGGTCGTCTGCATGTGGCCATAGCCCGGATCGCCGTTCCGGGGCTGATGCTGTCGGCGTCGACCGCGCTCTGGATGACGGCCTCGACCTTCGATCTTCTGCCCGATGGCGGGTTGCGCCCGCCCGCGCCTGCGGCGGTCAGCAGCGAGACCGGACTTTCCCCCAGCCAGATGGCGGCGCTGCGGGATGTCCCGGTGGACAGCTTCCGCAAGCTGGGCTTTCCCTATGCCGGCGATGCGCAGGACGTGTTCACACTGTCCACCGATGCGGGCACGGGCCTTGTTGACCAGGGCACCGGGCGGCTGCTGTCATGGGCCGATCCGACGCCCTGGCAACGGATGTCCGAGACGATCTACATGCTGCACACCGGCCAGGGGGCGGCGGTGCTGGGGCTGATCCTCGGTCTCATGGCGCTTGCCGTGCCGGTGATGGGGGCGACGGGCGCCCTGATCTGGGTGGCCGGGCGGCGGGGCCGCCCCGTGCTGCGCGACAATGCCCCGGCCGCGCGGGCGCGGACGGTGATCCTTGTCGGCTCCGAAGGCGGCAGCACCTGGGGCTTTGCCGCGACGCTGGCGCGGGCCCTGCGGGAGGCCGGTCAATCGGTGCATGTGGCCCCGATGTCAGGCTTCGACCCTGCGCACCATCCCTGCGCCGAACGTTTCCTGATCCTCGCCGCCACCTATGGCGAAGGCGCAGCCCCCGCTTCGGCCAAAGGGTTCCTGGACCGGCTGGCGCGGCTGACCAAGGTTCCGGCCGCCCCGCTGGCCGTTCTGGGTTTCGGCGACCGCAGCTTTCCCGCCTTCTGCGCCTTTGCCGCCGAGGTGGAGGCGACCGCCCGTGCCATGGGCTGGGCCTCCCTTCTGCCGCTGGACATGGTGGACCGCCAGTCGCCGCAGGAATTCGCGCGCTGGGGCCGGGCGCTTGGCGATGCCCTGGGCATCACGCTGGAGCTTGACCACCGGCCCGGCCGCCCCGCCGCCGAAAGCCTGACCCTGGCCACGCGCCGCGACCTTGGGGCAGAGGTGCAGGCCCCGACCGCGATCCTGCGTTTTGCCCTGCCGAAGGCGTCCCTTTGGGCGCGGCTGACGGGCCGGGGCCTGGCGCGGTTTCAGGCGGGCGATCTTCTGGGCATCCTGCCCGAAGGGTCATCCATTCCACGGTTCTATTCGCTGGCCTCCGGCAGCCGTGACGGCTTTGCCGAGATCGTGGTGCGCAGACTTCCCGGCGGCCTTTGTTCGGGCCAGCTGATGTCGCTCCAACCCGGCGACCGGGTGCAGGCCTTCCTGCGCCGCAATCCCGATTTCCATGCCGGGCGGGACCGCGCGCCGCTCATCCTGATCGGGGCGGGCACCGGGATCGGGCCGCTGGTCGGGTTCATCCGCGCAAACGACCGCCGCCGACCGATGCATCTGTTCTTCGGGATGCGCCATCCCGGCAGCGATTTCCTTTACCGCGAAGATCTGTCCCGATGGCGGGCCGAGGGGCGGCTTTCCCGTCTCGTCACGGCCGTATCGCGCGGCGAGCGGCCCGGCTATGTGCAGGATGCCCTTCGCGCCGAGGCGGTGCAGGTCGCGGCCTTGCTGGCCGGTGGGGCCAGGGTGATGGTCTGCGGTGGCCGCGACATGGCGAAAGGCGTCGCGCAGGCCCTGGATGAAATCCTTTTGCCCGTGGGCCTCACACCCGCCATGCTGAAGGCCGAGGGGCGCTATGTCGAAGACCTCTACTGACCCGATCCGCCACGCCCTGAACGGGCCGACGATGGGCACCCGCTGGTCGGCGCTCTATTTCGCGGCGCCCGATGACGGCCCGGACCCGGTGACCCTGTCGGCTGCGCTGCAGGCGGCGGTGGACAGCGTGGACAACCAGATGTCCACCTGGAAGCCCACGAGCGACCTGATGGCGCTGAACCGGGCGCCGGTGGGCGACTGGGTTGAGGTTCCGCCCGATCTGGCGCGGGTCCTGGCGATGGCGCTGGAAATTGGCCGCGCCTCGGGCGGGGCGTTCGACATCGGGATGGGCGATGCGGTGACGGCCTGGGGGTTCGGCCCCGGCGCGGCTGATCCGCAGGCCATCCGTGCGGCCCTCGATGCCGCGCGTCGTCCCGTCCACGAGTTGCTTCAGATCGACGGTTCGCGCGTCCGCAAGTCCGCGCCGCTTGTCCTTGACCTGAACGGGATCGCCAAGGGCCACGGCGTCGACCGGCTGGCCGAAGTTCTGGCCGGGCATGGCATCGCCAACGCCCTTGTGGGCATCGACGGCGAGATGCGCGCCATGGGCCTGCGCCCTGAGGGGCGGCCCTGGACCATCGCGGTGGAGGCCCCCGATCCGGATCGACGGGCGCCCCATTCCATCCTGACCCTGCAGGACGCTGCCGTGGCCACATCCGGAGACTACCGCCATCAGGTCATCGTGCAGGGTCGCCCGCTGTCGCACACGATGGATCCGAGGCGGGGCGCACCGCTGGTCGCCTCGCCCGCCTCGGTTACCGTGGTCGCGGCCACCTGCGCCGAGGCCGATGCCTGGGCGACGGCGCTGATGGTCGCCGGTGCGACCGAAGGGGCGCGGATGGCCGGACAGATCGGCCTTGATGCGCTGTTCCTGCTGCGCGATGAACAGGGGGGCGTGCAAGGTCGGCCGGTGGGCCGGATTTTCGCGGGCAGGGCCACGGCAGGCGGCCCGACCACTGGAGGCTAGACCTTGGACACCGCAGCGACGGACCGTTTCAAGACACTGCTTCTTGCCATCGCGCTTGCCGGTCTTGCGGGCGGGTTGGCGCTCAGTCTCAGCGGGCGGGGCGCGGTTGCGCAGACGGTCTGGTTCGCGGGCGTCGTCCCCGTTCTGGCGGCCCTCGTCGCAGAGATCCTGCGCAGCGTTGCGCGGGGCGAGGTAGGCCTTGATATCGTGGCCGCGCTGTCGATGTCGGCGGCGCTGACCTTCGGCGAGACGCTGGCCGCGGCGGTGGTGGCCGTGATGTATTCGGGTGGCACCTTTCTGGAAGCCTATGCCGAAGGCCGCGCCCGCCGCGAGATGCGCGATCTCTTGTCCCGCGTGCCGCGCACCGCCACCCGCCACCGCAACGGCGGGCTGGAAGAGGTGTCGCTGGATGACCTTGCCCCCGGTGACCGTCTGCTGATCCGGCAGGGGGATGTCGTGCCGGTCGATGGGCTGATCCTGTCGCAGACGGCCTTCCTTGACACATCGGCGCTGACCGGGGAATCCCTGCCCGTGCGGTTGGAACGCGGCGCCGGTGCGATGAGCGGTTCGACGAACGCGGGCGAGGCCTTCGACCTTGAGGCCACGCATGAGGCGAAGGACAGCACCTACGCCGGGATCGTGCGGCTGGTGGAGGAGGCGCAGGCATCGAAGGCGCCGATGGCGCGTCTGGCCGACCGCTGGTCGCTGGGGTTTCTCGCCGTCACCGTCGCGCTGGCTTTTGCCGCATGGTGGTTCACGGGCGATCCGATCCGTGCGGTGGCGGTGCTGGTGGTGGCCACGCCTTGCCCGCTGATCCTCGCCGTGCCGGTCGCGCTGGTCGCGGGGCTGTCGCGCGCGGCGCATTTCGGGGTGCTGGTGAAGGGCGCGCGGCCTCTGGAGGCGATGGCCCGCATCCGCACCCTGATCCTCGACAAGACGGGCACCCTGACCGACGGGCGGCCGCAGATCGTGTCGATCGACAGTGCGGGCGCCAGAGCAGGCGCCGGTTCGGGCGACGGCGCGGGCGTGGGACAAGATCGGATGGCGCCGGAAGACATCCTTCGCTTTGCCGCGGCGCTGGATCAGGCCTCGAAGCATCCTGTCGCGCAGGCCATCGTTGCCGCCGCGAAAGACCGTGGCCTGACCCTGCCGATCCCCGTGGGCGTCGCCGAAATCCCCGGCGAGGGCGTCATCGGCTTCATCGACGGGCGGCAGGTGATCCTGGGCGGCGACCGGTTCGTCGCGCAGCGCGTCGGCCGCGGTCCGGGCGATCATCCGGAACTGGCGGCGGGATCGGTCATGGTGGCCGTGGCCGTGGACGGCCGCCTCGCCGGTCATCTGGTGATGTCCGACCCCCTGCGCGAAGGGGCGGGCGACATGCTGGATCACCTGCGGCGGCAAGGGATCGGCCGCATCCTGCTGGCCACCGGCGACCGGCCCGAGGTCGCCCGCCGCGTCGTCCGTGGCCTGCGCCTTGATGGCATAAGGGCGGGGCTGACGCCGGACGAGAAGGTCCTGCTGGTCCTGAGCGAACGCAAGAACGGCCCCGTCATGATGGTGGGCGACGGCGTCAACGATGCCCCGGCACTCGCGGCGGCGGATGTCGGCGTTGCCATGGGCGCGCGCGGTGCCGCGGCCAGCGCCGAGGCGGCTGACGTGGTGCTTCTTGTCGACCGGGTCGACCGGATCGCGCCGGGTGTCGAGGTCGCGCGCCGGTCGCGGCGGATCGCACTGGAAAGCGTGGTTGTGGGCATCGGCCTTTCGGTTCTGGGGATGATCGCGGCGGCGCTTGGCCATCTCAACCCCGTCCAGGGGGCGCTGATCCAGGAGGCGATAGACGTTGCCGTGATCCTGAACGCGCTGCGTGCCCTGCGCATCGCGCCCGAGGGAATGACGCGCCCGGAACCCCGCGCACCGGGCCTGTCGGGCTGACGGGGGCGGGCGCTGCCTGAGGCGAACGGCCCACCCGATCCGGCCCGCCCGATCATGCACTCTTCACGCGGGCTTGACTTTTGTCCGGTCGGCTTTGGTGGTTCCCTGCTATGAACGCCTTGCCCGAACCGGCACCGCGAAGGAGACCATCATGAACCATCCCCTCGTATCCCGTCGCCACCTTCTTGTCGGTGGAGCCGCCGTGATCCTGGCCGGAGCTGCCCCGGCCCTTGCCCGTGCCGCCGCCCCCGCGATCCATGTCGTGAAGGACCCCGATTGCGGCTGCTGCGGCGCATGGATCGACATCCTTGCGCAAGAGGGGTTTGGCGTGACGACCGAACACCTCGGTGCAGATGCGCTGCAGGCCTTCAAGCGGGAAAACGGCATCCCCCCGTCGATGGCCTCCTGCCATACCGCCCGGATCGAGGGCTATGTGATCGAAGGCCATGTTCCGGTTGCGGACATCCGCCGCCTTCTGGAGGAACGCCCCGACGCCGTCGGCCTTGCGGTGCCCGGCATGCCCTATGGCGCACCCGGCATGGGACCGGAGGATGAACGCGACGCCTATGACGTTCACCTGATCCTGCGCGATGGCCGGACCCGGGTCTTTGCCAGCTACAAGGCCGCCTGACGATCCGCGCGCCGCTTTCCGGCCCCCCCAGTAACGGAACCCCCAGTGCCGGAACCCCCAGTGCCGGAACCCTGACTTCCGAAACTGCTGTCCCGGCCTCGGGATGCGCCAAGGCCTGTCCGGTCCCGGTGCTTGCCCCCGCCGGATGGCTCGGGCATGTTGGGATGCTAGTCGGAGGAACGCCATGACCGCCAACGGATCGCCGTTCCGTTTTCTGGCGTCGGTGTCGGCCCTTAGCCGCGCGGCCCTTGCCGTCGCATGCCTGTCGCTTTTTTCGGTCGAGGCAGAAGCCGGCGACGCCTGCCTGCCAGCCCCCTGGGACGCCGCAGCCGCGCAACAGGCCGCCATCCCCGAACTTGCCGCGCTGGCGCTCTGGGTCGAACCGGTTCTGGCCGCGGCCCCTTCGATGGAAAAGGCGCTAAGAACCGTCGCGCCGGACCTGTGCCTTTCGACAAGGCTGTTCGGGGCCAGGGGGTATCTGGATGTCGAAGGGCCGCGGATCGTGATCGACCTGCGCGTTCCGGTTTCGCTGCGGCGGGGCATCCTGCTGCACGAGTTGCGCCATCTCGATCAACTTCTGCGCGGCTTCTGTCCGGCCAACGATCTTACACCTCTCGACAATTCCCGCGCGACCTATGCGCTTGAAGCCGATGCCAGCGCGGTCAGCCTGCTTCTGGCATGGCAACTGCGTGCCAAAGGCGATGCAACCGCATGGGAGGCGCTGGCCGCCTGGCCGCAACAGGCCGACATCGCCGCGCAGTTCGCGGCCGCGGCAGAGGCGGGGGCGGACCTTCCCGCGGCTGCGGCTCTGGCCTTTGCGCAGTGGTATGCCGGGCAGGAACGGCGCGAACTCTACTACCTGTCGAGTTGCAGCGACTATCTTGACCGCGAGGACCGCGGGCATCTGTTGCGGGGGTCAGCCCGACTGTCCGGCGATTTCTTTCAGCGGCTCTGCGTCCTGCCGGACGGGCGGCCCTATCGCTGCGCCGAGCCGGGCCTGTCGCTACCGTGATAGGGGGGCGGCCCGACCGGCGGCCGAGCGTCAGCCCGCAGCGCCAAGCGTGATGGCGGCAAGGGCCGCATATCGCCCGAACTTCGCCAGCGTGACGACGATCAGGAACCGCCAGAGCGGCTCGCGCATCAGGCCGGCGGCCAGCGTCAGCGGGTCACCCACGACCGGCAGCCACGCGCCGAACAGGCTGATCCATCCCCAGCGGCCATACCAGCCCTGCGCCCGCGCGACCTGCGTTTCGGAAAAGGGAAAGCGGGGATGCCCGGCAAAGCGCATCATGAAGCGTCCGATCACCCAGTTGACGACCGAACCCAGCACATTGCCCACCGTCGCGACGGTCAGCAGCAGCCACAGAGGGTGCCCGCCCGCAACGATCAACGCGACCAGAACCGCCTCGGACTGCGCGGGGATCAGCGTGGCGGCAAGAAAGGCCGCCGCGAACAGGCCGGACAGCGCCAGCATCCGGTCACGCGACCCCTGGCCGGTGGCGGTCCGGGGCATCCCGGAACGGCGGCATGGCCGGACGCGACCGGGCTTTCGCAGCGCGACCGGGCGAGCCGGGGCAGGGTTTGGGCGATCGGTGGATCATCGGGGCAGCATATCCGCGCGCCGGGATATCTCAAGCAGGGGCGGGGCACGGAACCATGGTCCTGTCCGGTCCGTGATCTGCGGGACCGGGCGTTGTGGATCTGCAGGGGCGTGACCCTGCGTCGCGTTGCTGGCGCAGGCCCCGAGTGCCAGACGGGCTCTGACAGGGTCGCAGCGCGCCCGGTCGGCGCCTGGACTTGACAGATGTCAAAGCCCACGCCCATCATATGCGCTATTTTGCATATGTTGTCGCGCGGGCGGGGGTATCGTTTTCACGGAGCCGGTCGCCTGCGCCGCAATGGGCGCCCTGGGCCGGATCGGGACCGTGCCGACGGAACCACGGCGCTGCGGCGTTCAGGATGCGTGTCCGCACAACCATGTGCGGGCCGTGAAAAGCGCGGGCGATGACCCGACCAAAGCGGCCGCGCAAGAGCGGCGAAAGAAGAAGCGAAAGACACTGATGACCGACCCTGCCAAGACAGACCTGCCGCTTGACCTGCCGCTGGATACCGGCCCGAAATCCGCGCAGCGCCGCTGGTTCCGCAAGCGCTATCTGCTGGTTCTGCTGATCCCGGTCTTCATGTTCACGGGCGCGGTGCTCGGCCTTTATTTCCAGCCGCCGGGTTTGCAGAAGTTCTATGCCCTGACCGGCCTGCAACCCGGTGCCGGGTCGGATGCGCCCATTGCGCTCCCGCCCGAAATCGACCTGCCGCCGAAGATGGCCGAAACCATGCTGCCCACCGATGTCGTCGGCTTGGCCCGCGTGATGCCGCGCGGCGATGTCTCGGTCGTGGCGGCGCCCTATGGCGCGGGGGATGCGCGGGTGGCCGAAATCCTTGTCTCGGTCGGGGACAGGGTGGAAAAGGGCGCGGTTCTGGCGCGGCTTGACAATGCCACGGCGCTGGAAGGCGCGGTTTTGATGGCCGAGGCGAACCTCGCCGTGCGCGAGGCCACGCTGATGCAGACCCGCGCCGCCGTTCAGGCCAGCCGGGACGAGGCGCAGGCGGCGCTTGATCAGGCCGTGGCGAACGCGTCCGAGGCGGGGGCGACGCTGGCCCGGACGGAAGAACTTTTTTCCCGCGCTGTGGCGACCGAGGCCACGCTCGATTCCGTCCGCACCGCGGCCGAGGGCGCGAAACTGGCCGTGGCGCGGGCCGAGGCGACGCTGAAACGGTTTTCGGCGGTCGCGCTGGACGATCAGCCCGACGTGATCGTGGCGACCCGCAATGTCGAGGCCGCCCGCGCCGATCTGGAGCGCGCGCGGCTGGACATGGCCCGGGCCGAGGTCGTGGCCCCGATCGCGGGCACGGTCCTTGACATCCATGCGACACCCGGCCAGCGCCCGCCCGCGCAGGGCATCATGGATATGGGCGACACCGGCCAGATGATGGCCGAGGTCGAAGTCTGGCAGGACCGGATCGGTTCCGTGCGCGAGGGCCAGGCCGTCGAACTGGTCGCCGCCGCGCTTGGGACCACGCTGCAGGGCAGGGTGGAAAGCCTTGGCCTGACCGTGGGGCGGCAGGGGTTGATTTCCGACGACGCCGCCGAAAACAAGGACGCCCGCGTCATCCGGGTTCTGGTCGCGCTTGATGCGGCCTCGTCGGGGCTTGCGGCGCGCTTCACCAATCTCGAGGTCATCGCACGGATCGACACCACGGCGCGGGGCACGCCGTGAGCCGCCTGTTGCAAGCACTGTTCGGGCGGCTGCCGATCGGCTGGCTGCAACTGTCGCACAACCGCACCCGCTTTGCCGCGGCGCTGGCGGGCGTGGCCTTCGCCAATGTGCTGGTCTTCGTGCAACTGGGCATCATGAACTCGATGGGCGCGGCGACCCTGCGGCCCTACGATTTTTTTCAGGCTGACGTGATGATTTCGGCCGGCGACGCGAACGCGTTGGCCGATGGCGGCAATGTCGCGCGGCAATGGCTGTTGCAGGCGATGGCCGATCCGGACGTGGCCGACGGCACGGGGCTTTTCATCGCCAATGTGCCCTGGGACCGGGGCGAGAAGGACATCAGCCTGACGACCTTCGGCGTCGATCCCGCGAAACCGGGCTTTCTGTCTGCGGAAATCGCCGGCGATATCGGGCTGTTGCAGGTGCAGGACGCGGCCATCCTCGACCGTCTGGCGCGCGGTCTGGGCAAGGAAGAGGCCGCCGCGATCCGCCCGCAGTCGCCGCTGGCCTTCGAAACGCAGGGCCGCACCGTCACCGCCTATGCCACCTTCGCTGGTGGCGGCGGGTTCGGCGGCGATGGCTACATGCTGGTGTCGGACCAGACGTTCCTGTCGCTTTTTCCCGCCCGCGCCTCCGCCGCGCCCGACCACATCCTTCTGACCCTGCGGCCCGGCGCCCGGCCCGAGGCCGTGATCGCGCGGCTGAAAACGCTGATCTCGGACCCGTCCCTGCGCATCCGGACCTACACTGCCGCCGCCGAGGACGACCTGCGCTATCAGCAGACGAAGCGCCCGACCGGCATCATCTTTGGCTTTGGCGTGCTGATCGGGGTGCTCGTCGGGCTGGTGATCGTCTATCAGGTGCTTTCCACCGATGTGGCCGACCACCTTCGCGAATACGCGACCTTCAAGGCGATGGGTTACGGCCCGCGCTTCTTTCTGGGGATCGTCTTCGAAGAGGCGCTGGTTCTCGGCATCATGGGCTTTGTCCCCGGCCTGATCGTGGGCACAGCGATCCTGACGCTGATGGGGGCGATCACGACCTTGCCGCTGGCCATGACACCGTCGATGGCGGTCAGCGTCTTTCTTGGCACGGTGGTCTTTTCGGCGGTCTCGGGGGCCATCGCCACCCGCCGCCTTGCCGCCGCCGATCCGGCCGACCTGTTCTGAGGAGCATCATGGACAGCGATACCATAGTCGAGGCGCGCGGCCTGAACCATTGGTTCGGCAGCGGCGAAGCCAGAAAGCAGGCCCTGTTCGACGTGAACCTGACGCTGAAGCGCGGCAGTTTCACGGTGCTGATGGGGCCGTCGGGATCGGGCAAGACGACGGTCCTGACGCTGATCGGCTGCCTGCGTGCGGTGCAGGACGGGTCCGTGCGCCTGCTGGATCACGAACTGAACGGCGCGGCCGAGGCGGAGCTGGTGGCGCTGCGCCGCCGTCTGGGGTTCATCTTCCAGGCGCATAACCTGCATGAAAGCCTCACCGCCGCGCAGAACGTGATGATGGGGGTGCAGGTGCATGGCGGTGTGCCCGACGGATTGGCCCAACAGGCCGCGATCCACGCGCTTGGGCTTGTCGGCCTGTCCGACCGCACGACCTATCTGCCTGCGAACCTGTCGGGCGGGCAGAAACAGCGCGTGGCGGTGGCACGCGCGCTGGTCGCAAGCCCCGCGCTGGTGCTGGCCGATGAACCGACCGCCGCGCTGGACAAGGACAGCGCCGCCGAGGTCGTGGACCTGCTGAAACGAATGGGCGAGGCGCGCGGCACGACGACGCTTCTCGTCACCCACGACAACCGCATCCTTGACCGTGCCGACCGGATCCTGACGCTGGAGGACGGGCGCATCGTCAAGATCGAGGAACGCGGCTGACGGGCCTTGCGCCGCGCGATCAGCCCTTCGTCGAAAGCTCCTTTTCGGCGGCGGCGACATGCGTCTTGACCGCAAGGAAGCTGTCGGGCGTGACCGAGATGGAATCGATCCCCGCCTCGACCAGAAGGCGGGCGAAGGCCGGATCGTTGCTGGGCGCCTGCCCGCAAAGCCCCACCTTGGCGCCCGCCGCATGGGCCTTGGCGATCACCGTTTCGATCATCCAGCGCACCGCCGGGTCACGTTCGTCGAAAAGGCCCGCCAGCTCGGCGGAGTCGCGGTCCACCCCCAGCGTGAGCTGCGTCAGGTCGTTCGACCCGATCGAAAAGCCGTCGAACCGCCGGGCGAATTCCGTGGCCAGGATGACGTTCGACGGGATCTCGCACATCACATAGACCTCAAGCCCGGCGCGGCCCCGTTCCAGCCCCGCCGCGGCCATCACCTCAAGCACGCGATCGGCTTCGGCAAGTGTCCGGCAGAACGGGATCATCACGATGACGTTGGAAAATCCCATCTCTTCGCGCAGCTTGCGGATGGCGCGGCATTCCAGTTCGAACCCGTCCCGATAGGCGGGCGCATAATAGCGCGAGGCGCCCCGGAACCCGATCATCGGGTTTTCCTCGTCCGGCTCGAACTGCCTCCCGCCCAGAAGGCCAGCATATTCGTTCGTCTTGAAATCGCTCATCCGCACGATCACGGGCCGGGGGTGGCAGAAGGCCGCGATGCGCGACAGGCCCTGCGCCAGCCGTTCCACGAAATAGTCGCGCTTGTCGGCATAGCCGCGCGTCAAGGCGGCGATCGCCTCTCGGTCGGCCTCGTCCTTCAGCTGGTCGAACCGCGTCAGGGCAAGGGGATGCACCTTGATCGCGTTCGAGATGACGAATTCCATCCGCGCCAGTCCCACGCCATCGACCGGAAGCCGCCACCAGCGATAGGCAGCCGCCGGATTGGCGAGGTTCAGCATGATCTTGGTTCCGGTCTGCGGCACCGTTTCGGGGTGCAGCTCCTCGACCTCGAAGCTGGCGCTGCCGGCATAGACGATGCCTTCGTCGCCTTCGGCGCAGGAAACCGTCACCTCCTGCAGGTCGTGCAGGATCTCGGTCGCGTTGCCCGCGCCCACGATGGCCGGAAGGCCAAGCTCGCGGCTGACGATCGCCGCGTGCGAGGTCCGCCCGCCGTGATCGGTGATGATCGCGGCCGCGCGCTTCATGATCGGCACCCAGTCGGGGTCGGTCGTGGGGGTCACGAGGATCGCGCCATCCACGAAACGGTCGATGTCGCGCGCGCTTTCGATCAGGCAGACCTGGCCCGATACCACCGCCTGCCCGACGCTGAGCCCGCGCAAGAGTTCCGGCCCGTGCGACGTGACCTGATAGGACAGAAGCGCCGTGCCTTGCCGCGATTGCACCGTCTCGGGCCGGGCCTGCACGATATAGATCAGGCCGGTTTCCCCGTCCTTCGCCCATTCCATGTCCATCGCCTGCCCGTAATGGCGTTCGATCACCACGGCCTGTCGCGCCAGATCGAGGATATCCGCATCCGACAGGACGAACTTCGCCCGTTCCGCCTTTGAACAGGGCACGGTGCGGGTGGCCCCGCCCTCGGCCCCGGCATAGATCATCTTGTGTTCCTTCGATCCGCATTTGCGTTCGAGGATCGGCATCAGCGCGGGATCGTCCAGAAGGGGCTTGAAGACCTGGTATTCGTCGGGGCTGACGGTGCCCTGTACGACGCTTTCGCCAAGGCCCCAGGCGGCATTGATCAGCGCCACCTTGTCAAAGCCCGATTCCGTGTCGATCGAGAACATCACGCCCGCCCCGCCGATGTCGGAGCGCACCATCAGCTGAACCCCGATCGACAGAGCGACGCGCTGGTGGTCGAACCCCTTCAGCCGCCGGTAGGTGATCGCCCTGTCGGTGAACAGCGAGGCATAGCAGCGGCGGCAGGCTTCCAGCAGCGCGGCCTCGCCCCGGACGTTCAGGAAGGTTTCCTGCTGGCCTGCGAAACTGGCGTCGGGCAGGTCTTCGGCCGTGGCGCTGGACCGCACGGCCACGGCGACCTCACCCCCGCCGCTCCGGGCCGACAGGTCGCAATAGGCCGAAAGGATGGCCGTGCGGGTGTCATCGGGGAATTCGCCCGCGATGATCGCCTCGCGGATCGACCGGCCCGCCGCCTGAAGCGAGGTCCGCCCCTCGGCCAGCCGGGCCAGCGTGTCGCCGATCATGTCGTCCAGCCCGTTCGCGGCCAGATAGCCCCGGAACGCCCCGGCGGTGGTGGCAAAGCCGGGCGGCACGCGGATGCCCTTTGCCCCCAGGTTGGCAATCATCTCGCCCAATGAGGCGTTCTTGCCCCCCACAAGGGCCACATCCCCCCGGCCCAGTTCCTCGAAACCGATCACGGCGCGCTCTGCACGGTCCATCCGACTTGCCTCCCCCGGTTGTCCGATCCAGACTGGACGCACCCGGCGGACGGGGCCTTGACCTGCATCAATGTCAGGTGCGGCAGGGCCTGTAGCGTATCTGTTGCGGGCTACCGCGATCCGGCCCGTGGGGCGGATTGCGACAGGAAAGGAAGGCAAGGATGAACCACGAGGCGATCACGATGCTGGCACGGTCGATCGAGACCGGGGCCGCCGACCAGCCGGAGTTCGTGCAATCGGTCATGGCCGGGTTGCAGGCCGTCTTTCCCGACGCCGGGGTGGATGCCGCCACGCTGACATCGGCCGAGGCGGCGCTTGCCCTTGCCGAAAGGGCGTTTCCCGCGTGGCGGATCGAACTGCACGGCCAGGCCGTTTCGCAGGCCGGATCCTGGGCCTGCACCATCCGCGAAGGCGGCACGCGCGACGACGACGAGGTGATCGGCATCGGCCGTGGCGCGACGATCCCGCTGGCTCTGGTGGCCGCGATGCTGCTGGCCGCAGCGCGACATGCGCAGGGCTATGTCTGATCCCCTGCCAGTCCGGCATGCCCACACCTGCACAGGGTGCGCCGCGGTCCCGTCTTGACCGGGGCCGGGCGATGGGGTGAGCCTTGCGTGCCCCGAGATGGCCTCGAAAGACGCAAACGATGACCACCCTGAAGCTGCGCATCCTTTTTGCCGACGCGATGCTTGGACCCGGCAAGGCCGACCTGCTGGAGCGGATCGCGCGCACCGGGTCCATCTCGGCCGCCGGGCGCGAGATGGGCATGAGCTACAAGCGCGCCTGGACGCTGGTGGAAGAGATGAACGCCGCGTTTCGCGAACCGCTGGTCGCCAGCACGCGCGGCGGGCCGGGCGGCGGCGGCGCGGCCCTGACCGAGGCCGGGGGCCGGGTGCTGGCCCTTTATCATCAGGTCGTGGTGCGGGCGGCCGAGGCCGTGGCGGAACCCGTCGCGGAACTGGAAGCCATGCTGCGGGGACCGGAAGAAAGGGATATATCCGCCTGAAAATAACGCTTGTCGCCCTCGGCGCGCGGGGGATATGTTTTGTGAAACATATCGACAGGACCGATCATGCCCCGCCGCATTTCCCGCCTTGCCTTTGCGTCCGCCGTCGTCCTGTCATCGGCGCTGCCCTCCGTCGCAGAAGAGGTCGTCGTCTTTGCGGCGGCTTCGATGAAGACCGCGCTGGACGAGATTGCCGCCGATTTCGAGGCCACCACCGGGCATGACGTGACGATCAGCTATGCCGGTTCGGGGCAACTGGCCCGGCAGATCATCGAGGGGGCGCCGGCGGACATCTTCATCTCGGCCGCTGCCGACTGGATGGACGCGGTCGCAAAGGCGGGCCTTTTGGCCGATGGAACCCGCACCGACATTCTGGGCAACAGCCTGGTCCTGGTTGCCCACGGCACCGGGGCCGAACCGGTCGAGATTGGCCGCGACCTTGATCTGGCGGGCCATCTGGGCGAGGGAAGGCTCGCCATGGCGCTGGTCGATGCCGTCCCGGCCGGCCAGTACGGCAAGGCGGCGCTGGAAAGCCTCGGCCTCTGGTCGCAGGTGGAAACCCGCGTTGCCCAGTCCGATAACGTGCGCGCCGCTCTGGCGCTTGTGTCGATGGGCGAGGCGCCTTTGGGGATCGTCTATGCCACCGACGCGGCAGCCGATGATGCCGTCACCGTCATCGGCACCTTCCCCGCCGACAGCCACCCGCCCATCACCTATCCCGCGGCCGTCCTGACCAATGCGGCCGACGCGGCCGACAGGGCCTTTTTCGAGGCCCTGATGTCCGATAAGGGGGACAGGACGTTCGCCGAACAGGGGTTCGTCATCCTGAACTGAGGTGGAAGGCCGGATGCTGCACGCGCTTACCCCCGAGGAATGGCAGGCCGTTGGCCTGTCGCTGCGCGTGTCGTTCTGGGCCACGCTTGTCAGCCTGCCGTTCGGCGTCCTTGCGGCCTATGCGCTGGCGCGGTGGAGTTTCCGGGGCAAGCAGATCCTGAACGGGTTGATCCACCTGCCTCTGATCCTGCCCCCCGTGGTGACGGGCTATCTGTTGCTGCTGACCTTCGGGCGCAGGGGCTATGTGGGCCAGGTCCTTGACCAATGGTTCGGGATTGTCCTGGCGTTCCGCTGGACGGGGGCGGCGCTTGCCGCGGCGGTGATGGCCTTTCCGCTGATGGTCCGCGCGATCCGGCTTGCGATCGAGGCGGTCGATCCCCGGCTGGAACAGGCCGCCTCGACCCTTGGCGCAAGCCGCCCCTGGGCCTTCGCCACAATCACGCTGCCGATGATCCTGCCCGGCATCGTCGCCGGGGCGATCCTGGCCTTCGCCAAGGCCATGGGCGAATTCGGTGCGACGATCACCTTCGTGTCGAACATTCCCGGCCAGACCCAGACCTTGCCATCGGCGATCTATGCCTTCCTTCAGGTGCCGGGCGGCGAGGCGCAGGCCTTCCGGCTGGTGCTTGTGGCGGTCGCGGTCGCCATGGGCGCGCTGTTCCTGTCGGAATGGATCAGCCGGGCCATTGCGCGCAGGATATCGGGCCAATGACGCTTGAGGTTTCGCTTGGCCACCGTTTTGCGGGCTTCACGCTGGACGTGGCGTTTCAGGCCCCGGCGGGGGTGACCGTGCTTTTCGGTCGGTCGGGGTCGGGCAAGTCCACGGTGGTCAATGCCGTGGCCGGGCTGTTGCGCCCCGAACGGGGGCGCATCGCGGTTTCGGGCAGCGTCGTTCTGGATACGGATGCCGGCGTCATGCTGCCCCCGCACCGGCGCCGGATGGGCTATGTCTTTCAGGACGGGCGGCTTTTCCCGCATCTGACGGTGCGGCAGAACCTGCTTTACGGCCGCTGGTTTGCACCGCAAGGCGCCCGGGGGGCAGAGTTCGACCGCGTCGTTGCGCTTCTGGGCATCGGCCCGCTGCTGGACCGCCGCCCCGGCGCGCTGTCGGGGGGCGAAAAGCAGCGCGTCGCCATCGGCCGGGCGATCCTTTCAGACCCGCGCCTTCTGCTGATGGACGAACCGCTCGCCGCGCTGGACGAGGCGCGCAAGGCCGAGATCCTGCCCTATCTGGAACGGCTGCGCGACGAGGTGAACCTGCCCATCCTTTACGTCAGCCATTCGATGGCCGAAGTGGCGCGGCTGGCGACAACCATCGTCGTGCTTGAGGCCGGGCGGGTGGCCGCCTGCGGACCGGCGGCCGAGGTGCTGTCCGACCCCGGCGCCGCGCCCGCACTGGGGCTGCGCGAGGCGGGGGCGGTGCTGACGGCGCGGATGGCCACACAGGAGGATGACGGGCTGTCGCGCGTGGATACGTCGGCCGGCCCGCTGTGGCTGCCCCGGATCGAGGCCCCACCGGGCGCGCCGATCCGCCTTCGCATCATGGCGCAGGACGTGATGATCGCCACCCGTCGGCCGGAAGGGATTTCCGCCCTGAACATCCTGCCCGCCACCGTGGCCGACCTGCGGATGGGCGAGGGGCCGGGGGCGCTGGTGCGGCTTCGGGCGGGGGAGGATCTGTTGATCGCCCGGATCACCCGCCGGTCGGCAACCGCGCTGGCGCTTCGTCCGGGCGCCCCGGTCTTTGCCGTGCTCAAGGCCGTATCCGTCGCGCGCGAGAATGTGGGCGGCGGTCTCTGAAAAGGTCAGGCGGGCGCGCCATCAGCCCGATACCGGCAGGATCAACTCATCGGCGACCCAAGCGCCCAGTTGCCGGGCGACATCGGCGGCGATCCGCGCCGGGTCGGTATCTGGGAAGGCTTCGGCCAGCGCGCCGACGATCTCGGTCCCGCGGACAGGCTCTTCCAGAACCGACCACAGCGCGATGGCGGTGGGGTTGAGCCTGTATCCCCGGAAATCGGGATGCCACAGGAACCCCTCGTCGCCCATGCGGCGCAGGACGGGGCCGGGGACGCGTTGCCAGAGCCGGTCAAGGTCCGCAGGCGGGGCGGCGGCGGGCGGCGGCGCGTCCGGCGCGGGGTCATCATCGGCAACCGCGCAATCGGGCGCGGGCCAGACCTCGCCGGAAAAGGCGCGGCGGATCAGGGCGACGGCCTCTTCCAGATCGGAATAGACCAGCCGCAGGCAGGTCAGATCGCGCGTCAGGGCGTCGATGCGGGCGACCTCGGTGCCGATATCGGCCATATCCGCCATGTTCTGCAACAGCATCGTCTGCATTGCGCGGGCGCGGTCAAGCCGTGACAGGCGCGCCGGGGCGCCGGGTTCCCGCGACAGCAGGACGACGGCGCCAAGGGGCGCGGTCTGGCCATGGGCGGCAAGGCTCTCGGTCACGACATAGCCATACCTGTCGTCCCGCAGCGCAAGCGCGCCCTTCACCCCCGCGCGGAAGGCGTCGGACACCCCGTCAGGCAGCGGCAACCGCAGCCGGGGCGCGCATCCCAGGGCCACGCCATGGCCCTGCGGATCCACCGGCAGCACGTCGTCGCAGAACACGGCCATGCCGGGTTCGAAGGCCAGCCGCGCGATCAGCGTGCTTTTCCCCGCCCGCGCCGGGCCGGTGAAGGCCACAAGGCGACCGTCGATCCGGACCGCCCCGCAATGCAGCGACAGGTGGTCGGGCCGGTCGGCGGAATACCCCTGCGCCAGGTCCGCGATCAGCGCGCAGGTGGCGCTGGCCACCGGCAGATCGGCCAGCGGTTCGTCAAGAAAGGGGGAGGCGACGGAGTAATGCCCCCCGGCCCCGGACACCTCGGACAGCGCGCTCACGCGGCCCTGCGCGGTGGCTGGAACGGGCGTCGGCTGCCAGCCACGGGTCACGCGGGCAAGCCCCTCTTGGACGGGTCGCGCATTGCGAAAGATCACCGGGGCAGAAAGTCCCGCGAAACGGACCATGACGGAAGGGGGCAGGGTGATCCTGCCCCCGGCCGGGGATTTCGGCGAAAGCCGGTTCATCCCGCCCGTCCCTTACCGCGAGGGACGCGATTTCGCGATCCGGCGGCGGGCCGGGCGCGACGGGCGCGACTTGCGGGCGGGGCGCGACGGACGCGACTTGCGGGCCTTGCGCGGCTTGCGGGCCGGGCGCGAGGGGCGCGACTTGCGCGCGGGCCGGGCCGGGCGCGAGGGCTGCGACGGCGCCGAGGGAGCCGAAGGGGTCGAGACGCCCGAGGCGGTGCCCGCTTCGGCGGCATCGAGCTGCACCATGGCCGGCGCGACATAGACGGCGCCGACGGCAAGGCCCATCCGGGTCAGCAGGGCGCGGCGCGACAGTTTCACGGTTTCGGTCTTGTCAGTCATGGATAAGTCCTTTCCTGTTTCTCCTGCACCCTCTCGTGGTGTGCATGGTTGAAGAACGGGTGGCTTTGCCGATTATTCCCCGCTCACGGAAAAAAGTTGTTCATCCCCCGCAACGCATTGATCGGCCTGCATGATCAGGCCATGTCCATAGATCGGATCGAACCCGGCTTCGCCCAGGTCGCGGGCGCAGCCGATCATCCGGTCCAATGTTTCCTGCCGGCTTTCCGCTGGCCGCCGCACGCGTTCGGCTGCCAGAACCGCCGTGACAAAGGGCACCGCATAGGAGGTGCCTGACTTCAGCCGCCCGCCCGAGATCGAGGCCGCCGTCCACACCCCCACGCCCGGTGCCGCAAAGGCGATGTAGGGGCCCTGGTTGGCCTGTCGGTAGATCCGCTCGCGGCTGTCCACCGCCGTCACCGCCACCACATGCGCCCAGGCCGCCGGGAAGGCCGGTTTCGCCCCCGGCCCGCCATTGCCTGCCGCCGCCACAAGGAGGATGCCCAAGTCATGCGCCTCGCGTGTCAGGTCGCGCAGGACGGCATTGTTCGGCCCCGAGAACGACATGTTGATCACCGAAACGCCCGCGTCGATCAGGATCTCGACCGACTCGGCCAGCGAATAGGCATCGGCCGCCTCGCCCACGGCAGACTGGTGGAAGGCCTCGACCGCGATCAGTTCGGCCATCGGCATAAGTCCCGGTGTGCGGCTGTCGGCCCGGCCGACCAGAAGTGCTGCGATGGCCGTTCCATGCCGCCGACCGGCGGCCGAACGATCCGCCAACTCCACCTGATGCACCGTCAGGTTCCGACCCGCGAAGGCGTCATGGTCGACGTTCACGCCGGTGTCGATCATGCCGATCCGGGGCGCCAGGGCCGAGGGCCAGCCCGACCACCCGATCATCTCGTGGCTGTCGCAGCTTCCGTCACACAGGAAGTCGTCGGGCTGGTAAAGCGTGTTGCGGTCGATCACCGCGTCGGGCAGCAGGCGCTGCAATTCGTCGCGTGCCTGCGCGACGGTCCGGGCGCGGGGCAGGCCAAGCCGCAGGAACCTCTGGCCGAACCGCGTGCTGATCCGCTGCGACAGGATGCGGTATCCCGCCGCCTCGATCCCGTCGAGGGGCAGGGATGCGGGCATCGCCATGACGATCTCCGGTGGCGGCCTGCGTGGACGGTTGACGGTGCGGGCCGGGCGCGACGGCTGGGCGCGGCGCGTCGGTGTCCGGGGGCGGCGGTCATCGTCGCGGTCGTCCCGCCGCCCGCCGCCGCCACGCCCGCCGCGATCGTCATCATCGTCGTCATCGTCATTGTGATCGTCGGCCCGCGCGACGGCGAGGCCGGTGAAGGCCGGGGCGGCATAACCCATGACGCTGGCCATCGCGATCCGCCGCAGAAGCCGCCTGCGATTGGCGTCCACCTTGTCCTTTTCCGTCGACACTGGGGCCTTGTCCTCGTCTGACATGAACGCAGTCTCCTTCGCGGTTGGGCCGGTGCAGGGCCGGCCTGTCCAGAACGGCAAAGGCGGCTAGGTTATTCCCTCGACCCGATCTAGGAAGCCGGCTTGGCCCGACGAAGGAAAAATTTTCGTGAGGTGGTGGAATACAGTCAAACCAGCCACCGTTGTAAAAGCGGAACGGCACAGGACCGGAAACGTGGACGAAAGCATCAGACAGGAGATGATCGCCCTTCTGCCCCGCCTCAGGGCGTTTGCACGGGCGCTGACCGGCGCGGCGGACCAGGCCGACGATCTGGTGCAGGTGACGCTTGAAAAGGCGCTGCGCGGGATCGCGGGTTATGAGGCGGGGACGCGGCTTGATTCCTGGATGTTCCGCATCATGCGGAACGCCCATCTGGACATCGTCCGCAGCCGCCGCCCCGAAACATCGGTCGATGACGCCGATGCGGCGGCCGAACTGGTGGGCGAGGACGGGCGGCGCACGACCGAGGCGCGGCTGCATCTGGCCGAGGTGCGGCGCGCGATGGCCACCCTGCCCGAGGACCAGCGCGAGGTGCTGATGCTGGTCTGCGTGGACGGAATGGCCTATCGCGAGGTGGCCGAAGCGCTTGGAATTCCGGCCGGAACCGTGATGAGCCGACTGAGCCGCGCCCGGATGGCGCTGGCCGCCCGGCTTGGCCTTGGGGCCGCCGGGGAACATGCAGGGAAAGGAACCCGGCAATGACGACGACAGGCAAGGATGATGTGGAGGATGCCATGCTGATGGCGCTGGCCGATGGGGAACTGCCCGAAGCCGAGGCGCGGGCGCTCGCAGCCCGGATCGCGGCGTCGCCCGCGTTGGCGGAACGCTTTGCCCTGTTTGCCGAAACCGCCGCGCAGCTGCGCGAGGCCTGGGCGGATGATCCAATCCCCGAGGCCTGGGTGGGCATGATCCGCGACGCCGGGAAGGACGCGCAGGACGGGGCCGGGGCGGCGAATGTGGTGGCCTTTCCGCCTGCGCACCGCCGCTGGGCCTTGCCTTCGGCTCCGCAGATGGCGCTGGCGGCCTGCCTGGCGCTCGGCATCGGTCTGGGCGGCTTCTGGCTGGGCCGCAGCGGGGCACCGGGGGTGGGTGACATGAACGCCGGGCCGCTGGCCGCCGCCGAACGTCTGGCGCAGACGGTCACGGGCGGGCAGACCGACCTGCCCGATGGCAGCAGGGCGCGCGTTCTGGCGAGCTTCGCGACCGATCTGGGCCTCTGCCGCCTTCTGTCGGTGGAAACCGCCGGGGCCGAGGCGATGGAACGGGCCATCGCCTGCCGCGACGGGCAGGGCTGGCGCATTGCGCTGGCGGTATCGACCCTCGGCGAGGGCAGCTTCGTTCCGGCTTCGGACATGGCGACCGGTCTGGTCGACGATTTCCTGACCGATATCGGGGCCGGCGCCCCGCTTGACCCCGAGGCCGAACGCGCCGCGCTGGACTGAGTGTCGCGCTTGCCTCCTGCCGACGCCGGAATACCTCTGCCCCGTGACGGGCACAGGGATGGATCGCGCGCATGGACGGAGGATTGCGGAGGGATGCGGAATTTCCGCTGACGCGGGCCGAGGCGCTTGACCGCCTTCGGGATTTCCTGCCGCGCGCCGGTGCGGATTATGCCCGGCTGCGCAACGTTGACCACGGGCCGGGGCAACACGATCATGTCTCGCGCCTGTCTGCGGCGCTGCGCCGCAGGCTTCTGTCCGAGTCCGAGGTCGTCGCGGCGGTCATCGCCCGGCACGGGCTTCGCGGGGCCGAGAAGTTCCTCAGCGAGGTCTTGTGGCGCAGCTATTGGAAAGGCTGGCTGGAACAACGCCCGGCCGTCTGGCCGGGCTATCGGCAGGCCCTGGCCAGGGCCGAGGCGGCATGTGCCGCCGATCCGGATCTGGCCCGGCGCCATCAGGCGGCGATTGACGGGCGGACGGGGATCGACTGTTTCGACCACTGGATGGGCGAGCTTGCCGAAACCGGCTATCTGCACAACTGGGCGCGTATGCAGTTCGCCTCGATCTGGGTCTTCACCCTCGGCCTTGCGTGGGAACTGGGCGCGGCGCTGACGCTGCGGCTGCTGCGCGATGCCGATCCGGCCTCGAACACGCTGTCCTGGCGTTGGGTGGCGGGCCTGCACACGACCGGAAAAGCCTATCTTGCGGATGCCGCGCGCATCCATGCGATGACGGGCGGGCGGTTTACACCCGACGGGCTTGCGCGCCATGCGGTCATCCCCGAAGACAGCATCGCCGTGCCCCCGGCGACATCCCCGCGCGCCCACAGACGGCCCGACCCGACGGAACCCGCGCTTCTGCTGGTCACGCCCGAAGACCTGTCGCTGGAAACCGAGGCCGCGATGGCGCGGCTCGACATCCGCGCCATCGCGGCCCTGCCGCCGACAACCGCGCCCGACCGCCGCGCGATGGCCGACGCGCTGGACCGCGCCGGGGCGCATTGGGGCCTGTCGCCCTCGGAATGTGCCGACCTCTCGGGCCTTGTCGACCTCGCCCGCCGCTGCGGCGCGCGCCAGATCGTGACCGGATACCTTCCCGTCGGCCCCGAGGCGGATCGCCTTTCCCCCCTCCGCGCCGCGGCCGGGGCCGCGGGGATCGCCCTTGCCGAACACCAGCGCGACTGGGATGTCCGCGTCTGGCCGCATTGCCGCAAGGGGTTCTTTGCCCTGAAGGAACAGATGCCCCGCCTCTTGGCGGGACTGGGGGCCGCCGATGGCTGATCCGCGCGTGACGGTCTGGTATGATGGCGCCTGCCCGATGTGCACACGGGAAATCGCGCTGATGCGGCGGCTTGACCGCCGGGGCGCGATCCGCTTCGTCGATGCGGTGGACCCGGCCACCGAGTGCCCGCTGGACCGCGCCAGCATGCTGGCCCGCTTCCACGCCCGCGAGGGGGACCGCCTGCTGTCGGGTGCCGCGGCCTTCGCCGCCATGTGGCGGGCGGTGCCGGTCCTGCGCCCCCTGGGCATCGTCGCGGGGCTGCCCGGCTTTGGCTGGATTTTCGAACGCGGCTATCGCCTGTTCCTGCGGGTCCGCCCGCGCCTGCAGAGGGCCTTCCGGTGACCGACCGCAGCCGCCGCGTTCCGCAGGCCCGCCTGTCGCGCCTTGCCGCCTTCGGCCAGATGGCGGGCGGCATCGCCGCCGGGGTTCTGGGCGAAGGCGCCCGCCGGCTTGCCCGCGGCGAACGTCCGCAGATGTCCGACCTGCTCTTGACCCCGGCCAACGCGCGCCGCGTGACGGATCAGCTTTCGCGCCTCAGGGGGGCGGCGATGAAGCTGGGGCAGATGCTGTCGCTTGACGCCGGCGACGTCCTGCCCGCCGAACTGACCGAAATCCTCGCCCGGCTGCGGGAAACCGCCCATGTCATGCCACCCGTCCAGTTGAGCCGCGTTCTGGCGGCGGGGTGGGGGCCTGACTGGCGCCGCCGCTTTGCACGGTTTGAGGCGACGCCGATCGCCGCCGCCTCGATCGGGCAGGTGCATCGCGCGGTGCTGCCTTCGGGGCAGGTTCTGGCGATCAAGGTGCAGTATCCCGGCGTCGCGGCCAGCATCGACGCCGACATCGACAATGTGGCGACGCTGTTGCGCCTTTCGGGCCTGCTGCCCGCATCGCTCGATGTCGCGCCGCTTCTGGCCGAGGCCAAGCGGCAGTTGCATGAAGAGGCCGATTACCTGCGCGAGGCCGATCAGATGCGCCGCTTCGGCGCACTGCTGGAAGGGGACGACCGTTTCGTGGTGCCCCGGCCCTTCGACGATCTGACCCGGCCGGGAATCCTCGCCATGGATTTCGTGCCCGGCACGCCGATCGAAACGCTGGAAGGCGCCCCGCAGGAAGCCCGCGACAAGGCGATGGGGGCGCTTCTTGACCTTGTCCTGCACGAGCTTTTCGACTTTGGCCTGATGCAGACCGATCCCAATTTCGCCAACTATCGCTGGCAGGCGGAAACGGGGCGGATCGTGCTGCTGGATTTCGGCGCGGCCCGCGCGGTCACGCCCGAAATCGCCGGGGCCTATCGCGCGCTCTTGCAGGCCGGCCTGGCCGGGGACCGGGCCGCGCTGCGGGCGGCGATGCTGCGGATCGGCTTTGCTTCGCCCGCGCTTCTGGCCCGCCATGGCGCCACCATCGACACGCTGACGGGGATTGTCCTTGACCATGTCGGCCAAAGCCGGGCATCGGGCCTGTTCGACTTCGCCGACCGCAGCTTCGTGGCCGACCTGCGAAACCGCGCCGCGCCCCTGATGGCCGACCGGCAAAGCTGGCACATCCCGCCGGCCGAAACCCTGTTCGTCCAGCGCAAGATCAGCGGCACCGCGCTTCTCTGCGTCCGCCTGCGCGCCCGCCTGCCGCTGGTCGAGATGGCCGGAACCTTCGCCGAAAGGTAGGGGAGCCGGTCAAGGCCGGACAAGACCGCACCGCAAGCCCGGTCAGCCTGGACGTTGCGTCAACAGGCCGTAAAACGCAGCCCGCGCCACTATCTGACTGCAATCAGAGGATTTTTGGCTCCGGCGGTAGGGATCGAACCTACGACCAATTGATTAACAGTCAACTGCTCTACCGCTGAGCTACGCCGGAACACGGGGGGCGATATAGCAAGGCTGGTGGGGGGCGTCCAGAGGGGAAGTGCAAGTTTTTTGCCAGGGCGGCCCGGTCGGTTCAGATCAAGGAAAACCGCGCGTCAAGCGACAGTTCCGGATCGGCCTGCACCAGATTTCTTTCCCAAAGATCAATGAGATGGGCAAGCGCGTTTCGGCGTGCAGCCGGCATCAGGGGCGCGGGCGTATCGGCATAGACCTGCGTGGCCAGCGCCTCGACCGTGGCTGGGCCCTTTGCCAGGGCCGTCAGCAGGGCGGCCTCGCGCGCGCGGCGGTGGCGGATCAGTTCGGCGATGCGCGCGGCCGGATCGTCCACGGGCGCGCCATGCGCCGGGTAGAACCGCCGCCAGCCCCGCGTCGCCAGCCGGTCGAGCGATCGCATGAAGGCCCCCATGTCGCCATCTGGCGGCGAGACCAGCGATGAGGCCCAGCCCATCACGTGATCGCCGCTGAACAGCCGGTCGCCCCATGCAAGGCACAGGTGCCCCGCGAAATGGCCCGGCGTGTGAAGCGCCTCGATCCGGACCCCGCCGGCGGCGACCGTCTCGCCGTCGGCAAGGCTGCGGTCGGGATGAAAGGCCGCGTCCACCCCCTCGCCGCCACCGGCCAGCCCCGCCTCGGCCAGCCGCCGCATCACCGGGCTTCGCCCTGCCGATGCTCCGCCGAAGGCCAGGACCGGCGCGCCGGTTGCCTCTTTCAGGGCGCGGGCCAGCGGCGAATGATCCAGATGCGCATGGGTCACGACGATGGCCGCCACCTCCTCGCCGGGTTCCAGCGCGGCCAGAAGGGCGGCCAGATGCGCCGGGCTGTCCGGGCCGGGATCGATCACGATGACCCCGCCTTCGCCAAGCAGGAACGTGTTCGTGCCCCAGTGGGTCATCGGCGAGGGGTTCGGGGCCAGTACCATCCGAAGCCCGCGTTCCGGGCGGGTCACGATCCCCGGTGCGGGGCGGAGGGCGGGTGAGTCATGCGCCATTTTCGTGCTTTTCCCCTGCTGCGCGGGCGGATAGCCTCGGCCCATGTTCAACCCCAAGACCATCCTTCCCCGAGGCCTTTACGGGCGCGCCGCGCTGATCCTTCTGGTGCCCATCGTCACGATCCAGCTGGTGGTGTCCATAGCCTTCATCCAGCGGCATTTCGAACGCGTCACGCGGCAGATGACCCAGGGTGTCGCGGTAGAACTTCGGTTGCTGCTTGACGATCTGGCGCGCGACCCGGTCGCCGCGGCCCAGACGGCCAAGGCGCTTGGCATGACGGTCAACCCGGTCGGTGATGGGTCCGATGCGGGGGGCGCCGCGGGGGCCGAGGCGGACCGGCGCGATCTGTGGGACCTGTCGGGGCGCCAGGTGATCCTGACCCTGCGGGCAGAGCTGGACGCGGTCGAGGGCGTCGATCTGCAGACCGATCCCGACGCGGTGCTGGTCCTGCTTCGGGGGCCGGGCGGCGATGTGACGGTGCGGATCGACCGGCGCCGCGTTTCGGCCAGCAATCCGCATCAGTTGCTGGTGCTGATGATCTTCACCTCGGTCCTGATGACCTTCATCGCCTATCGCTTCCTGCGCAACCAGTTGCGGCCGATCACCCGGCTGGCCAAGGCTGCCGAGGCGTTCGGCAAGGGCGAACACCTGCCCTACCGGCCCTCGGGCGCGGTCGAGGTTCGGGCCGCCGGCAACGCCTTTCTGGAGATGCGCGCCCGGATCGAACGGCAGATCGAACAGCGCACGATGATGCTGTCGGGGGTCAGCCACGACCTGCGCACGCCGCTTACCCGTCTCAGGCTGGGGCTTTCGATGCTGCCCGAGGACGAAGACACGCGCGCGCTTCTGGCCGATGTCGCAGATATGGAAAGGCTGGTGGACGAATTCCTGTCCTTCGCGCGCGGCGATGCGATCGAGGAACCCGAAGCCACCGATCCCCTGGCGCTGGTGCAACGCGTGGTGGAAAACGCAGGGCGCGCCGGGCAGGCCGTCTCCCTTGTCCGCACCGAAGGCGCGGGGACGATGCGGTTGCGTCCGGCCGCCGTGACGCGGGCGGTGGAAAACCTGATCGGAAACGCGGTGCGCCACGGCAAGCGGGCGGAAGTGTCCGTCCTTCTGGGTGAAAGAAGCTGCCGGATCACGATCGAGGATGACGGCCCCGGAATCCCCGAGGATCGTCGCGATGAGGCGATGCAGCCCTTCGCGCGTCTGGATCAGGCACGCGATCCGAACCGCGGCGGGGGGGTGGGCCTTGGCCTGTCGATTGCGGCTGACATCGCGCGCAGCCACGGCGGCAGCCTGCGCATCGGGCAGAGCGAAACCCTGGGCGGCGCGCGGATCGACCTGATCCTGGCGCGCTGACCTCAGCGCGAGGCGCCCGCCACCATCACCCAGTGCCGCCGTCCGCCATCGGCGATGCCGATCCCGATGTCGCGGGCCGCTGGCAGCAGAATATTCTGCCGGTGTCCCGGCGACCGCATCCAGAACTCGGTCAGGCGACCGGGTTCGGGAAAGCCCATGGCCGTGTTCTCGGCCCCGGTGCGGAAGGCATAGCCCGCGCGCCGCATCCGGGTGCGCAGGTCCGATCCGTCTGCCCCGGTGTGGCTGTAGAGGCCGCGGGCGGCATTGTCGCAGGCCTGCGATTGCGCAGCCCGTTCCAGCGCCGCCGACCGCCGCAAGGGGGCAAGCCCCGCCGCTTTCCGCCGGGCGTTGATCTGGGCCAGCGCGCTTGCCCGCAGCGATGCGGCATCGGCAGGCGCCGGGCAGGCGGTCAGCGGACGCCCGTCGGACTTGGTAGAGGCGGTCCCCGGCATGGTGACGGTTCCCAGCGGCACGGGCGCCACGACGACACAGGCCGAAAGCGACAGGACAAGGGGCAGAAACAAAAGGCGCATGGTCATTCCAGGGGCTTCGGCAGGGTTTTGGCGGCAGGGCATTGGCGCAAGCTAGCGATCAGGGTCGCGGCGTCAACCGTCGCGGGAAACGACCGGCGGGGTCTTGCCAGACGCGCGTCCATGAGCCAGCAAGGGCAAGCGGATTGGATGGAGAGGGCGGGTATGCTTGACGGACTGGCGCGGCGCGCGATCGACCCGGCGATGAACCATGCGGGCGCCTGGCTTGCACGGCGCGGGGTCGAGGCTGATACAATCACCCTTGTCGGTCTGGGCTTTGGCCTTCTGTCGGCGGCGATCCTCGCAATCGGCGCGCCGGGGGCGATGGCGCTTGTCCCCCTTCTGTTCAGCCGCCTTATGGACGGTCTTGACGGGGCCGTGGCGCGCGCGACGCAAAAGACGGATTTCGGCGGGCTTCTGGACATCGTCAGCGATTTCGCCTTCTACGGAGCGATCCCGCTCGCCTTCGTGCTGCGCGACACGGGCGAAAACGGCGTGGCGGGCGCGTTCCTGCTGTTCTGTTTCTACGTCAACGGCGCGAGTTTTCTGGCCTATGCCACGATGGCCGCGAAGAACGGGATGGAGACGACCGACCGCGGGGAAAAGTCGCTTTACTTCACCGCGGGCCTTCTGGAAGGGACCGAGACGATCCTGTTCTTCGTCCTGATCTGCCTTTTCCCGGTGCTGTTTCCGTTCCTCGCCTGGATCTTCGGCCTTCTGTGCCTTGTCACGGCGGCGGCGCGGGTCATGCTGGCCTGGCAGACATTCGATCTGGACTAGGGGGGCGCCCGCACCCGATGCGGGCCGCGCGTCATGGTGCGTACCGGCGCCGTGATCGATCGTTTTGGCCGGTCCGCGGGCAGGTTGGTCCGTCATCCAGATCCGGGCGTTTCCCGAGTTGATCCAAAAGAATCAAATCTATCCACAGACAAATCAGCTCATCAGACAAGAAATTATTTCCATTATCGAACATAAGCTTCCCTAAAAGGATGGATGTCATCAACGCCCGCAAACCCAAGCCTTCCAAGGTCCGGACCGGGCGCCAGCCGACCGGGGTATCCTCGAAGGGCCCGGCCTGACCATCGAACGAAGATCGGCGCGAAGCTGTCGCGGCCGCGACGGTTTTGCTGTATGAGGGTTCCATGGCCCTGCTTCGTCGCATCGGAATTGCCCTGTTCGCGCTGGCCGTCCTTGGCGGGGCGGCCTGGGCCGGAATGGCCTTCTGGCTGCACCTGCCGGGCGCTGCCCGTTGGGGGGCGCTGGCCGCCTTGGCCCTTGCGGCCATCGCTGCGGTTGCCCTTCGCCTCAGGTCCGCACGGGCCGGTTGGGCCGTTCTGGCGGTCTCGGCGCTGGTCGTCGGCGGGTGGTACCAGACGATCACGCCGCGCGATGATCGCGTCTGGGACATCGACGTATCGCGCGGCGTCAAGGCCCGAATTGACGGTGACCGGGTGACGCTGTCGGACCTGCGCGATTTCCGATGGGCCTCGGAAACGCAGGCCGATGCGGTCTGGACCGAACGGACCTATGACCTGACCCGCCTTGACAGCGTGGACATGCTGACCTCGGTCTGGGACAGCCCGGACATCGCACATCTTCTGGTCAGCTTCGGCTTTGCCGACGGCGAACATGTCGTCTTTTCGGTCGAGATCCGCCGCGAAAAGGGCGAATCCTTCAATGAGGTCGGCGGCTTCTTCCGGCAGTTCGAGCTGGTGCTGATCGGCGCGACGGAACGCGACATCGTGCGGCTGCGCACCAACCACCGCAAGGAAGAGGTGCGGCTTTACCCGGTCACGCTGACGCCAGATCAGCGCCGGGCGCTGTTCCTGTCCTATGTCGGGCTTGCGCAGGACCTTGAGGCCGCGCCGAGGTTCTACAACACGCTGACCGCGAACTGCACCACGACCGTCTACAGCCTGGCGCGGGTGCTGAAATCCGACCTGCCGGTGGATGAACGCCTGATCCTTTCGGGCCGCCTGCCGGAATATCTGGACGATCTGGGGGTTCTGGGCGGCGAGGGCAGCGTGGGCGATCGCCGGCAGGCCGCGCTGATCACGCCGCGCGCGCAGGCCGTGCCGGAAGGCGCGGATTTCTCGGCCGCGATCCGGGCGAGGTGAGCCGGCACCGGGCGATCAGGTGCCGCGCCGCAGGATGTAGATATCCATGATCCAGCCGTGCCGGGCGCGGGCCTCGGCGCGGGTTTCCACGATCTTCGCGGCGACCCCGGGCAGGGGGCCGGAAAGCGTGATCTGTTCGGTCATCCCCACATAGGCGCCCCACCAGATGTGCAGCCCCTCCATCGGCAGGGCGCGGAACGAACATTCGCCGTCCAGCATCACCGCGCAGGTGTCCACGCCGGGCGGAAAGCCTTCGTCGCGCAGGCGTCGCCCGGTGGTCACGGTGAAGGGGGCGCCGATCTCGTTCACCGGGATGGCATGGGCCGCCGTCAGCGCCTGAAGCGAGGTGATGCCCGGGATCACGGTGATCTTCGGTGCGGGCGACAGGCGCGCGGCGATGCGCAGCGTGCTGTCGTAAAGCGACGGGTCGCCCCAGACCAGCAGCGCCGCGCGGCGTGCGCCGGGATGCGCGGCGATCGTGCCGGCCCAGACACGGGCGATGGCATCGTGCCAATGGTCGACCCGGCGGCGGTAATCGGCAATCGTTTCGTCGCGCACCGGCAGGTCGAATTCGGCCAGCGTGACGGCCGGATTCGTCACCACCTCGGCACAGATCGCGCGGCGCAGGCCCGCAAGGTCATCCTTGTCAGGCCCCTTGCGCGGGATCAGGATCAGATCGGCCGAATTCAGTGCCCGGATTGCCTGAAGGGTCAGATGTTCGGGATTGCCGGTGCCGATGCCGACTAGAAGAAGTTCGATCATGCCGTGCCGTCCCGCTGGCCTGTCCCGATGGGGCGCCCGGACGTCGCCGGGCGCCGCCGGGGTATCATGCGGCCTTGCCGCGTGTCCAGAACCACGCCAGTGCCCCGCCAAGCGCCGCCCAGACGGCAAGCCCGGTGCCCAGCGTGCGCGCCGAATATAGCGTGCCGACCTCGGTCGGGGCCTGTCCCCAGTAGCCTTCCGGCAGGGGCGCGCCAATCACATGCGGTGCCGCCAGCAGCACCACGGCAAGCCCCGCCGTCAGAAGCGACCGCCCATAGCACAACAGGCCAAGCGCCGTCGCCGTCGCCAGCGCGGTGCCCCACCACCAGACCTGCCGGTCGCCCAGATCTGCGGCGATGCTGCCCGGCAGTTCCGGCGCCAGCCCCATCGCGGGGGCAAGCTGGAAGGCGGCAAAGCCCGAGATGCCCCAGAGCACCCCGACCTTCAGGTCGATCCGGCGTCCCATGCTTTCGGCAAGGCCGAAGCCCGCCGCCAGAAGCATCGCATAAGAGACATAGACCAGAACGGTGAACAGGACCGTCAGGCCGTTGCGGGTCAGGTCCGATCCGGTGCCGTGGCTGTGGCCATCATCGGCATGGCCGTCATCAGGGGCGGCGCCCGCATCTGCCCCGGCGGTCGGCGCGGGCGCATGGTCATGCCCGTCCTGCGCCGGCGCCGCGAAATGCGTAAGCTCGCCGGTTTCATATTTTTCGCCCAGAAGAATGAGGTCCTGAACGAATGCGAAATGCAGCAGGGCTGCAAGCAACCCCGCTACACCGCCAGCGAACAGCGCGCTGGCCAGCATACGTTGAAACATGTACGCGTCAGGCGATCAGTGGCAGGGGAAGCCGGTCGCGTGACGGATGTCATGGGCGGCGTCGTGCAGGGTGGCCGATTGGGCGTGGCCCGCCACGAACATCACCGACAGGCCCAGAACCGTCATGAACAGGACGGGCAGCAGCGCCGAGGTCACCTTGGCCGAGGAAAGCGTCGTCATCGTCATATCTCCATGCCGTCACACCCGACGGCAGTTTGAGTTTCATCCACGCAGGGCCGGTCTCCTGGCTTGCGGGTCGATGCGGGCCTTCGCCTTCCCATCCCGTCACCGGGACAGTGGCCTGATGAAAGCCCGCTCACCGCTTACAGTCGCGGGGGCGGCTGAGGCATGGGGCGCCGCCTTGGGTCCGCCCTGACCTCATTCCCGTTTCAGTCCCGGCGCTTCGCACCTGATGGGACACCTTGCCCTTCCATCTGCACAGGACGGGCCGTTCCGGTCAAGGGAATTTGCGGCAGCTTCGGGCGGTTTGCGACATCCGCCGCGCGGAAGGCGGAAATCTAGCCCGGAATGCGCGCCAGAGCCTTCATCCGAAGCGGCCCGAGCGGGCGGGCATCGGCAAGGTTGCCATCGGGCGTATCGCGGTAAAGACGGGCGAAGACCACAAGATGGGGCAGGTCGTCGGCCGTCACCTCGCCGAACAGATAGGCCGTCTTGCCCGGAGCGCGGAAGGCGATGGTCGACGGGCGCGCGCACCCCGACATGCATTCCACCGTCGCGATTTCGGCCGCGATGCCCGCCTTCTCCAGCGCGGGGGCCAGGTCCCCGGCGAAGCCCGAAGCGCCAAGCGTGCAGGTGGCGCAAAGGGTGATCTTCACGGCGTCTCGCCTTCGGCCAGCGGGCCGTAAAGGATCAGGCCCGGCATATCGCCCGGCCCCTCCGCCTCAAGCCGCGCGGCCAGCCCCGCGATCGTGGTGCGCAACAGGACCTGCGTCGGATGCCCCACGGCCTCGGCCAGAAGGGCGGGGGTGTCGCCGGGCAGCCCGCGCGCCATCAGCTCGGCCACCAGCCGCGCGAAGGTGCGCTTGCCCATGTAGACCACCGTTGTGGCCTGACCGTCGGCCAGGGCGGCCCAGTTCAGGCTCTCGGGCAACCCGCCCGTCACATCCGCGCCGGTCACGAACTGCACCCGCCTCGCGGTCAGCCGCCGGGTCAGCGGAATACAGGCCGCCGCCGCCGCCGCCGAGGCCGAGGTGACTCCGGGCACGATCTCGAACCCGATGCCCGAGGCGCGCAGCGCGGTCAGTTCCTCTTCCAGGCGGCCGAAAAGCCCGGCATCGCCGGATTTCAACCGCACGACACGCGCGCCCGTCAGTGCGTAATCGACCAGCAGGCGGCTGACATGGTCCTGCTTGGGCGAGGGGCGACCGGCCCGCTTGCCCACGCCCACCAGATCGGCGCCGGGCCGGGCGTGGCCCAGGATCGGCCCCGACGACAGGTCGTCGAACAGCACCACATCGGCCTTTTGCAGCCGGTCCACCGCCTTGAGCGTCAGCAATTCCGGATCGCCGGGCCCGGACGAGACGAATGAGACAAAGCCGGTCATGCGCTGGCCTCTGCGATCAGGTGAAAGAAGGTGCCCGTGGCCCTTCCGCCGCCGGGGTATTCGCGGAAAGATCCGGTTTCGTCAACCGCCGCGCCATCCGGGCCGGTCACGACGGCCAGCGCCGCGTCGGGCTGGGAAAGGATCGTGGCATAGTGGAATTCATGCCCGCGCAGCGCCGCGCCGGGGTCATGGCCGGGGATCGGCGCGGCAAGGCGCGCGTGGCGATAGCCAAGGTGCATCCGGCGCTTCGCGAACGAGGTTTCAAGGCCAAGAAGCCCGGCCATCCGATGCCGCGTGCCATCCTTGTCGACCAGCCCCGCCCCCATCGCCATGTAGCCCCCGCATTCCCCGTGCACGGGGCGGGTGTCCGCGAAGGCGCAGAGCCGCGACCGGAAGGTCTGTGCCGCGGCCAACCGGCCTGCGTGCAGTTCGGGGTATCCGCCGGGCAGCCAGCAGGCGCCCGCGCTGTCGTCCGGGCCTTCGTCGGCCAGCGGCGAAAACGGCAGGATCGTCGCACCCGCTGCCCGCCATCCGGCCAGAAGATGCGGATAGACGAAGGAAAACGCCGCATCCCGCGCCAGGGCGATGCGTTCGGCGGGCGGGGGCACTGCCAGCGGCGCCGCCGGGGCAAGCCCTGCCACGGCCGCCCCGCGCACCGCCCCAAGGTCGATATGCCCGGCCACGAAGCGCCCCGCCTCGTCCAGAAGGGCGGCAAGGCGCGGGTGCTCTTCGGCCTGGACAAGGCCCAGGTGCCGTTCGGGCAGCTCGATCGAGGCACGGCGTGGCAGGGCGCCCAGAACCGGCAGCCCCGCCGCCTCCATCCCCTGCCGCAGCAGGGTTTCGTGCCGGGGACTGGCCACCTTGTTCAGTACGACCCCGGCCAGCCGCACATCCGGCCGGAATCCCGCGAACCCGCGCGCCACGGCAGCGGCCGATTGCGCCTGCCCCGACACGTCCAGCACAAGGATCACCGGCCAGCCGGTCAGCGCCGACAGATCGGCCGAGGCACCGATGCCCGCCTCGCCCGGTGCCACGGCCCCGTCGAACAACCCCATGGACCCTTCGGCGATCACCAGATCCGCGCCCTCGGCGGCCGAGATCAGCCCGGCGATACGCCCTGCGCCCATCGACCAGGTGTCGAGGTTCACGCTGTCGCGCCCCGCCGCGGCGGTGTGGAAGGCGGGGTCGATGTAATCCGGCCCGCTCTTGAAGGGCTGCACCGTCACCCCCGCTGCGCGGAACGCCGCCAGCAGACCAAGCGCAAGCGTCGTCTTGCCGGTGCCCGAGGCCGGGGCCGAGATGATCACGCCGGGGGGGAAGGGGCGGGGCATGGCCGTTCAGGTGCCGGGAAAGCGGGGATGGGTGCCGACGGGCCGATAGCGGCGGTCGTAATCGCCTGCGTAAAGGCGGCTTTCGTCGAAATCCTCGGCCCCGATCGCGCGCCCGACAAGGATCAGCGCGGTGCGCTCCATCTCGGCGCCGACGGCGGTTTCAAGCGTGGCGAGGGTGGCCTTGACCACCCGCTGATCGGGCCAGCTTGCCCGCCAGACCACGGCCACCGGGCAATCCGCGCCGTAATGCGGGGTCAGGTCCGCGACCACCCGGTCCAGCACATGCACCGAAAGGTGGATGGCGAGCGTCGCGCCGGTGCGGGCAAAGTTCTGAAGCGTCTCGCCTTCGGGCATGGCGCTGGCGCGGCCCGAGGTCCGCGTCAGGATCACCGATTGCGCGATCCCCGGCAGGGTCAGCTCTGCCCCCAGCGTGGCGGCCGCGGCGGCGAACGAGGGCACGCCCGGCGTCACGTCATAGGGGATGCCTATCTCGCGCAGGCGGCGCAGCTGTTCGCCCATGGCCGACCAGACCGACAGGTCGCCCGAATGAAGCCGCGCCACATCCTGACCGGCCGCATGGGCGGTGGCGATTTCCCCGATGATCTGGTCAAGCGACAGGGGCGCGGTGTTCACGATCCGCGCACCGGGCGGACAATGGGCCAGAAGCGCCTCGGGCACCAGCGATCCGGCGTAAAGGCAGACCGGGCAGGCGGCGATCAGGTCGCGCCCGCGGATCGTGATCAGGTCGGGCGCGCCTGGCCCTGCTCCGATGAAGTGAACCGTCATGCCCCGTCTCCTTCCCGTCCGTCCCCTTCGGCAAGCGCCGCCGTCGCCATTCCGCAGGGCGAGGTCACGCGCCCCGCGATGATCCGCGCCCCCGGTCCCGCCGCCGCCAGCGCCGCCGCCTCGGCCAGCGATCCGGTGCCGAACCGTTCCTTGACCCGTTCCGACCGGGTTGGCGTCTTCACCCCCGACAGGCGACTGGCCGGAACCGACACGACAGGCAGGCCCATCCGCGCCGCCAGCACCCGCAGCGCCGCTGCATCGGCCTTTTCGGCGGCGGTGGCAAGGGCCTCGGGCATGGGTGCGTCGGGGCCAAGCGCCGCAAGGGCCGCGGCCAGTGCCTCGGCCGTCGCGGCCGCGCGAAAGCCGATCCCCGCCACGATCATCGCCTAACGCTCCATTGTACGACGGGCCGCGCCGCCTGCCAGTCGCGCATGCGCCCCAGCGTGCCGGCCTGCGCGATGTCGATCCGCATCAGATGGCCGCCGTGGGTGGCGTGCAACTGCGCCAGCAGGGTTTCCGATTCCAGCGTCACGGCATTGGCCACGATCCGCGTGCCGGGGGGCAATACCGCCCAGAGATGCGCGAAAAGCCCCGCATCCCCGCCACCGCCGACAAAGACGGCATCGGGTGCGGGCAGCCCCGCCAGCGCCTCGGGCGCGCGGCCCGTCGTGACGGTCAGCCGGTGATCCACCCCGAAGGCCGCCGCATTGGCGCGGATGTTCGCGGCGCGATCCGCCCGTGGCTCGATGCAGCAGGACATGCCCCCGGAAAGGCACCATTCGACCGAGACCGAACCCGACCCGCCGCCGATGTCCCAAAGCACCTCGCCCGGGCGGGGGGCAAGCGTGGACAGCGTCAGGGCCCGCACGGGGCGCTTGGTGATCTGCCCGTCATGGGCGAACAGGTCATCCGGCAGGCCGAAGCCGCGCGGCAATCCGGCGCGGCCCCGCGCCCTGACCGCGACCACAACGGGCGTGGAAATGTCAGCCATGTCAAAGGCTTGTGCGGCGGTCTTGCGGATGTGTTCGCGCGGCCCGCCAAGCGCTTCCATCACCCAGAGATCGCTGTCTCCAAAGCCCAGGCCGCAAAGCCAGCGTGCGAATTCCGCAGGCGCCGCGCCGTCGCGCAGGGTGGCGATGATCCGCGCGCCCTCGGCAAGGCCGGGCCGCAGGCGGGCGAAGGGCGCGGCGTGCAGGCCGATGCAGGTGGTCTCTTCGATCCGCCAGCCAAGGCGCGCGGCGGCCAGCGTGAAACAGGACGGCGCCGGAAAGACCTGCCATTCCTCGGGGGAAAGGTGGCGCGCCACCGATCCGCCCGCGCCATGCCAGAACGGATCGCCCGAAACCAGCATTGCCACCGGCTGCCCGCGCAGCGCCAGAAGGGGGGCCAGGTCAAAGGGCACCGGCCACTCCCGCCCGCGTTCGCCCACGTCCACCAGCGCCAGATGGCGCGGGCCGCCGAAGATGACCGAGGCCGCTGCCAGCGCGGCGCGGCTTGCATCCGTCAGCCCTTCCGCGCCATCTTCGCCCAGACCGATGATCGCCAGCCACGGAGCCTTCATGCCCTCAGCCATGCCGCGCGTCCTTCTTCTGGGGGGCACGACCGAGGCCAGCCTTCTGGCCCGCCATCTGGCGACCGCCGGGGTGGATGCGGTGTTTTCCTACGCCGGGCGGACCGATGCGCCGGTGGCTCAACCCCTGCCCACCCGCGTCGGCGGCTTTGGCGGGGTGGCGGGACTTTGCGCCTATCTGGGGGCCGAAGGCATCACCCATGTGATCGACGCAACCCACCCTTTCGCCGCCGGGATGAGCGCCAATGCCGTTGCCGCCTGCGAGGCGGCGGGTGTGGCCCTTCTGGCCTTTGAACGCGCGCCCTGGGTCGCGGGCCCCGGCGACCTCTGGACCCATGTCGCCGATATCGCGGGCGCGGTCGCGGCCCTGCCAATGGCGCCCGCGCGGGTGTTTCTGGCCATCGGCAAGCAGACGCTGGCCGCTTTCGCCGCCCGCCCGCAGCATCACTATCTGATCCGCCTTGTCGATCCGCCGCAGGGCGCGCTGCCACTGGCCGATGTGGCGGTGGAAATCGCGCGCGGCCCCTTCACCCTGGATGGCGACCTGGCGCTGATGAAGGCCCACCGCATCACCCATATCGTCGCCAAGAACGCGGGCGGAACCGGCGCGCGGGCGAAACTGGATGCCGCGCGCAGCCTTGGCCTGCCAGTCATCCTGATCGACCGCCCCCCCGCGCCGCCCCGCGCGGTCACCGACGATCCGGCCGAGGTGCTGCGCTGGCTGGGTCATTCCGCCCGCCTCGGGGTATAGACCCAGCGTCCGACCCGCCGTGTGGCGGAATTGCCGACCAGAACCACGGTCCGCATGTCCGCCATTTCGGGCGTGGCCTCGGCCAGCGTGACGGTGCGGAGCGCCTGCTCGGGGGTGGTGACGGCGCGGGCGAAGGTGATCAGCCGGTCAGGCCCGCATTCCTCGCGCAGCACCTCCAGCGTGCGGGTGAACTGGTGCGGGCGGGATTTCGACCGCGGATTGTAGAAGGCCATCGCGAAATCGGCCTGCGCGGCCAGCCGCAGGCGGCGTTCCACCATGTCCCAGGGCTTCAGGTTGTCCGAAAGGTTGATCGCCGCGAAATCATGCCCGAGGGGGGCACCCGCCGCCGCCGCCGCCGCCAGCATCGCGGTGATGCCGGGCAGGATGGCGATGTCATGGGCGTCGGGGTCGGGTTCGGCCTCCAGCGCCTCGAACAGCGCGCTGGCCATCGCGAAGACCCCCGGATCGCCCGAAGACACGATCACCACGTGCCCCCCTTCGCGCGCCAGACGCAGCGCATGTGCGGCACGGTCCAGTTCCACGCGGTTGTCGCTGGCATGCAGCGTCAGCCCCGGTCGCGGGGCCACGCGGGCCACATAGGGTATGTAGCCGATCACGTCGGTCGCCTGATCCAGCGCCGCGCGCACCGGGTCGGTCACCAGCGATTCGTCCCCGGGGCCAAGCCCCGCCACCCTGATCCAGCCGTTCATTCGCCGGCCTCCATTTCGGGGCGGCGACCGTGGCCGTGGACGATCACGATCGCGAAATAGGGGCAATCGTGATCCTCGACCTCGGCCAGCCGTTCGATCCGCTGGCCCGGCATGGTGCCGCGTTCCACAAGCCAGGCGTCCTGAAGCCGTCCGACGGTGGCCAGCGCCCGGCGCACGCGGGGCAGGTTGCGGCCGGTCTTCATGATGACCAGCGCATCGGCCCCCTGCATGTGATGCACCAGGTCCTCTTCCGGCAGCGTCCCCATCAGCACCGTCAGCACATCGTCGCCCCAGGTGATCGGCGTGCCAGTGGCATGCCAGCACCCGGTCATCCCGGTGATGCCGGGGATCACCTCGACCTCGGCCCGGCCCTGAAGGCGGGTGTAGAGATGCATGAACGAACCGTAAAAGAAGGGATCGCCCTCGCACAGCACGACGACATCGCGCGTCGCCGCCAGATCGGCCAGACGCGCGGCCCAGTCGTCATAGAAACCCGCCAGCGCGTGGCGGTATTCGGGGCTGTCGAAGGGCAGTTCCGTCGTCACAGGATATTCCATCGGATATTCGGTGACGTCCGCGCGCAGCATGTCCTGGACGATCCGCCGGGCCTGCCCCTGCCGCCCGATCTTGCGGAAATAGGCCACGTGATCGGCCCCCCGGATCGCCCGGTCGGATTTCACCGAGATCAGGTCCGGGTCGCCGGGGCCGAGGCCCGCACAGATGATCCGCCCCATGGTCATTCCTTCCGGCTGGCAAGCGCGTTGACGGCGGCGACGGTGATCGCAGATCCGCCCAGACGGCCGCGGATGATCATCGAGGGCACGGGCGGCGCAGCCATCAGCGCCTCTTTCGATTCGGCCGCCCCGATGAAGCCGACCGGGCAGCCGATGATCGCGGCCGGGCGCGGGCAGGCCGGGTCTTCCAGCATGTTCAGCAGGTGGAAAAGCGCAGTCGGCGCGTTGCCGATCGCCACCACCGCGCCCGCCAGATGCGGCCGCCACAATTCCAGCGCGGCGGCGGACCGCGTGTTCCCCATTTCGCGCGCAAGGCCGGGGACGCGGGGGTCGTGCAGGGTGCAGATCACCTGGTTGTCGGCGGGCAGGCGCGGGCGGGTGATGCCTTCGGAAACCATCCGCGCATCGCACAGGATCGGCGCGCCGGCCTCAAGCGCGGCCCGCGCGGCAATCGCCATGCCCGGGGTGAATTCGGCGAAGGCCTCAAGCCCCACCATCCCGGCGGCGTGGATCATCCGCACGACGACGATTTCCTCTTCGGGGGTGAACCGGGCAAGATCGGCCTCGGCCCGGATCGTGGCGAAGGACTGGCGATAGATCTCGGCCCCGTCGGTGATGTAGCTGTGCGGCATGGTCAGGTGGTCTTTTCGGTCTGGGGGGCGGTCAGAAGGCCGGGATCGGCGATCAGGATTTCGGGGGAAAGCCCGGCACGGGCGGGCGGATCGGCGGCGGCGCCATCGCGGATCAGGTGAAAGCCGCCAGGCGTCGCCGTCAGTGTCAGGGGCGCCGCGCCGGGCAGGGCGCAGCCCTTGGCGCAGCCCGCGACATGCAGAATAGCGCCTTGCGGCAGATGCGGGGCCAGCGCGCGGGCCAGCGGGCGGGTGGGCGCATGCGCCTGAACGCAGCCGGGCGCGCCGGTGCAGGCGATGACGCGCAGCAGAGGATCGGCCGGATCGGTGATCAGCCCCGGCAGGCCGGGCAGGGCACGCGCGCCCTCGATCAGGACCATCCGCCAGGGCGTGATGCGCAGCGCGCCCGTCGCGCCAAGGGCCGCCAGCGTTTCGGCCTGCATCTGGCCGAATTCGAAACCCACCAGCGCGCCTTCGGCCACAAGGCCGGGTCGGGGCGCGGGCATCGCGCCTTCTGGCGCCCTGACCCGGCGCCAGTCTTCCGGCGGCAGGATGCCCCGGCGGATCAGCGCGGCCATCCGCCCGCGTCCGCCCGAAACCCCGCCCGCGCCGACGAACCAGCGCCCAAGGTCGATGACGGCGGCGGCCACATCCCCCGCGGCGACTTCGCGGCCTAGGTCGCAGCCTTCGGCACGCACCACGAACCGCCCGCCGCAGCGTTCGATGCGGATATCCGCCGCGGTGTCGCGCAGGACAGGCCGGGGGCCGGTATCCAGCGCATAGCCGAACTTGCCGGGCAGGTCGGGTGCATCTGGCGCGGCAAGCGCGGCGATCAGCGCGCGGGCCATGTCCTGCGTCCCGTCGCCCTCGGCCCAGAACGGGGTGACGACGATGTTGCGCCGCGCCTCGACCGCGGCATCCGCGTCGATCAGGCCAAGCGCGCGCAACCCCTCGATCAGGGGCGCGTGGCTTTCGGCCGTGACCCCGCGCAACTGCACATTGGCGCGCGCCGAAAGGTCGATCAGCCCGTTGCCATGGGCGGTGGCCAGCGCGGCGATGCCTGCGGCCTGATCCGGGGTCAGCCGCCCGCCCACCGGGCGCACCCGCACCACCAGACCGTCGCCCGAGGCCATCGGGCGTAGCGCGCCAGGGCACCAGCCCTGAATGACCGGAGCGGTCGTCATGCGCCCCCCTCCATTGCGGCCGCGATGGAGTTGCGCCGCGTCACCCACAGCCCCGCATCGCGCAAGGCCGCGAACCGCGCCCGCAACGCCGCCAGCGCCATCGGGTTCTCGCGTTCCATGAAGGCCACGAGATCGGGGCGGCCCAACGTTGCCTCATGGTACAAATCGAACAAATGCACAGGGATATTTCGGGTCAGGTGGGCATATGCCGCCATATTATCCAACGTCGCGGTAATCTCGGCGGCCCCGCGGAACCCGTGCCGCATCATCCCGTCGGCCCAGGCCGGATTGGCGGCGCGGGCGCGCACCACGCGGCCGATCTCTTCGGTCACGGTGCGGGCGCGGGGGGCGGCGGGGTTGGTCGTGTCAAGATGATAGGCCGCGGGTGCCTCGGCCCCGAGCGCGGCCAGCGCTGCCGCAATCCCGCCTTCGTGGGCGGCGTAATCCGGGGCCATCAGCACATCGGTTTCGGTCAGGTCCTGCACATGGGCAAAGGCATCGGCGGCCTTCAGGCGCGCTTCCAGCGCGGCGCGGTCGTCGCGCACCTCGCCATCGGCGCCGATCGCCCAGGAACTGGCCGAAAGCCAGGCCTCGCCCGCGGCCAGACGGCCCGCCTCGGAATAATCCTCCAGAGCCTCACCCATGCCCATGCCGTAAAGTCCGGGCTTCGGGCCGAAGACGCGGGGCGCGCGGGTGACATAGGGATTGTCCTCGGGCGCCTCGTCGCGGTCGGCCAGCGCCGCCGCGCCGGCCTCGAACATCTGGGCAAGGCCGGGAAAGATGTCGCGGAACAGGCCCGACACGCGCAGCGTCACGTCGATGCGGGGGCGGCCCAGCAGGGCCAACGGCAGCACCTCGAAGCCCGAGACGCGTTCGCTGCCCTCGTCCCAGCGGGGTTTCAACCCGGCCAGATGCAGCGCCATCGCCACCTCTTCGCCCGCCGTCCGCATGGTGGCCGACCCCCACAGGTCAAGCACCAGGCCACGCGGCCAGTCGCCCTTGTCCTGCAAGTGGCGGCGGAGCAGTTCCTCGGCCAGTTTCACGCCCTGCGCATGGGCCGCGCGCGAAGGCACCGCGCGGGGATCGACCGAAAACAGGTTGCGCCCGGTCGGGGCCACATCGGACCGCCCGCGATAGGGCGAACCCGACGGGCCGGGGGCCACCCTGCGGCCATCCAGCGCGGCCAGCAGCCCCGCCCATTCGCCCGGCGCCTGTCCGAACACATGCAGGCCGTCGCCGTACTGGCTTTCCTTGATGTCGCAGACGAAGCGGTCGATCCGGGTGATCGCCTCGGCGGCAGAGGCATCGGAGGGCAGGCCCAGGTCGGCCTCGACCCCCGCGCCCTGCGCCTCGTCGCGGATCGAGGCGATGAGCCGGTCGCGGCGCGCCGGGTCCAGCCCGTCGGCGGTGGAGTATTCGTCCAACAGCCGTTCCAGCCGCAAAAGCCCCTCGGGCACCCGCGCGGTGGCCATCGGCGGCGGCATGTGCCCCAGAGTGACGGCACCGATCCGCCGCTTGGCCTGCGCCGCCTCTCCGGGGTCGTTCACGATGAACGGGTAGATCACCGGCAGGGGGCCGATCAGCGCCTCGGGCCAGCAGTCTGCCGAAAGCGCCGCAGACTTGCCCGGCAGCCATTCCAGCGTGCCATGCGCGCCGACGTGGCACAGCGCATGGATGCCCTGCGACCGCAGCCAGAGGTAGAAGGCGACATAGCCGTGGCAGGGGGTGCGGGCAAGATCGTGGTAATCGGCGTCCCGCGTCGTCACCTCGCCCCGTTCGGGTTGCAGCGAGACGATGGCCTGCCCGGCCCGGACCGCCGGAAAGGCAAAGGCCCCGTCCTGCACCAGCGCATCATCCTCGGGCGCGCCCCAGGCCTCGGCCAGGCGGTCGCGCAGCGCGCCGGGCAGCGCCAGTAGCGCCGCGCGATAGGCTGCAACGGGCCATGTAAGCCTGTCCTTCGTAAGCCGGATACCCAAATCATCACAATGGCTTGTGGCGTATCCTTCAGAATTCAGTTCAGCAAACAGCGCCGCTGTGGAGGCCAGCGCATCCAGCCCCACCGCATGGGCAAGCTGGTCGGGCCGACCCGGATAGGTGGACAGCACCACCGCCAGTTTCCGGTCGGCCCGCGGTGTCACGGCCAGCCGGTGCCATGCGGCAACCCGGTCGGCCACCTGCGCGATCCGCCCCTCGTCGGCGCGGTGCGCGAACCGCGAGAATTGCAGGTCCGGGTCCTTGCGCCCCGGCGACTTGAAACTGGCCACGCCTGCGAAAATTCGCCCGTCCACCTCGGGCAGGACAACATGCATCGCCAGATCGGCAGGCGACAGGCCACGGTCCGATCCGGCCCAGTCCCGCCGGCGCGCGGTCGACAGGGCGACCTGAAAAACCGGGCAGCCGGGGCCGTCCAGCGGGGTTTCGCCATCCTCGCCCTTTGCGGAAAACGCGGTGGCGTTGACGATCGCGACCGGCGCCAATCGCGTCAGGGCCGCGCGCAGGAAATCACCCGCGCCGGGGGCCTTCAGCGACGGGGCGAACAGCCCCGTGGCCGCAAAGCCGCGCGCCTCAAGCGCCGCGATCAGGGCATCGACGGGCGCGGTATCGGCCGCCGTCAGATAGCTGCGGTAGAAGGTGACGGCGACGCGCGGGCGGTCGCTGTCGTCCGGCCCGGCGACCACGCCGCGACCCGGCAGGTACCAGCCGCAATCGGGCACGGTCTTTTCGCCCATCACCGGCCCGGCATAAAGCCCCGCCGCCAGCGCCAGCTGCGCCAGCGCGGCCTGCGCGGCCACCGCGCCGCCCGCATCGCAAAGCGCCATCAGCCGCCGGAGCGTCGACACCGGCAGGGTCGAGGCCGCGTCCAGCGCCGGGTCCACCCTCCCGTCGGCAGGCAGCACCGCCAGCGCGATGCCCTTCCGGCGGCACAGGTCCTGCACCGAGGCAAGGCCATAGGGCCAATAGCTTTCGCCCCCGATCAGGCGGATCAGGATGCCCCTGGCCCCGGCCAGCGTGTTTTCCACATAGGTATCGACCGACAGCGGGTGCCGGAGGGCGACAAGGTTCGCCAGCCGCAGCGACGGAAGCGATGTCCGCCCGCGATGCCAGCCCGCCGCGAAGGCGCCAAGGTCGCTGTCGGAAAACGAAAGCACCACCAGATCGGCCGGGGTCTGACCCAGGTCGAACGGGGTGTCCGTTTCCTCAAGCCCGTGGCTTTCGCGGAAGACGACATGCATCGGCGGCGGCCCCCGTCAGGCGCCCAGAACCGCGCGGATCGCGGTCTCGTCGATGTGGTCGTGTTCGGCGATGACGACAAGGCGGCTCAGGCGGGGCTCGGTCCCCCAGGGGCGGTCGAACTGGTGACGCACCCGTTCCCCCACCGCCTGCACCAGAAGCCGCATCGGCTTGCCCGCCACGGCCACATGGCCCTTGACGCGCAGGATGTCCTGTTCGCGCGCAAGGCGCCGGATCGCTTCGGCCAGTGCGTCCGGATCGGTCACCTCGGGCAATTCGATCACGACCGAATCGAAATCGTCATGCTCGTGGTCGTCGTGGCCGTCGTGGTGGCTGGGACGGGCGTGCAGGTCGTCCTCGGCCCGGGCGTTCAGGCCCAGGACGACGCGCGGGTCGATCACGCCCTCGGTCATCGGCAGGATGGGCAGCTTGCGCGGGGTTTCCGCCTCGATCACCGCGCGGGCGGCGGCAAGACCCGCATCGCCGGCAAGATCGGCCTTGGACAAAAGCACGATGTCGGCACAGGCGATCTGGTCCTCGAAGACCTCCGACAGGGGCGTTTCGTGATCCAGGCTTTCATCCGCCTCGCGCTGCGCCTGCACCGCGGCCTCGTCCGGGGCAAAGCGCCCGGCGGCCACGGCCTCGGCATCGGCCAGCGCGATCACCCCGTCCACGGTGATGCGCGACCGGATCGCGGGCCAGTCGAATGCCTTCAGAAGGGGCTTGGGCAACGCCAGGCCCGAGGTTTCGATCAGGATATGATCGGGCCGCTTCGGCATGGCCATCAGCGCCTCGATCGTCGGGATGAAGTCATCGGCCACGGTGCAGCAGATGCAGCCGTTCGCCAGCTCGACGATGTTCTCTTCCGGGCAGTTCTCGTCGGCGCAGGATTTCAGGATGTCGCCATCCACGCCCACGGTGCCGAATTCGTTGACCAGAACGGCCAGCCGCTTGCCCTGCGGGTTCTGCATCAGGTGGCGGATGAGCGTGGTCTTCCCGGCGCCCAGAAAGCCGGTGATCACGGTGACGGGGATCTTGGTCAGGTCGGTCATGGGGCGTCCTCGGGTCAGATGTCGATCGGGGGAATGCGCGCAAGGCTCTGCTTGCGGAAGATGGTGGGCCGGTCGCGCCAGGGCACGATCCCGTCGGCGGCCCGGGCATAGGCGGCGGCGCCCAGAAGGATGTCGATCGCGTCGCCCGCGGTCAGGCGGCCATAGACGTAGGACCACTTGCCGGGGGCCGAAAGCGCCACCGAACAGCCCTGCGAACAGGCCGACAGGCATTCGACCTCGCGGATGGTCACGCCCTCGGGGCAGGGCAGATCGGCCAGCGCCGCGGCAAGCTGCGCGCCCGCGCGCATCCCGCCCGGCGCGGCCCCGGCCTGCGCCAGCGGGCAGTTGGCGCATTGCGCGGCATCGGCACCGCCCGACGGGCAATCGGTGCAGGCCGCGACCGTCGCCGCGCCCTTGCAGGTCACACACACATGCAGCACCGCCGCCGCCATCGGTTCGTCCTTCCTGGGCCAGGGCAGAGGGGCTGTGCAGGACCGGGGGACGGGCCGGTGACACGCTGCCGCGGATCAGGCCCACCTGCCGGCTGCGGATCACCCCGTCCGCCCGTTCAGTCGTCATCGGCTGGCAGGTCTCCCGGCTTGCGGATCCAGGGCCGGATGGCCCAGCGGTCACCCTGCCTTCCCGGCCGTGCCCGTCGCGGGGGCAGGGGGCCAGTGGCCTCGGGCGACCTTTCCGGTCACGGTCGCGGGGGCGGCTGCGCTTCGGTTCCCGGCCTTGCGGTGTCGGAAAACCTGTCGCATTCCCTCTTGGCCTGCCGTAGGACAGGCACCAGCGCTGGTCTGATGTCAAACGGCAGCAGGCCCGCAATGTCAAGGAGAGGAACGGCACCATGACCGATGAACACGACATCCCGGCCGAAAGCGGACCGGAAAAGGTGACCGATCCCGATGCGCGCCATGCCCAGAAGATGGCCAAGAAGAAGGCCGCGCGCGACAAGATCATGGCCACGAAATCGGGCGAGAAGGGTTTGGTGATCGTTCACACCGGGCCGGGCAAGGGCAAGTCCTCGTCCGGCTTCGGGATGATCCTGCGCTGCATCGCCCATGGCATGCCCTGCGCGGTGGTGCAGTTCATCAAGGGCGCCTGGGACACTGGCGAAAGACGCCTGATCGAGGGGCATTTTTCCGATCTCTGCCAGTTTCACGCCATGGGCGAGGGCTTTACCTGGGAAACCCAGGACCGCGCCCGCGACATCGAGATGGCGCGCAAGGGTTGGGAAAAGGCCAAGGAGCTGATCCGCGACCCGAAGATCCGATTTGTCCTTCTCGACGAGATCAACATCGCGCTGCGATACGATTACCTGCCCATCGACGAGGTGGTGGCCTTCCTGCGCGACGAGAAGCCCGCGCTGACCCATGTCTGCCTGACGGGGCGGAATGCCAAGGACGAGCTGATCGAACTGGCGGACCTCGTGACCGAAATGACGTTGGTCAAACATCCCTTCCGGTCGGGCATCAAGGGCCAGCCCGGGGTGGAATTCTGAAGGCAGCCGGGGGGCGCTGCCCCCCGGACCCCCGGAGTATCTGGGAACAGATGAAGGCGCGAGATCTTGGTTCGAATCTTGTTTCAACCTGATGCAAATACCCCCGCCGGAGGCATCCGCGCCATCCGGACGCGAAAGGCGCGGACATGAGCCGGGCGGTGATGATCCAGGGGGCCGGGTCCAACGTGGGCAAGTCGCTTCTGGTGGCGGGCCTGTGCCGGGCGGCGCGGCGGCGGGGGCTTTCGGTCGCGCCGTTCAAGCCGCAGAACATGTCCAACAATGCCGCCGTTACCGTCGACGGGGGCGAGATCGGGCGGGCGCAGGCGTTGCAGGCGCGCGCTGCGGGGCTGGAGCCGGTGGTCGACATGAACCCGGTCCTTCTGAAGCCCGAGACCGAGACGGGGGCGCAGGTCGTCGTGCAGGGGCGGCGTGTCGCCACGGTGAAGGCGCGCGACTATGCCGCGCTCAAGCCGTCGCTGATGGCGCCGGTGCTGGACAGTTTCGGGCGTCTGAAGGCCGCGCATGACATCGTCATCGTCGAGGGGGCGGGCAGCCCGGCCGAAGTGAACCTGCGTGCGGGCGACATCGCCAACATGGGTTTTGCGCGGGCGGCGGATGTGCCGGTGATCCTTGCGGGCGACATCGACCGGGGCGGGGTCATCGCGCAGATCGTTGGCACGCAGGCGGTGCTCGATCCGGCCGATGCGGCGATGATCGGCGGGTTCCTGATCAACAAGTTCCGCGGCGATCCGTCGCTGTTCGACGATGGCTATCGCCTGATCGCCAAGCGCACGGGCTGGCGCGGCTTTGGCGTGGTGCCCTTTTTCGCCGATGCCGCGAAGCTTCCGGCCGAGGACGCGCTGGATCTGCCGCGCGGGCAGGCGGGCGGCGGCTTTCGCGTCGCGGCACTGGTCTTCTCGCGCATCGCGAATTTCGACGATCTCGATCCGCTGGCGCAGGAGACGGGCGTCAGCCTGACGATGGTGCGGGCCGGAGAGGCGATCCCCGATTGCGATCTGGTGATCCTGCCGGGGTCGAAGTCGACGCGCGGCGATCTGGCCTTTCTGCGGGAACAGGGCTGGGATCTGGACCTTGCCGCACATCTGCGCCGGGGGGGGCGTGTACTGGGCATCTGCGGCGGCTACCAGATGCTTGGCCGCGTGGTGCGCGACCCCGAGGGGATCGAGGGGCCGCCCGGCGAAACCCCCGGTCTTGGCCTGCTGGATGTCGAGACGGTGATGACGCGCGACAAGCGCCTGAGCAGGGTCTCGGCGATCCATGCGGCAAGCGGCGCGCCGCTGGAGGGATACGAGATTCACATCGGCCGTACCGACGGGGCCGACCGCGCGCGCCCCTTCGCCCGGATCGAGGGCGAGGCCGAGGGCGCGGTTTCCGCCGACGGGCGGGTCACGGGCAGTTATCTGCACGGGATGTTCGCGGGTGACGCCTTCCGCGCGGCCTATCTGGCCGGCCTTGGTGTCGAACCTGCGGGCCGGTCCTATTCCGCGACGGTCGATGCTGTGCTGGACCGGCTGGCCGATCATCTTGAGGCGCATGCCGATGTCGCGGGGATGCTGGTGCTGGCCCGTTAGACCGCGCCTAGCGGACCTGCCAGACGGTTTCGCTGTCCTCCTGCCAGCCTGCGCGGTGCAGGAGAGGGCGGTCGTCGGTGAATTCGGGATGGCCGAGGCAGAGATAGGCCGTGAACGTCCAGTGTGGCGGAACCCCGAACAGCCGTTCCATCTCGGCCGGATCGAGGATCGACACCATGCCGAGGCCCAGGTTTTCCGCCCGCGCGGCCAGCCAGAGCGTGTAGATCGCCATCGCCGTGGATTGCTGCAACGTTTCGGGCAGGGTGAGCCGGCCCAGCCTGTGGCCCTCGGCGGGATCGGTTTCGGTGAAGACGGCCAGTTGCACCGGGGCGCGGTCCAATCCGGCGAGTTTCAGCGCGAGGTAGTCCTGCCGCCTTTTCCCGTCATATTCGGCCGCGGCGGCGGCCTGGCAGCGGGCAAAGCTTTCACGGACACCTGACCGCAGCGCGGGCGCGCGAACCTCGATCACCCGCCAGGGCCGCGAATTGCCGACCGAGGGCGCGGCGGCCATCGCCTCGCGCAGGCGGGTCAGCACCTCGGGCGCGACGGGCGCGGTCTGAAAGTGGCGCACGTCGCGCCGCCATCTCAGGATATCGGCCAGAGCCTGGCGGTGATCCGGGCCAAATTCCATCTCAGGCGGCCAGCGCTGTTTCGAGCCGGGTCCATTCGGCGGCCGATCCCGGCAGGCCGAGGCGCAGCCAGCGCGGCGACCAAGGGAAGATCCGGCTCCAGATCCGGTGCCGGGCCAGCCGGTCGCGCGCGGCTGTCGCATCGGGCGTCTCGTAAAGCCGGAACAGATCCGTCCCGCCGACAAGCGACCAGCCCGCGCGCCCCGCAAGGTCATCTGCCCGCGCCGCATCCTGGCGCAGCCGGGCTGTGGTCCTGCGCGCCCAGTCGGCGTCCTGCAAGGCCCGAGTGGCCACCCGCAGGGCCGGGCCGGCAACGGGCCAGGGGCCTGCTGCCTCGGCCAGGGCGGCGATCACCGGGGCCGGACCGATCGCGAACCCGAGCCGCAGCCCTGCCAGCCCATAGAACTTGCCAAAGGACCGCAGCACCACCGGTTCGCCCTCGGCCCCGGTCAGATGCGGTGCCAGCGACAGGGTCGGCGTCGGATCGGCAAAGCTTTCATCCACGATCATGCGTCCCACGCGGGTGGCCATCGACAGAACCGAACCCGGCCGCCAGCGTCGTCCGTCCGGGTTGTTGGGGTTCACCATAACCGCAAGGTCGGCCCCTTCAAGTGCCTCGGGCGACAGGACCTCGCGGACCTCCCATCCGGCGACGCGCAAGGCCGCGGCATGTTCGTTGTAGGTGGGTGACAGGACCCGCGCCTCGCGCCCCGTCCGGTGCGGCAGAAGGCGCGGCAGCAACTGGATCGCGCCCTGCGCGCCCGACAGGGCGACCATCGGCGCGGTCGTGCCATAGGCGGTGCGGGCGGCCTCGATCAGGGCTTCGGTCGCTGAACGGGTCGGCAGGCCCGTCCAGTCTTCGGGGGCAAGCGCGGGCAGCGGATAGGGCACGCGGTTGATCCCGGTCGAAAGGTCGATCCAGTCGTCGCCGTCCCAATGCGCTTGCGCCCAGTCGATGTTTCCGCCGTGATCGCGTGTCATGTGACCTCTCCTGCGGCGGATCAGAAACCACCGGCGCGGGTGGCGCGCAAGCGGCGCGGCGACGAAACGCCGGTGCGGAACGACAGAACGGCGCGAAAACCCGCCTCGCGCAGGGCCTCTGTGGCATGGGCGGGAATGGTGCCGGGCGCAAAGACCAGCCCGCGCGCCGATCCGGTATGGGCCGCGACATGGCCAAGCGCGCCAAGCGTGCGGGCAAGATCGGGCGTCGGGTCCTGACCGCCGCCGCGGCGCGCGGCACTGCGCAGGGCCGACAGGCTGGCCAGCCGTGCAAGCCGAGGCAGGTCGCGGGCGGCGGAGGCGGCCTGCCAGTCGCCCCAGAGGTCGGTGATGTCGGGGAAGTCGCCATCGGCCGGATCGGTGCGGCGCGGCGGGCCGAAGAAGCCGCCGATCACGTCGGTGGGCGGCGGCGGCGCGGCGCGGCCCAGGATGCGCCCTTCGCGCGAGGCCCACAGCAGCCGGTCGGGCGCGGTGAACATCAGCGGGTCGCTGGCGCCTTCGCTGGCCACCGCCGCACGGGCAAGCCCGAGGGCATCGCCGCCATAACCGGCAAGCCCGGCCAGCGCGACCAGCGCCGCGGTCGAGGACCCGGCCCCGCCCCCCAGTTCCATGCCTGGGCGAAGGAAAAAGCGGCCGCGCGCCGAAAGGCCCAGCTGGCCAAGAAAGCGCCGCGCCTCTTCCGGCGTCACCGGAAGGGGGCCCGCCCCCTGCACGGACAGGCTTCGGGCCGGGCGGAACCGGCCCATCACGGCCAGCGCGGGGCAGGGCAGGCTGACCAGCGCCACCGGGCCATCCGGCCCGAGCCGGCCCTGGATCCATTCCCCGAAATGGCCGCAGATGCGGATGCGGCGTTCGCCGCCTGTCCATCGCGATGCGCTGTGAAACCCGCCCTGCACGCCCGTGCCTCTTGCCGCGGGGCATCCGCCGCCCCGTTGGCGCAATTGCCAGATCGGCCCCCGGGTCCGCAAGGGCAGAACGCGCCCCGGGACGGATCAGCCGCGCCAGGGACCGCGCAGAATGCGCCGCGTGACCTGTTCCACCGGGCCGTCGCGGGCGATCAGCCCGGCCACCCATTCGCAGGACCCGGCGTTGAACACCGCGCCCTTGCCGCGCCGGTATTCCGCCATCACCCCGTTGCCACGGCTGGCCAGCCCGATCGTTTCCGGCGTCACCTTGCCATGGACGAACTGCGCCACTTCCTCGGCGTCGAGCGTGCCGATGAAGGCGTCTGCGTCCTCTGGCCCGGTCGAATGGGCCAGCGTCGTGGCGGGCGACAGGCCCACGATCGTCAGGTCGCCCTGCAATCCCGCCCCGGCGGCGGGATGGGGCAGGCCGTGTGTCATCGTATAGTCGATCCCGTCCACCTCATAGCCGAAGATGCGCGAGGCCGCGCCCAGGACATCGCCATAGCCAAGCCCCGTATCGGCCACCGACCAGTGATCGGGCCGCCAGATCGTGAACCCGCCTGAGCCATGCGCGGCGCAGCGGCTCCACCCGGCATAGACGCCCGCCGAGCCGGTCAAGCCCATCGTCGCCGTTGCCGGGCGGTTGACCTGCGGATGATCCCAATAACAGGTCAACCGGCTGGACTTTTCGGTCATGGCCGGGTCTTCCGCCTCGGCTCGCGTCTTGAAGCAGGTCTGAACGGTCAGGTCATCCGACAGCCGCGTCTGCCAGAAGAAGTTGCCGCCGAACCGCGCCAGCTCTCCGCCCGCGTCCACCCAATCCTCCAGGTGGTCGCGCATTTCCCAGGTCCAGTATTCGTCATGGCCGACGATGAGCGCGCGGGAATAGGGGGCCAGCACTTCGGGCCAGGCGTGCAGGTCGTGCTGGGTGGCGATGTCGAGCCGGATGCCTTCGGCCTCGCACCACAGCGCGAAGGGCCGCTCGAACGCCCCCCAGCCCGATGAGGCGTATTTCTTCGACACCCCGCTGGCGCGGGCGTATTCCATGTGCGGATAGCGCGGGCGCGTCCTCAGCGGCGAGGCGTGGGGGATGCGCGGCGCATCCGCTGGCCATTCCACGAAACCCCGCGCCCACGGCCTGAGGATCGACACATGGGGCGCGAAATCCCGCCCCGAAGGGCCGGTCAGCCCCTGATAGTGGTTCGACCCGCCCCAGTCGTTGTAGGCGCACCAGGTGCCGGTCGCGAGGATCATAAGGATGTCGCCGCGCGGCGCGCCGGCGCCTGGGCGAAGGGCGAACATGTGTTCGCTGGCATGGCCCGGCACCTCCATCCGGATACGGTAAAGCCCGCTGGCCCAGTCCTGCGGCACCGGCAGTTCCAGCCGCACGGGCCAGCCGCAGCCGGTGACCGAACATTGCGCCGGGGTTTCGGCAAACCCGCCAGGGATGTCACCTTGCCAGACCGGCCGGGGCGTCAGGCCGTCGCGCAGGATCGTCACGGCGATGCGGGGCGCGTTCGACATGGCGTGCAGGCGCAGCACCTCGCCGGGGGCAAGGCTGAGCGCATCGGTATAGCCCCAGACCTGCGGCCGCGACGGATCTGCGCTGGCCATCTCGTAGTAATGGCCCATCACCGGATCGCCGGTGTCATGCGGTGCTGCGACGAAGAATCCCTGCAATGTCATCGGTTTTCCTTTCTCTCGCCCCGCATCAAAGCGCATCGCGCCCTTGCCTGTCACGCCTGAAACCGACCTTGGCAGATCGCCGGGCCGGTCCGGCAGTATGCGCCCGAAGTCGACCGCCCGATGTCGTTTCGGGGGTGGCGTCCGGGCAATGCGCCAGTCTAGGCTGGCTTCATCCCGAAACCGGAGCGACCGATGACCGCCGATCTGCGCAACGCCAAATCCTTCCTGTTCTACCAGACCGAACACCCCCGCCCGGTGCTGGACCGGGCCGAGGGCATCTACATGTGGGATCAGGACGGAAACCGGTTCATCGACGGCTCGTCCGGCGCGATGGTCTGCAACATCGGTCATTCCAACCCCCATGTGCTGGACGCGATGCGCCGCCAGATGGAGAAATCGACCTTCGGCTACCGGCTGCATTTCGTCACCGAGGCGTCGGAATCCCTCGCGGCGAAGATGTGCGAACACGCCTGGCCGGGGATGGATCGGGTGTTCTTCGTCTCGGGCGGGTCCGAGGCGGTGGAAAGCGCGATGAAACTGGCCCGCCAGCATGCCGTCGCCACCGGGCAGGGCAGCCGGTGGAAGGTGATTTCGCGCTGGCCGTCCTATCACGGCTGCACGCTGGGGGCGCTGGCCGTCACCGGCTATGACGCGCTGACCGATCCGTTCACGCCGATGATGCAGGTGATGCCCAAGGTCCCCGCGCCGACCGCATGGCTTGACGGGCTTGATCCCGACGACCCGGCGACCGGCGCGCATTACGCCGCGATGCTTGAGGCTAAGATCATCGAGGAAGGGCCGGAAACCGTGCTGGCCTTCCTGGTGGAACCCGTGGGCGGTGCCTCTACCGGCGCGCTGGTGCCGCCGAAGGGCTATATGGAGGCGGTGCGCGAGATCTGCACGCGCCACGGCGTCCTCCTGATCCATGACGAGGTGATGTCGGGCGGCGGGCGTCTTGGCACGCTTTACGGCGGCCGCAACTGGAATGCAGCGCCCGATATCATGGCGGTGTCGAAGGGGTTCGGCGCGGGCTATGTGCCGCTTGGCGCCATCGTCGCGCGCGGCGATCTGGTCGAGGCGGTGCTGGCCAAGGGCGGTTTCCTGCACGGCTTCACCTATGCAGGGAACCCGCTGGCCTGCGCCGCGGGCCTTGCGGTGATCGAGGAAATCGAACGGCAGGGCATGATGCAGAATTCGCTGTCCACCGGCGCGCTGCTGAAGGCCGAACTGGTGAAGCTGATGGATCGCTTCCCCTTCATCGGTGACGTGCGCGGCATGGGGATGCTGCTGGCCTTCGAGATCGTCGCCGACCGGAAGACGCGCGCGCCTCTCGCGCCAACCGTGAAGGCCTTCGACCGGATCGTCGAGGCCGCCTATCGCCGGGGGCTGATCGTCTATTCCCGCCGGTCGCGCGGGGGCTATTCGGGCGACCATATCCTTGTCGCCCCGCCGATGATCACCACACCCGCCCAGGTGGGCGAAATCATGGAACGGCTGACCGGCGCCCTGGCGGAATTCGCCGCGGAAACCGGGCTTGGGGGGGCCTGAGGATGGACGACCGGATCATCATATCCTGCGCGATCACGGGGTCGATCCATGTGCCCTCGCAATCGCCATACCTGCCTGTGACGGCCGAAGACATCGCGGCGCAGGCCATCGACGCGGCGCGCGCGGGCGCCACGATCCTGCACCTGCATGCGCGCGATCCGTCGAACGGGCGCCCCTCGTCCGATCCGGACAACTGGGCGGGCTTCCTGCCGGCGATCAAGGCGGGCTGCGACGGCGTGGTGAACATGACCACAGGCGGTTCGGCGGTGATGACGCTGGACCAGCGCCTTGCCGGGCCGATGCGATTTCAGCCCGAGATGTGCAGCCTGAACATGGGCACGATGAACTTTGCCCTCTATCCGATGATCGCCCGGATCAAGGAGTTCCGGCACGACTGGGAACGCCCGTTCCTTGAAAACTCCGACGACCTCGTGTTCAAGAACACGCCCCGCGACATCGCCCATGTGCTGCGGGTGATGGGCGCCGAACGCGGCGCGCGGTTCGAGTTCGAATGCTATGACGTCTCGCATCTCTACATGCTGAAGCACTTCGTGGACCGGGGCGCGGTCAGCGGGCCGCTTTACATCCAGTTCGTCTTCGGCGTTCTGGGCGGCATGGCGGCGGACCCGGCGATGCTTGTCCTTCTGAAGCAGACGGCGGACCGGCTGTTCGGCGACGGCTACATGTTCTCGGTCCTGGCTGCGGGGCGGGCGCAGGTGCCGATGGCCACCATGGCCGCCACGATGGGGGGCCACGTGCGCGTGGGCCTTGAGGACAACCTTTACATCGACAAGGGCGTTCTGGCGAAATCGAACGCCGAACAGGTGATCCGCATCCGCGAGATCATCGAGCGCCTGGGCCGTGTCGTCGCCACCCCAGCCGAGGCGCGCGCGATGCTGGGCCTGAAGGGCGCCGACAGGGTGGCCTTCTGATGATCGCCTGCCGTCCCGTCACGCGCGCGGATGCGGCCACGCTGCACACGCTGTTGCAGGCGCTGTCCGACCATGACGGCGGCGGGCCCGTCGGGCCTGTCGAAACGCTTGTCGCCCACGGGTTCGGGCCGCGCCCGCTGTTTCACGCGCTCCTGGCCGAGGATACGGGGCAGGTCCTGGGGATGATCCTGTTCTATCCCGACTATTCCACCCATCGCGGGCAACCGGGTCTTTTCGTGCAGGATTTCTATGTCCTGCCCGAGGCGCGCGGGCGCGGCGTGGGGCGCAGGCTGCTTTCGGCGGCGATGGCGCATCAGGACTGGGGCGCGGGCTATGTCACTTTGGGGGTCGATCCTGCGAACCGGGCGGCGCGCGCCGTCTATGACAAGCTGGGCTTTCGCCCGCGCGGCTATGATTTCCTCATTCTCGACGGGGCGGGGCTGGAGGCCCTGAAATGACATGATCACCGTATATGACGACCGCCAGCGCAGCCATGATCCGCAGATGTTCCTGTCATCCGGCGCGCCGCAACCCTGCCCGGAAAAGCCCGCCCGGATCGATGCCCTGATGGCCGCCGTCCGCCGCATCGGCGGGCCGGTTGTGTCCCCCCCCGATGCCGGGCTGGCACCGGTCGCGGCGATCCATCCCGACCGCTACCTGACCTTCCTGCAGAACATCTTCACCCGCTGGAGCCGGATCGAAGGCGCCAGCGCCGAGGTGATCCCGAACATCCACCCTGCGAACCGCACCGACGGATACCCGAAATCCGCCGTCGGGCAGGCCGGGTTCCACATGACCGACACCTCCTGCCCGATCTCGGCCGAGACATGGGATGCCGCCTACTGGAGCGCGCAAAGCGCCATCCATGCCGCCGATCTGGTGCTGGCGGGGGAACGCGCCGCCTATGCCCTGTCGCGCCCGCCGGGGCACCATGCCTTTGCCGAACTGGCGGGGGGCTTCTGCTATCTGAACAATTCCGCCATCGCGGCGCAGCGTCTTGTGGATGCCGGGCGGCGGGTGGCGATCCTCGACGTCGACCTGCACCACGGCAACGGCACGCAGGGCATCTTCTATGACCGGGGTGATGTGCTGACCCTGTCGATCCACGCCGATCCCGAACGGTTCTATCCCTTCTTCTGGGGCTATGCCTCGGAAACCGGCGAGGGCGCGGGAAAGGGGGCGAACCTGAACCTGCCCCTGCCGCGCGGCACCGGGGATGACGGATTCATGGCCGCGCTTGATGTGGCCCTGCGGGCGGTGGCCGCGCATGGCACCGACACGCTGGTCTTGGCCCTGGGCCTTGACGCGTTCGAGGGCGACCCGTTCGGCGGCCTGCGCGTTTCCACCCCCGGCTTCGCCCGGATCGGCGCGATGGTGGCGGGGGCGGGCCTGCCCACGGTGATCGTGCAGGAAGGCGGCTACCTGTGCCCTGAACTCGGCGACAACCTCGAGGCGGTGCTGCGGGCGTTCTGAGGGGGCGGACCTTTGCTGCCTTTTGCATAGAGGTTCGCACTGCGGACGGTGCGGACAATCGCCCCAGTAGGGCCGCGACCGACCGAGGGTGGGCGCTTCACCGTCTGTGGCCTGGCGCTTTATTGTGCCAGACACATCGAACGGCTGAACCCGCAGCACCGTCGCAATCGCGCCCGCCCTGGGGGGCGGTCGGGCGCGGCCCGGGCCGCTTGCGCGGCTGTTCCGGGCAAAGGTCGACGATTTTTTCCGTATTGCGTGACGGCGCTAGGGGCCGGTTTGACCCGATTGCAGCCCTCCCTTCGCCTCAAACGCCCCCCTCAGAAATCCGTGGGCGCGCCGCCTTCCTGTTTGCGGCGGGCGACGAAGCGGGTCAGTTCCTCCAGCGCGGCGCCGTCGATCTCGGGCGCCTCGAACTCGGCCATGATCGCCTTGTAGATCCGGTGCGCGCGTTCCGGCGTCCAGTGCGCGCCATCGGCGGCCCAGGCCTCGTAATTCCGCCAGTCCGACACGAAGGGCGCATAGAAGGCGGTCGAATAGCGGTCTTGTGTGTGCTGGCAGCCGAAGTAATGCCCGCCCGCGCCCACCTCGCGGATCGCGTCAAAGGCGATGTCGTCGGGGGTCGTGGCGGTCACGCTATCCTCGAAATAGCGCTGGATCATCTGCAAGACTTCGCAATCCATCACGAATTTCTCGGGGGACGCGATCAGCCCGCCCTCCAGCCAGCCCGCCGCGTGATAGACGAGGTTCGACCGCGACTGCACCGCCGCCCAGAGGCTGTTCGAGGTTTCCCACATCGACTGCCCGTCGGGCACATTCGCCGCGCAGACGCCCGACGACCGCAGGGGCAGTTTGTAGAAGCGCGCAAGCTGGCCGGTCATTTGCGTTGCGCGCATGTATTCCGGCGTGCCGAAGGCGGGCGCGCCCGATTTCATGTCGACGTTCGAGGTGAAGGTGCCGATCGCCACCGGACAGCCGGGGTTGATGTATTGCAAAAGCGCAATGGCCGACAACCCTTCGGCGATCGACAGGGCCACGGCGCCCGCCATCGTCACCGGGGCCATCGCGCCCGCCAGCGTGAAGGGCGTGACGATCACGGGCTGGCCGCGCCGGGCAAGGCGCATGGCGCCGTCCAGCATCGGATAGTCATGCTTCAGCGGGCTGACCGAGTTGATGTTGGTATACATCCGCGGGCGCGCGTCGAATTCGGAATGCGACAGCCCGCCCGCGATGCGGACCATCTCCATCACATCCTCGACCCGTTCCGCACCCAGGCTGTAGGCATGGCAGACCTTGTCGGTCAGGGTCAGCTTTTCAAACAGGCAGTCCAGATGCCGGATCGAGGGGTGGATGTCGACCGGCTCCACCGGATAGCCGCCCGCCACATGGATGCAGTTGAAATACTGCGTCAGCTTCAAGAATTCCTTGAACGTCTCGAAATCGCCGGTGCGCTTGCCGCGTTCCAGGTCCCAGGCATTGGGCGGAGACGAGACGTTGACGAACACCATGTTCCGGCCGCCGATGACGATCTCGCGCGCGGGGTTGCGCGGGGTGATGGTGAAGGTTTCCGGCGCATGGCCGACCATCTCCATCACGAAATCCTCGTCCATGCGGACGTTTTCGCCGGTGACGATGCAACCGGCCTTGCGGAAGATTTCCAGCGCCTCGGGATTGAGGATCTCGATCCCGATCTCTTTCAGAACCCGCATCGCGCCGCGGTGGATGGCATGCACGCCGTCGGTGTCCAGCGGTTCGGTCGGCCGGTCGGTGTTGACCGGGATGCGCCAGGGCATCTGGTCGATGACGGCGCTGCCCGCGCGGCTCTTGTTGCCGGCGCGGCCCCCGGCACGGCGTTTGCGGCCTTGTTCTTCGGTCATTCCCCGGTCTCCGTCGGAATCCGCGATGCGTTTCGCGGTTGCGTGCAGAATGGCGGAAATGCGACCGGGAAGAGCACAAGGAATGCGACGCGAAAGCGTCGTTTTTTGATTTCCGATGAGGCTCAGCCGTCCAGGCTGTCGATCCAGCCCTGAAGCGCGCCGATATCGGGCAGCACGACGTCGGCCAGATCGGCCAGTTCCGGGGCCTCGGCGATTCCGGTCAGCACGGCTACCGTGCGCATCCCGGCGGCGCGTCCGGCCTGCAGGTCATGGCGGCTGTCGCCCACCATCGCCACGCGATGCGGTTGCAGCCCGGTTTCGCGCAGGAATGCAAGGCACATGCCCGGACCGGGTTTCGGCCCGTGTCCGGAATCATACCCGGCAATGAAATCGAACAGCGGCGTGATGCCGTGCCGGTCCAGGTGCGCGCGCGCGGGGGCCTCGGTGTCATTCGTCGCGAGGCCCAGCTTCAGCCCCCGGTTCCTGAGCGCACCCAGCGTCGCCGCCAGCGGCACCGCCTCGGCCATCGGCGCTTGGGCCGCCTCGCCGTTGATCCGGGCCACCAGATCGCCGAACTCCCATCCGGGCAGGGCAGGCAAGAGGCATTCGGCGATCTCGGACGCGGTTCCGGCAATCACCGGGCTGTCATTGGCGAACTCTCCCCGGGCCAGGTCGAAGCCGATCATGCCGCCAAGGGCCGCGGCCTCGTCCGCCGTATCGGCGACCGAATGGAGGAAGGCCTGCGCCCATGCGCCCCAGCTCTTGCGGAAATCGAACAGCGTGCCGTCCTTGTCGAAGACGATACCGTCAATCATTCCTGCCCCCGAAATCGCACTTTGCCGTGCAGTCTGCCGGGTGCAGTCTGTCGGGGCCCGGCGGGCTTTGCAAGCTGTCTCAGGTCCAGTGTTCCTGCATCCCGCCCGGCAGCGCCGCGCGGGCGCGCGCGGGCAGGTCGAAGGCCAGCCCCGCATCGGTGCAGAAGGCGATCACCCACTGGTCGTCCATCAGGATGAAATCCAGGACCGAACCCAGGAATTCGGGATCGCCCGCGCCCTTCCGCAAGTCATCGACAGAGGCCCCGGTGGAGCCGAGAAAGACCGGCAACAACTCGTCATTCGCGGCCAGCCAACCCAGGGCCTGCAAGGCCAGCGTCTCGGCGGTTTCCTGCCTGATCATGCCACGCACCCCTCTTTCCCAACGTATCGTTACCGAAGTCCGGCGCTTCGAATGCAATTCGGAAAGGAATTCTTAACCAATCACGCGCTAGCTGGAAACAGGCGCAATTCAGGAAACAAACGCTCCCATGCCGGGCAGTGTCATCATCGCTGACGAAATCGCGGCCAACCGCATCGTCCTGAAGTCAAGGCTGGAACAGGCCTTCTATCAGGTTAAGGCGGTTGCGTCCGGCCGGGCCTGCATCGAGGCGGCCCGCCAGCATCCGCCCGAACTCATCATCCTTGACCACGACCTGCGCGACATGCCCGCGGCGCAGGTGATCGCAGTGCTTGGCGACGATCCGGATCTGGCCGACGTGCCGGTGCTTGCCCTGTCCGACAGGCCGACGGCGGCGACCCGCTATCTGGCCCTGCGCGCCGGGGCCGCGGAGCTTTGGCCGAAATCCGTCGCGCCCGCGACGCTTCTTGCACGGATGCGCGGGCTCCAGCGTGCGCGGGGTCAGAACGCGCAGCTCGCGCCCAAGGGATTTGCCGACATGCGGCTTGGTCTGGCGGATGCCGCGGCCGAATTCCAGCATCACGGATCGGTGGCGATCCTGTCGCTTCGCCGCCAGGGGGGGGTGGTGCTGCGGCAGGCCGTTTCGCGGCTGATGGCGGAACGGGTGCAGATCGTCTCGCGCGAGGATCTGCTGGGCCATATGGCGGCTGCGCAGTCGCTTGGCCGGTCGGCGCGACATGACGCGATCCTGATCGAACTGGACGGGTCAGACGATGATGGCGTCGGGCGGCAACTTGTGGCCGACCTGCACAGCCGGGGCGGCGGCGGGCAGGTGCCGATCTGCCTGATCGTTCCGGCCGGGGCGGGCGATGTCGCCGCGCTATATGACCTTGGCGCGGACGAGATCGTCGAGGGACCGGCCGACCCGGACGAGATCGCGCTGCGCCTTTCGCGGCTCGCCAGCCGCAAGCGCAAGGCCGACCGGCTGCGCGCCTCGGTCGAAGATGGGCTGCGCCTGTCGATGATCGACCCGCTGACCGGGCTTTACAACCGCCGATACGCGATGCAGCGCCTGACCCGGATCGCCGAGGATGCCGCGGCACAGCGGCTGGATTTCGCGGTGATGCTGATCGACCTCGACCGGTTCAAGGCGGTGAACGATGATTGGGGCCATGCGGCGGGCGACACGGTGCTGGTGGAAGTGGCCGCCCGTCTGCGCGCCGCGCTGCGCTCTGGCGACCTTCTGGCGCGGATCGGGGGCGAGGAATTCCTGGTGGTCCTTCCCGACACCGATGCCGACGGCGCGCGCGGGCTGGCCGAACGGCTGTGTCGGGTGCTTGAGGATCGTCCCGTCACGCTGCCGGAAGGCGGGCTTCTGACGGTGACGGCCTCGATCGGTCTTGCCATCAGCGACAAGGGCGCGCTGCCGATGCGGGCCGAACCCGTGATGGCGATGGTCGACCGCGCCGACCGGGCGCTGATGGCCGCGAAATCCGCCGGGCGAAACCGCATCACGGTTAGCCAGTCGGCAGCCTGAGGGCGCTGTGCGCCTGGAAGCCCGGTCAGTTCCGGCCGTTGCCGTCCCGATCATCCCGAGCATCGCGGTCGTGCCCGCGGCTCAGCGTCCGTTCCAGACGGTTGGCAAAGGCCGCGCGCTCTTCCGGTGTCATCGCGGCGATCCGCTTGACCAGCAAGGACTGGCCATCGGCGATCCGGTCGGCGGTGCGGCGCGAGGCTTCGGCCAGGGCCGATTGCAGCGCGGCGGGATCGAACGGTTCGGCCCTGAGCGCCGTCAGAAGCCGCGCCGCATCCACCCGGCGTTCCTTGCGGATCTCGCGGATATCGGGCCGGGTGGACAGGAAATCGCGGCGCAGGCCGCGCCGGTCGTCATCCTCCAGCGCCTCGGCCAGGGGGCCGAAGCCGCCATCGGCCACCGCGCCGGGTTGCATCATCGGCCCGCCGTGCCGCAGGAACGCCCCCGCGACAAGGCCGAGAACCGCCAGGTTCAGCGCCACCGACAGGGCAAAGGCGATTTTCCAGCCGCGCGACATGCCGCCTTGCGGGGCAGGGGCGGGGGACGGGGAAACAGGCGGAGGGGAAAGGGGATCGGCTCCGGTCATCGCATCAGCCCTCATCTGTCCAGTAATCGTCAAGCCCCGGCATCAGGTCCACGCCGATCGCCGCCGTCGCGGTGACGGGCAACAGGGTTTCGGTCAGGGGCGAAAGGCCCGCCGGCGGGGCAAATCCCAGCCAGACCCCGGCAAGGCCCGCCGTCGCCACGCCAGCCAGACCGAAGCTGCCGCCGAAGGCCGCCGACAGTCGCGCCCAGAGGCCGGGCGGCGCAGCGCGAGGCGCCAAAGCCGCAGGCATCGCGGCGGGTGTCGTGTCGGGCTCGGGCTGCGCGGCATAGGCATCGGCCAGCACCCGCGCCAGAAAATCGGGCGATGCTTCGGCCCGCGTCTCGCGCGCGGTTGCGAAAAGATCGTCAAGCTGATCGTCTGTCATCCTGCGGGTCATTCCTGGCCCTCCTCGTCCTCGTATCCCAGATCGGCGCGGCGTCCTGCAAGCAGTCCGGCCAGCGCCCGTTTTCCCCGCGCCGTCAGGCTTTCCACCGCCTCGACGCCGATCTCCATCACGGTGGCGATCTCGGGGTTCGTCAGGCCTTCGATGTGGCGCAACACAACCGCCTGCCGTTGCCGGTCGGGCAGGGCATCAAGCGCTGCCTGAAGCGCGGCCATCCGGTCGGCCTCGATCAGCGCGGCCACGGCGCCTGCCTGCACGTCGGCCACTTCGGGCGCATCGTCGAGCGCGACAGAGGGGCGGCGCTGGCGGCGGCGCAGCCGGTCGGTGCACAGGTTCGTCACCACCCGGAACAGCCAGGTCGAGACCTGCGCCTGTCCGGTCTGCCATTCGGCAGCGATGCGCCAGAGCCGCAGCATCGCTTCCTGCGCCACATCCTCGGCCTCGGCCCGGTCGCCCAGGATGCGGGCGGCATAGGCCAGCGCGCGCGGCGCAAGCCTGAGCGTCAGCGCCCGCGCCGCCGCGCGATCCCCGGCGGCGAATAGCGCCAGCAGGGTTTCGTCGGACTGGTCTGAATGGGCGTCATAGGGCATGGGCATCGCGGATCATGCTAGCGCAGTCGCATGGGGCGGGAAACAGGCGGCGCGGAGTGGGGATCAGCCCCCGCACCGCCCGTCGGGCGTGGGGATCAGTTGTTCCCCATGCCCCAGCCGCGACCCTGACCATCACCTTGGCCGCGACCGTATCCGCCATGGTCATGACCGCCACGGCCATGGCCGCCGCCCATCCGGTCGCCCATGCCGCCACCCATCCGGTCACCCATGCGTTCCATCATGGTCTCGCGTGCGGCGTCGATCTCGGCCTGGGTGATCGCGCCGTCATCGTCGGCATCCACGCGGTCGAACATCCGCCCGCCCGCATCCATGCCGCCACCCATGCCGCCACCGGCCAAAAGCTCGGCGGCGGTCAGGAACCCGTCGCCATCGGCGTCCATGCGTTCCAGCATCCGGTCGGCGCGGGCCTTGGCGCGGGCCTCGGCCCCGGCCATTTCCATCGCCTGAAGCTCTGCGGCGCTGATCTTGCCGTCCTTGTCGGCATCAAGCCCGTCGATGCGCGCCTGACGGTGGGCGGCCAGTTCCTCGGGCGTGATCTTGCCGTCCGCGTTGGTGTCGACGGCCGCGAAATCGAATTGCGCGAAGGGACCGGCGCCATCCATCATGCCCATGCGGCCCATTCCGCCCCGGTCGGCCATCGCGGCGCTGCCCAAGGCAACGGCAATCACGGCGGCAAGTGCGGTAGTGGAAAGAATCATCTGCTTTTTCATCGTCGGCTCCTGTTTTTCCGATCAAGGCAGGTCCGCTGCCTTCTGGAACTTGAACGCTCCGCGTGGCCGCTTCCGTCGCGGCGGTGGCAATTTTTTGCGACATGGGGACGCAAGCCCCGCCTTCGCCCTCTACTTTCCCTGAACAGGGGCCTATGTTCCGGGGACCAGGAACAGTGCGACAGCCATGACAGACACCCACATCGCCGCGATCGACGCGGCCCCCGCCGAAGAACGAGACCTTTCCACCGCCCTCATGCACGGCTGGCGCAGGCGTTGCCCCTGTTGTGGCAAGGGCCCGCTGCTGCGCGGCTACCTGAAGGTGCGCGATACCTGCACCGTCTGCGGCGAGGACCTGCATCACCAGCGGGCAGACGACGGCCCGGCCTATCTTACGATCCTCATCGTGGGTCACCTGATGGCGCCTCTGATCCTCTGGGCCTTCGTCAAGTTCCGCCCCGATCCACTTGTGCTGACCACGATCTTCTCGATCGGCACCGTGGCGCTGTCGCTGTATCTGCTGCCCCGGATGAAGGGGATCATGGTCGCGATCCAGTGGGCCAAGCGCATGCACGGGTTCGGCGGCGGTGACTGAGGACCTGCCGGTTCGCGATGCGGCCACGGTGATCCTGTGGCGCGAAGGCCCGGCCGGCCCCGAGGTGCTGATGGGCCAGCGCGGGGCGGGGGCGGCCTTCATGCCGTCGAAATTCGTCTTTCCCGGAGGGGCGGTGGACCCTGCCGACCGTGACGTGATCCTGGCCGCGCCGCTGGCCGACCGTTGCCGCGCGCGCCTGTCGCTTGCCGCGCCCGGCGGTCCCTCGGCCGAGGCACTGGCCGCCGCCGCGATCCGCGAGCTGTGGGAAGAAACCGGGCTTGCCCTGGGCCGCCCGGGGCAATGGCCGGGCGAACCGCCCGCCGATCAGGGCCACGACTGGGCCGGGTTTGCCGCCCGTGGCCTTGTCCCCGGGGCCGAAGGGCTGCGCTTTATCTTTCGCGCGATCACGCCGCCCGGCCGCACGCGCCGGTTCGACGCGCGTTTCTTCCTTGTGCCCGCGTCATCCGTTCCCGGCGATATCGACGATTTCTCGGCCGCGTCCGAGGAACTGTCGCATCTGCACTGGATCGCGCTGACCGAGGTGCGCAAGCTGGACCTGCCTTTCATCACCGAGGTGGTTCTGGCCGAGGTCGGCGTCATCCTGAAGGACCCGGCCCGCGACGACGGGGTGCCCTTCTTCGACAATTCGGGGGCGGTCCCGACCTTCCGGCGGCTGGCCTGACCGGCCTCAGGCGGCCAGCACGATCCCGACGATGGACAACGCCAGAAGCGCCATCCCCGCCAGTTCGCGCAGGCTGGCGCGTTCCTTGAAGATCAGGATCGACACCAGCAGCGAAAAGATCAGCTCCACTTGGCCAAGGCTGCGGACATAGGCCGCGTTCTGCAGCGTGAAGGCGGTGAACCATCCCAGCGAACCCAGCACTCCGGTCACGCCCACCCACAGGGTCGCCCGCCAGATCGAAACGACGCGGGTGATCTCGCCCGGTTCGCGCAGCCGCAGCCACAGCGCCATCGCCAGCGTCTGGAACCCGGTCACGCACATCAGCGCAAAGGTCGCGCGGAACAGCGGATCATCGACCGGCACGGCCAGCGTGGCCGCGCGATAGCCGATCGCCGACAGGCCGAACAGGCCACCCGCCAGCAGGCCAAGCCCCATCGCCCGGTTGAACAGGCCCGTGGCGCCCCAGCCGCCCTTGGGCCGCGACAAAAGCAGCACACCCACGAGTCCGACAAGGATCGCCAGCAGGCCGGGGGCCGATACGGCCTCGCCCAGAAGCAGCATGGAAAAGGCCGCGACCTGCACGGTTTCGGTCTTGGTGAAGGCAATGCCCACCGCGAAACTGCGTTCTGAAAACAGCGCGACGGTGCAGAAGGTGGCGATGATCTGCCCAAGCCCGCCCATCATCACCCACAGCCAGAAGCCGGGTGCCAGATCGGGCAGCGGATAGCCCCTGAGACCCATCAGCACTGCGCACCCCGCCGCCGCCAATGGGACCGCGAAGATGAAGCGCGAAAACGTCGCGCCGCTGGTGGAAAGGCCAAGGCCCTTCAGCTGCTTCTGAAGGCCGAAGCGCAGCGTCTGCAAGGCCGCGGCAAGGATGGTGACCAGAACCCAGGTTTCCATCGCGCATGCATGGCACGGGCCGGGGGTGATGGAAAGCCCGTCAGTCCTTCGGCATCAGCGGATGGGGCACCGGATCCTTCGCGCGCAGAAGGTAGCGGCGGAAGACCTCGGCATAGCTGGCATAGCGATAGCCTTCGTTGCGGCGCAGGTAATGGTCGCGGTTCGCCGCATAGGTCGCGGGCAGCCGGTACCACGGCACCGCCGGGTGCGTGTGATGGACGACATGCAGGTTGTTGTTCAGGAACAAAAGCGCCAGCGGCCCCCGGTCTTCGATCACCACGGTGCGGGCGCGCGCGGCCTCATGCGCGCGGTGTTCCAAGAAGGTGCGGATCTTCAGCAGGCCATGCCCGCCCCAGGCGGCCAGCAGATAGGCCCACCACGGCATCGCCGCGGGCCAGAGCCATAGCACGACCAGAACCACGCCCGCCCCGTGCAGCGCCCAGTCACGCCGGACCGCGGCATTCCCGGCCCGGATCAGCGCCAGCTCGGACCGGATCCACAGGACATTGCCCAGGATCGGCCCCAGCGTGATCCGCCCCAGAAGCGTGTTGTTCGCCCGGAACAGCACCTGCGCCCAACCCGGCAGGCGCGCCCAGACCTTCGGATCGAAATAGTTCGATTCCGGATCGTCATAGGGATCGGTCAAGATCGGATCGTGATGATGCGCCAGATGGGTGTCGCGGAACCGGCCATAGGGCACCGTCAGCGTCAGCCCCGGAAAGACCAGCGCCTCGTTCACGGCAGGGTTGCGGAAGGGATGGCCGTGCAGCACCTCGTGCTGCAGCGACGAGAATTGCGCGATGGCAAGCGTGGTCAGCACGATCCCCGCAACCGGCGACCAGCCGTAAAGCCAGGTCGTGCCAAGCGCCCACAGGACATAGGTGGCCAGTAGCACAAGCAGCGTGGGCCATTCCACAACCGGTTCAGTTCTGGCCATGACGCCCCCATGCGACAGCGTTCCAGACCCGCTCGTAGGCGATGTAGCAGGTCACCCCGATCACCGTGTTCAGGATCGCCATCCCGCCGCCCAGAAGCGCCGATCCGGTCATCGCAAGGCCCACGAGGCTCATCGTCACGAGGCCGAGAAGATTCCACAGAATCGCTTTCAGAAGAGTGCGTTGAGGGGTGTCCATGATCCGACCTGCCGTTTCCGGATCACTAGCGGATCGGGTCTTGCGGGGGTATCCGGTGTTTGGTTAACATTTTTCACCGAATGTGATAAAAGAAAACGCATGCAGGAAATTCACGACAAACGCGACCGCTCGCGCCTGTTCCGCGAAAGGCTCGCGCAGGCGATGGCCGAGGCGGGCAGCAATCAGGCCGCGCTCGCCCGCCGGGTGGGGGTGGATCGCTCCACAATTTCCCAGCTTCTGGGCGGCGAGGGCGCGCGGATGCCGAATGCGCAGGTGGTAGCCGAATGTGCCGCCGCGCTCGGGGTCAGCGCCGACTGGCTGCTGGGTCTGAGCGACCGGCCCGAACGTCTGGCCGCCCTTCTGGCCACCTCGCTTTCGATCACCGAGGCCCCCCGCGCCCTGATCGACGAGACGATCTTCGGCTGGCACCAGGAGGCGGCGGGCTACAAGATCCGCCATGTTCCCGCGACCCTGCCCGACATGCTGAAGACCCGCGCGCTGGTGGAATGGGAATACGAGCCCCACATCGGGCGCACCGCCGAACAGGCCCTGGGGGCCTTCCGCGACCGGCTGGACTGGATGCGTGGGGCGCGGTCGGATTACGAGATCGCGCTGCCGCTGCACGAACTCGTCTCCTTCGCGGGGGGCGAGGGCTATTACCGGGGGCTGCCCGCGCCGGTTCGGATCGAACAGATCGATCGGCTGATCGGCCTGACCGAACAGCTTTATCCCGCGCTGCGGCTTTATCTCTTCGATGCGCGGCGGGTGTTTTCCGCCCCGGTCACCGTCTTCGGCCCGCTTCTGGCGGTGGTCTATCTGGGACGGCACTACATCGCCTTTCGCGACAGCGCCCGCGTGGCCAGCATCAGCGGCCATTTCGACTGGCTCGTGCGCGAGGCGGCGATCGGCGCGCGCGAGGTGCCCGCGCATCTGCGCGCGCTGCGGGATACGATTTCGGCCTAGCCGCCCAGAAGGCGAAGTTTTGTCAGGTCATATCCGCCCCAGTCGAACACCTCGCGCGCGGCGGTCAACCTGTCCTGCGGCAGCCGCCCGTCGCGGTTCAGGATGAACCCGAACCGGCCCGAGGGCGTGGCGATCGCCATCGTGCGGTAATCGACATCGACCCAGACGATCCACCACGGCTCGCCCACGCCCTGCGGATCGGCGCCCGACAGCGTGATGCGGCCCGGCACCGGCATTTCGGCCCGGCCACGGAATTCGGCCCGGCCCGGCGGCAGGCACAGCGCCACATCGGCATCATAGCCGCCCGCCGCAGGGGCCAGGGACACGCGGCCGGGTGCACAGGCCGCAGCGTTCGGCGCGGCGAAGGCCGCCACCTGCACCCAGTCGCCCGCGATCCGTGCCGGGTCGAGCACCGCATTGGAATAAAGCCCCGCGCCCGCATCGCGGAAGCCTTCCACCTTGGGGCGCGGCGCGGCACAGCCCGCAAGGGCCAGCGCAAGGATGAGGGCAATCGTTACTCTAGGCACTGTGTCGTCCTCACCCCGTTGTCCAGAATGATCTCGTGGCAGCCCAGAAGCGGCGCGATCGGGGCGCAGGTTCTGGACCGGGCAAGGCAATAGCCGTCGCAGTCGCGCCCGGTGCGGCAGGATTTGCCGGCATCGCGTGTGGGCCGCACGCAAAGGAAGGCGGATTTCGCCTTGCTGTAGGTGCCACCGCCGCGTTCGCAGGCCCGTTGGGCCGCGCTTTTCAGGGCCTCCGGCACTTCGGGCGCGGGGGTGGTGGCGGTTTCGATCAGGTCCGCATCCTGTTCGGGCGTGCGCGCCTTTGCCGGATCGTTGGCGGCATCGGTCGCCGGTCCGGTGGCAGATCCGGTGGCGGGCAGGACATCGACGGTTGCCGATTGCAGCGGATCGCCGTTGGTGTCGAAGGCAGCCGCCCCCGGCGCGGCCGGATCAGCGGCGGGCGCGTCGGCGGCCTTGCGCTTGCCGAGCCCCAGAAAGCTGAACAGCGGTTTTCGTTCCGGGGCCGGTTCTGCCGCCGTCGCAGCGGATGCGGCGGCTTCGGGCAGGCCGGCGGCCGCCACCTCTGCCGCATCCGGCGATGTGGGCGGCGATGTGGGCGGCGGGGCGACCGGAAGCGCCGTTTCAGATATGGCGACGGTTTCTGCGGCAGTTTCGGTCACGGGCGCGGCTGTGGCGGCCTCCCCGGTCGCGCTGCGCCGCCCCAGCCCGAGAAAGCCGAACGGCCCCCTGCGTGGCGCGGCCGCTTCTGCCACGGGGGGAGGGGCATCTGCCAGTGCCGCGCCATCCGTCGCAGGGCCCGCCTGAACCGACTGTTCGGCGGACCATGCCACCAGATCCCCCGTTGCCGCCGCCTGCGCCGGAACCGTCCGCTGGTCCGATCCCGGAAGACCGGGGATGCCGCCCGTCGCGGTCGCGGCGCCGTCCGGCTTGCCGGTGCCCACGGGCGTGCAGCCGCCCAGCACAATGGCAAGGCCGATCAGCAGCGCGGAAAGGGCATGACGCATCGGAAAGGGGCCTGTTCGTTGTTTTTCTGCCAATAGGCCCGAACCTGCCCCCTGTTGCAAGCCCCGCCTTCCGCCCGCGCCCCCGGCGGGCGGCAGAGTGCCGAAGGATGCGGTCTCAGAACGGGGCGGGGAAGGCCCTGTGGATGCGGTCGATCCCGGCCAGCACGTCCGCGTCCAGCGTCAGGTCGGCGGCGGCGATGTTGGTGGCGAGCTGCTCCATCGTGGTCGCGCCGATGATCGGGATCGTCTGGAAGGGGCGCGACCGGGTGAAGGCCAGCGCCATCTGGCAAGGGTCCAGCCCGTGGTCGCGCGCAAGGCCCAGATAGGCCGACACCGCCTCGAACACCCGTTCGGTGATCCGCCCGCCCAGTTCGGGCGTGCGCGTCCGGCGCGATCCGTCCGGGATCACGCCGCCTGCGTATTTCCCCGACAGAAGCCCGCAGGCCAGGGGCGAGAAGGCCAGAAGCGGCATGTCTTCCAGCACCGAAAATTCCGCCCAGTCGGTATCGAACTGGCGGCATAGCAGCGAATATTCGTTCTGCACCGCCCCCATGCGCGGCAGGCCATGCGCCTCGGCCAGGGCCAGCCAGTTGGCCGCGCCCCAGACGCTTTCATTCGACAGGCCGATCGCACGGATCTTCCCTTCGGCGACCAGATCGGCGGCGGCCTGCAACACCTCGTGCATGTTCGCGCGGACCTCGGCCGGGTCCTGGAACTGCGGCGCATAGCGCCACATCTGGCGGAAATGATAGCTGCCCCGGTTCGGCCAGTGCAGCTGGTAGAGGTCGATGTAATCGGTCTTCAGTCGCCGCAGCGACGCTTCGACCGCCGTCCGCATCGTGGCCCCGGTGATCGGCGCGCCGTCGCGCACGGCCTTCTGGCCCTCGCCGGTGATCTTGGTGGCCAGCACCACCCGGTCGCGCCCGCCCCTTGCAAACCAGTTGCCAATGATCGTCTCGGTATCGCCGATGGTTTCGGCGCTGACCGGGTTGGTGGGATACATCTCGGCCGTGTCCCAGAAATTCACCCCGCGATCCAGCGCATGGGCGATCTGTTCATGCGCCTCGGCCTCGGTGTTCTGGGTGCCCCAGGTCATGGTGCCCAGGCAATATTCGGAAACGGTCAGGCCGGTCCGGCCAAGGGGGATCTGTTTCATCGGCAGTCATTTCTCCTTCTTGGTGCCCAGACTAGACAGCAGGGCCGCAAGGGCAAGGGGGGCGGGAAAGGGCAGCGGGGAAAGGGCGGCGGGGAAAGGGCGGCGGGGATTTCCGTCGGGATTGAGAACATTTGCGGAACATGGCAGATTTCCGCCATGACGACTCGGCTTCTTGATCCCCGTGGCCGCCCCGCGCGGCCCGAGCCTTCGGTGGCGCTTCCCGGCGGGATGACGCTGGTGCGCGGGCGGGTGCATGAATTCTGCGGCCTGTCGCGGCGGTCGCTTGCGGCGATGGCGCTGGCGGCGACCGATGGCCCGGTCCTGTGGCTGCACAGCGCCTGGCAGCCCGATCGCATCTGCCCCGACGGGCTGTGCGGGATGGCCGAGCCTTCGCGGCTGATCCTTGGCCTTGCGCGACGGCCCGAGGATCTGCTGTGGTCGGCAGAAGAGGCGCTGCGGGCCGATGCGCTGGCTGTGGTGGTGATCGATGCCGACCGTGTGCCGGGGCTGACGGCGGTGCGGCGTCTGCACCTGGCCGCCGGGGGCGAAGGCCATCTGCGCCGTCGCGTGGCGCCCTTGTGCCTTCTCCTGCTGCCGGGCGATGGCGGCGCGCCGGGGGTGGAAACCCGCTGGCACATGGCACCCGCGCCGGGCGAGGGGCCGGGGCTGGCGTCACAGGTCCTGCCGCCGGGGCGGTGGCGGCTGGAACGCCGCCGCGCCCGGATGGACCCGCCCGCCGCCTGGGCGCTGGCCGAGACCGAGGCGGGCAGGCTGGAGGTGCGGCCCGACAGCCCGCCGGGCTGGCCCTGAGCGGTCATGCCCCGTGCCCGCCGCCTTCGCCCCTTCCGGCGGCCAGAACGGCCCGCGCCCGTCGCCGCACCGGTTCATCCGTCATCCGCCCGTCCACCACCGCCGCCCCGTCGCCCGAGGCCAGCACCCGGCGCGCCCAGTCGATTTCCCCCGGCGAAGGCGCAAGCGCGCGCAGGATTGGCGCGACCTGTGCGGGATGGATGCACAGCTTGCCGGTCATGCCCATGTCGCGCGCGTGGGCGGCATCGTCCGCGACCGCCTCGGCATCGCCAATAGCCGCCGTCACCCCGTCCAGCGGCGGCGCGATCCCCGCGATCCGTGACGCCAGAACCAGTTCGCCGCGCACCGGCAAAAGCACGTCGCGCCGATGCGCACAGCCCATGTCGGCGCAGAAATCGAGCGATCCGAAGGCCAGCCGCACCACCCCCGGCAGCGCGGCGAGGGCCCGCGCCCCGGCCAGCCCGCGCGCCGTCTCGATCAGGGGGATGAGCGGGACAGCCGGCAGCGCGGCCAGAACCGCCGCGACCCCGGCCGGGTCTTCGGCCTTGGGCAGCATCACGGCGGCAAATCCGCCCGCCCCCGCGGCGGCCAGATCGGCCTTGTGCCATTCGGTCCCCGCCGCATTGATCCGCAGGATCACCGGCAGGCCGGTGAACCCCGCCGTCACCGCCTGACGGGCTTGCGCCTTGGCCCCGGCGGCCACGCCATCCTCAAGATCGAGGACCATCGCATCCGCGCCCGAGGCGGCAGCCTTGGCAAATCGGTCGGGCCGGTCGGCGGGCACGAACAGCGGGGCGCGGACGGTCAGGACCATTCCGCCACCGCCTCCATCGCGACCGGGCCGCCCGGCCGCGCCGTCCAGAGTTTCAGGCCATCCCCCTCGTCCGTCGCGCAGCAGAGCATGTCGGCATCGTCGAACAGCGGCGACAGGCTGCGGTAGTCGAAGCGTTCCGGCATCGCTCCGCGCAGGTCGGCCGCGAACTGGCACAGCAGCGTGGCCTGCATCGGCCCATGCACCACAAGGCCCGGATAGCCCTCCACGTCGGTTGCATAGGGTTTGTCGTAATGGATGCGGTGGCCGTTGAACGTCATGGCGGAATAGCGGAACAAGAGCGTGGCCGATGGCGTGATCCGGCGCCGGTGCGGTGCCTCGGGGGCGGGTTCGGCGGGGGCCACCCGCGCCGCGGCTGTCACCTCGCGATAGACGATGTCCTGCCGTTCGGTCAGTGCGGGCTGGCCATTGGCGGAAATCGCATGGTCCACGGTGACAAAACACAAGGGGCCGGTCCGCCCCTGTTTCAGCGTCACGTCGCGGATCGTCGAAACCCGTTCCACCAGATCGCCCACCCGGATCGGCGCGTGAAAGCGGAAGGCGCCCCCCGCCCACATCCGCCGGGGCAGGGGCACCGGCGGCAGAAAGCCGCCCCGCGCCGGATGACCGTCGGGGCCAAGCGAGGCCGTGGGCGCGGCGGGCTGCGCAAGGCACCAGTGCACCAGAAGCGCCGCCTCGTCACCTTCATCGCACGGCGCCTCGCGGTCGAAGGTGGCGTTGAACTGGCGGGCCAACCCGGCGGAAAGCCATTCGGTCGCACGTTCCTCGCGGCCGATCCACTGGCGGAGATGGTCAATGTCGATCTGCATGGGTCATCCCTTCGCCGGGTTCAGGGCCGGGACAGGCCCGTAATCGCGGTCCTCGCCCACCAGTCGCGCGCCGGGGGCGGGCAGGCGGATCGGGCCGTTCGGGCTGTTCACCGTGATCCGCCGCAGATGCGGATGCGTGGACAGGCCCGCCATGTCGTTCAGCCTGCCGAAGGCGATGCCCGCGCGGTCCAGCCGCGCCGTCGCCTCGTCCCCGTCCATCCGGGCGAAGGCGCGGGCGACAAGCGCATCGGTTTCCGCCCGGTTCGCCACCCGCGCGACATTGCCGGCAAAGCGCGGATCGTCGGCCAGCGCTGCATCCCCGATCACCTCGGCGCAAAGCGCGCGCCATTCCCTGTCGCTCTGGATCGAGATCAGGATCGGCGGACCCGTGCGGGGACGGAACACGCCATAGGGCGCGATCGACGGATGGGCCAGACCCAGCCGCCGGGGCGGCTTGCCGCCTTCGTGCTGCAACAGCGGCACCGCCAGCCAGTCGGCCATCACATCGAACATCGACACCGAAATTTCCGCCCCTTCGCCGGTGATCCCGCGCCGGATCAGCGCTTCGAGGATCGCCGCGTGGGCGGTCGCGCCGGTCGCGATGTCGACGACCGAAATCCCGACCCGCGCCGGTTCGTCCGGCCCCCCGGTGATGGAACACAGCCCGCTTTCGGCCTGGATCAGAAGGTCATAGGCCTTGCGGTCGGCCATAGGGCCGGCTTCGCCATAGCCCGAGATCGAACAGGTGATCAGACGCGGATCGGCGCGGCGCAGGTCGGCGGGTGCAAACCCCAGGCGCGCCAGCGCGCCGGGTTTCAGGTTCTGGATCAGCACGTCGGCGCCCTGCAAAAGCCCGCGCAGGACCGCGCGCCCCGCCTCGCCCTCAAGGTCCAGCGTGACGCTTTGCTTGCCGCGGTTCAGCCAGACGAAATAGCTGGACTGGCCCTGCGCCGCATCGTCATAGCCGCGCGCAAAATCGCCCCCCGGCCGTTCCACCTTGATCACCTCGGCCCCTGCATCGGCCAACCGGGACGAGGCGAAGGGCGCGGCCACCGCCTGTTCGAGGGCGATGACGCGCAATCCTTCCAGCGGCCGCATCAGAACGACCTCGGCAGGCCAAGCACATGCTCGGCCACATAGGACAGGATCAGGTTGGTCGAGATCGGCGCCACCTGGTAAAGCCGCGTTTCCCGGAACTTGCGTTCCACATCGTATTCGCAGGCAAAGCCGAAGCCGCCGTGGAACTGGATGCAGGCATTGGCCGCTTCCCAACTGGCCTTGGCGGCCAGGTACTTGGCCATGTTCGCCTCGGCGCCGCAGGGCTGGCCGGCATCGAACAGCGCACAGGCCTTGTAGCGCATCAGGTTGGCGGCCTCGATCTCGATGAAGGCCTCGGCGATGGGGAATTGCACGCCCTGGTTCTGCCCGATCGGTCGGCCGAAGACCTCGCGTTCCTTCACATAGGCGGTCACCTTGTCGGTGAACCAGTAGCCGTCGCCGATGCATTCCGCCGCGATCAGCGCGCGTTCGGCATTGAGGCCGGTCAGGATGTATCTGAACCCCTGTCCCTCTTCGCCGATCAGGTTTTCCTCGGGGATCTCCAGGTCGTCGAAGAACAGTTCGTTGGTTTCGTGGTTGACCATGTTCGGGATCGGCCGGACCTCCATCCCCGAACCCATCGCCTCGCGGATGTCGACCAGAAAGATCGACAGCCCTTCGGATTTCTTCGTGACTTCGGCCAGCGGCGTGGTGCGCGCCAGAAGGATCATCAGGTCGGAATGGCGCACCCTGCTGATCCAGACCTTCTGGCCGTTGATCACATAGCGGTCGCCCTTCTTCACCGCTGTGGTCTTGATCTTCGTCGTGTCGGTGCCGGTCGTCGGTTCCGTCACGCCCATCGACTGCAGCCGCAGTTCACCGCTGGCGAGTTTGGGAAGGATGCGGCGGCGCTGTTCCTCCGATCCGTGCCGGACAAGCGTGTTCATGTTGTACATCTGGCCGTGGCAAGCCCCGGAATTGCCGCCGGCGCGGTTGATTTCCTCCATGATCACGCTGGCCTCGGTCAGGCCAAGGCCCGACCCGCCGTAGTCCTGCGGGATCAGCGCGGCCATCCATCCGGCCCGCGTCAGCGCCTCGACGAAGGCGTCGGGATAACCGCGTTCTGCGTCGATGCGACGGTGATATTCGGGCGGGAATTCCGCGCAAAGGGCGCGGACGCCGTCACGAAGGTCCTGATACGGGTCGGTTGTCGCTGTCATGGTCCTTGCCCTGCGGTTCCTGCCCGATCCGGTCTAAAGCGCGGGTTGCCACAGCGCAAATATATGTTCTAGATGCTTTCCATAATGAAACTGTATGGACGCGCGGGATGGACCTACGGCAGCTTCGCTATTTCGTCGAGATCGTCGAGCAGGGGTCGATCACCGGCGCGGCGCGGCGTCTGAACGTGGCGCAGCCCGCGCTTTCCCTGCATCTGAAGACGGTCGAGGAACAGCTGGGCACGCGGCTTCTGGATCGGGGCCGGAGCGGCGTCACCCCGACCGAGGCGGGGCTTCTGCTGGCGCGCCGCGCGCGGATGATCCTGGACGATCTGGCGCGGGTCGAAGAGGACGTGCGCGGGCTTGACCGCGAACCCCGCGGGCTGGTGCGGATCGGCCTGCCCGGCACGATCAGCGGGATCGTCACCGTCCCCCTGCTGATGGCCGCGCGGGACCGTTTCCCGGCGATCCGGCTGACCATCGCCGAAGCGATGAGCGGCTTCATCGCCGACTGGATGGGCGAAGGACGTGTCGATCTGGCGGTGCTTTACGCGCGATCCCCGGACGAGGGGATCGGCTCGGAGCCGCTTCTGGAAGAGGAACTGGTGATCCTTGCCCCGCCCGACCGGGGGCACGGGGCCGAGGTCGACCTTGCCGCCCTGGCGGACGAGGCGCTGGTGCTGCCCAGTGCCGCGCATGGGTTGCGCAGACAGATCGACGCGGCGCTGGTCGAACGCGGGCTTTCGCCCCGGATCGCGGTCGAGATCGATTCCTATTCCAACATCAAGCAACTGGTGGCTGCAGGGTTCGGCGCGTCGATCCTGCCGGTTCATGCGGTGGCGGCCGACGCGCGCGAGGGGCGGCTTGCCGTCAGTCGGATCGCGGCGCCGGGCCTGTGGCGGGGCGCGCATCTGGCCAGCCCCTCGGGCCGGCCCATGACGCGCGCCCAGCAGGCGGTGCGCCACCTTCTGCGCGAGGTGGTGGCCGATCTGGTCGCGGGCGGCCACTGGGCGGGGGCGCGCGCCGTTCAGGCGGGCTGAAACACCCGGACCGACATCGGCTGTGCCAGCGTCCGGCGCCCGGCGTCATGGCCCGCCAGCGCCTCGAACGCCTCGGCAAGGGCCGCGCGCCGTTCGGCGATCAGGCCCGCGCGGCCCGGAACGACGGCGGCGATCCGGTCGCAGAATTCGGAAAAGTCGCGGTAGTGTTCGACGCGGTCATAATCATCGGCGCGGACCTGCCGGAGGGCGCGGCACCGGTCCATCGCCCGCTGTGCCGCCTGCCGGATCAGGGTTTCGTCATCAACCACCGCGATCACCCGCGACAGGGCGCCCGAGGCATGGGGTTCGATCACCACCAGCCGGCCGCCGGGGCGCAGGACGCGCGCGGCTTCGGTCAGGGCGCGGTCCATCATCGGGACCGGCACATGATGCAGCGCGTTCACGCAGATCGCCGCGTCGAAGCTGGCGTCGGGGTAGGGCATCGCCTCGGCCCCCACGCGGTCCACGGGCAGGTCGGGTGGCCCGCGGCCGGGGTCCAGCCCGCGCCACAGCGCGCCCTCTGCCCGCAGCGGGGCGACAAGCGCCCCCGCGCCGCAGCCGATGTCGAGGATCGACTGCCCGGCCAGCGGGGCCAGTTCGGCGCGGATCACGTCAAGGGCGGTCTGCGGTGCCATTCCCCCTGATGCCACGTTCCGCACCCGATTGCACCTGTCCGCCCGTCGCCCCTATCCGGCCAGAAGCACGTCGCGGATCGCGTCGCCGCAGCGGACGGTGTTCGCCGTGCCCTTGAGGTCGCCCGTGCGCGTCGCCGGATCGGCGAGCGTCCTTTCCACCGCGGCGACGATCGCCGCCGCGGCCTCGGCATGGCCCAGATGATCCAGCATCATCGCCCCGGCCCAGATCTGGCCCACCGGGTTCGCGATGCCCTTGCCCGCGATATCGGGGGCCGATCCGTGGACCGGTTCGAACAGCGACGGATGGCGGCGGTCGGGGTTGATGTTGCCCGAGGGCGCGATGCCGATCGTCCCGGTGCAGGCCGGACCCAGATCCGACAGGATGTCACCGAACAGGTTCGAGGCCACGACCACGTCGAACCAGTCCGGGTGCAGAACGAAATGCGCGGTCAGGATGTCGATATGGAACTTGTCGACCTTCACATCGGGATAGGCGCGCGCCATTTCGGCCACCCGTTCATCCCAATAGGGCATGGTGATCGAGATCCCGTTCGACTTGGTGGCCGAGGTCAGCTTGCGCCGGGGCCGCTTCATCGCAAGGTCGAAGGCAAAGCGCAGCACGCGGTCCACGCCTTGCCGGGTCATCACGGTTTCCTGCACCACCACCTCGCGGTCGGTGCCCTCGAAGATCCGCCCCCCGATCGAGGAATATTCGCCTTCGGTGTTCTCGCGCACCACCCAGAAGTCGATGTCGCCCGGTCCGCGCCCGGCCAGCGGCGAGGCGACGCCCGGCATCAGCTTGACCGGGCGCAGGTTCACGTACTGGTCGAACTCGCGCCGGAACTTCAGGAGCGACCCCCAGAGCGAGATGTGGTCAGGCACCGTATCGGGCCAGCCGACCGCGCCAAAGAAGATCGCGTCGGTATCGCCGATGCGGTCCTTCCAGTCGTCCGGCATCATCTGGCCATGCCTTGCGTAATAGTCGCAGCAGGCGAAATCATGTTCCTCGAAGGCAAGGCCGATGTCGAACCGTTCGGCGGCGGCGCGCAGCACCTTCACGCCTTCGGGCATCACCTCGGTTCCGATCCCGTCACCGGCGATCACGGCAATCCGGTGCGTCCTTTTCGTCATCATGCAGTCTCCTCGATGGTCTGGTTCTGGCGCGTGGCCAGCCGGGCCGCGAGGCGGATCGCGCTTTCCATCGCGCCTGTATCGGCAATCCCCTGGCCCACGATGTCATATGCGGTGCCATGCGCGGGGGTGGTGAAGACGATCGGCAGGCCCGCCGTGACGGTCACGCCCTTGTTGAAGCCGTGCAGCTTGGTCGCGATCTGGCCCTGGTCGTGATACATCGCCACGACGCTGTCGAACTCGCCCTTGAAGGCCTTGATATAGACGGTGTCCGAAGGGTAGGGGCCGCGGCAGTCGATCCCTTCGGCCTGCATCCGTGCGATGGCGGGGGCGATGATCTCGATCTCCTCGCGGCCGAACAGCCCGCCCTCGCCGCCATGCGGGTTCAGCGCGGCCACCGCGATGCGCGGCGCCTCGATGCCGGCGGCGCGCAGCACACGGTCGGTCAGCCGCAACGAGTTGCAGATGTTGTCCTCGGTCACAAGGTCCAGCGCCTCGCGCAGAGAGACGTGCGAGGTGACGCGGCTCATCCACTGGCCTTCCAGCACGTTCATCTCGCGGAACAGGCCGTTGTGGCCGATCAGATGCGCGAAAAGCTGGTGTTCGTCGGGAAACCGCCAGCCGCCATCGAACATCGCCTTCTTGTGCAGCGGCGCGAAGGTCACGCCCCGCACGCCGCCCGCCTGCGCAAGGCGCACCGCGGCGGCCAGCGTGTCGCCCACCTTGCGGCCAACGTCCGGGTCCGGGCGGCCGATGGCGAAGGTCGCGGGGTCCAGGTTGCCCAGGTCGATCATCGGCACGGTCCCCGTGTCGAACACGGCCTCGTCGGGCGTGTCGATCAGCGCGAGGTGAAGGCTGACGCCGGCCTGCCGCATTCCCATTTCGACCACCCGCTGGTCGCCGATCAGCAGAAGCCTGGCCACCTCCTGCATCCGGCCATCGGCAAGGACGCGCGCCACCAGTTCCGGGCCGATCCCGGTCGGATCGCCGGGCACAAGGGCAAGAACCGGCCGTTCCAGCGCGGCTTGGGGGGCTTTGGTGTTCATGGGGCGCCTCGCTCTGTCGTCAATTTCATCATTTTATGAAAGTGAATATTGATTAATGTCAACAATAATGGATTATAATCGGCAAAACTTAAATTGTTGTAGTCTAGTTGTCGCCATTTAGACCCCGGCGCACCCAGGACAGAAGGAGGACACCATGCCGATGCCACCGCTGCGATCGACCCGCAGCCTGATGGAAGGCTTTCGCCGCGAGCGGCTTCGCACCCGCGGGGCCGAGATCAATGTCGCGATCGCGGGCGAGGGGCCTCCGCTTCTGTTGCTGCACGGCAATCCGCTGACCCATGTCAGCTGGCACAAGATCGCGCCGACTTTGGCCGAAACCTTCACCGTCATCGCGCCCGACCTGCGCGGATACGGCGATTCCTCGAAGCCCGACGGCGGTGCGGACCATGCCGCCTATACTTTCCGCGCCATGGGCGAGGATTTCTTCGAGATCATGGATCACTTCGGTTTTGACCGGTTCGGGGTGGCCGGGCATGACCGGGGCGCGCGGGTGGGGTTCCGCATGGCGCTGGACCGGCCCGACCGGATCGAACGGCTGGCCGCGCTGGATATCGTGCCGACGTGGAACGTGCTGTCGAACGTGACGCTTGGCTGGGGGCTTGAGGCCTATCACTGGTTCTTCATGGCGCAGAAGGCGCCCTTTCCCGAAGACCTGCTGTCGGCCGATCCGGAGTATTACATCCGCTACAAGCTGAACAAGAAGAACGTCGGGCTGGAAATCTTCACGCCCGAGGCGATGGCCGAATACATCCGCTGCACCACGCGCGAGCAGATCCATGCCGTCTGCGAGGATTACCGCGCGACCGTCACGCTGGATTTCGAGATGGACAAGGCCGACCACGGCAAGCGGCGCATCGGGTGCCCGGTGCTGGTCCTCTGGGGGTCGAACAGCCATTGCGGGCGGCACTTCCGCCCGCTGGAGGCCTGGGGCGAATGGGCCGATGACCTGCGCGGCATCGACATTCCGACCGGCCATTATCCGGCTGAACACCGCCCCGATCTGGTTTATCCCATCTTCTGGGAATTCTTCACCGGGCACGAGCCTGATTTCGGGAGGATCGGATGAACCGCATTTCCGCAACCGAAGCATCGGCCCGCATCTGCGGCGCGGGCGAGGCCGGGCTGATCGACCTGCGCGAGGCGGGCCAGTTCGGCGAGGCGCATGCCCTGTTCGCGGTGCCGCTGCCCTGGTCGCGGGCTGAACTCGCGATCGGTGCGCTTGTGCCGCGACCTGATGCGCCGCTGATCCTGATCGACGCGGGCGATGGTGTGGCCGAACGGGCCGCGCGGCGTTTCGCGGCGATGGGTTACGCCGACCTTTCGGTGGTCGAGGGCGGGATGCCCGCCTGGGAGGCGGCGGGTCTGCCCGTCTACAAGGGAGTCAACGTGCCGTCAAAGACGCTTGGCGAATTGGTCGAGGCGGTCTGGCATCCCACCATGATCCGGCCCGAGGACCTGGCCGCCTGGCAGCGCGAGAACCGCCGCTTCCGCTTCTTCGATGCGCGCCCCCCGGCCGAATACGGCAAGATGCGCGTGCCCGGTTCGGTCTGTCTGCCGAATGGCGAACTGGCCCACCGGATCGCCGCCCTGCCGGATGCGGACGCGCCCGTGGTGATCACCTGCGCCGGGCGCACGCGCGGCATCGTGGGCGCCATCGGCATGCGCATCAGTGGCCATGATGGCCCGCTTTACGCGCTGGAAAACGGCACGCAGGGCTGGGCCTTGGCGGGCGAGACGCTGGAACGGGGCAACACCGCCGCCCCCTATCCCGAACTTGGGCCCGATGCGTTGGCCGCCTCGCGCGCGGCGGCCGATCGCGTGGCGGCGCGGTTCGGCATCCCGCTGGTCACCACGGCGGATTTCGCGGCGATGCGGGCAGAAGCTGGGCGCACCACCTATCTGTTCGATACCCGTTCGGCCCCCGAGGTCGCGGCCGATCCGGTCGCGGCGGCGGTGCATGCGGCCTCGGGGCAGATCGTGCAGGCGACCGACCAGTGGATCGGGCTGCGACGGGCGCGCGTGGTGCTGTGCTGCGACACCGGGCTGCGGTCGGCCATCGCGGCCTTCTGGCTGCGCCAGCTGGGCTATGACGCCCGCATCCTCAGGATTGACGCGGACCTCCGCAGGCTTGCCGCCCCGCCGCGCCCCGGCCCGGCCTTGCCCGAGCTTCCGCGGATCGCCGCCGCAACCGCGCTGCGGCGCCTGCACGCGGGCGAGACGCTGATCGACCTGCGCGCCTCGGCGGCCTACCGGCAGGGGCATGTCGCGGGCGCCCGATGGGCCTGCCGGCCGATGCTGTCCGAGATGATCCGCCGGATGCGCCCCTCGGGCGTCATGCTGATCGCCGAGGATACGGGCGAGGCGGCGCTGGCGGCGGCCGATCTGCATGACCTTGGCCTTCCGCGCGTGGGCCTTGTCGATGGGGGTGTTGCGGCGATGATCGGCTGCGGGGCCGCGCGTGAAGTCACGCCCAACGATCCGCCGGACGAGGCGCGGATCGACCACCTGTTCTTTGTCCACGACCGGCATGACGGGAACCTGGACTCCTCGCGCCGGTATCTGGAATGGGAAACCGGGCTGGTCGCCCAGCTTTCGGCCGAAGAGCGGGCGCAGTTCCATCTGTATCCCGTGGCCTGAACGCCGCCGCATCTGACGCGGAATGGCCCGACGCAGATATGGAAAGGGGCGCCTCGCGGCGCCCCTACTTCTTTGCCTTCCTGTCCCGTTGTTCTTTTTTGGGTTCAGCTTTCCACGTCGGCCAAGCGTTCGGCGCGGCGGCGGCGCCGGGCCGACCAGGCGGTCATGCCGATCGAGAAGGCCATCAGCGCAAGGATCAGCAGCGCGCCGGGCCGTTCCAGCGCATAGGCCGGATCGCCTCCGCTGATCTGCCAGGTCCGCAGAAGGTTGCCCTCGACCAGGCTTCCCAGAAGAAGCCCCACCACCGTCGCGGCCACCGGATAGCCATAGCGCACCATCGCCCAGCCGAGGATCGAGAAGACGACCAGAGTGATCGGCCCCGAAGCCGTGCCGTCGATCGCGTAGGATCCGAAGACCGCTACCACCAGCACCGAGGGGATCAGAAAGCGCATCGGCACCCGCACGATGTACCCCGCGAGGTAGACGAACCCCAGCCCGACGACCAGCAGCAGCAGCGCCTGCGCGAAGTTCGAAAAGATGATCGCATAGACCACATCCTTGCTGTTGGCGATGAAGCTGGGGCCGCCCACGATGTTGTGCATCGCGAAGGCGGCAAGCAGGATCGCCGTCGCCCCGCCGCCGGGAATGCCAAGCGCCAGCATCGTGGCCATCGCCCCCCCTTCCGACGACGAGTTCGCGGATTCCGCCGCGATCACGCCCTTGGGGTTGCCGGTGCCGAAGCTGGCGCCATCGGGTGCGTTCCGCTTGGTTTCGGAATAGGACAGCAGGTTCGAGATCGACGATCCCACGCCGGGGATCGAGCCGATGATCACCCCGATGAAGGTTCCGCGCAGGATGATCGTCGGGTATTGCAGCGTCATCCGGAACCCCGAAAAGATCCGGCGGAAGCTGATCTTGCGCGACGCCTCGTCGTCGATCAGGTATTTCGCATTCACCAGGCTGATCAGCTGGCTTGCGGCCAGAAGACCCATCATCGCCGGGATCGTCGGGATCCCGTCCAAAAGCCACGGCACCCCCATCGTGCCGCGCACATAGCCTGCGGTGTTCATGCCGATCGTGCCCAGCAGAAGGCCCAGGACGCCCGCCAGAAGGCCCCGCGGCAGCGAATTGCCCGACAGCGACCCCAAGAGAAGCATGCCCCAGATCGCCACCGCCGACATCTCGAGCGGTCCCATCTTCAGCACGACGGATGACACCGGCACGATCAGGAAGAGAAGCAGCACATAGCTGGCCAGGCAACCGATGACCGAGGCGGCCAGCGCCAGGCCAAGCGCCTCGTTATGCTTTCCCTGCCGAGCCATCGGATAGCCGTCAAAGGTGGTGGCCACGGCCGAGGAGGTGCCGGGGATGTTCATCAGCACCGCCGGAACCGATCCGCCGAACCCCGCGCCGGTATAGATCGACGTCAGGAAGATGATCGCCGGCAGGAAATCCATGTAAAGCGTCATCGGCAGAAAGATCGCCATCGCCATGGTGATCGAAATGCCGGGCATGGCCCCGAAGAAAAGCCCGATCAGCAAGCCGGGGATCACGAACAGCCAGGCTGTCCCGGATGAGGTGAGAAGGGCAAGGGCGCTGTCAACCGCTGCGAGGTCAAGCATGTCCGGGCCTCACAGGATGGTCAGCGGAAAGGGGAAGGGGATGATCGCGCCATAGCCATAGATCAGCAGCGCCGTGAAGGCCGCGCTGAAACCGAGATTCACGATCCAGTTCCGCTCGCCGCAGAGTCTCAGCGCCACGACCAGAAACCCGAATGTCGCCACGTCGAAGCCGACCCTTTCCATCGACAGCGCCAGGGCGACCAGCGCCGCCATCAGGCCCGCGACCTTGGCCAGATGCGAAAGCGGCTCGGCCTCGGGGGCGGGTTCGTCGGCGGAAACGCGGCGAAAGCACTGCGGCAGCACCAGCAGCACAAGCAGAAGGCCCGCGATGGCCGCGGGTTGGACGAAAAGCAGGTTGTTGACCTTCAGCGAGGTCGCACGGGCATCGAACAGGTAGGCGGCGATCGTGCTGCCAATCACGGCAAGCAGGGCGATGTGGCCCCAGTTGACGACGATCCGGTCGGAACGGTTCATCCGGGTTATCCTTTGCGGTTGGCGCAACATGAAGGCCGCCCCCCGGTGACAGGGGGCAGCCTGATCAGGTCAAGGCATCACGCGCCCTTCAGAAGGTCCAGATACTGTTCGATCACCTTGGCCGAAGCCGCCAGTTGTGCGTTCGATTCATCGGGGCCGTACCAGGTGGTCGCCAGCTGCTGCGAGGTCAGCGCCTCGATCACCTTCGGGTCCTTCGAAGTTTCTTCGATCGCCGCCAGGATCTTGGCATAGACATCCGGGCTGTCCTTCACCAGCGAGGCATGGACGCCCCAGCCCCGCTGCGAGCCGAAGACGAAGGCCGCTTCCGCCCCGTTGATGTCCGTCACCAGCTTGCCGCCCCAGTTGTCGCGCTGGACCCTGTCATAGGTCAGCAGCGGCGTGATCTTGTCGGCCAGCGGCAGGAAGCCTTCGCCACCCACCAGGCCGATGTCGACCACCGCGCCCGCAACGGCGTTCCGGGCCGGGCCGCCGCCGTCGAAGGTCACGATCCGCAGGCCGTCGCGCGGGATGCCGTTTGCATCCATCAGGATCATCAGGTTGACGAGGTCGGCCGAGGCCGGTTGCACGCCGATCGACAACGATCCGGGATCGGCCTTCAGCTTTTCGATCACGTCGGCGATGTCGGTCAGGCCCGACTCCTTGCTGGTGGCAAGCAGCGTGTAATCCTGCGACGGCAGGTTGATCATGTGGAAGTCTTCCAGCTTGAACGTCGCGTCCTGGGTCAGGATGTTCAGCGGAATGTACGGGCCTGCCGAGGTGCAAAGCAGCGTGTAGCCGTCGGCGGGCTGCTGAAGGAAATAGGTGTGGCCAAGAAGCGCCCCGGCGCCGCCACGGTTGATCACGTTCAGCGGCTGGCCGATGCGTTCCTGCAGGAAGGGCGCGAAGGCGCGCGCCAGACGGTCGTTATACCCGCCGGTGTCGAACGGGACGACGATGTTGATCGGGCGGTCGGGGTAGGCGCCTTGGGCGCGCAGGATGGACGGCGCGGCAAAGGCTGCGGCCACCCCGCCGGAGGCGAGCCTGAGCGCTGTCCGTCGGGAGATGTTGGTTGTCATGCGATTTCCTCCTCCATGCTGGTCAATGCCTGCATCGCCGGGTTCCTTCCCTGGCCCCGTTACGGGACAAAGCGCAGGGCCTTGACGTCGTGAACATTACGGCCGGTGATTTCATTGTCAACAATTTATCGCAAAGGCGTGAATGGTGGGCCTTATCGTCGTCATTGTCGAGCGACGCCATGCGCCACTGATACTGCTTGCCTGGCGATGGAGATTTCAATTTTATCTTTTAAAAACGCTAAATAAGGCTGCATTCCGGGTTGCGAATGGGTTTTCTTGCGAGGTTCCCGCGTCGTGATTTGCTCGACCACCCCCTCATTTTTGTTGACAATTTGTGGACCTGCTGTTTTTCACTGACCGGGAAAGGTGCCCGCGCGGGCCGTGACGGATCGCTTCGCGCCAGCACCCCCAGACAGGAGGATCTGACCATGAACATCGAGAATCGGGGGGCCGAGGGCGCAAGCTACGTTGCCGGTCTGACCCAGGAAGTCGCCGAATTCGTGCTGAACACCAAAACCCCCGACCTGCCTGCGGTTGTGGTCGCGAACGGCAAGAAATCGATTCTCGACGGGCTTGGCCTGGCGCTTTCGGGATCGGTCGCGCGGTCGGGCGACCTGGTGCGCCGCCACATGGCCGACCTCGGCGCACCCGAGGGCGGTGCGACGGTGATCGGCTCGGACATGAAGGTGCCCGCGCGCTTCGCGGCCTTCTGCAACGGCGTGGGCATTCACGCCGACGATTACGACGACACCCAGCTCGCCGTCGCCAAGGACCGCGTCTATGGCCTGCTGACGCACCCGACGGCCCCGGCGCTGCCCGCCGCGCTTGCGCTTGGCGAAACCACGGGCGCCTCGGGGGCGGATGTGATGCTGGCCTATCACCTGGGCGTCGAGGTCGAATGCAAGATCGCCGAGGCGATCAACCCGCGCCACTACCAGCACGGCTTCCATGCCACGGCCACCTGCGGCACCTATGCCGCCGCTTCGGCCGCCGGGCGCCTGATGGGGCTGGATCTGGATGCGATGAAGCGCGCGCTGTCGATGGCAGGCAGCCAGTCGGCCGGCCTGCGCGAGAATTTCGGCACCATGACCAAACCCTTCCACGCCGGCCGGTCCTCGGAAAGCGGGGTCGTCGCGGCGCAGTTCGCCAGCTACAGCTGGACCGCCGCGGGCAACATCCTTGAGGCGCCGCGCGGCTTTTTCCAGGCGGCGGGCGGCGGCTATGACCGCGAGGCGATCGCGGGCAAGCTGGGCGCGCCCTGGACCTTCGATTCGCCCGGCGTGTCGATCAAGCCGCATCCGTCGGGGTCGCTGACCCATCCCGGCATGACCGAGATGCTGCACATGATCCGCGAACACAAGATCAAGGCACGGGATGTGGTCCGCGTCCGCGTCGGCACCAATTCGAACATGCCGAACGCCCTGATCCACCACAACCCGCGCAACGAGCTGCAGGCGAAGTTCTCGATGGAGTTCTGCATGGCGATCCTTCTGCTCGAAGGCCGCGCCGGGCTGAACGAATTCACCGACGAGGTCGTGTTGCGCCCGGATGTGAAAGAGATGATCGCGAAGGTCGATTTCGTGGTGGACGACCGCGCCGAAGCCGCGGGCTATCACCTGATGACCACCTATATCGACGTGCACCTGGCCGATGGCCGCGTGATTTCCGGTGTCGCCGATTTCGGCAAGGGCAGCCCGGCCAACCCGATGAGCTATGACGAGGTGGCCGGCAAGTTCCGCGAATGTGCGGAATTCGCCCGCTGGGACATGGCCAAGGCCGATGAGGTCGTCGCCATGGTGGCCGAGATCGAAAAGCTGCCGGACATTCACGGCCTGATGGCGCTTCTGCGGCGCTGACGGAGGGCGCCATGACGGCGGAACGGGGGGCAGGGTCCGGCCGGATCGCCGGGCTGCTGCGGCAGCTTTTCGTGACCTATGCGGCGGGCGCGGCCTGCGGTGCCGCGGCCTTTGCCCTGGGCCTCCCGCTGCCGTGGATGCTGGGCCCGTTCTTCGTCTTCGCTGCGCTGTCCTCGGCGGGGCTGCGGTTCCGGCTGGTTCCGAAGGGCCGCGAACTGGCGCAGGTCGCGATCGGCCTTGCGATCGGCCTGCGCTTCACCGCGCCGGTGGTGGGCGCGCTTTTGCTGCTGTTGCCGCAGATGGCGCTGGCCACGGTCTATCTGATCGCGGTCACGACGACGGCCGCCTTCCTGTTCCGCAGGCTGGGCGGGGTCGATCCCGTCACCGCCTTCTTCGCCACGGCGGCGGGGGGTGTGGCCGACATGGCGATTGTCGCCGAACGGTTCGGGGGCGTACCGTCATCGGTCGCGGTCGTGCATGCGATGCGGGTGTCGCTGGTGGTGGCCACGGCCCCGTTCATCGTGCTGGGGGCGATGCAGGGGGCAGGGGGCAGTTCCTTCGGCGCGCCGGGCAGCATCGAGGGCCTGCCGCTGCTGGTCGGCGGGCTGGCCGCGGCCTATGCGGTCGCGGTCCTGCTGAAACCCACGCCGCTGCCGAACCCCTGGCTGGTCGGGCCGATCCTGGCGGGCATGGCGATGGCACTGGCCGGGTTGCAGGGCATCGTCGTGCCCGGCTGGCTGATCATGGTGGCGCAGGTCGTCCTTGGTGTCTGGCTTGGCTGCCAGTTCCGCCGCGACCTGCTGACGGCCCTGCCGCGCGTGACGGCTGCCGCGGTTGCGATCGGGTTCTTCCTGATCGGGATGGCGGCGGTGGGCGCCGTGGGCCTTTCGCATCTGGGCGACATGCCGTTTTCCACGGCCTTCCTGTCGCTGGCCCCCGCGGCGGTCACCGAAATGGTGCTGATCGCGAAGGTGATGCATCTGGACGCCGAAACGGTGGCCGCGTTCCACGTCATGCGGATCGTGATCGTGGCGACGACCGTTCTGGGGGTCTTCAAACTTTACTGTGCACTTGGGAGGATCAGGCTTGGATCTTGAATTTCGCAACCGCCGCGTTCTGGTGATCGGCGGCAGCTACGGGATCGGCGAGGCCGCGGCGAAGCTGGCGCTGGCCGAGGGCGCGCAGGTGATGATCGCCTCGCGCAGCGCCGAAAATCTGGCCGCCGCCGCCGCGCGGATGGAAGAAGCCACGGGGCGCCGTCCGGCCGAGGCCGTCGCCGACGTGACCCAGGCGGGCACCGCCGAGGCGCTGGCCGAACGGGTCGCCGCCGACTGGGGCGGGCTTGACGTGCTGATATCGGCTGTCGGCGGCAGCATTCGTGCGGCCTTTGCCGACCTGTCGGACGAAGACTGGATGGGGAATTATACCTTCAACGTCCTGTCCACGGTCCGGGCGATCCGGGCGCATCTGCCGCTTTTGCAGAAGGGGCAAGCACCCGCCGTCGTCATGCTGGGCGCGGCCGCGTCGAAGATGCCCTATGCCCATCAGATCGTGTCGAACGTCCACAAGGCGGGGATGCTGGGACTGAACAAGACGCTGGCCAGCGAATTCGCCCCCCTCGGCATCCGCGTCAACCTGGTGGCGCCGGGGCGCACGCTGACGCCGCTCTGGACCAACCGGGCTGACAAGATCGCCGCCGACGAGGGCCGCACGCGCGACGACGTGCTGGCCGACTTTTCCAAGGACATCCCGCTGGGTCGCTTCGGCACCGCCGACGAGGTCGCGCGGATGGTCGTCTGGCTGGCCAGCCCCTGCGCGGCCTACATCACCGGCCAGTCGGTCAATGTCGATGGCGGCATCGCCCGCGGACTGCTGTAAGGAGAAACAAGGATGAGCGGACATCACGCCACGCCCCCCGGCACGCCGGAAGTGACCCGGCTTCTGGCCGAATGGGTCGTCACGCTGAAGGGCGCGGACATCCCCGCCGAGGTGCGCCGCGAGGGGCTTCGGACCTTCGTCAACTGGGTGGGCTGCGCCGTGGGCGGTGCGCGGCACGAAACGGTCGACGCCGCGCTGAAGGCGGTGATGCCGCTGTCGGGGCCGCGCCATGCCACGGTTCTGGGCCGCCCCGAACGGCTGGACATGCTGAAGGCGGCGCTTGTGAACGGCATCACCTCGCATGTTCTGGATTATGACGACACGCATCTGAAGACGATCATCCACCCGGCGGGGCCGGTCGCCTCGGCCCTGCTGGCGCTGGCCGAAACCCGCCCGATGACCGGCGCGGATTTCCTGACCGCGCTGATCGTGGGCGTCGAGGTGGAATGCCGCATCGGCAACGCTGTCTATCCCCATCACTATGACCGCGGCTGGCACATCACCGGCACGGCGGGCGTCTTCGGCGCGGCGGCGGCGGTCGGCAAGGCGATCGGCCTGTCGCGGCAGCAGATGCAATGGGCCTTCGGTCTGGCGGCATCGCAATCGGCCGGCCTGCGCGAGATGTTCGGGACAATGACGAAAAGCTTCCATCCCGGCAAATCGGCCGAAAACGGGCTTCTGGCCGCGCTTCTGGCCGAGGCGGGGTTCGATTCATCCGAACGCGCCATCGAGGCGCCGCGCGGCTTTGCCTGCGTGATGTCGGACAAGCAGGACTGGAACGAGATCCTGGGCGATCTGGGCACCCGCTGGGAAGCGGGGCTGAACAGTTACAAGCCCTTTGCCTGCGGGATCGTTATCCATCCCGCGATCGACGGTTGCCAGCAGATCCGCGCCGAGATCGGCGACCGGGTGCAGGACATTGCCCGCGTGCATCTGACGACGCATCCGCTGGTTCTGGAACTGACGGGCAAGCGCACGCCCCGCACGGGTCTTGAAGGCAAGTTCAGCGTGTTCCATTCCGCCGCCTGCGCGCTTCTGCGCGGCGATGGTGCCCCCACGGCCTTTACCGACGAGGTGGTGACCCTGCCCGAAATCGTCGACCTGCGCGACCGGATCGAGGCCACCGCCGATCCCGCCTGCCACGAGGCCTCGGTGACGATCGACGTGACCTTCCGCGACGGTTCGACCTTGCGGCGGCATGTCCACCGCGCCATCGGCAGCCGCGACGTGCCGCTGACCGATGCCCAGATCGATACCAAGTTCCGCAATCAGGCGGCGCTGGTGATCGGCGAGGAGGCGGCAGAAGCCCTGCTGGCGCGCTGCTGGAAGACGGCGGACCTGCGGGATGTGGCCGACGTGGCGCGGCAATCCGTGGCCCTGCTGGAGGCGGCGCAATGACCGGGGCGCGCTTACTTCGCATCGGCGTTCTGAACGGCGACGACATCGGGCACGAAATCGTGCCCGCCTCGGTCCGCATCGCCGAGGCCGCGGCCTGGGCCGAAGGTCAGGCGATCGACTGGGTGCATCTGCCCATCGGCCGCGCCGCGCTGGACAGCCACGGCCACACCCTGCCGCCCGGCACGCTGGAAACCCTGGGCACGCTGGACGGCTGGATCCTGGGGCCGATCGGGCACCGCGACTATCCGAAGGTGCCCGAGGCGATCAATCCGCATCCGATCCTGCGCAAGCATTTCGACCTGTTCGCCAATGTGCGGCCCACCCGGTCCTATCCCGGTATCGGCTGCCTGCGCGATGACATCGACCTTGTGATCGTGCGCGAGAACAACGAAGGCTTCCAGCCCGATCGCAATGTATTCATGGGGTCGGGCGAGTTCCGGCCGAACCCGGACCTGACCATCTCGGTCCGGGTCATTTCGCGCGAGGGGTCGCGCAAGGTGGCCCGCGCGGCCTTCGACATCGCCCGCACCCGCAAGAAGCGGCTGACGCTGGTGCACAAGAACACCGTGTTCAAGCTGGGTTGCGGGATGTTCGTGGACGGCTGCTACGAGGTGGCGGCGGATTATCCCGATGTGACCGTGGACGAGGTGATCGTCGATACGATGGCCATGCGGCTGGTGCGCGACCCGCAGTCCTTCGACGTGATCGTGACCACGAACATGTTCGGCGACATCCTGACGGACGAGGCGGCGGGGCTGGTGGGCGGGCTTGGCATGGCGCCGGGCCTTTGCATCGGACGCGGGTCCATCGCTATGGCGCAGGCAACCCACGGATCGGCGCCCGACATCGCGGGAAAGGGCATCGCCAACCCCTATGCGATGATCGAATCCACCCGGATGCTGTTCGAATGGCTGGGCCATCGCCATGGGCTGCCTGCTGCTGTCGCCACCGCCGAAAGGATGCGGCGCGGGATGGACCGGGCGCTGGCCGATCCGGCCACGCGGACGCCCGACATCCGGGGCAGCGCCACGCAGGCGCAGATGGTTGAAGGGATCGTCGCGGGGATGTTGCAGTAAGGCCAGAAGGTCGGGGAAAACCGAGATTCCCCACTGCAATCGGATGCAATTCGTATATAACACCGTCGCAGTTCCGCTTGAGGGGGAAGGGTTTCGTGTCGGAAGAACGCGCCATCGACGAAGGAACGCCGGTGTCGGAACAAGAGCCGGACCGTTCCCTTTCGCTGACCGTCCAGACCGAACGGCGGCTGGAGCATCTGATCCTGACGGGCGAGCTGCAGCCCGGCGAGCGGCTGAACGAGCTGGAGCTGTCGCAGCGCTTCGGCATCAGCCGCGGGCCCTTGCGGGAATCCATGCAGGCGCTTCATGCCAAGGGGCTGGTCGAGATGATCCGCAACCGCGGCGTCTTTGTCCGCGCGATTTCGACAGACGAGGCGATGGAGCTTTACGACGTGCGCGCCGCCGTCTTCGGGCTGGCCGGACGCATCCTGACCGACCGCGTGAATGACGAGCTTCTGGCGCGGATGCACCAGTTCCTGGACGAGCTTGAGGTTCTGGCGCAGGCGCGGAACTTCGACGATTACTATCGTCTGAACCTCGCCTTCCACGATTATCTGATCAACGCAACCGGCAACAGCACGCTTGTGGCCGAATACCGGGGCTTTGTGAACAAGCTCCACCTGTGCCGGGCGCGCGGGCTGGTGCAGGCAGGCGGGCTTGCCGTGTCGAACCGCGAACACCGCGAGATGGTCGACGCCATCGCCTCGGGCGACAAGCTGCGCGCGCAAGAGGCGTTCTTCCGTCATGTGGAACGGGCAAAGCTCCGCTTCCGGTCGACCGTCGAACAATCGGCAAACCGCCGCGACTGATCCGCCCCCCCAGATCCCCCAGACCCCCAGATCCCCCTGATCGTCGCGCCGCGATCCGCGGCGGTGTCTTCGTCGTTGGTCGGGAATTTTGTTGACTTTATTCGTCGTAAATTCAGCGTATTTCCCTTGATCGTCAACAATTTAAAATTTAACTTGCGTATGAATTTCATTTTGCCGACAGAGGGGGAGATGTGATGCAGCAGACAGGGAAGGGCGCCGATGCCGATCGCTGGACGCATCTGCAGGGGTTGACGGCTGCGGCGGCCCGCTTCACAGCGGGGCACCGGTTCGACGATCTGGATGCCGAGACCCTGCGGCTTGCGCGGCGCTGCATGCTGGACGGGCTTTCGGTGATGCTGGCGGGCAGCGACCAGCCCGGCATGGCGCCCCTGCTGTCCTTCCTGACGGGACAGGGCGGCGCGGCACAGGCGCGCCTTCTGGGGCTGGCCCATCCGGGCCTGCCCGCACCTGCGGCGGCTCTTTGGGCCGGGACGGCGGGGCATGCGATGGACTGGGACGATACCCAGCTGGCCGAGGGGCCGGGCCGGCCCTATGGCCTTTTGATGCACCCCACCGTGCCGCCGCTGGCGGCGGCGCTGGCGCTGTGCGAGACGGTCGCGCAAGAAACCGGCATGCCGGTCGACGGGCGGCGCTTTCTTGCCGCCTTCACCGCCGGGTTCGAGGTCGGCTGCAAGGTGGCCGAGGCGATCAATCCCGATCATTACATGCGGGGCTTTCATACCTCGGGCACGATCGGCACCTTTGCCGCCGCGGCCGCCGCATCGAACCTGCTTGGCCTTGACGTCGAACAGACCGCCCGTGCGCTTGGCATCGCGGCCTCGATGGCGTCGGGCATCCGCGCGGGGTTCGGCACGATGACGAAACCCCTGCATGTAGGCAGGGCGGCCGAAAACGGCGTGACGGCGGCCTTGCTGGCGCGGCACGGGTTGTCGGCCAATGCCGAGGCGCTGGACGGCCGCTGGGGCTATCTGGCGATTGCCGGTCCGGGGGGCGAGCCGCAGCTTGTCCGCGACCGGTTCGGCGCGCCCCATTCGATGCTGTCGCCCGGCGTCAGCATCAAGCCCTATCCATCGGGCGTACTGACCCATCCCAGCATGGATGCGATGCTGTTCCTGATGCGCGACGAAGGGCTTGCGCCCCAGGACATCGCCAGCGTGCGTCTCTGCGCCGGGTCGAACGTGCTTGGCCCGATCCGCTTCCGCATCGCCCGGACGGAACTTGAGGGCAAGTTTTCCTTCGCGTTCCTTCTGTCCGCGATCATCCTGCGGGGCCGGGCGGGCAAGGCGGAATTCACCGATGAATTCGTGTCAACCCCCGCCTGCCAGGACATGCAGGCCCGGATCGAGACAGCGTTCGACCAGGGGATCGAGGACATGGGATGGGATCGGATCCGGTCGCGGATCGAGGTGACCACGCGCGACGGCCGCACCCTGACCCGATGGGCAGACGAGGCCTATCGCGGAGGGCCGCACAATCCGCTGTCGGATGATGATCTGGCGGGCAAGTTCCGCGATTGCGCCGAGGGCCTGCTGTCGCCCGCCCGTCAGGCCGAGGTTCTGGCGACCGTCATGGCCTTTGAGACGGAACCCGACGCGGCGCGGCTGTTTGACCTGCTGAGGTGGCAGGAAGGCTAGGCAGGCCGCCATCCTGGCATCTGCCGGGGCTGCGGTATCCCGGTCGGTCCCCGCGCGGCAGGGCCGGGATCAGGTGGCGGCGGTCAGGCCGGTTCCGCCACAAGCGCGGGCTTGCTGCGGGCGCCTTCGCGGGTGCCGCCCAGCCGTGACGTCAGTGCGGCGATCTCATCCGCCGACGGCACGCAGCCCCGTTCGATGATCTGGTCGATCCGTGCCGCTTCCCGGCGCAGCCGGACAAGGTCGGACAGGAGGTTTGCAAGTGACATGACGATCTCCTCGGGTCTTTGTCCCGCGGTAATCCAGCAAGGGTTTTTCTGCAATTGCAAAATCGTCATGGCTGCATTGCAGCATGGTCCGGGCGCGCCCGGTGCGTCAGCGAAGGAAAGCCTGTGCCGGGAGCCCGACGCTCAGGCGCGGACCCCTGCAAAGCGCGCCTGCCAGTCCGCCCGTTCCTCGTCGGTGATCTTGCGGAACAGGTTTTCCGGCACGCTGAAGGCATGGCCCGGTGGCAGGGCGCGGATCGCCTCGGACATGTCCGAAGGCCAGGTCCAGTCATCCGATCCCATCGCCGCCATCATCGCGCCTGCGGCATCCGGGATGAAAGGCCGTGACAGGATCGCATAGACCCGGATCAGGTTCAGCGCGAGCCGCACGATCGCCTCGGCCTGGGCCAGGTCGGTCTTGACCGCGCTCCACGGGGCGGCGGCCTGAAGGTATTCGTTGCCCGCAACCCAGATCGCGCGCAATTCGCCCGCGGCCTTGCGGATGTCCATCGCTTCCATATGCGTTTCGTAATCACGCACCCGCGCGCCCAGATCGGCGATCAGCGCGGTTTCCATCGGCCCGAAGGTGCCGCCCGCCGGAACCGTCTCGCCCAGCTTCGACTTGGCGAACTTGGTGACGCGACTGACGAAATTGCCCAGAACGTCGGCCAGGTCCTTGTTCACGCTGGCCTGGAAGTTTTCCCAGGTGAATTCGCTGTCGGAATTTTCCGGCGCGTGCGACAGAAGCCACCAGCGCCAGTAATCGGCGGGCAGGATCGACAGCGCCTGATCCATGAACACGCCGCGCCCTTGGCTGGTCGAGAACTGGCCACCGTCATAGTTCAGGTAGTTGAACGACTTGATGTAATCGACCAGCTTCCACGGCTCGCGCGAGCCCATGATCGTGGCGGGGAACGAAAGGGTGTGGAAGGGCACGTTGTCCTTGCCCATGAACTGCACATAGCGCACGTCCGAGGCCCCCTTGTCGGTGCGCCACCAGCGCTGCCAAGCGGCATCGTCCAGCCCGTTGGCATCTGCCCATTCGGCGGTGCCCGCGATGTATTCGATCGGCGCGTCGAACCAGACGTAGAACACCTTGCCTTCCATGCCGGGCCAGGGTTCGTCGCCCTTCTTCACCGGCACGCCCCAGTAAAGATCGCGGGTGATGCCCCGGTCCTGCAGGCCGTCGCCGTCGTTCAGCCATTTCTTGGCGATCGAGGTGGTCAGCACCGGCCAGTCGGTCTTGGAGTCGATCCAGCCCTCGATCTCGTCCCGAAGGGCGCGCTGCTTGAGGTAAAGGTGCTTGGTCTCGCGCACCTCAAGGTTCGTCGATCCCGAGATGGTGGAGCGCGGATTGATCAGGTCGGTCGGGTCAAGCTGCTTGGTGCATTCCTCGCACTGGTCGCCGCGCGCGCCCGTGTAGCCGCAGTTCGGGCAGGTGCCGGTGATGTAGCGGTCGGGCAGGAAACGGTTGTCGTCGACCGAAAAGACCTGTTTCTCGGTCACTTCCTCGATGAACCCGTTGGCGGCCAGCGCGCCTGCGAAATGCTGGGTCAGCGCATGGTTGCGGGCGCTGGAGGACCGGCCGAAATAGTCGAAGGACAGGCGGAAGCCGTTCGCAAGATCCTTCTGCACCTGATGCATTTCGGCGCAGTAGTCCTCGACCGGCTTGCCGGCCTTGGCGGCGGCCAGTTCGGCGGGTGTGCCGTGTTCGTCGGTGGCGCAGATGAACATAACCTCATGGCCCCGGCCGCGCATGTAGCGGGCATAGAGATCGGCGGGCAGCTGGCTGCCCACGAGATTGCCCAGATGCTTGATCCCGTTGATGTAGGGGATCGCCGAAGTGATGAGAATCCGCGCCATGGCCCTGGTTCCTTGCCGTTCAGGGGCGCTGTTTAACGCCGGAACCGGACGGGGGAAAGGCCCTTGGCGCGGGCAGCGGATTATTGGCCGCCGCCCACGCCCCGCAAGGCGCGCAGGGTCGGCGCGCGTTCCTACTGCGCGCAGTAACCGCCGTCGACCAGATGGTAGGACCCGTTGATGAAGCTGGCCTGATCCGACAGCAGGAACAGCGTCAGCGCCGAAACCTCCTCGGGGCGTCCGATCCGCCCGATCGGGTGGGATGCGGCCAGCGCCTGCTTCACGTCGGCCGGAAGGTTCGCCAGCAGCGGCGTTTCGATGAAGGCGGGGCCGACGGCGTTCACCCGGATGCCCTTTGCCGCATATTCCAGCGCCGCGGTCTTGGTCAGCCCCAGAAGGGCGTGCTTGGTCGCGACATAGGCGCCGGCATTGGCATAACCCACGCTGCCCAGGATCGAGGCCATGTTGACGATCGCGCCCTTGCCGCGCTTCAGCATCTCGGGGATGGCATAGCGCATGCCATAGAAGACGCCGTCAAGGTTCACTCCCATCACCCGGCGCCAGCCATCCAGCGGGTATTCGCCAAGCGGCATGAGAGGCCCGCCGATGCCTGCGTTGTTCACCAGAAGGTCAAGCCCGCCGCCCATGGCCACGGCTTCGGCGACCAGCGCCTCGACCGCCGCGGGATCGGCCACATCGCCGGTGCCGGGCTGTGCCTGGCCGCCATCCTTCACGATCCGTTCCGCGACGACCTCGGCCTTGGCAAAGTCGATGTCGGCCACGACCACCCGTGCCCCGGCCCGCGCCAGATCGGTGGCGATGGATTCGCCGATCCCCGATCCCGCGCCGGTGACAAGGGCGGTCTTTCCGGTGAATGAAATCTGCATGCTGACCTCCTGTTCCAGATCCGGAGAAAGGCTAACACGCGGGGAATCGGCCGCCCTTGATCCGGCTCAAGTTCCGCCGTCATCCTTGCCGTGACGTGCGTCGTCGCCGCGTTCCCTCTCGCGCCCCAGAAGGCGGCCGATCAGGAAACTGGTGCGCGGCTCGTAGGTATAGGCGGTGCGATGGGTCGCGGGCCGGGCGCGCATCCGCGCCAGGCCAAAGACGATCAGCCCTACATGGGCGACCCCGATCAGCACGAACATGGCCGCCGGGCCGAAGGCCTCGATGACGACCGAGGCGACCCAGGGACTGGCGATCGCGCCGACCGCGTAAAGGAACATCAGCGCGGCCGAAAGCTCTACCCTTTCGCGGCTTTCGGCGAAATCATGGGCATGGGCGGTCGATACCGAATAGATCGGCAGGGTGGCAAAGCCGAAGGCGACCGCGGCGGCAAAGACACCCGCCGCCCCTTGCCCGGCGAGCGCCACCGTCATCGCGCAGGCTGCGATCCCCGCGACCGACAGCCCGATCAGCACCGTGCGGCGGTCGAACTTGTCTGCAAGCCAGCCGACCGGATATTGCGCCAGCGCCCCGCCGACCACATAGGCCGCCAGGAACAGCGCGATCTGGTCTGCGCCAAGGCCCACCTCCAGCCCGTAGACCGGCCCGACCATGCGGAACGCGGCGCCGGTGATCCCCGAAACGATCACGCCCGCCGCCGCAAGGGGCGACCGCGCCCAGGCCAGCGCCGGGCGAAGGCGGGGGGCTTCGGGGGTTTCGGGCGGCTCAACCCTTGTGAGGGTCAGCGGAAACAATGCCGCGCAGCACAGCAGCGCCAGCAGGTTGTACGAGACGTAGGACGCAGGCTCCAGCACGCCGATCATCAATTGCGCGCCGAGGCTGCCCGCGATGTCCACCACCCGGTAGACCCCCATTGCCCGGCCGCGCGTCTCGTTCGTGACCTTGGCCTGAAGCCAGGCCTCGATGATGGTGTAACAGCCCGCGACGCACAGGCCCGAGGCCATCCGCATCACCGCCCAGGCATAGGGATCGAAGATCAGCATATGGGCAAGGATGCCGATCGTGCCCGCCGCGACGAAGGCCGCGAAGGCGCGGGAATGGCCGACATCGCCCATCAGGCGGGGGGCCCACCAGCAGCCGATGAAGAAGCCAAAGAAATGGGCCGAGCCCAGAAGCCCGATTTCCCCCGTCGAAAACCCCAGCGCGGCACCCGAGATCGCATCCAGCGGCGCCACCCCGCCCGAGCCGAGTTGCAACAGGATGACCGACAGAAAGAGGGCGGTGAAGGAAATCAGCAGGCGCATGCGGATCGGGATCGGAAATCGGGGCAGGGTGTTCGCCCGGCCAGCCTGCGCCCAACGGACCGGAAGGTAAACCCCGGAAACATCGGCACGATGCGGAAGGGGTGACCCCCTGCCGGTCAGCCGTGGTGACGGATCACCCTGCGGCGCGTCAGTGCTGCGCCTCGCGCGCGCGATCCATGATCCGCACCAGTTCGGCCGAGATCCCCGGCTCCGACAGCGCGTGCCCGGCAACCGGGATCATCCGCAGGTCGCAGGCCTTCCAGCCCTGCGCCAGCGCATGGGCCGACACCGGCGGGCAGATCATGTCATACCGCCCCTGCACGATATGGGTCGGGATGTGTTCGATCCGGGCGCGGTTGGCAAGGATCCAGCCGTCATGGTCCAGAAAGCCCGCGTTCTGGAAATAGTGGTTTTCCAGTCGCGAAAATGCGCGGGCATAATCTGCCGGGCTGTCGCCCGCATGGGTTTCCCCCCCGACCGAGGCCAGCGCGTTTTCCCAGTTGGCCCAGATCCGGGCATGGCGTGTCTCTTCGGTCATGTTGCCCGAGAAAAGCCGCCGGTTGTAGGCCGCGATCAGGTTGCCCTGTTCCTGCGGCGGGATCGGGGCCACGAATTCGGCCCAGAGATCCGGAAAGAACTTGGCCGCGCCGCCGCCGTAGAACCACTCAAGCTCGGCCCGCGTCATCAGAAAGACGCCGCGCAGGACCATTCGGGCAACCCTTCCGGGATGCGAAAGCGCATAGATCAGCGCCAGTGTGGCGCCCCAGCTGCCGCCGAACAGGATGAAACGGTCGATCCCCAGAAGCCGGCGGATATGTTCGATGTCTCCGACAAGGTGCCAGGTGGTGTTGTCGGCCACCTCGGCATGCGGGCGCGACCGGCCGCAGCCGCGCTGGTCGAACAGGATCACGCGGTAATGCGCCGGGTCGAAATAGCGCCGCATCGCGGGGCTGCATCCGCCGCCGGGACCGCCATGCAGGACAAGGACGGGCACGCCATCGGGCCGGCCGCACTGTTCCACATAGATCCGGTGCCCGTCGCCCATGTCGACCATCCGCTGGTCGAAGGGATCGACCGGCGGGTAAAGGTATTCGACTGCGCGCTTTTGGCCTGATCTGTGGTCCATGATCGTCCTATATAGTAGCCACAGCCTGCGCCGCCACCGACCGAACTGCAAGGAAATACGGAAATGACCCAGACGACCACCATCGACCCCGCCGAAGTCGCCAAGTTCGAGGCGATGGCCGCCGAATGGTGGGACCCGAACGGCAAGTTCCGGCCGCTGCACATGCTCAATCCCTGCCGTCTGGATTACATCACCGGGCAGATCGCCGCCGAGTTCGACCGCGACCTGAAGGGGCCGCGCCCTTTCGAGGGGCTGCGCCTTCTGGACATCGGCTGTGGCGGGGGGCTTCTGTCGGAACCGATGGCACGGCTTGGCGCGACGGTCGTGGGCGCGGATGCCGCCGAACGCAACATCCCGGTCGCGCGCCTGCATGCCGAACAGTCTGGGCTGGCGATCGACTACCGCCACACCAGCGCCGAGGCGCTGGCCGCCGCGGGCGAGGCCTTCGACGTGGTTCTGAACATGGAGGTGGTCGAACATGTGGCCGATCCGCTGGCCTATCTGACCGCCTGCCAGCAATTGCTGAAACCCGGCGGGCTGATGATCTGTTCCACGCTCAACCGCAATCCGAAAAGCTTCGCGATGGCGATCGTGGGGGCCGAATGGGTGATGCGCTGGCTGCCCAAGGGCACCCATGACTGGCGGAAGTTCATCACGCCGGATGAACTTTACGACCTGATCCGCCGCGCCGGGCTGCAACCGGTGGACCGCAAGGGCATGGTGTTCAACCCCGTTTCGTGGAAATGGAGCCTGTCTGACCGCGACCTTTCGGTGAACTATGTCACCGCAAGCGTCAAACGCTGATCTGGTGAAGCCCGATCTTCCGCGATAGCCTGCGCCAAAACGAGGCGGAGAGGGTGATGCAGAACGAGTTGCGGCAGCGCTGGATCATGACGGCCCTCGGCCTTGCTGCGGGGCTGGTGATCCACGCCCTGACCGAGATCATGGACCGCGATCTGGTCGGCGACCGGACGGGCCTTGGCCTTCTGGTTCTGGCGCTGACCTTCTTCGCCGGGATTCTGGCGATGACCGGGCCGATGGGCCTGCGCCGCGCGCTGCCCGCGGCCGCGGCGATCGCGCTTGCCGCGGCGGGTCTGCTGGCCTGGGGGGCGGGGCGGTTCGACGCCGTCGCCGACTATTTGGGCACGGGCCTGCCCGTCCTGTCGGGGGCGGTGCTGGCGTTTGTGCCCATTCCCTTCGCCATCGCCGCCGCCGGGCGCGGCTGGCGGCATTATCCGACGCTGTTCACCGAAAGCTGGGATGCCGTCGTGCGCTATGCCGCCGCCGCCATCTTCGTGGGCATCGTCTGGGCGGTCATCATGCTTTCGGACATGCTGCTGCAGATCGTCGGGCTGACGGTGATCGGCGACCTGTTGGATGTCGAGGCCGTGCCATATGCGATCACCGGGGCGGCGCTCGGTCTTGGCATGGGGGTTGTCACCGAGCTGGCGGATCTGATTTCCCCCGACCTGTTCCTGCGGCTTCTGCGGCTGTTGCTGCCCGTGGTCCTTCTGGTGATGGGCGTCTTTCTGGTGGCCCTGCCGATGCGGGGCCTGTCGGGCCTGTTCGGCACGCTTTCGGCGACCGCGACGCTTCTGACGATCGCCGGCGTCGCCGCGACCCTGGTGACGACCGCCATCGCGCAATCTGCCGAGGATGCGGCGGAAAGCCCGGTCTTGCGGACAAGCGCGCGGATCATGGCGCTGATCCTGCCGGTCTTCACGGCGCTTGCGGTCTGGGGCATCTGGCTCCGCGTGGCCGATTACGGCTGGACCCCCGACCGGGTGCTTGCGGCGGTCATCGCGGCGCTTGGTCTTGGATACGGGCTGGTCTACGGGATCGCGGCGGCGCTTGGCGGGCCTTGGATGGCCCGCATAAGGCAGGGCAACCTGGCGATGGCGCTGGTCGTGACCGCGGGCGCGGCGCTGATCCTGACGCCGCTTCTTGACCCGCAGGCCATTTCGGCCCGCAGCCAGATGGCGCGTCTGGACGCCGGAAGGATCACGCCGGACGCGTTCGATTTCGCGGCCTTGCGGCGGTGGGGCCGGGCGGGGAAGGCGGCGCATGATGCGCTGGTCGCCCGCGCCGCCGAACCGGGGAACGAGGCGCTGGCCGCCGCGATGAACGCGGTCGGTCAGCCGGTCGACGAAGCCGTCCACCTGCGGACGATCCTTTCGGGAACCGAGGTTCTGCCCGCGGCCCGCGCCGCCGAGGCCGAGACCGTTCTGGCGGCCCTCGACCTGTCGGCAAAGGCGCAGTTCTCGGAAACCTGCGCGGATCGAGGCGCAGATGGCAAACCCGTCTGCATGCTGGCCTTCGCCGATTTCCGGCCCGACCTGCCGGGGGATGAGGCGCTGTTTCTGGCGCATTGGCCCGGACGCAGCGGCAGCCTGATCGGCCTTGTGCGCGACGCATCGGGCTGGCGCCCCGCTGACGTGCATTCGACAGGCCCCGCGACGGGCAAGGATGATCCCTTTGCCCCGCGCATCGGCAGCGACGAGGTCGCGGCGATGATCGCGTCCCTGCGCCAGGGTCTTCCGGCGCCCGAACCTGCGCCGCTGAACCGGCTGAAACTGGGCGAATGGGGGCTGATGCTGTTGCCCTGAGCGGCATAAACCCTTTCTCAATCCCGCGCGCCTAACGTTTCGGGGAATCAGGGAAACGGGGCCATGCACGGGCTGATCAACCGCGCGATCCAGAACTTCTTGCGCGATACCTATGGCGGGTCGCTGTGGGTTGGCGTCGTGCGCCATGCGGCGCTGGATTTCGACACGTTCGAACCGATGCTGTCCTACGATCCCGCCCTGACCGACCGGGTGATCGGGGCGGCCACGGCGCTGCTTTCCCGGCCGCGCGAAACCCTGCTTGAAGACCTGGGAACCTATCTTGTCAGCCACCCGAACGTCGAAGCGCTTCGGCGGTTGCTGCGCTTTGGCGGGATCGGGTTTGCCGACTTTCTTCATTCGCTTGAGGAATTGCCGGGCCGGGGGCGGCTGGCCGTGCCGGATCTGGACCTGCCCGCACTCGACCTCAGCGAAACCGGCCCGGACAGCTTCTGCCTGCGCTGCCGGTCGGTCCTTCCTGGGGCGGGCCATGTGATGGTGGGCCTCCTGCGGGCCATGGCCGATGACTACGGCGCGCTTGTCCTTCTTGACCATGAGGGCGAAGAGGACGGGGCCGAGATCATCGCTATCCGCCTTCTGGCACGGGATTTCGCCGAGGGACGCCGGTTCGATCTGGCGCTGGCGCGGGGGGCATGATGGACGGCGGCACGCTTCGGCCGGAACCGACGGTTCCCCCACCGGCGCTGGACCGGCTGATGCCGATGCATCTCTGGCTTGATCCCGGTGGCCGGGTTCTTTCGGCGGGTAGCACCCTGGCCAAGGTGATCGCCTTGCCGCCGGTCGTCGCCGACGAGGTGCCCGCGCGGCTCTTTGACCTTTTCGACCTGCGCAGGCCCGGCGGCGTCGCGGATATGGAACGGTTGCGCGCCGCCTCGGGGCACAGGCTCTATCTGGTCGCGCGCGCGCCCGGCCAGCCGGCCTTCCGCGCCGTGGCGGCCGGTCTGCCCGACGGCGGGGTCCTGATGAACCTGTCGTTCGGGATCGGGATTGTCGAGGCCGTGCGCCGCCACGGCCTGACCGAAGCCGATTTCGCACCCACCGAACTGGCGGTGGAGATGCTTTATCTGGTCGAGGCGAAATCAGCCGTCATGGAAGAGTTGCGGCAGTTGAACCGGCGGCTTCAGGGCGCGAAATCCGAAGCCGAGGAACGCGCCCTGACGGATACGCTGACGGGCCTGCGCAACCGCCGCGCCTTCGATCAGGCGCTGGACCGGGTCCTGAACCAGATGCAGGTGCAGGCCCGGGCCGAGGCCGACCCTGCCGGATTTTCGCTGATGCACCTCGATCTTGATTTCTTCAAGCAGGTCAACGACAGCCACGGCCACGCCGCAGGCGATCAGGTGTTGGTGGCGGTGGCCCAGGTCCTGCGCCGCGAGACACGCGCCGCCGACACGGTCGCCCGCGTGGGCGGCGACGAATTCATACTGCTGATGCCCGGATTGACGGACCGCGCCCGCCTTTGCGCGATCGCCGACCGCATCATCGCGGGCGTCGGCAGGCCGGTGATCTATGGCGGCGCCGAATGCCGGGTTTCCGCCAGCATCGGCGTGACGGTGGCCGAAGCCGGGATACGGCACGACGCCGCCCGCCTTCTGGCCGATACCGACAGCGCCCTTTACGCCGCCAAGAAGGCGGGACGGGGGTGTGCGATCCTGTCTGGCAGGGGCGAGATGATCCCGCCAACCGCCTGCCCGCCGGGCGAGGCAGGCGACAGGCGATAGGGCCGACCCCTTAGCTGGCAGCGAGACCCATATCGAGAAGATCCCTGATCTGGGCCTTCGAGGTTCCGGCGACGATGCGGCCAAGCTCTTTACGGCCCTGCAGAATGACAAGGGTCGAACGCCGGGGAATTTGCAGCGACTTGGAAAGGGTATCCTTGCTGTAGATGTCCCAGTCGATCTTGTAGAAGGCGATTTTCTGCTCGTAGGCCGGGTTCTCGGCCTTGAGCTCGGCCAGGATCCTTTCCTGGGCGGCGCAGGTCGTGCACCAGCTGGCCCAGAAATCCAGAAGCACGATCTTGCCGCCGTCCATGTCGGCCTCGGCTGTCCCGGGTTTGTAGAGGATGGGTTCGGCGGCTTGCAGGCTCAGGGGCAGAAGGGCAAGCGCGGCGGTCGATGCAAGGAAGGTGCGACGGTTCATTCTGGGTTCCTTTCGGGGACAGGGGGATCAGAGGCTGACCGACAGGTCGATCAGCCATGGGGGAAGGGTATCGATAAGCCAGGCCTCGGCGATGTGGTGCAGACGGAACCAAAGCGCGGTGCCGACCATGACGAAGACCGCCCCCATGATCGGCTTCGACCGTTCCGCCAGCGCGCGCAACCAGGCCTGGCGGCGGCGAAGCGCGGACTTCGCGCCATAGGCCAAGCCCAGAATCAGGGTCGAGACCCCCAAGGCAAAAGCCAGCATGATGGCCCCGGCCCGGCCAAGGCTGTCGCCGGTCGAGGCAAGCGCGATGGCTGCACCAAGGGTGGGGCCGATGCATGGGCTCCAGACGGCACCGAGAAGCGCGCCAGATACGAATTGCCCGCCAAGGCCGGTTGCGCTGGTCTGGTCAATTTGTGCGTCCGCGCGCGCGGCGAGACCTGCCGTTGCCGCAGCGAAACGGCGCGAGAAGACAGGCACCAGCATGACCAGCCCGAAAGCCACCATGACCAGGGCGGCAGCCTGCGAGACGGTGTCAGAATCGACGCCCAGAGCAGGACCGATGGCGGTGACGCCAAGGCCGAGCACCACGAAGGACACGCTCAGCCCGGCGGCCAGGGCAATGGGTGCCCGGCGATCCTGGTGCAGGCTTGAGGCAAGGACGATGGGCAGGACAGGCAGAACGCAAGGGTTGATAAGCGTCAAAAGCCCCGCGAGATATGAGAATATCAGTTCCAAGGACCGCCCCTGTTTCGTGTCTGGGTTTCGCGAACCTCCAGGCCCTCATTGAGCCAGGTTGCCGCATCTACAGGGCCATTCGCTTGGCTGGGGCGTTCATTACATCCTTCACGCTTTGGTGAATTCCTGCGAAAGATTGCTGGACCTTTGTAACGGACGGACGTCAGTTGCGAATGGACCGGCAAGGAAGGCGCCATTGATGGATGATTGGAGTAGTTTGCTGGCGGAGGCGAACGCGGGCGACAGCCGGGCCTACACAGCCTTCCTGCGTACGATCACGCCAGTCTTGCGGGGCATTGTTCGGGCCAGGGGCGGCGGCCTGGGCGAGGCGGTGTGCGAGGATGTACTGCAAGAGGTGCTGCTGGCGGTGCACCTGAAGCGGCACACCTGGCAGGTCGGGTCGCCAGTCCGTCCGTGGCTTTATGCCATCGTGCGCTACAAGGTCGTCGACGCCCTCCGGGCGCGGGGCGGCAAGGTGGAAGTTCAGATCGAGGATTTTGGCGACGTCCTTGCTGCAGAACCCGGGCCCGATCCGACCGAGGCCGCCGACATGGCGAAAATGATCGGACTTCTGGATGATCGGTCGGGCCGGCTGGTCCGGATGATCGGGATCGAGGGGGCAAGCGTGGCTGAGGTCGGGAAGGCCCTCAACATGACCGAAGGAGCGGTCCGGGTAGCCCTGCATCGCGCTTTCAAGACATTGGCCGACCTACGGGAAAGGCATATTCGATGAAGACCGAGGATCTCATCGCGGCACTTGCCGCCGACACTGTGACGGACACCCCTCCGCGCGCCATTCTCTGGCCTGCGTTGGTCTTTGCGATTGCGGCTGCTGTTCTCGTCGTTTGGGGGCTGCTTGGCCTGCGGGCGGATCTGGTTCAGTCACTGGCCAATCCGATGTCGGTGATGCGCTATGTGCTGACCGGCGCCTTCGGGGCTTTGGGCGTGAGGCTGGCGCTTGTGCTGGCAAGGCCAGAGGGGCGCGGTTCTGCCCGTCTGTGGCCTCTGGTCGTTCCGGCGGCAGCAGCGCTTGCGATGCTGGTCTGGGCCTATGCGTCAACGCCCGGGGAGGGGCGGCAGATGGCTCTGGTCGGAAAGACGATGACGACATGCCTTGTGATGATCCCGCTTTTGTCGGTTCTGCCGGTCGCGGCGATCCTCTTTAGCCTCCGCCGCGGGGCGACCACGACGCCCGCTCTTGCCGGTTTTGCGGCGGGCCTGGGCGGCAGCGGTTTCGCGGCGATGGCCTATGCCTTGTATTGCACCGAGGACAGCCCGCTCTTCTATGTCACCTGGTACGGGTTGGCCATTGGCGGGGTGACGGTTGCAACCACGCTGATCGGAACGCGGGTCCTGCGCTGGTAGCACGAGGCGTCAGCGCAGGGCGTCGAACCAGTCCATGGCCATCTGCGCCCAGCCCTTTGGGATGCTGTGTCCCCCGCCGTGCAGGGCAAAGCTCAGGCTTCCACCCGGCGCGCAGCGGGTCCAATCCTCGATCGTGTAGATACCAAGGGTGCGACTTGCGTCAGGTTTGTCTGACTGGCAGACATTGGTCGCGCGCCAAATGTCCATCGCTTCGAAGACATTTCCTTGCACGAAGCCCGGCATGACCTCGCGGCCTTCGATCGGCACAGTCCGATCGGCCTTGCCATGTGAGTAAAGCAGTTGCACCGGGCCGGCGCAGGCCTCGGGATGCGGCCGCCAAAAGCTGCCCGCAACGGGTGCATAGGCAGCGAATGCCTGTGGCCGCGCGCAAGCGACATAGCTTGTCATCGATCCGCCGATGGAAAAACCCGCCAGAAGCATCTGGCCCCGATCCAGCCCGAAGCGGGATGCGGCGTCGTCAGCGACGGCCATCAGGAAGGCGATCTCGTCTCTGGCCGAAGGCCGGTCGGGGTGAAAGCCCCATGTCCGCCCCTTGCCATTTTCGCGCGGCTGGCCGTCGGGTGCGATCACGGCAAAACCGCGGCCCGTCATCTGGCCGACCATGGGCGCGTTGCGGATGATGCCCAGCCCCTCGCCGCCATAGCCATGCAGCAGAAGGATCGCGGGGGGCGGCTTCTTGACATCTTCGGGCAACACGATGTGGTAGGTGCCGCCTGGTGCCTTGCACGCGTCAGTGTCCTGCCCGCAGTCGGCCTGGGCGGTCCCGGTCATCAACAGAAGGGCAAGAGCCGAACCCCCCGCTTTCATTTGTCGGTTCCCAAGGGCCTTAAGAACCAGCGCGATGCGACGTTGCGCTGAACCAACCATGACAGAAGGCTTGTCAGCGCCAGACTTCCTGCAACAGGAAGAAGCCAGAGGTCGATCTGCCCCGCGAAACACAGGCCGAGAAGCGTCACCCCAAGCGCCGTTTCGGTCAAGTGAAAGCGCAGAAGGGTTCGAAAGCCCGGACGCCCGGTGAGATGCGGCATCCAGCCACCATTCACCCCGACAAGGGTCTGCAAGACGGCGCGGACCTGATGGACCATCAAGGCGGGGGCAAGCAGGACAGACAAGACGATCTCGACCAGCACCGAGACAGCAAAGCCGGGGAGGTCACGCAGGCGAAAATCCCGGTCGCGCAGATGTGCCGCACTCCCCAGAAGCTTGGGCCCCAAGAGCATCAGCCCCACCGTTCCGGTCAGGACGGCCTGGCTAACCGGGGGAAGGTCGGGCCAGACGGGCATGAACGGATTGGCCAGAAACGGATCAGGCAGGGCCCCGCCCGGGCCGGACAGGGCCCAAAGGGTCAGAAGCGCCAGCCACCAGACCGAGGCCAGATAGGCCATGGCCCCCTGAAAAAGATGAAAGCGCGAGACAATGTGCAGACCGGGCGTCGCCAGAAGCCGCAGATGCTGCATATTGCCCTGACACCAGCGGCGGTCGCGACGCAGGTAACCGGGCAGTGTCTCGGGCGTGTCTTCAAAGCTTTCCGATGCCTCGGGCATCATCTTCACGCCCCATCCGCCGCGACGAATCAGCGCTGCCTCGACGAAATCGTGGCTGAGGATAACACCTCCGCGCGGCGCGCGCCCCGGCAGATGCGGCAAGCCCGCGCAGGCGGCGAAGGCTCGGGTCCGGACCAATGCGTTATGGCCAAGGAAATTGCCTTCGGCACCGGTCCACATCGCAAAGCCCCGGCCAAGGTTGGTTCCATAGACCTCTGATGCAAAGGACTGCAGCCGCTGCCAAAGGGTGTTGCCCCAAAGGACACGCGGGACGGTCTGGATCAGGCCAAGCCCCGGTTCGGTCGCCATCCGGTCAGCCATCAGGATCACGCTGTCCGGTGCCATGATACTGTCGGCATCGAGGATCAGCATCGCGTCGTGGTCCTGACCTGCCTTGGTCACCCAGTCGCGAATGTTGCCGGACTTGTAGTCGGTATTGGCGGCGCGACGGCGATAGTGCAGCGCAAGACCCGGATTGGCCAGCCGGGCGACAGAAAATGCGGCCAGTTCGGCCTGCGCGGCTACAGGGTCACGGGTGTCCGACAGGATGTGCAGCGAAAACCGGTGCCGCCCCCAGCCGGTCAACGGGGAAAGCAAGGCCAGGGCATTGCCAATGGTTTGCCTCGCAGGTTCCCCATACATCGGCAGAAGGATTGCGATGGACAAGCCGTGAAGGGCCGCCGCCTGAGGTCGGGGGCGCCAAAAGACGCCAAGTACGGCCGTGGCGACCGACAGCACCACCCAGTAGAAGGCAACGACGGTGACGGCGACCAGCGCGGCTTCGGTGGCGGCCAAATGGCCATCGACGGTGAACCAGCCCAGTCCCGTCCAGGCGAGGGCCGTGGTCACGCCCAGGGGCAGGGTCAGCACCGCAAGCCGGACAGCGCGCACCGAGCGGGGCGATCGGATCCCTGGCGCGGCCGGGTCTGTGAACGGCACGCCGAAAGATTGGTCCGGCATGGCAAGGGGCGGGGTTGCCGCAGCTTCGGTCAGCGGATGGCGAAACGCGGCTGTCATGTGCCGACCCAACGGTTCAGCCAGACCTCGGCCACGCGCTGGCTGCCCCGCCAGAGCTCGGCCCTCAGTTCGGCCACCGGGGCATCGCCCTTCAGGGTGAAGTCCAGCCGCATGCCGCCAGTGGCGGGGTTTCGTTGCAGGTAGTGGCCGGAAATCTCGCCCGCGCTGGTGCTGACGCGGGGCACGATCCGTGCAGGATCATCGCCAAGGGCCGGGTGCGGGGCGTAGTCGACGGTGAATAGTCGCCCCTCCTCGAAAATGCGGGCGCCCGTGCGGGTGGCGATCACCGGGGCGACGGTTCCCTCGGCCGGGCTGTCTGCGCACCAGTAGATGCGATAGTCAAAGCGGTGCTCTGATCCGGCAGCGAGGGGTGCAGCCGGGCGCCAGAAGGCGACGATGTTGTCGTTGATCTCCTTGTCGGTGGGGATTTCCACCAGCATCACCGCGCCCTGTCCCCAATCGCCATCGGGTTCGACCCACAGCGAGGGGCGGCGTTCGTAATGGGCGACCAGATCGTTGTAGTCGCCGGGCTTGCGTGCACGCTGCATCAGGCCGAAGCCGCGTGGGCTGGTGTCGGCAAAGGTGCTGACGTTGACGGTCCTTGGGTTGGTCAGCGGGCGCCAGATCACCTCGCCGGCACCGTTCAGGATCAGAAGCCCGTCACTGTCATGCACCGCCTCGCGGAAGTCGTCAAAGCGGGTGCGATTGATATCGTTGAAAAGGAACATCGAGGTCCCCGGCGCGATGCCAACGGTCGTCAGGTCGACACGCGGAAACAGCCGGGCGCTGACGGTCATCTCGGTCGTCTCGCCCTTCCTGACGCGGAAGCTGTAGGCCCCGGCGACCGAGGGGCTGTCCATCAGCGCGTGGATCGTGACCTCGGCTGCGCCGGGCTCCGCCGCCTCGATCCAGAAGTCGCGGAAGATGGGGAATTCTTCCCGCCCGTCTGCGGCCGTGTTCAACGCCAGGCCCCGGGCCGAGATTCCGTAGGCGTGACCCCGGCCGATCGCGCGGAAATAGCTTGCGCCCTGAAAGACCGCGTATTCCTGGAAGCGGTCCTTGACGTCAATCTCTCCCAAAAGGCGAAACCCAGCAAAACCGGTGCCCTCTTCCGGAAGGGCGGGGAACTTGTCGGTGCTGTCGAAGAGCCGCAGCTGGAATTGCACTTCGCGCGACTGGTTGCCGTCAACGGCATGAAGGCCGATCTTGTGCGGGAAGAAGAGCCCCGCGACGAAGAATTCGGCTTGAACCGAACCCGGACTGCCGCGGAACAGGGTATGCCGCGTGTCGAACCAGATGCCGCGGAAATCATCGTAAGACAGGTCCAGCCAGTCCTGGCTGACCGCCGGTGGCGAAGAATAGGGGGCCGCGGCCAGCGCCCGGGCGCGGGTGACGATCATCTCGTGGTCGAACGGGGTGGACGGGCCAAGCACGGCGCCCGCTGCCTCTTCGGCGTCCGCAGGGCGAAAGCCAAGCACGGACAACCCACCAAGCAGGCCAAGGACATGTCGGCGGGACAGGTCGGTCATGACCGCATCTTCACCGGGACGGGCTGTCGCGTCGGCAGGTCTAGCGGCACTTCTGCGGGCTGCGGGCGCGGGGTCTTCCAGGGTCTCGCCTTGAAGAATGCGGAAAGCCTTGCCACGGCGATGATGATTGCGAAGCCGGCAAGGTTTACCGCCAGCGCCGCCATCATGCCCCCGCCGGCCAGTTTCAGGATGGCGCCAAGGACCCGCGCCATCACCATTGATGCCGCGAAAACTGCCAGAGATTGCTGACCGACCTGCATGATCACGGCGACCACGGCCCCAACCCGTCCGCCATGCCTCAGCCGCGCACCGCCGGGGCCGGCAACGACCCAGGCGAGATAGGCAAGCGCGAGAAAGTGGATATAGCGCAGGATGCCGAAATCAGTCTTGTCGAACAGGATCGACCACTCTCTTCGCCAGTCGCGCAGCACTTCCGATGCGCCGATGATCTTGTGCCAGGAAAAGGGGATCGAAAGCACCAAAATGGCGATCGATATCCCGACAAGCACACGGTGCACTGGTGGCGAGGGCAGCCATCCCGCCATCAGTGCAAAACCGGTAAAGAAAACGAGCTGCCAGGAAAACGGGTTGAAGAACCAGCCACGTTCCGAAGGTTTGCTGAACCAGGCCTCGGCCGGCAGGTTCAACCCTACGGACGCCGCGACCCACAGCGTCAGACTGAACAATATCGCCAGCCGCAGGTCGATCCGCACCAGTGCCATCATGGCCGGGATCAACGCGAGTATCACCAGATACATGGGCAGGATGTCGAAATAGTTGGGCACATAAGTCAGGGTCAGCAGGCCAAGAAGATTTGGCCCGGTGTTGTTGAGGAAGGGATAAAGATTCAGCGCGCCGACCTCGTCACGCGGAAAGGCCCCGGTTGCGTTCAGCGCCAGCATCAGGCCAAGCGTCACGAAGAAGACGCCCAGATGCACCCAATAGACTTGCCAGATGCGGTTGGCGATTTGCAGCGTGCCCATCAGCCAGCCCGCGCGGCTGAAGACCACGCCAAAGGCCAGGGCCGATGCCATGCCCGAGCAGAAGACGAACATCTCGGTCGCGTCGGAAAAACCGAACCGCGCCGGGATCCATAAGGTCCAGGGGTTGCCGGTGATGTGGGCAATCAGAATGATGAACATGCCGAGACCCCGGAAGAAGTCGAGCCGCGGGTCGCGCTGGCCTTTGGGTTCCGTCATGTCACACAACCTTGGCGCGGGCGGATTCGATCAAGGCAAGGCGGGCGGTCGCATAGCCGTCGGCCTTGCCCGCACGGTGTGCCATGCGGTCGTGGATCAGGGTCTCGGCCGCGTCCATGTAACCGCCGCGCAGCGCGGCCTCGATGGCGATACGGTCGAACACGTCGCGTTGCGCGTGGCTGCCGCCAATGGATTGCAGATCGGCCCGCCCGGCGCGCAGATGGATCCAGGCGCTGGAATATTCGCCACTGGAAAAGGCGTGCAGCCCTTGCGCGATGTGCAGGCCAGGGTGCGCGATCACTGCTTGCGCTTCGCCATGGCTGCGTTGGGTTGACTGCATCCGGGCGATCAGGGCAACGGCTGCCTCGTTCCGCGCCCCGCCGCAAAGCGCAATCATGTAGTGCAGATCAGCGAAAGCCAGACAGCCGTCCGTCGCGCGGCGTTCGGCGAGGGTGGCCAGTTCCTCCCAGCGGTCGCCGACGGACACGCCTTCAAGTTCCAGCCGTGACAGCAGCGACGCGGCATTGGCAATGTCACGGTAATCGTCCGTCTTTTCGGCACGGATGTCGGTGTCATAATGCGCAAGCGCGGCGTCATACTCGCCAAGGTCCAGATGCATCAGCGCGCGGTGCCACCAAACATGGAAGCGGAAATTGTTGCAATGCGCCCATGACCCTTCGCGCCCTGTCAGCCAGTCAAGCCCGGCCCGCGCGTTGCCCGTCATGTCATAGACATGTGCCACGGCATGCAGGCCCCACGCATCGTCGGGCGCAAGCTCTACCCCTGCGCGGCCAGTGCGTTCGGCAGCGGCATAGTCGCCGGTTTCCTCAAGCGTAAAGGCATGGCAGCCCAACAGGTAGCCGCGCGCGGGGTGATCGTCCCAGGCCGGGATCACCCCCTCTACCGATGCGCGCATGTGCCGGGGCCGCCCCATCACGAAATGGATGGCCTGCACCATCTTCATCGCCAGGGCGTCACGCGGATTGAGATTCAGGATGACCTGCAAGCGGGCGGCCGCCTGCGTCGGTCGCCCGGCCAGCCAGTCACCCAGCGCATGGACAAAGGCAATCTCGCGCATGGTCGCCGGCGCACCCGCGACGGCGGCAGCATAGGCTTGATGCGCAACCACGACCATCTCGGCGCGACCCAAGAGCAGGCAGGACAGGCCCCTGACGGCCTGCCCCAGCGCAAAATCGGGCGCCGCAGTCAAGACGTCATTCAGGTCCGGTCCAGTGCTGGCCGCATGGGCCAAAATGCCCAGAATGACCCGGTTCCACTGGCCGATCGCGGTTTCGGGCAGCGATGTGGGCATTCCACTCAGGTCATCAGATACTGGCATCGGCGAACCTTTTCGCAAGAGGGCCCTGCGCAGGGTGCTGTGCAGGCGGTGCAACTTTCGGTTCGTTCGATGGGAAGCGTTCGTTACGAAAACATGTGTAAATGTCAGTGCAATCACGCGGGCGTGAAGCGATGCCGGCTAGAAGGCTCCGTCATAGGCGCGGCGCGCTATCCGGGCGGCAATCAGGGTGAACCGGTCGCGGAACCGGGCATTGGCGGCTTCTCTGGCAAGCGTATGGGTGTCGGAAACCTCGATTCCATACCCACCAAAGGCACGCGCAAGTGCGGCAAAGTCTGTGCCTTTTCCCGCTCCGCCGAAGTCGACCCCCAGATTGGGGCGCTGAGTGGCGCGCTGCTTCAGCTCGATCAGCGAGAGGCTGTCATCGACCAAGACACAGATCACGATGTGCAGACCGTTCGCGGTCAACGTGGCGAGTTCTCCGGCCCCCATCTCAAGGCCCGCGTCGCCGACGAAGGCCAGGACCGAGGCACCGGGCCGGCCAAGTTTCGCGCCCGCCGCAAGCGGTACCGCGCAAGCCATGGTGCACAGGCCCGAGGATTGCAGCATGAGACGCGGCGCAGGGCAATCCCACATCTGGCTGACCAGAATTCGGTGTGCCCCGCTGTCTGCGGTGATCAGCGTATCTGGCGGCATGACCTCGCGCAGGCAGGCAAAGACCTGATGCGGGCCCCATTGGTCCGGGGCGGCAAAGGCTGCTTTCAGCTCGGCGCGGGCCTTGGTCGGGGCGGCGTCGGGCCAGCGCCGGGGCGCCTTGTGGCGCAAGGCAGGCAAAGTCTCGGCCAGACTGCCGACCAGCATCAGGTCCGCCCGGTGCATCCCGTGGTCGCGCGGGATCGGGGCAATCTCGATGACCCGCTGGCCTTCGCCCCATGGGTTGCGCCAGCCGATCCGCATCTCGATGGGATCATAGCCCAGAAGCAGAATACAATCGGCCTTTGCCATCAACGGCATCAGCGTGCGGTCAGCCTTTGGCGACAGCCCGGCCCCGCCAAGACAAAGGGGGTCGGCCTCGTCCATCAAACCCTTGCCCTTGTAGGTGGTGACAAGGGGAATGGCATGGTCCCGGCAGAACCGATCTATCAGGTCGCCCGCACCTTCGTTCACTGCATCGACCCCGGCAATCGCCAATGGGCGTTCCGCGGCGCTCAGGGTGGCCAGGGCGGCGGAAAGGTCGGCGGCCGTCGGCAGGCCCGGGCGGGCAGGGGGCGGGACCGGAAGCTCGGCCTCGTTCGCCAGCCCTTCGGCCACACCGATCGGCACATCGATATGCACCGGGCCGGGCTGCCCGCTGATGGCCAGCGCAATGGCCTTGGCCATGCCGGCACCCACCGCGCCCGCAGCCAGCCGGAAGCTGCCCTTCACCACCGGCCGCAGCATCGCCTGATGGTCAAAGACCTGATGGGTGTAGGTCTCGGCTTCGGCCGCATCGACGCATCCGGTCAGGAAGATCAGCGGCACGCGGTCCTGCATGGCGTTCGCGACCACGTTGACCGCATTCGCCACCCCAGGCCCAAGGGTCGCCACCAGGACAGGCAGCGCGCCCGTGGTGTGCCACAGCCCCTCGGCCATGAAGCCGCCAGAGTTCTCGTGCTTGACCAGCAGGAACCGCAGACCGGCGGCATCGAGGCCCTGCATGAGTGCCAGGACCTCGCCTCCCGGAATGCCGAACGCATGTGTCGCGCCAGCACGGGCAAGCATCCTGCCAATGACGTCTGCACCTGTCGTCATCCCCGTGACCTCCCTTCGATCACCCCTGCGGTGGCAAGGTCCCGCATCGTGCTTGCATCCAGTCCAAGTATGGCGGTCAGCACTTCCATCGTGTCTTCGCCCAGCATCGGCGGGGCCTTGGAATAGCTGACAGGGGTTTCAGACAGGTGCAATGGGTTACCGATTAGGTCCACCTGGCCGCCACTCGCCGCGGCATGGTCCATCCGAACCCGCATCCCCCGCGCCGTGACCTGTGGGCTGGCGAAGACCTGCGCCAGGTTGTTGACCGGCCCTGCGGGTATCGTTTCGGCGGCGCATAGGGCCAGCCATTCTGCCGCGGTCCGTCCTGCCGTCAGCGCCGACAACAGCGGTACGAGAACAGCACGGTTTCGCACCCGTGCGGCATTGGTGGCAAAGCGGGGATCGCTTGCCAGTCCCGACGCACCCGCAAGCGCGGCGAAGCGGGAAAACTGGGTGTCATTGCCGACGGCAAGGATGAAACTGCCATCACTGGCCGGGAACGTGCCGTATGGCACGATTGTCGGATGGTCGTTGCCGCGTCGCGGTGGGACCTGTCCGTCGGTCAGATAGGCCACGCCCTGATTGACCAGCATCGCCACTTGGGCATCCATCAGTGCAAGGTCGATGTGCTGGCCAAGGCCCGTCCGGTGCCGCGCCTCGACGGCTGCGAGGATCCCGACGGCGGCATACATCCCCGTCAACACATCGGCGATCCCGACCCCGGCCTTCATCGGTGGTCCATCGGCCTCGCCCGTCAGGCTCATCAGCCCGCCTTCGCCCTGGACCAGAAAGTCATATCCCGCCCGATGCGCATTGGGCCCGGTCTGGCCAAATCCGGTAATCGAGCAGTAGATCAGACCCGGGTTCGCCGCCTGCAAGGTCTTGAAGTCCAACCCATAGCGCCGCAGGTCGCCGGGCTTGAAGTTTTCCACAAGGATATCGGCCGTGGCCGCGATCGCCTGCACGATCTGCTGGCCGCGCGGATCGGCGATGTTCACCGCGACCGAATGCTTGCCCCGGTTCGCGGACAGAAAATAGGCGCTTTCCCTCGTCTCTTGCCCCTGTGCGTCCCGCACGAACGGGGGGCCCCAGCCTCGGGTGTCGTCGCCCGCGCCGGGACGTTCGATCTTGATCACTTCGGCACCCAGATCGGCCAAAAGCTGTGTCGCCGTCGGGCCAGCCAGAATGCGGGACAGGTCAAGCACACGCAGGCCCGCAAGGGCCTGCGCTTTTGCTGTGGGTTGATAATCCGTACCCATCATGGGCATTCAGGGATCAGTTCGACACGGGCGCGGCCGACGTGAAGTTCGGAATCTTGTCGCTCGACGCGGCTTGCGGCTCCAGACCGGCCCAGTTCTTCTCGGACTTCTTCAAGTTTCCGGGGATGTCTTCTTCCCAGAAGCCGACAACGTTCTTGGTGATGTTGAGATAAAGCTTGCCGTCGACGATGCGCCACAGCGTGGGATTGCCGGGCACTTTGCCACCCTTTGCCACACCAAAGGCGCAATGCCCGTCATATTGAGGGGCGAAGGCCGCCGGGTCGGCAAGGAAACGATCGCGGTTCGCCTCGGTTGCAAAGGCGAAAGTCGCGCCGTTGTAGTCGGCCGTGATCCCAGAATTGCCAGCCAGCGGCGATTTCTGGGGCTGGCCGATCTCGGACTGAGGCAGGTCGAAATAGGACACCACATCATAACCCGACACGGCAAAGCCGGTCTTGTCGACATATTGGTCTCCGGCGAAAGCGCTGGAGGCGATCGCGGTAGCAAGGGCAAGGGCGAGGGCAGTCATCTTGAACATGGTGAGTTCCTTTCCAATAGCTTGCTTCCTTTCGCTCTGGCGCCATGGGACATTACAAGTCTTTCAGGGGTCTCGCGCGGACGTGATAAGGCGGGCCGCCAGACCTAGGACCCACCCAGTTCCGCGCGGATCGCGGCACAAAGCGCCCCGCGCTGCAGCTTCAGAAAGCGGCGTGCCCCGGCCTCGGTCGGGTGAAAGGGATCCTTGACCTTGCCTGACGCGTTGCGCCGGAAGTTCGCGGCATTGCCCTGGTTCTCGGCAATCGTCTGGGACGTGAAGCCTGGAACAAAGGTGCACCGACGGCCCACCTTGGCGAAGGCCGCCGAGATATTGTCTTGCGCCTTGCGCCGTTCCCGGACGGTCTTTTCCTTATAGGGCGGGGCCGAGGTCATGAAGACGCAGGGTTGATCCGGCGGCAAGTCGGCCACCAGGGCGCGCGCATCCTGAAGCGCCGCGCTCGGATCGCTGGCCCAGCGTTCGCTTGCGTTGCCCATCATGAAGAAGATCACCAGATCGGGCGCATAGTAGCCATCGGCAAAGACTGCCTGTAACGGCGACGTCCCCGAACGGCAGAACTGGAACTGCGCGCCTTTGCCGATCTGGATGTAAGGGTTCTCACCCTGACTGAGGGTGCCATAGGCCCCCGCGTTCACCTTCCATTTCGGGTCAACATCGCAGATCGCACTCTTGGCTGTCTTCGTGGTTCCCGTCCAGCTGGTGATCGCACTCGATCTGACCCCGATAACCCCGGTTGTCGCGCTGTCTTTCAGACCGCAAGAGCCTGCCATGCCATTCAGGACCTCGGTGAATGCTACCCCGGCGCCGAAGGTCAGCTGTGAATCCCCAAGGATCAGGATGTCTGGCGCGCCTTTGGCCGTTCCTTCGGCATGGCAAACGCTGCCGGCCACAGCCAGACCGACAACTGTACAGACGGTTTTCAGGAACAATCGCGTTTCTCCAGATGGCAAGGCGATGGCAGCGTTCGTACTTGCTTTTCGCAAAACGCGCGGGGTTCGTTACCGAAAGCATGGATGAACTTTCCCGCGCGTCGTCGGGAAACAGTTGGCGCGCAAACCGCCCCCTGACGCCGCCGACAGTGATGAACGAGCGTTGTCCGGCCAACCGGGTCGCTCCTGCCTTGGCCAGAAGCCCGCCCCGTGCCTGGACCGGGGGTGCCTGACACCCGGACCCGGGGTGGCAGCCTGTTCAATCATGTACGACAGGAAAAGCGGGTCTGACCTGACCGAAGCCAGGAATGGCCAAGAACAACATGAGATGCCGATCTGACCAACCGACTGCCAGCGCCGGCCAATCCGATGCAATAAGTTGCCGGCCTTGTTCGATATTTTGGGATAATTGGCAGCCCGTAGGGGAGTCGAACCCCTCTTTTCAGGTTGAAAACCTGACGTCCTAACCGATAGACGAACGGGCCACGCTGGCTGTGTGGGGCTGTCTAATGGCCCCCGCGCGGCTGCGCAAGCGGAATTTTCGGGCTCATGCGCGACGGCTCGCAGACGGGCGGAACCGCGGACCTTGCGGCGGCGCGCCCCGTCAGTCGTCAATCGCGTCAGTCGTCAACCGTGCCTGCGGTCAACCCGTCAGCCGTCGATCCGCTGCCCGATGATCGCGATGGCCTGCTGATAGACGGTGGCTGCATTCCATTCCTTGATCACGGCGAAATTCGGCTCTCCCTGCTGGTAGCCCGCGCCGGGGCGCCAGCCCTTCTGGGCAAGGAAATTCGCGGTCGACGACAGCGCATCGGCGATGTTGTTCAGATCAACGCGACCGTCCCCGTTTCCATCCACGCCATAGCGCAGGATGTTGCCCGGCAGGAACTGCGTGTGCCCCACCTCGCCGTGTTTCGCACCGATCGTGCCCGGCCCGATCACGCCCCGGTCGACCAGCTTGAGCGCGGCGATGAGGTGGCCGGTGAAGAAATCCGACCGGCGGCAGTCATAGGCAAGCGTGGCGATGGCCGATACCACGTTGCTGTCGCCCATGAACCCGCCAAAGCCGGTCTCCATCCCGTGGATCGCCAGCAGCACGCCCGCGGGTACGCCATAGTTCTTTTCCAGCTGGGCATAGAACCCGGCATCCCGCGCCTTGCGCTTGCGGCCCTGGGCCACGATCGTGTCGGCCCCGCGCACCTGCATGAACTTTTCGAGCGAATACTTGAAGCTTTTCTGGTTGCGGTCGGCAGCGATGGTCTTGCTGGCATAGGAGGTGCCCATCAGCGCGGCGATCCCGCGGTCGCCGACGCCCGCGGCCTTTGCCTCGGCCGCCATCGCAGGTTTCCACGCCTCATAGCCACCGCTGGAATCGCCACATGGAGCGGCCAGTGCCGCGCCGGAAATAAACAGACCGCCCGTCACCGCCAGGGCAACAAGGCGAACATGCCTGAAAAACATAGATCATCTCCAATGCTCGCAACTGGGTACAGTTTACGGCCTTTGCCCTCCCGCGCAAGCCACCAGTCAACGGCGGGCGCCGCAAGGCGAAAACATCATCGTGATCGGGGAAAATGGCAGCCCGTAGGGGAGTCGAACCCCTCTTTTCAGGTTGAAAACCTGACGTCCTAACCGATAGACGAACGGGCCGCGCTTGGCGTGCGGCGGTGTCTAATGGCAGGTTCGGCGACTCGCAAGAGGGAAAATGCGTGCCCTACGCCTCGGCCGCATCCTCAAGCCGAAGCTGCACCCGCGTGCGCCCGCCCCAGGTGTTCAGCTCCAGCCGTCCGGCCAGGTGAAACCGCCGGTGGCCCGCGTTTTCCAGCGCCGGTCCAAGCGGGCCGTCGAAGGCGCCGAAGGCCACCGCCTCGACCTTCGGGCCGGTGCCGTCGCCGAAGGACAGGCGCAGGTGGTTTTCCCCGATCCGGCGCGCGCTGACGGCCTGGGCGGCGAAGGCAAAGCGCGGGGCGGGGGCCGAGGCGCCGAAGGGGCCGGCGGCCTCGATCTGTTCGACAAGCTCGGGGGTCGCGGCCGAGGGCATCAGCAGGCTGTCAAGCTTGAGGTCGGCCGGGCCGCCCTGGCCCGCGCCCTGCCGCGCCAGAAGCTCGCCAAGCCGCGCCATTGCCGGCTCGAGCCGGTCACGCGCGACCGTCAGGCCCGCCGCCATCCGGTGCCCGCCGCCCTTGATCAAAAGCCCCTCGGCCGCGACACGGTGCACCGCCGCGCCCAGATCGACCCCCGAAACGGATCGCGCGGATCCCTTGCCCTCGTCCCCGTCAAGACCGATCACCACGGCAGGGCGGTTCGTGGCCTCCTTCAGCCGGGCCGCGACGATCCCCACGACGCCCGGATGCCAGCCTTCTCCAGCCGCCCAGACCAGCGGGCCGTCCAGCCCGCGCGCCTCGGCCTGGGCCATCGCCTCGGCCCGCACGCGCGCCTCGATCTCGCGCCGTTCGGTGTTGAGCATGTCCAGCCGTTCGGCCAGCGCCGCGGCTTCGGCCGGGTCTTCGGTGGCCAGAAGCCGCGCGCCCAGATCCGCCTGGCCGATGCGCCCGCCCGCATTCACCCGCGGCCCCAGGAGGAACCCGAGCGCATAGGGGGTGGGCGCCTGATCCATCCGCGCCACATCGGCCAGCGCCCTGAGCCCCGCCCGCTCGCGCCGCGCCATCACCCGCAACCCCTGGCGGACAAAGGCCCGGTTCACCCCCAGAAGCGGGGCCACATCGGCCACCGTCGCCAGCGCCACTAGATCCAGCATCGCCATCAGGTCGGGGCCCTGCACCCCTTCGGCGCGCAGCCGCCGGTTCGCCTCGACCAGCATCAGGAAGACGACGGAGGCGGCGCAGAGGTGGCCGAGATCACCGCTTTCATCCTGCCGGTTGGGGTTCACCACCGCCAGCGCAGGGGGCAGCGTCTCGCCGCCCAGGTGATGGTCGAGGATCAACACGTCGCAACCGGCCGCGGCCACCGGTTCATGCGAAAGCGTGCCGCAATCGACACAGAGGATCAGGTCATGCGCGGCGCCAAGCGCGGCCATCGCGGGCACGTTCGGGCCATAACCCTCGTCGATACGATCCGGGATATACAGGGTTGCCGGCCGCCCCATGGCACGCAGCCAGGTGATGAGCAGGGCGGCGGATGACCCGCCATCCACATCGTAATCGGCAAAGACGGCGATGCGCTGGCGGTCCCTCACCGCACGCAGGAAACGGTCCGCCGCCGGTCCCATGTCGCGCAGCGTCATCGGATCGGGCAGCAACTCGCGCAGCTGCGGGGCAAGGAAGCCCGCCGCCTCGTCCGGCGCCACCCCGCGTTTGACCAGCGTGTGGCACAAGGCCAGCGGCAGGTGCGTTTCCTGCGCCATCGCCTCTGCCAGCCGGTCTTCCTCGGCGGGCGGCCCCACCCAGCGGCGGCCGGTGAGCGAGGCATCGACATTCAGGAACGCACGGTCTGTCATGGCACGGTGATGCCCAAGCGCGGGCAGGGGCGCAAGCCCTGCCATTTCAACCTGACCCAAATACCCATGCCCGGCCGGTCATCCCGGCAGCACGTCGGGTCCGCGGGTGCCCGGAGTTTTCGAAAACTCCGGGCAATTTCCTTCGAAGGAAATTGTGCGCCCTCACTTCACCGGGCTGCGATAGCTCATCCGGCGGACCGATCCGGTCTTCGACCGCATCAGCAGCGTTTCCGTCGTCACCCAGCCCGGTTCGCGCTTGATCCCCGACAGGATGGAGCCGTTCGTCACCCCGGTCGCGGCGAAGATAACATCCGCGGTCACCATCTCGTCCCGCGTGTAGATGCGGGCCAGGTCGGTGATCCCTGCCTTGGCGGCGCGGCCGCGTTCGTCATCGTTGCGGAACAGAAGCTGGCCATAGATCTGCCCGCCCATGCATTTCAGCGCCGCTGCCGCCAGCACCCCTTCAGGCGCGCCGCCCGATCCCATGTACATGTCGATACCGGTGATCTCGGATTCCGCGCAATGGATCACGCCGGCCACATCGCCATCGGTGATCAGCCGGATCGCCGCCCCGGTGGACCGGACCTCGCGGATCAGCGCCTCGTGCCGGGGGCGTTCGAGGATGCAGACGGTGATGTCGGCAGGGGCGCAGCCCTTGGCACGGGCCAGCGCGCGGACCCGCTCGGCGGGGGGCATGTCCAGCGTGACGGTATCGGCGGCATAGCCCGGCCCGATCGCCAGCTTTTCCATGTAGACGTCGGGCGCGTGCAGCATCGTGCCGCGCGGGGCCATGGCGATCACCGTCAGGGCGTTCGGCATGTCCTTGGCGGTCAGGGTCGTGCCTTCCAGCGGGTCAAGCGCGATGTCCACCGCAGGCCCGTGCCCGGTGCCGACCTGTTCCCCGATGTAAAGCATCGGTGCCTCGTCGCGTTCGCCCTCGCCGATGACCACGACGCCCGCGATGTCCAGCAGGTTCAGCTGGTCGCGCATCGCGTTGACGGCGGCCTGGTCTGCGGCCTTCTCGTCGCCCCGTCCGACAAGGCGCGCGCTGGCCAAGGCGGCCGCCTCGGACACCCGGGCCAGCCCGAGGCTGAGCATACGATCCTGAAATTCCCTCGCGTCGGCCATGTTCCGTCCCTCTGTTCGGTTGTTGCCCCTCCCTAGCGCGATGGCGGGGGAGGGGGCAAGGACGGTGACGCTAACGGTCAGACCTCTTCGATGCGGATCGCGACCGGGGTTCCGACCATCACGCCCGTGCCCGCGAAACGCGCCATCGCGTCTGCCACATCGGCGGGCGAGGCCTTGTGCGTCACCAGAAGGACGATGGCGTCGTCGTCTTCTTCGCCGGGCTGGTTGATCTGGCGCATCTGGTCGATCGAGATGCCCGCCTCGCCCAGACAGGTGGCAATCTTGGCCAAGGCGCCGGGCTTGTCCAGCAGCGTGACCCGCAGGTAATAGGGCGCGGGCGTCGCCGCACGCGCAGCCACGGGCTGCGCCAGTTGCGCGGCCGGGATGCCGAAGGTCGGCACGCGACAGCCTCGGGCAAGGTCGATCGCATCGCCCATTACCGCGCTGGCGGTGGGGCCTTCGCCCGCGCCGGGGCCGCGCAGCACGATCTGGCCCACGCTGTCGCCTTCCAGCACGACCATGTTCGTGCCGCCCTGCAACTGGCCCAGCGGGCTTTCGGCGGGCACGAGGCAGGGCGTCATCCGCTGTTCCAGGCCGCGGCCCGACATCTGCGCCACCCCCAGAAGCTTGATGTGATAGCCCATGTCATCGGCCAGGTTGATGTCCTCGATCGAGACGTTGCCGATGCCTTCCAGTTCCACCTTGTCAAAGCTCACGCGCGTGCCGAAGGCGATGGCGGCCAGCAGCGAAAGCTTGTGGCCCGCGTCGATGCCGCCCACGTCAAGGTTCGGGTCGGCCTCCAGATAGCCCAGTTGCCGGGCCTCCTCGAACACCGTCTCATACGGCAGGCCCGCCGCCTGCATCCGCGTCAGGATGTAGTTGCAGGTGCCGTTCATCACGCCCATGACCCGGCTGATGCGGTTGCCCGCGAGCCCTTCGGTCAGCGCCTTGATCACCGGGATGCCGCCCGCGACGGCGGCCTCGAACCGGATCACGCGGCCGTGGGCCTCGGCGGCCTCGGCCAGGGCCTGTCCGTGATGGGCCAGAAGCGCCTTGTTCGCGGTGACAACATCCTTGCCCGCGGCGATCGCCGCCTCGGTCGCGGCCTTGGCCGGGCCGTCATGGCCGCCCATCACCTCGACGAAGACGTCGACATCCCCGCGCTGGGCCAACGCCACGGGGTCGTCTTCCCAGGCATAGGCCGACAGGTCGGCATCGCGATTCTTAGACCGGTCGCGCGCCGAGACGGCGGTGATGACGATCGGTCGCCCGCTGCGTGCCGCGATCAGGTCTGCATGGCGTTGCACGATCTTGACCACGCCGATCCCGACCGTGCCAAGGCCAGCAATGCCAAGGCGCAGGGGCGCAATTTCCGAGGTCGTCATCTGGGGGTCTCCGCTGCTCTCTGGCGTTCTGTTAGCCCGTTCAGGGCCGCCCTGCAATGGCGGCGGACAGGCGTTCGCGCGTGGCCGGATCATGAACCGGGCCGCGCATCGCCGCGGCCTTGGCGCGCAGCCGCGCGGCCCTTGCGGCCACCGAGGGCGCAACCGTGTCGGACAGGCCGGGAACCGCCGCCTGCGCCACCAGTTCATCCAGCGGCAGGATCGCGGGCGGGGGACCGGGCGGCAGGCTGCCCGAACGGTCAAGGCGCGGCGTCTCGGCACAGGCCGCCAGAATCAGGAAAATCGGCAACAGGCGGGGCAGCATGGGCTTTCCGGCAGGATCAGGGACAGATCGTCGCCCCGATCCTACAGGCTTCGCGCGGCAGGGGGCAAGCCGCCGTGGACCGGCGCGAGGGAACGGTTGAAATGAACGCGCGTTCAGATACCATGCACGCATGGCACGCAAGACCGGCTCCCATTCCGAAATCACCGGCCCCCGCATCCGCGCGGCGGCGCTCCGGCTGTTCGCGCGACAGGGTTACGCCGCCGTCTCTATGCGCCAGATCGCGGCCGAGGTGGGCGTGCAGGCGGGGGCGCTTTACCTCTACACCCCTGACAAGCAGTCGCTTCTGGCCGATCTGATGGTGACCCACATGAAGGATCTGCTGGCCGCCCATGCCAGCCTGCCGGCGCTGTCAGACCCCGCCGCGCGGCTGGACCAGTTCGCGCGCTTCCACATCCGCCATCACATCGACCGGCCAGACGCGGTTTTCATCGCCTACATGGAACTGCGAAACCTGGAACCCGCGAACTTCGCCGCCGTCGAGGCGCTGCGCCGCCGCTATGAGGATGCGCTTGAATCGATCCTGCGCGACGGGCGCGACGCCGGGCAATTCGCGGTCCCCGACACGAAGCTTGCCACGCTTGCCCTCATCGCCATGCTGACCGGCGTCACCAACTGGTATCGCGAAGGCGGCCGCCTGTCGCGCGCCGAGGTCGAATCGATCTATGCCGACATGGCGCTGAACGCCGTGCGCCGCGTCTGATCCTTCCGTCCGTCGGAACCATCCTCGGGGGGCATGGTCGGCAGGCCAGAGGGGGGCATCAGCCCCCCTTCGTCCCATCCGGTCAGTGCGCGGGCTTGATGAAGGTGCCGTTCCGCAGTTCGGCCATCGCCTGCATCAGTTCGTCGCGCGTGTTCATCACGATCGGCCCGTGCCAGGCGATCGGCTCTTCGATCGGGGCGCCCGAAATCAGCAGGAAACGCACGCCCTCGGGGCCGGCCTGCACGGTCACGTCATCCCCGGTGCCGAAACGGATCAGCGTCCGGTTGCCCGACAGGTCGCGGATGTTCACCTCTTCGCCCATCACTTCCTTTTCCAGAAGCACGCCCTCTGGGCGGCTTGCATCGCGGAAATTTCCTGCCCCGGCAAAGACATAGGCGAAGGCGCGGCGATAGGTGTCGATCTTGAACGACTTCCGCTTGCCCGGCGGCACCGAGATGTCGAGGTAAAGCGGATCGGCCGCGATCCCGTCCACCGGGCCGGTCTTGCCCCAGTAGTTGCCCACGATCACCCGCAGCACGGTGCCGTCATCGTCGATGATCTCGGGGATATCGGCGGATTTCACGTCCTGATAGCGGGGCGCCGTCATCTTCAGGTGGCCGGGAAGGTTCGCCCAAAGCTGGAAGCCATGCATCTGGCCCTTCGCGTTGCCCTTGGGCATTTCCTGATGCAGGATGCCCGACCCGGCGGTCATCCATTGCACGTCGCCCGCACCAAGCGTGCCGCGGTTGCCCAAGCTGTCACCGTGGTCCACTGTCCCCGCCAGCACATAGGTGATCGTCTCGATCCCGCGGTGCGGATGCCAGGGGAAACCGCGCAGGAAATCGGCGGGGTTCTCGTTGCGAAAATCGTCGAACAGAAGGAACGGGTCCATCTTTTCGGGAGAATCGAAGCCGAAGGCGCGGTGCAGGAAGACGCCCGCGCCTTCCATCGTGGGACGCGCGCGACTTTCTTCGACGACGGGACGGGTGGTCGGGCTGATCGACATTGCGGCTCTCCTGTTCACGGTGCACCACAGGTAGGTGGCCGCGCCGTGCAAGGCAACGCCGATCACGCGCACCGTGATTGTGCAGCCGGGCACAGCCGCGCTAAAGGAAGTGACCCAAGCGGAGTTCCGACATGACCGACACGCCCGAAACCGAAGACGCCTCAGATGCCGTGCTGGCGCGACTTTACCCGTCGCAGCCCCGGCGGGTGATCGGCGTGGTCATCCTTGCCGCGCTTGGCGTTCTGGTGATGTGGATCGCGCTCTGGCATCCGCCGGCCTCGTTCCCGTTGCGGCTGTTCATGCTGGCGATGGCGGCGGCGGCGCTGGCGCTGGCGGCCGCCATGTGGCAGGCGACGCGCAACGGGCTGGTCCTGACCGCGCGTGAATTGCGCGACACCGCGGGCGAACGGCTGGCACTGGTGGCCGAGATCGAGGCGATCGGCCGGGGAACCTTTGCCTTCAAGCCGTCGCAGGGCTTCGTCCTGCGCCTTGCCACGGCGCCGGGGCGGCGCTGGCGGCCGGGGCTCTGGTGGCGGGTCGGGCGGTCGCTGGGTGTGGGCGGGGTCACGCCACGGGTCGAGGGCCGTTTCATGGCCGAAACGATCGACATGATGATCCGCGACCGGACCGAGGGCAGGGTGCCTCAAGGGCGCCTGCCGGGCTGACCGCGCGTCGCTGTGGCGCAAGCCGACCCGGAATGCGGAACGGCGGGCCGATGCCCGCCGTTGTTCTTCAAAGCGTGCCTGAAAGCGTCCCCGACGTCGCGGCCGTTTCAGGTGCCGCTGCCGCCGCTGGCGGTGCCGCCGTTCAGGATCCCGCAGGGCACGTCAGCATGGCAGACGCGGGCCACAAGGCGCGGGCGCGTCACGATGAACTGTTCGATCGTCCGGTCGCCCAGAACGCCCAGGTTGAAGGCCGGGGCGAAATCCACCCGCGATTCCACCACCACGATCGTGTCGCCATCGGCCATGATCGGCAGTTGCGACGTCAGGTTGGCCGCGTCGGCGGTGCGCAGTTCCGCCATCTTGCCGCCCGGCGAATAGGACCATTCCACCTCATAGCGGTCGTCGATCCCGTTCCAGGTGATGCTGGAGAACCGCATCTCGGCGGACTGGCCCGGATCCAGCAGGTAATCCATGACCGTGTTCATGCCGTTCAGATAGGGATCGTCCACGGCGGCGCGGCGGCGCGAGATCACGTCGGCGATCGAATAGGTCGCCTTCTGCACGACGTTGATGCTGCGGTAGGCGTCCCAGAAGACGTAAAAGGTGATCAGCACCCAGAACATCATCGGCAGGGCCAGCACACCCTCGACCAGCATCGAGCCGCGTTCGTCGTCGCGGAAGCTGCGGAGCCGTTCCTTGAAACGATGAAAGACCATGGTTTCCTACCCCTTACCCTTACGGCTCGTTCACGAAGACCGATTTCGCGGTCATGATGTAGCCGCCACCCGGTTCCTTCGGCATCCGCGTGCCGACGGCACTGCCGGGAAAGACCCCGTAGATGATGACGCAGGCCCGCACGAGCATGATCTGGTCGCCCGCGCCGGGATTGACGTTGGTCACAGGCTGGATTGCCTGGGTGCGGTCGACGCATTGTGTCGGTGTGTTGGGCAACGTGAACGTGCCCGTATCGACCGGTTGCAGCGCCAGTTTCAGGTTCTGGCGGCAATCGCGGATCAGGATCGTCCGGTCGCAGATTTCGTCCTTCAGCGTGTCATGCGTGGCACCGGGAAGGCGGCCAAGGCGCAGTTCGCGCATGGTGATGTCCAGCGCGCGGTCCAGCAGGACATAGCGCGTGACATACATGCTGGCCTCGTAGCCGGACATGAAGATCCCGAAGATCACCGGGAAGATCAGCACGAATTCGACGGTGGAGGATCCGTCCTCGTTGCGGAAGCGTGCGAAGAGGCGTGACAGGAACCGTTTCATTGCGTGAGCCTCAGCTGGCTGATCTGGCTGGCGATCGACCGGAAGGCGGTGCGGATCTCAAGGCCCTCGGCCTCGAAATAGCCGCCCTCGTCGGCGCACTGGCGGATCTGCGTCTTGCCGTTGTTGGGCGCCTCGAAGGCGATCCCGAACATCTTCACACCCTGCTGCTTGGCCAGCGCGCAGACCGTCTGAAGCCCGTTGTTGCGGTCGCTCACGGAGATCGACGACCGCATGTCGTCCATCGTCGCGTCATACCACCAGGACCGGGAACTGTTGTTGGTTCCAAGCGCGCGGGCATAAAGTTGCCAGGCGACCCACTGCATCCGCGCTTCCTGCCACACCTCGGCCCAGGTCAGACGCGTGACGCCCGAGCCGCTGTTGTAGGCGGAAGGCATCCAGATGCCTTGCGTGACGCAATCCTTCCAGACCCAGCGGCGACCGTTCCAGACCCAGGCACTCTCACAGACGCCCGGTGCCCAGTATTCGTTCGACCCGGCGGTCGAGGGGCGGTTCTGGGTGTGGCGGATCGAAAGCTGACCATCGCCGTTCGACCGCCAGATCGGTGACAGGTCACTTCCGGCGTAGGCGGTGTTGATCTGTTCGCCTTCGAAGTTCTCGCCGTCGGTCATCAGGACGATGACCTTCATCGTGTCGTTGGCGCTGTAATCCGCCGGGCGGCCGCGGGCCATCTCGGGGGCCGCGCCCGCGTTGATCACGCCTTCGATCTCGTTCCTCGAATTTTCGTCAAGCAGTGCGAGACCCCACTTGATGCCCTTGTCGATCGCCGTGCCGCCCATCGAGATCATCCGGCGGATGTGTGCCTCGACAGCATCTGCGTCGTTCGAATGGACCAGCACATGGTTCTCGGCCATCGGCTGGCAGGCGGCGTTGAGATAGAAGGTGCCGGTTCTCTGAACGCCGTTCTGCCAGTAGCTGGACGTCCGCCACAGCGGCGCTTGCACCTCGACATAGGATGTGTTCCGCGTCGTCGAACTGTAGGCGTCGAAGAACGCGCCTTGCGGATAGGCAGTTGAGCCGGAAAGCTCCGCCTGGTTGTAAACCGACATCGGCAGGTCGATGCAGAAGCTGGACGCCGGGGTGAAACCCGTGCGCGGATCGCCCATCGAGAAGCGATGCGTCGTGTTGTACTGCCCGAACAGCGTGGGGCCCAGGTTCACATGCGCGTTGTAGGGCACGACCGACATGGTGATCGTGTTGCTGGGATCCTCGCCCAGGATCGTCTGGGCGAATTCGGCCGCCGCATCCTGAAGGTTCTCAAGCCGGTTCGGGCGCGGCAGGGGGGTGCCGTCCGCGTATTCGGTCATCGAACGCGACACGTCCAGCACCAGCGCGATTTCGACCTTGCTGATGCTCTGTTCGGCACTGCCCGCGGCCCCGGCAATGAAACTGTCGATGCTGTAGGCCTTGAGGTCCAGGAAGAACGGGTTGGTTTCCAGTTCCGCCGTGGCGACCACGCGGCGGAAGTTCAGCCCTTCGTAGGGGACGACGGTCTTTAGCGCCTCGGCCAGGTCGGCCTTGGCGAAATAGTCTTCGACCACGTCCTCGGGATCGAGTTCCTGGCTCATCGAGGCTGCGGCAAGGATCGACCGGTCAAGCGTCTGCTGAAGCCGCGTGCGGATCTGTTCATGCCGCATCACGTCGATCGCCAGCCCGCCGACCATGATCATCCAGAATGTCATCATCAGGGCGAACGCGGTCAGCGTTCCCCTTTCATCCGAGGCGAACCGACGGATCTCTGTCTGAATGCCGTCCCTCAGACGCCCCGCAACCTGATAGGCGTTCCACTTGTCAACAGGGCGCATGCGCAGCCTCATAATAACGTACATCCCACACTGCAAAAGCGCCGCCCCACTACGGACGGACTCTTGCCCACACTGCATTTACCGGGATCGGTGGGGCACAATTATGGCGAATTGGCGGGGATCCTTGACAAAATCGCACATAGCCGGAAACGCTGGCCAGCGATGCGGGGGGATTGTTCGCCGGATCGTGACGAAAATCTGGCGGACGCCAGGCGGATTTCCGTCATCTGCCCCCACGCGACGACGGTTTGACGCGTCCGGTTAACGAATCGTTTCCGAAATGCCCGGAAAATTGCCGGTAACGTTATCGTTGATGCATTCTTCACCATGCGCGCGTAAGTTGGCCGCGTCTGCGGCGGCCTGCCGCAGACCCAAAGACAAGAAACAATACAACGGGAGTATGGACATGCACGCCAGTGGCGAGCCGAGTTTCCGCGAAAGCGTCGACCTGATGTTCAATCGGGCTGCGCGGCTGATGAACCTCAGCCCGGGGCTCGAACAGAAGATCCGCGTCTGCAATTCCACCTATACGGTGCGCTTCGGCGTGCGCCTGCGCGGCAAGATCGAAACCTTCGTCGGATACCGGTCGGTTCATTCCGAACACATGGAACCGGTAAAGGGCGGCATCCGCTATGCCACCAACGTCAACCAGGACGAGGTGGAGGCGCTGGCCGCGCTGATGACTTACAAATGCGCGCTGGTCGAAACGCCTTTCGGCGGATCGAAGGGGGGACTGTGCATCGACCCGCGGCAATGGGAGGAACATGAACTGGAGCTGATCACCCGCCGCTTCGCCTATGAGCTGATCAAGCGCGACCTGATCCATCCGGCGCAGAACGTGCCAGCCCCCGACATGGGCACTGGCGAACGCGAGATGGCCTGGATCGCCGACCAGTATGCGCGGATGAACACCACCGACATCAACGCCAAGGCCTGCGTCACCGGCAAGCCGCCCCATGCCGGCGGCATCCAGGGCAGGGTGGAGGCGACGGGGCGCGGCGTCCAGTACGCGCTGCGCGAATTCTTCCGCCACAAGGACGACATGGCCAAGGCCGGGCTGTCCGGCACGCTGGACGGCAAGCGGTTGATCGTGCAGGGCCTCGGCAACGTGGGCTATCACGCTGCCAAGTTCCTGTCGGAAGAGGATGGCGCGAAGATCGTCGCGATCATCGAACGCGACGGGGCGCTGCTGGATGACAAGGGGCTGAACGTCGAGGCGGTGCGGCAGTGGATCGCCACCAACGGCGGGGTGAAGGGATACCCCGAGGCGACCTATGTCGAGGATGGCGCCAAGGTGCTTGAGCAAGCCTGCGACATTCTCATTCCCGCCGCGCTCGAGGCCGTGATCCACAAGGACAACGCCGACAGGATCAAGGCCCCCCTGATCATCGAGGCCGCCAACGGGCCGATCACCTTCAGCGCCGACGAGATCCTGCGCCGGAAGGGCACGGTGATCATCCCGGACATGTATGCCAATGCGGGCGGCGTGACGGTCAGCTATTTCGAATGGGTCAAGAACCTGTCGCACATCCGTTTCGGCCGGATGCAGCGCCGCGCCGAAGAGGCACGCTCGCGCCTTCTGGTCGAAGAACTGGAACGGCTGTCGGCCGACAAGGGGCTTGGCTGGACGCTGGCCGATGACTTCAAGGAACGTTTCCTGACCGGCTCGGACGAGCTGATGCTCGTGCGGTCGGGTCTGGATGACACGATGCGCACCGCCTATCAGGCCATGCGCGAGGTCTGGCACAGCCGCAACGATGTCGAGGATCTGCGAGTCGCGGCCTACATCGTTGCGATCGACCGCGTGGCCAAAACCTATCGGTCCAAGGGGCTATGAGCCTGTAAAACCGAAATTGTTTCACGATTCGGGACTGCGGCCAGATTTGTGCCGCAGTTCCGCCCTTAATGCGCCAGCTTGGGCGATCACACCGGGTGTCGGGTGGGGTAGTGCATTCGAAAGGTGAGCTGCCCATGTGGAACTGTGCCCCAAAGAGTGCTCTGGCGTGGATCAAGCGTCAGTTTTGTAAAGAAGACGGCGGAGCCACCGTCGAGGTCATCATCTGGATGCCCTTCTTCGTCATCCTGTTTTCGCTGGTTGCGGAAACGGCGCTGATCTTCGGTGGCAAGGCCCGCATCGAGCGTGTGGTGCAAGATGTGAACCGTGCCGTGTCTGTTGGTCGTATCCGTGACCTGAACGAGGCGGAAGAACGCGTGAAGACCGCGATTGCGGATCTTGCCCCGCGGGCTGTCGTCACGACCACGGTGACGGACGGGATCATCCGGACTCAGGTCCTTGTGTATATTAGCGATTTTTCGACGCTCAGCTTCATCGATGCGTTCGACGACGTCCAGATGGCCGTCGTGTCCCAGCATTTTGCGGAGATCTGACCGATGCGCGGAAAAATCCGGAACCAAATCAATGCCTTCGTCCGCAAGGACGAAGGCGCCTCAACCGTAATGGCGCTGTTTTTCGGCTTCTCGATGCTGATGCTTTCGGGCTATGCCATCGACCTGTCGAACGCGATGGCCGTCAGGACACAGATGCAGGTCGCGGCCGATGCCGCCGCCCATGCCGCCATCCTGGAACGCGAATTCGGAACGCCGGAAACGGCGGTTGCGAAGGCGCTTGAGATCGCTGAAAGGAACATGCCCGCCGACCGGCACGGCTTTGTCATCGAGGCGCAGGACGTGCAGTTCGGCGACTATGATCCGGCCACGACCGTCTTTACCCCCGACCCCGATGCGACAGGCGCCGTGCGGGTGATCGCGCGCCGCACCACCGACCGCGGCAACCCGCATGGCAACTACTTCCTTGCCCTCGCGGGGATCGAGACGATGGACATCGTCACCGGTTCTGTCTTCGTCACCTACCGCCCGACCTGCCTGCGCGAAGGCTTCGTGGCCGAGCTTGAGGTCGATCTGCAATCGAACAACGAATACAGGGCCGGATTCTGCATCCATTCCAACAACACCATCTCGTTGAACAACAACAACATCTTCGAGACGGGGACGGTGGTTTCGCTGTCAGACGTGGACAATCTGGAACTGCCCAATTCGGGCTATGAACAGAACGAGGGCCTGCGCGAGGCGCTGCGGGAAGGAACGTGGAACATCCGCATCCTGGAACGGATCGACAACATTATCGCCGGTCTTTATGCGATGGATGACCGTTTCGTGCCCGACTACATCCTTGGCAGCGGCATGCTTACGCTGTCCACCACCAACCTGAACGCCAGCCATTTCACCTCGGGCCGGGTTCACACCTACGATTGCCCGACAAGCAACGGACGGTTGAGCTTTGCCAACGGCACGATCCTGCGCGACGTGGTGCTGGTGACGGACTGCCAGATCAAGATGGGCAACCAGATGGTGCTGGAAAATGTCGTGATCGCCACGACGAACACGGCGTCCAAATCCATCTATGCGCCGCAGGACCTTCAGATCGGGCGCGACGACAACTGCGCCGAAGGCGGGGGCTCGCAGCTGATCACGATGGGATCGGTCGATGTGGCCGGGAACCTGAAGATGTACGGCGGCCAGATCCTTGCCAAGGTCGATGTCTCCTTCGCGGCGAATGCCGGCGGATTGCACGGGGCCGCGATCGTGGCGGGCGGGACCATCTCGGGCACGTCCAACATGGACATGGGTTTCTGCGGTTCGGGCATGGAAAACAACTTCATGGCCGAATACTTCCGGCTCGCGATCTGATCTGGCGGCGTGTGCCAACAGATCAGGGGCTTGGCCCGGAAGCGCCCCGGAAGTGCCGCCTAGGCACCCCGGCAAGGACCCTGAACAGGACCACCGCGCAGCGTTGCTTTTCGCTGCGCGGTGTCGTCTTGTAGGGGCTGAGCCAACAGGCGGAGGCCCCCGTGGTCACACTCGACGATTTCACTGACGATGCACCCTGGGTACCCGCCACGCCGGCCTTCGCGGACCTCGCGGTCGAGAACCAGATCGAAGGCCTCCGGCTGCGGCGGCTGGTGTCGAACTCGGACGGGCGGGGGACGCTGACCGTGCTGATGACGGATCTTCATGATCCGTCCTTTGTCACGCCGCATGTCTATCACGTGATGGCCGAAGCCGGATCGGTCCGGGCCTGGGTCTATCACAAGCGGCAAAGCGACCGGCTGGCCTTTCTTGCCGGCAGCTTCCGGGTGGTGCTTTACGACCTGCGACCCGAAAGCCCGACGCGCGGCGCGCTGAACGTGCTGGACGTGGGGGCGGCCAATCCGGTGCTGCTGACAATTCCGGCCTTCGTGGTGCATGGGGTTCAGAACCTTGGCCATGAGGCCGCGCATTTCATCAACATGCCGACCCGGGCCTACGATCCGGCGCATCCCGACAAGTCGCGCCTCGATCGCGATCATCCGGGCATCCCCTACCGCTTTGGCTGACGCGCCCGCGATCAGCGTGATCATGGCCACCTGGGGCAGGGGGCGGCACATCCTGCCCTCGGTCCTTTCGGTCATGGAACAGGATCGCGACGACTGGGAACTGCTGGTCGTGGGCGATGCCTGCGCCGATGATACCGAGGCGGCGTTGCGCCCCTATCTTTCGCCGCGCCTGCGCTGGCTGAACCTGTCTGACCGCGTGGGCAGCCAGAGCGGCCCGAACATGGCCGGGATCGACCACGCCCGCGCGCCGCTGATCGCCTATCTGGGCCACGATGACATCTGGGAACGGTTCCACCTGTCCAGCCTCGTCGACCTTTTTGCCGCCCGGCCCGAGGTGGATTTCGCGGTGGCGGGTAGCCTGTTCCACCTTCCCACCGGCATCCGGGGGGGCATCGTTTCGGGCCTCTTTTCCGGGGATGGCGCGGTGCCCGACGGCGAGAGGCCGCATTTCTTCCCGCCCAGTTCCTTCGCGCATCGGCGCGCCGTGATCGACCGCATCGGCGGCTGGCGCCGGCCCGAGGCGATCTCGGCCCCGGTCGATGCCGATTTGCTGACGCGGGCACGGGCGGCGGGGATGGTCTTTGCCTCGACCGGGCGGCTGTCCTTGCACAAGTTCGCCGCCGGGCATCGCTATCTCAGCTATCTCAGGCCGTCGAGCGAGGAACAGGCGGCCATGCTCGAACAGGTGCGCCAGCCCGACCGCGGGCCCGCGCTGGATCGCCTGATCGCGGAATCGCAGGCGGCGGGCCGGTTCATGACCATGCGCATCGCGGATTTCGGGGCACTGCCGCCGGGCGAGGTGGCGCGGCAAAACGCCGTTCGCAAGGGGATCGAACGGGCCGGTGCCGCCCTTCTGCGGCAGGGGGCGGTGATGACGCCCGAAGCCTCGTTCTGCGCGATGGACTGGCAGGACGCTCCCCGCGACGGTATCCGCTGGACAAGGCTGAACCCCCGGCCGAAGGTGCTGATCCCGTTCCGGGGGCACGGTTTCGCGCTGATGCACATCGTCATGGCGCATCGTGATCCGGCGGCGCTGGCGGCGCTGCGGCTGGCCTGCAACGGCTCCCCGCTGGCCTGCGAACCCGCGGGGCCGGTGATCGCGCCGGCGGGCGGGGCGGTGGCCCGGCGCCTGTTCCGCGCCTGCCTGCCTCTGCTGCACGACGCCCCCTCGATCCTCGATCTTGACCTAGATCCCGACCAGGCGCCCGCGCCCGGAAGGCCGGGGATCGGCCATGGCGACATCAGCCTTGTTCCGGCCGCGCCCTTCACCGGAAAGCCGGGGCCGGTGGGCCGGTGGGCTGCGGCAAGGAACCGCGAGCGCCTTGCCCGCTTGCGACAAAGCCTGTCGCAGTCAGGCAAGGAATCCGATGCGATCCCTTGATTATTGCCACCGATCGCGGTCCAATCCGCCATCGGTGAAGGGAGACGGTCCATGCGCTATTCCGGCTTGAAGGTCCTTGGCGAAGGACTCTTTGGCAACAAGGGCTGGAAACCCGCGTGGCGCGATCCCGCGCCCAAGGCCGAATATGACGCGATCATCATCGGCGGCGGCGGGCACGGGCTGTCGACGGCCTATTACCTGGCCAAGAACCACGGGATGACCAACATCGCGGTTCTGGAAAAAGGCTATCTGGGCAGCGGCAACATCGGCCGGAACACGACCATCGTGCGCGCCAACTACTTCCTGCCGGGCAATTCGGAATTCTACAGCCATTCGCTGAAGCTGTGGGAAGGGCTGGAATCCGAACTGAACTACAACGTGATGCATTCGCAGCGCGGGCTGATCAACCTGTTCCATTCCGACGGACAGCGCGACGCCTTCGCCCGGCGCGGCAATGCGATGATCAACCAGGGCGATGACGCGATCCTGCTGGACCGCGAGGGCGTGCGCGAACATCTGCCCTATCTTGATTTCGAACAGACCCGCTTTCCGATCTATGGCGGGCTTCTGCACCCGCGCGGCGGCACGGCGCGGCATGACGCGGTGGCGTGGGGCTATGCGCGCGGCGCCGACCGGCGCGGCGTCGACCTGATCCAGAACTGCGAGGTGACGGGCATCGACGTTTCCAACGGCCGGGTGACAGGGGTGCAGACGACGCGCGGCGCGATCCGGGCCAAGAAGGTGGGGATCGTGGTCGCGGGCCGCTCCAGCCAGGTCGCCGCGATGGCGGGCATGCGCCTGCCGATCGAAAGCCACATCCTTCAGGCCTTCGTCAGCGAGGGGCTGAAGCCGGTAATCCACCATGTCATCAGCTTCGGCATGGGGCATTTCTACATCTCGCAATCCGACAAGGGCGGCCTCGTCTTTGGCGGGGATCTGGATTTCTATGCCTCCTACGCTGCGCGGGGCAACCTGCCGATGGTGGAACATGTGATGGAAGCGGGCATGACACTGATGCCGATGATCGGGCGGGCGCGCGTGCTGCGGTCCTGGGGGGGCATCATGGACATGTCGCCTGACGGATCGCCCGTCATCGACCGCACCCATGTGGACGGGCTGTTCCTGAACTGCGGCTGGAACTACGGCGGCTTCAAGGCGGTGCCGGCCTCGGGCTGGTGCATGGCCCATCTGATGGCCACCGGCCAGCCGCATGACGTCGCCCGCCGTTTCCGGCTTGACCGTTTCGCCACCGGCCACCTCATCGACGAGGAAGGCACGGGCAGCCAGCACAACCTGCATTGAGAGGCGCGCGATGACCCGGCACCTGCACCCGGCCCGATCCGAGGACGCCTCCGGCGGGGGTATTTCGATCAGGTTGAAGCCCCGTTTCCTTCCCCTCCAGCCAGTCGAGGCGATCTGATGCGTATCCCATGCCCCCTGTGCGGCACCCGTGACCGGCGCGAGTTCTATTACTACGGGTCGGATGACTATCTGAACCGGCCCGCCGCCGATGCGCCTGCCGCCGCCTGGGATGACATGCTGCACAACCGCGACAACCCCGCCGGGGTGACGCGGGACCTGTGGTATCACGAAACCGGCTGCGCCCAGTGGCTTGCGGTGACGCGCAACACCGTCACTCATGAAATCCTTGGTTCCGAACTGGTGGCCGATCTGAAGACCGGGCCGAAATCCGCGCGGAAAGGCGGTGAGAAATGAGGATCGAGGGCAAGGGGCTGATCGACCGCGACAGCCGGGTGGGCTTTCGCTTCGACGGGCGCGACTACATGGGGTTCAAGGGCGATACGCTGGCCTCGGCGCTGTTGGCCAATGGCGTGCGGCTGGTCGGCCGGTCATTCAAGTATCACCGCCCGCGCGGCATCCTGACCGCCGGATCGGAAGAGCCGAACGCGCTGGTCGAGATCCTGGAAGACGGCCAGCAGACCCCGAACACCCGCGCCACGGTGCAGGAGATCTTTGACGGGCTTCAGGCGAAAAGCCAGAACCGCTGGCCATCTGTCCGGTTCGACGCGCTGGCGATCAACGACCTTGCCGCGCCCTTCCTTTCGGCCGGGTTCTATTACAAGACCTTCATGTGGCCGCGCGCCTTCTGGGAAAAGCTGTATGAACCGGCGATCCGCCGCGCCGCGGGACTGGGAAGCCTTTCGGGCCGCCATGACGAGGCCGTCTATGAAAAGGCTTTCGCCTTCTGTGATCTGCTGGTGATCGGTTCGGGTCCTGCCGGGCTGATGGCGGCGCTGACGGCGGGCCGCGCCGGGGCGGATGTGATCCTTGCCGACGAGGATGCCCGCATGGGCGGCCGCCTTCTGGCCGAGACGGGCACCGTCGGCGGGCAGCATGGCCCCGACTGGGTGGAAGAGGTTCTGGGCGAACTGCGTGCCATGCCCAATGTGCGCCTGATGACGCGGACCACCGTGACCGGTGTCCATGACGACGGCACCTATGCCGCGCTGGAACGCGTGGGCCTGCATGTGGCGCCGCGCCCGAACCTGCCGCGCGAGTGTTTCTGGAGGATCGTCGCACGGCAGGCGGTTCTGGCCTCGGGCGCGCTGGAGCGGCCGATTGCCTTCCCCTCGAACGATCGGCCGGGCATCATGATGGCGGGGGCGGTCAGGGCTTATCTGAACCGCTGGGGTGTGGCGCCCGGCAAGCGCGTCACGCTGTTCGCCAATACCGACGCGGCCCGCGCGACCGCGCGCGACCTGATGGCCGCGGGCGTCAAGGTCGCCGCCATCATTGACCCGCGCCCCGACGCCTCGACCGTCGAGGATTGCCCGGTCTACGCGGGGGCGCAGGTGATCGACACCGCCGGGCGGCTTGGCCTGTCGCGGATCACCATCGCGCACCGCGGGTCTGAGTTCCGGATAGAGACGGATTGCCTGGCCATGTCCGGCGGCTGGAACCCTACGGTGCACCTGACCTGCCACAAGGGCGGGCGGCCCGTCTGGAACGAGGCGCTTGCGGCCTTCGTGCCCGCGCCCGGTGCGGTGGCCGGGCTGATCCCGGCGGGGTCGGCCAACGGGGCGATGTCGACCGCTGCCTGCCTGCGTGAAGGCCGGGATGCGGCCCTCAGCGCCCTGGCCGCGCTGGACCGCAGCGCGCCCGATGTGCCCCTGCCCGAGGCCGAGGACGACACCTATGGCATCGCGCCGCTCTGGCATGTGCCGGGCAAGGGCGGCATGTGGAAGCGCCAGTGGCTTGATTTCGCCAATGACGTGACGGTCAAGGACGTGAAGCTGGCGGCGCAGGAAAACTATGCCTCGGTCGAGCATATGAAGCGCTACACGACGCAGGGCATGGCCCCCGATCAGGGCAAGAATTCGAACGTCGCGGCGCTGGCAGTTCTGGCCGATGCGACGGGGCGCGGGATTCCCGAAACCGGCACCACGACCTTCCGGCCGCCCTTTGCGCCGGTGTCGGTCGCGGCGATGGGTGCGGGCGGGCGCGGCAAGGGCTTTGCGCCGCAGCGCTTCCTGACTTCGCACGAGGCCAGCCTGGAACGCGGCGCGCCGATGATCGAAGCGGGGATGTGGTATCGCCCCAGCTATTTCCCGCGCCCCGGCGAGGCGACCTGGCGCGAGGCCTGCGACCGCGAGGTGGCGATGGTGCGCCATGCGGTGGGCATCTGCGATGTCTCGACGCTAGGCAAGATCGACATTCAGGGCCGCGATGCAGCGCGGTTTCTGGATTTCGTCTATACCAACACCTTTTCGACCCTGCCGGTGGGGCGCGTGCGCTATGGCCTGATGCTGCGCGAGGATGGCCATGTGATGGATGACGGCACCACCGCGCGCCTGGGCGAGACGCATTTCCTGATGACCACCACGACCGCCGCGGCGGGCCAGGTGATGCGGCATCTGGATTTCGTCCGGCAGGCCTATTGCGCGGGCTGGGACGTGCATTGCCTCTCGGTCACGGAAAACTGGGCGCAGTTCGCGGTGGCGGGGCCGAAGGCGCGGGCGCTTCTGAATTCCGTCCTCGATGCGCCGGTCGATCCGGAAGCCTTCCCGTTCATGGCCTGCGGTCCGGTCCGGGTGCACGGAGTCGACGCGCGCCTGTTCCGCATCTCGTTCTCGGGCGAGGAAGGGTACGAGATCGCGGTGCCCGCGCGCTATGGCGAGGCGCTGTTCCGCGATCTTCTGGCGCGGGCCGAAACGATGGGCGGCGGCCCCTACGGGATGGAGGCGCTGAACGTCCTGCGACTGGAAAAGGGGTTCATCACCCATGCCGAGATTCACGGCCGCGTCACGGCCTTCGACATCGGGATGGAACGGATGATCAGCCCGAAGAAGGATTGCATCGGCAAGGCGGCGGCGCAGCGGCCCGGCCTCATGGGGCCGGAGCGCGAACAGCTTGTCGGCCTCAAACCCACGTTGCCCGACCAGATGCTGACCGCGGGGGCGCATCTGTTCACCCCCGGCGAGGAAGTCTGCCGTGCCAGTGATCAGGGCTATGTCACATCGGTCGGGCCATCGGCGACGCTTGGTCACTGGATCGGGCTGGCCTTCCTGAAGAACGGCCGCGCCCGCAACGGCGAGATGGTGCGGGTCGTCGATCACCTGCGCAAGATCGACATCCTCGCCGAGGTCTGCGACCCGGTGTTCCACGATCCCGAGGGGAGAAAGCTCCGTGCCTAGTCTGATCGCGAAAACCCCGCTTGAGGGAACATGGCCCGTAACCCACGGCGGGCTGACGCTGGCCGAGGTGGAATTGACGCGGGTGACGTCTGTTTCCGCGCCCAAGGTGGGCCGGGATCTGGCCGCGGGGCTGAAGGCGCTTGGTGTCAGCTTTCCAAAACCGAACCAATTCACAGGCTTTGACGCGGTCAGGATGGTCTGGACCAGCATGGATCAGGCATTTATGATCGGCGGCGATCCTTCCGGCCTGTCCGGCGCGGTGATGACTGACCAGTCCGATGGTTGGGCCTGCCTGCGGCTTGAGGGGGCGGGGGCGGATCAGGCGCTGATGCGGCTGGTGCCGCTGGACCTGCGCCGGGATGCCTTCCCGCCCGGCGCTGCGGCGCGCGCGCCGCTCAATCACATGCAGATGATCCTGATGCGGCTGGAGCCCGACTGTTTCGAGCTTCTGGTATTTCGGTCGATGGCCAGAACCGCCTGGCACGAGATCGAGGAAGCGATGAAATCGCTTGCCGCCCGCGCGGGCCTTGTCTGATGCTGACGAATGCCGATCTGGTCGAACTGACGGCCTTCCGGCATGCGCTGCACCGCAGGCCCGAAGTTTCCGGTGAAGAACGGGAAACCGCCGCGACCATCGTCGAGGCCCTTTCGGCGCTGCGGCCCGATCATGTCATTACGGGGTTGGGCGGTCATGGCGTGGCGGCGGTCTTTGCCGCACCCGCGCCGGGGCCGACGGTGATGTTCCGCGCCGAACTGGATGCTCTGCCGATCACCGAGCTTTCCGGCGCTGCCTATGCCTCGGAACTGCCGGGGCGCGGGCACCTCTGCGGCCATGACGGGCACATGACGATCCTGATGGCGCTGGCGCGGCTTTTATCGCGCAGGCCACCCGCGAAGGGCCGGGTCGTCCTGATGTTCCAGCCCGCGGAAGAAGACGGTTCAGGCGCTGCCGCCGTGCTGGCCGATCCGCGCTTTGCCGACGTCGCCCCCGACTGGGCCTTTGCCATCCACAACATGCCGGGCGTGGCCATCGGCGAGGCGCTCTTGGCCGAGGGGCCGGCCAATTGCGCATCGATGGGGCTGGCGATGACCTTCACCGGCAGGACCTCGCACGCAAGCCAGCCCGAGGCCGGGGTGTCGCCCGCGCCCGCTCTGGCCGAACTGATCCCCGCGCTGTCGGCCCTGGGGCAGGGGGGCGCCCTTGGGCCGGATTTCCGGCTGGTCACGATCACCCACGCGCGCCTTGGCGAACCGGCCTTCGGCATCGCGCCGGGCGAGGCGCATCTGTGGGCAACGCTGCGCACGCTTGGGGATGAGGGGATGGCCGACCTGCTGGCCTCGGCCACCGCGCTGGCCGGGGATGCCGCCGCCCGGCACGGTCTTTCGCTGTCGATCAGCCATCACGATGTCTTTCACGCCTGCACGAACGACCCCGAGGCGACGGCGATCCTGGCGCGCGCTCTGGACGCCTGCGGCATCGCGCACCGGCCCGACGATCTGCCGATGCGCGGGTCCGAGGATTTCGGGCGGTTCGGCGCGCAGGCGAAGGCCGCGATGGTGTTTCTGGGCTCGGGTCGCGACCATCCGCGCCTGCACAACCCCGATTACGACTTTCCCGATGACCTGATCCCGATCGGGGCGCGCATCTTCGAACGGATCGCGCGTGACCTGCTGGACTAGGGGGCCGCATCTTTCCGGCCATCCGACTGGACTTCACGCCCCCTTGGCCCGATATTCCGGACATGTCGCTGCCTCCCGGATTCCTTGACGAACTGCGAAACCGCGTGACGCTTTCCTCGGTCATCGGCCGGAAGGTGACCTGGGACATGCGCAAGTCGAACCAGGCCAAGGGCGATTTCTGGGCGCCTTGTCCCTTTCATCAGGAAAAATCGGCCTCGTTCCATGTCGATGACCGCAAGGGGTTCTATTACTGCTTTGGCTGCCATGCGAAGGGCGATGCGCTGTCCTTCGTGAAAGAAACCGAAAACGTGGGGTTCATGGAGGCGGTCGAGATCCTGGCGCGCGAGTCAGGGATGACGATGCCCGCCCGCGACCCCCGTGCCGCCGAAAAGGCCGACCGGCGCAGCCAGCTGGCCGAGGTGATGGAAGAGGCGGTGAAGTGGTTCCGGCTGCAGCTTCACGCTTCGGGCGGGGCCGAGGCGCGGGCCTATCTGGAACGGCGCGGGCTGCCCGGCCCGGCGCAGGACCGGTGGGAAATCGGCTGGGTACCGGATCAGCGGCAGGGGCTGTTTCACGCGCTGACCGCAAAGGGTGTTGCGCCCGATCTTCTGGTCGATGCCGGACTTTGCGCCCGCCCCGACGAGGGCGGCGCGCCCTTTGACCGGTTCCGGGGGCGGGTGATGTTTCCGATCCGCGACGGGCGCGGGCGCTGCATCAGCTTCGGTGGCCGGTCGCTGGACCCGAAGGCGCGGGCCAAGTACCTGAACGGGCCGGAAACCGACCTGTTCGACAAGGGGCGAAGCCTGTTCAACATCGCCCGCGCGCGTGAGGCGGCGGGCAAGGGACAGACGCTTCTGATGGCCGAAGGCTACATGGATGTGATCGCCCTGTCCGAAGCAGGGTTCGGCGCGGCGGTCGCGCCGCTTGGCACGGCGGTGACCGAAGACCAGTTGCGCCTGATCTGGCGGATCCACCCCGAACCGATCGTCATGCTGGACGGTGACGCGGCAGGCCAGCGCGCCGCGCTCAGGCTGATTGACCTGGCCCTGCCGCTGATGGAGGCGGGGCAGGGCCTTCGCTTTGCTGTCCTGCCTCAGGGGCTTGATCCCGATGACCTGCTGCGCAGCGCCGGGGCAGGCGCCATGCAGCAGGTGATCGACGCGGCCCAGCCGATGGTCCGCCTTATGTGGCAGCGCGAGACCGAGGGGCGCGATTTCGACAGCCCGGAACGGAAGGCCGCGCTGGACAAGTCGTTGCGCGCGACGCTGGCGCGCATCGCGGACCCGTCGATCCGGGCGCATTACGGCGAAGAGATCAAGGACCTGCGGTGGCAGCTTTTCGGCCGTGGCGGGCGGAAGCCCGCGCGCGGCGCCTCGGGCTTCCGCCCGTTCCAGGGGGGCGCACCCGGTGGCTTCGGGCGCGGCGGGCGCTTCGTGCAAGCCCCCGCCGTGCCGATGCCCGCGACGCGCGCCTCGCTTCTGGCCAGCGGGGCCGAGACCGCGGCCGATTTCGTGCGCGAGGCCGTGATCCTTGCTGCCTGCATCCGCCATCCCGCGCTGGTGGCGAAGTTCGAAACCGCGCTGGAACGGCTGGAATTTTCGACCAAGGGCCACGACCGGCTGCGCAACCTGCTGCTGTATCACCACGGGCGCGACGATCTGGAACAGGCGCTGCAGGCCGAGGCCCCGGTGGATGCCGACGAGGTGCTGCGCCACCCCCATGTTCTGGCCACCAGTGCGATCCGGGCCGGGGCCGATCCGGTTGCCGCGGAAACCTGCGTGGCCGAGGCATTGGCGCGCCTTCAGGCCGATCGTGCGCACAGGGTTGAAATCCGCGACGCCGAGGACGATCTGAAAGGGGTTGTCGACGAGGGGCTGACCTGGCGCCTGTCGCGCGCCGCCGCCGATCGGCAAAGCGCCGCCCGTGGCCCGCAGGACACCAAGGGCGACGCGATCCTGGCCTCGAACGGGGTCGAACTGGACCGCGAGGAACTGGAACGTGCCCGGCGCCTGCACGAGTCGATCGACTTCACCCGGGGCGGTCGGCCCCGCAACCATTAGGCAACGAGGAGGGGCCAAACAGGGAAAAACACCGCCCGCGCCCTTTCCCCCGCCGTGATTCGCGTTATTGATTCGTAACGCCCGCAGACCGATTCGCCCCCGAAGGAGCATCCATGGCCCTCAAAGACACCGACGACGCCAAGACCGAAGATCAGGATACCGAAGCCTCTCTGGACATGAGCCAGGCGGCGGTGAAACGGATGATCGCCGAGGCGCGCGAACGTGGCTACATCACCTATGATCGCCTGAACGCCGTCCTTCCGCCCGATCAGGTTTCCTCGGACCAGATCGAGGATATCATGGCGATGCTCAACGAAATGGGCATCGAGGTCCGCGAGGAGGACAGCGAGGAAGCCGAAGAGGGCGACGTCGCGGGCGAGCTGGTGGAAACCTCCACCTCGCGCGAGGTGGCGATTGCCGGCGGTCCTTCGGAAACGCTGGACCGCACCGACGATCCGGTGCGGATGTATCTGCGCGAGATGGGGTCGGTCGAACTGCTGAGCCGCGAGGGCGAGATCGCCATCGCCAAGCGGATCGAGGCGGGCCGCAACACGATGATCGCCGGGCTCTGCGAAAGCCCGCTGACCTTCCAGGCGATCACGATCTGGCGCGACGAACTGCTGAATGAAGAAATCCTGCTGCGCGATGTGATCGACCTCGAGGCGACCTTCGGCCGGTCGCTGGATGGCGATGACGACATGGAAGGCACGGCGCTGGACGACCTGCCCGAGGGGACGCCTGCCTCGTCGCGCAACCGCAACGGTTCGGACGAGCCCGAACTGGATGCCGACGGCAACCCGCTGTCGCGGGAAGGCGACGACGACGAGGACGACGACGCCTCGAACATGTCGCTGGCCGCGATGGAATCGGCGTTGAAGCCGCGCGTCCTGGAAACGCTGGAACTGATTGCGCGCGACTATGCCAAGCTGTCCGACATCCAGGATCGCCGGATGCATGCGGCGATGAACGAAACTTCGCGGTTTTCGCTGGAAGACGAGGCCGCCTATCAGAAGCTGCGGTCGGAAATCGTTCTTCTGGTCAACGAATTGCATCTGCACAACAACCGGATCGAGGCGCTGATCGACCAGCTTTACGGGATCAACCGCAAGATCATGTCGATCAACTCGGGCATGGTGAAGCTGGCCGATCAGGCCCGCATCAACCGCCGCGAATTCATCGACGAATACCAGGGCTATGAACTTGACCCGACCTGGCTTGACCGGATGGCGGCGAAGTCGGGCCGGGGCTGGCAGACCCTGATCGAAAAGCACCGCGACCCGATCGAGGGCCTGCGTGCCGAGATGGCGCAGGTCGGCCAGTATGTGGGCGTCGATATCTCGGAATTCCGGCGCATCGTTTCCCAGGTCCAGAAGGGCGAAAAGGAAGCCCGTCAGGCCAAGAAGGAGATGGTCGAGGCGAACCTGCGCCTGGTGATCTCGATTGCCAAGAAATACACCAACCGCGGTCTGCAATTCCTTGACCTCATCCAGGAAGGCAACATCGGCCTGATGAAGGCGGTGGACAAGTTCGAATACCGCCGTGGCTACAAGTTCTCGACCTATGCGACCTGGTGGATCCGCCAGGCGATCACCCGGTCGATCGCCGACCAGGCCCGCACGATCCGCATCCCCGTGCACATGATCGAGACGATCAACAAGCTGGTGCGCACCGGCCGACAGATGCTGCACGAGATTGGCCGCGAACCGACGCCCGAGGAGCTGGCAGACAAGCTGCAGATGCCGCTGGAAAAGGTCCGCAAGGTGATGAAGATCGCCAAGGAACCGATCAGCCTTGAAACCCCGATCGGGGACGAAGAGGACAGCCAGCTTGGCGATTTCATCGAGGACAAGAACGCCATCCTGCCGCTCGACAGCGCCATTCAGGAAAACCTGAAGGAAACCACGACGCGGGTGCTGGCCAGCCTGACCCCGCGCGAGGAACGCGTGCTGCGGATGCGCTTTGGCATCGGCATGAACACCGACCATACGCTGGAAGAGGTGGGCCAGCAGTTCAGCGTGACCCGCGAGCGCATCCGCCAGATCGAGGCGAAGGCGCTGCGCAAGCTGAAACACCCCAGCCGCAGCCGCAAGCTGCGCAGTTTCCTGGATCAGTAAGGAAAAACGCCCCCGGAAGGGGGCGTTTTGGTTTGGAGGCCCGTGGGGTATGTCTCAGAAAAGACAGCCGTTTGTTCCAATTTCGGATGAGCAGAAGCGAAGCATGATTGTTTCGATGATTGCTGTTGCGGAAGACTATGAAGCCAGTGAAGAGCTGCTGGCAGGAAAAGTTGATCCTAGGCATGGTCGTGCCGCTAATCTGCTCGGACTCCTAGCGTTTGAAATCCGTTTGAAATGTGCAGTTCTTGTGGATACGGGACAACGTCCTGTATCCCATAGTTATGATAAGTTGTTGTATTTACTATCTGAATCGGCGCGGCTTCGAATAGTTGAACTTGCTACTGACAGATCTGCGGGACATGTAGATTTCTCGCGGTTCGAAGAAATCCTTCGCAGGCTTTCTCGTGCATTCACACTTGGTCGTTACGATTATGAATTGAATGATCAGCGGCAGCCACATGAGGCGAGAGAAGCCGGATCCGTTTGGATCGCTAACGGTGGAGATCCATTTGAGGCTGATGTTGCCTTTTTCCCAATGGAGCGCGAAGCGCTAAATTTTGGGCTTGCTACATGGCTGCAAGAGAACACCGACACTTTATTGGCCTAACCGCCCCTGAATTTTCGCGCACGCCAACCTGACCATCTCCGCCCGGTTAACAGGGGCCTGCAAGGCCCCCCGGGCAGCGGATGGCCGGCCCGGCGGCCAGCCGCTTTGGGGACGCCAGCGCGATGATTGAGGTCGCGCGGATGTGGCCCTATAAAGCGGCGACCACAACCTTTGGTGCGGCAGGCCCCGGCCATCCGCTGCCCTTTCGTTCTCTCCCCCCTCAGGCCCCTCAAGCCCATGCACATCACCCTGACCATCCCCACCCATGGCCCCGGCCTTTACGAGATCACCCGCCAGGTGCGGGACTGGGCCGAAGGGGCGGGACTGTCCGAGGCGGTGCTGACGCTGATGATCCGGCACACCTCGGCCAGCCTTCTGATCCAGGAAAACGCCGACCCCGAGGTGCGGACCGACTTGACCGAATTCTTCAACCGGCTGGTTCCGCCTTCGGATCATCCCTCGATGTCCTTTCTGACCCACACCTACGAAGGCCCCGACGACATGCCCGCGCATATCAAGGCGGCCCTTCTGCCCACCTGCCTGACGATCCCCCTGATTGGCGGGCGGCTGGCGCTTGGCACATGGCAGGGAATCTACCTGATGGAACACCGCCGGGCGCCCCATGCCCGGCAGGTCGCGGCCGTCCTGCGCTGACGCTCAGGCAAGGTATTTCCCGAACCAGTCCAGCGTGCGCTGCCAGGCAAGTTCCGCCGCCGCCTGATCGTAGCGCGGCGTCGTGTCGTTGTGAAAACCGTGGTTCACGTCCGCATAGACATGGGCCTCATAGGTCGTGCCCGCCACCTTCAGCGCCGCCTCGTATTCCGGCCAGCCCGCGTTGATGCGGTCGTCCAGACCGGCATAGTGGATCAGCATCGCCGCCTTGATCTTCGCCACATCCGCTGCGTTCGGCTGGCGGCCATAGAAAGGCACGGCGGCGCGCAGTTCCGGATAGGCCACCGCCGCGGCGTTGCAGACGCCACCGCCATAGCAGAACCCCACGATCCCCACCGCGCCGGTCGATCCCTCATGCGCCATGAGATGTTCCACCGCCGCGAAGAAATCGTTCATCAGCTTTGCCGGATCGACTTGCTGTTGCAACGCGCGGCCTTCGTCGTCATTGCCCGGATAGCCACCCACGCTGGTCAGCCCGTCCGGGGCCAGCGCCAGATACCCCGCCTTGCCAAGGCGCCGCGCCACATCCTCGATATAGGGATTGAGCCCGCGGTTCTCGTGCACGACGACCACGGCGGGCAGCTTTCCGGCGGCCCCTGCCGGTCGCGCCATCAGCCCGCGCACCTCGCCATGCCCGTTGGGCGAGGGGTAGGTGACATATTCGGCGCTGATCGCCGGATCGTCCATCGGCACCTGCTGGGCCAGGGCATAATCCGGTTTCAGCATGTTCAGAAGCGCCAACGCCGTCAGCCCACCCACCGCGAACTTGCCCGCGCGGTCCAGAAATTCACGCTTCGTGATTTTTCCGTGGGCATAATAGTCATAAAGTTCAAGAAGTTCCTGGTCGAAATCCTTTGCCGTCATCCGTGTCATCGCGCATCCTCCCCTGCTTCTGTCCTGGCCAAGGATAACCGCCCAAGGGCGGGATTTCCGCTCACATTGAGGTGACGGGGAGGGGACGGAGAATTGACGGGCGGGGGGAAGCGCCGCGGCCCCTTCCGGAACGGCGCCGAGCGGTCTATCCTTGGCGCAATTGCCGGAGATGACGATGTATCGAACGATTGCCGCTTTCCTTCTTTCCGTCACCGCCGCCGGGGCGGGCATGCCGACCGTGACGCCCCTCGGGCCGGGCAGTTTCGCCGTCCATCCCGAGGGTGGGCTTTCCGCGACCGAGGCCTTCTGCGCCGCGGGCACCTATGCGCGGGGCACGCTCGGTCTTGCCACATCCGACCGGATCTGGCGTACCTCGCCCGTGCCTCGTCCCGCGGGCCAGTCGATGACCTTTTCCACCAGCCCCGAAGGCGCGGCACCCGTGACGGGCCTTCTGCTCTTTGGTCCTGATGACGGATCGGTCACCGTAGGTTTCGCAAGGGCGCTTTGCGCCGCCGTGCGCGATCTAGACTGATCGGGCATGATGCCCTATCGCGCGGGCAGGCCAGCGCCCTAGCCGAGCCGGAAATCCTGTCCGCGCCGTCCGGTCCCTCGGGAATTGAGTCCGCCACGCCACACCTGGCGCCCCCAATATCCTGCGCCCCGAATTTCGCGCTAGGCGAAATGCGCCGCCTTGCGCTAGGGTCTGTGGATAACTGGGGACGGATACCCCAGACCCGAGGCAGACAGACAAGAAACAAGGGGGACGGCCGATGCGCTGCCCATTCTGCGGTAACATCGATACCCAAGTGAAGGATTCCCGGCCCGCCGAGGATCATGTTTCCATTCGCAGGCGGCGCTTTTGCCCGGCCTGTGGCGGGCGTTTCACCACCTATGAACGGGTTCAGTTGCGCGACCTCGTGGTGATCAAGTCCAGCGGCAAGCGCGAGGATTTCGACCGTGACAAGCTGGAACGGTCGATCCGTATCGCCATGCAGAAACGCCCCATCGACCCCGACCGCATCGACCAGATGATCTCGGGCATCGTGCGGCGGCTGGAAAGCATGGGCGAAACCGACATTCCCAGCCGGACGATCGGCGAGATCGTGATGGAAAGCCTCGCGCGGATCGACACCGTAGCCTATGTCCGCTTCGCCAGCGTCTACAAGAACTTCCAGGCGGCGGACGACTTTGACAAGTTCGTCTCGGAACTGCGCCCCGGCATCAAAGAGGACGAGTGAGCGACACCGCCCACATGGCCCATGCGCTGGCTCTGGCCGCGCGGGGGCTTGGAAACACATGGCCTAACCCGGCGGTCGGATGCGTGATCCTTGCCGGGGGGGCGGAAACCGGCGGTCCTGACAGGGGCCGCATAGTGGGGCGCGGTTTCACCCAGCCGGGTGGCCGCCCCCACGCCGAACGCCTGGCGCTTGACATGGCCGGGGCGGCCGCACGGGGCGGCACGGCCTATGTCACGCTCGAACCCTGCGCCCATCATGGCAAGACCCCGCCCTGCGCCGAGGCGCTGATCGCCGCAGGCGTGGCGCGCGTGGTGACGGCGCTGACCGATCCCGATCCGCGCGTTGCGGGCAAGGGCCATGCGATGCTGCGCGCGGCGGGCATTGCCGTGACCGAAGGCGTGATGGAAGACGCCGCGCGCCGCCTGAATGCGGGCTTCCTGAAACGCGTGACCCGCGGGCTTCCTTTCGTCACGCTGAAGATGGCCGCCACGCTGGATGGCCGGATCGCCACCGCGTCGGGCGAAAGCCGGTGGCTGACAGGCTCCGGGGCGCGCCGCGCCGTCCATGCGATGCGGATGCGGCACGATGCGGTGATGGTGGGGGCGGGCACCGCCCGCGCCGATGATCCCGACCTGACGGTGCGCGACATCGGCGCAAGGCACCAGCCGGTGCGGATCGTGATCGACAGCCGCCTTGCCCACAGCCCCGACAGCCGCCTGGGCCGCAGCGCGCGCGACGTGCCGATCTGGATGCTCCATTCCCCGGATGCCCCGGCGCCGTCCCGCGCGGCCTGGGCCGCCACCGGGGCCGAACTCATCGAGGTGCCCGCGCAGGATGGCCGCGTCGATCTGCGCGCCGCACTCGGGGCGCTGGCCGGAAGGGGGCTCACGCGCGTCCTTTGCGAAGGGGGCGGGCAGTTGGCCTCGGCGCTTGTCGGCGCGGGGCTTGTCGACGAACTGGCGGTCTATCACGCCGGTTGCCTGATCGGCGCCGAAGGTGCCCCCGTGCTTGGCCCGCTGGGAATCGGCCCGCTGGCCGATGCGCCGCGCCCGCGCCTTCTGGACGTCACTGCACTTGGCCCGGATGCCCTGACCCGTTGGGCCTTCTGAGCCTGCCGCGCTTTCCTTCTGTCGATGGCATCATTGGGGGGCATGGCAAAGCCAGGAAGGGGGCTGACGGCCCCCCGTTGCCCCCGTTCCGCGGTCCCTACCAGTGGCCCGTGTTCGGCATCGAAACCCAGGGTTCGGCCGGTTCCTTCGCCCCGCCCATCTGCAACAATTCGATCGAGATATTGTCGGGGCTGCGCACAAAGGCCATGCGGCCGTCGCGCGGGGGCCGGTTGATCGTCACGCCATTGTCCATCAGGTGCTGGCACATGGCGTAGATGTCCTCGACATCATAGGCGAGGTGGCCGAAATGCCGGCTGTCCGATGGCAGGCCTTCGTCCCCGTCCCAGTTCCAGGTCAGTTCCACCGGGCATTCCGGCTGGCCGGGCGGGGCCATGAAGACCAGCGTGAAACGGCCCTGCTCGTTCTCATAGCGCCGCGTCTCTTCAAGCCCCAGAAGGCGGTAGAAGGCCATCGATTTCTCAAGGTCCAGCACCCGGACCATCGTGTGAAGGTAACGGATCTTCATCGGTCGTCTCCTTTGACGGTTTTCCCCGAACCTAGCAGAGCGGGGGCCGATTGCGACCCCTCAGAAGGCGCTTTCGAAACCCAGCGACAGGCCAAAGTCGCGCGCGTCGAACAGGCCGACGTTGGATCGCGTCTCGCCCGCCGTCACCTGCAGCGTGGGCACAAAGCCCATGTAATCGACCTGCTCGAAAGTCATCGACAGGTTGGCCGAAAGCCGGTCGTCCTGCCGCCCGCCGGGTGCATAGCGTGACCGGTCATAGTCGCGCCGCTCGAACTCTACCCCGGCCGAAAGGCGGATGCCCTGCACGGGTTCCGCCTTGGTCCACCCGAGCCGCAGGCTTTGCGCGTCATGCGCCATCTCCACCGATCGCGACCAGGTCCGGGCAAGGCCGATCTCGGCCTGCAGCCGGTCGCGGTTGGCAAGTTGCCGGACCCAGCCGAAATCGGCCTTTGCCTCGTCCGAGGATTGCAGCGTGCTGTCACGCCGCCAGTTGCGTTCCGCCGCGAAGGCCAGTTGCACCGCGTCCCTTCTGCCGATCGACCGGTCGAATTCGGCCTGCAGTTGCAGATAGTCCGACAGATCCTCGCCGCCGTACCAGTTGTGGCCGAAGGTCGCGCCAAGACCGATCCCGAAGGGCGACTGCACCGGGTCGATCTGATGCCGGATCCCCGCCTCGATCGCCGAATAGGCGAAATCGCTGCCCGTCGCGCCGGGGGCGATGCGCTTGGCCTCGGACGACAGCCACACCGATTTCTGCATCGCCGAAAAGCGCAGTTCCGTCGTCGAATATTCGCCCGGAAGCAGCCGGTAGGTGGCGGTCACGCCGGCCGTGGCCTCATACCCCGACAGCGCCCGCGCGGCGCCGCTCAGGTCCACGGGAAAGCCGTAGAACCAGAACGAATTCCGCCGCGATCCGTTGTTCACGTTCGACGAGGGCGAGGCCGAGAAATGGAAGTCGAACACCCAAGGGTTGCGCGACCGGACATAGGTGAAAGCCTCTTCGGCCTCGGCCCGGGCGCCCGGATCCGGTGCGACCTCTGCCGCCCGGCGCAGCCACAGTTGCGCCGCCGTCCGGCGTTCGTCCGAGGCAAGCGCCTGCGCCATCACCATGGCCGAACCGAACCGCAGCCTGTCTTCCCCGGCCAGTCGCCAGGCTGACCGCGCCGCCGCCTGCGCCTCGTCCGTGCGCTCCAGATCGCGCAGCGCCTGGCTTTTCAGGATCAGCGCCTGCACGTCGCCCGGATCGCGCGACAAAAGCGCATCGACCAGTTCCAGCGTCCGGCCGGGTTCGCCCGTATCCAGCAGGATCTGCGCCGCGACCCGCATCTCTTCGGGTGACAGGCGGGTTTCCGCGTCTGCGGCCCCCGCTGTGACGCCGGCGCAAAGCGCCAGCGCCCAGGTCAGACGGGGCAGGCGCATCAGTTGGAGTCGCGATAGACGATAAAGCCGCCGGTTTCGCGCATCGTCACGTTGTCGAGTGTCGGATATTCCGCCTCGGACACCACGATGCCCACGATCTCTTCGGCATTGGTGCCTGACATCAGCGCATAGTAGCGACCGGATTCATGTTCGCGCGGGCCATCCGACGTTGCCACGGTATTGCCGACCTCGCCGAGGATTTCACCGTTGCGGTCCATCACGCCCGGTCCGATCTTGAACAGCAGCACCGGAAGCCGCGACTGCCCCACCTCGGTATCTTGGCTCAGCAGGTCAAGATAGGCATCCGTCACGTCATTGCCCTGCAGGTCGATGTAGCGCCGGTTGCGGATCTCGCCGCGCACCGCTGCGCCGTCGTTGAAATCGTCGAAGTCGATGTCGATCACCGCCCGGCCCTGGGTGAAGCCGACGCCGCCGCTGCCGCTGAAGTCGCGCACCGCCGCGTAATCGCCCCGATAGCTGGCCTGACCCGACCGCGGCAGGCGCACGCCACCGTCACGCTGATAGATGAACCCGCCAAACCCATAGGTGCGATAGTCGCCGGTTCGCACGATTGCGAATTTCGTCCGGCCCGACCGCGACACGCCATAGATGGCACGGTGGTTGAACTGGTTGATTTCCTCCCCGGTCAACGGGTCGGTGGCCTTCAGCCGCGCTTCGTAGACGGCGTAGGGGCCGATCGCGCTGACCGCGCGGCCGCGACGATAGGGGCGGTCGCCGTCAAAGGCCAGGCCGTCGACGGCGAACGTATCGGTGGCGCGGTCATAATTCACCGAACTGACCCGGCCGTTGCCCGAATCCGCGTCATCGGCATCGCCTCTCGGCTCATACCGGATGATCCGGCTGGATGACGTGGGGTTCTGCGTGCCTGGCGGATAGTTGAGATCGCCCGAGATGCCGTCGCCGCCGCCATCATCGGTGCCGCCGTCGGTACCGCCATCGGTGCCACCGTCGGTGCTGCCGTCCTCGGCAACGAAGGGATTTCCTGAACAAGCCGCCAACAACAACAATACCCAGAGTGCGTGTCTTGCGCGCGCCATCTTTTCTGTCCCATTACCAAAGGTCTTGAGCGAAAACGTGCCGGAAAAACCCTTGTTCGTCAACGCCCTTGCGCGGTTTCTTAAACTGGGCGGGGGATTGACGCAGGAAGGCAACACGCCGCATATGGCGGTTTCCGCGGGGCCGCCTGCTAGATATAGTGTCAGACGACTCGCGCCCGCAGACATTTCACGAAAGGCCATGCCGATGCCCCTGACGCCCGACCAGATCGCCGAAATCGAAAGCCAGCGCGCCAACCCGCGCCCGACCCTGCGCGCCGTCTCGGACGGGATGGAGGCGCATCTGTACCGCGCGCATCAGGTTCTGGATCACGGGTTTATCCGGGTGATCGACTACATGGGCGACGATGCCGCCATCGTGCAGGCCGCGCGCGTCAGCTATGGGGCGGGCACGAAACACGTCCAGAACGACGAAGGGCTGATCCGCTATCTGATGCGGCACTGGCACTCGACCCCGTTCGAGATGTGCGAGGTCAAGCTGCACGTCAAGCTGCCGGTCTTCGTCGCCCGCCAGTGGATCCGCCACCGCACCGCCAACGTCAACGAATACTCCGCCCGCTATTCGATCCTCGACCGCGAATTCTATATCCCCGCGCCAGAACAGCTGGCCGCGCAATCGACGGTGAACAACCAGGGCCGGGGCGAGGTGCTTTCAGGGGCCGAGGCCGCGCGCGTGCTGGAAACGCTCAAGCGCGATGCCGCGCAATGCTATGACGATTACGAGGCGATGCTGAGCCAGGACGGCCAGCAGGGCCTGGCCCGCGAACTGGCGCGGATGAACCTGCCGATGAACATTTACACCCAGTGGTACTGGAAGACCGACCTGCACAACCTGTTCCACTTCCTGCGCCTGCGCGCCGACGCCCACGCGCAATACGAGATCCGCGTCTATGCCGAGGCCATCTCCGCCTGCGTGAAGGACTGGGTGCCCCTGGCCTATGCCGCCTTCGAGGACTACCGCATGGGCGGCGTCACGCTGTCGGCCAAGGCGATTGCGGTGTTGAAACGGCGCCTCGCCGGGGAAGCGGTGGAGCAGGCGGATTCCGGCATGTCCAAGGGTGAATGGCGGGAGTTTTGTGAGGTGTGGGGGTGAGTCGTTTTTCTGGGCGGTTTAGCGGCTCAGAGGCTGTTTTCGACCTGTCGCCCTGCCAAATATCTGAACGAGCGTAGCGCAGGCCCCCCACGAAAAACCCCCGCCGAACCGGCGGGGGTTGGGTACCAGGGAAACACTGTAACCGGATCACTCTTTCGCGGGGCGGCTCGACACCTGGCCACCCGTCAGGGTGCTGCCGATGTTGCCCCAGCCGCCGTTGCCGCCGCCCGAGACGAAGCTGGCCACGCCACCGTTGCCTTCAAGGCCAAGCGCCTCTTTCAGCGGCGAGTTGTTGCCGCCGCCGCCGCCCTTGAGGGCCGAGGCCATCGACTTGGCGTTGGTCGGGTTGTCGGCCAGAACGGGGCTTGCCAGGGCAAGCAGGGCTGCGGCCAGTACTGCGGTCGTCTTGGTCATCTCGTTTCCCCCCATGTCGGTTGATGACAGTCAAGTGCAGGGCATTACGGCCCGGCGCGCCCGACGGATCGCCCGATCACGCGGATGTCATCCCGCGCCAGCCTGCCGTGATCGGGCCAAGGCCCCGCCCGCCCGGCACCTTGCAAGCGGCGCGCGCGCCCCGTAATCCTGTCGCCAACGGCCGATCCGGCGGCGACTGAAGCCCCGGACCCGCCCCAGGCACGAAAGGTTGCGGCACATGATTCTCTACGGCATTCCCACTTGCGATACCTGCAAGAAGGCGCAGAAGGCGCTGGAAGCGGCGGGACATTCCGTCAGCTTCCGCGACATCCGCCGCGACCCGCTGACCGCGACCGAGATCGCCCGTCTGGTGGCGGAATTCGGCGACCGGCTGATCAACCGGACGTCAACCACCTACCGGGGATTCAACGATTTCCTGAAGGCGTCCGAGGCCGAGGTGCAGATCGCCGAGGCCCCCACGGTGATGAAGCGCCCGGTGATCGAGGCGGACGGGGCGCTTTACCTCGGCTGGGATGAGGCGGTGCAGGCGAGCCTGCTGAAATGAACCGGCCCACCGGGCGGGGTGGGCCGGAATTCCGTTCGGAATCAGGGGGTTGGGCTTCCGTTTCCGGTGCCCGAGGCTGATCAGAGCAGTTTCAGGTCGCTGGCCGAGGCGCGACCGTCGCGGCCCGCCTGAAGTTCGTAGCCGATCTTCTGATTGTCGTTCAGGCCCTTGAGTCCGGCGCGTTCCACCGCCGAGATATGCACGAACACATCCTTGCCGCCATCATCGGGGGCGATGAAGCCATAACCCTTGGTGGCATTGAACCATTTGACGGTGCCGGTCGGCATTCCGCATCTCCTCTTCAGTCTTCCCGGATCGCGGGATTGCGCCGGGCCGTGCAGCAGGTCTTTCTTGGTCGTCTTGCTGCCAGAGACAGGAGGCGGTCGGAAAGTCTGTCGTCACTGGAAAAATCATGCCAGAACGCCCAAGTAAATCAAGCGTCGCGAAAGGACGGCCTTCGGCGGCGCGAAAGGCAGGAAAGAAATTCATGCGCAACGCGGCACTCGTTCTGGGCATCATCGGCGGCCTCTGGGCCATGGTGATCGGGTTCTTCGGCTATGGCTATACCGTCTTCATCGACACCTATGGCGAAGTGCCGGATCTGGCCACGCAGGTGCAGAACCCGGCGCTGATCAAGGCAGCCGGGTTCCTCGCGCCGATCCTGGCGATTGCGGGCGGGGCGATGGCGCGGTCGGCCAATATGGTCGCGGCGGCGCTTCTGGCAGTGGCGGGGGTGCTGGTGTGGTATGCCTTTGGCTTTGGCGTCTTCACCATGTTCCCGATCGGGATGTGCATGCTGGGCGCGATCCTCGCACTCGCCGCGCGCCAGCCCGACCCGCACTAGCGCAGGCCCAACCCCGCTAGCGCAGACCCAGCATCCGGTCGGCCGAAAGGGGCCCGGCGCCCTTGGCCACAAGCACAAGCAGCAGCAGGATCCACAGCGCCCGCTGATCAAGGATGACGGCATCGGGCAGCCGGTCGAACCACGCGCCCCAGGGCACGCCATGGCCGATGATGTCGGTCGCGCTCTGCACCACGACAAAGCCGATCATTCCAACTGCGGCGAGCCGCGTGAACAGCCCCAGGATGATCAGCGTGGGCAGGATGAATTCGGCCAGCGTCCCCGCCACCACAACCAGGCGGTGGAACAGCCCCAGTTGTCCCGGATCATAGCCCGCCGCCTCCATCGCGCGGGGAAAGATCTGGGCATAGGCCCCCAACGAGGGCGACAGCACGCCGAAAAGGCCGGGGCCGGGCTTGGTCGTGCCCGATCCCCAGAAATACATCAACAGCACCCCGGCAAAGACGATCCGTGCCAAGGTGGGCAGGGTCGGGGCGGACAGGCGTTCGATCTCGGCGGCGAGCCGATTGTAAAGTGTTGCGATCATCGGATCACTCCCTTGTCAGTGCGGTGAGGGCACCGCCCCCGATCAGGATGGAAAGAAGGCCGCTCAGGTCCGGAAGCGGCCCGGCCGCCTCCAGCGCTTCGGCCACGGTCGCGCCAGCGGCCAGTGCCGTGATGAACGCGGCCCCGCCCGCCGGCAGCAGATGCGGCGCCGGATCAAGGCCGGGACGCAGGATCACCACATCCTCCGGCCTGCGCGCGGACGGGGCGGGCGTGCCCCGCGCATGAGCGGACCAGATGCCATGGACGGGCCAGTCGGACCGGATCAGCCGAAGCGCGGGGGAAAGGCCAAAGCGGGCGGCCATGAACTCCTCGGCCGACAGGTCGGCCAGATCCGAATGGGCGAGGGGGGCCGCATCGGCCGCGTGATAGCTTTCGCGCAACGCCAGTTCCAGCCGCGCGACATCCGCCAGATAGGGCAGGTGCGCCACCGGCGGAAAGCCGGTCAGGAAAGCGGGCATCTCGGCGCCGTAAAACATCAGCATCCGGCTTTGCGGGGGATGGGCGCGCAGGAAGACCCCGGCCATCGCCTGAAAGAACTCGGTCCCCAAAAGATCCCGAAGCAACGGGAATCCCTGTTCCAGCGCCTTGGTCAGGCTGACGGCCACATTGTTGCGATAGACATCGAACCGACGGCCCGCAGGACGCCTCGCGGGATCGATCAGGCCGGGCGGGACCGGGCGTTCGGGGTCCAGAAGGGCGGCGTGGAATTCGGCCTGGCCTGTCATGCCCGCCCCCCGGCCATAACGGCGCCCATGATTGCGGCGGCGCGGGCGGCCTCGGCCGCGAGCGTGGGCCAGTCGGGCACGTCATTGTCCCATTCGATCAGCGTCGGCAGCGCGCCGCCGCGGGCGATGCTGCGCGCGTAAAGCCGCCAGACCGGATCAGCCACTTCGGCCCCGTGGCTGTCGATCAGCAGGGGGGCGCCGTGATCGTCTGCATCCACGTCATGCCCGCCCAGATGAACCTCGCCCACCAGATGCAGCGGGAACCGGTCGATATAGGCGTCCGTGTCCCAGCCCTGGTTGGTGCAGCTGACATGGACGTTGTTGACATCCAGAAGCAGGCCACAGCCCGTGCGGCGGGCGATCTCGGTCAGGAAGTCGATCTCGTCCATCTCGGTCTCGGCGAAGGCCAGATAGGTGGACGGGTTTTCCAGAAGCATCCGGCGGCCCAGGGTGTCCTGCACCTCGTCGATGTGCCCGGCCACGCGGTCAAGCGTGCGGGCCGTGTAGGGCAGCGGCAACAGATCGTTCAAAAAGGCGCCCTCATGGGTCGACCACGCCAGATGTTCGGAAAAGCTGGCAGGCTTCAGCCAGTCGCACAGCCGCTTGAGCCGCGCGAGGTGGTCGGGGTCAAGCCGTCCCTCGCCGCCAATCGACAGGCCCACACCATGCACGGAAAGAGGAAACCGTTCGGCCAGGTGGCGCAACTGCGCCAGCGGGCGGCCGCCGTCGCCCATGTAGTTCTCGGCATGGATTTCCAGCCAGCCGACCGGGGCAGGGTCCTGAAGGATCGCGGCGAAATGCTGCGGCTTGTAGCCGACACCGGGCATGGCGGGCAGATGGCGGAGCGGGGCTTCATCGAACATCGGCGACCTCTTTAATCGGAAAGCTCCCTTCCGGCATAGGGCCGGAAGGGAAGGCTGCATCAACCTTGCGGCAGATCACGGTCGAGCGCTTCGAGGCTGCCCATCCGACCGTCGGGCAGTTCCATCGTCGCGCAGGTGCCGGTCGGCACGAGCTTCCAGGCGTTGCCCTGATAGTCCACGGTCGAGGTGCCGGCGCAGCTCGTACCCGGGCCGGCAGCGCAATCGTTCTGACCGGCCAGCGAAACGCCAAAGCATTTTTCGTTGGCGTCCTGGGCGGTGGCCGGGGTCACGGTCGCCGAAAGAGCGGCTGCCAGAGCGCCCGCCACGGCGAGGGTCTTGACGTGCTGAGACATGAGGAATTCCCTTGGTTGACTGGTTGATTTCACAGTGATGCCGCACTGTTGCGACACCTCCAGTCGTATGCGGCGGATTGCCTCACCGGCCAATCACAGACCCGTGCTTGACGCCGCCGTGAGCGTTTCGGCATCTGCGGCAAGGTCGCGCCGCAATGCCGCAAAAATAAAAAACGCCGGATGGGATCCGGCGTTTTCATTTGTTTTCAAAGTGTTCGAGATCAGCGCAGGTCTGGCGGAAGCGCCTCGGCCGTCAGTTCGGCTACAATCTGATCCAGCGATTTCGTTTCAGTCCGCGTTTCACCAAGGCGGCGGACTGAAACAGTTCGCTCTTCGACTTCCTTCATGCCCACGGCCAGGATCACGGGAACCTTGCCCACGGAATGTTCGCGGACCTTGTAGTTGATCTTTTCATTGCGAGTGTCTGCTTCGGCCCGCACGCCCGCTGCCGTCAGGGCCGAAACGACCTCGGCCACGAAGGGATCGGCATCCGACACGATCGAGGCCACCACCACCTGACGCGGCGCCAGCCAGAACGGAAGCTTGCCCGCGTGGCTTTCGATCAGGATGCCGATGAAGCGTTCGAAACTGCCCAGGGTGGCGCGATGCAGCATCACCGGGCGATGCTTCATCCCGTCTTCGGCGACGAAATTCGCGTCCAGCCGTTCGGGCAGCACGAAATCCACCTGAAGCGTGCCGCATTGCCAGTCCCGCCCGATCGCATCGGTCAGCACGAATTCCAGCTTCGGGCCATAAAAGGCACCTTCGCCGGGGTTCATGATGAAATCGTAGCCCGCCGCGCGGGTCGCATTGGCCAGCGCCGCCTCGGCCCGGTCCCAGACATCATCCGACCCGGCCCGGTTTTCCGGGCGGTCCGAGAATTTGATCTTGAAGCTTTCGAACCCCAGGTCGCGATAGATCGCCGACAGGAATTCGATGAAGCGCTTCGTTTCGCTTTCGATCTGGTCCTCGCGGCAGAAGATATGCGCGTCATCCTGCGTGAAGCCGCGCACCCGCATGATCCCGTGCAGCGCGCCCGAAGGTTCATAGCGCGCGCAGGATCCGAATTCCGCCATCCGCAAGGGCAGGTCGCGATAGGATTTCAGCCCCACGTTGAAGATCTGCACATGGCAGGGGCAGTTCATCGGCTTCAGCGCGTTGATCGTCTTTTCGCGGGCGTGTTCCTCGTCCACCTCGACGATGAACATGTTTTCCTGATAGTTGGCCCAGTGGCCCGAGGCTTCCCACAGCTTGCGGTTCACCACCTGGGGCGTGTTCACCTCGACATAGCCGCCGCGCTTCTGCTGACGGCGCATGTAATCCTGAAGTGTGGTGTAGATCGTCCAGCCGTTCGGATGCCAGAAGACCTGACCGGGCGCCTCTTCCTGCATGTGGTAGAGGTCCATCTCGCGGCCCAGCTTGCGGTGGTCGCGCTTGGCGGCTTCCTCAAGCATGGTCAGATGGGCCTTCAGATCCTCGCGGTTCTTGAAGGCCACGCCATAGATGCGCTGCAACTGCTTGTTCTTCGCGTCGCCGCGCCAGTAGGCGCCCGCCACATGCATCAGCTTGAACGCATCCGCCGGAACCTGCCCTGTGTGTTGCAGATGCGGGCCGCGGCACAGGTCCTGCCAGGGACCGTGCCAGTACATGCGGATCGGCTGGCCATCATCGGGGATCGCCTGAACCAGTTCCACCTTGAAGGGTTCGCCGCGCTCTTCGTAATAGGCGATGGCGCGGGCGCGATCCCAGACCTCGGTCCTGACCGGATCGCGGGCGTTGATGATCTCTTTCATCTTTTTTTCGATCGCGCCCAGGTCCTCGGGCGTGAACGGTTCCTCGCGGTCGAAGTCGTAATACCAGCCGTCCTTGATCACGGGGCCGATGGTGACCTTCACATCCGGCCAAAGCTCCTGCACGGCGCGGGCCATGATATGCGCCAGATCGTGCCGGATCAGTTCCAGCGCCGGGGCATCGTCCTTCAGCGTGTTGATGGCGATGGTCGCGTCCGACGGGATCGGCCATTGCAGATCCCAATGCGCGCCGTTCACCTGCGCCGAGATCGCCGATTTCGCCAGCGACGTGGCAATGGAGGCGGCCACTTCGGCCGGGGTCACGCCGGCGGAAAAGTCGCGCTTGTTGCCATCGGGAAAGGTGAGGGTGATCTGGGACATGTCGTCCTCCTCGTCGGTTTGGCGCCCACGGAACGCCCGGTTGCGGGTTATGTCGGCCGCTCAATGCGCCCTCGCGCGGGGAAAGTCAATCGGGGCATGGCCTTGGCCGCCGAAGGCCGCCCCGCATGGCCCCCCGCGCGGCGGGGCCGGGGGCGCGCCTGCCCGCGCGAAAAGCCTGGACGATCGCCCAGGCTCTGGCCGATGGGGCCGTGGCGCGGTATAGACGGAACGAATGTAACCGGGGGCCGCATGACCGAATTCCTGACCACGCCGCAAGGCCGCCGCATCGCCCATGACCGCCTGCACGGATCCGGGCCGGGGGTGGTGTTTCTTGGCGGCTTCCGGTCCGACAAGGAGGGCACAAAGGCGCTTGCCTTGCAGGCCTGGGCCGAACGGACCGGCCGCGCCTTCCTGCGCTTCGATTATTCGGGGCACGGGCAATCCTCGGGCGAATTCCTGGACGGGGCGATCGGCGACTGGTTCGAGGATGCGCTGGCCGCGATCATCGCATTGACGACGGGGCCGCAGGTCCTTGTCGGTTCGTCGATGGGGGGCTGGATCTCGCTTCTGCTGGCCCGGACGATCCCGGACCGCATCGTGGGCCTTGTCGGGATCGCCGCCGCCCCCGACTTCACCGAAGACAGCATGTGGGCGGGCTTTTCCGAGATCCAGCGCCGCGCGCTGATCGAGGCGGGTCAGGTGGCATTGCCATCGGAATATTCGGACGAACCCTACATCATCACCCGCCGCCTGATCGAAGAAGGGCGCGGGCGGCTGGTGCTGCGCAGCCCGTTGAACTGCGGCTTTCCGGTGCGGCTCTTGCAGGGCACGGCCGATGCCGATGTGCCCCCGGCGGTGGCCCTCAGGCTGCTGGACCACCTGACAGGGCCGGACATCCGGCTGACCCTTGTGAAGGGCGCGGATCACCGTTTTTCGACGCCCGATTGCCTGGCGCTGATCGAGGCGGCTCTCACCGAGATCCTTGGGAAAGGTGCTGCATGAGGTCTTTTGGCAAGTGGCTGGGTCGTGGTCTTGTTTTCATTTTTTCTGTAATTGTTGCGGCGTCGTTTCTTTTTCCGCGCGATCATGTAAGTGAAAATATTACAAATCTTGGCAATGCCTTGCCGGATGATATTGATTCATATCTTCAGGAAGCTGAATCGCAAAATTCGAACATTACACCCGGTGCGGAGCGGCGGATCGTCTGGGCCGTCGAACCGGGCCGCAGGACGCCCGTCGCGGTCGTCTACCTGCACGGGTTTTCCGCCACGTCCGAGGAAATCCGCCCCGTTCCCGATCGCGTTGCCGCAAGTCTTGGCGCGAACCTCTACTTCGCGCGCTTGACCGGGCACGGGCAGGATGGCGCAGCGCTCGCCGCTGCGCGGGCCGATGACTGGATCGCTGACCTGTCCGAGGCTCTGGCCATCGGGCGGCGGATCGGCGACCGGACGATCCTGATCGCGACCTCGACCGGGGCGACGCTGGCCAGCTTTGCGGCGACCGACGCGGCGGCTTCCGAGGGCCTCGCCGGGGTGGTGATGATCTCACCCAACTTCGGGCTGCGGTCGGTCGCGGGGCGCATCCTCGACCTGCCCTTGGCGCGCTGGTGGGGGCCGGTCGTCGCCGGGGCCGAACGCAGCTTCACCCCCCAGAACGAGTCGCATGCCCGCTGGTGGACGACGCGCTATCCCACGACTGCGCTGTTCCCGATGGCGGCACTGGTCCGTGCGGCGCGCGATCTGCCGTTCGATCGGGCGCAGGTCCCTGCGCTGTTCCTGTTCTCGCCCGATGACCGGGTGATCGACCCGGACGCCGCCGCCGAGGTCGCCCGCGCCTGGGGCGGACCGGTGCAGGTCGAACGCCGCCACATGGCACCGGGGGACGATCCCTATTCCCATGTGATCGCGGGCGACATCCTGAGCCCCGGCCAGACGGCGGAAACGGTCCAGCTGATCCTGACCTGGGCGCGGGGGCTCTGAGACATGTCCGATCCCGTCCTTTTGATCCCCGGAATGATGTGCGATGCCCGGCTTTACCGGCATCAGATGAAGGTCCTGTCGCGCGACCGGGCCGTGATGGTGGCGCCCCTGACCGGGGCTGCGACCGTGACCGACCTGGCCGCCGCGATCCTTGCCGTGGCGCCGCCCCGCTTCGCCCTTGTCGGGCTGGGGCTTGGCGGGGATGTGGCGCTGGCCATCCTGGGGCGGGCCATGGCGCGGGTGACGCGGGTCATCCTGATGTCGACCGACCCTCTGGGCGAGACACCCCAGGCCGCCGCCGCCCGCGAGCCGAGGATGGTGGCCGCCCGCTCCGGCCGCCTGGACGAGGCCCTGACCGGGGAAATTCCGGACAACAGCCTGGCCGACGGCCCGCAAAGGGCCGAGATCCTCAGGCTTCTGCGTGACATGGCTTGGGGGCTGGGGCCGGATGTCTTTGTCAGCCAGAGCCGCGCGATGCAGCGTCGCCCCGATCAGCAGCGCGTGCTGCGGTCGGCCCGGTTGCCCGCGCTGATCATGGCGGGCGCCGAAGACAGGCTTGTGCCGCTGCGCCGCCAGCAGTTCGCCGCCCATCTGATGCCTTTCGCCACGGTTCGCCAGATCGAGGGGGCGGGGCATCTTTTGCCGCTGGAACAGCCCGAGGCCGTCACAAGCGAAATGATCGCGTTCCTCGCCGGTCCGATGATGCTGCGCTAGAAGGCGGGGCAGGGCGGACCTTGGGCCGCGCCGCCCCCCCCGGAACACGGCGATCAGGCCCCCGAAGCGAGCCGGATCGACGGTTTGGCGGGCTTGCGCGGCGCGGGCGTGTCGGCCCGTCCGGAATGTTCGTCGATGAAATTCAGAACGAGCGGGCGGATGTTCAGGCGCCAGCTCTTGCCCGCGAAGATGCCGTAATGCCCGGCGCCGGGTTCCACATGGTGGGCCTTCTTCGATTCGGGCAGCCCGGTGCACAGCTTCAGCGCCGCGACGCACTGGCCGGGGGCCGAGATATCGTCATTCGCGCCTTCCACGGTCTTGACCGCAACGCGGGTGATCGCGCCGATGTCCACATGCTTGCCCGCCACGGTGAATTCGTTGCGCGCGATCTCGCGGTTCTTGAACACGCGCTCCACCGTCGACAGGTAGAACTCGGCGGTCATGTCCATGACGGCCAGGTATTCGTCATAGAACCGGTTGTGCGCATCGTGATCCGACGCTTCGCCCCGGGCGGCGCGCATGATCTGGTCCTGGAAGGCCTTGGAATGGCGTTCCCAGTTCATCGACATGAAGCCCGCCAGTTGCAGAAGCCCCGGATAGACCAGCCGCCCGGCGCCCTTGTACTTGAACCCGACGCGCTGGATCGCCCACTGTTCCAGCTGGCCCATCGTCACCCGGCGGCCGAAGTCGGTGACTTCGGTTGCGGCGGCGTCCGGGTCCACCGGCCCGCCGATCAGCGTCAGGCTGCGCGGCTGCGCCTCGGGGTCCTCGCCCGCCAGATAGGCGGTCGCGGCCAGTGTCAGCGGGACCGGTTGGCAGACGGCGATCACATGGGTGTCGGGCCCCAGGGCGCGCATGAAATCGACAAGATAAAGCGTGTAATCCTCGACATCGAACTTGCCGGCGGAAACCGGGATGTCGCGCGCATTGTGCCAGTCGGTCACGAAGACGTCGCAATCGGGCAGGAGCGAGGCCACGGTCGACCGCAACAGCGTCGCGTAATGGCCCGACATCGGCGCCACCAGCATCACGCGCCGCGCCATCGGTTCACGGCGGCGGACGGAAAACTGGATCAGGTCGCCGAAGGGGCGTTCCACCACGCGGACCACATCGACCAGATGGTCGGTGCCGTCCGGCCCCACGATCGACCGGATGCCCCAGTCGGGCTTGGCCACCATGCGGGCAAAGGTCCGTTCCGTCACGTCGCCCCAGGCGGCGGTCATCTGGAAGATGGGGTTCATCGACAGCGCGAAAGCCGGATAGGACGCCATCGCACGCGCCGTCGCGCCCAACCATTCGTTGGTGTTGCGCATGCTTTCCATCAAGTCGTAGGTGGCCATGTACTTCATGCGCGTCCGTGTCCCTTCACCGACTGAGTCCAAATCGTCGCTTTAAACGCGGCAAACCCCAAGCTATGCTGCGTAGCGGCGAGGATAGGGGGGAAAGATTAACATGACAACTGAAGAGAAGGACGCAGGCGAGCGGCTCGAGCGGCTGAACGCCAATCTGGCCAAACTCGACGAGTTGTCCAAGCGTCTCACGTTGGCGCTATCACACCGCAAACAGGCTGATCCGTCGCTGCACGGGCCCAGTCAGGACGTCTACGTGAAGGCCGCCGCAGCCTATGTTGCGGAAATGATGCAGAACCCGTCGAAAATTCTCGAAGCCCAGGTGAACTACTGGGGCAAGACGCTCAAGCACTATGTCGATGCCCAGCAGGCGCTGCTTTCGGGCGAGTTCAAGGCCCCTGCGGACCCGACCCCGAAGGACCGCCGATTCGCCAATCCGCTTTGGGAAAGCCATCCGTTCTTCAACTATCTCAAGCAGCAGTACCTGCTGAATTCCGAGGCGATCACCGGGGCTGCGGCCGCGCTGGAACATCTGGAACCTTCGGAAAAGAAGCGCGTGGAGTATTTCACGCGCCAGATCGTCGACATGATGTCGCCGACGAATTTCCTGGGCACCAATCCCGACGCGCTGGAAAAGGCGATCGCGACCGATGGCGAAAGCCTTGTCCAGGGGCTTGAAAACCTCGTCCGCGACATCGAAAGCAATCAAGGCGAGCTTCTGGTCACGCTGGCCGACAAGGAAGCCTTCCGCGTCGGCCAGAACATCGCGACGACGCCCGGCGCGGTCGTCTATCGCAACAAGATGTTCGAACTGATCCAGTATGCGCCGACGACCGAGACGGTGCACAAGACGCCGCTGCTGATCTTCCCGCCGTGGATCAACAAGTTCTACATTCTTGACCTGAAACCGCAGAACAGCCTGATCAAGTGGATCGTGGACCAGGGTTTCACCCTGTTCGTGGTCAGCTGGGTCAATCCGGATGCTTCCTATGCCGACGTGGGGATGGATGACTATATCCGCGACGGCTTCATGCAGGCGATGGTCGAGGTCCGCCGCATCACTGGCGAGGAACAGATCAACTGCGTGGGCTACTGCATCGCGGGCACCACGCTTTCCCTGACGCTGGCGCACCTTCTGAACCACGGCGACAAGTCGGTGAAGTCGGCCACGCTGTTCACGACGCTGACCGATTTCTCGGATCAGGGCGAAGTGGGCGTGTTCCTCAACGACGACTTCGTTGACGGGATCGAACGGCAGGTCGCACAGGACGGGATCCTGTCCAAGCTGTTCATGTCGCGCACCTTCAGCTTCCTGCGATCGAACGACCTGATCTATCAGCCCGCGATCAAGAGCTACATGATGGGGGAAACCCCGCCTGCCTTCGATCTGCTGTTCTGGAACGGTGACGGCACCAACCTGCCGGCAAAGATGTCGGTGGAATACCTGCGCGGCCTGTGCCAGAGCGACGAGTTCTCGAAAGGGACCTTCACGGTGATGGGGCGCCCCGTCAGCCTGAAGGACATCACCCTGCCGGTCTGCGCGATCGCCTGCGAGACCGATCACATCGCCGCCTGGAAGGGCAGCTTCAACGGCGTCCGCCAGTTCGGCTCGAAGGACAAGACCTTCATCCTGTCGGAGTCCGGCCATATCGCCGGCATCGTCAACCCGCCCACCAAGGACAAGTACGGCCATTACACGAACGACGGGCCGATGACGACGCCGGACGAGTGGAAGGCAGGCGCGACCTATAACAAGGGGTCATGGTGGCCCCTGTGGAAAGAGTGGCTGGCGAAGCGCTCGGGCAAGCAGGTTCCGGCCCGCGTGCCCGGTGATTCGACCAACCCCGTCCTGGCCCCGGCGCCGGGAACTTACGTTACGGCAATCCCAAAGGCTTGATTCAAGGCCGGAATTCCGAACGGCACGCGCTCTCCTCGCGGTTTTGCTGCAGCGCAGAAAAAGAGGTTGATTTTCTGCACTGCAGCATCTATGTTCCTTTCATCAGGAAACGGGCCAAGCCCGAACCATTTGGAGCAAGACAATGACCAAGACCCCCGACTTCACCAAAGTCATGCAGGACATGATGGCTTCGTTCCCGGTTGACGCGGCTGCGTTCCAGAACGCGTTCAAGACCCAGGCCGCCATGGGCGAGAAGCTGTCGAAAGTGGCTCTGGAAGCCGCTGAAAAGTCGACCGAGATCACCGCCAAGTGGGCCAAGGACGCGATCGCCAAGATGTCCGACGCCACCAAGGCGAAGGCTGATCCGGCCGAATACACCAAGGCCGCTTCGGACCTGGCTTCGGCTGCTGCCGAAATGGCTGCCGAGAACATGGCTGCCTTCGCCGAGGTCGCCAAGAAGGTTCAGATGGAAACCGTCGAACTGATGCTGGCCGCCGGCAAGGACGCGACCGAGGAAGCCACCGCTGCCGTCAAGAAGGCCACCGCCGACGTGACCGCGGTTGCCAAGAAGGCCGCTGCTGCCGCGAAGTGATCTGACGATCGCCCGCGTCCTCCACTCCTCCCTGTCGGAAGACGCGAAAGGGCGGGCCTCGGTGCCCGCCCTTGTTTTTTTTCTGCACTGCCGTAAGGTTTTCGGCAGCGCAACAAGAAAGACGCTGCAAAGATCAAGGGAGGGAGGCCGATGGCCGATACCGACAAGCCGCTGCTCATCAAACGCTATGCCAGCCGCCGCCTCTACAACACCGAGACCAGCGACTATGTCACGCTCGAGGATATCGCGGGCTTCATCCGCGCCGGGCGCGAGGTTCAGATCGTCGATCTGAAATCCGGTGACGACCTGACCCGCCAGTATCTGCTGCAGATCGTGGCCGAACACGAAGCCAAGGGCGAGAATGTCCTGCCGATCAACCTCTTGACGGATCTGGTGCGCAGTTACACCTCGGGCATGCAGTCGATGGTCCCGCAATTCCTGCAATCCTCCTTCGACATGCTGCGCGAAAGCCAGTCCAAGATGATGGAGAACTGGCAGCACCTGCCCAACCCGATGTCGGGCGTGCCGGGGTTTGAGGCGATGCGCAAGCAGCAGGAGGCGTTCCTCAAATCCATGATGGGCGGGATGAAGGGCTGGGGCACCTCGGGCCCCGTGCCCGAGGCCGAGGACGAAAAGGAAAGCCCCGCGAACGACGAACTGGCCCAGATCAAGAAGCAGTTGGCCGAACTTCAGTCGAAGCTGTCCAAGCTCTGACCTGACGGGGCAGGCGCGGGCGGGCGCGGGGAAGGGGACGCGATGGCCGAAACCCAGGGCCGCGTGACATTATGGGCGGCCGAGGTGTTCCTCGCCGCGGCCGAAGAAGGTGCGATTTCCGCGGCTGCCCGTCGGCTGGGATCGTCGCCATCGGCCGTCAGCCAGCAGATTTCCGGGCTGGAAGCCGCACTGGGGGCGGTGCTGATCGACCGCGCCGTGCGACCCCTCAGGCTGACGCCCGCGGGCACAATGTTCCGCCGCCATGCCCAGACCATGCTGAAGGCCGAGGCCGAGGCCCGCGCCGAACTGGCGCTTGCGGACCTGTCCGGGCTCACCACCCTGCGTCTTGGCATGATCGAGGATCTGGACGGCGACGTAACGCCGCGGCTTTTGTCGGGGCTTGCCGGGCGTCTGGCGGGCTGCCGCTTCCTTCTGGAAACCGGCCCCAGCCACCGGCTTCTTGACCAGCTTGAGGCGCGCGCGCTGGATGTCGTCGTTTCGGCCGAACTGGGCACCGAAAAACCGGGCGAGGATCAGTCGCTGGAAATCCATCCGCTGATGGCCGATCCCTTCGTCGCGGTCTGGCCACGGGGGCAGGCGGGGGCCGATCTGCCGATGATCCGCTACACCGCGCGGCACCTGATGGGGCGCCAGATTGCGGCGCATCTGGCACGGCTGAACCTGTCCTACCCGTCGCGCTTCGAACTGGACAGCTATCACGCGCTGCTGGCGATGGTGGCCGATGGCGCGGGTTGGGCGATGCTGACCCCCCTCGGGCTTCAGCACGCAGGCGCGGTCGCCGACCGGATCGAGGTTTCGCCCTTGCCCTTCGCGCCGCTGGAACGGTCCATCGCGCTGACGGCCCGGGCGGGCGTCCTGCAGGACCTGCCGGCACGGATCGCCGTCGATCTTCGCGGCCTTCTGGCTGACAGGGTGATTGCGCCCTCGCTTGCGCGCTGGCCGTTCCTGTCCTCCGCGCTCCGCCTCGCCTGAGCGGGGCGGGCGGATACCCGTTCAGCGGCCCCTGATCAGAGTCCCCCCGATCAGCGGCCCAGGGCTTCGGACGCAGCCGCGATCAGCGCGTCGGCGATGAAATCCAGATCGGCCCGGGTCAGACGCACCGGCAGCCGCACGTCGCAGGCCCGCATCAGCATCGCGCGCGTCTGCGGCAGCTCGGGCGTCTCGCCCAGGAATTGCCAGTTCCAGAAGGCGCGCGCGTTGTCGTCCGACAGGCCGAAGACCTGAACCACTACATCCCGCGCCTTGGCCGCCCGCTGGAAGGCACGCGCCTGTTCATCCGTGTCAAAGCCCACAAGGTTGAACTGGATCGAATCCGGCGCGCGTTTCTCGGGCGCCAGCGGCGGCGGCACATGCAAGAGGCCCGAGGCGTTCAGCCGCGCGGCCACATGGTCATGGTTCTCGCGCCCCTTGCGGACGCGCTCGGCCACCAGCGGAAGTTGCGGGCGGATCACTGCCGCTGACAGGTTCTGCATCCGCATGTTGTAAAGCGGCAGCCTGTTCTGCCAGGCGACATAGCTGTTCTGCAGGCCCGGATGCTTTTTCCAGTTGTGTTCATAGGCGCCCGACATGATGACCGCCCGCGCGGCCAGTTCGGGATCGTCGGTGATCAGCATCCCGCCTTCGCCCGCATTCACCAGCTTGTAGGACTGAAAGCTGAAGCAGCCGATCTTGCCGATCGTGCCGATGGTTCGGCCATGCCATGTCGTACCCAGCGAATGGGCTGCGTCTTCGACGACCGGCACACCTGCGGCGTCGCAAAGCCGCATGATCGCGTCCATGTCCGAGGTGTGGCCGCGCATGTGGCTGATCAGAACCGCCTGCGCCCCGGGCAGCTTGGCGGCGAAATCGGCCATGTCCACCCGGTAGTCCCGGCCGACCTCGACCAGGACCGGCACGCAATCGGCATGGACCACCGCGGAAGGCACGGCAGCGAAGGTGAAGGCCGGAATCAGCACCCGCGCCCCCGCCGGAAGGTCCAGCGCCTTCAGCGAAAGGAACAGCGCCGCCGAACAGGACGACACCGCCAGCGCATAGCGCGCACCCAGCAGTTCGGCGAATTCGGCTTCAAGCAGCGCCACCGGCGCGCCTTCGGGGGCGGTGTAGCGGAACAGGTCGCCCGATTGCAGCAGCGCCTCGATCGCCTCGCGCGCCGCCGCCGGAATCGGCTCGGCGTCATAGACATTCGGGGCGGGGCTGTGCTGTCCGTCGGGGGCCATGTGCAGTATTCCTGAAACCTAGCTTCGGGAAATCTGTATATGACGGCGCGCATGAGGGCCAGCGACAATTCGGTAACGCGCGGCCTTCTGCCGGGTCGGGGGGCTGTCTGCCCCCCCCCCCCCTTTCCTGACGGCGGTGCCGTGTCAGAGGCCCAGGCGGTCGCGCATCGAATACCAGGTCATCGCCGCGACCAGCATCGGCCAGCGCAGCGCGACGCCACCGGGAAAGCGCGGCTGCGGCAGGCTTGCCATCAGGTCGAAACGGTCGGTCTGTCCCTGAACCGCCTCGGCCATCATCCGCCCCGCGAGCGTGGCCAGTGCCACCCCATGCCCCGAATAGCCCGAGGCCGACCAGACATTCGGCCGGGGCCGCGCAAAGCAGGGCATGCGGTTCATGGTGATGGCCAGTGTCCCGCCCCAGGCATAGTCGATGCGGGCGTCGGCCAGATGCGGATAGACCTCCAGCATCGGCTTCGACACCGTCTTGACGATGTCGGGGAACTTCCAGCCATAGCTTTCCCCGCCGCCGAACAGAAGCCGCCCGTCTTCCGACAGATGCCAGTAGTTGACGACGAACTTGGTGTCCGCGACCGCCACCGGGCGCGACAGGACCGTTGCGGCCCGGTCGCCCAGGGGTTCGGTCGCCACGATGAAGTTGTTGATCGGCATCACCTTGGCCGCGACCTTCGGCTCCAGCGATCCGAGATAGCCGTTGCAGGCCAGGATCACCTGATCGGCCACCACGCGACCCCGGTCGGTGCGCACCACGGGGCGCGGATCGTCGGTGATGTCATGGACCACCGTGCCTTCATGGATCACCGCGCCCGCCGCCGCCGCGGCCTTCGCAAGGCCGATGGCGAAGTTCAGCGGGTGGATGTAGCCCGCGCCCCAGTCGATCTCGCCGCCCTGATAGACGGGCGATCCGATGAGGGCGCGGATCCCCTCGCGGTCCAGAGGTTCCAGCCGGTCGTAACCGTAGTCGCGGCGCAGCTTTTCGGCATAGGCGTGGGTTTCACGCACCTCGGCTGCGGTCCAGCAGGCATGGGCGATGCCCGGCCGGAACGAAAGCGGCATGGCATGATCGGCGATCAGCGACCGGACCAGCGCCTTGGCTTCTTCGGCCACATCCCACAGGCGGCGGGCGTTTTCGCGTCCGGCCACCTTTTCGATCCAGACCTGATCCTGCCGCTGGCCCGAGCCGACCTGCCCGCCGTTGCGCCCCGAGGCGCCGAAGCCCACGCGATGCGCCTCGACCAGAACCACCCGGCGCCCGGCCTGTGCAAGGTGAAGCGCCGCCGAAAGTCCCGTGAACCCGCCGCCGATCACGCAGACATCGGCCCTGACCTCGCCGCGCAGGGGCGGGAACGGATCGCAAGGCGCGGCGGTCGCAGCATACCAGGAGGCAGGGTATTGGCCCGGCCGGTCATTCGCAAAAAGAAGGTTCATCCCCGGCCTCAGACGTTCAAGAGCAGGTGCTCGCGCTCCCACGGGCTGATGACTTGCAGGAACTCCTTGTATTCATTGCGCTTCACGCTGTCATAGACCTTGCAGAACTCGACCCCCATGACCTCTTGCAGGGCGGAATCCTCGTCCAGAAGGTCCAGCGCGTCGCCCAGGTTCACCGGGATCTCGTCGCTGTCGATATAGGCCGATCCGGTGAATTCGGGGCGCGGCGCGCGCTTTTCCATCAGGCCGAGATAGCCGCAGGCAAGCGTCGCCGCGATGCCCAGATAGGGGTTGCAATCCATCCCCGGCAGGCGGTTTTCCACCCGGCGCGCGGCAGGGCCTGAAATCGGCACGCGCAGCCCCGTGGTGCGGTTGTCGCGGCCCCATTCCAGGTTGATGGGCGCGGCGAAATCCGGGACATAGCGGCGATAGCTGTTCACATAGGGCGCCATGAACGCCACCGCCGCCGCCATGTGATGCTGCATCCCGCCGATGAAATGGGCGAAGGCCTCGGTCTCCACGCCTTTCGGACCGGCAAAGATGTTCTTGCCCGACTTGGTGTCGACGATCGATGTGTGAATGTGCATCGCTGATCCAGGCTCGCCCGCGATGGGTTTGGCCATGAAGGTGGCGAAACAGTCGTGGCGCAGCGCCGCCTCGCGGATCAGTCGCTTGAAAAAGAACACGTCATCGGCCAGCCGCACCGGATCGCCATGAGCGAGGTTCAGTTCGATCTGGCCGGCGCCGCCTTCCTGAAGGATGCCGTCGATTTCCAGCCCCTGCGCCTCGGCGAAATCATAGATGTCGTCGATCACCTTGCCGTATTCGTCGACCGCCGACATTGAATAGGCCTGCTTGCCCGCAGCGCGCCGCCCGGTGCGGCCCATCGGCGGCTGCACGGGGATGTTGGGGTCGATGTTTCGGGCGGTCAGGAAGAATTCCATCTCGGGCGCGACCACCGGCCGCCAGCCCTGTGCCTCGTAAAGGCTGACGATCCGCCGCAGGACGTTACGCGGCGCGAAGGGCACGTAGTTGCCCTCCTGGTCCTTCGCGTCATGGATGATCTGCAAGGTCACGTCGGCCGTCCAGGGGGCGGCCGTCGCCGTGCTGAAATCCGGTTCCAGGATCATGTCGGGTTCGGTAAAGGCGTCGAAGGGGCTGTCGGCCCATTCGCCCGTGATCGTCTGCAGGAAGATGGAATTCGGCAGGAAATAGCTGGTTTGCTTGGCGAATTTCGCGGCAGGCATCGCCTTGCCACGGGCCACCCCGGCCATGTCCCCGATGATGCATTCCACCTCATCGACCTTGCGGCCGGCAATGAAATCCTGTGCTGCCTCAGGCAGTTTCTTCGTCCAATCGGACATGCGTCACACTCTTGGTTTGCTCACCCTCGCGGGTGCTTGAAAAATTCGGCTATGCGACGCGCAATCATCTTGTCGTCAAGCGGCGTGCCAAGGCGCGCGCCCGCCTCGGCCATCAGGTCGTCGGGAACGACGCCCTTGCCCCTTGTCTTCATCAGCCCGTCGACGAATTCCGACCGGAATTCGGGATGGGCCTGCACCGTGAAGATGCGGTCGCCATAGACCAGCGCCGCGTTTTCACAGAAATCGTTGCAGCCAACGACCGTCGCCCCCTCGGGCACGCGCGTCACCTGATCGCGGTGCCAGGCGTTGAGCGTGACCGTCTCGCCTTCAAAGTCATAGCGGGTCGGGCCGACGGCCCAGCCCTTTTCGTAGCGTTCCACCTTGCCGCCAAGGGCCTGCGCGATGATCTGGTGGCCAAAGCAGATGCCCACCATCGGCACACCCTCGGCATAGGCGCGGCGGATGAAATCCTCGAGCGGCGGGATAAAGGGATGATCCTCGTAGGCGCCATGGCGCGAACCGGTCAGAAGCCAGCCGTCGCAGTCATGGACATCCTTGGGAAACTCCATGTCGACCACGCGATAGGGCACGAAGGTAAATCCGTGCCCGTCCAGCAGTCGGGCGAACATGTCGGGATAATCCCCCATCTCGGCGGCGAGTTGGTCGGGGGCGAGGCCGGTTTGCAGGATGCCGATCCGCATGCAGGGTCCGTGCGTTGTGTTTCGGTCAGGATACGCCCGTGCCCCCCGTTGCGACAAGGGGGGCAGGGCGGGAAGATCGGGCCACGGTCAGACCGTGTCGAGGTAAAGCTCGGTCCGTTCCTCGGGGCTCAGTTCGCTGATGTAATGCACTTCCTGCCGCTTGGTCAGGACGAGGTTGCGGATCAGCTCGGGCGAAAAGATCCGGGGCATGATGGCGCTGCCCTCGAAGGCGTCGATCGCGTCGCTCCAGTTGGCCGGGATCTGCGGCAGGTCCATCGCATAGGCATTGCCGGTGATGGGCGAGGGAGGTTCCAGTCCGTCCTCGATCCCGTTCAGCGCGCCGCCCAGGATGGCCGCCAGCATCAGGTAGGGGTTCACGTCGCCCCCCGCAACCCGGTGTTCGATGCGCCGGGCCGACGGGCTGCCCGCCGGGATGCGGATCGCGCTGGTGCGGTTCTCGTAGCCCCAGCAGATCGCCGTCGGCGCGTGCTTGCCCGGCACAAGCCGTTCATAGCTGTTGTCATGCGGCGCAAAAATCAGCGCGCTGTCATACATCGCATCAAGGCACCCGGCCACAGCGTTGCGCAGCAACGCAGTCCCCTTCGGCCCGCCGGAATCGAACACGTTGTCGCCGTTGCGGTCGATCAGCGAGAAATGCGTGTGCAGGCCCGAGCCGGAATATTCCAGATAGGGCTTGGCCATGAAACTGGCGGCAAACCCGTGCCGCCGGGCCAGACCCTTCACCAGCATCTTGAACAGCCAGGCATCGTCAGCGGCGCGCAGCGCGTCGTCGCAATGCATCAGGTTGACCTCGAACTGGCCAAGGCCGGTTTCGCTGGTTGTCGTGTCGGCGGGAATGTCCATCGCCTCGCAGGCGTCGTAAAGATCGGTGAAGAACACGTCGAAGGCATCGAGCGCCCGGATCGACAGGGTTTCCGCCGCCTTCCGACGCTTGCCCGACCGGGGCGAGGGCGGCACCTGCAGCGTCTTGCCGCTGTCGTCGATCAGGAAGAATTCCATCTCCATCGCGACGACCGGCGTCAGCCCGTGGGTCTTGAAACGTTCGACAATCGACCGCAGCGCATGGCGCGGATCGCCTTCATAGGGTTGCCCGTTTTCGCGGAACATCCAGATCGGCAAGAGCGCGGTCGGCGCTTCAAGCCAGGGCATCGGCATGAAGCCCCGTTCGGTCGGGCGCAGAACGCCGTCCTGGTCGCCCTGTTCGAAGACCAGGGGGCTTTCGTCGATATCCTCGCCCCAGATGTCGAGGTTGAGGACCGAGAACGGGAACCGCGTCCCGTTCTTGACCACATTCTCGGCAAAGCGCGCAGGCACCCTCTTGCCCCGCGCTTGTCCGTTCAGATCCGCCGCAGCCACACGGATCGTGCGCACATGCGGGTGCTTTCTCAGATAGTCCTTCATCATGATCGTTCTGGCAGAGGCATGACCGCCGCAGCCTGGCCCGGGCGGAATGGCCCCGGCGGCTGCGGTTCCGGATCATGCCCTTGATCCATCCCCTGTTTGATCCATGCGACCCGGGGCCGGACACATGTCTGCCGCAGCGGGTTCGGGCGACGGCCCGATAATTTGATCAAAAATAAGCTACTACCGGATCAACTGCGGACGCAAGCGAATTCTGCTGCGCGTGTTGGTCGGAAGATGGCGGTTCAGGCGGCGGTTCACCGCGCCGAACAGCCCGATCAGCAGAAGCGTCAGCAGGATGAAGTAGAAGGCGACGATGGGGTAGGGGACGAAGGGGTTGAACGTCTTGTCCGCGAAGTAGTTCGCGTAATAAAGCGCGTCGCCCCTTTGCTGGAACGCCGGGAAGCCCGAAAAGAACACCAGCGTCGTGGCGTGGAACAGGAAGATCGCCTCGTTCGTGTAGGACGGCCACGCAAGGCGCAGCATCGTCGGCCACTGGATGCGGCGGAATCGCGACCAGCCCGTGATGCCATAGGCATCGGCTGCCTCAAGATCGCCCTTCGGGATCGACCTGAGGGCACCATAGAAGATTTCGCCGGTATAGGCCGCCGTGTTCAGGAACAGAACGATCAGCGCGCCGGCCCAGGCCTTGGTCAGCCAGCTTGTCTGCACCGTCAGGCCAAGGATCTCGATCCCCGCGCGCGGCAGCAGAACCAACGCCTCGTAGGCCAGGAAGAACTGGATGAACAGCGGCGAGCCGCGGAAGACGAAGATGAACCATTCCGCCGGTTTGCGCAGCCAGGGATTGCGGTGCATCTTGCCCATGGCCAGCGCATTGGCGAAGACGAAGCCCAGAATCAGCGCCATCGCGCCGAAATAGACGTTCCAGATCAGGCCCGAGCCGATCAGGGTGAATTGCTGGCACAGCGTGAAATCGGACCGCGGCAACAGGTTTTCGCCGATGCCGATCGACCGGAACGCATAGCCCTGGATCGTTTCCCAGCAGGTCATCATCGCGCGCCTGCCTTTCGCAGCATTTCACCCGCAGCGGTGGCCTGGCCGTGGCTCAGCCGCGTCGTGATCCGGCTCAGGACGATCTCGGACACGCGGGTGAAGGCAAGGTAGAACACCAGCAGGAACAGGAAGTACCACAGCCGCCAGTCGGGGTGCGGATAGGCGAAGGCCTGCGTCTTGGTCCCGCCCAGTTCGCGCGCCCAATAGACGATGTCCTTGACGCCCAGAAGGAACAGAAGCGGCGTCGCCTTGATCAGGATCATCCACAGGTTCGACAGGCCGGGCAGGGCATAGACCCACATCTGCGGCACAAGGATGCGCCGGAACACCTGGCGCGGCGTCATGCCATAGCTTTCGGCGGTTTCAAGCTGCGCGCGCGGCACCGCCTGCATCGCCCCGTAAAGGACGTTCGCGGCAAAGGCGCCGAAGACGATGGCGAAGGTGATGATCGCCAGCCCGAAGTTGTAGGCCGAATGGATGATGGCCGGAGAGGAGGAATGAGGCACCTTCGCCTCGGGGCAGACCCGGAATTCCAGGCCCTGCCGGATCGGTTCCGACCAGTCGGGGCAGCGCACCTGATGCGTCAGCCATTCGATGCCCTGATCCAGCGCGATGACGAAGAACAGGAAATAGATGATGTCGGGCACGCCCCGCACCATCGCGATATAGCCCTTCCCCAGAAGGCCAAGCGGGGCGAAATGGCTGCGGGCCGCCATGGCGCCGCCGAAGCCGAACGCAAGCGCCACCGGCGCGGTGATCGCCAGCAGCAGAAGGACCGTTCCGAAGGACAGGTAGAAATCGATGTGCTTGCCTGTGGTCAGGTAGCACATCATCCACTGCAGGCCTTCGATGGCTTTGGGATCGGCGCAGAATTCGAACATCAGGGGGAAACCGGACGGGCAGGGGATACCCCCCGCCCGTCCATTGGATCAGAACTTCTTGGCTTCGGGGCCGAAGTGCTTTTCGATCGCCGCGTTCAGCGTGCCGTCGGCCTTCATCGATTCGATCGCCGCGTCGAACTTGGCGCGCAGCTCGTCGTCGCTGTCACGGAAGCCAAGGCCCACACCGCCGCCAAGCGCGACGTCGTCGCCCACGAACATCAGCTCGCCGTTCGACTGTTCCACGAAGGGACGCAGATAGTCCTTGTCGGCAAAGACCGCCACGGCCTCGCCATTGCGCACGGCGGCGATGGTTTCGTCGGGGGTGGGGAATTCCAGCAGCGTGGCGCCCGATTCCGCGATATAGGCCGCCTGGATGGTCGAGACCTGCGCCGAAACGACGCCGCCCGCGATGTCGGCATCGGCCGAGGCCGCGGCATAGGCCGAGGCGGCCGGCGGGAAGTAGTTTGCCGAGAAGTCGATGATCTCTTCGCGCTCTTCGGTGATCGACATGCCGGCGATGATCACGTCATAGTTGCCCGACTGCAGGTTCGGGATGATCGAATCCCATTCGTTGGTGACCCACTCGCAGGTCAGCCCGGCGCGCTTGCACATCTCGTCGCCCATCTCGCGCTCGAACCCGGCGACCTGGCCGGCATCGTCGATGAAGTTGAAGGGCGGGTAGGCGCCTTCGGTGCCAAGGCGCACGGTCTGGGCTGCGGCGATGCCACTCGAAAAAGCCACGAGTGCGGTTGCAAGAAGCAGTTTCTTCATGAGTCGTTTCTCCTGTTGGACGACTGGTTGATACCATCAGATTGGGCCGCGCCGGGGTACAGTGCAAGGGGCGGGGCGCTGCCATCGCCGCCCTTGCGATGGGTCAATGGGACGTGGCCGAAAGGAACCCGCGCAGCCGTTCGCTTTGCGGATTGCCGAACAGTTCGTTTGGCGGGCCTTCCTCTTCGATCTTCCCAAGGTGCAGGAAGATGACGTGGTCGGACACATCCGCCGCAAGCTTCATGTCATGGGTCACAAGGATCATGGTCCGGCCTTCGTCGGCCAGCGCCTTGATCACCTTGACGACCTCCTGTTCCAGTTCCGGGTCCAGCGCGCTGGTCGGTTCGTCGAACAAAAGCGCGCGCGGCTCCATGCACAGCGCGCGGGCGATGGCGGCGCGCTGCTGCTGGCCGCCGGAAAGCTGCGCGGGCCAGGCATCGGCCTTGTCTGCGATGCCGACCTTGGACAGGTATTCGCGGGCCTTGACCTCGACCTCCTTCGGGTCGCGCCGCAGCACGGTGAGCGGCGCCTCCATCACGTTCTGGAGGATGGTCATGTGGGACCACAGGTTGAACTGCTGGAACACCATCGACAGGTTGGTGCGGATGCGGATCACCTGCGCCCGGTCGGCCGGATGGCGGTTGAGCCCCTCGCCCTTCCAGTGGACGGATTCGCCCTCGAACCGGATGTCGCCCTGCTGGCTGTCCTCCAGCAGGTTGCAGCACCGCAGCAGCGTGGATTTCCCGGATCCGGACGACCCGATGAGCGACACGACATGACCGCGACGGGCGGTCAGGTCGACCCCTTTGAGCACTTCCAGTTGGCCGTAACTCTTGTGCAGGTCACGGATTTCGATCACCGGCGTTTCGGTGTCCGGCGCTGCGATTGTCTTCTTGGCGGTCACGGTGTCTCGCTGTTCTTCTTTGGTGGCCGTCATTCCCCTTGGCGGGGAAGTAGGGCCGAAAATCTGGCCTGATGCAACGGAGAATCTGCCGGTTTGCAGCCGGAACCCGGCATTTTGCTCAGTCCGATCGCGCAAACTGGTCAGGTGCCAGAGGATTGGGCACCGCCAGATAATCCGCCGGGGAAAGGCGCACAAGCCCCCTGATCCGCAGTGTCGCGCGGTCGCTTTCCGACAGCGCGTCGATGGCCCGCGCGACACATCCGGCAATCAGGTCGGCATCCTGCGCGGGCCCGGTGATCAGCGGCAGGCCGGGGGTGGGATCGGTCCGGCCCACGACCTTCAGCAGGGCGGCCAGCGCGGGATCGAACCGCTGGATCAGCGCCCATGTCACCGCATCCAGAGCGGCGATGTCGGCTCGTCCCTCGGCCACGGCCTGTGCCGATGCCCGATGCGCCCCGGTCGCCGGTCCGGGCGGCAGCCGGATGCCGATCCGCGCGGCATGGGTCTGGGGCGCGGCCCAGCCCGATTGCGAAAGCGCCTCGTTATAGGCCAGTGGGGCGCCGTCGAAGTCCGCCGCATCGCCCCGGCCGTCCCCGGCGCGGGCCACAAGGATGCTGCGGTAATGGCCCGGCGGGCAGCCTTCGACCCCGTAATCGGGTGTTCCGACCAGCCGCACCTGGCCGTGAAGCCGCGCCCGGAACGGATAGCCGCAGGTCTGCGACAGGATCAGGTCGGGCGATTTCCAGGCAGGCCAATAGGCCCCTTCGCCCCGCGTCAGCCGATCCGGCGCGTCGATGCCCTTGGCCCTCAGCCCGTCGCGGATCAGCGCCCACAGACGGTCGTTCGCGGGCTGGCATTCGGCCCGGTCATACATGGCCAGAGATGCGATCACTCCGCCCCCCGGGCCGCCCTTTGCCGGGCCAGCGCGTTTTCGGGATCGGTCAGGCCCAGAAGCCGGGCAACCATCCGCAACAGCTGTTCCTCCTCGGAGGCGCGGTCGCCATCGGCCAGCGCGACCGACCACAGCGCCTGCATCAGCGCCGTGCGCTCCTCGATCGGGACCGCCTCTTTCAGCGCGCGGGTGAAGCGGACGGTGTCGGGCGCCTCGGATTCCAGCGTCTCGGCCTCGACCCGCAGCTTTGCCGCCTCGAAGGGCGACAGGCCATAGCGCTGCATCAGCACGCGGTCGATCCGGTCGACCTCGGGTTCGGAATAATGGTGATCGGCCCGCGCGACCCGGACCAGAAGCGCCGTCAGCGCCAGCCGCGCCTCGGTTTCCGGCAGGGGGGCGGGCGAGGGGGCCAGTAGCCCGCGCAGGAATTTCTCGAACATCAGCCGTCCCAGCCTTCGACGATGATCATGTCCACCTCGGACACCGGCAGCCTGAGCGCCATGGCGCGCCGGTATTCGGGCGAGTTGTAGCAGGCCACCGCCTGATCGTAGCTGTCGAACTCGATCACCACGGCGCGCGGCTTGGCCTGGCCTTCGGTCACGTCCTGACGGCCGCCCCGCACCAGAAATCGCGCGCCATATTTGGCGAAGGCTTCGGCATTGGCCTGGCGGTAGGCCTCGTAGGCCACCGGATCATGGACCAGCCCATGCGCAACCCAGTATCCCTTCGGCATGTCTCACTCCTCTGCTGGCGGGCGGATGCGCCCCTCTGCGATCGGCACCGCCGATCCCGCGATGCGCACCGCCTCGATTCCGTCGCGCCCCATGTCCACGGTCAGCCGCAGTTGGCTGGGCCGGCCCATTTCGGCCCCCTGGAGCAGGGTAAAGCGGCTGGTGCCCGCGGGAAGAACCCGCGCCGCGCGCAATTGCGCCGCAAGGATCGCGGTCGCCGACCCCGTGGCCGGGTCCTCGGGGATGCCCGCGGTGGGCGAGAACATCCGCGCGCGGAAATCCGTGCCCGTCCCGGCGGTATAAAGATAGGCGCTGTCCACCCCGGCGGCCTCCATCAGCGCCGACCAGTGCGGCTCGATCGGGCGGGCGCGGGCGAGCGTCGCCGCATCGGCTACCGGCACATACAGAAACGCAGGCCCCCCCTGCCACAGCCCCGGCCGGTGCGGGCCGAAGCCCAGATCGGCAGGCCCAAGGTCCAGCGCGGCGGCGATCAGCGCCTCGTCGGCGCGGCCCGGCGCGGCATGGGGCACCACGGGGGCGGTGAATTCCGCCATCACCCGGCCACCCTCGCGGCTGACACGCACCGGAACCAGCCCCGCCTCTTCCTCAAGCACGAGGTCGGCGGTGAAATCGCCCGGGCCCCGCGCCATCGTCGCCAAGAGGATCGCGCAGCCGATGGTCGGATGCCCGGCGAAGGGGATCTCGGCCGTGGGAAAGAAGATTCGCACCCGCGCCGTGTGGGCCGGGTCGGCGGGCGCCATGACGAAGATCGTCTCGGACAGGTTGAACTCGCGCGCGATCCGCTGCATCTGCGCGGTCGACAAGCCGTCGGCCCCCAGCACCACGGCCAGGGGATTGCCCGCATAGGGCGTGTCGGTGAACACGTCGAGCGTGCGGAAATCCAGCATCAGGCCTTGCCCCATCCCCACGGCCCCCTCACGCCCCGGCGCCGAACAGGCGCCCTACCTCGGCCGCGGCCTCGGCCATGCCCCAGGGCGGGTTGATGACAAAAAGGCCCGAACCGATCATCCGGTGCCCTTCGCGCACGGGGGGAAAGCCCACCTCATGACGCAGTGCGCCGGGGTGGTCGCGTTCCAGCGCGGCCAGCATCGGGCGATGCGCGCCGCTGGACAGGATCGGATACCACAGCATCAGGATGCCCACGTTCCACTTGCGGTGGATCGCGGCCAGGTGCTTTGGGATCGCGGCGTAATCCTCCTTCACCTCATAGGACGGGTCGATCAGCAACACCCCCCGGCGCGGCGTGGGCGGCGTGATCGCCAGCGCCGTCTGGAAGCCGTCGGCCTTGTAGAGATGCGCCTCCCATCCCTCCATCGCGGCCTTCAGCGCGGCGTGTTCCTGCGGGTGCAGTTCGGCCAGGTGGATCGTGTCGGTTTCCCGCAGCGACAGCGCCGCGATCAGGGGCGAGCCGGGATAGGCCTGCGGACCGTGCATCACCCGCACCTCGTCAAGCCGCTGGCGGTAGGGATGGCCCGCGGTCAGCCGTTCGGCCAGCCGCCCCACGCCCTCGGCCGCCTCGCCGGTCCTGACCGCCTCGGGCGCCGACAGGTCGTAAAGCCCCCGGCCCGCATGGGTTTCGATGTAGCTGAGGGGCTTGTCCTTCTGCGTCAGGTAATCCAGCACCCAGGCCAGAAGCGCATGCTTCTGCACATCGGCCGGATTCCCCGCGTGATAGAGATGTTGGTAGGACAGCATGGCGCGAGGGTAGGGGGGATGTCAGGGGCGGGCAAGGGGGGATGGTGATCTGTTGCCGGACGCACGCCGCCCCCCTCCCCATCCCTCCCCACAAGGGGGAGGGGGAACATTACTTCTGCTCTCAGACCACGTCGTCGTAGTAGGAGAAGTGCCGCAGCCCGAGGTTCAGGCCCCGTCCGAAATCCAGGATCAATGTTGCTCCGTTGGCAATGTCTGCGGAAAGGTTGCTCACCACTGACAGTGTCCCTTCCTGTCGGTCGACGACGATAAACTGTTCAACCGGATCAAAGCCGGTTGCTGCTTCGGGCATATCGTCAAAAACCACCTTGCCCTCAAATGCCTCTGAAACCGAGATACGGTCGTCGCTGAGATTGAAGTCGGCAACATTGCCGACATGGCGCAGCGAAAACTGATCCAAGTCTTCCAACCTTAGCGTATCACGCCCAGTGCCGAGTCGGATCGTGTCTGGTCTCACCACCGAGAAAGCCGATGCACCAATAACGATTGTGTCCCGACCACTGCCACCAAAAAGCATCTCACCATGTGCCACATCCCCTTGGATGGTATCGTTCCCGTCACCGCCGTCCAGCCGGGCTCCATCCGAACCTTGGGCGAAACGCACCGTTATCTGGTCGTTTCCGCCCCCGCCGCGCAGGATCAGGTTTGTCACAGCCTGGAAGTTTGAACCAAGTTCAAGCGTGTCGTTGCCGCGTCCTCCGGAAACCGTCAGGGCCGTTGCACGCCCCAAACCGTTGTTGAAAACTGAAATCAGGTCGCGCCCGTTCGTGCCTGTGATCGTGAAGGACGACGGGCTTGTGGAGGAAAGGTCAAGGTCGATCGCATAACCTTGGGCTTCAACACTGTTCAACCCTGCGCCGCCGGTCGACAGATTGACCCGGCTCAGGCTGCCTCCGAGGTTCACGTTGTAGACGATGGTGTCAAAGCCGGTTCCGCCATTGAAAACTGTACCTTCAAGACTTGGAACCAATCGCCCGCCGACAAACGACACCCCCACGCCGGCCAGCGTGTCGTTTCCGGCGCCCCCATTGAACTTGCTTCTTGCCGATGCGGAATAGAACTGGAACATGTCATCGCCGCCAAGGCCGAAGTAGCTTGCGCCAACCCTACTTGTGGCAGAGATGAAATCGTTAAACTGCGTACCGCGCATGATGTGATAGTGCTCCTAAAGGCTGTTGCCGGGGCACAGTATCAGAGATCAAGCAATTGAATACGGGTTTGTCGGGGGCGATATCCCGGCTCGGCCAGTGATTTGCACCGTATCGTCACGTTTCTGCACATTGTGGTCATGCTTGGTGCCTGACCTCCTGCAATGCGCATCGGGGTACGCGGCGGGCGCTGCGTGGTTTTTGCTGAAAGTCTCCGCGAAAGCAAGACAGGTCCGACTGTGGTTCGGTCGCCGTTTCGAGGTACCTCACACCAGCCGTGACGTCTCCACCGCCGCGCGGACGAAATCGGCGAAGAGGGGGTGGGGGGCGAAGGGTTTGGATTTCAGTTCCGGGTGGAACTGGACGCCGATGAACCAGGGGTGGTCCTTGACCTCGACGATCTCGGGCAGGCGGCCGTCGGGGCTCATGCCGGAAAACACCAGCCCGCAGGATTGCAGCTTGTCGCGGTATTTCACGTCCACCTCATAGCGGTGGCGGTGGCGTTCCTCGATCTGCGTCGCGCCATAGACCTCGGCCACCTTCGAGCCGGGCGTGAGCGCGGCGGTATAGGCCCCCAGCCGCATCGTGCCGCCCTTGTCGTCGCCGACCCGGCGTTCGACGCGGTGGTTGCCCTGCACCCATTCCTTCAGGTGGTAGACGACCGGGGTGAAGCGCCGGGCGCCGGCCTCGTGATCGAATTCCTCCGACCCGGCATCGGCGACACCGGCGAGGTTGCGGGCCGCCTCGATCACCGCCATCTGCATGCCAAGGCAGATGCCCAGATAGGGGATGCCCTTTTCGCGGGCGAATTGCGCGGCCTTGATCTTGCCCTCGGTGCCCCGTTCGCCGAAGCCGCCGGGCACGAGGATGGCGTGGAAGCCTTCCAGCCAGGGCGCCGGGTCCTCGCGTTCGAAGATCTCGCTGTCGATCCATTCCGCGCGGACCTTCACGCGATTGGCCATGCCGCCGTGGGTCAGCGCCTCGGCGATGGACTTGTAGGCGTCCTCAAGCTGGGTGTACTTGCCCACGATCGCCACGCGCACCTCGCCCTCGGCGTTCTCCAGCCGGTCCATCACGTCTTCCCAGCGGGCCATGTTCGGGCGCGGGGCAGGGGCGATGCCGAAGGCGTCCAGCACCGCCTGGTCAAGCCCGGCGTGATGATAGGCCAGCGGCGCCTGATAGATCGTCTTAAGGTCATAGGCGGGGATCACCGCTTCTTTCCGGACGTTGCAGAACAGCGCGATCTTCTCGCGCTCCTTTTCCGGGATCGGGTGTTCGGACCGGCAGACCAGCACATCGGGCGCGAGGCCGATGGATTGCAGTTCCTTCACCGAATGCTGGGTGGGTTTCGTTTTCAGCTCGCCCGAGGCCGACAGGTAGGGCAGCAGCGTCAGGTGCATCAGGATCGACTGGCCGCGCGGCCGTTCATGGATGAACTGGCGGATCGCCTCGAAGAAGGGCAGGCCCTCGATGTCGCCCACGGTGCCGCCGATCTCGCACAGCATGAAATCGACCTCGGATTCGCCGATGCGCAGGAAATCCTTGATCTCGTTCGTCACGTGCGGGATCACCTGGATCGTCTTGCCCAGGTAGTCGCCGCGCCGCTCCTTCTCCAGCACGTTCATGTAGATCCGGCCCGACGAGATGGAATCGGTCTTGCGCGCGGGCACGCCGGTGAAGCGTTCGTAGTGGCCAAGGTCCAGGTCCGTCTCGGCGCCGTCATCGGTCACGAAGACCTCGCCATGTTCGAAGGGCGACATCGTGCCGGGATCGACGTTCAGATAGGGGTCGAGCTTGCGCAACCGCACCGAATAGCCCCGCGCCTGCAACAGCGCCCCGAGCGCCGCCGAGGCCAGGCCCTTGCCAAGGGACGAAACCACGCCGCCGGTGATGAAAATGAAGCGTGCCATGTGGCCTCCCGTGAAATCGTTCGGTTGCGATTCGGCTGCAAGGAATCACAGCATCACGGGAGTCGACCTATAGCCGAACCCAAGGGCCCGCGCAACCGGACCGCAAGATGATGGTGGATTATGCCGGCTGCCGACAAAAGGTTGTGGTTTTCGGGCCGGATGGCCCGAGGTCGGGCTTAGTTGCCAGCAGCAGGAGCCGGAGCCGGGGCGGGCGCGCTGCCTTCCGCCGGGGCGGCGGGGGCGGGCGCGGGTTCTGCAGGGGCGGGCGCGGCCGGTTCCTCGACGCGCGGGGGCGTCAGCGGCGCGGTCGGGTCCGACGGCGGCAGCAGGTCGGTGCCAAGCGAGGGTGCGACCGGCGCCGTGGCCGGGGCGGGCGCCTCGCCGCCGATCTGGTCCACGACCGAGGAGCCTGCGGAATTCTTCGCGGCGATGATCGTCAGCGTGATCGAGGTGATGATGAAGGCGATCGCAAAGACCCAGGTCAGCTTGGTCAGCGCATTGGCTGCGCTGCGCCCAGAGATAGCGCCGCCACCGCCGCCCATGCCAAGCCCGCCGCCTTCCGAGCGTTGCAGAAGCACGACGCCGATCAGAAGCAGGGCGAGGATCAGATGGATGGTGAGGATGACGTTTTCCATGGGGCCTTCCGGATGCTGACGCGCCTATCTAGGCGGAAGGGCGGGGGCGCGCAAGGGTGAAGGGGCGCGGGGTGATACGCGTCAGCCCTCGATTTCGTCCACGCTGGCCTGGCCCGACAGTTTCTGCCGCAAGATCGACCAGGACAGGCCGATTCCGAGGATCAGCGACAGCGCAAGGATCGCCAGCCACAGGTTCAGGCTGCGGTTGGCCAGCGTCATAAGGCCCCAGTCATGCAGCACCCAGAGCCCCGCGCCGAAGATCGCGCCCACGAGGATGATCCCGAACGCCCCGATCGACCGCAGGGTCGCCACCCCATAGACCATGTAGCCCACGCCAAGGATCAGCCCCAGAAAGACCGCCAGCGCCATCTGGTCCGAGAAATTCGCCTGCACCCAGCGGACATAGTTCCAGTCCGTTGGGTTGAAGGTGGCCGTCAGCAATGCAAAGGCCCCGATCCAGCGCAGCAGTATCCCCATGATCCGGCCCCCCCTTACCCGTTCCGTCACCCGTTCCGGCCCGCGCACCCTGCCGCGCCCGGCCCGGACTGGTCAAGGGATCGATACGCCGGGACCGCGCCGCGTCGATTTTGCTGTTTCCTGTCGGGGACGCGTTCTTTATAGGGGCAGCGGTTTCACCTGACGCGGGAAGGATCTCCGATTATGGCCAACGTGGTTGTCGTGGGCGCCCAATGGGGCGACGAGGGCAAGGGCAAGATCGTCGACTGGCTGTCGGAACGCGCCGATGTGATCGCGCGCTTTCAGGGCGGCCACAACGCGGGCCACACGCTGGTGATCAACGGCAAGGTCTACAAGCTGAACGCGCTGCCTTCGGGCGTGGTGCGCGGCGGCAAGCTTTCGGTCATCGGCAACGGTGTGGTTCTCGATCCCTGGCATCTGGTGGACGAGATTGCCAAGATCCGCGAGCAGGGCGTCGAGATCAGCCCCGAAACGCTGATGATCGCGGAAAACACGCCGCTGATCATGCCCTATCACGGCGAGCTGGACCGCGCGCGCGAGGCGCAGGCGACGGGATCGAAGGCCAAGATCGGCACCACCGGTCGCGGCATCGGCCCGGCCTATGAAGACAAGGTCGGCCGCCGGGTGATCCGGGTGGCGGATTTGGCGGATCAGGCCACGCTGGAACTGCGGGTCGATCGGGCGCTTGTGCATCACAACGCGTTGCGCGCGGGCCTCGGGCTGGAACCGATCGACCGTGACGCCACCATCGCGCGCCTTAACGAGATCGCGCCGCAGATCCTGCCCTATGCCGCCCCGGTCTGGAAGGTGATGAACGAGATGCGCCGCGCGGGCAAACGCATCCTGTTCGAAGGCGCGCAGGGTTCGCTTCTGGATATCGACTTCGGCACCTATCCCTATGTCACCTCCTCGAACGTGATCGCCGGTCAGGCGGCGACGGGCGTGGGCCTTGGCCCCAATGCCATCGACTTCGTCCTGGGTATCGTCAAGGCCTACACGACCCGCGTCGGCGAAGGCCCGTTCCCGACCGAACTTCAGGACGACACCGGCGAACGCCTGGGCAGCCGCGGGCGCGAGTTCGGCACCGTGACCGGGCGCAAGCGCCGTTGCGGCTGGTTCGACGCCGCGCTGGTGCGCCAGACTTGCGCCATTTCCGGCATCAACGGCATCGCGCTGACCAAGCTGGACGTGCTGGACGGGTTCGATGTGCTGAAAATCTGCGTGGGCTATGACCTTGACGGCAAGCGGCTGGATTACCTTCCGATCGCCGCCGATCAGCAGGCGCGTTGTGTGCCGGTCTACGAGGAAATCGAAGGCTGGCATGAATCGACCGAAGGCGCGCGGTCCTGGGCCGATCTGCCGGGTGCGGCAATCAAATATGTGCGCCGGATCGAAGAGCTGATCCAGTGCCCCGTCGCGATGCTTTCCACCAGCCCGGAACGCGACGACACGATCCTTGTCACCGATCCCTTCGCGGACTGATCCGATGGCCCTGCGCTACAAGACCCGCAAGCGGCTGTCGCTCCTGATCCTGGTCGTGGGGCTGCCGCTTTATGTTGTGGCGGCGGTGACGCTGGTGAACTGGGCCGACCGGACCTTCGGCCGGCTGCCGATCTGGGCCGAGTTCCTTGTCTATGTGGTTCTGGGCTTCCTTTGGGCGATGCCCTTCCGGGCAATCTTTCGCGGCGTGGGCCAGCCCGACCCCGAGGCCGTGACCCGCGCCGAAAAGGAAAAGGCGGAAGGGCCGGGCCCCTCCGCCTGATCGGTGGGGAGGGTGGCAGCCCTCGACCCACGGGTTCGGACGCGGCTTCGGTCAGCCGGTGAGCTTCTTTGCCTCGGACAGAAGGTGCGACAGGTCCGTCAGCGCATATTGGCCACGCTTGACGCGCTGGATCTTGCCCGCACGCAGCAGGTTGCCGAAGCTGCGCAGGCTGTCCTCGCGTGACGGGATCTCAACGCTCTGGATCGCGTTCACCTGGCGGATGATCTGCGGCCGGGTGAAATGCGGGCGGCCCTCGACGGTCGCGGTATAGGCCGCTGCGGCCTCCAGCAGTTCCGAAAGGCTTTCGGCGCCCAGGCGGTCGGCGAATTCCGCGAAACCGGCGTTGTCGACAAAGATGTTGGCGTCATCGCCGGCGATGTCGTCGTCCTCGTCGTCAAAATCGTCGGCCACCGCCGCCGCCGCGCCACCGGCGACGATACGGCGCGGACGGATCGGCCCGACGGAGGCGGGGGCTGGCACCGGAGACGCTACAGGCGACGCCACAGGGGACGCTTGCGCCGGGGCCGCGCCGTCCGAGGCGCGGCGGTCCACGCGCTGTTCGGACACCAGGACAAGCGGCGTCGGCCGATCGGTCGCCCCGACCGTGCGTGTCCCCTCGCCGGGCGCCGGGCGGACGATGCGCGACAGGTCGCTCTTGTAGGGGTCGATGCGATCGTTGTCCGAGGATTTCGCCTCGCCCGCGACCTTGCGTTCGGCCACCGTCGCTGCGACCGCCGCCTTGAGATGGGCAATCGCCGACAAACGGCGGCGGTTTTCCGGCCCATGCATCTCGCTGTCGGTCTTGGCGATCAGCCGGGTCACGGCATCCTCGCCGGAACTGCGTTCCAGCGTGCGCCGTCCCGGACGGGTCGGCAGCACCGGGCGCGCGGGGCGGACAGAGCCGGACGCCGGGGGCGCCTCGGCCTCATCCTCGAGCGCGGACAGTTCGCGCATCAGATCGGCTTCGGCTTCGGGCGACAGTCGGCCGTCAGCCGGATCGGCGCCGGCGGCTTCGGTTGGCCAGTCCTCGGCCTGCGTTTCCTCGGCCTGCGTTTCCTCGGCCTGCGTGTCTTTGGCCTGCGTGTCTTTGGCCTGCGTGTCCTCGTTGGCAGCGACCGGCGGTTCGGCGGTGTCCTGCGGCGCGGTTCGACCTTCGGCAGGGGTCACACGGCGCACCTTGATCACCCGCGCGCGGGCACGTTCGATCTTTGCGGCGACCGGCGCGGCTTCGCTGTCTGCAGCGTCGGCATCCGTGTCGGCCTCGACGGCTTCCGCAGCCTGCACTTCGGGCGCTGCGGCGTCCTGCGCTGCGGGTTCGATGACCGGATCATCCTCGTCGTCGAATCCGGTGGACGGGTCCTCGGCTTCCTCGGCCCAGATGTCACGACCCCCGGCGGCATCCCCCGCCGCGTCCCCGGCCGCATCGCCGTCCACATCTTCGGCCACATCTTCGCCCAGTTCTTCCAGCCGGTCTTCGGCAACGGCCGCCGCAAGCGGGGCCTCCGGTTCGGCGATGTCCGCCCCGACCGGATCGGCCTGCGGCTTCAGGTCGTCCAGGATGGCAAGATCTTCGTCGTCATCCGCCTCGCCCATCAAAGGCGACGCGGTGGCCTCCGGTTCGGCGGGGGTCTCAAGCTGCGCGAGGATCGACGACAGGTCGTCTTCTTCGTATGTCACGGCCTCGGCTTCCGCGGACGGCGCCGAAAGCTCTTGCAGGTCATCGGCGATGGCATCCTCGACCGCCTCGGCATAATCCTCGGGCAGGATGTCGTTCAGGTCGCCCGTGGAAAGATCGTCGGCGCGCGCCTCGGTTTCGGGCAGCAGGTCTTCGGCCACTTCATCGGCAACCGTTTCCGGCGTCGTGTCGGCTACCTCTTCGGAGAGGGACGACAGCACATCGGCCACCTCGTCGCCTGCGGCGAACCCGGCGTGCTGATCCTCGGAATATTCGTCATCGGAAGGAAGCGTTGCGGCTGCGGGCGCCTCGGCAACCGGAGCGTCCTCCAAAGCGGGTGCAGCCACAGGGGCCGCGACCGACGCGGCGATGGTCGTCGCCGTCCCAGCCTGTCCAGTCTGGGCTGCTGCCTGGGCGGCACGGATGCGGGCAAGCTTGGCCGCCACGCTTTCCGAAATCTCGGCCTGATCGTGCAGCACGGGGGCTGCGGCCGGGGCAGGTTGCGGTTCGCGGGCGGGGATATGGACGACAGGCCGCGACGCTTCCGCCACCGGCTCTGCTGCCGGGGCTTCCGCGACAGGCTCGGCGGTGGGGGCTTCGGGCGAAGCGGCCGCTTTGGCCTCACCGACATCTGCGACCGCATCGGCAACCGCCGCCGGGGACGCCAGAGGCGCCTGCGCCGGGACAGAGGCATCCGCCTCGCCCGCCCGCAGGATCACCCCGTTTTCCTGGATCTTCGCCTCGACCCGGCGCTGGATTTCGCGTTCGGCGATCCGGTGCAGCATGGCCGCGTCGGGTTGCGGCGGCTCGGCACCGAAATAGCGATCTTCGGCTGCGAGGTCGCGGAAGTACTCGGCAATCGCCTTCATCGTGTTGAAAGGGTCGTCGAACCCCTCCAACGTGCAGGAGAAGGTGCCGTAGGACACCGTGAGGATTTTACTCGCGCCCACCATCGGATGCTCGCCTTCTACAAAGTCACCGACCCAATCTACGTCGCTGGCGTTCGATTCCGTGGACAGATAGGGGTAATTTGAAGGATTGATTATGGCCCCGACCCGCCAACCTTGCCTTAATTGAGAACAGTATCCGCATGAATCAACCGATTGTCGAATCTTTGCAGGGCGTCACGCTTGTCGCGGGTGGCCCGGTCCGGCGCCGGGATCTGGCGCTGGCGATGCGGCTCGCGCCCGTTGCCGTGGCGGCGGATGGCGGCGCCGCGCATCTGCTGCGCGCGGGCATCCCGCCCGTTGCCGTGATCGGCGACATGGACTCTCTCTCCGACGACATGCGCCGCGCGCTTCCGGCGGGCGTGATCCATCCCGTCGCCGAACAGGAAACCACGGATTTCGACAAGGCGTTGCGGCATGTGGCGGCGCCCTTCGTTCTGGCGCTCGGGGTGCTTGGCGGACGGCTTGATCACGAACTGGCCGTCCTTAGCGCGCTTGTCCAGCGCGGCGCCGGGCCGCCCTGCATCCTGCTGGGTGAACGCGACGCCGTCTTTGCCGCGCCGCGCGACCTGACATTGCGGCTTGCTCCCGGCGACCGGCTGTCGCTGTTCCCCCTGACCCGGATCGAGGGGCGGTCCGAGGGCCTGCGCTGGCCGATCGACGGGCTGACCCTGGCCCCCGACGGCCGCATCGGCACCTCGAACGAGGCGATCGCACGCCGGGTGCGGCTGGAATTCGACGGGCCGGGGATGGTGGTGATCCTGCCGCGCAAGCGGCTCAGGTCGGTGCTTGCGGCATTGGTCGGGCCCTAGGCAGCGCCGCCGTCAGAAGGTGGCGTCCGTCATCGACTGGGTGGCGCGCCGCTTGCGTGCGGCCACCTGTTCGCGCCAGATCACATAAAGCCCCGATCCGACGATGATCGCGATCCCGACCCAGGTCAGCGGATTTGGGAAGTCGCTGAAGATCAGATAGCCCAGGATCACCGCCACCGGAATCTCGAAATAATGCAGCGGCGCGACGGTCGAGGCCGGGGCGAACTTCAGCGCATAGGTCATGCACATGTGGCTGACCCCGGCCCAGAACCCTACGCCGAACAGCCACAGCCAGACGATGCCCTGCGGCATCACCGGGTCGAGCTCGGCAATCCCCGATCCATCCGCCAGCGCGATCACCGGGGCGCAAAGCAGCACGCCGGCGAGCGACGTGTGCAGCTGCATCGTCACCGGATGGATTCCCTTCGACATCGCCCGCGTCACCAGCATGTAGGCGGCGAACAGGAAGGCCGTCCCCAGCGGATACAGAACCACCAGCCCGAAATTGGCGAAGGCCGGCTGGATCACCAGCATCGCCCCGCCGAACCCCACGACCGAGGCCGCGATCCGCCGCGGCCCCACCTCGTCGCCGAACAGGATCTTGCCGATGAACAGAAGGATGAAAGGTTCGACAAAGACGATGGCCAGCGCGTCGGCAATCGGCATCACCGCGATCCCCGCGATGAAGCAATAAGTCGACAGGACCAGAAGCACCGCGCGCAGGAACAGCATCCCCGCCATGCCGCGCCCGATCCGCCACGACAGGCCCATCACCAGCGCGACCGGGATCATCAGGAGGCCCTGGAAGAAGAACCGCGCAAGCGTGACCTGGCCCACGGGGATCGTGTCGGCCGACAGTTTCGCCGCCACGTCCAGCAGCGGCGCCAGCACGCAGAAGGCAAGCATCAGCAGCACCCCCGCGACGGGGCGGTCGCCATAAGGAATGGCAGAGATCGGTGCGGCGTTTCCCATGCCGCCAGTCCTAGCGGCTGCCCGGAACGGCGTCCATCGCGAAAGCGGCACGCGGGGCCTCTCTGCACCAGACTTGCCACAGGCCCGGTAGGCAGGCATCTTCTTTGCCATCAGGCCCGGCATGCGACGCCGCGGCGAAAATCATTTTCCGGAGACACCCGCCATGGCATTGCGCGTACCCTATACGGATATCGAAAGCGGCCTGGATGACGCCATCCAGCTTTCCCCGATCGACGAGGGGGCGATCGTGATGACCGGGATTGTCGTCGAATCCCTTTTCCGCAACGGGATTGCGGGCGAGGGATCGGGATACGAGGTCATCGTGGAGGGCACGGTGCGCGGGTCTTCCAGCGGGATCGTCCTCGGTTCGGAATTCGCGGCGGACAATACGCTGACGGTCCATGCGGGCGGCGCGGTTTCGGGTTTCAACCTGGGCGCGGCCGTGCTGGGAAACCGGGCCAGGATCGACAACGCCGGGGCGATCTTCGGACCGAACTACGCGGTCGGCTTTTTCATCGATGCGCCGGACGAGAAGGCGGTTTTGGTCAACAGCGGCCGCATCGTCGGCGGTGTCGCGGGCGTCACGGTCCTGTCGTCCCCCGCCGGGACGATGGAGATCGTCAACAGCGGCCTGATCCTGGGCGAGGTCGTCTCTTACGCGCCCTTCGACGCGGGCTCCACCGTGCGCGAAATCATCACGAACAGCGGTCGCATGGTGGGCGATGTCTTCACCCGCGCCGGGGATGACAGGCTGGACAACGCGCGCGGGACGATCGTGGGCACCGTCGACCTCGGCGCCGGAAACGATACCTATGCGCCGGGTGCCGCGCGGGATGTGGCGATCGGCGGGGACGGGCGCGACCTTCTGGATTTTTCCGCCTCGACCGGCGTCCGGGTGTTTCTGGACGGCTCGGGCACCAACACCGGGGCGGCGGGTTCGGACAGCCTGACCGGGTTCGAGGATATCCTTGGTTCGGCAGCCGGGGCAGACCAGTTGCGCGGGACGGGCGACGCGAACGCCATCGCAGGCTTCGGCGGCAACGATACGCTGGAAGGGATGGCGGGCAACGACACGCTGACCGGCGGGGCGGGGAACGATTCCCTTGATGGCGGAACCGGTAACGACCTGCTGGCAGGCGGCGCGGGGCTTGACGTCCTGCTGGCCAGTGCGGGGGCGGACGTTCTGCGCGGCAATGGCGGGGCGGACCGGCTGACCGGCGGGGCCGGGCGGGATACGCTGACGGGTGGCGCGGGGGCGGATGATTTCATCTACCTCGCCCGCGTGCAGGGCGGCGACACGATCACCGATTTCGGCCGGGGGAACGACGACATCCACATCAAGGCCAGCGCCTTTGGCGGCGGGCTGCGAGCCGGGGCGCTTGACCCCGACCAATTCGTCGCCCGCGCGAGCAACCGGGCGCTCGATGCCGATGACCGCTTCATCTTCCGCACCACCGACAAGACGCTGTGGTTCGACGCGAACGGCAGCGCGGCGGGCGGGCTTTTGCTGGTGGCCGACCTTCAGGCCAGCGCCACGCTGACTGCGGGCGACATCGTGCTGATCTGATCGCGGTGGGGTGCCATGAACAATCGCGTGCCGGGCACGTCCGGCACGCCCTGAAACAAAGGGAACGGCCATGCTTTACATCACGGGCTACAGGTCTGCCCTTGTCGACCTGAACGCGGACAACAGCGTCCTTGTCACGCGCACGGGGGTCGTCGGGGCGACCGGGCCTGTGGCGATCTCGGGCACCACGCCGGGAAACTACGTCTATACGGCCGGGATCGTCCACGCCGTGCGCGCGGTCGTGATCTCGACCGGGGCGACCAACTTCTCCAACACCGTGGTGCAGGTGTCCGACACCGGGATGCTGAACGGTGTCTTCTCGGGGCTGGAAATAACCGGGCGGAATGCCCGCGTGTTCAACGCGGGTGAAATCCTGGGCGGTCTGACCGGCGTCAGCTTCGCGGGAACCGGCACCGGATCCTACAGCAGCTTCACCAATCACGGCACGGTCTATTCCGCCGATGGAAGCGCCATCCTTCGCGGCAGCGGTTCGACCACGGAAACCCTGCGCATCCGCAACACCGGCCTGATCGAGGGCGAAAGGGCGGCTCTTTCAGATAACGACGCCGTCGCGACCGAGATCGTGATCAACCGGGGGCTGATCGTGGGCGACCTGCGGTTCGGGCGTGGCGCGGACATCTTCGAGGGCCGCAGCGGAACCGTGGACGGGCTGATCGACCTTGGTGCAGATGCCGACATCGCCCGACCGGGCCGCGAGGCCGAAACGATCCAGGGCGGCAGCGGGGCCGATATCCTTGATTTCTTCAACGGAGCCGCCGTCGTCGTGGACCTCAGCAACGGAACCGATGGCACGGGCCGCGCTGCAGGCGACGTCTATCTGGGGTTCGAGACGGTCCACGGATCGCGCGGCGGCGCAGACCGGATCACGGGCGACGCGCTGGCGAACACGTTGCGCGGCTTCGGGCTGGCCGACACGATTTCGGGCGGAAACGGCAACGACCGCATCGACGGCGGCGGCGGGGCGGACCTTCTGTCCGGGGGCGGGGGCAACGACGCCTTCATCTATGCCTCCAGCGCCGAAGGCGGCGACCGGATCACCGATTTCGCGTATGTCGCGGGCAACAACGACATCTTCCTCATCAGCGCCAGCGGCTTCGGGGCAGGGCTTGCCCCCGGTGCCTTGTCAGCGGGCCGGTTCCGCGCGCGCGACGACAACCGCGCGCAGGATGCCGACGACCGTTTCGTCTTTCGTACCACCGACAAGACGCTGTGGTTCGACAGGGACGGCAACGGCGCCGCCGCGCCGGTGCTGATCGCCGATCTCCAGCCCGGGGCGACACTGACGGCGAACGATATCCTTCTGGTCTGAGGCGGCGCCACCATCGGCGGCACCGGCACCGGCACCGGCACGGGCCAATTACTTTGGCCGCGGGATGTGGTATGTCATGCGGAAAGTTGACCAGTTGACCCACCAAAGGGGTATGTACGATGGCCTTGATCGAGGGAACGAACCGTTCGGAACTGCTCATCGGCACGGACGAGGGCGACGACATCTTTCTTTACGGCGGCAATGACACGGTTCGGGGCCTTGGCGGCAACGACGGTCTGTGGAGCAGCAGCGGCAACGATCTGTTCATCGGGGGCGAGGGCCGCGACAGGATCGACTACCGGAACGATCCGGCCGGGATCCTGTTCGATTTCCGCACGGGACAGGCCATCGACGGCTGGGGCAACACCGACCGGTTCCAGACCGTCGAACGCGTGGTGGGCAGCCGGTTCGATGACCGGCTTTTCGGCAACGGCGCCGACAACAGCTTTTCCGGCGAGCGTGGCGATGACCTGATCAACGGCGGCGGCGGCGAGGATTTCATCTGGTTCGGCCGGACGGCGAATGCCGTTGTCGTCGATCTGGGCAATGGCACGGCCCGGGGCGAAGGCAATGACACGCTGGTCAGCATCGAACACATGGGTGGATCGAACTTTGCCGACCGGCTGACCGGAAGCGACAGCGACAACTGGATCAGCCCCGACCAGTTCGGCGACATCTACACGCCGAACTATCGCCGGGGCGGGGCCGATACGGTGGATGGCGGGGGCGGGTTCGACACCGTCAGCTACTGGAATTCGCTGGCGGCGGTGACGGTCAACCTCGCGCTTGGAACCGGCCGGGACGGCGCGGGCAACACCGACAGGCTGCGCAATGTCGAGGCGGTCGAGGGTTCAACCTTCAACGACCGCCTGACCGGCGACACCCGCGGCAACCTTTTGGCTGGCATCGAGGGGCGCGACCGGCTGATCGGCGGCAGGGGACGGGACACGCTGGAAGGGGGCGAGGGCAACGACCGCTTCGTCTTCCTCGAACGGACGGATACCGGCAACGTCATCACGGACTTCGCCACCGGTGACCGGATCGAGATCGGCGTGGCGGGTTTCGGCGGCGGGCTCGTGCGCGGCGCCCTTGCTGCCGAGTCGTTTGCGGCAAGGGCTTTTGCCGGGGATGCCGACGACCGCTTTCTTTACCGTCAGTCCGACGGCAAACTGTGGTTCGATGTCAACGGCAACGCGACGGGCGGGCGCACGCTGATCGTCGATCTGGCCGATGGCACGGCACTGACCGCCGCCGACTTCGTGCTGATCTGAGGATGCCCCCGGCACGCCCGGGGGCGCTTCCATGTTCAGCAGTTCGGCACGTTCACCGCCAGCCCGCCAAGCGAGGTTTCCTTGTATTTCTCGTGCATGTCGTGGCCGGTCTGGCGCATCGTCTCGATGCAGGCGTCAAGGCTGACCAGATGCTTGCCGTCGCCTCGCATCGACAGCGAGGCGGCGGATACCGCCTTGATCGCACCCAGGCCGTTGCGTTCGATGCAGGGCACCTGCACAAGCCCCTTCACCGGGTCGCATGTCATGCCCAGGTGATGCTCAAGCGCGATCTCGGCGGCGTTTTCCACCTGTTCGGGCGTGCCGCCCAAAACAGCGCAAAGCCCCGCCGCCGCCATCGCGCTGGCCGATCCCACCTCGGCCTGGCAACCGCATTCCGCCCCCGAGATCGAGGCATTGTGCTTGCACAGGCCCCCGATGGCCGCGGCGGTCAGCAGGAAATCCCCGATACGCGAGGGATGCGCCCCGGGCACATGGTCCAGCCAGTAGCGCAGCACCGCCGGCACCACGCCCGCGGCCCCGTTGGTGGGCGCGGTCACGACCTGTCCGCCGGCCGCGTTTTCCTCGTTCACCGCCATCGCATAGACGCTCATCCAGTCGTTGATCGTGTGCGGCGCGGTCAGGTTCAGCCCGCGTTCGGCGATCAGCTGGTCATGGATGCCCTTGGCGCGACGGCGCACCTTCAGCCCGCCGGGCAGGATGCCTTCGCCCTTCATGCCCCGGTCGATACAGTCGTTCATCACCTGCCAGATCCGCGCGATGCCGCTGTCAAGCTCGGCGGCTGACCGGAAGCAGAGTTCGTTCGCACGTTTCATCTGCGCGATCGACAGGCCCGACTCCGCCGCCATGCGCAGCATCTCGGCCCCGGATTCGAACGGATGGGGGCAGCTGGCACGGGTCTTTGCCGCCTCGCCCATGGCCAGTTCGGACTCAGTCAGCACGAAGCCGCCGCCGATCGAATAATAGGTTTCCTGAAGGATCACGTCGCCCTGCGCGTCGGTCGCCTTCAGGATCATCCCGTTCGCGTGGCCCGGCAGGTTCGGGCCATAGTCGAACAGCAGGTCCGAGGACGGATCGAAGGCCAGCGGCGGCAGACCATCGACCTCGATCCGCTTCGTCTCGCGGATACGGGTCAGCGCAGCATCGGCCTTTGCGGCGTCATAGCTGTCGGGGCGGAAACCGGCCAGCCCGAGGATCGTCGCCCGGTCCGTGGCATGGCCCACGCCGGTGAAGGCGAGCGAGCCGTGCAGGCTGGCCTTCAGCCCGGCGAACTGGAAGGGGCTGGCGCGCAGCTTGTTGAGGAACCGCGCCCCGGCCACCATGGGCCCCATCGTGTGGCTGGACGACGGGCCGACGCCCACCTTGAAGATGTCAAAGACGGAAAGGAACATTGGGCGGCCATCCGGGTGCTGTTCTGCGCCCGCCCAAGATGCGCCAGCGGCCCCCGCAGGCAAGGCTGAAAACCGACATGCGCCGATGAAATGCGCCATTCCCGGTGCCTGCCAGGCCAGCCACGCGGGTCTAAAGCGCCGCTCCCTCGGGCGGTGAGGGCGGCGCCGGTCGGGTAAAGGGCCGGGGTGTCATCCCTTCGGCGACGCAAAGGGCCGTGACGCAGGGCCGTTTCTCAAGCTCCGTCGCCAGCCGCCCCAGTGCCGGAAAATCCTCGGGGTGGAACCAGTCGCAGTCATCCGGGGGGTAAAGCTGCGACCAGCGCATCATGGCCGCCACATAGATCGACAGGATCGAGGGCGGGTCGAACAGCGCGGGCGCCGCCGCCGCCGCCTGATCGAGGATCCCGAAGCTGCGGATCATCCGCGCCCGTGCCAGCGCCGCATGGCCTGCCCGCCCTTCATCGGTCACGTACAGATGGGGGTAGAAGACCTGACGCAGGTCGGCATGCGCGGTGTTGGCCATGAAGAACAGCCACTTCAAGGCCCGGGCCCGGTCTGGCGCATCCACCGCCGGGAACAGCCCGCCGCCGTGGCGATCGGCCAGCCACACGAGGATCGCGCCGGTCTCGCTGATCGGGCCGTCGGGCGTTTCCAGCGTCGGGATCAGCCCGGCGGGGTTCAGCGCCCGGTAGGCCGGGCTGTCCTGCGCCCGCACGCGCCGGTCGACCAGTGCGGTGCGGTAGGGCAGGCGCAACTCGTCCAGCGCGAGCCGGATGATCAGCGAGGCATTGTCGGGGGCGTAATGAAGGACATACATCGGCGGGGGCTCCTTTGCCGACCACTGTCGGCCCGTCCACCCCGGACATGCGCGCCGGAAAGCGACGCTGCACCGCCCTTGACGACCGTGGCGCGGCGGTGCCGCGGGGAATTGCGCAGTTGCACAAGGATGAAACACGGCGTGGGCGCGCGGGCCGCAAACGCCCTTTTCGCGGCGGCGATCGGGGCCGCGTCGGGCGCCTGCGCGTTTTGCCCTCGCGCGCGGGCGAGGCTTTCCCTATAACGCGGGTCAGCCAACGCCCCCTTCTGCCAGAGGAGCCCGCCCATGTCCGCCGATCTGTCGCCCATCGACAAGGCCAAGTTCGTTGCCGCCAAACGCGCGGTGGATTTCGTCGAGGACGGCATGAAGCTGGGCCTCGGCACCGGATCGACGGCGGCCTGGATGGTGCGCTGCCTTGCCGAACGTATCCGCGAGGAGGGCATCCGCGTTCAGGGCGTGCCTACCTCGACCCGCACCGCGGAACTGGCGCGGCAACTGGGCATCCCGGTGGTCAGCCTGGATGACGCGAAATGGCTGGACCTGACGATCGACGGGGCAGACGAGTTCGATCCCGGCCTGAACCTGATCAAGGGCGGCGGTGCGGCGCTGCTGCAGGAAAAGATCGTGGCCACGGCAAGCGACCAGATGATCGTGATCGCCGACGCGGCCAAGGAGGTGACGCAGCTTGGCGCCTTCCCGCTGCCGGTCGAGGTCATTCCCTTCGGCTGGCAGACCACCAAGGCGCTGATCGAGGAAACTCTGGTCAGCATGGATGTGATGAACCGCGACTGCACGCTGCGCATGAACGGCGAGGCGCCGCTGGTCACCGACGAGGCGAATTACATCATCGACCTGCACCTCAAGCGCATCGGCAACCCGCGCCAGCTGGCGATGGTCCTGAACCAGATCCCCGGCGTGGTGGAAAACGGGCTGTTCATCGACATCTGCGACATCGTGGTGATCGGCCATGGCGATGGCCGCGTGACGGTACGCGACATCAACGCGGGCACCGTCAGTGACGACCGGGTGGAATTCGCCCCGACCGACAACATCTTTGCCGACCTGGATTGACCGTATGGCTTTTGACTTCGACCTGTTTGTAATTGGTGGCGGCTCGGGCGGGGTGCGCGCGGCGCGCATCGCGGCCTCAGAAGGGGGCGCGAAAGTGGCGCTGGCCGAGGAATACCGCATGGGCGGCACCTGCGTGATCCGGGGCTGCGTGCCCAAAAAGCTGATGGTCTATGCCAGCGAATATCCCGGCGCGATCGAGGACGCCCGCGCCTATGGTTGGGATGTCACGGCGGGCGGCTTCGACTGGACCGCGTTCCGGGGCAAGCTGGAGGCCGAATTGTCGCGGCTGGAGGCCGCCTATCGCGGCGGGCTGTCGGGGGCGGGCGTCACCGTCTTCGACCAGCGCGCGACCCTTGCCGATGCCCATACGGTCGAACTGGCCGACGGGCGGCGCCTGACGGCCGCGCATATCCTCATCGCCACCGGCGGGCGGCCTTTCGTGCCCGACATTCCCGGCGCCGAACTGGCCGTCACCTCGAACGAGATGTTTCAGCTCGAATCGTTGCCGCGCCGCGCGCTGGTGGTGGGCGGCGGCTTCATCGCCAGCGAATTCGCCTGCATCCTTAATGGGTTGGGGGTGAATGTCGCGCAATATTACAGGGGCGCGCAGATCCTGCGCGGCTTCGACGACGAGGCGCGCGGCCATGTCGCGAACGCCATGCAGGCCAATGGCGTGGCCATCCACTGCGGCACCGACGTGATCCGCCTGGAAAAGACCGGCGGAGGCATTCGCGCGGTCGCCACCGACGGCAGCGAACGGGAATTCGACCTGGTGCTTTACGCCACCGGACGCAGGCCCAATTCCGCCGGGCTCGGGCTTGAAGCCCTGGGCGTGGCCCTTGGCCGCAATGGCGAGATCATCGTGGATGACTACAGCCAGACGGCAGTGCCCTCGATCTATGCCGTGGGCGATGTCACGGACCGCATCAACCTCACCCCGGTCGCGATCCGCGAAGGGCATGCCTTTGCCGATACCGTCTTCAATGGCCGGCCCCGCAAGGCCGATCACGAGCTTGTGGCCAGCGCCGTCTTCACCCAGCCGGAACTGGGCACCGTGGGCCTGACCGAGGAAGCCGCGCGCGACCGGGAACCGATCGAGGTCTATGCCGCAGCCTTCCGTCCGATGCAGAGCCTGTTCGCGGGCCGGCCCGACCGGGTGCTGATGAAACTGATCGTCTCGCAGGCCACGCGCCGCGTGCTGGGATGCCACATCGTCGGCCCCGGCGCGGGCGAGATGATCCAGCTTGCCGCCATCGCGGTGAAGATGGGCGCGACCAAGGAAGATTTCGACCGCACCGTCGCCGTGCATCCGACCATGTCGGAAGAACTGGTGACGATGCGGAATCCGGTGCGGAAAACTTGATTTTCGCGGCGGAATGACCAGTTAGCACAAGACGACAACGAGATAGGGAAGAGGCATGTCTAACGGTGGACCCTGGGGCGGCGGTGGCGGCGGCGGCGATGATCGCGACGGCCGCGGCAATGACGGGCGCGGCCCGCGCAGGCCGGGGCAGGAAGGCCCGCAGATCCCCGAGATCGACGAGATCATGAAGAAGGGGCAGGAACAGCTTCGCGTGCTGATGGGCGGCAAGGGCCGCACCGGCGGTGGCGGGCGCGGGCCGGGAGGGCCGGGCGGCAATCCGATGGGTCCGCTGTTCACCCGCCAGGGGCTTGGCCTTGCCGCGCTTGCGGCGGCGGGGCTTTGGGCCTTCATGTCCTTCTACACCGTCAAGCCCGAAGAACGTTCGGTCGAACTGTTCCTGGGCGAATTCTCGAACATCGGCCAGCCGGGCCTGAACTTTGCGCCCTGGCCCCTTGTCACCGCCGAGATCCTTCAGGTGACCGGCGAACGCCAGACCGACATCGGCACCGGCCGCAGCGGCGAACTGGACAGCGGGCTGATGCTGACGCGCGACCAGAACATCGTCGACATCGAATTCCAGGTGGTCTGGAACATCAACGAAACGGCGCCGCAGGATTACCTGTTCAACCTCAAGGACCCCGCCGAGACGATCCGCGCAGTGTCGGAATCGGCCATGCGCGACATCATCGCCCGGACCGAGCTTGCGCCGATCCTGAACCGCGACCGGGGCCGGATCGCCACCGACCTGCGCGCGGCCATCCAGCAGACGCTGGACAGCTACAATGCGGGCATCAACGTGGTGCGGGTGAACTTCCAGAAAGCCGACCCTCCCAGCGAGGTGATCGACGCCTTCCGCGCCGTGCAGGCCGCACAGCAGGAACGCGACCGGCTTGAGAAAGAGGCCGACGCCTATGCCAACCGCGTCACCGCTGGCGCACGCGGTGAGGCCGCGCGCCTTGTCGAGGACGCCGAGGCCTATCGCGCCCGCGTGGTCAACGACGCCGAGGGCGAGGCGAGCCGCTTCCTTGCCGTCTACGAAGAATACAAGAAGGCCCCGGAAGTGACCCGGCGGCGGATGTATCTGGAGACGATGGAAAAGGTTCTGGGCGACATGAACAAGGTCATCCTTGACGGTGTCTCGGGGGGCGAGGCGGGGCAGGGTGTCGTGCCCTTCCTGCCGCTGAATGAACTGGCCCGGCCGCCTGCGGGCACCGCTGCGGCCTCGACCGTCACCGGAGGAGGCAACTGATGACGAAGGCAGCTTACATCCTTCCCGTGATGGTGATCGCGGGCGCGGCGGTCCTGTCGTCGATGTTCATCGTGGACGAACGCGAGAAGGCGCTGGTCCTGCAGTTCGGTCAGGTCAAGGCCGTCAAGGAAGAGCCGGGTCTGGGCTTCAAGATCCCGCTGATCCAGGAAGTCGTGCGCTACGAGGACCGCATCCTTGGCCTGCAGACGCAGCCGCTGGAAGTCACGCCGCTCGATGACCGGCGTCTGGTCGTCGACAGCTTCGCGCGCTGGCGGATCGTCGATCTGGTCAACTTCCGCGAGGCCGTCGGCCCCGGCGGCGAGGATGCGGCACTTGTCCGTCTGGACCGGATCATCAATTCCGCGATCCGCGAAATCCTCGGCGGCGTTCCGTCGAACGCGGTGCTGTCCGAAGACCGGACCGGCCTGATGAACCGCATCCGCGACCGCGCCCGGCAGGAGGCGCTGAGCCTCGGCGTCGAGATCATCGACGTCCGCCTGACGCGCACGGACCTGCCCGACCAGAACCTTGCCGCGACCTTCGCGCGGATGCGAGCCGAACGCGAACGCGAGGCCGCCGATGAAATCGCCCGCGGCGGTGAGGCCGCGCAGCGCGTCCGCGCCAGCGCCGACCGGACCGTGGTCGAACTGACGTCGGAAGCGCGCAAGCAGGCCGAGGTGGTCCGCGGCGAGGCCGATGCGCAGCGCAACGGGATCTACGCCGAAGCCTTCGGGCAGGATCCGGAATTCTTCGCCTTCACGCGGTCGCTGACGGCTTATGAACGGGCGCTCAGGGCGGGCAATTCCTCGATCGTGATGCAACCCGACAGCGCCTTCTTCGAATACCTCAGAAGCGACTCGGTTCAGGCCCCCGCGCCGGGCCAGTAAGCCCAAGGCCGCGACCCGGGCGAACCACAGCCTGACTGCAGGGGCCGGCGCATGCGTCGGCCCTTGTCAGTTTGGCTGACCCGCCGTCACGGGGGCGGGCGGGCAGTGCCGCCGCCTTTCCCACCCCGCGCGGCAAGGCGCCGACGGGCGCATGTGCCTCTTGCCCTTCCGGGCGGGGGATGAAACATTTGGCCCCTCTGGATCACAAGCGATTGAGCGGTCGCGACCGGGTTTGCATTGCCATTTGCAGTGCCTACCTGTTGAGTTGTGGTCGCGCCGGTGACGCCGGTGCGACGGAATGGAAGCCGAAAAGGAGTCTTGCGGTGAATTCCCTTGCCATTTCCCGAACCGAAGCCCCGATGCGCGCGCGCATCAGCGGGCTGTTCGCGGCCCTTGCCCTTGGCCTTGCGCTGGCCCTGGGGCAGGCGGGCGCCGCCGGGGCGCGGGGCGCGCCGGAAAGCTTTGCCGATCTGGCTGACCAGATCAGCCCCTCGGTCGTCAACATCACCACCTCTTCGGTCGTCTCGGCGCCGACGGGCAACATGCCGCAGGTTCCGCCCGGCTCGCCCTTCGAGGATTTCTTCCGCGACTTCATGGACCGCGACGGCCAGGGCAACCGCGGCCCGCGCCGGTCCGAGGCGCTTGGGTCGGGCTTCGTGATCTCAGAGGATGGCTATATCGTCACCAACAACCACGTCATCGAGGGCGCGGACGAGATCGAGGTCGAATTCTTCTCGGGCAACCGCCTGAAGGCCACGATCATCGGCACCGACCCCAAGACCGACATCGCGCTTCTGAAGGTGGAAAGCGAAACCCCGCTTCCCTTCGTCAGCTTCGGTAATTCGGACCTGATGCGCGTGGGCGACTGGGTGGTGGCGATGGGCAACCCCCTGGGCCAGGGATTTTCGGTTTCCGCCGGGATCGTTTCGGCGCGCAACCGGGCGCTGTCGGGCACCTATGACGATTACATCCAGACCGACGCGGCGATCAACCGCGGCAACTCGGGCGGGCCGCTGTTCAACATGGATGGCCAGGTGATCGGCGTGAACACCGCGATCCTGTCGCCCAACGGCGGTTCCATCGGGATCGGCTTTTCCATGGCGTCGAATGTCGTGACCAAGGTGGTCGACCAGCTGCGCCAGTTTGGCGAGACGCGCCGCGGCTGGCTGGGCGTGCGCATCCAGGACGTGACCCCCGACGTGGCCGAGGCGATCGGGCTGGAGGCCGCCAAGGGCGCCCTGATCACCGATGTGCCGGACGGCCCGGCCAAGGATGCCGGGATGCAGGCGGGCGACGTGATCGTGAATTTCGACGGGCAGGACGTGGCCGATACCCGCGACCTGGTGCGTCGCGTGGCCGATGCCCCGGTGGGCGAGGCGGTGCGCGTCGTCGTGATGCGCGAAGGCAAGACCGAAACCCTGATGGTCACGCTCGGCCGCCGCGAAGAGGCGGAGGCAGGCGAAACCGCCGAGGCTGGCGCGCCGGATGCGCCTGCCGAACCGGCCGAGGCGCAGGTTCTGGGGATGACGGTGGTTCCCGTCACCGATGACATGCGCGACGGACTTGGCCTGCCGCCGGGCAGCGAGGGCCTTGCCGTGACCGAGGTCGACGTGACGACCGAAGCCTACACCAAGGGCCTGCGCGAGGGCGACGTGATCACCGAGGCGGGCCAGCAGAAGGTGGCGCGCATCCAGGACCTCGAGGACCGGATCGCCGAGGCGAAGGACGCGGGCCGCAAGTCGATCCTGCTTCTGGTGCGTCGCCAGGGCGACCCGCGCTTTGTCGCGCTGTCGGTCGAATAGGCGCGGCACGCCTGACGGAAAGGCAAGGGGCGGCGGGGCAACCTGCCGCCCCTTTCCATTGGTCGCAGGCGTCAGCCGAGTTCCGCCAGAAGCTGGCTGCGGAAACGGGCCATCCACTCGGCCCGTTCGGCGGCGATCCGGCGCCCTTCGGCGGTCAGCATGCCAGCCGCCACCGGGAACAGCTTGACCTCCAGATGATCCAGCGCGAAACGACGGTCGTCCAGCGGCCGGTCGCACGCTATCGGATCGGCATCGTCGAACAGCGCCGCCCCCATGGCCCCCGCCACGCAGAACAGGCGCGCGATCCCGATCGCCCCGAGCGCCTCAAGCCGGTCGGCATCCTGAAGGATGCGCGCCTCGACCGTTTCGGGCGTGATCCCGGCGGAAAAGCTGTGCGCGGCGATCGCATGGGCGGTGGCGGCGATTCTGTCGGCGGGAAAGTCCAGCGCGCGCAGCACCACGGCCGCCGCCTCGGACGACAGGGTCGAGGCGCGGGCGCGGTCCGGGTGATCCTTGGGCAGGTTGACCAGATCGTGCAGATAGGCCGCCGCCATCAGCACCGCCCGGTCGGCCCCGGGCGCATCTGCATCGGCGATGCGCTGGCAATTGGCCCAGACCCGGCGCAGGTGGCCCAGGTCATGCGCGCCATCCGCCTGATCGGCCCAGGCCGTGGTGACGGCGCGTTCCAGCGCATCCCGAAGGGTGGATGGGTCTGTCACCGCAGGTCGGCCGCAGCCAGCCCCAGTTCGCGCGCCGCGGCCAGCGACAGGCGCGCGCTGTCCAGGCCGCGCGGCGCCTGAAACCGCCGGATCGCCTCGCGGGTGGCGGTGTCAAGCTGGCCCGTCACCGGGGCCAGATAGATGCCGCGCGCCTTCAGCGCCCGCTGCAGGCTGGCCACGAATTCCACCGTCACCTCGTCAAGGCAGGGGGTGCGGAACCAGACGGTGCGGCGGTCCTCGACGATGCGCTGCCGGGTTTCGGTGGCATAGGTGGCGGGGGTCGTGACGCGGCCCTGATCATCGGTCACCGCAGGCGTCACCAGCACCTGTTCGCTGACCGTCTCGATCACGGCAGGCGTTATGTCCTCGGCCCAGCATTGGCCCTCGCGCCGGGGCGGTTCGGTCAGCCGCAATTCGGCCGAAAGGTCGGCGGTGCCCGGCGCCTCGGGCAGGGGCGCGCCCTGCTGGCAGGCAGCCAGCGTCAGGGCCAGGACGACCGGGACGAGGCCGTACCGACGCGTCGGCCGTGCGGAGGTTTGCCCTGATGTCATCATCTGCCCGATGTCTGCTGCCCGGTTCCTGCTGCCCGATCCCGTGGCTCGTCGGTCTTGCCGCGGGCCGGATCGGCGCGGATCATAGCGGCAAAGCCCGGACCGCGAAAGGCCGGCCTTCTGCGCCTCGTCAGGGCTGGTCGGCGGCGCGGGTGCCGTCATGGCGGAAGGACGGATCCAGAAGCCGGTCGAGCATGTGCGAGATGTCCTCGATCACCTCGGCCACCACATGGACCACGCCGGCCTCGCGCTGCAACCGGCCCGTGACCCGCAGCATCCGCCCGGCAATCACCGCACGCCGGAACCGTTCATAGGTCTTGGCCCAGACCACCACATTGGCAACGCCGGTTTCATCCTCAAGCGTCAGGAAGATGACGCCCTTGGCGGTGCCGGGTCGCTGCCGCACAAGGACAAGCCCCGCGACACAGACCCTTGCACCCTGCGGCGGTTCGTCCAGCCGGACATGGGGCAGGGCGGCGGGCGGGCGCGGCCAGGTGCCGGGCGGGGGCGTCGGGGTCAGCCAGTCGGGCATGGGCGCGGGGGACCTGTTGGATAGATATGGTGTGAACAATCATAGAACATCGCCGCTGGACGACAAGATCATGTCGTCGATGTGCGGGCAGCACTGGCAAATCCGCGCCATTTCGCCTATGTGGCTGACAGACACCGAAGACAAGGCCGGAAAGAGGCGGAAGATCATGGCAAAGATCACCTATGTGGAATTTGGCGGCAAGGAACATGTGGTCGAGGTCGCGAACGGCCTGACCGTGATGGAAGGGGCGCGCGACAACGGCATCCCCGGAATCGAGGCGGATTGCGGCGGTGCCTGCGCCTGTTCGACCTGCCACGTCTATGTCGATCCCGCCTGGGTCGGCAAGCTGCCGAAGAAGGACGCGATGGAAGAGGACATGCTGGATTTCGCCTATCAGCCCGATCCGGTCCGGTCGCGCCTGACCTGCCAGCTGAAGGTCTCGGACGCGCTCGACGGTCTGGTCGTCCACATGCCGGAAAAGCAGATCTGATGCCAGGCTGGGCACAGGTCGGTGCGGCGATCCTGGGGCTTCTGGCCCCGATCCTCGTGCCGATGTCCGCGCTCGCGGACGTGACCGACGCGCGGCTCATCAATCCCACCCCGCGCTATTTCCACGGCGTCCTTGGCAAGCGGCAGGAATGGGCGGCGGTCGAGATCACCGATGACCGCGGCATGGTGCTGACCGTCAACCTTCCCGAACATCAGGTGTTCGAGGATTACGCCCCCCGCCTGTGGGACGTGGACGGCGACGGCGACCGCGAGATGGTCACCGTGCTGACCGATGTGAACCTCGGCGCCGCGCTGGCGGTCTATGACGAAACCGGGCTTGTTGCGGCGACCGGCCATATCGGCGAACCGCAACGCTGGCTGGCGCCGGTTGGCGCGGGGGACCTGGACGGTGACGGCCGGATCGAGATCGCCTATGTCGACCGGCCGCACATGAAGAAGGACCTCGTCTTCCTGCGGCTGGAGGATGGGGCGCTGCGCGAACTTGGCCGGGTGCCCGGCGTCACCAACCACCGGATCGGCTGGAACTATGTCGCCGGTGGCGTCCGCGATTGCGGCGACGGGGCCGAGGCTATCCTGTTCGACGCGTCCATGCGCCAGATCGTGGCGGTCCGGATCGGCGATACGAAGCCGCGCGTTCTGGGTCATGCCACATGGGCGGCGCTTGCGCTTACGCTGGAATGCAAACCCTTCCCGAAGGGGTGACGCCGACGCCGCCGATATTACACACCTTCGGCGGCTGACCGGTTCAGAAGGGCAAGGCCCGCCCGTCCCAGGTTTCGAAAACCCCCGTCCGGTCCGTGGAAAGCGCGTCGAAGCGGTCCATCAGCCCCGCTGCCGCCTCGCGGGCGGGGATATCGGCGGCGCTTCCGCCCATGTCGGTGCGGACCCATCCGGGGTGATAGATACCCACGGCAAGCCCCTCGGCCGCCAGATCGGCGGCAAGGTTGCGGCCAAGGTTCAGAACCGCGGCCTTCGAAGCGCGATAGACATAGCTGCCGCCCGGCGCCCGCGCATCCGACCCCATCTGCGATGACAGGATCGCGATCCGGCCCGGGCCGGAACGGAGGTTGGGCAAAAGCGCCTGCACCGTCAGGAAGACACCCGTGACATTGACCGCGAAGGTTTCCGCCCACATCGCGGGCGGATAGCCATCGGCCAGCGCCTGCCCCTTGTCGGGATAGATGCCCGCATTGCACACCAGAAGGTCGACGGGCCGCCCGTCAAGGCGCGCGGCCATCGCCCGGATCGACGCGGGATCGGCCATGTCGGCCTGTTCCCAGTGGACCCCGGAGGGCCCGCCGCGCGATGCGTCGCGCCGCGTGCCGATCACGGTCAGCCCCCGCAGAAGCGCGGCATCGGCAAGCGCCGCGCCGATGCCCCGGTTCGCGCCGGTGATCAGGATCGTCTGCATCGGTCGCCCCCTGCCTCAGTTCGTCTTGCGGGCCGGCATGAAGGGCAGCGGCGCCACCGGCACACCATCCTCGATCAGCTTGCGCGCCTCGTCGGGTTTCGCCTCGCCATAGATCGACCGTTCCGGGGCATTCCCGGCGTGGATCTTCCGCGCTTCGGCGGCAAAGTTCATGCCGACATATTCCGAACTCTCCTCGACCTGGCGGCGCAGGGTGGCCAGCGCCTCTTCCATTTCGTTGCGAGGCTGGCGCAATGCCGTGGCTTCCGCTTCGGCGGGCGGGGTGGTGGCGGCCTTGCGTCCGGGGCGGACGGACGGCGCCATCAGGGCCTTTTCCACCTTCGCGGACCCGCAGACGGGGCAGGTGACAAGCCCGCGCGACGAAAGCCCCTCGAACGCCTCGCCCGAGGGGAACCAGCTGTCGAAGCGGTGATCACCGTCGCATTTCAGATCGTAGCGGATCATCTGCCGTTCCAGCGCGCTAGATGGCCCATGCCATGCGCCATGGGCGAGAGTTATTCAGGCCGGGGCGAATTTCAAGCCTTGGCGGCCGGCGCGCGATCAGCATCGGCAGGGTGCCCTGACAGCAGCACCGCCTCGCATCCCGCAAGGATTTGCCGCAACTCGGGTTCGGCGACCTTGGCGGCGGCCTTCGCCGCAGTGAACCACTTGCGCCGACGTTCGCCGCGTTCGGGATAGCGATCCAGCAATTTCCCCACCCGCATCGGATAGACGGCCACGACGCAGGGCAGGTCCTCGCGCGACTTGCCCTGACGGGCCCGCGCCTTGACATAGCTGTAGTACCCCAGCGGCTGTTCGGCGATCTCGCCCTCGACACCGGCTTCCTCGAACGCTTCGCGGGCGGCAGAGCCGGCTCCGCCCAAACCGTCGATCGGCCAGCCCTTCGGGACCAGCCACCGCCCGGTATCGCGGCTGGTGATCAGCAGAACCTCGACATGCTTGCCCTTCTTGCGCCAGCACAGCGCACCATATTGCGACCGCGACGGCGCCGCACCTTCCGCGTGGGAAGGGTCGTCATGTTCTGGGTCGGGTCGCATTTCCGTTGCGCGTTTCATGGCTGTGCCTGCCTGTGTCGAACCTGCTCTGCCGCGCACCGTTCACGGGACATGCCCGCCGGTCGCTCTTGTCATCTGCGGGGCCATCTGGCCGTTAGCGATATGGTGCGTCCGGATGTCGCGGATTTCAAGGCCCTTGCGCGGGATTCTGCCTGAAAATATTGGAAAATGCGGTATTTGATTGCCGCCGTGGCCGACCTATCTCACTCTCATGAAGGATAGGCCAGCCCGTTTTTTCAGGGGCGCCACAACCGGGGGAGATTTCGCCATGGCCGGAACCGCAATCCTGCACCGCCCGATGGGCCGCCGCCTGTTCCTTGGCGGTCTGGCCGCGGGGGTCTGGGCCAGTGTCGCGCCCGCCTCGACCGGCGCGACGCAGTCGTTCCGTTTCGCCTCGATCGACGGGGGCACGATCGACCTGGGCGACTGGCGCGGCGGCCCGGTTCTTGTGGTCAACACCGCCTCGCTTTGCGGCTTTGCCCCGCAGTTCGACGACCTGCAGGCGCTGCAGGACCGCTACGGCTCGCGCGGCCTGAAGGTGCTGGCGGTGCCCTCTGATGACTTCCGGCAGGAACTTGCGACCGAGGCGGCGGTCAAGGACTTCTGCGAAACGAATTTCGACCTGACCCTGCCGATGACCGAGATCACCCATGTGAAGGGCCCCGAGGCGCATCCGTTCTTTGCCTGGCTCAAGGCCGAACACGGGTTCGAGCCGGGCTGGAATTTCAACAAGGTGCTGCTGGACGGCGAAGGTCGCGTTGCGGGCACCTGGGGCGCACCGGCCAAACCCCTGGGCCGGGCCATTACCAGCCGGATCGAGGCGCTGCTGCCGTGACAGGGGCCATTGCGGCCGTGGCACGGCGGGCGCCCGTTGCCGCGGGCTATGCCAAGCAGGCCAGCCCCCAGACCGCGCCGCTGTTCCTCGGGTCGGAAATCTATCGCGGGTCGAGCTATGGCGGGCTGCATCCGCTGCGCGTGCCGCGCGTTTCCACCGTGATCGACCTGTGCCGGGCGATGGACTGGTTCGCGCCGGGACAATATCGCACCAGCCCCCGCGCAAGGCCTGCCGCCCTGACCCTCTGGCACACGCCCGATTACGTCCAGGCCCTTGCCCTGGCCGAGGAAAGCGGCGCGGTTTCCGATGACATCCGCCGCCGCCACGGCATCGGCACCCTGTCGAACCCGGTCTTCCCCGAAATGTTCCGCCGACCGGCGACGGGGGCAGGGGGGATGATGCTGGCCGCGGAAATGGTGCGCGACGGCGGCATCGTGCATGTGCCGGGGGGCGGCACGCATCACGGCCTGCCCGACCGGGCGAACGGGTTTTGCTATTTCAACGACGTGGTCCTTGGCATGCTGGCGCTGCGGCGGCTGGGGGTCTCGCGCATCGCCTATGTCGATATCGACGCGCATCACTGCGACGGGGTCCAGCATGCCTTTGCAGGCGACGCCGAGGCGCTGCTGATTTCCGTTCATGAAGAAGGCCGCTGGCCCTTCACAGGTGCGCTGTCCGACGATGGCGGGGGAAACTGCTTCAACCTGCCGGTGCCGCGCGGCTTCAACGACACCGAGATGCGCGCCGTGCTCGAAGGGCTGATCCTGCCGCGCCTTGTTGCCTTCCGGCCCGAGGCGATCGTGCTGCAATGCGGGGCCGACGCACTGGACGAAGACCCGCTGTCGCGCCTTTCGCTGTCCAACAACGCGCATCGGGCGGTGGTCGCGACGCTGATGCCGCTGGCGGCGCGGCTGATCGTGACAGGCGGCGGGGGCTACAACCCCTGGTCCGTGGGCCGGGCGTGGGCCGGGGTCTGGGCCACGCTGAGCGGTCAGGAGATCCCCGACCGGCTGCCCGATGCGGCGCGCGCCGTCCTTGCCGGGCTGGACTGGGGCGGCGGTGGCCGGGCGCGCCCCGCGCCCGCGCTGATCGACACGCTGGCAGACGCCCCCCGCGAAGGCCCCGTCCGGCCCGAGATCCGTGACCGGCTGGCCCGGCTGGCCGTCCGATGATCCGCGCCTTCCTTGGCCTCGACCTGCCCGCCGACATCCGGTCGAGCCTTGCCGTCGAACAGTTCCTGCTGCCGCTGCCCCGCCGGGTCGACCCGCCGGAATTCCACCTGACGCTGGAGTTTCTGGGCGAACAGCCCGAGCCGATCCTCGACGCCGTCAACGAAGGGATGGAGGCGCTGCGCAGCCCGTCCTTCGATATGGCCCTGTCGGGGATCGGGCATTTCGGGGGGGAACATCCCCGTGCCGTCTGGGCCGGGGTGGCGCCCAATCCGGCGCTTGAGGCGCTTCAGGGCAAGGTCGCCCGCATCTGCCGGATGGCCGGGGTCCGGCCCGAGCGCCGCCGTTTTCATCCGCATGTGACGCTTGGCCGGTTCACGCCGCCCGACGCCATGGAGACGATGCGGCTGGAACGCGCCATCGTCGACCGCGCCGGGTTCCGGACGCCGCCCTTCCCGGTGCGCGAGGTCGTCCTGTTCCGGTCCCATCTGGGGCATCGCGGCGCGCATTACGAACCGCTCGCCCGCTATCCGCTGACCGGCTGAACCGGCCTTCCGGGCTATGGCAGCGGGGCGGGGGGCAACGCGGCCTCGAACGCGGCCAGAAAATCCCGGTCGTCCGCGCCGGGCGCAAGGATCCGGCCCGCCGCCTGCGCCAGATCCTGCTGGCGCTCGGGCGTCAGGCCCGCCAGCGCCGCGGCCAGATCCGCCGGCCCGGCAACGGCCAGCGCGCCCCCGCCGGCCTGCAACGCGGCAAAGGGTTCGGCGAAGTTGCCGATTGAGGGGCCGTGCAGGATGGCCGACCCATGGGCGGCGGGTTCAAACGGCGTATGCCCGCCCCGGTCGGCGAAGGTCCCGCCAATCACCGTGGCACCGGCCATCCGGTACCAGAGCGGCATTTCCCCCAGCGTATCGGCCAGGTAGACGCGCGTTTCGGACCCCGGCACCTCGCCCCGGCTGCGCTGCGCCACCGGCAGCCCGCGCCCTTCGATTCCGGCCCGGATCGCGGCGGCGCGGTCCGGATGGCGAGGGGCGAGGATCAGCAGCCCGAACCTGTCCTGCGTGGCAAAGGCATCAAGGATCGGCCCCTCTTCGCCCTCATGGGTCGAGGCGGCCAGCAGCGTGGCCGCCCGGGGCGCAGGGGGGGCAAAGGGCGGGGCGGCCGTGTCGTCTGCGCGTGCCGCCTGCGCCTTCAGCATCAGGCGCGGGCCGATCGCCGCAGGCGGCAGGCCAAGGCGGATCAGCCGGGCCTCCGATGCCTGATCCTGCGCCGAGACGAATGCGAGCCGGGCGAGCGTGTCCGCGATCAGGCGCGGCGCCAGCCGCGACCAGCGGCGCGCCGACCGTTCCGAGATGCGCGCCCCGATCCACAGCACCGGCATCGCGCGCGCATGGGCCTGCGCCACACGTTCCGGCCACAGTTCGTTTTCCAGCGTGATCAGCGCCACCGGGCGCCAGTGATCCAGGAACCGCCGCACCGCGCCCCGGCTGTCGAATGGCGCCAGCCTGACAGCGGTGCGGGGCAGGGCCCAGCCGATCAGCATGCGCCGCGCGGTTTCGCTGTTGCAGGTCACGATCAGCGACAGGTCGGCCCGTTCGGTCAGCAACCGTTCGATCAGCCAGCGCGCCGAGGTCAGTTCGCCCAGGCTTGCGCCATGCAGCCAGACCCGCCCCGGCAGGACCGGATCGGACGACATCGGCAGCGCCAGCCGGTGCCACAATGCCCCGCGCATCGTCCGCCCCAGGGCCGAGCCGATGGCTGTCGTCAGCCACAGCACGGGCTGTGCAAGGGTCATCAGCAATCGGTAAAGGGTCACGTCGCGTCTCCGGCCGGTGCCGGAAGGATTAGGCGCGGCACGCCACCGGCGCAACCGTTTGGTTCTTTCGACGGGGCAACGGCGGGAAACGGCCGCGCGATCCGGCCTGTGACAACCCGCCACGGGCCGGGCAGGGGGCCAGCCAGCGTTCCGAGAATTAGAATTGATCTAAATCAATGTCCCCTTGACCAAAGTCAATAAGGTCCCCTCGAACGCGCCGAAACGATTGATCGGGAGACTGACATGCGCCTTATCCTTTCCGCACTGGTCGCAACGACCGCCCTTGCCGGGGCAGCCCAGGCCGATGCCCTGCGCGACAAGGCGGCCGAATTCTTCAAACCGCTGCCCTCCACGATTCCGGCCCTGAACGAAAACACCGTGACCCCGGAAAAGGTGGATCTCGGCAAGGCGCTGTTCTTCGATCCCCGCCTGTCGGCCTCGGGTGTGTTCTCGTGCTATTCGTGCCACAACCTGACCACGGGCGGCGACGACAACATGGAAACCTCGGTCGGCCACGGTTGGCAAAAGGGGCCGCGCAACTCGCCCACCGTGCTGAACGCCGTTCTGAACGAGGCGCAATTCTGGGATGGCCGCGCCGAAGACCTGGCTGCCCAGGCCAAGGGGCCGATCCAGGCGGGCGTCGAGATGGCCAACACGCCCGAAGCGGTCGAAGCCACGCTGAACTCGATGCCGCAGTATGTGGACTGGTTCAAGGCCGCCTTCCCGGGCGAGGAAAACGCGGCCAACTTCGACAACATGGCCAAGGCGATCGAGGCCTTCGAGGCCACGCTGATCACGCCCGCGCCCTTCGACGCCTGGCTGAACGGCGATGACAACGCGCTGAGCGCCGACCAGAAGGCGGGGCTTGAGCTGTTCATCGACAAGGGCTGTTCGTCCTGCCACTCGGGCGTGAACGTCGGCGGCCACGGCTATTATCCCTTCGGCCTGATCGAAAAGCCCGGATCCGAAATCCTGCCGGTGGGCGACAAGGGCCGCTTCTCGGTCACCGAGACTGCGGATGACGAATACGTCTTCCGCGCCTCGCCGCTGCGCAACATCGACCAGACCGCGCCCTACTTCCACTCTGGCAAGGTGTGGGACCTGAAGGTCGCGGTGCAGATCATGGCTGAAAGCCAGCTGGGCGAGGAACTGTCGGACCAGGAAGCCGATCAGCTGGTGGCCTTCCTGGGCAGCCTGACCGGCAAGGTTCCCGAAGTCACGCTGCCGCTGCTTCCGGCCGAAACCACCGGAACGCCGCGCCCGACTTCGGAAGTCAAGTAACGGGTGCGTCCAGACTTCGTCTTGCGGGCGGCCTTCGGGCCGCCCTTTTTTCTTCCGCAATTTGCCCAAGTCGCCCGCCATGGTCCGCGCCGACGTTTGTTGTTCTGATGGAGTGTCCGATGGTTCGTCCTGCCCTTGTCTTCCTTGCCCTGGCCGTGACCGGCCCCGTGATCGGCCCCGTGATCGGCCCAGTCGCCGCACTTGCGCAGGAAGGTGCACCGCTCAGCGCCTGCGTGATCGGGCAATGGGTCATGGTGCCCGGCTACCCCGATCCCGGCACGATCCAGACCGAAGACAACGGCGCCTGCGTCGTCGAGATGCAGAACCGCGATGTGGTGTCGCATCCGCCGGGCGATCTGGTGCAGGTCGCCTCGCCGGGAACGGCGCGGCCCTCGGCCCCGCCCGCACCGGGCAGCCTGGCCAGACCGACTCCCGGCTCCTGGACCTGCGCAATCCCGAACGCGACCGACGGCGCGATCCAGTTGTCGATCACCGACGGGGGTGGCTATTCGGTCGCGGGCCAGCAAGGCACGTGGTCGGCGATTGACGCGCAGTCGATCGAATTCGAGAATGGCCCCTATGCGCTTGCAACGGCCGTGGTTGTGGAGGATTCCATCCGCTTCATGCCGCCGGGTGGCGCGGCGGAAATCGTCTGCATCCCCGGCGGCTGATCCGCCAGGCTATCCCTGACGGCAAAGGCATCGGCCGCAGTCAAATCGGTGTCGGTCAAATCGGTGGCGGGCGCCGCCCCGGCCAGTCCGTCGCGCGGTGGTATTGCTGCCCCGCCGCCAGCACGGCGGCATCCGCCCCGGATCGCCCGATCAATTGCATCCCCATCGGCAGCCCGCCCGCGCCGAATCCGCAGGGCAAGGCCAGGGCGGGCAGGCCGATCAGGCTGACCGGGATCACGATCTCCATCCAGCGGTGATAGGTGTCCATCGCCCGCCCGTTGATCTGTTGCGGCCAGCGCCAACCGGCGGGGAAGGGCCAGACCTGCGCCGAGGGCATCACCAGGAAATCGAACCGGTCGAACAGCCGGGCCGCCCGCATATACCAACGCGACCGGATCACGCTGGCCTCGTGGACGGCGGCGGCACTCAGCGACAGGCCCTGTTCGATCTCCCACAGGCTTTCCGGCTTCAATTGCGCGCGCTTGGCCGGATCGGCGTAAAGCGCGCCCTTCGACCCCGCGCTCAGCATGGCGCGCAGGGTGATCCACGCCTGCCACAGCTGTTCGGCAGGGAAGGGGGGCGCCACCTCCTCGACCCTCGCCCCGAGACCGGACAGCACGGAAAGCCCGTCCCTGCACAGGTCAAGGATGCCCGGCTCGCAGGGATAGGCGCCGCCCCAGTCCCCCAGCCAGCCGATCCGCCTCCCGGTCAGGTCGGTTTCCAGCAGATCGGGCCAGGGTTCGGTCGGGCGCGGAAAGGGCACCTCGGGGTTCTCGCCCGCGATGACCTGCAAAAGCCGCGCGATGTCTTCCACATTGCGCGCCATCGGCCCTTCGGTGGCCAGCGTCGCCAGATGCGTGTCGCCCACCGCATCCTGCGGCACCAGCCCCCATGTGGGGCGGAAACCATAGACATTGCAGAAGGCCGCCGGGTTGCGCAGGCTGCCCATCATGTCAGACCCGTCGGCGACCGGCACCATCCGGGCGGCCAGCGCCGCCGCCGCCCCGCCCGACGATCCGCCCGCCGTGCGCGAGGCGTCGTAGGGGTTCAGCGTCACGCCATGCACCGGGTTGAACGAATGGCTGCCCTGTCCCCATTCCGGCGTGTTGGTCTTGCCGATCAGGATCGCGCCCGCCGACCGCAGCCGCGCCGCCAGCAGGTCGTCCTTCACCGGCACATGATCGGCATGGACGGGCGACCCCCAGGTCGTCCTGATCCCGGCCGTCGCCACCAGATCCTTCACCGCGAAGGGGATCCCGTGCAGCCATCCCGCGCGCGGCGCGTCATCGGCGGCGCGCGCCTCGGCCATCAGCCGGTCCGCGTCTCGCAGCGAGACGATGGCGTTCACCGCGCCGTTCACCGCCCCGATCCGGTCCAGAAAGGCGGCCATCACCTCCGAGGGCGCGATCCGCCGCGCCGCGATCGCCCGCGCCAAGTCGCTGGCCGACCAGTCGGTCAGAGTCATCCCTTGCCCTTCAACCTGATGAAAATACCCTGGGGGGTGCGGGGGGCAAAGCCCCCCGCCGCCGCGCCGCGCATGCCGCGCGGCGCAAGCCTTACTTCAGAAGCTCGGTCCAGATCGCCGTCTGGTACTCCATCGACTTGGCCGAACAGGTGGGCAGGAACACGCCCTTGTCCTTGAACTCGTCCGGCACTACGACTTCGGGCGCGGTCTGCATGTCCTCGGGCATGAACGGGGCCGACCCCTCGATCCCGTTCGAATAGCGCGCGAAGGCCGAGATCATCGCGGCGTTCTCGGGCTGCATGACGAAGTCCATGAACTTGTAGGCCTCCTCGACGTTCTGCGCGTCCTTCAGCAGCATCATCGAATCCATCCAGACGATGTAGCCTTCCTTCGGATAGCCGTATTTCGCATCCGGGTTGGCCAGACGCACCCGCATGGACGAACCCGACCAGTTCACGCTGGCAGCCCAGTCGCCGTTGGCCACCTTCTCGGTCGCGCCATAGTCCATCGAGATCCAGTGCGGCTTTGCGGCCAGGAGCTTGTCACGCGCGGCCTTGAGGTGTTCGGGGTTCTCCGAACAGGGCTCGCCGCCCACATACATCAGCGCCAGCGAGATCACGTCCAGCATCTCGGGCACGACGTTGACCTTGCCCTTCAGCTCGTCGGGCACGTCAAGGAAGATGCCCGAGGTGTTCACATCCCCGCCATAGACCGAGGTGTTGACCACGACGCCGGTCGTGCCCCACTGCCATGGGATCGACCATTTCCGGCCCTCGTCCCACTGCACGTTGCGCCACTGATCGGTGATGTTGGCGTGGTTCGGCAGCTTCGACAGGTCAAGCTCGACCGCCAGCCCCTTCTCGCGGAAGATCGGCACATAGTTGGCCGAAGGCACCACGAGGTCGAACCCGTGTCCGCCCGCCTCGATCTTGGCCAGCGCGGCGTCGTTCGAATCGTAGTCGGTGACGGTGACCTTGATCCCCGTCTCGGCCTCGAACTTGGCCATCAGTTCGGGGCTGGTGTAGTTGCCCCAGTTGAACAGCTGCAACTCTCCCTCAGCCGAGGCCAGCGAGGTCGTGGCCAACAGCAGGGCCGTGGTTGCGGTCAGTCTTTTCATCATCGTCATTCTCTCCTTGTTGCGATGGCCCGCGTTCCTTTCGCGGGTCTTGGTGTTGATCTAAAGAAACACGTATTCGCCACGCGTCAGTGTAAGGGTGCCGAATTGCCCGCCCGGCAGGGTTTCGTTCACTTTCCCAAGGCCAAGCCTGACGGCGTCGCGTGGCATTCAGCGTCCTTTCCGGAACAGGTCCCTCGTTACTCTTTCTTGCGTGTCAGCAGGAAGAACGCCGACAGCAGCAGCACGGTCAGGACCAGAAGCGCGGTCGAGATCGCGTTGACCTCGGGCGTGATCGCCCGGCGCAACTGGCCCAGCATGTAGGTGGGCAATGTATCCTGCCCGCCGGATTTCACGAACTCGGTGATCACCACGTCGTCGAGGCTGATGACGAAGGCCAGCATGGCGCCCGCGATGATCCCTGGCAACAGCAGGGGCAGCGTCACCCGCCGGAAAGTGCGCCAGGGCGTGGCGTAAAGATCGGCCGCCGCGGTTTCCAGCGACAGGTCCATCCCTTCCAGTCGTGCCCGGATCGGCAGATAGGCGAAGGGCACGCAAAAGGCCGAATGGGCCGCGATCAGATAGCCAAGCCCCTGATAGCCCGTCGCCACCTTGATCGAGGCGAAAAAGATCAGAAGCGCCACGGCGGTCACGATCTCGGGCACCATCAGGGGCTGGTTGATCATCACATAGACGAATGTCTGCCCCTTGAAGGCCGCCCGCCGCGTTGTGCCAAGCGCGGCCATCGTCGCCACGGTCGTGGCGATCACGCTGGCCGACGACGCGATGATGAGCGACCGCAGGGTGGCTTCCTTGACCTGCCGGTTGGCCCAGGCGGCCTCGAACCACTGAAGCGAAAAGCCTTCCCAGACGGCGATGCTTTTCGAGGCGTTGAAGGCATAGATGACCAGGGTGAAGATCGGCAGGTACAGGATCACGAAGGCAAGGATCGCGACCGCCGCGAAACCCGGAATCCGCGAGACGGAAAAGCTGCGGTCAGCCATGGGGGTTGCTCCCCTTGCTGGCGGCGCGGACGTAGAACAGAAGCGCCACCATCACGATCATCAGAAGCGTCATCGACAGCGCCGCACCCAAGGGCCAGTTGCGGGCCTGCCCGAACTGCAGTTCGATGAAATTGCCGATCATCATGTTCTTGCCGCCGCCCAGGACGCGGGGCGTCACATAGGCCCCCAGCGAGGGCACGAAGACCAGGATCGACCCGGCCACGATGCCGGGCTTCACGATCGGCAGGATCACCCGGCGCAGCACGCGCCAGCGGCTGGCGTAAAGGTCGTATCCCGCCTCAAGCAGGCGCATGTCGAACCGGTCGATGGCGGCAAAGAGCGGCAGCACCATCAGCGGCAGATAGACATAGGCCATCCCGATCAGTACCGCGACATCGGTATAGACGATCTGGATCGGTCGTTCGATCACCCCGAGCCAGATCAGGAAGGTGTTCAGAAGGCCCTCGTTGCGGATCACCTCGTTGATGGCGAAGGTCCGGATCAGAAGGTTGGTCCAGAACGGAATGGTGATCAGGAACAGCCACAGCGCCCGCGACCGCGGCGGCCGAGTGGCGATGAACCAGGCGGTGGGAAAGCCGATGGCGAAGGTGATCACGGTGGTCAGGAAGGACAGTTTCACCGACCGCCAGAAGATCGTCAGATGGGCATCCGCCAGCTTGTAGGTTTCGTCGAAGATGTCCTTGGTGAAAAGGATGCCGATCCAGGCGTCGAGGCTGAAGATCCATTCCACATTGCCATATTGGCCGGGGGTCAGGAAGGAATAGACCAGGACGATCAGCAGCGGGCCCGAGGCCGCGAAGGTCAGCAGGATCAGGGCCGGCGTGACCAGCGCCCAGGCGTTGCGGGTGTTGGCGGCGCGGACGGCGTCTTCGGCGGCACTCATCCCCTCAGTCCCCCAGAACCTGCACCGCGCCGGGCGCAAGGCGAAGGCCCACGATCTGCCCTTCGGACAGGCCCGCGTCGCCCGAGGCCGGGCTTTGCAGCCGCGCCACCACCTCCTCGCCATCCGACAGCATCAGGTGGCAATGGGTGTCGGTGCCGAAATAGACCAGATCGCGCACCGTGGCGCGGATCGTATCGGCCTCGTCCTCGGCGGTCAGCCGCACCTGTTCGGGGCGCACCGCCAGCGTCACCTTCCGGCCCTCGTCAACCGGGGTCAGCCCCTCGACCGCGAGCGAATGGCCCGACCCGAGCCGCGCCGCGCCTTGGACGATCGTCGCCGGAAGGAAGTTCGATTCCCCGATGAACGAGGCCACGAAGCGGTTCACCGGCCGGGTGTAGATGTCGCGCGGGCTGCCGATCTGCTGGATCTTTCCCGCGCTCATCACGCCGATCCGGTCGGACATGGTCAGCGCTTCCTCCTGGTCATGGGTGACGAAGATGAAGGTGATCCCGGTTTCATGCTGAAGCCGCTTCAGTTCGGTCTGCATCTCCTTGCGCAGCTTCAGGTCCAGCGCCGAAAGCGGTTCGTCCAGAAGCAGCACCTTGGGTTGCGGCGCAAGCGCCCGCGCCAGGGCCACGCGCTGCTGCTGGCCGCCCGAAAGCTGGCTGGTCTTGCGCCCGGCCAGCGCCTCGAGCTTGACCAGCGCCAGCATCCGTTCCGTCGTCTGCCGCACCTCGGCCTTGGGGCGGTTCAGCATTTCCAGCCCGAAGCCCACGTTTTCCGCGACGGTCAGATGCGGAAACAGCGCATAGGACTGGAACACAGTGTTCACCGGGCGCTTGTTCGGCGGCAGGTCGGTGATGTCGGCCCCGTCCAGAAGGATCTGCCCGCCGGTGGGCATCTCGAATCCCGCGATCAGGCGCAGAAGCGTGGTCTTGCCACAGCCCGAAGGCCCCAGAAGGGTAAAGAACTCTCCCTTGCGGATCGTTACCGACACATCGTCAAGCGCCCTGACGGCATGGTCCCCCTGTCCGAAGGTCTTGACGGCGTTTCGGGCCTCCACGGCGATATCGTTCACCGGCACGTCTCCCTGTCATCCGATCACCTTGAGGTGATTCAGTTGTGTATTTTGATCATATTTTCGGCTCGATCCCCGTGATGCAAGCGTTTTCCCCTAGATCAGGGCCGAAACATCGGGCCGCCTGCCTGCCCAGGGGGCGGCCCGTTCCAGTTCTGCACAAAGCGCGATCAGTTCTTCGTCCGTGCCGAAGGGGGCCGCCAGATGGATACCCACAGGCAACCCGTCGCCCGTCATCCCAAGCGGCACCGAGGCCGCGGGCTGGCCCGAGGCGTTGAACACCGCGCAGAACGGGGAGTAGGCAAAGATCCCCTCGGGTCCGATCCGGTAGGCCACGTAATCCTCGGTCCGGTGGGCGAAGCGGCCGACCATCGCGGGCGGTTCGGCCAGTGTGGCCGACAAGAGGATGTCGATCCCCGCGCCACCGCCCTCTGGGCCGAATTCCGCCGCCATCTGACGGCCGAAGGCGTGGATCTCGCCCACCGCTTCAAGATAGCGGGTGGGGTGCAGCGTGCCGGCATGGGCCACCGCGCCGCGCCCGACCCCTTCGACCAGATCGGAACTCAGAGCGCGCCCCTTCAGCGCCTTCCCGATGCCAAGCGCGGTGCCAACGGCCACGATATCGGTCCATGCCCGCATCATCATCGGCACATCGGCCCGCGGCAGGTGCGGCACGACCTCGTGGCCGAGGTTTTCCAGAAGGCGGCCCGCCTCGCGCACGGCGCGGGCCACCTCGGGGTGGATTGCATCGCCGGTGAAGGTCGAGTCGCAGATCCCGATCCGCAGGCGGCGCGGCGGGCGGCTGATCGCCTGCGCATGGCCCGCGCGCAGGGGCGGGGCCCAGTAGGGCGCCCCCGGATCGGCCCCGGCGCAGGCGTCCAGCATCACCGCCGTATCGCGCACCGACCAGGTCAGGAAGCCGTCGATCGCCATTCCGGCCCAGCCTTCGCCCACATAGGGCCCGTCGGGCAGGCGGGCGCGGGTGGGCTTGAAGCCGAAAAGCCCGCAGCACGAGGCCGGGATACGGACCGAACCGCCCCCGTCGGACCCGTGGGCAAAGGGCACGATCCCCGCGGCGACCGCCGCCCCCGCGCCCCCTGACGACCCGCCGGGCGTGCGGTCGGGGTTCCAGGGGTTCCGGGTCGGCCCGCCATAGACCGCGCTTTCCGTCGCGGCCCCGATCCCGCCCTCGGGGCTGGTGGTGCGGCCGAAGGTGACGACGCCGGTCGCCCGGATGCGGTCGAAGATGGCGCTGTCCCTGCCGTAGGTCGTGTTCGCCAGAAGACGCGAGCCGTTGTGCGACGGGAAATCCACCGCCTCGCAGCCGAGGTCCTTCAGAAGGAAGGGCACGCCGCGGAACGGCCCGTGCGGCAAGCCCCGCGCGATCGACCGGCGCGCGATGTCTTCCTGCATCAGGACCACCGCGTTCAGCGCCGGGTTCAGCCGGGCCACCCGGTCCAGCGCGGCCTCCAGCATCTCGGTCGGGGTGACCTCGCCCGAGGCCAGTCGCGCGGCCAGGTCGGTGGCGTCGCGGGCCTGAAAGGCATCCAGCATGGCGGTTCTCCGGTTCTATCGGCCCCCCATGCTGCGACGTGCCGCCGCAGAGGTCCAGCCCTGATTTGCCAGCGACGATGTCGCATGCAGACCGTGGTTCAACCGCTGATTGCATCCGGTCTTGCGCGGGCCGACAGCACCCGCAGAAGCTCGGCCCTCAGGATCGCGGCCTCCACCGGCTTGCCGACGAACCCGTCAAAACCCTGATCGGGCAGGTGCCCGCTGGCGGCGGCTCCGGTTTCGGCGGTCATCGCCAGGACCGGCACGTTTCCACCGCCCGGCAGGGCGCGGATGGCGGCCAGCGTCGCGGTCCCGTCCATGTCCGGCATGTTCAGATCCAGCAGCACGACCCCGGCCGGGTCCTGCCCGAGCAGCCCAAGCGCAGCGGTGCCCGACCGCGCCTCGGACACCCCGCAGCCCAGCTGTTCCAGCATGTGCCGCGCGACCATCAGGTTCGATGCGATGTCGTCGACGACGAGGACGCGCAAGCCGTGCAACCGCGCATCTGGCCCGGTGGCCGGTTCCCGCCCGCCGGAACCGCTCCTGCCGGAACCGCTCCCGCCCGAAGCACTCTCGCCCATATCTCGCCCTTCGGTATCTCGCCCTCCGGCTTCGCTCGCCTCGGCCGGGGCGACCGGTTCCAGGGGCAGGGTCAGCACGAAATGCGCGCCGGTGCCGGGCGCGCCGGTCAATGGCGCCAGCGCAAGATCGCCCCCCATCTGGCGCAGCAGCCCGCGCGAGATGGAAAGCCCAAGCCCGCGACCGTGGCCGGTCCTGTCCTGGGTGACATAGCGCTGGAACAGCCGTTCGCGCAGGTCCGGCGCAATGCCCGTGCCTGTATCGGTCAGGTCGATCCGCAGCATCGGCGCCGCGGCAACGCCCGTCGCCGGCGCCTGAACGCTGGCCGACAGGACAATCTCGCCCTCGGTAGTGTGTTTCAGCGCGTTCGACAGAAGGTTGGTCAGACATTGCCGCAGCCTCTTGGCGTCCAGCATCGCCATGCCCGGAACCTCGGGCGCGACGTCAAGCGACAGCGCCACCCCGGCGGCCTCGGCCGCGGGGCGGAACAGTGCGACCGTCGCCGCCAGTTGCGCCCGCAGGTCCGTCGGGGCCGGTCGCAGCGGAAGCCGCCCTTCGTCCACGGCGGTCACGTCAAGGATGTCGTCCAGCAGTGTAGCCAGCCCCTCGGCCGAGGCGATCAGGACCGACAGGCGTTCCCGGCTGGTCTGGTCGGTGCTGCGCGCCAGTTCCGCCCGGCCAAGTCCGAGGATCGCGTTCAGGGGCGTGCGCAATTCATGGCTCATCTGCGCCATGAACCGGGTCTTGGCTTCGTTGGCGGCCTCGGCGCGGGCCTTTTCCTGCGCATTGGTCCGGTGCAGTTCGTGGTTCGATGACAGTGCCCCGAGGCCATATGAGATCGTGCCGAGGATGCACAGCAGGCTGAAGATCGCCACGGGGCTCAACGGGCCTTCGCCCTTCTGCCACCAGAACACCGTGTTCGTTGCAATCGCGGCCAGCGTCACCGCCGCCATGCCCGCGCGCCCGATCGGTAGATAGATCGCCCGGATCGTGGAAAGATGCATCACCGTGGCCGTGCCAAGACCCACGGCAAAGGCCTTGGCATAGGGCGAGGGGTGGTGCCAGATCAGCGCCGCGGGCGCGGTGAAGGCCAGTTCGACGATGAAGATCGCCGCCAGCGCAAGGGCATGGCGCAGCGGTTCGGCATCGGGGTCCAGATCGCGCATCGCCCGGTCGCCGATCGCCTCGAACGTCAGGTGGACGATGATGCAGGCCAGGATGACCCAGCCTGGAAGGAACAACCCCGACAGCAGATAACCAAGGCCCGAGGTGACGACGCGAACGGGCAGTTCGCGTTGCAGCACCTGGCGCTGCAACAGCACCAGATCGCGTCGCGAAACCGATCTGCCTTCAGGGGTGTCGGCCATGCCCGGCCCTTCCTTCCCGTGCTGCCTCTGGTCCGCCATGGCAGGCCAAGCCGCACGACCTGTCAAGCCCGTCCCGCGGCTCCGGCCGTCGTCCGGGTCAGCGGTTGGGCGCAGAGTCAGGGGGTGATCCCGCCCAACGGGATTTCCTGCCGAAGCGTGCCGTCTTCGCGGAAGATCAACAACCGCTGATCCTCGGTCACCACGGCGAACCAGCCGATCCCCTGGGTATAGGCGGTGGCGCGGGCGCCTTCGGGCAGGGTGATCGACGAAGGCATGACCGGCCCGCGGTCAAAGGCCTGCGGCATCCGGGTGACAATCAGCGCAACGACCGTTATGACACCCCCGATCATGGTGAGCGTCAGAACGATCACCAGCCATTTCAGAAACGTCAGGCTGGGCGGCAGCCTTTCGCCATCCTGCGGAGTGTCATCCATGGCATCCCTTTCCGGCCCCGAGGGGGCAATGATCCGTGTGACCGTGGGCGACGACCTGCCCGGCGAACGCCTTGATAAGGCGCTCGTCGCACTTGTGCCAGAGGAAGCGTCGCTGTCGCGGTCGCGGCTGATGAAGCTGATCGCCGAAGGCGCGGTCAGCCGGGCAGGCCAGCCCGTGACCGATCCCAAGACCCGCGTGGCCGAAGGCGAGGTCTATGATATCGCCCTCGGCCCCGCCGAAGACATCGACGCCCTGCCGGAAGACATCCCCCTGTCGGTCGTCTGGGAAGACGACGACCTGATCGTGATCGACAAGCCCGTGGGCATGGTCGTGCACCCGGCACCGGGCACGCCGTCGGGCACGCTGGTCAACGCGCTTCTGCACCACTGCGGCGACACGCTGTCGGGGGTCGGGGGGGCGAAACGGCCCGGCATCGTCCATCGGATCGACAAGGACACCTCCGGGCTTCTGGTCGTGGCGAAATCCGACCGCGCGCATCACGGTCTTGCCGCCCAGTTCGAGGCCCATTCCGTCAACCGGCATTATCTGGCGGTCGTCCACGGCGTTCCCGATGCCGCCGACCCGCGCCTGCGCGGCGTGCGCGGGGTGGGGTTCGAACCCGGCGGGGTGATCCGCATCGCCACCCAGATCGCCCGCCACAAGACCGACCGCCAGCGGCAGGCCGTGGTCGAGGCGGGCGGCCGCGTCGCGATCACGCGGGTGCGCGTGGTCGAACCGCTGCACGGTGTGGCCGCGCTGGTCGATTGCTGGCTGGAAACGGGGCGCACGCACCAGATCCGGGTTCACATGGCCCATGCCGGTCACGGGCTGATCGGCGACCAGACCTATGGCGGGCGCCGCAAGGTCGCACCCAAGGCGGTGGGCGAGGCGGCGGCCGATCTGGCCAACGGTTTTCCCCGGCAGGCGCTGCATGCGGCGACGCTGGGCTTTGAACATCCGGTCAGCGGCGACTGGCTGGAATTCGAAAGCCCGGTCCCGGCCGACATGGCCGCGCTGATCGACGCACTGCGGGGGCAGGGCGGCGGCGCATGAGGTTTTCGGCCAACCTCGGGTTCCTCTGGGCCGACCTGCCCCTGCCCGATGCCATCCACGCCGCCGCTGCGGCAGGTTTCGACGCGGTGGAATGCCACTGGCCCTATGACACCGACCCCGGCGCGGTGCGGGCGGCGCTTGGGGAAACCGGGCTTGCCCTGCTGGGGCTGAACACCCGGCGCGGCGATCCGGCGGCAGGCGACTTCGGCCTTTCGGCCCTTCCCGGGCGCGAGGCCGAGGCGATTGAGGCCATCGACGAGGCCATCGCCTATGCCCGCGCCGTGGGGGCGGGGCATGTGCATGTGATGGCGGGAAACGCATCGGGGGCGGCGGCGCGTGCCAGTTTCGAAGGCGCGCTGCGCCACGCCTGCCGGGCGGCCGCGCCGTTCGGGATCGCCATCGTCATCGAACCGCTGAATGCCCATGACGCGCCCGGTTATTTTCTGAAGAATACCGCGCAGGCAATTGAAATAATTGAATCAATCGGCGCGCCGAACCTGAATCTGATGTTCGATTGCTATCACGTCGGGCGGACCGAGGGCGCGGTCGAGGCGCGACTGCGGGCGCTGCTGCCAAAGGTCGGGCATATCCAGTTCGCCGCCGTTCCCGATCGCGGCCCGCCCGATCACGGCGCGGTCGATTACCCCCGCCTGTTTCAGGTCATCGCGGGCCTCGGCTGGGATCGCCCGCTGGGTGCCGAATACCGACCCGGCGGCGACACGATGGCCACCCTCGGCTGGCTCGCTGCGGCAAGGCGGATCTGACCGGCGCGGAATTCCGGCCATCGGGGCGCCGCGCTTTGTCCTTGCATTTGGTATACCAAATGGGAATCCTCTGCCGAGGACTGGCGCCCGGATGTGGCGGGGCAGGGCCAACGGGAGAACAAGATGTCAGACACGCGCGCCAACCGGCGTTTCCGGTCGCAGGAATGGTTCGACAACCCCAACAATCCGGGGATGACCGCGCTTTATCTGGAGCGTTACCAGAATCACGAATACACCCGCGCCGAGTTGCAAAGCGAACGGCCGATCATCGGAATCGCGCAGACCGGCAGCGACCTTGCCCCCTGCAACAAGATCCACGTCTTTCTGGTCGACCGGATCAAGGCGGGCATCCGCGAGGCGGGCGGCATCCCGATGGAGTTTCCGGTTCATCCGATCCAGGAAACCGGCAAGCGCCCGACCGCCGCGCTGGACCGCAACCTGGCCTATCTCAGCCTTGTCGAGGTGCTGCACGGCTATCCGATCGACGGCGTCGTGCTGACCACGGGCTGCGACAAGACCACGCCCGCGCTGCTGATGGGGGCGGCGACGGTGGATCTTCCGGCGATTGCCCTGAACGGCGGGCCGATGCTGGATGGCTGGTGGCAGGGCAAGCGCGCGGGATCGGGCACGATCATCTGGGAAAGCCGCCGCCTTCTGGCCGAGGGCCAGATCGACTATGAGGAATTCATGCGCCGGGTCTGTTCCTCGGCGCCGTCGCTTGGCCATTGCAACACGATGGGCACGGCCAGCACGATGAACGCGATGGCCGAGGCCCTGGGCATGTCGCTGACCGGGAATTCGGCCATTCCCGCGCCGTTCCGCGAACGCATGGCGATGGCCTACGAAACGGGCAAGCGCATCGTGCAGATGGTGCTGGAGGATCTGAAGCCCTCTGACATCATGACGCGGGCCGCCTTCGAGAATGCCATCGTCGTGAATGCCGCGATCGGCGGGTCCACGAACGCCCCGCCCCACCTTCAGGCCATCGCCCGCCATGTGGGCGTTGAGCTCGACGTGCGCGACTGGGAAGCCATCGGTTATGACGTTCCCTTGATGGTCAACATGCAGCCTGCGGGCGAATATCTGGGCGAAAGCTTTTTCCGCGCGGGGGGCGTGCCTGCGGTGATGGGCGAGCTGATGAAGGCCCACCGCATCCACCGGGACGCGATGACCGCGACGGGCCGCACGATGGGCGAAAACCTGGCCGGATGGGAAAGCCTCGACCCTGCGGTGATCACGCCCTACGACGCGCCGCTTCGGCAGAATGCGGGGTTCAAGGTGCTGTCGGGCAACCTGTTTGACAGCGCTCTGATGAAGACCAGCGTGATTTCCGCCGACTTCCGCGCGCGCTTCCTGTCGGAACCGGGCAACGAGGGCGTGTTCGAGGCCCGCGCGGTGGTCTTCGAGGGCCCCGAGGATTACCACGACCGGATCAACGACCCGGCGCTGCAGATCGACGAACGCACGATCCTGTTCATCCGGGGGGTTGGATGCGTGGGCTATCCGGGTTCGGCCGAGGTGGTGAACATGCAGCCACCCGACGCGATCATCCGGCAGGGGATCAAGCACCTGCCGACGGTGGGCGACGGGCGGCAGTCGGGCACGTCGGAAAGCCCCTCGATCCTGAACGCCAGCCCCGAAAGCGTGGTGGGCGGCGGGCTGGCCCATCTGCGCACGGGCGACAGGGTGCGGCTGGACCTGAACGCCTCGACCATGAACGCGCTGGTCGATCCGGCGGAATGGCAGGCGCGGATCGACGCCTGGACCCCGCCCGAGATCGTGCACCAGACCCCCTGGCAGGAAATCTACCGCACCCATGTGGGGCAACTGGCCGATGGCGGTTGTCTTGAGCTGGCCACGGCCTATCAGAAGATCGGTCGCACCTTGCCGCGCGACAATCACTGAAACGGCCCCCCGCGGGAACGGCTGCAGCCGTCCGGCGGGGGGCAGACCGAAAGCGAGACTGCCATGAAGACGATCATCATCACCGGGGCCGGGTCCGGTATCGGCCGCGCCACCGCCCGCGCCTTTCTGGATGCGGGCTGGCCGGTGGGCCTTCTGGGACGCCGGGCCGAGGCGCTGGAGGAAACCGCGGGCGGGCACGACCGCGCGCTGATCCTGCCCTGCGACATCACCGACGAGGCGCAGGCCGATGCCGCCTTTGACCGGGCGGTCGCGGCCTGGGGGCGGCTTGATGTCCTGTTCAACAACGCGGGCATCATGCTGAAAGGGACCACGATCGACGAGGTTCCGATCGATGACTGGCGGCAACTGATCGACGTGAACCTGACCGGCAGCTTCATCGCTGCCCGCGCCGCCTTCCGCGTGATGCGCCATCAGACCCCGCAGGGCGGGCGGATCATCAACAACGGCTCGATCTCGGCCCATGCGCCGCGCCCCGGTTCGGTGGCCTATACCGCGTCAAAGCATGCGATCACCGGCCTGACCAAGACGATCAGCCTGGATGGTCGCCCCTTCGGCATCGCCTGCGGGCAGATCGACATCGGCAACGCCCTGACCGAGATGGTGACGCAGATGACGAAGGGCGTGCCGCAGGCCGACGGGTCCATTGCGGTGGAACCGGTGATGGACGTGGCCGATGTGGCGCGGTCGGTCCTTTACATGGCCAGCCTGCCCCCCGGTGCGAACGTCCAGTTCATGACGGTGATGGCCACGAACATGCCGTTCATCGGGCGGGGCTGAGGCCGCGCGGGCATCGCTCAGAGCGTCATGCCGCCGTCGATGGCAAGGCTCTGCCCGGTCATGTAGGCGCTTTCGTCGCTGGCCAGATAGATCGCCAGATCGGCGATCTCGTGCGCCCGGCCAAGGCGGCCCATCGGCTGGCGCGCGACGAAGGCAGTCATCGCGGCGTCATAGTCGCCGGTGGCGCGCAGCCGGTCGTGCAGGCTGGGGCTGTCCACGGTGCCCGGGGCGATGCAGTTGCAGCGGATGCCCTTTGTAACATAGTCCCGCGCCACCGATTTCGTCAGCCCGATCACCGCGGCTTTCGACAGGCCGTAGATGAACCGGTTGGGCACCCCCAGCATCGACGACACGACCGAGGCGATGCCGATGATCGACCCGCCCCCCGTGGCGATCATGTGGGGCAGGGCGGCCTGGATGGCATGGAAATGCGGCCGCACGTTCAGGTTCATGGCAAAGTCGAATTCGTCGTCGGTTGCCTCCAGCACGGTGCCGGAATGGACAATGCCGGTGCAATTCACAAGGACCGTGGGCCGCGCCTCTGTCACCGCGCGTTTCAGCGCCGCGGCGTCGGTTGCATCAAGCGCAAGACGCTCGGCCACCTCAAGCCCTTCCAGCAGTGCGCCGTTCAGATCCGCCGCGACCACATGCGCCCCCTCGCGCGCGAAGGCTTCGGCAATCGCGCGGCCAATCCCCTGACCCGCCGCCGTGACAAAGGCCCGTTTGCCCTGAAGTCTCATCCCATCCTCCCTTCGTGCCAGCACGGGCGCCGGGGCGTTCCGGTCGCGCGATGGCCAACCCTTGCCCGGACCATCCCCGGAAACCGGCGGCGGATCAACCGTCTGCCGCCCGTGGTATACCATTTTGCGCCGCTTGCCCTTGACGCGCCCGCCGGAATGGCTCTGTTCTGGGGGCCGATATCGCCGGGGATCGCCGACAGGGGCCTTGATGACGGAAACGGTTCTTGCCGAACAGATCGCGACGCGCCTGCGCCGGGACATCCTGCGCGGAACGCTGCCGCCCGGCGCCCCGATCAAGGAACGCGACAACGCCAGCGACCTTGGCGTCAGCCGCACGCCGATGCGCGAGGCGATCCGCATCCTGGCCAAGGAAGGGCTGGTGGAACTGCGCCCCTCGCGCAGCCCCATCGTGGCCCGCCCCAACGTCAAGGACCTGGCCGACCAGACGCTTGTCCTGATCGCGCTGGAAAAGCTGTCGGCCGAACTCGCCTGCACCGCCGCGACCGGTGCCGATCTGGACCGCATCGCGGGGATCCTGGCCACGATGGCCGACCGTTTTGCCGAAACCGACCCGCTCGACATGTTCGAGATCGACATGTCCTTCCACACCGCCATCGCCGAGGCGTCGCACAACCGCGCGCTGGCCGAAACCCATCGCGCCTTTCTGCAGCGGCTTTGGCATGCGCGCTTTCTGGCCGCCCGGCAGAAACGCGCCCGCGACCGGGTGCTGCAGGAACATGGCCGCATCCTCGATGCGCTGCGCGCCCGCGATCCGGTGGCGGCGCGGATGGCCATCGAACGCCATCTAGGGCATCTTGCCGACGACATCCGACGTGTCGTCGCGACCGAGACGCCCGGAAAAGACACCACGACCAACAAGGGAGACGCCACATGAAACTCTTGCGTTACGGGCCTGCGGGCCAGGAAAAGCCGGGCCTTCTGGATGCCGAGGGGCGGGTCCGCGACCTTTCGGGCAAGGTGGCCGATTTCGCCGGGGCGGATGTGTCCCTTGCGGCGCTGGACCGGATCCGCGCGCTGGACGTGGCCAGCCTGCCGGTTGTCGAAAATCCGGGGCGGATCGGGGCCTGCCTGGCCTCTGTGCCGAATTTCTACGGCATCGGCCTGAACTATGCCAAGCACGCCGCCGAAACCGGGATGGAACCGCCGAAGGAACCGATCCTGTTTTCCAAGGCGGCCTCGTCGCTTTCGGGGCCGTTCGACCCGGTGGTGATCCCGCGCGGATCGGAAAAGACCGACTGGGAAGTGGAACTGGGCGTCGTCATCGGCCGCGAGACGCAATACGTCACAGAAGCCGAGGCGCTGTCCTGCGTGGCGGGCTACTGCACGATCAACGACGTGTCTGAACGCTCGTTCCAGATGGAACGGGGCGGGCAGTGGATGAAGGGCAAATCCGCCCCCACCTTCGGCCCCGTGGGCCCGTGGCTGGTGACGGCCGACGAGGTGCCCGATCCGCAGACGCTTGACCTCAGCCTGTCGTTGAACGGGCAGGTGGTGCAATCCTCGAACACCGACGACATGATCTTCGGCGTGGCCGCGATCGTCTCGTACATGAGCCAGTTCATGCGCCTGATGCCGGGCGACATCATCGCCACCGGCACGCCTTCGGGCGTCGGTCTGGGGATGAAGCCGCAGCGCTTCCTGCGGCCCGGTGACGTGATGGAACTGACGGTGCAGGGTCTGGGCACCCAGCGACAGGAGGCGGTGGCCTCGCACTGACGCGCAGGCGGCGCCCGAGGCGTTGCTCCGGGTGCCGCACGCCTGACATTCGCGTGACCGCCATGTAATAATCGTTCACATGCGACGGAGGATTGCCCATCTGACGTGAAAAGCCCGTAACGTGGCTGGCATCTTGCAGCACGGGACCGGGCGCATTATCTTGCACGGTCCTTGCGGGGCGCGAGGCACGCAAGGACAAGGAGGGGCATCGACATGACCACCTATACCAATCTTCCCGCACCGAGCCCGGAACAGGGGCTTAACCGCTACATGCAGGAAATCCGCAAGTTTCCCCTGCTGGAGCCGGAAGAGGAATACATGCTGGCCAAGGCCTGGGTCGATCATCAGGACCCGCAGGCCGCGCACCGTCTGGTGACAAGCCACCTGCGCCTGGCGGCCAAGATCGCCATGGGCTATCGCGGCTATGGCCTGCCGCAGGCCGAGGTGATCTCCGAGGCGAACGTGGGCCTGATGCAGGCCGTCAAGCGGTTCGACCCCGAAAAGGGCTTTCGCCTTGCCACCTATGCGATGTGGTGGATCCGCGCCTCGATCCAGGAATACATCCTGCGGTCGTGGAGCCTTGTGAAACTGGGCACCACCAGCGCGCAGAAAAAGCTTTTCTTCAACCTGCGCAAGGCCAAGGCCAAGGTCGGCGCGCTGGAAGACGGCGACCTGCGCCCCGAGAACGTCGCCCAGATCGCCAAGGACCTTTCGGTGACCGAGGACGAGGTGATCGAGATGAACCGCCGCCTGTCGGGGTCCGATGCATCGCTGAATGCGACCATCGGTTCGGATGGCGAAGGCAGCAGCCAGTGGCAGGACTGGCTCGAGGACGAAGACAGCGACCAGGCCGCCGACTATGCAGAGCGCGACGAACTGGAACTGCGGCGCGAACTGCTGGCACAGGCCATGTCGGTGCTGAACGAACGCGAACGCGACATCCTGGTGCAGCGCCGCCTGTCGGAAGACGCCGTGACGCTGGAGGACCTGTCGGAAAGCTACGGCGTCAGCCGCGAACGCATCCGCCAGATCGAGGTGCGCGCCTTCGAGAAGCTGCAAAAAAAGATGCGCGAACTGGCACGCGGCAAGGGCATGACCGTGCCGGTCTGAAACGGATGAGATGCCGCAAGGCGAGGGGGCGGCCCGTCAGGGGCTGCCCCCTTTCCGTTGTGATCCGAAGCGGTCCGTGGCGCCGTGCGACGATGAAGGTTTTTCCCGCAAGTGCTGCGCTGCCGATGAAGCCGGACGGCGAGAAAGCCAAGCGCCCAAAGCCCTGCCCGGCAGCCGCCCGCCAAGGATGCCGCAGCCGCCGGATAGCCTTTTCCATTGCCGAAAGCCCGCCGTGGCGCTAGAGGGCGTGGCATGAAAATGCGTGACACATTCCTCAAGCCGATGCACCCGGAAGGGTGGCGGTTCGTGCCGGTCTTCGGGCTGGTGACCCTGGTTCTGTTCTGGCTCTGGCAGCCTTTGGGCTGGATCGGGCTGGGGCTGACTGTCTGGTGCTACTATTTCTTCCGCGACCCAAAGCGCGCTGTGCCGCAGGGCAAGGGGATCATGGTCTCGCCCGCCGATGGCGTGGTTTCGTTGATCGAACCCGCCGTGCCGCCCGCCGAACTGGGCCTGCCCGCCGAACCGCTGACCCGCGTGTCGGTCTTCATGTCAGTGTTCAACTGCCATGTGAACCGCGCCCCGATCGCCGGCACGCTGGAAAAGATGGCCTATCGCCCCGGCAAGTTCCTGAACGCCTCGCTCGACAAGGCATCCGAGGACAACGAACGCAACAGCCTGCTGATCCGGATGGAGGATGGCCGCCCGCTGGTCGTGGTGCAGATCGCGGGGCTCGTCGCCCGGCGCATCGTGCCCTTCGCGCGCGAAGGCGACGGGCTGCGCACCGGCGAACGCTTTGGCCTGATCCGCTTCGGCTCGCGTCTCGATGTCTACCTGCCGCCCGGCGTGGAGCCGCTGGTCGGCCTTGGCCAGACCATGGTGGCCGGGGAAACGGTCCTGGCCGAGATCGGCCGCGGCAACAGCCCCCGCAGCGTGAAGGTCGAATGACCGATGGCCGAACGCCGCAAGCTTCACCTCGCCCAGATCCTGCCGAACCTGCTGACGATCGGCGCGCTCTGCGCCGGGCTGACGGCGATCAAATGGGGGATCGACGGGCGTTTCGGCCTTGCGGTCGGGTTCATCATCCTTGCGGCGATCCTCGACGGGCTTGACGGGCGCATCGCGCGGCTTCTGAAAAGCGAAAGCTCGATCGGCGCCGAACTCGACAGCCTCTGCGACCTCGTGAACTTCGGCGTGGCCCCGGCGGTCGTGCTGTATCTCTGGGCGTTTCAGGACGTGATGACGCGCGAAGGCTGGATCGGTGCGCTGATCTATGCCGTGGCCTGCGCGATGCGCCTTGCCCGCTTCAACATCGGCGCGCGCGAGCCAGACAGCGATGGCACGGTATTTCGCGGCGTGCCCTCGCCCGCGGGGGCGCTTCTGGTCCTTTTGCCGATGCTTCTGGCAAATACCTTCGGCACCGGCAAGCCCGCGCTGGAACCCCTGATTGCGCTCTGGCTGGTGGCGGTGGCCTGGCTGATGGTGGCCACCTTCGAGACCCCGTCGTTCAAGAAGCTGACCTTCTATGCCGACAACGTCCGTTACATCGTGCTGGCGGCGGTCGCGCTGGTGGCGGCGCTTCTGTCCTACCCGTGGATCACGCTGCTGGTCTTCGATCTCGGGTATCTGGCGCTGATCCTGTGGTGCATCATGCGCCACCTGACCGGGTCGCCGCCGGATGCCGCGAACGGCCAGACCGACGATTGACTGCTGGCGAATGACGGCTGGTGACTGGCGACTGAAGCCGGTGCCGTGCGGGCCGCGGGCCATTGCAGCCGGACCGCGCGCCCGCTAGCCTTGCGGGCGGCGACAGGACAGGAGGGGCGGCGATGCAACCGGTCAGATGGGGCGTGCTTGGGGCGGCGAAATTCGCGCTGACACATATGGCGCGGGCGATCAACGAAGCCGACGGCGCCGTCTTCGCGGCCCTCGCCACCTCGGACGTCTCGCGGGCCGACGCGTTCCGCGCCTTCGCGCCAGCCATTCGCGTCTTTGCCGATTACGACGCGCTGCTGGCCGATCCGGAAATCGACGCTGTCTTCATCCCGCTGCCCAATCACCTGCATGTCGAATGGACGCTGAAGGCGCTTGCCGCGGGCAAGCATGTGCTGTGTGAAAAGCCCGTCGCGATGCGCGCCGAAGAAATCGACACGCTGATCGCTGCGCGTGACGCCCGCGGCCTTCTGGCGGCCGAGGCCTTCATGATCGTTCATCACCCGCAGTGGCAACGCGCCCGCGACCTGATCGCCGAAGGCGCGATCGGCCGGGTGGCGCATGTGGATGCGGCCTTTTCCTATGACAACCGGGCCGATCCCGGCAACATCCGCAACCGCCCGGAAACCGGCGGCGGGGGAATCCGCGACATCGGCGTCTACACCTACGGCTCGGTCCGCTTCGCCACCGGGGCCGAACCCATGATGGAAAGCCTCGCCGCGCGCATCGTGCGCGAGAACGGCGTCGACACCTGGGCGCAGGTCACCGGCGACATGAAGGGACCTGCGGGCCGTTTCACCTATTCCGCGATGACCTCGATGCGGCTTTTCCCGCGGCAGGAAGTCACCTTCCAGGGCAGCGAAGGCATGCTGCGCGTGGCCCCCGCCCCGTTCAACGCCGGCACCCATGACATCGCGCAGATCGAACTGCACCGCCCCGGCCAGGTCGTCACCATCGAACGCTTCCCGGCGGTGCGGCAGTACAAGCTCCAGGTCGAGGCGTTCTGCCGGTCGGTCCGGCAGGGCACGGCCTATCCCTGCCCGCTGGAATTCTCGCGCGGGACGCAGGCGATGATCGACCGTGTCTTCGCCGTGGCAGGCGACATCCCCACCCCCGAAGGCATGCGGTCGGCCTGACGCGCATGGGTGAATTCGTCCTGCACCTTCCCGACAGCCAGCTGCAGGACCCCGCGCGCCTGAAACCCTTCTACCGGCGTCTGGCCGACGGCTTGGCCGAGGCGGGCCACGCGGTCCGGCTGATCCGCCATGACCGTGACCGGATCGAGGGCGAGGTGGCGGCCGATACGGCGTTTCACATCGTGGATCACGGTCGGATACAGCACCCCCGCGTCCTGAACGCGGGCATCGCCTATGTCTACCCGTTCTGGAACCTCGATCCGCATGGCATCCGCGCGCTGTCGTCGATCGCCGCAATGCCCTTCGACGCAGGCACCGTCGACGGCCAGGCCGCCCGCGCCTTCATGGCCCGCCAGCGCCAGCGGCTCGTCGCCGCGCGCGTCTCGCGCTATGACCAGCCCCAGGACGTGGCGCCCGTGCCTTCGGGCTGCATCGCCGTCTTCCTGCAATCCGAGGCGCATCGCGATCTGGCGGAAACCTGCTACCTCAGCCTGCGCGAGATGGTCGGCGCGGTGATCGCCCGCGACGATCCGCGCCCGATCGTGATCAAGCCCCATCCCCGCGATCTGGACCCCGAAACGCGGGAATTCCTCCACCGTATTGCCCGCAAGGATGCCCGCGTGCAGGTGATGGACGCCAACATCCACGACATCCTCGCCGCCTGCGACTGCGTCGTGACGATCAATTCGGCCGTGGGAATCGAGGCGATGTTCCACCGCAAACCCGTGGTGTTGTGCGGCCGGGCGGATTTTCACCACAACGCGGTGCCCTGCCACCGGGCCGGCGCGGTGGACCGGGCCATCGGAAAGGCGATGCGCCGCAACTGGCCGCACGGCCGCTTCCTTTACTGGTATTTCGGCATCCAGTGCGTCAACGCGATGTCCGAGACGCTCGTGGAGGACGTGCTGGAACGGGTGCGCGCGGCGGGCCATCGCGCCTGACCCGGGTCAAAAGGGGGCTTTCCGCCCCCTCGCCGCCTGCGGCGGCTCACCCCCGAGGATATTTTTCGACAGAAAATACGATCCGATTCCCGGTTTCATTTTCTGTCCGGAAATATCCTCGGGGGGTGAATTTGGCGAAGCCAAAGAGGGGGGCAGACAGCCCCCCTTCCTGTTCCGGTCCGGGCCCGGTCTCAGCCCTCCATCCCTTCCAGCTCGTCGATGAAGCCCGCGATCATCGACAGGCCTTTGTCCCAGAACTTCGGATCGCTGGCATCCAGCCCGAAGGGGGCCAGCAGGTCCTTGTGGTGCTTCGATCCGCCCGCCTTCAGCATCTCGAAATACTTCTCTTCAAAGCCCGGCAGGCCGCTTTCGTAGACGGCATAGAGCGCGTTCACCAGCCCGTCGCCGAAGGCATAGGCATAGACGTAGAAGGGCGAATGGACGAAATGCGGGATATAGGCCCAGAAGGTCTCGTAGCCGTCCATGAAATCGAAGGCATCGCCCAACGATTCCGCCTGAACACTCATCCACAGCGCGTTGATGTCGTCCGGCGTCAGTTCCCCTTCGGCGCGGGCGGCGTGCAGCTTGCATTCGAAATCATAGAAGGCGATCTGGCGCACGACCGTGTTGATCATGTCCTCGACCTTGCCCGCCAGCAGGGTCTTCCGTTCCGCCGGGGTCTTCGCGCCCTCCAGAAGGCGGCGGAAGGTCAGCATCTCGCCGAAGACGGAAGCCGTTTCGGCCAGCGTGAGCGGGGTGGAGGACAGAAGCTCGCCCTGTCCCGCCGCCAGAATCTGATGCACGCCGTGGCCCAGTTCATGGGCCAGCGTCATCACGTCACGCGGCTTGCCCAGATAGTTCAGCATCACATAGGGATGCACCGTCGTCACGGTCGGATGCGCGAAGGCGCCGGGCGCCTTGCCAGGCTTCACGCCCGCGTCGATCCAGCCTTTCGTGAAGAAGGGTTCGGCCAGTTCCGCCATGCGGGGAGAGAAGGCGGCATAGGCCTCGCTCACCGTCCGGCGGGCGCTGTCCCAGTCCACCGTCTTCGGCGGCTCGAGGTTGAGGGGCGCGTTGCGATCCCAGACCTGAAGCCGCTCCAGCCCCAGCCATTTCGCCTTGAGCCGGTAGTAGCGGTGGCTGAGCTTGGGATAGGCCGCGACCACCGCGTCGCGCAGCGCCTGCACCACCTCGGGTTCGACATGGTTCGACAGGTGACGGCCATGCTGGGGCGTGGGCATCTTGCGCCAGCGGTCGTGGATTTCCTTTTCCTTGGCCAGCGTGTTGTGGACGCGCGCGAAGAGCTTGATATGCTTGTCGAATTCGGCAGCGAGCGCGCGGGCGGCTGCCTCTCGCTTCGTGCGGTCCGCATCGGTCAGCAGGTTGAGCGTGGATTCGAGGTTCAGTTCTTCGGCCTCGCCCGCGACGGTGAAGGTCAGCCCGGCCATCGTCTCGTCGAACAGCCGGTTCCAGGCGGCGGCCCCGACGGTCGATTGATCGTGGAGGAACTTCTCAAGCTCGTCCGAAAGCTGGTGCGGGCGCATCGCGCGCATCCGGTCGAAGACCGGCTTGTAGCGCGCCAGATCGGCGTTCGCGGCCAGAAGGCCTTCAAGATGGGCGTCGTCCAGCCGGTTGAATTCCAGGCTGAAGAAAACCAGCGGCGTGGTGAAGGCGGTGACCCTGTCCTGCGCGTCGGCCATGAACTTGGCGCGTTCGCTGTCCATCGTGTTCTGATAATAGCGCAGGCCCGCATAGGACATGATCCGTCCGGCGGTGATGTCGATCGCCTCGTAGTCCCGTACGCAGGCCAGAAGCGCCGCCGCGTCAAGCCCGGCGAGCTTGCCTTCGTAGCGGGCGGCGAAATCGGCGCAGGCCTTTTCCAGCCAGCCCATGTCACGCGCAAATTCGGGTGCATCGGGGGCGGCGTAAAGATCGCTCAGGTCCCAGTCCGGAAGCTTCCCGAGGCCCCCTGCACTAGCATTGGCATCGAAGACGGGGCGGGGCAGGGGCAGGACCATCGGAAAACCTCTTTCATGCGTTTGCCCTGATCTAGGTCCGCCCCCGCCCTTTTGACAACCCCTGCCGCTGGGTTCCTGCCGTCGCAGGGGGCAGACACCCCCCCCTTGCGCGCTTATCGTTCCGCCCGCGGGGGCAGCAGGGCGCGCAGGCTGTCCAACGTGTCGATCTCGGCCACTGTCTTGTCCCGGCGCCAGCGCAGGATGCGCGGGAAGCGCAGCGCGATCCCCGATTTGTGGCGCGGGCTTTCCTGAATGCCCTCGAAGGCCAGTTCGAAGACCAGTTCGGGCACCACCCGGCGCACCGGGCCGAAGCGTTCCAGCGTATGGGCCTTGACCCAGCGTGTGACCTCGGCGAATTCGGCGTCCGTCAGCCCGGAATAGGCCTTGGCGAAGGGCAGAAGATCGTTGCCCGCGCGGATCGCGAAGGTGAAATCGGTGTAAAGCGCCGCGCGCCGCCCGTGGCCCGCCTGAGCATAGATCATCACCGCATCGACCGTGTAGGGGTCGAGCTTCCATTTCCACCAGTCGCCGCGCCGCCGTCCGGTGAAATAGGGGCTGGCCGCGCGTTTCAGCATCAGCCCCTCGGCGCCCCTGTCCCGCGCCGCTTCGCGGGTCCGGGCGAGCGTCTCCCATCCGGTCAGCGCCACCAGCGGCGAGACCGCAATCGGCACGCCCGGCGGCAGACCCGCGACCAGCGCCTCAAGCCGGTCGCGCCGTTCCGCGAAGGGCACGGCGCGGATGTCGCGCCCGTCGGCCTCCATCAGGTCATAGGCCAGAAACCGCGCCGGTGCCTCGGCCAGCACCTTGCGCGGCACGCTCTTGCGCCCGATCCGGCGTTGCAGGGCGGCGAAGGGCAGGGGCGCCGCGCCTTCGCCCCAGGCAAGGATCTCGCCGTCCAGCACCGTACCGGGGGGCAGGGCGCGGGCAAGGGGGGCGAATTCGGGGAAGCGATCGGTGATCAGTTCCTCGCCCCGCGACCAGACCGCGAAGGCCCCCGGACGGGCGACGATCTGGCCCCGGATGCCATCCCATTTCCATTCCGCCCGCCAGTCCGCCGGATCGCCCAGGCTGTCGGGCGCGGCCTCCAGCCCCGAGGCCAGCGCGAAGGGATAGGGGCGCGACCCGCCGCCGGCGGTTGGCGCCAGCAGGTCCGCAAGCGTGATCGCGACCGGTGTCCAGTCGCCCATCAGCCGGTGTGCGACCGCCGCCGCGTCCTGACCCGTGGCTTCGGCCAGCGCGCGCGTCATCAGCCCCTGCGCCACCCCCATCCGGAAGCCGCCGGTGATCAGCTTGTTGAACAGGAAGCGTTCGTCGGCGGGCATGGTGGCCCATGCGGCAAGGATCGCGGCCTTGCGCGCCTCGGGCGGCTGATGGGCGAGGTCAGAAAGCGAGGCCATCGTTTCGGCCAAACCCGCGCTGGCCGCGGTCGCGGAAGGCGGGGGCAGGACAAGGGCGATGGTTTCCGCCAGATCGCCGACCACGGCATAGCTTTCCTCGAACAGCCAGTCGGGCAGGCCCGCGGCCTCGGCCGCCCAGGTGCGAAGTTCGGTTGTCGTGACCGCACGGCGCGGCCTGCGTCCGGACAGAAGTGCCACGGTCCAGAGGATGTCGGCCTCGGGTGCGGCGCGGAAATGGGCCGTCAGCGCGGAAAGCTTGGCGGATGTCTTCGTTGTGCCGTCCAGCACGGCGAATAGGGCGGCAAGGCGTTTCATTCCCGAATGGCCCCGCCTTCCGCGTCCGGTTCGGTCGGCAGGGCGTGATCGCCCGCCTGATCCGGGCCCTGATCCGCCCCCACATCAGCCTCTTCGCCCGCGAACTCGGTCTCGACCACGCCTGCCTGATATCCCTGGTCTTCCAGCCAGCGCCGGAACGGGCCGGTATAGCCGTGGGTGACAAAGACACGGTCCGCCCCGGTGGCGCGGATCGCGTCGGTCAGCCCCACGAAATCGGCATGGTCCGAGATGACAAAGCCCGTGCCCAGACCGCGCCGGCGCCGGATGCCGCGGATCGCCATCCAGCCCGAGGCGCTGGCCTCGGCCATCTCGCCAAGCCGCCGCGCCCATGTGCTGCCGACCGCGCCCGGGGGCGCGAGGACCAGCGCGCGGCGCAGGTCGGCGCCCGTTGTGTCGGCAAGGCGGGCCGTCGGGGGCAGGGCATATCCCACGCCGCGCAGCGCAACATTCACCGCTTCGACCGCGCCGTGGGCCACGATCGGCCCGATCGACGGGTCCAGCCCGGCAAGCACCCGTTGCGCCTTGCCAAGCGCATAGGCCCCAATCACCGAAACACGCCCCGCGGCGGCGTTTTCCGCCCACCACCGGTTGATGCGTGCCATGACAAGGGTATTGGGCTCCCATCGAAAGACGGGCAGGCCAAAGGTGCATTCCGAAATGAAGGCATGGCAGCGGATCGGCTCGAAAGGTTCCGACAGGCCATCGGGCGCGGTCTTGTAGTCGCCCGACACGACCCAGACCTCGCCCCCATGTTCCACGCGGACCTGCGCCGACCCCGGCACATGGCCCGCCGGATGGAAGGATACCGTCACGCCGTTGATCGTGACGGCCTCGCCATAACCCGCGCAATCCACCCGGATCGGGCCCAGCCTGTGGCGCATGACGGTCGCCGTGCCGGGGGTGGCCAGATAAGCGCCGTGGCCCGGGCGGGCGTGATCGGAATGGGCATGCGTGATCACCGCGCGGGCGACGGGCCGCCACGGGTCGATGTAGAAATCGCCTGCGGGGCAATGGATGCCCCGGTCGGTGAAGGTCAGAAGGGGTGTTTGGCCCATGGGCGGATGATAGCGCGGGCCGTGGCGCCGGACAGCCCGCAATCGGCCCGCAACCGGCCCGTGTTCTTGCAGCGTCCTTGCGGCCGGGTTCGCCGTCCATCCGGCTGGTGGCGGCCAGCCTTCAGGACCGGAGGTGGAGAAATTTGCACAAATTTTCGGCATTTGCCGGTTTTGCGGTCGAAATCCCCCCTTTCCGGCCTGCCCGGCGCGCCAATCCCTTTCTTCGGGGCCAAGGAGTTGCTTAACATCGGGGCAGAAGCCGTGCGGACCGTGACAGGGCAGAGGGCCAGCGTGACCACCTATTTCAACGAGATGTTCGAGAATGGCGCGGTGCGCGCGCCCTACCGCAGGCTTGAAGACTGGACGCGCGCGATGCCTGCCGAACTGCGGCAGATGAAGCAGGCCGAGGCCGAGGCCCTGTTCCGCCGCATCGGCATCACCTTCGCCGTCTATGGCGAGGGCGGCGATCCCGACCGGCTGATCCCCTTCGACATGTTCCCGCGCGTCTTTTCCAATGCCGAATGGACGCGACTTGAACGCGGGATCAAGCAGCGGGCGCGGGCGCTCAATGCCTTTCTGGCCGATGTCTATGGCCGGGGCGAGATCGTGCGCGCAGGCCGCATCCCCTCGCGTCTCGTCTATCAGAACGAGGCCTATGAAAAGGCGGTAACGGGGTTCCTGCCCCCCAAGGGCGTCTATTCGCATATCGTGGGCATCGACCTTGTCCGCACCGGCCCGGACGAATTCTTCGTTCTGGAAGACAACTGCCGCACGCCCTCGGGCGTCAGCTACATGCTGGAAAACCGCGAGATCATGATGCGGATGTTCCCCGACCTGTTCCGGGAAAACCGCATCCTGCCGGTGGACGGCTATTCCGGACGGCTCAGGCACACGCTGGCAAGCGTCGCACCCGCGAAATGCGATCACGATCCCACCGTCGTGATCCTGACACCGGGCCATTTCAACAGCGCCTATTACGAACATTCCTTCCTGGCCGACCTGATGGGCGTGGAACTTGTGGAAGGGCAGGACCTCTTCGTCGAGGGCGAATTCGTCTTCATGCGCACGACCGAGGGACCAAAGCGCGTGGACGTCATCTATCGCCGGATCGACGATGCCTTCATCGACCCGCTCTGCTTTCGCCCCGACAGCATGCTGGGCGTGCCGGGGCTGATGGATGTCTACCGTTCGGGGGGCGTCAGCATCTGTTCCGCCCCCGGCGCGGGCGTGGCCGATGACAAGGCGGTCTACACCTACGTGCCGGAAATGGTGCGCTTCTATCTGGGGGAGGAGCCGATCCTGCAGAACGTGCCCACCTGGCAATGCGGCAAGTCCGATGACCTGAAATACGTGCTGGACCATCTGGCCGAGCTGGTGGTGAAAGAGGTGCACGGATCGGGCGGCTACGGCATGCTGGTGGGGCCGAAATCCACCGCCGAACAGGTCGAGGCCTTCCGCGCGCGGATCGTGGCCGATCCGGGCAACTACATCGCGCAGCCCACGCTGGCGCTGTCAACCACGCCGACCTTCGTGAACGAAGGCATCGCCCCGCGGCATGTGGACCTGCGGCCCTACTGCCTTGTGGGCGAAACGATCGAACTGGTGCCGGGCGGGCTGACCCGTGTGGCGCTGACCGAAGGCAGCCTTGTCGTGAACTCGTCGCAGGGCGGGGGCGTCAAGGACACCTGGGTATTGGCGGAGTGACGCGATGCTGAGCCGGACCGCAGACAACCTGTTCTGGATCGCCCGCTATATGGAACGGGCCGAAACCGCCGCGCGGCTGCTGGAAGTGGGCAGCCGGATCTCGCTTATCCCGTCGGTCCATGGCTATCGCAGCGAATGGGACAGCCTGTTGCAGGCCACCGGCACCGCCGAGGGCTTTGCCCGCAAGTATGGCGAGGCGGTGCAGCGCAACATCGAAAGCTACCTGTTCTTCGACCATGACAATCCCTCGTCCGTGGCCGCCTGCATCGTCCGCGCACGGGAAAACGGGCGGATCGTGCGCACGGCGCTCACGACACAGGTCTGGGACGCGCTGAACACCGCCTTCCAGGAACTGCGGCAGCTGGAACGGATGCCGCGCAGCGAACTGGACCTGTCGCGCCTGACCGAATGGACGATGCGCCATGCCGCGATGGTGCGTGGCGCGATCGATGCCACGCTTCTGCGCAACGACGGGTTCAACTTTCTCAACCTCGGCTACTATCTGGAACGCGGCGACTCCACCGCCCGCCTGATGGACGTGAAATACTATGTCCTCTTGCCGCGGGTCGATTTCGTGGGGTCGGGGCTGGACAACTACCAATGGGCAACGCTTCTGCGCGCAATGAGCGCGCATCGCGCCTTCCACTGGGCCTATGGCGGCGAGGTGACGGCGGGAAAGATCGCCGATTTCCTGATCCTCAACCCGCAATGCCCCCGGTCGCTGATCACCTGTGTTGCGGGGATGAACAACCACCTGGGCCGGCTGGCCAAGGCCTATCGCCGCACGACCGAGGCGCAGGACAGGGCAGCAGCCCTTCAGGCCGCGCTGGAATCCGTCACCGTGGACCAGATCTTTGACGAGGGGCTGCACGAATTCCTGTCGCGCTTCATCCGCGAGGCGGCCGATCTGGGGCGGACGATCCACGAATGTTACCTGTCGGGGGATGTGCGCTGATGCTGCTGACCGTCGATCATGTCACCCGCTATACCTATGACGCGCCGGTGCGCGGCGTGGTGCAGAGCCACCGCCTGACGCCCTCGCAGTTCGACGGCCAGACCGTCCTTGACTGGCAGGTCAGCGTCACCGACGGCCAGCCGGGAGGACGTTTTCGCGACGGGGCGGGGGACTGGGTGCAGGGCTATTCCGTGTCCGGCCCGGTGTCCGAGATCGTAGTCACCGTTTCGGGCCGTGTGGAAACCCGCGATCTAGCGGGCGTCCTGCGGGGCCACAAGGAAAGCATCCCGCCCGAGGTCTATCTGCGCGACACGGCGCCGACCGCGCCCGATGTGTCGCTGCGTGAGCTTGCGACGAGGGGGGCGGGGCAGGGCGACGCGCTGGCCACGGCCCATGCGCTGTCCGCGGCCGTGGCCGACGCCATCGCCTATCGTCCGGGCGTCACGCATGCCCACACCACCGCCGCCGAGGCGCTGGCCCTGGGCGAAGGCGTCTGCCAGGACCATGCCCATGCCATGATCTCGGTCGCACGGCTGAACGGCCTGCCCGCGCGCTATGTCTCGGGCTACCTGTTCGCGGCCGCCGACGGTACCCCGCACGAGGCGGCCCATGCCTGGACCGAGGTCTTTGTCGCGGGGCTTGGCTGGATCGGCTTTGACCCGGCCAATCGCTGCTGTCCGGATGAACGCTATATCCGACTTGGCTCGGGCCATGATGCACGGGACGCGGCACCGATCCGTGGCATCGCACGCGGTCCGGGGGCAGAGGCGCTGGATGTCGCAGTTGCGGTTCTGGCGGCGGATCAATAGGGTTCGGCGCGGAATCTGGGGGAAGCCGGTCATGACCTACTGCGTGGGCCTGTTGCTGAACGAGGGAATGGTGCTGCTGTCGGACACCCGCACGAACGCGGGGCTCGACAATATTTCCACCTATCGCAAGATGTTCGTGTTCGAGGAACCGGGCGAACGGGTCATCGCGATCATGACAGCAGGCAGCCTGTCGGTGACGCAGACCACCATCGCCCGCCTGCGCGAGGCGGTCGAGGACGGCGACGCCAGCGGCGAGACCTCGATCATGCTGGCGCCCACGCTTTTGAAGGTGGCTGAGATCGTCGGCAACATGCTGGCCTCGGTGCGGGCGGATGTGGACGAGAAGCTGTCGACCATGCGCCAGCACGCCTCGGCCAGCCTGATCGTCGCGGGCCAGCGCAAGGGCGGCGCGATGCGGCTGTTCCTGATCTACCCCGAGGGTAATTTCATCGAGGCGACCGAGGATACCCCGTTCCTGCAGATCGGCGAACACAAATACGGCAAGCCGATCCTCGACCGGGTGGTGCGGCCCGAAACCTCGCTGGCAGACGCGCAGAAGGCCGTCCTTCTGTCGATGGACTCGACGCTGCGGTCGAACCTGTCGGTGGGCATGCCGCTTGACCTCGCGGTGATCGAACGCGACGCCTGCCGCGTGACCCAGGCCCGCCGGATCGAGGCCGGGGACGAGGGCTTCCGCGCCATGAGCGAAGCCTGGAGCCAGGCCTTGCGAGACGGGTTCACCAAGATCAGGCTGTGATCCCGGCATGGACCGGGCAGGGGGTACCCCGGGCAGGGGGGCTGTCTGCCCCCCTCTTTGGCTTCGCCAAATTCACCCCCCGAGGGTATTTCCGTCAGGTTGAAGGACAATTTGATTAAAATACGTTTCAACCTGATCGAAATACCCCGGGGGTAGCCTTTCGGCACGAAAGGCGCAGGGGGCAGCGCCCCCTTTTTTTCGGCATTCAGGGCTTGCATAAAAATGAAAATGGATTCATTTTCATTAAATGAACGCGCACGAAACCCTATCGCACCGTTTTGCCGATCATCTGATCCGTCAGGCCCAGGGGCAGCCCAAGGGCCGCCGGACCGAGGCGCAGATCGCCGCCGCGGCCTGCGGCCTGCTGGACAGGATGGAGCCGCAGGAGTTGCAGATCCTCGAGATCTGCGGTGCCGCCGGGATCTCGACGGGGACGTTCTACATCTATTTCCGTGACCGGGCGGCCCTGCTGGACCATCTGCTGGATGGTTTCGTCACCTTCCTGCAAGAGCGGATGCGCGCGGCGTCAAACGCCGGCGGGGCCGCGGCGGGGGCGACGGCGGCCTATTTCGACCTGTTTCGTGCCAATGCCGGGCTGATGCGCTGTCTGATCCATGGCGGCGCGGGGTTTCCTGCGGCGCGGGAGGCATTCCAGCGCCTCAACCGGGACTGGATCGAACGGATCGTTGCCGCGGCCGCCCGCCGCCCCGGCGCGCCGCCGACGGACGAGTTGACCCGGCGTGCCTACGCGCTTGGCGGGATGGTCGACATGTATCTGTCGGCGCTTTTCCTGACACAGGATCAGGGGCTTGCCGCAGTGTCGGGTGACCGGCACGCGGTTCTCGAGACGCTCAACCTCATCTGGGAACGGGGGATGCAGGGATGATGGCGATACCGGGCGCGGAACGCATGGGGGCCGGTGCGCTGGCCGCGCATCAGGCTGCCGCATGGGCGGCGCAGCGCGACCATGTGGCCGGGAACTCGGCCTTCTACCGTGCGCTCTGGCAAGGGAAGGCACCACCTGTGCGGCTGGAGGATCTGGCCGCGCTGCCCTTGTCGGACAAGGCGCAGTTGCGGCTGTCGCAGGCCGTGCATCCGCCCTTCGGCGATTATCTGGCCGCGCCGCGCGCGCAGGCGAACAGGTTGCACCGGACCTCGGGCACGACGGGGCAGGCGATGAACCTTGCCATGTCGGCGCGCGACAGCCGAATCACGCAGATCGTGGGCGGGCGCTGTCATGCGCTGGCCGGTCTGTCGCCCGATCATACCGTCGTGCATTGCCTCAACTATCAGATGTGGATGGGGGGTGTGACCGACCATCTGACGCTTGAGGAAACCGGCGCGCTGGTCGTGCCCTTCGGCGTGGGCGGCACCGAGCTTCTGGTGCGGACCATCCGCGAGGTGGGGATCGACGCGATTTCCTGCACACCGTCCTATCCGGCCGTGCTGGAACAGGTGATCCGCGATCATTTCCCCGGTCTGGCCCCGCGCGATCTGGGGTTGAAGCTGGGTCTTTTCGGGGGCGAGCCGGGGGTGGACGACCCCGCCTTCCGCGCCCGGATGATGGAGACATGGGGGATGCAGGCGCGCAACGCCAATTACGGCGTGTCGGATGTGTTTTCCAACTTCGGCTCGGAATGCGCCCATGACACGGCGCTGCACTTCGTGGCTGCTGATGTCCTGTGGCCCGAGCTGATCGACCCCGACACGACCGAGCCCATCCCCTTGCAGGCGGGCGCGCGGGGCGAACTGGTGCTGACCCATCTGATCCGCGATTGCCAGCCGCTCGTGCGGTTTCGGACCGGCGACATCATCGCTATCGAGGCGACCGATCCCTGCGCCTGCGCCTGCGGCTGCACCGGGTTCCGGTTCCGCGTGGTGGGGCGGTCCGATGACATGGTGGTGGTGCGCGGGTTGAACATGTTTCCCACGATGGTGGCGGCGGTCATCAACGAATTCCCCGAACTTTCGGGCGATTACCGGATCAGGCTGACATCGCCCCCGCCATGGGACAGGCTGCCCGTCCTGGCTGAACTGGCCCGGCCCGGCCCCGCGCCCGAGGGGTTGGCCGCACGCGTCGCGGCGGCGATCAAGTCGAAGCTGGGCGCCTCTGCCACGGTCGAGCTGTTGCCTGCAGGCAGCCTGCCGCGCACCGAGGGCAAGACGAAACGCGTGCTGAGGGAGTATTGAGATGGCTGGGTTCACTTATGACACCGTCCTGTCGGAACTGGGCCAAGGCGGCGTGCGGACCATCACGCTGAACCGTCCCGGCAGCCTGAACGCGATGAACCGGGCGCTGATCGACGATCTGGCGCGCGCCTTTGGCGATGCCAACGCCGATCCGGCGACGCGGGCGATCATCCTGACCGGGGCGGGCAATGCCTTTTGCGCGGGCGATGACCGGCGCGAACATGTCCACCCGGAAGGCGAGGCCGAGGCGCGCGATCTGGTCACCGCGATCCAGCGCGCGACCCATGCCATCGTCCTGGGGCCGAAGCCGGTGGTGGGGGCGATCAACGGCTGGGCCGTGGGCGGCGGGTTCGAATGGGCAATCAACTGCGATTTCCCGATCTGGGCCGAAAGTGCGCGGGGGTTCTTCCCCGAGGTCTCGCTCAACCTGTTCGTGACCGGGGCGGTAACCACGCTGTTGCCCGCGCTGGTGGGGCTGAACCGCGCGCGCGAGATGCTGTTCTTTGGCGAACGCTATGCGGCGGCGGCGTTGCTGGAGATGGGCGTGGCGTGGAAGGTGGTGCCCGATGCCGATCTGATGGCGACCGCGCGGGCCACGGCGGAACGGCTGGCTGCGCTGCCGCCCCTGTCGGTCAGGGCGATGAAGCGGGTGCTGAACGCCGCCGCCCTGCCCGACATCCACCGCGCGCTGGCGCTGGAGACGGACGCGACCGTGGCGGGCTTTCTGGACCCGGAGACGACACGGCTTCTTCAGGCCTTCTGAGGCGTCGAGGCGGCAAAAAGCTCTGCCGCGCGGTCGAAGAAGAGTTTCCGCACCTCGGGGCCTTCCATGATGACCTCATGTTCGGCGCCCGGATAAAGGTCCAGCCGTCCCTTTGGCCAGGCCGCCATGCGCAGATGGATCGGGGCCGGGTCCACGACCTTTTCCGCCGTGCCAAGCGCGCAGATCGTGGGTATCCCGGGCGAGGGCAGCATCGCGAGCCGCGCACATTCCCTCAGCGCCGCGTGCAGCCAGCCAAGCGACGGCCCGCCAAGCGACAGTTCCGAGTGTTCGGTGACCTGCCGCTTCATCCAGGCGAACATCTCGGGGTCGGTGGTCAAGACGTTCCCGGCAAAGGGCGCATCGGCCACATAAGAGGCAGGCCCGGTGCTGGGGGCATAGCGATTCGCCATCCCCACGAAGCGCGACAAGGACGACAGCGCCATCGCCGCGGGCCGGGCCGAGGCCGACAGCAGGATACCCCACATCGGCGCGGAAAAAACGGCCGAGGCGACGGGCAACCCGTTCATCAGAGCGCGAAGGCCGATGCAGCCGCCCATCGAATGGGCCAGAAGGTGGAACGGCCGGGGCAGGTCCAGCGCCTCGGCCATGTCCATCAGCGCGGCGATGTCGCGCTGGTATTCGTCGAAATGCCCGACATGGCCCGTCATCGGATCGGGAAGCGCGCGCTGCGCAAGCCCCTGGCCGCGCCAGTCGATTGCCAGCGTCTGATAGCCGCGCGCGGCCATGTCGGCGGCGGCGCGCCCGTATTTCTCGACATATTCGGTGCGGCCGGGGAACATCAGGACGGTGCCTTTCGTTCCCCCCGGCCAATGCGCCGCGCGGATCCGCACGCCATCCCGCGCGGTCAGCCAGAAGGCGCGTCCCCCGTCCGGCCCTTCGGCCAGATCGGCGTGAAGGGGGGCGGGGGGCGGCAGCGTCACCCCAGGACGCCGCCCAACTGCATCGCAAGGCCCATGCTGCCGTCGACCTTCAGCTTGCCGGTCATGAAGGCCATCGTCGGGTTCATCTCGCCCGCGAGGATCGCCTGGAACACCTCGGCCTCGGCGGTCAGGGTCACGTCGGCCTCTTCGTCGCCTGCCCGCACGCCCTGGCCATCCAGCATGATCGCGCCTTCGCCGGGAATGACGAACTTGGCCACGCCGTCGAAGCGCGAAACCTTTTCGGACAGTTTCTGGACGGCTGCGGTGATGACATCGCTCATGGGGTTCTCCTCGGTCCCGATTTCTTGACTGGCGGGATATGGATTTTCCCCGCCCTGTTGCTACATTTGCAGTTATGGAAGCGCGCGGGCCAATTCTCAATCGTATCGTTGCGGCAGTCTGGCTGATTTTCGCCGCCTGCCTGCCTGCGAACGCGCAGGAGGCCCCGCAGGACGCCCCGCAGAATGCCCCGCAGGATCCCCCATCTTCTGCAGGCGCCGGACCGGAGGCGGGGGCGCTTGACGCCCTTTACGAAACGCTGAAGACCGCCGAGGCCGCAGAGGCCAAGCGCATCGAGCGCGAGATCTGGCGCGAATGGTCGCGGTCGGGGTCGCCCGCCTTCGACCTTTTGCTGGAACGTGGCCGCAAGGCGATGGAACAGGGCGACCCGCAAGCCGCCATCGAACACCTGACCGCGCTGATCGACCATGCGCCGGGCTTTGCCGAAGGCTGGAACGCGCGCGCCACGGCCTATTTCCAGGCCGGTCTGCATGGCCCCTCGGTCGCGGACATCCGGCAGGTGCTGGCGCTCAACCCGCGCCATTTCGGGGCGATGGCCGGCTTCGGGATGATCCTCGAAGAAGCCGGTCAGACCGAACAGGCCCGCGCCGTCTATCAGGCGGCACTTGCTATACATCCCCATCTCGAGGGGGTAAAAGAGGCGCTCGAACGGCTTGAAAAGGCCGAAACCGGGCAGGACCTCTGAACTGAAGGCAGTCAGCGATGTCGAAAGGGCGGGTTACGGCGGTCCTCGGGCCGACGAACACGGGCAAGACCCATTACGCCATCGACCGGATGCTGGCGCACCGGACGGGGGTGATGGGCTTTCCGCTGCGGCTTCTGGCGCGCGAGGTCTATGACCGGATCGTGGCGCAGCGCGGCCCCTCGGTGGTGGCGCTGGTCACTGGCGAGGAACGGATCGTCCCGGAACGCACGCAATACTGGATCTGCACCGTCGAGGCGATGCCGATGGAGATCGGCGCCGATTTCGTGGGCGTGGACGAGATCCAGCTTTGTGCCGACCCCGAACGCGGACATGTGTTCACCGACCGCCTGTTGCGGGCGCGGGGACTGCTGGAGACCATGTTCATGGGATCCGACAGCATGCGCGGGGCCATCGCCGCACTGGTGCCGGGCGCGCAATTCCTGCGCCGCGACCGGTTTTCCACCCTGTCCTGGGCCGGATCGAAAAAGATCAGCCGGATGCCAACGCGGTCGGCCATCGTCGGCTTTTCGGTCAGCGACGTCTATGCCATCGCGGAACTGATCCGTCGCCAGAAGGGCGGCTGCGCGGTGGTGATGGGCGCGCTTTCCCCCCGCACCCGCAACGCGCAGGTCGAACTCTACCAGAATGGCGATGTGGATTATCTGGTGGCCACCGATGCCATCGGCATGGGGTTGAACCTTGATATCCGCCATGTGGCCTTTTCCGGCACGTCGAAATTCGACGGTCGCCGCATCCGTCCGCTGTTTCCCCATGAACTGGGCCAGATCGCGGGCCGCGCCGGACGGCACACCGAACCCGGTACCTTCGGCGTCACGGGCGAGGCGGGGGCACTGGACGCGGATGTGATCGAGGCGATCGAGGAACACCGCTTTGCCCCCGTGCGCAAGCTGCACTGGCGCAACCCCGATCTGGATTTCGGTTCGTCCGAACGGCTGATCGCGTCCCTTGAGGCGCCCACCGACAACGAATGGCTGACGCGCTCGCGCGAGGCAGACGACCTTCAGGCGGTCAAGGTCCTGTCCGACCTGCCCGAGGTGCGCGCCCGCCTGACCGGTCCGCAGGCGGTGCGGCTTTTGTGGGACGTCTGCCGGGTGCCCGATTTCCGGGGCATCTCGTCGGCCGAACACACCACGCTTCTGACGCGGATCTTCGGATTTCTGGCTGATGGCCGGGTGCCGTCGGACTGGCTGGCGAAGGCGGTGCAGCGAATCGACCGGACCGAAGGCGACATCGACGCGCTGTCGAAACGGCTGGCCTATATCCGCACCTGGACCTATGTGGCGCAACGCAAGGGCTGGGTCGAAGACGAAAGCCATTGGCGCGACGAAACGCGCGCTGTAGAAGACCGACTGTCGGACGCGCTGCACGCCCGTCTGACCCAGGCATTCGTTGACCGGCGCACATCCGTGCTGATGCGCCGGTTGAAACAGAAGGAGACCCTCGTGGCCGAGGTGAATGACAAGGGCGAAGTGACGGTCGAAGGCGAATTCGTCGGCCGTCTGGAAGGCTTCCGGTTCCGTCAGGACGAAAGCAAGTCGCCCGACGAGGCGAAGGTGATGCGGCAGGCGGCATACGAGGCGCTGCGCCCCGAGTTCTATCTGCGTGCCGACCGCTTCTACAACGCGCCCGACACCGAGATGGATTTCACCGAACAGGGCGGGCTGATGTGGGGCTCGACCGCGGTGGGCAAGCTGGTGGCCGGGGCCGATGTGATGAAGCCGCAGGTCGAGGCCTTCGTCGACGACGAGGCCGGGGGCGACGTGGCCGAAAAGGTCCGCCGCCGCCTTCAGCATTTCATCGACCGCAAGGTGGCCGCGCAGTTCGAACCGCTTCTGGCGATGAGCCGCGACGAAACCCTGACCGGCCTTGCCCGCGGCTTTGCCTTCCGTCTGGTCGAAGGGCTGGGTGTCCTGCCGCGCGATGGCGTGGCCGACGAGGTCAAGGCGCTGGACCAGGACGCGCGCGGCGCTCTGCGCAAGCATGGTGTGCGCTTCGGGCAGTACACGATCTTCCTGCCCGCGCTTCTGAAGCCCGCGCCCACGCGCCTGCGTCTGGTGCTGTGGTCGCTGAAGGAAGGGCTGGCCGAGTTCCCCGAAAGCCCGCCGCCCGGTCTTGTCACGATTCCGAACCTGGAAATGGTGCCGCGCATTCATTACACGCTTTCGGGCTATTACCCGGCCGGGTCGCGCGCGATCCGGATCGACATGCTGGAACGGCTGGCCGACATCCTGCGCCAGAAGGACAGCCGCGCCGGGTTCGAGGCGACGGCCGACATGCTGTCGATCACCGGGATGACGCTGGACCAGTTCGCCGACCTGATGGGCGGGCTTGGATACAAGGGCGAAAAGGGGGAACGGGTGAAGGCCAAGGCAGCCGAACCCGTGCCTGCGCCCGAGGCGCCGGTGTCCTCGGCACCTCTGACCGAGGATGACCACGTGCTGAACCCGCCGCCGCCGCCGGAACCGGCGGCAGAAGAGGGCGCGGAAGCCGCCGCGCCCGAGATGGAGGCGTTCTATACCTTCACCTGGGCGCCGCGTCCGCGCGGACCGCGCCGCGAAGGCGGCGACCGGCGCGAGCGTGGCCCGCAAGGGCAGCAGGGCAGGGGCCGTCGCGAGGCCGCGCCCGGCGGCGATGCCGCAGGCGAAGGCGCGCGCCGCCCCGCCGGTGGCGGCCGCGGTGAAGGCAAGCCCGAAGGTCGCGGTGAAGGCAAGCACGGCGGCAAGCCGCGCCACAAGGGCGGCAAGCCGGAAGGCCGGGGAGAAGGCCGGGGCGGCCACGACCGTCAGGCCGACAAGGGCCGCGCCTTCGAGGCCCGCCCGCCGCGCAAGGAAAAGCCGGTCGATCCCGACAACCCCTTTGCCGCGCTTCTTGCGCTCAAGGGCAAGCTGTAAGCGCGCGGGGTGGGGCGCCTTCGTCCCGGGGATGATGCGACGGACCGGGGCGGCGCCCCGGGCCCGCGCCCGACCATGCGGATCGACAAATGGCTTTGGCAGGCGCGCTTTTTCAAGACGCGCGGCCTTGCCACCGATCTCGTCGCGGCAGGGCATCTGCGCCTGAACGGCCAGCGGGTTGCGAAACCCGCGCAGGCGGTGGGTGCGGGCGACACCCTGACCTTTCCGCAGGGCGGGAGGGTGCGTCTGATCCGTGTCACCGGGTTGCCCGGCCGGCGCGGCCCCGCGTCCGAAGCACAATCGCTTTACCTTGATCTGGACGCGCCGGCTGCGGCACCTTCCCCGCTTGAATGATCTTTGGGGTTCGGCTAGCAAGGCGGCGACCGGAATTCGGAGGTTCGCCATGACCTATGTCGTGATCGACAACTGCATCGCCTGCAAATACACCGACTGCGTCGAGGTGTGCCCGGTCGACTGCTTCTATGAAGGCGAGAACATGCTGGTCATCCATCCGGATGAATGCATCGACTGCGGCGTCTGCGAACCGGAATGCCCCGCCGATGCGATCCGCCCGGACACCGAGCCGAGCATGGAGGAATGGGTCGAGTTCAACCGCAAGTATGCCGAGATGTGGCCGGTCATCACCACCAAGAAGGACCCGATGCCCGGCTACGAGGAACGCGACGGCGAAAAGAACAAGCGCGAGAAGTATTTCTCGGAAGCGCCCGGCTCGGGCGACTGACCGTCCGCCGCGATCCCCGACCGGTCGCAAGCCGGGTCACGGGGCGAATCGATTCCCTGCATGGCTGGCCTGACCTTGCGTCAACGTGATGGGAAACTGTGTGTTTTCAGGCGCCGCAACGTGGAATCACCCGGATGGCCACAGTTGGAATCATGCGTTTTTTGTGATATACACTTGTTACAAACAAACATGATGGATGCCTGATCCCGGCTCAGGACTGCTCGCCTGAGACGGTATTGCTTGCGACTTTCGGTCCGTGACGCCGGGGATACCCTTCCCGGTCGGTCCTTTGTCGTGAATGGGGTCCGGCTCTGTGAGGAAGCGACCTGAATGACCAAGTCCAAGAAGCCCGAATTTCGTCCTGACGAGTTCGTCGTCTACCCCGCCCATGGCGTGGGAAAGATCATGTCGATCGAAGAACAGGAAATCGCCGGTATCCGGCTGGAGCTGTTCGTCATCTCCTTCGAGAAGGACAAGATGACGCTCCGCGTGCCCACCCACAAGGCGACCGAGATCGGGATGCGCCAGCTGTCGACGCCGGAACTGGTTTCCAAGGCGCTGGACACGCTGAAGGGCAAGGCCAAGGTCAAGCGCGCCATGTGGTCGCGCCGGGCCCAGGAATACGAACAGAAGATCAACTCGGGCGACCTGATGGCCATCGCCGAGGTGGTGCGCGACCTGCACCGCACCGATGACCAGCGCGAACAGTCCTATTCCGAACGCCAGCTTTACGAAGCGGCGCTGGAACGGCTGACGCGCGAGGTGGCCGCCGTGTCCGGCGTGGACGAGGCGGGCGCGCAGAAGAAGGTCGATGACGTGCTGCTGAGCCGCGCCGCCTGATTGCCCCTCGGGACTGTCGAACGGAAGGGCCGCGCCGATCGGGCGCGGCCTTTTCGCATCCGTCAGATCAGCGCGCAGAAGACGGCGAGGCTGGCGGCTTCGGCCAGCTGTTGCGCCGCCCCCAGAACGTCGCCCGTCTGCCCGCCGATCTTGGCCCGCGCGAGGGCCGCCACGGCCAGCGCGACGGCGGCCACGGCCAGCGCCATCGGCACGGCGCCCCATCCGGCAAAGGCCAGCGCCGCAAGCGTCGCCACCCCCGCCGCTTTTGCCGCCACCGCACCCGAAGGACGCCCAAGGCTTTGCGACAGGCCGGTGCCGCGCGCGTTCGGCAGCCCCGCCATCAGTGCCGCCATTGGCACCCGCGACAGCGCCGCCGAGGCGATCAGGGGGGCCACGACCCAGCCCGCATCAAAGGCATGGGCCAGCGCCGACCAGCGCATCAACCCCACGATCACCAGTGCCAGAACGCCGTAGCTGCCGATCCGGCTGTCCTTCATGATCTCCAGCCGCCGCTCGCGGGTCCAGCCACCCCAGAACCCGTCCGCCGTATCGGCCAGCCCGTCCTCGTGCATCGCGCCGGTGGCCATGATCTGCACCGCCAGCGCCAGCGCCGCCGCCGGGCCCGCAGGCACCCCGGCCCATAGCGCGACCGCAGCCGCAACGGCGGCGAGGCCCGCCACGATTATCCCGGCAAGGGGCCAGGCCCATGCGGCCGAAGGGCCGGCAGGCGGGCGCGGACTGGCGGGCAGGGGCAGGCGCGTCAGCAGCATCACCGCCCCGCGCAGGCCCTGCGTCAACCTGTCCGCGATGTCGTATTCGGCCATCAGATGCCCTTTCCATACTGGCGCCAGCCCTTTGCTTCGGATAGCCAAGGCGGCGACAAGGATCAACGAAGGATCAACCGATGTCCGCCCCCTTTGCGACGCTTGCCGAATTCGAAACGCTGCTGGGGTCGATGCCCGGCCCCGATCAGGCGGCCCGCACGGACGCAGAGGCGCGCAATGGCCAGTTGACGAAGCCGCCGGGCGCGCTTGGCCGGCTCGAGGATCTGGCGATCTGGTATGCGGGCTGGCGTGGCACCGGGCGTCCCCGACTGGAAGCGCCGCAGGTCATCGTCTTTGCCGGCAATCACGGGGTGACCGCGCGTGGCGTGTCTGCCTTTCCGGCCGAGGTGACGGTGCAGATGGTCGCCAATTTCCGCGCGGGCGGGGCCGCGATCAACCAGCTCGCCCGTGCCTTCGGTGCGCGGATGGACGTGCACGCGCTTGAACTTGACCGCCCGACCGCGGATTTCACCGCCGCCCCCGCGATGACCGAGGCCGACTGCGTGGCCGCGCTGGCCGCCGGATGGGCCGCCGTCGATCCGGCGGCCGATCTTCTGGTCGTGGGCGAGATGGGGATCGGCAACACCACCTCGGCCGCGGCGATCGCGATGGCGCTTTACGGCGGCGAAGCTGCGGACTGGACGGGCCGCGGTACCGGCGTCGATGACCGGGGGCTGGCCGTGAAGACGCAGGTCGTGGCCGAAGGCGTGGCCCGTCATGCCCCGGCGGCACCCTTGCAGACCCTCGCGCGCCTTGGCGGCCGCGAGGTGGCGGCGATGGCCGGCGCGATGGCGCGGGCGCGGGCGGAACGCATCCCGGTGATCCTGGACGGGTTCATCGCCTGCGCTGCGGCTGCGGTCCTGGCTGAAACCGCCCCCGGCGCGCTTGATCACGCGGTCGCGGGCCACCAGAGCGCCGAGGGCGCCCATGCCCGTCTTCTGGCCCGTCTGGGCAAGGAGCCGCTGCTGAACCTCGGGCTGCGCCTTGGCGAAGCGTCGGGCGCGGCGCTGGCGATCGGCGTGCTGAAGGGGGCCATCGCCTGCCATTCCGGCATGGCGACCTTTGCCGAGGCGGGCGTCAGCGACGGCTGAGGCATCGCCCGGCTGTCGCGCGCCTCACGTCGGCAAGGCGGCGTCCGTCTTCATCTGGTCCATCACGATCTGGCTTTGCACCCGCGCCACCGCCGGGTGCGGCAGGATTTCCTGATGGATCAGGCGGTTCAGCGCCGGCAGGTCGGCGCAATAGACCCGCAACAGGTAATCTGCCTCGCCGGTCAGGGTCCAGGCGCTGATGATCTCGGGCCGGGTCGACACCAGCGTGACAAAGCTGCGCGCGGCTTCCGGCGCGTGCGTGGCCATCTGCACCTGAATGAAGGCTTGCACCGAAAGCCCGATCCTTTCAGCGTCCAGCCGGGCGGCATAGCCACGGATGTAGCCTTCGGCCTCAAGCCGCTGGCGGCGGCGCCCCGCCTGGCTTGCCGAAAGGTTAAGCCGTTCGCCCAGTTCCTGCGCGGTCAGCAACGCGTTCTTCTGTACCTCGGCCAGCAGGCGGGAATCGGTCGGGTCAAGCATTGCGGGAATCCTGCATGATTTGATTACATGATGCGGGAAGTCGACAGAATGGAAAGGGAAATGATCCCAGAATGCGCAAAACCGGCATCGGTTTCGCGGTAAACTCGGATCATCACGCGCACAGGAGATCCCCATGGGACCGTTCCCCCATTCCGCCCCGAAGGCGACGATCAGCCCCGCCAATCCGGCCGGGACCGACGGGTTCGAATTCGTCGAGTTCGCCCATCCCGAACCCGAAACCCTGCGGGCGCTGTTCACCCGCATGGGCTATGAATGCGTGGCCCGTCACAAGGCCCGCGCGATCGAGCTTTGGCAGCAGGGCGACATCACCTATGTCCTGAACGACGAGCCGGGCACGCATGGCCGCGATTTCGTGGAACAGCACGGCCCCTGCGCGCCCTCGATGGGCTGGCGCGTGGTCGATGCCGCTCATGCTCTGTCCCACGCCGTCGCGCACGGGGCCGAGGAATACACCGGCCCCAAGACCATCGACGCGCCTGCGATCCTGGGGATCGGCGGATCGCTGATCTATTTCATCGACCGCTACGGCCCGGACCAGAATCCCTATCGTGAGGAATTCGACTTTCACGCCGCGCCCAAGCCCGCGGGTGTCGGGTTCCATTACCTCGACCACCTCACCCACAACGTCCACCGGGGCAACATGGACAGGTGGTTCGACTTCTACGGTCGTCTCTTCGGCTTCCGTCAGATCCGGTTCTTCGACATCGAAGGCAAGTACACCGGCCTGCACAGCCGCGCGTTGACCTCGCCCTGCGGGCGCATCCGCATCCCGATCAACGAGGATCGCGGCGAAACCGGGCAGATCGAGGAATACCTCAAGCGCTACAATGGCGAGGGCATTCAGCACATCGCGGTTGGCACCGACGACATCTACGCCGCCACCGACGAGATCGCCGCGCGCGGCCTGCGCTTCATGCCCAAGCCGCCGATGGCCTATTACGAGGCCAGCCGCGACCGCGTCCAGGGCCACGAGGAACCGCTGGACCGGATGGCCAGGCATGGCATCCTGATCGATGGCGAGGGCGTGGTGGACGGCGGCGAAACGCGCATCCTCCTGCAGATCTTTTCAAAGACGGTGATCGGCCCGATCTTTTTCGAGTTCATCCAGCGCAAGGGCGATGATGGCTTTGGCGAGGGCAACTTCAAGGCCCTGTTCGAGTCTATCGAGCGAGACCAGATCGAACGCGGCGTGCTTGTCGCGGAATAAGAACCCGACTGGTGAGTCCGACTGGGGAGAGTCGGAGTGGGGGAGTCCGACTGGGGAGGAGGGGCGGGCGGCGGGCCACAGGTTCGTCGCCCGTTTCCGTTTGCCGGGGCGTTTGCCCAGTTGTTTTGCGGGTTGTTTTTCGGGGTGTTTTTTTGGGGTGTTTCCCCTTGCGGGTCAGCCCTTTGGCATTGCCAGAACCAGCATCCTGCCGCCCTTCTGATAGCGCACCTCGCTGGCGGTGATGGCGGCCACGCGGCCGCCGTCCAGACGGTCGCCCACCTTGATCTTCTTGTAGCGTCCGTTGCTTTCGCGGATCAGCGCGTAGCGCTTGGACTGCGTTCCATAGACGCCGATCAGGTTCAGTTTCGACAGGTTGATCGCGTTCACGAAGGTCGCGTTCTTGGCGACCACGCCCTTGGGCGCGCTGCCGCGGCTGGCCGAGGCGGAAACCTCGGGTTCGTCATCGGCCTCGGGCGCGGAAAAGACCGTCGGCGCATCGGGGGGCGATGGTGTGCGGACCGCGGCGCGCTGCGTGGGCGCCGGTTCCGGTTCCGGGGCGGGGGGCGGCGCGGGTTCGGTGGGCACGGCACGGACGGCGGCGGCGGCCGCTGCCTGCACGGCGCGCGACAGATCGTTCGGGCGCGCGGCCGGGCGGCGCGATACCTGCACGGCCAGCGGGCTGGCACTGGCAAGCCGTGCCTCTTCCGCGGCAAGTTCATCGGCCACGGCGGCTTCGGCGGCGGCGGCGGCCGCTGCGGCAATCGAAGCGGCTTCGGTCGCCTTGCGGGCGTCTTCGGCCTTGCGCGCCTCCTCTGCGGCGGCGACCACGGCGGCGGGCCTCAGGCGGGGACGAAGACTGGCAAAGCGGGCGTCCTCGGGGATCGCCAGATTGGCATCCTCGCCACCCTCGGCAGAGGTTTCGGCCGAAGGATCGGCAGCCGGATCGGCAGTTCCGTCGGCCGGTGCTTCGCCGGTGGTGTCAGCCGGTGCTTCGGTCGGCGGCACCAGCGCCGCAGGGCGCCCAAGCGGGCGGAAACCGGCCAGCGCCGGATCGGCCTGAAAGACATCGGCGCCGGTGGGTTCCGCACTCGCCGTTAGGGCGCCCTCGGTCGTTGCGGCATTGTCCCCCGGTTCGGCGGGCGCATCGGCGGGGGGCAAGGCGGCCTCGACCGCGGTTTCAGGGGCTGCTTCAGGCGCGGTTTCTGGCGCGACCTCGACCACGGGGCGGGCAGGCGGGGCCAGCGGCGGGCGACCGGCAACCAGAAGCACGCCATCGGGCGTCACCACACCTTCGGGCGTCGGCTTGATCCGGCCCTCGGCGTCGAATTCGTAAAGCGTGCCGAACGGCGGTGGCGGGGCCTGCGCGGCGGGCGGCGCGTCCGAGGCGGCGTCCGGGCTGGGCAAGGCCAGCGGATCGAGCGGCTGCGGTGGCGTATCCATCGACGACAGCACGATTTCGCCCTGCGCCGCCGTGCCGGCATCCTGTGCGGCGGCCGCGGGCATCTCGGCCCCGGCACCGGCCCCCGAGGCGGCATCGGCGGGCGGCGCATCGGAAAGCGCGGTCTCCGCAGGCCCCGCCGTCACATCCTCGGGCAACTGGCCGTCGGCCTCGGCCTCGGCGATCGACATCGCTTCGGGGTCCTGGCCATCGGCGAGCGCCTCGTCGTCGATCGCCGGTGCCGTGTCGGCTGCGGCAAGCGCCGTGTCGGGTGCATCGGTCGCGGGTGTCTGCGGTTCGGCCTGTTCGGCCGTCGCAAGCGCCGTATCGGTCGCGCCATCGCTGTCCGAGGATGAGGCGAGATAGATCGACGACCAGGCGGCGATGATCGCCAACACCAGAAGCAGCACGCCGGTCAGGATCAGGCCCAGATAACGCGGCTTGCCACGGGTCGGCGCCCGATTGAACCGCGCCAGCGCCTTTTCCGCCACATCGGGGGAAAGGCCCGGTGCGGCTTCGGCGGCGCGGGTCCGCGCGGCGGGGGGCTTTGCCTTCGGCTTTGCCGCGGGCGCAGCGGTCTTGGCAGGCTTCAGCCCCGGAATTCCCGGGGCGGTGACGAGGGCCGACAACGCCTTGCCCGCCGATTTCGCGGTGGCAGCCCCGAACTGTCCAGCGGCCTTGGCAGCCTTGCCGGCGGTTTCCTTCGCGCGCGCAGCGGGGGCGGCTTCCGGTTCTTTCCCCGCCAGCTCTTTTCCCGTCGGCTCTTTCCGGGCGGGCGGTTTCGGGGCAGGTTGTTTCGGGGCAGGCGCGGGGCCTTCGCGCGTGGCGCGCAGCGGTTCCGGGCGGCGGCGGCTGGCGAAGGTGGGGGCCTCTGGCTGTGCGGCCGTCTCGCCTTCGGTTGCGGCGGCCTTCTGGGCTGATCCGGCGGTCGCGCTGGCGTCCTCGCCGCCTCCGGCTTCGCTGGCACCGAAGGGGGCAAGGCTGACGCGCGCCGCCCGTGCCGTCAGGACCGGCGTCGTGGTGTCCAGCGCGCGGGCCAGCGCGGCTTCGGCCTCAAGGTCATCGACGATGTCAAGCGCGACAGGCGCCTCGTCTTCCATCGTGAGCGGCGGCAGGTCGGGGTCGACCATCGGCGGCATCTCGTGGATGCCTGGGTCAAGCGGCACCTCGACCGGCGCCTCGGGCCGCAGGTCATCGTCATCCGGAAAGGGGATTTCATACGGCGCGTCGGGTTCAAGCTCGGGCTCAAGCTCGGGCTCTTCCTCGGGCACGACCTCGGGTTCGGGAAGCGGCTCGTCCTCGGGCTCCGGCTCGGGGCCGGGCACGGGTTCCGGCTCCGGCATCGGCGCTGGCAGGGGTTCCGGCCCGGGCAGCGGTTCCGGTTCCGGCGCAGGCAGGGGCTCGGGCTCCGGAACCGGGTCCGGCTGCGCGGGTTCGCGATGCAGGATCGTGACCGGCGCCTCGTCGCGTTCCACCGGCTGATCGGCCGATTTCGTGGTGCCAAAGAAAGGCTCGCCGGCAAAGTCCTGCCCGTCCGGGATCGCCACGAAGGAAACGGGGTTGAACTTGTATTGCTGGGCGAACTGTTCCGCCTCGGCCAGCGTTTCCTTTGCGACGACGGCAACCTCCACCTCGTCGCCTTCCCCCCACCAGTCGAAGGCCAGTTCCTCGACCCGGTAGGGCGTGCGCCCTTCAAGCGCACGGGCAATCTGGGCGCGGCGGCTGTCGTCATCAGGGCCGGGGGCGTGAACCCGGTCATACAGGATCTGGCTGTTCGGGATGATCAGCTTGGTCGCAAAACCCGACGGCGACAGACCAAGCGCCGAGCGGCGCAAGTAGGTCAGCGCTTCCCCCAGATCGGGCGCGTCAAGCTCGGCAACCCCGATCTCGGTCCAGCCACGGCCACTGCGATGCAGCAGGCCGATGCTTTCATGGGTGAGGTTCAGCGCGAAATTCGGTTTCATTGCATGGGTCTAGCACAGATCTTTCAGGCCCGTGGAGTCTGCCCCCCGCGCCCATCCCTTCCTACAGCAGCTTTCCGCCGAAAGAAAGAAATATGCCGGTTGCCTCCAAGGACCGGGTTGCGGCCTGCGTCACAGATGGGAATGCTGTCGCCACATTTCAGGAGGTTCCCGATGCGACCGATTGCCCGCCGACTTTTTCCCGTACTGGCCCCCAAACTGGCCCCCAAACTGGCCCCCGCGCTGGCTGTCGTGGCCCTGGCGTTGCCCGCCGCACCCCTTCCCGCGCTGGCCGATGATGCGGCGCGGATCACCGTGACCGGCGAAGGCCGTGTCGATGCTGCCCCCGACATGGCCACGATCTCGCTTGGGGTCACGACCGAGGGCAAGACCGGGGCCGAGGCGATGGCCGCCAACACCGCCGCGCAATCCCGCGTTCTGGCGCAGCTGCGGGGCGCGGGCATCGAGGATCGCGACATCCAGACCAGCGGCCTGTCGCTGAACCCGAACTGGGATTACGGGTCCTCGAACGGGTCGGGCCGGATCACCGGCTACACCGCCTCGAACATGGTCAATGTCCGCGTGCGGGATCTTGCCCGATTGGGCGAAATCCTCGATGCCTCGATCGGCGAAGGGGCGAACACGCTGAACGGCGTGTCCTTCGGCCTGATTGATCCCGCCCCCGCGATGACCGAGGCGCGCAAGCGTGCCGTTGCAGAGGCGCGGGGGATCGCGGAAACCCTGGCCCAGGCTTCGGGCGCGGAACTGGGTCGGATCCTGTCGATCACCGAGGGCGGCGGATATGGCGGACCTGCGCCGATGTTCCGCGCCGAAGCCGCCGCGGCCGAGCCCGTTCCCGTCGCTGCGGGCGAGGTTTCGACCGTGGCCACCGTGACAATCGTCTGGGAAATCAAAGAGTAAACCGGAAATCCCGCGGCGGGGAATACCCCCGCCGCGGGCCCGGTTCAGGCCCGTTTCAGGCCGATGCGGCGGCCAGCGCCTGATCCAGATCGGCGATGATGTCGGCCACGTCCTCGATCCCGATCGACAGGCGCACCACATTGGGCGCGGCTCCGGCGGCGGCCAGCTTTTCGGGCGGCAACTGCCGGTGCGTGGTCGAGGCCGGATGGATGATCAGCGACCGCGCATCGCCAAGGTTCGCCACATGGCTGAACAGTTTCAGGTTGTTCACCAGCTTGACGCAGCCGTCATAGCCCGATTTCAGCGCCACCGTGAACAGCGCGCCCGCGCCACGCGGGCAGATCCGCGCCACCCGGTCGTGATAGGGCGAACTGTCCAGCCCGGCATAGGTGACGTAGTCGACGCGCGGATCGGCCTCCAGCCACTTGGCCACGGCCATCGCGTTTTCCACATGCTTCTGCATCCGCAAGGACAGCGTCTCGATCCCCATCAGCGTGTAATGCGCGCCCTGCGGGTTCATCGTCATCCCCAGATCGCGCAGGCCGATGGCGATGGAGTGGAAGGTAAAGGCCATCCCCCCGAGCGCCTGATGGAAATTCAGCCCGTGATAGGCCGGTTCCGGTGCGGCGAGCGACGGGAACTTGCCCGAGGCCGACCAGTCGAACGTGCCTGCATCCACCACGATCCCGCCCGTCACGGTGCCGTTGCCGGTCAGGTATTTCGTGGCCGAATGGACGACCAGCGTCGCCCCGTGCTTGATCGGGTTGCACAGATAGGGGCTGGCCGAGGTGTTGTCGACGATGAGCGGCAGGCCCACTTTCTTCGCCACGGCCGCAACCGCATCCAGATCGGTGATATAGCCGCCGGGATTGGCGATCGACTCGCAGAAGATCGCGCGGGTGTCGTCATCGACCGCCGCTTCGATCGCCGCCGGGTCGTCGAAATCGACGAATTTCGTGGACCAGCCGAACTTGCGGATCGTGTTGGTGAACTGCTGGATCGTGCCGCCATAAAGACGGGTCGAGGCGATGATGTTGCGCCCCGGTTCCATCAGCGGGAACAGCGCCATGATCTGCGCCGCATGGCCCGAGGAACAGCAGATCGCGCCCACGCCGCCCTCAAGCGCGGCGACACGTTCGGCCAGCGCCGAAATCGTCGGGTTGGTCAGGCGGGAATAGATGTAGCCCACCTCCTGAAGGTTGAACAAGGCGGCCGCGTGATCGGCATCGCGGAACACATAGGCGGTTGTCTGGTAGATCGGGATCTGCCGCGCGCCGGTTGCCGGATCGGGATTTGCGCCCGCGTGAACCTGCAACGTATCGAAACCGGGCTGTCTCGCCTCTGTCATGGTGGCCTCCCTCTGTGGTGTCATGGATCGGAGGCGAGGTTAGGGGAAACGCGCCCGGCATACAATCGCGGCCACGGCCCACGGCATGGTCGGCCCGCGGATCGGGAAGGCTTGGGCCGGGGAAAGGGGAATTCGGAATATCGGACCGAAGTGGGCGGGAAATCCGGAATAATATCCCTGTTTCAGCCGGTATTTGGGGGGATTCCCCCTTCAGCCGGTCGCCTCGTCCAGCGCGGCCTGCGCGGCCAGATGCGCGCGCATCGCCCAGTGGCAGGAGTCCGCCTCGGGCCGGGGGCAGGGCACCCTCTGGCCGTCGATCCGCATTTCCCAGCCACGCGGCCCGGCCGTCACCGGAAAGACCGTGCCATCGGGCGCGGTGACGCTGGCCACGGCGGGGGCCTCTGGCGGGGTGACGCAGGCCGTCAGCAGCAACAGGGCGGAACCGGCAAGGGCAGGGCGCAGGGGGCGGGGCATGGGCAACTCCGTTTCGCGTTTCCCCATCCATCGCGCAAGCCCGCGCCTCCTGCAAGCCTTCCGCCACGCTGCCCCTGCCGTCGTTACACAGCGCCCTTCGCGGCGGCGTGCCGGGTCGTGCCGAGAGCCGGTCGACCGGCCGACTGCAACGGGCGGCGCATCTGTCCCTAGGCCCACGGCCCGCTTTGACGGTGAACCCGGCGAACAGTGGGCGATGTTCTTTCGCCATCCGCCAAAAAACCATATCAAAATCAAGGTTTTGGCCGCGATGAAAGGGGTTTTCGCCTCCTGATCCCGGTCAGGGTGCGATCAGGCGCGGTCATCCTTGGGGCTGCCCATGACGACATAGGTTGTCAGCGTCTGCACCTGCGGCAGGGCGCCCAGTACCTCGGTATGGAAATGCTTGTAGGCGGCCAGATCGGCCGCCTCCACCCGCAACAGATACTCCACGGTGCCGGTGATGTTGTGGCATTCCCGAACCTCGGGCGCGCGGGCGACGGCGCGTTCGAACGCCTCTTGCGCGACCTTCGTGTGCTGGTTCAGGCCTACGGTGATATAGGCCACGAAGCCCACGCCCAGTTTCGCCGGATCAAGCACAGCGCGATAGCCCTTGATGATCCCACGCCGTTCCAGATCCTGCACCCGCCGCAGACAGGCCGAGGGCGACAGTCCAACCCGTTCGGCCAGCGACAGGTTCGGCAACCGCCCGTCGCGTGAAAGCTCGCGCAATATTCGCGTGTCTATGGCATCCATATTCTGCATTAATTGCAAGTATATGGCAGAAAAAACAAAATTTGCAATCTCGTGGCGCAGATTTTCTGCAATTGTTGCGCTGATGTATGGAGTTGCCTGATGACCTTTGACAGCCTTCTTGCCCTGCTGGTCTTTGCCTTCGTGACCTCGGTCACGCCGGGGCCGAACAACCTGATGCTGATGACCTCGGGGGCGAATTTCGGCTTCCGGCGGACGGTGCCGCACATGCTTGGCATCAGCCTTGGCCATGCCTTCATGGTGTTCCTCGTGGGGCTGGGGATCGACCGGGCGTTCCGCGTGGTGCCCGGCCTGGACCTGGGGCTGAAGATCGCGGCGGTGATCTACATGCTGTGGCTGGCCTGGAAATTCGCCCATGCCGACGCACCGGGCGAGGGGCGGGCCGGCGCGCGGCCCCTGACCTTCCTGCAGGCCGCGGCCTTCCAATGGGTGAACCCGAAGGCCTGGGCGATGGCACTGGGGGCGGTGGCGGCCTATGTGCCACATCCCTCGGTCTCGGCCTTCGCTCTGTTGGCGCTGGTCTTTGCGGCGGTGAACCTGCCTTCGGTGTCGGTCTGGGCCTGGGCCGGGCAGGGCGTGCGGCGGATCCTGTCCTCGCCCCGTCGCCTGCGGCTGTTCAACTGGACGATGGCGGGGTTGCTGATCCTGTCGCTTGTCCCGGTGCTGCGCGTCTAGCGCATCCACAGCCCTTCGCGTTTGAGCGTGTTGCGGATGAACTGTTCCTTTCGGGGCAGGTCGGACCGGTCGAACAGCGCGCGGGCCTCGGCGCCCTTTCCCTGATAGAGGAATTTCTGGAAGGGTTTGTATTCCTTCAGCACCTTCTTGACCGGGTTCGGGGCGGCCACCTGTTCCAGCACCTCGACCACGCGGTCGCCCTCGCGGGCGTAAAGCAGCGGCAGCGCGCGCCAATGGCAGGTCACGTCCCCGTCAAGGCCCGCAAGCTCCGGTCCGGGCCGGCCCCCGCCGAAGGAATGGATGACCAGCGGCAGCACCACCTGATCAAGCCACGGGTTCAGTTCCTGGCAGACAAGTTCGGCCGGGCGGTTGTCGCGCACCTCGACGGCCCAGTCGCGAAACCGCGTGCCGAAGGCGCGCGGGCTGCGGTGAAAGAACCACCCGGCGTTGAAGTACAGGTATCTCTGCCAGTAGTCATCGGGATGCGACCTGTCCAACGAACTTTCAAAATCCAACCCGAACCGGTCATACAGCGATTTCCAGGTTTCTGTGAGGTTCGGCCCATAAAGTTCTGACTTTGGCCAGGTATTTTCCCTGTTCATCGAAGCGGACGGTTTATCAAAATCGAACATGACCGCGCCGAGGTCGCCGGTGACAAGCGTATCGGTGTCCAGAAACAGGAAGGGTTCGTCCGGCAGCGCCAGAAGCGCCTCGATCTTGTTGCCATGGGGATAGGACGGCCCGAAGGTCGTGGCATCGAACGGGATGATCTCGGCCCCCAGGTCGGTCAGCAGGGCGCGCAACGGCCCGTCCGGCAGGCGCGGATCGCCGGGCCATTTCCCCCCTGGCGCGGGTTCGGCCAGGAAAAGCTTGCCGCCAAAGCCGGGCGAACAGGCCTTCAGCGAGGCCGCCAGCAGAGCCGCCTCATACCCGAGCCGCCCCGGCTGGACCACGGCCATGACATTGAATCGTTGCGGTGCGGCCTTTGCCTGCGCCATAGTCTGCACTGCCCCATCCCGGTTTTTGGCGACTATAGGCGGGTGCCAACCGGGACGGAAGATTTATTGACGGAGGTTTTGATGCGTTCCCTCATTCTGGCACTGGCCCTTTCGACCGCCGCCGCCCCGCTTGCCGCGCAGACCGATTTCACCACGCCCGAAGGCGCGGCGATGATCCATCAGTCCATCAAGGACCAGATCCTGGCGTTCCGCCCCGATGGCGATCTGGATTACATCTACTTCACCGCCGTCCTCGGCTGGCGCTGCGGCGTCAGCGCGTTGTATTACGGGTTCAACGACGAACCCGTCGCCACGCCCTTTCCGCTGGAACCCTGCCATCGCGACCTGCGCAACCCGAACACGATGACGGGCGACATGTCGCAGTATCCGATCTTCATCACCGTGCCGAAGGGCAGCGCCGAAAAGGTCGTGCTGCGCGTCGTCTATGACAACGGGGCCGAGGCGATGTTCGAATCGCCCCGCGCGAAGAACCTCGTCAACTGACGTCAGGACGGCGTGAACCGCAGCGACAGGCAGGACATGCCGCCATCGAGCTTCGCGCATTCCGAATTCCCGATCTCGCGCAGGTCATAGCCCGCCGCGACCAGCGCATCCCGGGTGCGGGGAAAACCCGCGGGCATCAGGACGATGTCGTTGAACCGGATCGTGTTGGCCGCCGCTTCCTCGCCGGGCGCGGTATGGATCACGCGATAGCCCTTGAAACAGCCCGAGGCATCCAGCCGTTCGGTCGCTAGGATGGTTTCGCCATCGAGGAGCGAACAATCGGTCTTGAAATGCAGCACGCCCGGCGGCGTGTGCACCTCGCGCACGGTGTGGCCCCAGTCGGCCACGATCCGGGCAAGCTCGGCGATCCCTTCGGCATTGGTGCGCGCCGACCGGCCGACGAGGATCTCGGTCTCGGTCGTCAGGATGTCGCCGCCCTCGATGAAGCTAGCCGCGCCCTCGATCCGCCGCACCCGGGAATAAAGCGCCTCAAGCTGCGGCGCCATCTCGGCGGCCTCGCCCAGGCGTGAAGGCGCGCCGGGACGCATCACCACCGCGCCCTCGGGCAGGCACAGCGCCGTATCCTCGACGAACACGCTGTCGGGATAGGCATCGAGCGGCCCCAGTTCCACCACCGTGGCCCCCGTCGACCTCAAAGCCGCGATGTAATCGGCATGATGCGCCTGCATCCGCGCCAGATCGGGAGTGCCGGTATCGACCGCGCGCAGGCCCCGGGCGATGGAGGCGGCGGGCGCACGGGTGATGGCATGGGAAAAGCGGAAGGAACGGTCGGTCATGGCGGCTCCGATGTTGACCGGTCCGGTGTAGCCTGCCTGTTCGGGAAGGGAAAGGGATGGTGGGCGACCCTGGAATCGAACCAGGCATGAGTCGCCTCGGCGGAGTTACAGTCCGCTGCCGCACCTTGCAGCACGTCGCCCACTGGAGGCGGGGAATAACGGACCCCCTCGGGGGCGTCAAGGGGCGAAGGACGCGCGCCGCCGCGAAAATTCCGCGGCATGGAAGGGGGCCTTTCCGCTTGCGCCCGGGGGCATCAAACCGCATTGTCGCCCCGATCTGAAACGGGGGAAAGCCTTGGCCAAGAAACCGGCATGGGTGGTCGACAAGGAACGCGCGAAACGCGCGGCGGCACAGGAAACGCTGTGGCTCTTCGGGCTGCATGCGGTGCGCGATGCCCTGATGAACCCGGCGCGCGAAAAGCTGCGCCTCGTCGTGACGAAGAACGCCTTCGACAAGCTGGAAGAGGCGATGACCGCGGCCGGTATCGCGCCCGAAATCGTCGACCCGCGCAAGTTCGACGTGCCGATCGACGAAGGCTCGGTCCATCAGGGCGCAGCACTCGAGGTCAGGCCGCTGAACTGGGGTCGGCTTGACGAGGTCTGCATCAGCGGCAAGGGCGCGCCGCTGGTCGTGTTGCTGGACCGGGTGACCGATCCGCATAACGTGGGCGCCGTCCTTCGCTCGGCCGAGGTGTTCGGCGCGCGGGCGGTCATCGCGCCGCGCCATCATTCCGCGCCTGAAACCGGCGCGCTGGCCAAGACCGCCAGCGGCGCGCTGGAACGCCAGCCCTATCTCAGGGTGACGAACCTTGCCGAGGCGATGGAAGAGCTGAAGGCCATGGGGTTCACCCTGCTCGGCCTCGATGGCGAGGCGGAAACGACCCTTGCCGAGGGACTTGCCGGGGCGGGCGACCGCCCGGTGGGGCTGGTCCTCGGCGCCGAAGGGCCGGGCCTGCGCGACCGGACGCGGGACACCTGCGACCGGCTTGTTCGCATCCCCTATCCGGGGGGGTTCGGTTCGCTCAACGTGTCGAACGCGGCGGCGGTGTCGCTTTATGCGGCGGCCACGCGAGGAAAGGGATAGGGCGCACCTGTGATCACGTCTGCGCGATCATCCCTTAAATCCGCGCCGGTGTTGCCTAACTTCCATAGTGGGAAGCGGGGCCGGAACCCCCGTTTCCGTCTTCACTGTCCCTCGTTCCGTGACTGGCGCCCGGGCCCCGTTGCCCGGGCGTTCTTTATTTCCGGGGATTGAAAATCCATGTCACATGCCGCCAGCTCACCTGCCTCCGGCGTCGAAACCACCGATGAAACCCTGCGCCGCATCCTTCGGGACAGCCGCGTGATCGCGTTGGTTGGCTGGTCGCCGATACCCGACCGCCCCAGTCATCGCGTCGCGCGCTTTCTGGCCGGGCGGGGCTATCGCGTGATCCCGGTCAATCCCGGCCAGGCGGGGCAGGACAGCGGTCTGGGCGAGCCCGTGCGCGCCTCGCTTGCCGAGATCGGGGAGGCGGTCGACATGGTCGACATCTTCCGCCGCTCCGAAGAGGTCGGCGCCGTGGTGGACGAGGCGCTGGCCCGTCTGCCGGGGCTCAAGACGATCTGGATGCAGCTTGGCGTGATCGACGACGCCGCCGCCGCCCGTGCCCGCGCCGCCGGCGTCACCGTCGTGATGGACCGCTGCCCGGCGATCGAGATCCCGCGCCTGGGCCTGTGACGCCCATGAAAAGAAGGGGGGCTGTCTGCCCCCCACTTTGGCTGCGCCAAATTCACCCCCCGAGGGTATTTTCGTCAGGTTGAACGACAATTTGAGTCAAACTTGTTTCACTTTGGCGCAAAAATCCTCGGGGGTGAGCCGCCAGAGGCGGCGAGGGGGCGGCAAGCCCCCTTTTCCCTTATGTCGGCCGGGGTTCGGACCGGGGGTCAGGGCGTGCCGCGGGCGGCTTTCTCGGCAAGGCCCGAGGTGCCGTCGCGGCGGTCAAGCTCGGCCAGGACATCGTCAAGCGTCACGTCGCGGGCGGCCAGCATGACGAGCAGGTGGTAAAGGACATCCGCGGCCTCGGAGGCGAGTTTTTGCCGGTCGCCCCTGACCGCCTCGATGATCGCCTCGACCGCCTCCTCGCCGAATTTCTCGGCGCATTTTTCTGGCCCTCTGGCCAGGAGTTTCGCGGTCCAGGAGGTGTCAGGATCGGCGCCCTTGCGGGCGGCGATGGTCGTGGCGAGGCGGGACAGCGCGTCGGTCATGTCAGCCTCACCGGGATGCCTGCCGCGGCCATGTGCGCCTTGGCCTCGTGGATCGTATGGGTGCCGAAGTGGAAGATCGACGCGGCAAGGACCGCGCTGGCGTGGCCTTCGGTGACGCCTTCCACCAGATGATCGAGCGTGCCTACACCGCCCGAGGCGATCACCGGGATCGACACGGCATCGGCGATGGCCCGCGTCAGCGGGATGTTGAAGCCCGCCTTCGTGCCGTCGCGGTCCATCGAGGTCAGCAGGATCTCGCCCGCGCCCTTCGCGGCGACGGTGCGGGCGAAGTCGACCGCGTCCACGCCCGTGGCACGGCGCCCGCCGTGGGTGAAGATCTCCCACCGGCCGGGTTCGACGGTCTTTGCGTCGATCGCCACCACGATGCACTGGCTGCCGAAGCGGTCGGCGGCCTCGGCCACCACATCGGGGTTGGCGACGGCGGCCGAGTTGAACGAGACCTTGTCCGCCCCGGCCAGAAGCAGCGCCCGCACGTCCTGCTGCGTCCGCACGCCCCCGCCCACGGTCAGCGGGATGAAGCACTGTTCGGCGGTGCGGGTGACGAGGTCGAACATCGTGCCGCGGTTTTCATGGGTAGCGTGGATGTCAAGGAAACACAGCTCATCCGCGCCCGCCGCGTCATAGGCCTTGGCGGCCTCCACAGGGTCGCCCGCGTCGATCAGGTTGACGAAGTTCACGCCCTTGACCACGCGGCCATCGGCGACATCGAGGCAGGGGATGATGCGGATTTTCAGCATGGGCCGACCGTGCTTGCAGGCGTTGCGCCCTACATAGGCGGTGATGGCGCTCATGGCCAGCGGGCTTTTTCCGCCGGTTCCGACAAAGCCGTTTGGGCAGGCGCGGTTTTCTGCAAGGATCACGGCGCAAGGCCATGCAGATACGCCTACCGGAGCACGGAATGCCCGAACGCCACGCAAGTCGTCAGACGGGACCCCGGACAAAACCCGGCATACGCTATGTCGCGGCCTCGCTCTCGCTTGGCCTGATCGCGGTATGGGGTTCGGAAAACCTGTTCTGGACGGTGCCGCAAGCGCCAGTAAGGCCGCTGGAACTGCTGGTCACATGGGCGGCCTATTCGCTGGTTTTGGCGGCGGCCTTGTCAGCGGTGCTCTGGGCCGGGTTGGGCGGGTGGCGCGCCGCGTTCATGGGAGGCGCGATCCTGGGGTTTGGCGTCGAAGGAGTGATCGTCGGCACGATGTATGAGTCCTTTCCGCTGCAACTGATCTGGACACCTTTGGCCTGGCATGCGCTGTTGACGGGGCTGGTTGTGTTTGCATTCGCGCGCCGCCTCGCACAGGGGCCAGTTGCGGTGCAGATTGCCGGGCTTGTGGTGCTGGGGGTATTGGGGGCCACCTGGGGGCTTTACTGGCCCATCGAGATTGACGCCATGCCGGGCCACGAGGTGACGCTGCCTTATCTTGTCGGCCTCGCCCTGCCTGTTGTGGCTGCTCATGTCCTGCTTGATCGTTTGGGGCCGCTCCACCCGCCGGGGCCCCTGCTGCTGTGGGCCGCGCCGGTGGTTATGGCGCTGTTGTGGCTTCTGCGCGCGTCCCTGAGCGGCGCGTTCATCGTGCTGTCATGTCCGGCGATGATCTTCGTGACCGTCTGGGCCATGCGCAGGCTTGGCCGCGCGGGACAGCCTCTTGACTTCGGGTCCGCCGTTCCCCTGTGGCGCCACGCCCTTTTCCTGCTCTTTCCCCTGACCGTCGCCCTTCTGGTCGTGCCGGGCTGGCAGGCCCTTGGCGCGGTGGCCGTCAACATCCCGGTGGCCTGGTCGACAGGCGTCATCGGGGCCGGACTGTGGCTTTGGCTGGTCGACCGGGCAGCGCGCACCGCGCGCTAGCCGCGAAGGGCGGCGATCGCCTCTGCCAGGTCAATCGCCCCATCGTAAAGCGCGCGGCCCGAGATGGCGCCGGCGATCACGCCGGTTTCGCGGAGCGCGATCAGGTCTTCCATCCGGCTCACGCCGCCCGAGGCGATCACCGGGATCGTGACGGCGCGGGCCAGAGCCTCGGTCGCCTCGATGTTGGGGCCGGCCATCGCGCCGTCGCGGTCGATGTCGGTGTAGATGATGGCCGCGACGCCCGCATCCTCGAAGCTGCGGGCCAGATCGGTGGCCATCACGTCGGTCTCGGTGGCCCAGCCCTTGGTGGCAACGCGGCCCTTGCGGGCGTCGATGCCCACGGCGACGCGGCCGGGGAAGGCGCGGGCGGCCTCGCGCACCAGATCGGGGTTTTCGACCGCGACCGTGCCAAGAATCACCCGCGAAAGCCCCTTTTCCAGCCACATCGCGATCGTGGCCATGTCGCGGATGCCGCCGCCCATCTGCGCGGGCACGCTGACGCGGGCGAGGATCGCCTCGACCGCCTCGGCGTTCACGGGGCGGCCCGCGAAGGCGCCGTTCAGGTCCACCAGATGCAGCCATTCGCAACCCGCATCCTGGAAGGCCCGCGCCTGTGCGGCGGGGTCTTCGCCAAAGACCGTAGCGGCCTCCATGTCGCCGCGCAGCAGGCGCACGCATTTGCCGTCTTTCAGGTCGATCGCGGGATAAAGGATCATGGCGCACACCTTTCCGTGGTTGGTGCGGTCTTTGCCACGGGCCGGCCCGCAGGCGCAAGGGGCGCGCGACCCGACGTCACGCTTGCCAGAGGGGCGGGCCTTGCCGGATGATCCGCCGCATCAGCTTCAGGGAGGAGGAAGCCATGCGGAAACTTGTACTGGGCGCGGTCTTGGCAATGGCGGCGACAGCCGCGCAGGCCGACCCGATCGTGGGCATGTGGCAGACGCAGGAGGATGACGGGGCCTATGCCCATGTCTCGATCAAGCCCTGCGGCGGCGCCTTTTGCGGAACGATCGCCAAGACTTTCAAGGACGGTGCCGAATACGCGTCCGAGAACATCGGCAAGCAGATCGTGATCGACATGGTTCCGGCCGGCGGCGGCAAGTATGAAGGCAAGGTCTGGCGACCGTCGAACAACAAGATCTATGTCGGCAAGATCGACCTTGCGGGCAGCGCGATGAAACTTTCGGGCTGCGTCGCGGGCGGGCTGATCTGCGCCAAGCAGAACTGGCAGAAGGTCAACTGAGCCTTCGGCGCGCGGGGACGGGGCAGGGGAAGTCGGGGCAGGGGCTTCAGCCAAAGACCGACCAGCCTGCCTCGCGTGCCAGCCATTCCACCGCCTCGGTGCCCAGCTTGGAATTGCCCTGTTCGTTCAGGCCCGGCGACCAGACCGCGATCGAGGCGCGACCCGGCGCGATCACCAGGATCCCGCCGCCGACGCCGGATTTGCCCGGCAGGTCCACGCGAAAGGCGAAATCGCCCGACCCGTCGTAATGGCCGCAGGTCATCATCAGCGCATTGATCCGCCGCACCCGGGCGGGCGAGACCAGCCGTGGCCCGGTCGCGCCCCCGCCGATCAGGAACCGTCCGGCGCGCGCAAGCTGCATGCAGGACATCTCGATGGCGCATTGATGGAAATAGGTGCCGCAGGTCAGCTCGGGCGGGTTCACCAGATTGCCATGGGCCGCCATGAAATGCGCCAGCGCGAGGTTGCGGTGGCCCGTCGCCTGTTCCGAGGCGGCGACCGCGCGGTTGATGTGGATGTCGTCATCCCCCGCCGCTTCGCGCAGAAAGCGCAGGATCTCTCCCAGCACCTCGCGTGGGGCATGGCCCGACAGGATCGCATCCGTCACCACGAGGGCGCCCGCGTTGATGAAGGGGTTTCGCGGGATGCCGTTCTCGTGCTCCAGCTGGATCATCGAGTTGAAGGCAAGGCCGGAGGGTTCGCGCCCGACGCGGGTCCAGAGCTGATCGCCCAACCGCCCAAGCGCTATGGCCAGCGTGAAGACCTTGCTGACCGACTGGATGGAAAAGGGCACACGCGCGTCGCCCGTGGCATGGGCGCGGCCATCGGCGGTGACCACCGCCATGCCGAAGGGCACCGTTGAGGCCCGCGCAAGTTCCGGGATGTAATCGGCGACGCGGCCCCTGTCGGCGGCGCCCGCCATCGCCGCCCCGATCCGGTCGAGGATCGGCTGCAGCTCCATCAGGGGGCCCAGCGAAGGAAATTGCCGATCAGGCGCAGGCCCACGGCCTGGGATTTTTCCGGGTGGAACTGCGTGCCGACGACGGTGTCGCGCCCGACGATCGCGGTGATGTCGCCCGCGTAATCGCAATGCGCAAGCCGGTGCGCCGGGTCATCCACCCGGAAATGGTAGGAATGGACGAAATAGGCGTGATCGCCCGTGCCTATGCCGTCGAGCACGGGATGCGGATGGTCGATCACCAGATCGTTCCAGCCCATGTGCGGCACCTTCAGAATGGGGTCGGCCGGGGTGATGCGCACCACCTCGCCACCGATCCAGCCAAAGCCCGGCGTGTCCTCGTATTCCCGCCCCCATGTCGCCAGCATCTGCATGCCGACGCAAATGCCAAGGAACGGCCGCGCCCGGACGCGGACGGCTTCCTCCATCGCCTCGAAAAGCCCGCCATGCGCCCCGAGCGCCCGGCGGCAGGCCGGAAAGGCCCCGTCGCCCGGCAGGACGATGCGGTCGGCGCGGGCCACGTCCTCGGGCCGGTCGGACACGATCACCGTGCCCGCCCCCAGTTCGGCCGCCATCCGCTGCAACGCCTTTTCAGCGGAATGCAGGTTTCCGCTTTCGTAATCGACGAGAACCGTCAGCGCCATTCTTCCATCCCTCAAGCGTCCGAATTTTCTTCGAAAATTCAGGGTCTCACAGCATGCCCTTGGTCGAGGGGATGGCATCGGCCTTGCGCGGGTCAACCTCGACCGCCATGCGCAGGGCACGCGCCACCGCCTTGAACGCGGCCTCGGCGATGTGGTGGCTGTTCAACCCATGCACCATGTCCAGATGCAGCGTGATGCCGCCATGGGTGGCCAGCGCCTGGAAGAACTCGCGCACCAGCTCGGTGTCGAAGGCGCCGATCTTCGACGTCGGGAAAGCGAGGTTCCAGACCAGATAGGGCCGCCCCGACAGGTCCAGCGCGCAGCGCACCTGCGCGTCGTCCATCGGCAGGGCGCATTCGCCGTAGCGGCGGATGCCGCGCTTGTCGCCCAGGGCCTGCGCCAGCGCCTGCCCGAGCGCGATGCCGCAATCCTCGACCGTGTGGTGGTCGTCGATATGCAGGTCGCCCTCGGCGCGCAGGGTGATGTCGATCAGCGAATGGCGTGCCAACTGATCGAGCATGTGATCGAAGAAGCCGACCCCGGTCCGGATGTCATAGCTGCCGCTTCCGTCCAGGTTCACGGTCAGCTCGATATCGGTTTCGGCCGTCTTGCGGGCGATCCGGGCCTTGCGCATGGGGCATCTCCGCCATTGTGTTGCGCGCGCCTTATAGGCCGCGCCCGGCCGCTTGGAAAGCGCCAAGGCCGCCGCAGATGCCGTTCTGATGCAAGGAAGAAACTGGAGCGGGCGATGAGATTCGAACTCACGACCCTAACCTTGGCAAGGTTATGCTCTACCCCTGAGCTACGCCCGCACTCCGTGCTGAGGTTCCTAGACCATGGCGCAGGCAAGGGCAAGGGGGACCCGTGCGCGTCCGTGCGGAAAGCATGGGTGGAAAGAAAGGGGGGGCTGTCTGCCCCCCTCTTTGCCTTCGGCAAATTCACCCCCCGAGGGTATTTTCGTCAGGTTGAAAGGCAATTTGATTCAAATGCCCTTCATTCTGGTCCAAGTATCCCGGGGGTGAGGGCCGCAAGGCCCGAGGGGGCAGCGCCCCCTCTGTCGGCACGTCACCGGCGCGACCCATAAACGAAGAAAGGCGCCCCTCGGGGCGCCTCTTCTCGGCTCTTGCCGGTGGTCCATCTGGAGCGGGCGATGAGATTCGAACTCACGACCCTAACCTTGGCAAGGTTATGCTCTACCCCTGAGCTACGCCCGCCCCCTTGGACCGTCCGTCTGGACAGGCGGTGATTTATTCAGTCGCGCCGGGGGGTGCAAGAGGGAAAATGAACAGCCCCCGCGATTTTCTGCACGACCCCGCCGCGCGGCCTATCCCAGCATGAGGATCTGGATGTCGGCGACATTCGTGCCGGTCGCCCCGGTCACCAGCAGATCGCCCGAGGCCGCCAGCGCGGCGTTGCTGTCATTGTTGGCCAGAAGGGCCGTCGGATCCTGTCCGGCGGCGCGGATCCGGGCCGCCGTTCCGTCATCGACAAGCCCCCCTGCCGCCTCGGTCGGGCCGTCGCGCCCGTCGGTTCCGCCGGACATGAAGACCCAGGGGCCGGGCAGGCCGGAAAGTGCCATCCGAAGGGCAAGGTCCTGATTCCTTCCCCCTTTTCCGGTTCCGGTCAGGGTGACGGTGGTTTCCCCGCCCCAGACAAGGCAGAGGGGACGGGGGGCGATCCGCGCGGTTTCGACGATCCGGCGGGCGGCCTCTGCCACGTCGCCCTCAAGCGGCTGCGCCTCCAGCCGGGCAGGAGACATCCGGCAGTCGGCCCGCGCCGCCTCGGCGGCGATCCGGTTCGAGGCGATCAGGTGGTTTTCCGCCGGGGGCAGCGGTGGCACCGGTTCGTCCGGTCGCGTCAGATGGGCGCGCACGGCGCCGGGCAGCGCAGGCCAGAGGCCCGCCCGTTCCAGAAGCGCGCGCGCCTCGGCGCGGGTTCCGATCGGGGCGACCGTCGGCCCCGAGGCGATCACCCTGAGGTCATCACCGATCACGTCCGACAGGATGAAGGCCGTGACCGGCGCGGGGGACGCGCGGCGCAGGAAGCCGCCGCCCTTGAGCTGCGACAGTTGCTGGCGGACAAGGTTCATCTGCCCGATGTCGAGCCCCCCCGCCAGCAGTGCCCGGTTCACCGCCACCTTGTCGGCCAGCGTGAGCCCCTCGACCGGCGCGGGCACCAGCGCCGAGGCCCCGCCCGAGACCAGCGCCACGATCCGGTCACTGGCTCCGGCGCCGTCCAAGAGCGCGAGGACCGCGCGCCCGGCGGCCTCGCCGCCCGCATCGGGCACGGGGTGGCCCGCGGCCATTACCGTGGCACCCGGCAGGGGGCGGGCGTTTTCATGGTTGGTGACGGCCAGCACCTGATCGGGCGCGAGGCGCGCGATCGCCGCACGGGCCATGGGCAGCGCGGCCTTGCCGATGGCGATCACGATCAGCCGCCCATCTCCGGCGGGGCGCGGCACCGGGTGCCGGTCCAGCGCCGCCTCCAACGCCCGTTCCGGGTCGACCGCCGCCACGGCGGTCCGGAACATCCGCGCCGCTTCCGCGCGCATCGGGGCATGATCGGTCATCGGTCGCTCCGTATCGGGTCGAAAAGAAGCCGCAGGCCGTTCAGCACGACCAGCAGCGTGCCGCCTTCATGGCCGATGACAGCGACGGGCAGGGGCAGCGACAGAAAGAGGCTTCCCGTCACCAGCAGCACCATCGCCCCCAGGGCGAAGACGAGGTTCTGCCGTATCACGCGCGCCGTCCGCCGGGCAAGGCGGTGGGCATGGGCGAGCCTGCCCATGTCTTCGGCCAGAAGGGCCACATCGGCGGCCTGAAGCGCCACTTCGGACCCGGCGGCGCCCATGGCGATGCCCACATCGGCCCGCGCCAGTGCAGCGGCATCGTTCACCCCGTCGCCCACGAAGGCCACCGCCCCCTGTTCGGCCAAGGCGGCGACCAGGGCCACCTTGTCGGCGGGCAGCAGTTCGGCGTGGATTTCGTCGGCGGCAAGGCCCAGATCGGTGCCGATGCGATGGGCCACGGCGCGGCGGTCCCCCGTCATCATCACGATCCGTCCGACCCCCTCGCGGCGGAGCGCGGCCAGCCCTTCGGCCGAGGTGGCGCGCGGCTGGTCGGCCACGGTGGCCGCCCCGATGATCCGCGGCCCGCGGCCAAGCATCACCATCGTTTCGGTGCCGTCCAGCAGAGTGCCGAGCGGGGCTACATCGGCCCCCATCCGGGCCGCCATGCGGGTGTTCCCGGCCCAGAGCGCGCCTTGCGCATCCGCGCCGGTCAGCCCCTCGCTGGGATGGGCGTGGATGGCGCCGACGGGAACCGGGGGCAGCCCGTTCCGGTCGGCCTCGCGCCGGATCGCCGCGCCGATCGGATGTTCCGAATGGGCCTCGATCCCCGCCAGCAGACCCAGGAAATCCTCGCGCGTGCCGTCAAGCACGCGGATGTGGCGCACCTCGGCCCGGCCGGTGGTCAGGGTGCCGGTCTTGTCGAAGGCGAAGGACCGCACCTCGGCCAGGGTTTCAAGCGCGGCGCCACCCTTGAACAGCACGCCCCCCCGCGCAGCGGCCGACAGGGCCGACAGGATCGCCGCGGGGACCGAGATCACCACCGCGCAGGGGCTTGCCGCGACAAGGACCGTCGCCGCCTTGTAAAGCGCGGCATCCCCCGGATGGCCAAGCCAGCGGAAGACCGCGTAGGCCAGGATCGACCCGGCGAGGACCGCGATCGTGTAGCGCTGGCCGAACCAGGCGGAAAAGCGTTCCGACGGGGCCTTGGCGGCCTGCGCCTCGGTCACCAGCCGGATCATCCGCGCCACCGTGCTGTCGGCCACGCCGCGCAGCACCTCGACGGTCAGCACACCGTCCAGGTTCACGGTCGCCTCGTGGACGGCCTGGCCCGGTTCCTTGCGCACGGGCAGCGATTCGCCGGTGACGGTGCTTTCGTCCATCGCCGCGGCGCCGTGCAGGATGCGACCGTCCACCGGCACCCGGCCGCCCGGTCTGACAACCACCCGGTCGCCGGGCGACAGTGCCTCGACCGGCACCTCCTCGGTCGTGCCGTCGGCGGTCAGCCGGAAGGCGCGGTCGGGGCGCAGGTCCATCAGCGCCTCGACCGCCCGGCGGGCGCGTCCCATCGCCAGATGTTCCAGCGTTTCCGAGATCGAGAACAGGACCAGAAGAACCGCCCCTTCCATCGCCTCGCCAACGGCAAGGGCGGCGACCGCGGCCAGGACCATCAGCAGGTCGATGTCGAGCCTGCGTTCGGTGAAAAGCGCGCGCAGGGCCGAAATCGCGGCCGGGATGCCGCCTGCGCCATAGGCCAGCGCCAGGCCCGCCGTCTGCAGCGGGGCCGCCGCGGGAAACAGCCATCCCGCCACCGCGACGCCAAGGCCCGCCACGGTGGCGACCGACAGGCCCACGTCGCGCAATTCGTCACGGTCGAGGGGCATGGGGGGCCTTTCTGCTGCCGTCGCCAGACTGGACCCCCCGGACTAGACCCGAACTGTCGCCAGGGGGCAAGGGGCGGGGGGCAAAGGGCGGGGGGCAAGGATACGGGCAGCGCGCGCGGCCTTGCTCTCGGTCCCGGCATCGGCCACATCTGGCGCGACGCAAAGACCCCGGACCGCCCGCAAGCCAAGGAGCCCGCCGATGCCCCGCATTCCCGTCACCATCCTTACCGGGTTCCTCGGCGCGGGAAAGACGACCCTGCTGAACCGGCTGATGTGCGAGCCGGGATTCGGCGACACGGCGGTGATCGTCAACGAATTCGGCGCGGTGGATATCGACGGAGGGCTGGTGGAACAGGCGGGCGACCGGGCCTTCGCATCGTCCACGGGCTGTCTCTGCTGCACCGTGTCGGGCGATGTGCGGCTTACCCTTCTGCGGCTGAAGGACGAGGCAGAAAGCGGCAAGGGCCCGGCCTTTTCCCGCGTGGTCATCGAAACCACCGGGTTGGCCGATCCCGCCCCGGTCATGCAGACCTTCATGACCAATGACATCATGCTGGACAATTTCGTCCTGAACGGGGTCGTCACCGTGGTCGATGCCGCAAACGGCGGCGCAACGCTCGACCGGTTCGAAGAGGCGCGGCGGCAGGTCGCGGTGGCCGATCTTCTGGTCGTGTCCAAGACGGATCTGGCCGATCCCGCGCCGCTTCTGGACCGGCTTTCCGGGATGGCGCCGAATGCGCGGGTGATGACCGCCCCGGACCTGCGCGCCGAAGACCTGTTCTCGCTCGCCGCCGCCGATCCGGCGGGGGCGGCGCCGGTTCCGGCGCGCTGGCTGCGTTTCGGCGATGCGCCGGCGGTTCATCATCACGACGGCGCGGATGTGGCCAGCTACTGTTTCATGGCCGACCGCCCGGTCGAGGGGCGGGTGATCCACATGGCGATCGGCGCCTTGCAGAACAGCTTCGGCCCCGACCTTCTGCGCCTGAAGGGGATTGTCGAGCTGGCCGAGATGCCCGGAAAGGCGGTCGTCCTGCATGTCGTCCAGCATCTTCTAAGCCCGCCCCGGACGCTTGCGGAATGGCCCGAGGGGATGGAGGGGTCGCGCCTTGTCCTGATCGCCGCAGGCAAGGGGCGGGCGGAGATTCCCGCGATGCTCGCGGCTTTCCTGCCCGAATTCCGGCAGGTCGGGCAGGGCTGGCGGTAGGGCTCTGGGGGCAGGGCTCTGGGGGCAGTACGAAGGCTGAACCCGGCCTCAGGCCGGTTTGCGGCCCCGCAGGATATAGGCGATGGCCTGAAGGATCACGCCGTTGGTGTTGATGTCGGTATAGCCTTCGGTGGGCTTCCCGCTGCGGCTGTAGATGCCCGAGGCGAAGCCGCCCACCGGCAGCGCCGCCTTGCGCCGGACCAGATCCACCATCGCCTGCGAAAGCGACTCGGGCCGGGTGGCAAGCCAGAGGTAGGCCGCCTTGCTGCTGATCATCCGCGCCTCGTTCTGGAAGGTGGTCGAGGCATAGACCGGGTCGCGGTCGATCGCGACCACGGTCCAGGGCCGGTCGGGGTTGTTCAGGTCAAGCCCCTGATAGGAAAACCACGGCGCACGGTCCATCGGCCCTTCGGACGCGCAGACGATCTGCCCCGTCTCGGCATGGGTCTGGCGCTGCGCCTCCCACAACAGCCGCGCCAGCCGGTCGCCCGGCCCGTCGGCCCCGAACTCCACCGCCTCCATCAGCAGCGGTTCCGCCCCCAGCGGGCCGATCCGGGCGATATGGTAGAATAGCGCCATGTCGCGATCCGCCCATGAGTCGGCGTCAAGATCGGGATAGCGGGTCGAGGCGGCAAGGCCCCAGGCCCCAAGGGCCCGCGCCGTGTAGGGCGTGCATTGCGACAACGACGGTGGCGCGCGCCGGCCCGCCGTCACCGATTCCAGTTCGCCGTTGCGGATCATCGCGGCCAGATCCCAGCGTCCGACCCGATCCGCCACCTGCGCCGTCAGCGCCGGATGCCGGCCCAGGGCCGACAGCGCCGACATCAACCGCCCCGTGTCGCAGGCGTTGAAATCCGCTGACAGCGTGGCCAGACGGTTGGTCGCGATCTCGGCCGGGGGCAGGGGATGGCCGTTGATCATCGCCACCGGCAGCGCCGCGACCAGCGCCGTCGCGCGCGACAGGAATTCGGGCTCGTCGATCAGGTGGATCTCGCGGGCGGCGATGGTGGCGAAGATCAGGCTGGCCAGGTCCCACATCGTCAGAACCCGGTACGACATCGAATAATCGGGCCCGAAAAGCCGGGTCGAGGGGCAAAGGCCCGTCGCGGGTTCGGTGGTCTCGGTCACATAGGACCACGCGCGCCGGGCATCCGCAATCAGTTGCGTGCGGTCGTCGGCAGGGGCGGCGGGCGCCAGGACTGGCGCCGCTAGTGCCGTCCGCGAGGCCAGGAACCGTGCATAGACCGGGTCCTGCGGCATGAGGGCGGCCAGATGGTCGGCGGGCGCGGCCACCACGGCCCCGCCTTCCTCCGTTGCGGTCTTCAGCGCGGCAACGATGGCCTGTTGTCCGGCCCAGGTGGCATAGGCCTCGGGCGGGGCGACCAGAAGAACGTCGCGCATCGGTGACAACCGTTCGATCCGTTCGGCCACCGCATTCTCGGCGGGCAGGATCACCACGTCGCGGAACAGGATCGCCCCGTCCTGATCCAGCAGGTTGCCCGCCCCCGGCGCGCCAAGGTCGATCATGCCCCGGATGCCGTCCCGGGCCAGCGCGTCCGGGCCCGGCAGGGCGGCATCGGCCTGGCGCACGGCCCAGCCCGCAACCCCAGCGTCATCGCCGGCGAAGCGTCCGAAAGGCAGGCCCTCGCCCTCAAGCGCAGTGGCCGTTGCCGCAAAGGCATCGGCCAGCGCGGCAGGCGCCCCGGCGGGCGGCGCGATCAGCGCCAGGGACAGCCGGCGCCGATTGCCGGGCGCGGCCCAGAGGATCACGTCGCGCGGCAGGTTGGCAAAGACCAGAAGATCCTCGATCGCCCCGGTGATCCGTGCCGCCATCGTCCCGATCCGCTCGCGCAGGGTATCGGTGGGCACGGCGGCCAGTTCGGACCAGGGCAGGCTTAGCCGCACCGCAGGCCCGTCTTCCAGCCAATCCTCGAACCCCTCCAGCGGATCGGCCATTGTCAGGTCCGGCGTGATCGATCCGACCAGGCAGGAAACCCGGTCGCCCGAATAATCGGGCGCGGCGGCCCCTTCGGCGTCCGAGGCGACAAGGCCCGCGCGGAACCCGGCAAGGCGTGCCGCGTCCACATCGACCATTCCCGGTTCCTGATCCGCGGCACTTGCCGACACCAGGGTCACCGGCCACAGGTCAGGCCCCAGAACGGCCTGCGCCATCTGCCGTGCGGTCCCGGCCCGCCGCATCTGGAAATAGGGTTTCGATTCGACCAGCCCGTCGATCACGATCAGCGGTTCGGCCAGCCCCGGGTATTCACCGAAGAGGCGGCGCAGGAAGTCGGTCAGCGGCCCCTCGGGGGGCAGGACGCCGGGGTCGAAGGAAAGCCCGAACGGGATCCGCGCCTGCACCAAGGGCGTCAGCGCCTCGGTCAGGCGGGCCACGTCGGCATCGGGAGGCACCGGCCCGATGTCGAGGAACATCGCCGTCAGCGTGGTCTGGCCCAAGGCCCCCGCCGGCAGGAGGGAACCCATCGCCCCGATCAGGGGCAGGCCTTTGAGGAATGTACGTCGATTCAGCGGCATCGGTGCCAAGCTATCTGCAAGCGCCGTGGCACAAAAGCGCATTTCGCGATCTTTGGATCATATCCTTTTGTGTGAAGATGATCCTTGTGGCATGAAAATGGCACTCATGGATGGATCGAATTCACCTTCGGATCAGCGGCCGGACCACGGGCCGCCCCACCGGTCAACCGACGCAGAACAACAGGCCGGCACGCCGCTTCTGCTGCACGGACCGGTCTTTTCCGACCCGGGACACCGCAGGGCGCGGATTCTGAAATGGGTGCTTTTCGCCGTCATCCTCTTTGCGTCCGCATGGTTCGCCGGGTTTTCGGCCAGCATCTACCGCGTGGAAAAGCTGCCGGGGGCGGCGCTTCTGACGCGGCCGGACGATGCGACCGACCGGCTTTTCCAGGAAACTCCGATCGGCGCGCCGATCCCGGCAGCGACCGAGGCACCCTATGCGGCGGTCCGCAATGCGCCGCTGTGCGACCTCTCCGCAGCGGATGCCCCGCCCGAACTCAGGCGGCACGGGCTGCATCTTGCCTCGGGGCGTGACTGGTCGGGCGACCTGCTGGGACAGGATTGCGGCGTGATCGGATCGATCTATGCCGACATGATGCGCGTCGATGCCGCGACGGGCTTCATCCGCACGCTGGAGCCGGAACTGGCCAATGCCGACCTGCTGCGCGAACGCCTGGGCCCGGCGGGCGCGGCGATGCGGATCTTTCCGGTGGCCTATCTGGACATGCCCGCGACCGTTCCCGAAGATCCCCCCGCAAAAGGGGCCGCCGACGCGGACGCAGAAGGGGCCGCCGACGGGGCCGCCGCCGCACCGCGCACAGCAAGCCTTCTTGAGGATCCGGCGGGGCGTGCGATCCTGGCGCAGGCGCTGGCCGATTTCGCAACCGCCGAGGGCCATTCCGGCCTCTGCCTCGAGGCGTCGGGCGTGGCGGACGTCTGGGCGGGGGGGCTGCGCGACCTGCTGGCCGATCTGGGCGCGCGCCTCGCGCCTGCGGGCGGGGAAACCTGCCTGATCGTCCCGGCGAACAGCCGGATCTGGCGCGATCCCGCGGTCGTCGCGGCCAGCACGCGGGTGGTGATCCAGATGTTCCAGAGCGGGTCCGAAGGCATCGGCCCCTCGGCCCTGGCCCCGCAGGACTGGATCGACCTGACGCTTGCCGACATCGCCGCCCTGCCGGAGGCCGGGAAGGTGGTTCTGGCCCTGGGCAACTTCGGACAACTCTGGAAATCCGGCGCGCCCGCGACCGAACGGATCGGCTTTGCCCAGGCCCATGTGATGGCCGCCGATACCGGCGGCAGCGCCGCTTTCGGCGGGCAGGCGCTGAATACGCTTGTCACCCATGCCGAGGTGAATTCCGGACCGTCGCGCGTCTGGCTTCTGGATGCGGCCTCGTTCCACAACCAGATGGTCCGCGCGAAGGGACTGGGCCTGCGGTCGGTCGCCCTGTGGTCGGCCGGGACCGAGGACCCCGGCGTCTGGCCGGTGCTTTGGGCCGATGCGACCGGAAAGGCCGTGACCGAGTCCGATCTGGCGGCGGTTCCGATGGATCATCGTGTCGTCTATCGCGGCGAAGGTCCGGTGCTGACGCTGGCCGAGGCACCCGCCACCGGCCAGCGCCGGATCACGCTGGACGCCGGGAGGGGCCTGATCACCGCGCAGCGCTGGCTGGCCCCTCCGCGCCCCTACATCATCGACCGTTCCGCCCGGCGGAACGAGAACGTCGTCGTCCTGACCTTCGATGACGGCCCCGATGCCGAACAGACGCCCGCCATCCTCGATATCCTGCGGGACAAGGCCGCCCCTGCGGTATTCTTCACCCTCGGCCAGAACGTGCTGAAGGCCCCCGACGTGGCCCGCCGGATCGTGGCTGACGGACACGAGATCGGCAGCCACACCTTCTTTCACCCCAACACCGACGCCATCAGCGACACGCGCCTGACCGCGGAACTGAACGCGCTGCAACGGCTGTTGCGGGCGGTGACGGGGCAGGGAACCGTACTGTTCCGCACGCCCTACGGCAGGGGCACCGGCCCGGCCACCGGGCGCGAGGCGCGACCGCTGGCCCAGATCGACGGGCTTGGATACCTGACGATCGGAAGCGATGTCGTCCCGCCCGACTGGGAAAGGGCCACGGTTGACGACCTGCTGTATCACACCTTCACGGGGCTTGAGGGAGGGGGAAGCCGCGTGATCGTCCTGCACGATGCCGGCGGCGACCGCAGCACCACCATCGCGGCACTGCCGCAGATGATCGACGCCCTGCGCGAGGCGGGCTACCGGATCGTGTCGCTGTCCGAACTGCTGGACATCCCGCGCGAGGCGCTGATGCCCACCGCCACCGGCCCCGCGATCTGGTTCGACCGGGCTTCGTTCGCCGCGCTGTCCTTGTGGGGCAAGGGGCTGTTCTGGGTGTTCTGGGCGGTGATCCTGTTCGGGCTGGCGCGGTCGCTGGCGGTGCTGGTCCTGGCGCTGTCGCGGCGCCATTTCCGCCGCCCGGCCGAACCGTTCCTGCCCCCCGTGACCGTGCTGGTCCCGGCCTATAACGAAGAGGCGGGCATCGTCGCGTCGGTCCGCACGGTGCTGGCCTCGGACTACCCCGACCTGCGGGTGATCGTGGTCGATGATGGCTCGCGCGATCACACCTTCGATCTGCTGCAGGCCGAATTCGGGCAGGACCCCCGCGTCCGGATCATCCGCGAGCGCAATGCCGGCAAGTGGATGGCGCTTGACCGGGCCTATGACGCGCTAGAAACCGATTTTGTGGTCGCGATGGATGCCGATACGGTGATCGCGCCCGACGCGGTGCGGCTCTTGATGCAGGCTTTCGCCGATCCGCAGGTCGGGGCCGTGGCGGGGATGGTGCGGGTCGGCAACCATGGCAAGATGCTGACGCGGCTTCAGGCGCTGGAATATGTCACCGCCCAGAACATCGACCGCCGCGCGGCCGAACGGCTGGGGGCGATGCTGGTCGTGCCGGGCGCGATCGGCGCCTGGCGGGCCGAGGCGGTGCGGCGCGCCGGTCTTTACACCAACGACACCCTGACCGAGGACGCCGACCTGACCGTCGCGGTGCAGCGCGCGGGCTATCGCGTGGTCTTTGAAGAGGCCGCCTATTCCGTCACCGAGGCGCCCGAAACCCTGCGCGCATTCCTGCGCCAGCGCCTGCGCTGGACACTGGGCATGATGCAGACAGGCTGGAAACACCGCGCGGCCCGGCGCGAGGGGCGGGCCGTGGGCTGGATCGCCATTCCCGACCTCTTTCTGTTCGGGATCGGCCTTGGCCTTCTGGCCCCTTTGGCCGACATCGTCTTTCTGGCGGCGCTGGCCGATCTGGTGATCTCGGGCGGGCTTGATGCCTGGTCCGAACCCGAGGCGGCGTCCTGGACCGTCGTCTTGGCCTATCTGGCGTTGCCCGCGATGGATGCGGTCGTGGCCGCGCTGGCGATTCTGTGGGACAGGCACGAACGCGGCTGGCTGCTGCTTCTGTTGCCGGTCCAGCGGCTTGTCTACCGGCCGCTTCTCTACATCACCGTCTGGCGCGCGGTGATCCGGGCGCTGTCGGGGCGGCTGGCGGAATGGGGGCGGCAGCGACGGGCGGGAAGCGCAAGGCTGCCGCTCGATGGCCAATCCGCGAAGGGGGGATGACCGCCCTGCCTGGCGGCCGGTAGATTGCCGCAACCACCGCCGATAGACCCCACCGCGATCAGGGCGTTGCGCAAAAAAATGCCAGGGACGATCCGCCCCCGGTAAAAAACGACCCCGGAAAAAAAGGCCACGCACAATCAGGCCCCGGATACCCGTCCCGCGTGGCCGATATGCCGCCGGCCGCGCGAAAAAGGCGTCAGCCGCGGAAGACCTGGCAGCCCGTCGTCGCGATTTCGCCCGCGACCACCGGATAATCCCGCCGCGGATTGAGGATCAGGTCCTGCAACCCGGTCAGCTTGCGTGCGCAGGCCTCGGTGTCGCGCGCTGTGACGCCCGCGCCGCCGATGTAGATGTCCAGCCACGGATGCCCCTTGTAGCCGGTGTGGCAGGGGCCATCCTGCGGGCGGGTCCCGTCGCCGCAGACATCCTCGACGATGGCGTATTTCTGCAGGCGCGGGATGTAGAACCGCGTGCCCGGCGGGAAATCCAGCGTCTGGCGGCGGTTCTCGATCACATGGCCGACGGCGATGGTGATCGGGTCGCGCCATGTGCCCTTGCCCCCCGCCTTGCGGTGGATCACCGGTTTCGAGATCTCGGCCGATCCGGGCGGCGTGTTGTCCCAGTAGCCATATCCGGTCAGGAACGCGCGGAACCGCACCTCGGCATTGCCGCTGGGGCTGTTCGAGGACGAAACCGACAGGACGCGTTGCGCGGGCGAAAGCCCGTCCGCAAGCGAGGGGGCGGAAATGCCCGTCATCGTTACCGCGGCGATGCCCGCAACGCGGGCCGATTTCCGAAGGGTCTTCAACATGCTCTGCCTCGTCTCCGTGGTCGCGTTTCCCATGGGTAGGCCAGAACGGGTTTATGAACCGCAAATGCGGCACGGTCATGGCGAAGACAGGGGAAACCGGCGCAACTCATGATTTGGTGGGGTCGAAGATGTGGGCTTGTGCCCGACCGTTCAAGGCATGTTGACAAGGAACCTGTCACCACGGGGCGTTTCCGGCGGATTTCCGCACATCGCCCCGCATCGTGGCGCCGCGATGGCAGGCGGGCTGTCAGGTTCCGTCGGGCGTTGCCGCCTGCGCAAATCCTTCGACGGCGTGGCGCGCGGCAGCGAACCGGGCGCGGCGCGCGGCCCCGGGGACGGGGCGAGGGGCGATCCTGTGCCCCACCGGGGGCGGCGCCAGTTCAAGCCCCGCGCCCTGCGCGGCCAGCGCCGCCGTGCCTGCGGCGGTCAGCTCCGGTTCGGCGGCGATCGTCAGCGGACGTTGCAGCGTGTCTGCAAGGGTCTGGCAGAACCACGGGTTGCGGGTCATCCCGCCGTCGATCGAAAGCGCATGACCCGCAGGCGCGCCCATGGCCTCGATCACCTCGGCCATGCGGAAGGCGACGCCCTCCAGCAGCGCCTGCATCAGGTCCGCCGGGCTTGTTTCCAGCCCCATGCCAAGCCAGGCGCCGCGCGCGCGGCGGTTCCAATGCGGGCAGGCCAGCCCCGCCAGCGCCGGAACAAAGGCAAGCCCCGCGTCGATCGCGCTGTCGCGGGCAAAGCCGTTGATCTGGTCCCAGCCGGAAAACAGCCCCAGTCCGCGCGCCCAGTTCACCGCGGACGAGGCCGCATAGACCCCGCCATCCAGCGCATAGACGGGCGGCTCGCCCCGAAGCTGCCAGGCGACCGTGGGCAGGCAGCCCGCGCGCGACCGGTCCAGCCCGCCCGTCAGCATCAGCGCAAAGGCCCCGGTGCCGAAGGTGATCTTGCCGTCGCCCGCCGCGCGGCAACCATGCCCGTAAAGTGCGGCCTGCTGGTCGGTCACGCTGGCGGTGACGGGGATGCCGCGAATGGCGCCGAAATCCCCCGTGGTGGACCGGATCGGCGGCAGCGCCTCGGCCGGTACGCCGTGCAGGGCGCACAGGTCTGCATCCCAGGACAGCGTCTGAAGGTTCATCAGCCCGGTGCGCGAGGCGGTCGTCACATCGGTCGCGAAGGTCCCTGCGAGACGGTCCAGAAAGAAGGCGTCCGTTGTTCCCAGACGCAGGCGTCCCCCACGCGCAAGGGCTGCGGCCTCGGGCACATGGCGCAGGACCCAGCCCAGTTTCGAGGCCGAGAAATAGGGATCCAGCGGCAGCCCCGCGCGGGCCAGCGACAGGTCTTCCGCCCCGTCGGCCTTCAGCCGCGCGCAGGTTTCTTCGGTGCGGGCGTCCTGCCAGACGATCACCGGTGTCAGCGCCCGCCCGGTTCCTGCGTCCCAGGCAAGGCAGCTTTCGCCCTGATTGTCGATCCCGATGGCGCGGGGGGCATGGGGCAGGGATGCCTCGATGCAGGCCGCAAGATGTGCGATCAGTTCCTCGGGGTCATGTTCGACCCAGCCGGGGCGCGGATAGATCTGCCGGTGTTCGCGGTTCAGGACCGGTGTCAGCCGCCCGTCTTCGCCCGCGATCAGCGCCCGGGTCGAGGTCGTGCCCTGGTCGAGCGCGAGGATCATCCGCCCTCCTCCAGCCGCACGACAAGCCTGCCGCTGGCCCCGGCGGGCAGGATCGACAGCGGCAGGGTGATCCGCCGTTCGGGCCGCGCGCTGATCGTCCGCGACAGGATCTCGGTCCCGTCCAGCGTCAGCGTCAGCCGTCCGCGCAGGGGCCGCGCGGCGCGCAGTTGCAGGTCGGGCAGGCCGTCCGATCCGGGACGGATGCGGGCGGGCAGGGCATAGGCAAGGGCGCCTTCGGCCGCGACGGTCAGCGTCGGGGACGGCAGGCCGCGTGCCAGATCCGCCGCGATGGCCACGCCGATGCGCCGCCCCTCGGCCCAGCACCAGCCCGCGGTTTCCACCCCGCGCAGCGCGTTGCCCGCGGCGAAATAGGCCGGGTCCGAACAGCGCCCGTCGCTGTCCACCACCGGCCCGCGCGTGGCCGGGTCGATTTCCAGATGCCCGGTCAGGGCCAGCGCGTTTTCCGGCCGGAACCGCCCGGAAAGGATCACCCCGTCGCAGGCCAGATCGCGCGGGCCGTCCGGCCCTTCCAGCGTGACGCCCGTCACCCGGTCGTGGCCGTGGATCGCGGCGATGCGGGTCCGGCCCCAGAACGGCACCCCCATCAGACGCGGCAGCAAGCCTGCGGGCCAGCGCGCCAGCGGCCGGGCCTCGGGTGCGGCCATGCCGACAGGGCGCATCCCGGCGTGGCGGCACGTCAGCAGCGCCGAAAAGGCCACCAGTTCCGAGCCGACGATCAGCGGGCGGCGGAACGGCGTGATCCCCTGCAGGTAGACCAGCCCCTGCAACGCGCCCGTGTTCAGGATGCCGCCCGGCTTTTCCCCCCCGATCAGCCGGGCCGCGCGGCTTGTCTCGCGGCAGCCCGTCGCCAGAAGGACGCGGCGCGCGCCGATCTCCATCGCGCCCTTCGGCGTGCTGACCAGAAGCCGCCCGCCGGGATGGATCGCGATCACCGATGTCTCGCAATGGATTTCCGCCCCCGCCGCGCGCGCCTCGGCGGCCAGTCGCGCGGCATAGGCCCGCCCACCCATCACCCGGCGGAATTCGCGCATGCCATAGGGGGAATGGCCACAGTGGCGCGGGATGCCGCCCGGTTCGGCCTCGCGTTCCAGAACGACGACATGGCCCGCGCCCGCCGCACGTGCCGCCACCGCGGCGGACAGGCCCGCAGGCCCCGCGCCGATGATCGCCAGATCGCAGAGCGGGCGCAGGTCAGTCATCGGCGTGCCCCCCGCCGGTTTCGCTGCCGATGTCCGCATCCCCCGTCATCGGCACCGCCAGACGCCCCGCCGTGATCCGCGCAAGTTCCGCCGAACAGTAAAACCCCTGGCAGCGCCCCATCGTGACGCGCGTGCGCCGTTTCAGGCCCGCCAGCGTCTGCGCCGGGATCGGGCCGGACAGCGCGGCCTCGATCTCGCGCCGGGTCACCATCTCGCAATGGCAGACGATGCCGCCGTTGCCGGGGCACTGCCAGTCGCGCGTGCCCTCGTCGGTCAGCGCGGGCATCCGGGGCACGACCGGCGCGGCAACCGGCCGGCCCGCGAGGCCCATGCCCTGCGCCAGCCCCCAGACATGGCGCGCGGTGCCAAGCGCCGAGGACAGGCCGGTGGACCGGATGCCCCCTACGGTGATCGCGGCCCGGCCGTCATGCGCGCGGATCTGGTAATCCTTGAACTCGGTCGCGGGGCGCAGGCCGGCATAGGTGGCCGTCACCTCCATCCCTTTCAGGCCCGGCAGGATTTCTTCACCCCGCCGCATCAGCGCGGCCAGCGTTTCCGGGACCAGTTCGGCGCGGGCGCGGTCGTCCTGATCCTCGGCGGTGGGGCCGACAATCAGGTTGCCGAAGGCGGTCCGGCAGACGACGATCCCCTTGGTGATCTTCGAGGGCACCGGCAGCAGGATATGCCCGGCCAGACGCGCCGCCGCCTTGTCGTAGACGACAAACTGCCCCTTGCGCGGGCGCAGCGTGAAATCGCGCCGCCCGTGCAGGATCTCGTCGACCAGATCGCCGAAATTCCCCGCCGCGTTGATCGCGAAGCGCGCCCGGACGGGGCCGCGCGCCGTATCCAGATGCCAGGCCGCCCCGTCATATTCCGCGGATAGAAGCGCCGCCGATGTCATCAGCCTCGCGCCGTTCTCGACCGCCTGGCGCAGATAGGCATGCGGCGCCGACCAGGGGTCGACCAGGTATTCCCCCGGCACGCGGAAGGCCGCCCTGACGCCGGGGCCAAGGCCCGCTTCCAGCGCCCGCACGCCTGCCACGGTCAGGGGTTCGACATCGTCCACGCCGTTTTCGCGGGCCTGCGCGATCAGGTCCGGCAGGGCGGTGGCCTCGTCCTCGGTCCAGGCGATGACCATCGCCCCCGACCGGATCAGCGGCAGGTTCAGGCTTTCGTGGATGTCGAGGTATTCCCGGTAGCCCGCCTGGACGCAGGCCAGTTCCAGCGATCCGGGGGGCGCGTCGAAGCCGGTGTGCAGGATCGCCGAATTGCCCTTCGATGCCCCGTCCAGCACATCGGCGGCGCGTTCGATCAGCACCACCCGCGCGCCCTCCAGCGTGAAGCGCCGTGCAAGCGCGCAACCGATCACGCCGCCGCCGATGATGGCGGCATCGAAGGGCGAATCTGCAACGGGCGCGGGTCGGGTCATGGCGGCCAGCCTGCGGGGAAACCGACCCTTGCGTCAATCGGCGGCGCGGCACCTCCGAAACGATTGCTTCCTTTTGCGTCACAATGAAAAGATTCTGTCTTTTTTGCCCATCCGGAAAAGAAACCATCTCGACGGACAGCCCGTCGCGGGCTTACGCTTTTTTCGTCGGCTCACCGATATCCGATGAGATCGAACGGCCCGCCAAGAGGCCGGACCCTTCCAACAGAGGAGAAAGACGCATGACCGAAAAACTTCTATCCCCGTCCGAGCGGATTCTGGCCAGCCGCCGGAAGTTCCTCAAGACGGCAGGCCTTGGCGCGGCGGCGACGACGCTGGCCGCGCCCTATGTCAACGCGCAATCCGCACCGATCAAGTGGCGGCTGCAGACCTATTCCGGCGCGCCGCTCGGCGCCCATGTGATCAAGCCGCAGATCGATGCCTTCAACGCCGCGGCGAACGGCGAGATGGAGATCGAGCTTTACTATGCCGACCAGCTTGTGCCGACGGCGGAACTGTTCCGGGCCATGCAGGCCGGCACGATCGACGCGGTGCAGTCGGACGACGCCACGATGGCCTCGCCGGTCGATATCTCGGTCTTCGGGGGATACTTCCCGTTCAACACCCGCTTCAGCCTCGATCTGCCGGCGATGTTCGCCTATTACGGGCTGAACGATATCTGGGCCGAAGCCTATGGCGAGGTCGAGAACGTCACCTGGCTGTCGGCAGGCGCCTGGGACCCGCTGCACATCTTCACCAAGGACCCGATCCGCAGCCTCGCCGACATGAACGGCAAGCGCGTCTTCGGCGTGCCGACCGCAGGGCAGTTCCTGTCGCGCTATGGCCTCGTGCCGGTGACAGTGCCGTGGGACGACGTGGAGGTGGCCCTGCAGACGGGCGAACTGGACGGCGTGGCCTGGTGCGGCTTCACCGAGGCCTATGAGGTGGGCTGGGCCGATGTCTGCAACTATGCGCTGACCAACAGCGTGACCGGCGCCTGGTGCGGCAGCTATTTCGCCAATACCGAAAGCTGGAACAAGGTGCCGCCGCATCTGCAGCAGCTGTTCCGCTCGACCATCGACCAGTCGCACTATTACCGGAACGTCTGGTACTGGGGCGGCGAGGCCAAGCTGCGGGTCGAGGGCGAGAAGATGGAACTGACCTCGCTTCCGGCCGAGGAATGGGCACAGGTCGTGGCCGACGCGGCCGGTTTCTGGGACGAGATCGCCGCATCGAGCCCCCGCGCGGGCAAGGTGGTGCAGGCCTTCAAGGACTATGCCGCCACGATGGAAAAGGCCGGCTATCCCTATCGCTGATCCGGCCCGGATTGCGGATCGAAGGGGGGCGGGCGACCGCCCCCTTTTTCTGCCCCAGGGGGCGCGGGGGGCCCTCGGCTGGGGGGATCGACCCCCCGCCGAGGGCATTGCCATGGGATGCGGCAACGGCGGGTCTTCACGCCCCGGCGATGCGCGGGCGGCGACGGGTTCGCCGGGTATTTGGATCAGGTTGAAGATGGTCAGGCGGGGGCCATTTGCAGGGCCGGCGCCGCTTGCAGGGCATCGGCGATCAGGCGCGCCGCGTCGGAATGTTCGCCGATCGCGGGCAGAAGCGTGCCTGTGAACCCGGCTTCGGCCAGTGCCTCGGGCACGTCCTGGGCGACATGGCCCGCGCGGGTGGCGAAGAAGGGAAGGCAGATGGCCGGGCCCGAGATGCCGCGCGCTGCATCGGCAAGGAAGGGCGCTTCCTCGACATAGCCGGTCACGACGGCTGCAAAGCCCGCTTCCCGCCGCAAGGACGCCGCCATTTCCTCGGTGATGGTGGCCGAGGCGCGCGACACCTGGCTGCCATGCGCGGCAAGGATCAGCGTTGCGCCTTCGGGGGTGATCCCGTGCGCGGCGGCCCCGTCCCGAGCGGCGCGCGCCAGAAGGGCGGGCATCTCCGGGTCATGTCCGAAGGCGGGCAGCTGGCGCAGGCCCTCGCCCCCGGCGGCGGCGAGCTTCTTTGGCAGGTTCGTCCGGGTGAACCAGCCTTCGGCCATGAAGAACGGATAGATCACCGGCCGGTCGAGCCCTGCCAATGCCCGTGCCAGCGCGCCATCGGCGGCCAGCGTGGCGGCCCGGACCGTCCAGCCCGGACACCACATCGCGACCCGCACCGCGAGCGCGGCGAGCCATGCCTCCTGCGGTTCGGGATCGGCGGGCGAGCCATGGGCGACGATCAGCGCCGAGGGGCGGGCGGCCTGGGGCGCGCCACAGGGCGGCGAGGGCAGAGGCGCTGGCGGAGGGCTTGCTGTGGTCTTCATCGGCGGCAGGATAGGGCGGGGGGCGGCAATGTCCAGCCTGCGGGGCGGCAAGGGGCCATGCTTGCTTGATCTGTCGCGCATGGGGGGCCTATGCTGACCGGGTCATCGGTCAGGGAGGGCTTCATGCGGATCAACGCGATGCGGAAGGTGCAGGGTGTTCTTGCGCTGGCCCTCGGCCTGTCGTGGATGGTGGCCGCCGCCGCGCAGGCGCAGGACGGCCCGTGGTACGGCGGATATGCCGCCGATCTGCCCGCCGGCGCGGTTGCGGCGATCGAGGTCGACCTGACCCAGTTCGCAGGCCAGCCGACCGGCCTTGCCGATTTCCGCCTGACCGGCCGCACCAACGGCACCTGCCCCGAGACGATGCACCCGGAATTCTGCGACGAACTCGCGCTCCGGTCGGCACGTCAGGCGCAGGGCGATGCCTCGGCACTGGCGGTGCGGGTCTTTGGTGTCAGGCTGGAACGGGACGTGGCCCATATCGCCTTTGCCTTCGCCGACCGGGGCGAGATGCGGCTTCTGGAACTGCGTCCCGGCGCGCGCGGGTATCAGATGGCGGTCTATCATCCGGCGCGCGGGCTGGACATGCGGACGACGGCATGGCGGCGCGCGCATCCGTGCCAGACCACGCGCTGCCCGCCCGATCCCCGGATCGAGGCGCTGCGGCGCAATCCCTATCCGAACCTCGGGCTTCTGGCCGACGTGGGCTTTGCCGAATCCTTCCCTCTGACGCTGGACAGGATAGCCGAGGCGCATCGCGACCGCCGTCCGCCCGCCCCGTCCACGCCTTCGGGACTGCCCGACATGTCGGGGATCGGCGGCACCTGGCGGATTCTGGATGACGCGGGGCGCGAGGTCGGGCTTCTGGCGATGCGCCTGCGCGATCGCGAGGTGACCGGGCGCGGGGTGTTCTACAACCGGCCGGGTCTGCCGCCGCGCGCCGAGGTGCAGCCGATGTCGCAGGCAACCGCGCCCGACCGGGTGCAGGTGGAATTCTACGTCCACAATGCCGGGGGCGGGGACACGCACGGCGGTTCGCTGGTGATGGCGATGCCGGTCCGGGATGGCCGGATCCGTGCGTCTTGGGGCAAGTATGGCCAGTGGCTGCCGGTCACGCTTTATCGCGACGGGCCCTTCGATGCCAATCGCATCCCCTGGTCGGAAACGGTGACGCCGCCCAAACCGCAACCGCCCAAACCGCAACCGCCCAAGCCGCAACCCCCCGAACCGAAGCCCGACCTGTTTCGCGGGGCCGAGTTCATGGTGGACACGCCGAGCCGGTCGCGCAGCGTGCTTGAGGTTCATGCGGCGCGGGCGATCTCGTCGGTCGTGGTCGGGCGGCTGGAGCCGGGGACGATGGGCATCCGGGTTCTGGAATGCACGCGCGGCCTGACGATCGAGACGTTCCGCCGTCCGCAGGTGGCGGGCAACGAAAAGGCCCTGCGCGGCGGCTGGTGCGAGATCGAGGCAGGACGCGTGAAGGGCTGGGTGCAGGCGTTCCACCTTGCACTGGTCGGGTATCAGGGCTGGGTGCCGCCACAGCCGAAACCCGAGCCTCAGCTGCGTGACGTGCCCTTCCGGGTCAAGGCGCTGCCGCAGGGCCGGGATACGGTGCCGGTCCATGTCGCACGGGCGATCTCGTCGAACCTGGCGGGCGGGCTTGGGGCTGATGCCCGGGGGATCGAGGTGACGGAATGCGAACCCCGCCTGACCCTGCGCCAGTTCCGCCAGCCGAAGGACCCGGCAAATGCCCGGATTCTGGAAAAGGCCTGGTGCGCGGTCCGTTTGGGCAAGGTGAAAGGGTGGGCGCAGGCGAAATACCTGACCCCCCAGCGATAGCGCGGGCGAAAGGTCCGGCGGGATTTGCCCGCCGAGCGTGCTGGCGGGCCTTCCGGGGGATCGCCGGCTGTGGCAGACTTCGCCCCGCTTCGGCGACGATTTGAGTATTGATGCGCGACAGGAACGGAGAATTCAGGGCATGTGGGATTTCAGCATCGGCAAGGCAATGTCACTCATGGCGCAGACCGCGCCCTTTCTGGTGTTCAGGGCCATCGTCTATTTCGGGATCACGGCGGCCCTAGTGATCGCCACCGGCACCGGGGCGGGCGTAGGCTGGGGCATCGGCGCCTTCGGCGACGAGGAGTTCCGCGCACAATCGACCGCGTGGGGTGCCTTCGGCGGCTTCGGGCTTGTGGCCGGGGTGCTGTTCTTTCTGCGCGACTACCTGCTTTACATCGTGAAGGCAGGCCATATCGCCGTGATGGTGGAGTTGCTGGAGGGCGGGCAGATTCCCGGCGGCAAGGGCCAGATCGCCCATGCCCGCGCTGTCGTCACGGAACGCTTCGGGCAGGCCAGCACGCTGTTCGCGCTGGATCAGCTGATCAAAGGGGTGATCGGCGCGATCACCGGGCTGGTGCAGGGCCTGCTGTCGATCCTGCCGATCCCCGGCCTTGACCGGATCATGGGGATCGTGCGCGCCTATCTGCGCATGGCCGTCGGGCTGGTGGACGAGGTCATCCTTGCCCATGCGATCCGCACCCGTTCGCAAAACCCCTGGGCCAGCGCGCGCGAGGCGCTTGTGCTTTACGGCCAGAACGCGCGGCCGATGCTGGTCAATGCCGCATGGCTGACAGCGATCGTCTATCTTCTCGCCTTCGTCGTCTTCATCCTGATGCTCGCCCCGGCGGCGGCGGTGGTCTATCTGATGCCCGGCGCCTGGTCGGCGGGGGGGCTGGTCTTTGCGCTGGTCTTTGCCTGGGCGGTGAAGGCCGCGCTGATCGAACCCTTCGCGCTGGCCTGCCTGCTGCAGGTCTACTTCAAGGTGACAGAGGGCCAGACGCCGAACCCGGAATGGGAGGCGAAGCTGGAACGCGCCTCGGACAAGTTCCGCAAGCTGGGCGAGCGGGCGATGGGTTGGGCGGGCCTGGGCCGGACGCGGGCGGATGCCACGGCACCGGCGGGCGACGCCTGATCGCGACGCCGCCCCGGCGCCCCGACGCCCCGCAAGGCGGGTGGTCGGGGCGCTGACGTGGCGGATGCTTGCCGGCTCTGCCGGTCCCGCCTTGGCGGGGGGAAGGCCGCGGTTGTGCGCCGCGATTTAACGCGCGGCGAAGATCCGGAATACGCCGGAAGGGCTTGACAACACATGCGTCCGGCTGAATGTGAGTGCGACATTCGCCATGTTGCCGTCCACCCGGTTCTGTGGCATCACAGAAACAGCCGAGGCCAGACTAAGAGCTTAGAAATGACCGAATTCGCACAGCGCCGCACGATGATGGTGGACACTCAGGTCCGCCCGTCGGATGTGACCAAGTTCCCGATCATCGAAGCGATGCTGACCGTCCCGCGCGAGGTGTATGTGCCAAGCGAAAAACGCGAGGCGGCCTATATCGGCGAGAATGTCGACATCGCTCCGGGCCGCGTGGTGCTTGAACCGCGGACGCTGGCCAAGCTGCTGGATGCGCTGGATATCCAGCCCGACGAATTGGTGCTGGATCTGGGCTGTGGCCTTGGCTATTCGACCGCCGTCATCGCGCGTCTTGCCGATGCGGTCGTCGCGGTCGAGGAAAACGCCGATCTGGCCGCTGCCGCGCAGCGCACGCTTTCGGCGGAAGGCGTGGACAATGCCGCCGTGATCGAGGGTGCGCTGGTATCCGGTGCGGCCAAACACGGCCCTTATGACGTGATTACCGTGCAGGGCGGGGTCGAACAGATCCCCCAGGCGCTGATCGACCAGTTGAAGGATGGCGGCCGCATCGGTGCGGTCTTCATGGAGGGTGCGCTTGGCGCGGCCCGTGTGGGGTACAAGGTGGACGGCCAGGTGACCTGGCGTCTGGCGTTCAATGCCGCGGCCCCGGTGCTTCCGGGATTTGCCGCACAACGGGGCTTCGTGCTCTGACATCGCTGGCGGATACGGACCCTCTGTGAGGGCGGAAGGATTGAACATGCGTTTTCTGAAGACAGCCACGGTCGCGGCGTTCACACTCATTTCCGCCACTGTCGCACCGCTTGCGGCCTCGGCCGAGACGCTGACCGACGCGATGATCGCGGCCTATCGCAATTCGAACCTTCTGGACCAGAACCAGGCGCTGCTGCGCGCGGCCGACGAGGACGCGGCCATCGCGCTGGCCCGCCTGCGCCCGGTGATCAACTTCACGGTGCAATCGACCTACCGCTGGCAGGAAACCTCGAACTTCCTCGGCCAGCCGATCACCACCGATGATCTTTCGACCAGCGCGGCGCTGACTGCCGACATGAACATCCTCGATTTCGGGCGCGGGGCGCTTGCCGTCGAGGTGGCCAAGGAAAGCGTGCTGGCCACGCGCGAGGGGCTGGTCAACATCGAACAGCAGGTGCTGGGTGCGGCGATCCAGGCCTTCGTGCAGGTGCGGCTTGCCCAGGAAATCGTGGACCTGCGCCAGTCGAACGTCCGGCTGATCACGCAGGAATTGCGCGCGGCCCAGGACCGTTTCGAAGTGGGCGAGATCACCCGCACGGATGTGGCCATCGCGGAATCGCGGCTGGCCGCGTCGCGTGCGAACCTTGCCGCGGCCGAAGGCGATCTGGCCGTCGCGCGCGAGGCCTACAAGGCTGCTGTCGGTCGTTATCCGGGCAATCTGGCGCCCCTGCCCGGGACGCCCGCGCTGCCGAAATCGTTGCAGGCCGCGCGTGACGTGGCGGTGCGGACACATCCGCAGATCAAGCAGGCGCAGCGGCAGGCGGCCATCGCGGACCTCAACGTCGCGCGTGCGCAGGCCGACACCAGGCCCACGCTGACCGGGCGCGCCTCGGTCGGTCTGGCCGAGGGCGGCAACACCTCGAACACGCTGTCTCTGACGCTGAACCAGACGATCTATGCCGGCGGGCAGCTTGCCGCCCTCTATCGCCGGGCCATCGCCCAACGCGAGGCGGCGCGGTCGGGCCTGTTGCAGACCTCGGTGCAGATCGAACAGCAGGTCGGCAATGCCTGGGCCAATCTCGAGGTCACCAATGCCTCGATCCAGGCCACCGACCGCCAGATCGCGGCCGCCCAGACCGCCTATGACGGCGTGCGGGAAGAGGCGAAGGTCGGTTCGCGCACCACGCTTGATGTGCTGAACGCCGAACAGGAACTGCTTGATGCGCGCGCGGGGCGGCTTCAGGCCGTCGCCAACCGCTATCTCAGCGTCTACGGCGTGTTGCAGTCGATGGGCCTGCTGACGGTCGATCACCTGAAGCTGGGGATCCCGACCTATGATCCGGCGGCCTATTACAACACGGTGAAGAACGCCCCGGTGCACAGCATTCCGGGCGCAAAACTGGACCGTATCCTGAAATCCATCGGCAACTGACCGTCGGGGCGGATGCCGGATCGGGTGGGGCGTGGCGGCCAGCGCAAAGGCGTTCGCCCCTTGCCGGCATTTTCTTGTAAGACGCGGAACGGTCGGCTAGACTTTCGCAACAAGAAGATTTGGGGCCGGGCATGTCCGAACCGATGAGTTCCGTGGAAATCGAGGATGTGCTGTCCTCCATCCGGCGCCTTGTGTCGGAAGACCTGCGCCCGCAACACCGCCCGCAAACGCCCGCTTCGTCCACACCTTCCGCCGGGGCTGACCGTCTGATCCTGACGCCCGCGCTGCGCGTCGTGGGGAACGAACCGGCCGAGGCCGCGCCCGCCCCGCAGGGCCTGCAGCCTGTGGCCGCGCCCGTCCCCGAGGTGGGGGCGGAACTGGCGACGCCTGCGGCGGAGCTGCCGGAAACCTTCGGCCATGCGGAACCCGAACCCGCGCCCGAAGCCATGTCCGAAGCCATGTCCGAAGCCGCCGCCGATCCGGCATGGTGGTCGGACGAAGTGGCCTTTGCGGACATGGCCGCGCCTTCCGAGCCCGCGCATTTTGACGATCCCGCCCAATCGACCGAATCCTCACAAGCGGCTGAACCCGCCCAATCGGCTGAACCGGATGCCGCCTCGGTGATCGAGGATGTCGTCGCGGGGCTGTCGCAGCAGGACTATGACGCCAGTTGGGAACCCGAAACCGGCGATCCGATGGACGATCACCCGGCGCTGCACTGGGCCGACGGGGCATGGGCCGAACCCACCCCGCGGATGCCCGCCTTCGACCGGATCGACGAGGCAGAGGAGGCCGAACTCGCCGCGCGTGATCAGGTGGGCGAGCCTGTCCATGCCTGGGCGGAAGGCGACTGGGACGCGACCGTGACGTCCGGTGACGAGGCGCTGCAGGCCGGGTCCTTTGCGGATCCCACGCCGGATGTGGTGCCCGATCCTGCGCCGGCGGATGCCGCGATGGCCGACCGCGCCGAGGCCGAAGCCATCGCCGCGATCGCGGCGATGGAGGTCGTCGACGATCTGGAACAGGCCACGATGGCACGCCTGGCCGAGGAAGCCGCCGATGCAGAGGCGGAAGTCGGCCTGTTCGATGCCGAGGACGGCGTCATGGACGAAGAGGCGCTGCGCGAAGTCGTGCGCGACATCATCCGCGACGAATTGCAGGGCAGCCTGGGGGAACGCATCACCCGCAACGTGCGCAAGCTGGTCCGGGCCGAGGTGGCCCGCGCTCTGGCCGCGCGCGAATTCGACTGATCCTCCTGAACGTCCTTCGCGCAAAGGAAAACGCCCCGACCATGATCGGGGCGTTTCCAATTCCGGTGTCTGGCGACCGTGAGCCGCTCAGGCGGCTTCGGCCTGATCGGCTTCCATCGCGGCACGGCGTTCGCTTTCCTCGCGCGAGAGCGCGACCGAGGTGCGCACGCCCTTGGAGACGAATTCCATCAGGCCCTTGACCACGCGCTCGTTCGGGTCGATCCCGGCGCAGGACAGAACCTCGCGCCCGTCGCGCGACCGCGCCCAGCGGGCGATCTGTTCGGGGCCATTCCCGTATTTCTTGTCATCCGCAATGGCATCGTCCAAAGCGGCCAGCACAACGGCGGCAAACAACTTGCGGGCGCGCTGCCCCTGTTCGAAGTTGAATGCGGTGCTGTCAACAAAATCGGCCATTTTGTCGTCCTGTTCTTGCTCTTGCGTTTTCCGACGTCCGGCGAATATGGCGTTTTCTGAACGATTCGGTATCGCGTCTTTGGAATGACTGCCATGCGTTCCGTGCATGGCTGTCGCAAAGGCGTTACCGTATCTAGTTGGAAACCCGGGCCGCGTCCCGCCAGATATGGGGCCGATGTCTGGATTATCAACCCTTTGGTCAGAAATTTGACACAAATGAGGGTCGGGGCGTGAACGATCCTGTGGACATTCCCGTATTGGTGGCGGTCGGGCGGTGCCTTCGCCCGAAAGGGGTCACAATGGTCAACGGCCGGGGGTCAACGGCCGGGCGCGTCGGGGTCGCGCGTGACAGTGGCGTCTCCCGCGGTCAGGGGGCCGTCGGCGCGATCGAAACGCAGATGCGCGATGGCCAGGCCGCCCGACTGGGTGAACAAGACACCGGCCTCGCGGTCGCCCGACAGAATCGGCGTGCCCACCGGGGCCGCCCCCGAGATCCGCACCCGCGCCAAGCCCTTGCGCAACTCGGTCTTGTGCTTCATCCGCGCGGTCACCTCCTGGCCCACGTAACAGCCCTTGCGGAAATCCACGCCCTGTAACCGCTCGAACCCGGCTTCGAGGATGTAGCTGTCATCGGGGACAAGCTCGATCCCGCTTTCGGGGATGACATGCGCGACGCGGATCGCGTCCCAGTCGATCTTCGGGTCGGCGCCGGGCGTGTCGGAATAAAGCCGCCAGCCCAGGGCCGGGTGGCGCGGATCGGCCAGCGCGCCCGCGGGCGCTGGGCCAAGCCCCTTGCTGACATGCAGCGGCGACGGCGTCAGTGTCACATCCGCCCGCAGGCGATACATCGAAAGGCGCCTGAGCGTGGCGTCGGCCAGCCGTTCCGGCAGGTCGATCATCAGCCGCCCGGCGCTGCGCACCACAAGGAAATCCGCCAGATACTTGCCCTGCGGGGTCAGCAGCGCGGCCCAGACGATGCCATCGGTCCCGGCAAGCGGCCGCACGTCATTCGTCACCAGACCCTGAAGGAAATGGATCGCATCCGCGCCGCCCAGGTCGATCAGGCGGCGGTCGTCGCAGCGGTCTGGCGTGTTGATCGCGGTCATCGGCATCCCCGGTTCAGGCTGGTGATATAGGAACGACGCAGGGCAGGGGAAGGGTCAGCCCTGAAACTGAAGCCGGCAGAGATCGGCGTAAAGTCCGCCCCGCGCCAGCAGATCCTCGTGCCGGCCCTGATCGACAACCCGCCCGCGATCCATCACCACGATCCGGTCTGCCGCCCGGATCGTCGACAGCCGGTGCGCGATCACCAGCGTCGTGCGCCCCTCGCCAAGCCGCGCCAGCGCGTCTGACACCAGCGCCTCGGACTGGGCATCCAGTGCGCTGGTCGCTTCGTCCAGCAGCAGCACAGGCGCATCCGACACCAGCGCGCGGGCAATCGCGATGCGCTGCCGCTGGCCGCCCGAAAGGCCCGATCCCCGCGGCCCGGCCGGCGTATCAAGGCCAAGGGGCAGCGCGTCGGTGAATTCGGCCACATGGGCCGCTTCCACCGCAGCGCGGATACGCGCCTCGGGCAGGTCGCGGCCAAGGCCGATGTTCTCGCGCAGGGTTTCGTCGAACAGCGCGCTGTCCTGCGTGACCACGGCGAACTGTGCCCGCAGGTCGGCCAGCGACAGGTCGGCCGTGTCCACCCCACCCATGAGGATGCGGCCCGAGGTTGGCTGCAAAAGCCCCGTCAGAAGGCCGAAGACCGTGCTTTTCCCCGCGCCCGACGCCCCGACAAGCGCGGTCGTCCGCCCGGCGTCGGCGGTGAAGGTCGCGCCGTTCAGGACCGGAAGGTCGCCATAGCCGAAGCACACATCCTCTAGCCGGATCTCGGGGGCGCCTCCGGGCGCGCGGGCGGTGGCCGGGGCACGCGGTGCGGGATGTGTGTCGAACAGCCGGTATATGCGCTCAAGCGAGGCCGCGGCGATCTGCCAGATTCCCACCATGTCGCCCAGTCGCCGGATCGGCTGGAAGGTCAGCGCCATCGCGGTGAAGAAGGCCATGAACTCGCCCGTGGTGCGGTCGCCCGATGCCACCTCGCGTCCGCCCAGCATCAGTACGGTGAAAAAGCCGATGCCGGTCACCACGTCGATCATCGCCGGGATCGTCGCACGGCCCATGATCATGCGGATTTCCGCCCGCACGATCTGTCCCACGATCCTGCGGAACCGGCTGACCTGGTAATCCTCCATCCGGTTCAGCTTGATCGCCTGGATGCCGTGGAAGATCTCGTCGAGGCGCGTCGCGCGCAGCCCCGCCTGCGCCCGCATCTGCGCGGTCTTGCGCCGGATGTAGCGCTGCACCACCACCGCAGGCGCGATCAGCAGCGGCGCGCCGACCAGCGCCGCCAGTGTCCACAGCGGATCGATCGACAGCGCCACGGCAAAGAGCGAAATCAGCGCCACCGCATCGCGCCCGACCCCGGTGATGACCGAAGACCAGACGCCTTGCACTGCGATCGTGTCGCCCTGCACCCTCTCGATCAGGGCACCGGGCGCGTTGTCCTGAAAGAACCGCCCGTCCAGTGTCAGGATATGGGCCAGAAGATCCGCCTGCATCGCGGTCGAGGATTTCTGCGCCACCGTCGTCAGCATCGTCTTGGCTGTCACGGATGTGACCGCGCGGGTAAGGAACAGGCCCAGGATCGCCAGCCCCACCCAGACCAGCGCACCTTGCCCGCCGGGCGCGAAGACCCGGTCGAAAAGCGGCTCGATCAGCCAGGACAACGCCCCGAGCGTCGCCCCCTCGATCACCATGAACAGGGCGGCCAGCGCCATCAGCCCCGCATGCGGCCTCAGGTAGCCCGACCAGAGCCGGGCAAACAGCCTGCGCGAGGAATAGCGCGGATCGGGGGCAGGGTGACGCGTCACGGGCAGGTCCGGTCAGGATCGGTTGCCCCGGTCTATCGCCAAACTCCCCGGCTTCGCAAGGCGCGAGGCCCCGTTGACCTTGCACCGGGGCAGGCGTAGCCATTCAGGCGGAAACCTGCGGAGCCCGTTCCATGCCCCCCGAAAACCGACCCGCCGCCCCCAGCCTTGCCCCCAGCCTTGCCCCCAGCCTTGCCCCGAACCTTGCCCATGGTCGCCCCTATCTGGCCATTCCAGGCCCTTCGGTCATGCCGGACCGGGTGCTGAACGCCATGCATCGCGCGGCGCCGAACATCTACGGCGGCGCCCTTTACGACATGGTGGCCAGCCTCTGGCCGGACCTGCGCGCCCTGGCGGGCACGACGCAGAATGTGGCGATCTACATTGCCAACGGCCATGGCGCCTGGGAGGCGGCGAACGCGAACCTCTTTTCGCGTGGTGACCGTGCGCTGGTGCTGGCGACGGGGCGGTTCGGCATCGGCTGGGCCGAGTCGATCCGCGCGATGGGGGTTGCGGTCGATGTGCTGGATTTCGGCCGCTCTTCGCCCGTCGATCTGGCCCGCGTGGAAGAGGCGCTGAAAGCCGACCGGACCCACGCGATCAAGGTGGTGACGGTGACCCATGTGGACACCGCCAGTTCCGCCCGCAACGACGTGGCCGCGTTGCGCCGTCTTATGGACGATCTTCACCATCCCGCCCTTCTGGCGGTGGATTGCATCGCCTCGATGGCCTGCGACGAATTCCGGATGGATGACTGGGGCGTGGACGTGACCGTGGCGGCCAGCCAGAAGGGCATCATGGTGCCGCCGGGGCTGGGCTTCGTCTGGTTCTCGGACCGGGCGCTGGAGCGGTGCCGCGAGGCGGACCTGCGCACGCCCTACTGGGCCTGGGAGCCGCGCGCGCGCGGCACGGAATTCTGGCAGCACTGGGCAGGCACGGCGCCCACGCATCACCTTTTTGCGCTGCGCGAGGCGCTCGACATGATTGGCGAAGAGGGATTGCCCAACATCTGGGCCCGCCACGAGACCCTCGCGCGCGCCGTCTGGGCGGCCTTCGCGGCCTGGAACCGCGGCAATCCCGAAATCCGCCTGAACATCGCCGATCCCGCCCACCGCGGGCGCGCGGTGACGGCCGCCCGGATGGGCGGCGCGCCCCATGCCACGCGCCTGCGCGACTGGTGCGAGCAGCGCGCCGGGGTCACGCTGGGCATCGGGCTTGGCATGGCGCTGCCCGGCGATCCCGAATGGCACGGCTATTTGCGCGTGGCCCATATGGGGCATGTGAACGCCCACATGACGCTGGGTGTCCTGTCGGTGATGCAGGCCGGGCTCGAGGCACTGGAGATCCCGCACGGGGACGGCGCCCTTGCCGCCGCCGCCACCGAGATTGCCCGCGCCACACGGGCCTGAGAGCGGGCCCTGAGGCCGGGCAGGGGGCTTTCCGCCCCCTCGCCGCCTCTGGCGGCTCACCCCCGAGGATATTTGCCGACAGAAAATACGACGATCCGGATGCCGGATTCATTTTCTGTCCGGAAATATCCTCGGGGGGTGAATTTGGCGCAGCCAAAGAGGGGGGCAGACAGCCCCCCTTTTCCCGTCATCCGTTCGGGCGCGTCAATCGGCGAGGCGTGCGGCGCGGCCGCCGCGGCGCTTGCGCAGGCGGGGGGCGCGGGCCGGAAGGTCCGCCATAACGCCCGCGCGTTCCTCGTGTGTCATGCGCGACCAGCGGCCGATTTCGTCGATCGTGCGCAGGCAGCCCACGCACAGCCGTTCCTCGGGATGCACGACACAGATCTTGACGCAGGGGCTTTGCACCTCGTCGCGCTTCCAGACCTCGTCCTTCACTCTGCCCGCTCCCGTTTCAGATGCGCCATCCGGTCCAGCGCTCCCTGCAAGATATATCCGGCTGCGACCGCGTCGATGACCTCTTTGCGACGTTTTCTGGACGCATCCGCCTCCAGCAGTGCCCTTTCTGCCGCAACGGTGGACAATCTTTCGTCCCAGAAGCCGATCGGCAGGGGCGTGAGGCCCGACAGGTTGCGCGCGAAAGCGCGGGTGGCCTGCGCCCGCGGTCCTTCGCTGCCGTCCATGTTGCGCGGCAGGCCGACGACAAACCCGACCACCCCGCGTGCCGCCACGATCTTCAGCAGCTCGGCTGCGTCCAGCGTGAACTTCACCCGCCGGATCGTGACCGTGGGCGTGGCAACGCCCCGCAGCACGTCCGACAGGGCGACGCCGATCGTCTTCTCCCCGAAGTCGAGCCCGGCAAGGCACCCGACCGGCGGCAGGGCATCGGCAAAGCCGGCCAGGTCGGCATGAACGCTCACTCGGCCACACCGGCCTGTTCGGCGGCGGCTCGCACCAATGCCAGATCTTCGGGGCGTTCGGCAAAGCGGCCTTGCGCCTCGGTCCAGATCGCACGGGCCCGGTCGGTTTCGCCCAGCGTGCCAAGTGCGCCAATCAGGCGGGCCCATTCCTGCGCGGTGCCGCCTTCGCTGGCCAGCCGGTCGTTCAGTCCCTCGACCATGCCGCGGATCATCGCCTGCCGGTCTTCGTCGGACATCCCGGCAGCGGCCTCCATGTCCTCGGCGGTCGGGCCGGGCATCGCGCCGACCGCTGCACCGGGGGCCGCCCCCGCCGGGGGCATCACATAGTCGATCCCGGCAAGCGCGGCCATGTTCTCGATCTGGGCGCGCAGCGGCGGAACCCAGGGCGCGTCCGGCGCCGATCGTTCGAGCAGCGGGCGCCAGATGCGGAAGGCCATGTCGGGACGACCCGTCTGGGCGAACATGAGCCCGGAATAGTAAAGCGCGGTCCCGTTCTCGGGATCGCGGCGCAGGGCCTCGGTCAGCGCCACTTCGGCCTCGGGGCTGATGTAGCCCCCGGCGGCAAGGATCATCAGCTCGGCAAGGATCGCATGGTCCTCGGCGGTCGAGCGGGGATCCTTCAGCGCGATGATCTGGCGCTGCGCCTCGTAGGCGGCGCGGAAATTGCCAAGCGCCGCCTCGTTGCGGGCCAGCAGTTCCTGGCCCTGGATGTCGTTCGGGCGTTCGGCGACGGCGGCGCGCAGCTTGTCCACCAGTTCCAGATAGGCGGCATCCGGCGTCGGCCGCTCCATGGCCGCGATCGCCGGGGCCGCGTCGGCCTCGGCCACGTCCTGAGCCGGACGGGTGGAGCGCAGCTCGTCGGCCATGGCCAGCCTGTCCTTCAGCGGCATGTCGGGATAGCCCGGCGCCCCGATCCGTGCATAAAGCGCGAAGGATCCGAGGACAGCTAGCGCCGTCAACCCGATCAGCACCGCGCGTCCGCCCGCAGAGGCGTTCGCGGCAGCGCCGCTGCCCAGCTTCACGGCGCGGTCGGCCTCCAGCACGCGGCGCGAGATTTCGGTGCGCATGCGTTCGGCGTCCTCGGCCCCCAGAACCCCACGGGCGAGGTCGCGATCGACCTCGGCCAGCTGGTCGCGATAGACCCGCAGGTCGTAGGCGGCGGCCGGGTCGTCTTGCAGCGTGGCGCGGCGGAAGGCCATGTAGAGGATGCCGGCCACGGCCACCGCCAGCGCGGCGGCCACGAGCCAGAACATGGTAAGCGGTGTGCCGGGCATGTCGTCTCCTTAAGTCTGCCCCCCATGTATCGTTTCCCGCCTTCCGGAAAAAGGTGCAAACCGCCGCAGCCACGGGACATTGGCGCAATCGTGTTGCAGGGGCGGACCACCCCTTGCGGCGGGCGCGGCCGGTGGTCCGGCGGGCACCGGAGGGCCCCCGGGCGACCGCCAAACGGCCACCCGGGCGGCAGCATGTCGCGCCATGTCGCATTTTTCCGGATTGTGCCGCTTGGAGGAGCGGATAAATCTCCTCCGCGTTCCAAAACCCGGAAGATCCCGGCCACAGGGGAAAGGCTGACCATGAAACGCTATTCCGTCTTTGCCATCGCCCGTGAGGCGCTTCGGTACCACCAGGGGTGGGAACGCGCCTGGAAAAGCCCGGAGCCGAAGAAATCCTACGATGCCATCATCGTGGGCGCAGGCGGGCACGGCCTCGCCTCGGCCTATTATCTTGGCAAGAACTACGGTATCACCAATGTCGCGGTGATCGAGAAGGGCTGGCTCGGGGGCGGCAACACCGGCCGCAACACGACGATCATCCGGTCCAACTACCTGCAGGACCCGTCGGCCGCGATCTATGAAAAGGCCCGCGCGCTTTACGAGACGCTGAGCCAGGACCTGAACTACAACGTGATGTTCAGCCCGCGCGGCCTTCTGATGCTGGCCCAGACCCATCACGAGGTGCGCGGCTACCTGCGCACGGTCCATGCCAACAACCTGCAGGGCGTGTCGACCGAATGGATCGGGCCCGGGCGGGTGAAGGAACTGGTGCCGATCATCAACATCGACGGGCCGCGCTATCCGGTCCTCGGGGCGCTTTACCAGGCGCGTGGCGGCACCGCGCGGCATGACGCGGTGGCCTGGGGCTATGCGCGGGCCTGCTCGGCGATGGGGATGGACATCATCCAGCAGTGCGAGGTGACGGGCGTCACCCAGTCGAACGGCGTCGTGACCGGGCTTGACACCACGCGCGGCCACATCGGCTGCAAGAAGCTTGGCATCGTCGTGGCCGGCCATTCCGGCCAGCTTGCGGAAATGGCGGGCTTCCGCCTGCCGATCGAGGCCGTGGCGCTGCAGGCGCTGGTTTCCGAGCCGATCAAGCCCTGCATGGACGTGGTCGTGATGGCCAACACCGTGCACGGCTACATGTCGCAGTCCGACAAGGGCGAGATGGTGATCGGCGGCGGCACCGACGGGTTCAACAACTACACCCAGCGGGGCAGCTTCCACCATATCGAGGAAACGCTCCGCGCGCTGGTCGAGACCTTCCCGATGATCTCGCGACTGAAGATGCTGCGGCAGTGGGGCGGGATCGTGGACATGACCGGCGACCGTTCGCCCATCATCTCGAAGACGCCGCTCGGCAACTGCTTCATCAACTGCGGCTGGGGCACCGGCGGGTTCAAGGCGATCCCCGGTTCCGGCTGGGCGATGGCGGAACTGATGGCCAAGGGCGAACCGGGCCCGCTGGCCGCCGAATTCTCGATGTGGCGCTTCAAGGAAGGCCAGTTCATCGACGAAAGCGTGGCGGCAGGGGTGGCGCACTGATGGTCGCCGCGGGACGAGAAGATTTTTCGTACGAAAAATCTTCGGCGGCGAAAAATCTTCGTACGAAGATTTTTCCGACCCGGCCGAAGATGCAGAAAGAGGCACGCACATGCTGATCCTGGAATGCCCCTGTTGCGGCGTGAAGGCTGAAGAGACCGAACTGTCGCCCGGCGGCGAGGCGCATCTGAAGCGTTTCGGGCCTGGCTCCTCGGACGAGGAATTCGAAGCCTACATGTTCGCCCGCAAGAACCCCAAGGGCGTGCATTTCGAACGCTGGCGCCATGCCTATGGCTGCGGCAAGTGGTTCCTGGCCGCGCGCTGCACGGCCACGCTCGAGGTGTTCGGGACCTATCCCGCGCAGACCTCCGAACCGCCCGCCGACATCGTGGCGAAGATCAAGGCCAAGCGGCCTGACTGGAAGGGTTACAAATGAGCACGCGTCTGGCAAGGGGCGGCCGCCTGATCGACCGCGGCGCCGCACAGGAATTCACCTTCAACGGCAAGCGGATGAAGGGCTTCAAGGGCGACACTCTGGCGGCGGCCCTGCTGGCCAATGACCAGATGCTGGTCGGCCGGTCCTTCAAGTATCACCGTCCGCGCGGCATCGTGGCTTCGGGCGCCGAGGAACCCAACGCGCTGGTCAACATGGGCGAGGGCGGGCGGTTCGAGCCGAACCAGCGCACCACGACGACGGAACTCTTCGACGGGCTGACGGCGACCAGCCAGAACCACTGGCCCAGCCTCGAATTCGACGTGGGCGTGGTCAACAACTATGCCGCGCGGTTCCTGCCCGCGGGCTTCTACTACAAGACCTTCATCCATCCACGCGCGGCCTGGAAGCACCTGTTCGAACCGATCGTCCGTCAGTCGGCGGGCCTTGGAAAGGTGCCGAAGGATCGTGACGCGGACCGCTACGAACAGGCCTATGCCTTCTGCGACGTGCTGGTTGCGGGTGGCGGGGTCGCGGGCCTTCAGGCCGCGCTGGTCGCAGGCCGCGCCGGCGCCCGCGTGATCCTTCTGGAACAGGCCCCGCACTGGGGCGGGCGGGCGCCGGTCGACGGAGTCGAGATCGACGGCAAGCCGGCCGAGGCTTTCGTCGAGGCAGCCCTGGCCGAACTTTCGGCGATGGAGAACGTCACGCTTCGCACCCGCTGCATGGCCTTCGGCGTCTATGACCACGGCTATGTGCTGGCCGAGGAACGCGTGGCCGACCACACGCCCGGCGACGGGCGCCCGAAAAAGCGCCTGTGGCGCATCCGCGCGGGCCGCATCGTTTCGGCCACCGGCGCGATCGAACGGCCGCTGTCCTTCGCGGGAAATGATATTCCCGGCGTGATGCTGGCCAGCGCCGTGCGCGACTATGTCGTGAACTGGGCTGTCAGCCCCGGCGACCGCACCGTGGTCGTCACCAACAACGACGATGCCTACCGCACCGCCATCGCGCTGAAAGAGGCGGGGCTCGATGTGCCCGCGGTGATCGACGCGCGTCCGAACGTGACGGGCGATCTGCCCGCGAAGGCGCGCGCTCTTGGCATCCGGATCGAGACGGGGTCGGCCATCGTCAAGGTCAAGGGTTCGAAGCGTGTCACCGGCGTCGCCATCGGCCTGCAGGCCGGCGAAGGGGCCGCGCGCGAGGAAATCGCCTGCGATGCGGTGGCGATGTCGGGCGGATGGTCGCCTGTCGTCCACCTGTGGAGCCATTGCGGCGGCAAACTCGTCTGGGACGAGGCCGCCGCCCACTTCCGCCCCGATGCCGCGCGCCCGCCGATCACCCATGATGGCAGTGCGATGGTCATCGCAGCGGGCGCCGCGAACGGCGCGCTTCCGGCGGGCGAGTGCCTGGCCGATGCCGACCGCGCCGGGGCCGAGGCGGCCCAGGCTCTGGGCATGAAGCCGAAGAAGGCCAAGGCGCCCGAGGCCGCAGCCCCCGCCGAGGCGCGGATGGAGCCGGTCTGGATCATGCCGCAGGGGGCGGGGCCCGCGCTGCGCATGAAGATGTGGCTCGACTACCAGAACGACGTGAAGGTGTCCGACGTGCAGCTTGCCGCGCGCGAGGGCTATACCAGCGTCGAACACACCAAGCGCTACACCACGCTCGGGATGGCGACGGATCAGGGCAAGCTGTCGAATATCAACGGTTTGGCCGTCCTCGCCGACAGCCTGAACGCCGAGATCCCGCAGGTGGGCACCACAACCTTCCGCCCGCCCTACACGCCCGTCACCATCGGTGCACTGGCGGGCGAGTCGCGGGGCGATATCTTCCAGCCGCTGCGGCGCACGCCGATGCACGCCTGGCATGAAGCGCAGGGCGCCTATTTCGAACCCGTCGGCCTGTGGCGCCGCCCCTACTGCTATCCCCGCGCGGGCGAGACGCATGAACAGGCGGTCCACCGCGAGGTGACGAACACCCGCGAACGCCTGGGCCTGCTGGACGCCTCCACCCTTGGCAAGATCATCGTCAAGGGCCCGGATGCGGGCCGCTTCCTCGACATGCTTTACACCAATGTCATGTCGTCGCTGCCGGTGGGCAAGTGCCGCTATGGCCTGATGTGCAACGAACAGGGCTTCCTGTCGGATGACGGCGTGGTGGCGCGGATCGACGAGGACACCTGGCTTTGCCATACCACCTCGGGCGGGGCCGATCGCATCCACGCCTGGATGGAAGACTGGCTGCAATGCGAATGGTGGGACTGGAAGGTCTACACCGCCAATGTGACCGAACAGTATGCACAGGTCGCCGTGGTCGGACCGAACGCGCGCAAGCTGTTGGAAAAGCTGGGCGGTATGGATGTCAGCCGCGAGGCGCTGCCCTTCATGCAATGGGCCGACGGGGAACTGGGCGGCTTCCGTTGCCGGGTCTACCGGATCTCGTTCTCGGGTGAACTGTCCTACGAAATCGCCGTGCCCGCCTCGGAGGGGATGGCCTTCTGGAAGGCGCTGAACGACGCCGGGGCCGAATTCGGCGCGATGCCCTATGGCACCGAATGTCTGCACGTCATGCGGGCCGAAAAGGGCTTCATCATGATCGGCGACGAAACCGACGGTACGGTCACGCCGCTGGACCTGTGCCTTGACTGGGCGGTGTCGAAGAAGAAAGCGGATTTCCTCGGCAAGCGCGGGATGCAGCGCACCTATCTGGCCAACCCCGAGCGGTGGAAGCTGGTGGGCCTGGAAACGCTGGACGGGTCGGTCATCCCCGACGGGGCCTATGCGGTGGCGCCGGGCGTGAACGGCAACGGCCAGCGCAACACCGAAGGCCGCGTGACATCGACCTATTACAGCCCGACGCTGAAGCGCGGGATCGCGATGGGTCTGGTCCGGCGCGGTCCGGAACGGATGGGCGAAACGGTGGAATTCCCGAAGGTGGGCGGCGGCAGCGTCAAGGCGCGCATCGTCAGCCCGGTCTTCTACGACAAGGACGGGGAGAAGCAGAATGTCTGAACCGGTTTCGGCACTGGGCGGGGCCACGCATCAGGGTTTCGCCACCATCCGCGAGATCGGCCCGCTGGGCATGATCACCCTGCGCGCGAAACCCGATGTGAAGGGCCTGGCGGCGGCCGTGAAGGCGGTGACGGGCACGGCCCTTCCCGCGCAACGGCGGATCGAGGTCAACGGCGACCGCGCCGCAGGCTGGATGAGCCCGGACGAATATCTGCTGATCCTGCCCTATGCGGATGTGGCGGCGGGTCTGGCCGCGCTGGCGGCCAAGCTGAAGGGCGAACATCACCTTGCGGTCGATGTCTCGGACGCGCGCGCGGTGTTCCGCATCGAGGGCGCGAAGGCCGATCAGGTTCTGGCCAAGCTTTCCCCGGTTGACCTTGCGCGGCTGGAACCGGGCGAACTGCGCCGCAGCCGCGCGGCCCAGGTGGCGGCGGCCTTCTGGAAGGATGGCGAGGGCTACACGCTGGTCAGCTTCCGGTCGGTCGCGGGCTATGTGATGGGCCTCCTGACCCATTCGGCACAGACGGGCAGCGAATTGGCCTGATCCCGGCGGATGATCGAAAAAAACGGCCTCGTGCAAGCATTGCGCGGGGCCTTTTGCTGTGCCAAGCAAACCGGAAATGGTTTTGTCGTGCAGGATGTCATGCGGTTCCGGTTTCCTTGCATCGGGCCACTTTTCGCGCCCGCACCCCGTTCTGCAAGTGAAGGAGAGTTGCCTTGCGTTTGCCTGCCATTGCCTCTGGCCTTGCCTCTGCCCTGGCCCTTGCGATGGCTGCAGCCCCGGCGCTGGCCGAACCCCTGACCTATGTCTGCCTGCTGACGCAGGGCGCGAAAGAGGGCACGTGGATTTCCCCGCAGGTCGTCATCCTGCACGATCCTGCCAAGCGGCTGGTTGTCGTCAACGATCCGGTCGTGATGGCCTTCGGCGGACAGCCAGTGGCAGGAGAGGTGAAAGTCGACAACGCCAAGCGCATCACTTTTGGCTGGGATGTCCGGGAAATCGTGGCCGTGGGCGGGCGCAAGGCGATGACGATGCGCTATCGGGGAACTTTCGTGAAGGCCACTGGGGCCTTCTCTCTGGCGGCCAGTCCTTTGGGCTATTCCAACGGTTTCGAGGGCCGCGGCACCTGCGTCCGGCGATAGACGTTCCTTGCCCGTGCCCTTGACCTTCCCGGGCCAAGCCCTCTTATAGGGGGTAACGCAATTCCGCCTGAACAGGAGAAGACAGATGGCTTTCACCCTTCCCGATCTGCCCTATGCCCATGACGCGCTGGCGTCGCTCGGCATGTCGAAGGAAACGCTCGAATACCACCACGACCTGCACCACAAGGCCTATGTCGACAACGGCAACAAGCTGGTCGCCGGAACCGAATGGGAAGGCAAGTCGCTTGAGGATGTGGTGCGCGGCACCTATCAGGCAGGCGCCGTGGCGCAGAACGGCATCTTCAACAATGCCAGCCAGCACTGGAACCACAACCTCTTCTGGGAGATCATGGGACCGGGCGAGAACAAGAAGATGCCCGGCAGCCTGGAAAAGGCGCTGGTCGAGGCCTTCGGGTCGGTCGAGAAGTTCAAGGAAGATTTTGCCGCAGCCGGCGCAGGCCAGTTCGGTTCGGGCTGGGCGTGGCTCGTGAAGGATAAGGACGGCAGCCTGAAGGTCACCAAGACCGAAAACGGCGTGAACCCGCTGTGCTTCGGCCAGACCGCGCTTCTGGGCTGCGATGTGTGGGAACATTCCTACTACATCGACTTCCGCAACAAGCGCCCGGCCTACCTGACCAACTTCCTGGAAAAGCTGGTCAACTGGGAAGCGGTCGCCGCCCGCATGTGATCCGGACCCGGTTGCGGGGCAGGGGGCGCGGGCCAGGATCCGCGACCCCAACCCGCCATCAAGGCCCGCCATCAGAACCCGCCGGAGCGATCCGGCGGGTTTTTCCGTATCCGGGTTCTTTCGCCCGGCGATCTGCGATCTTATGTCGATTAGGAAGATCAACCCTGAAGAACGGAGGAGAGGACATGTTGCTTCCCAAAGGTGCATGGGTGGTGGTTGCCGATGGTGAAAAGGCGATGATCCTGGAAAACAAGGGCACGCCCGCCGCCCCGAAGCTGGCGGTGATCGCCCGCGACGAGGCTGATCCGGTGGTCGGCGCCTCGGACCGTCCGGGGCGGATGATGGACGATGGTCCGGGGCAGCGGTCCGCGCTTGAACAGCCCGATTATGCGCGCCTGAACGCGGAACGCTTTGCCACCGATCTGGTCGAGATGCTGGATCGCCGCGCCCGTCGCGGCCGGTTCGAGAAACTGGTGCTGGTGGCGCCGCCGCAGGTTCTGGGCGCGCTGCGCGACGAGATGGACGATACGCTGCGCGGCCTCGTCGTGGCCGAAATCGACAAGACCCTGACCAATCATCCGATCCCCAAGATGGCCGAGATCATCTCGGCGGAGATCGACAGCCTGTGACAGGCGCGGGCGGTGGCAGGCGCTGCCGCCGCCCCTTCGCCCGCGTCGCCCCTGCGGTTTCGCTGCCCCGAGCCTTAGCCCGTCACCACCGGCGACAGCCGGGCGCGCAGGGCAGAGGTCAACGCGGCGACATCCGGCACGCAGGCGAAATGCCCCATGATCGTGCGTTCGGCGAAACCCTGTTCCACGATATGCGACAAGAGCGCCACAAGCGGCTGCCAGTAGCCATCCGTGTCCAGCAGCAGGATCGGCTTGTGGTGCAGCCCGATCTGCGCCCAGGTCACCACCTCGAAGAATTCGTCCAGACTGCCCGCGCCGCCTGGCAGGACGACGATCGCGTCCGAGTTCATGAACATCACCTTCTTGCGTTCGTGCATGTCCTCGGTGATGACCATCTGCGTCAGGTCGCGCTTGCCCTGTTCGCGGCCCAGAAGATGCACCGGGATCACACCCATCGTCGCCGCCCCGGCCTTCTGCGCGGCGCGGGCGACCTCGCCCATCAGGCCCACGTCGCCTGCGCCATAGACCAGCCGCCAGCCCTGTTCGGCGATCATCCGGCCGACATCGGCGGCTGCGGTGCTGAAGGCGGGGTTCCGGCCGGGACGCGAGCCGCAGAAGACGCAGACGGAATGCAGTGTGGTCATCGGGTCCTATCCTGAAAAACAGTTGCCTTCCCGGGTCATATCGGGGTTCCTATGCGAAAGCAAAGAGGACCCGTGCGGCAGGTGCGCCGCCGAAGGGGCGATGGGGAAGCGATGAAGGTCTGGAACGATCTGGGCAACGGGGCGCGCGCCGCGCTTCTGGCAGGCGGGGCTGCGGTTCTGGCCGGGGCGGGGTGGTTGTGGCATGGCCAGGCCCCCGCGCCGCAAGAGACGGAGTCATCCCCTGCCGGGGTGATGCAAGCCGAACCCGCCACCGCATCGGCCCCTGCAGCCTCAGCCCCTGCAGCCGCCGCGCCCGAGTCCGCGCCCGCCGCGCAGGACACCGTGGCCGAGGCGGCACCCGAAGCTGCGCCCGAACCGCCGGGGTTCGATACGGTGCGGATCGAAACCGACGGCGCCGCATTGGTCGCCGGGCGGGCCGCGCCAGGGGCCGGGGTTGCGGTTCTGGTCGACGGGGCCGAGGTCGCTTCGGTTCCGGCAGACGGTACGGGGGCATTCGCTGCGCTGTTCACGCTGCCACCCTCGGATCAGCCGCGCCGGATGACGCTGGAAATGGTGCTGGCCGACGGGGCGCGCGTCGCCTCGACCGACGAGGTCGCCATCGCCCCCATCGCCGCGCCCGTGGTCGCCGCCGCTGCCGGCAGTGAGGCGCCGCAACCGGCAGAGACCGCCGAGACGCCGCCCGCCGCGCTTTTGGTGACGGATGCCGGGGCAGCGGTGCTGACGCCGCCGCCCGCCGATGTGCCGGTGTCGATCGACGCCATCAGCTATGCGCCTGACGGGGCGGTGCTGGTGGCCGGACATGGCGCGCCGGGGCAATCGCTGCGGCTTTACCTGGACAATGCCGATGTCGCTCTGGCCGAGGTCGGGGCGGATGGCACATGGTCGGCCCCGCTGACAGGCATCGCCCCCGGCCTCTATACGCTGCGCGCCGATCAGCTGGATGCGGCGGGCAAGGTCCTGTCGCGGTTCGAAACGCCCTTCAAGCGCGAAACGGTCGAGGCGCTGGCCGCCGCCGCCGCGCCTGAAAGCGCGCCCCCCGCCGCCACGGCACCCGCGTCCGATCCTGCCCCGCCAGCCGCATCCGCCGAGGCCCCTGCGACCGCCCCGACCACCCCCGCCCCGACTACCCTTGCAACGGCCGCCCCAGATCAGGCCGCGCCCGTGGCGCCTTCGGCGCCGCCCGCGACCGCAAGCGCGACGGATGGCGCCACCCTGACCGCTGCCGAACCCGCCACACCCGCCGCGGCCCCGGCAGGCGATGCCGCGCCCGTGGCGCCCGCACCGCCGCCGCCCCTGACGGTGACGGTGCAGCCGGGCTTCACGCTCTGGCGCATCGCGCGCGAGAATTTCGGCGATGGCGTGATGTATGTGCAGGTCTTCGAGGCCAACCGCGACAAGATCCGCGACCCGGACCTGATCTATCCCGGACAGGTCTTCACCATCCCGAAACCGGCGGAATAGCGGCTCTGGCCATTCCGCGCGGCGGGGCTTAGGAAAGGCGGACAAGCACGAAAGAGGCCTGTCCATGCGTCGCCCCTCCGCCAACGCCACATCCTCCGACATGCCGCAGACGCAGGTCAGCGGCTGGCAGACGATCCGTCGGGTCCTGCCCTATCTCTGGCCCGCGGGCGAGACCTGGGTGAAGCGCCGCGTGGTGCTGGCCATGGTCATGCTGGTTCTGGCCAAGGTCGTGTCGGTCTCGACGCCCTTCTTCTACAAGGCCGGGGTGGATGCCCTTGCCGGCGACACGCCCGACACCGGCACGCTTCTGGGCCTGACGGCGGTCGGCCTGACCGTCGCCTATGGCCTGGCCCGGCTGGGGGCGGTCGCCTTTGGCGAGCTGCGCGATGCGATCTTCGTTCGGGTCGGGCAAAGGGCGCTGCGCAAGCTGGCGCTGGAAACCTTCACCCATATCCACCGCCTGTCGATGCGCTTTCACATCACGCGCAAGACCGGGGGCCTGAGCCGGATCATCGAACGCGGCGTCAAGGGCGTGGATTTCCTGCTGCGCTTCATGCTGTTCTCGATCGGGCCGCTGATCCTTGAACTGTCGATGGTCGCGATCATCTTCGCGCTACTGTTCGGCTGGGCCTATATGGCGGTGGTCGTCATCACCATCGCGCTTTACGTCACCTGGACCTTCAAGGTCACCGAATGGCGGGTGAAGATCCGCCGCCAGATGAACGATCAGGACACCGACGCCAACCAGAAGGCTGTGGACAGCCTGCTGAACTTCGAGACGGTGAAATATTTCGGCGCCGAAGCGCGCGAGGCCGCGCGATACGACCGGGCGATGGAAGGCTATGAACGCGCCGCCGTCCGCACCGGCCAGTCGCTGTCGCTGCTGAACGCGGGTCAGGCCTTCCTGATCACGGCGGGGCTGGTGATCGTGATGGTGATGGCCGCGCGCGGCGTGGCGGCGGGCCAGCTGACTGTGGGCGATTTCGTCATGGTCAACGCCTACATGATCCAGATCACCATGCCGCTGAACTTCCTCGGCACGGTCTATCGCGAGATCCGGCAGGCGCTGGTCGACATGGGGTCGATGTTCGAACTTCTGTCCCAACCGGCCGAAGTGACGGACCGGCCCGGCGCGCCGGATCTGCGCGTGTCCGGCGGGCGGGTCGATTTCGACCGGGTGGAATTCGGCTATGAGGCCGCACGTCCGATCCTCAGGGGCATCTCGTTCTCGGTCGAGCCGGGGCAGCGCGTGGCGCTGGTCGGGCCGTCGGGATCGGGCAAGTCGACCATCGGGCGGCTGCTGTTCCGCTTCTACGACGTGACCGGGGGCGCGGTGCGGATCGACGGGCAGGACCTGCGCGAGGTCACCCAGGATAGCCTGCACGCCCGCATCGGCGTGGTGCCGCAGGATACGGTGCTGTTCAACGACACGATCCTTTACAACATCGCCTATGGCCGCCCCGAGGCGAGCCGGGCGGAAATCGAGGCGGCGGCGAAGGCCGCGAAGATCCACGATTTCATCCTGTCCCTGCCCGAGGGGTATGAAACCACCGTGGGCGAACGCGGGCTGAAGCTTTCGGGGGGCGAAAAGCAGCGCGTGGGTATCGCGCGCACGCTGTTGAAGAACCCGCCGATCCTGCTTCTGGACGAGGCAACCAGCGCGCTGGATACTCAGACCGAACGCGACATCCAGGAAAGCCTTCTGGCCATGGGCGAGGGGCGCAGCGTGATCACCATCGCGCACCGCCTGTCCACGATCCAGGACGCCGACAAGATCATCGTGCTGGAAGCGGGTCGCATCGTCGAGGAAGGCACGCACGAGCGGCTGCTGTCGCTTGGCGGGCGCTATGCCGCGCTTTGGGCGCGCCAGTCGGCAGAAGAAGAGGAAGAACAGGAAAAGGCGGCCGATCCGGCCGCCTGACCTGCATCCCGTGCCGCCCCGATCCGGTTAGCCGCGCACCAGCACCAGATCGCCGATGGTCAGGGCTTCGGACCCGATGACATTGGCGATGGTGCGCCCGTTCATCAGGATCAGGTTGCCGGAGTTGTCGCCGTTCGGCACGATGTTCAGCACGACCGGTTCTTCGTCGCCGTTGCCGTCGAAGCTGGGCGTGTAGTGGATCTCGAGCCGGTCGCCGGCCGTATAGTCCTCGATCCGCGCCACATCGGCCAGATCGATGCGGGTCTGGTCGATCTGGAAGAGGTCGTCGCCCTCGCCGCCCACGGCGATGTCGCCCGGTCCCAGCAACAGCACGTCATTGCCTGCGCCGCCGAAAAGCGAATCCACGCCGTCGATCGTGCTGCCGTTGGCCTGGGTGGACAGGCCCGAGGACAGGCCCACGATCGTGTCCTCGCCGTCGCCGCCATAGATTTCGTCGGCCTCGGACCCGCCTTCCAGCAGGTCGTTGCCCGCGCCGCCGAACAGGCGGTCGCCGCCCCCGTTCCCGAGGATGGTGTCATGGCCTTCTTCGCCAAGCGCGATGTCGAAACCGGTGCCCGCGTCGATCAGGTCGTTGCCGTCGCCGCCCAGGACAATGTCATTGCCCTCGCGCATCCGGATCACGTCATCGCCCTCGCCACCTTCGGCATAGTCGCCGCCGGCCGATCCTTCGAGCACATCATCGCCACGCCCCAGGAAGAAGGCCAGGTCCATCTCTTCCTCGGCGCTCAGCGTGTCGTCGTCATTGGTTCCCAGGACCTCGCGCGAGTAGGCGTCAGGATCGTAAAGGTCAGAGCCGCCCGGTTCGACTGAACTGTCGTCCTCGCCGCCGTCCACGGTGTCGTTTCCGTCGCCGTCGCCGCCATCGACCGTATCGTCGCCGTCGCCGTCGCCGTCCCCGCCGTCGACGGTGTCATTGCCATCGCCCGAACCGCCGGGGCCGGTATCATCGCCTGCGCCGTCCTCTTCCGCGGTCTGCGAGGAATCGAAAAGGCCGACATCAAGGGCGAAGACGCCCAGGAACAGCATCATGTATGTTGCGTAGATCGGGTCCATTCGCGGGGCCTGCCTTTGGCATTGCTTGCTCGATGGCCCGGTTATTGCCCGCGATTAAGGGAAAAATTGGGCGAAACCGCGGAGGTTTCGCCTTGATTGTTCGCGATCCGTCACCAATCGCTATTCGGCGGCCCGCAGCGGCGGAGAGGGCGGCAGGCCTTCGTCGGGCCGCGCCGCCGGCGGGTGCTGCGGCCCGGCGCCCTCGGGCGCGGGGGCATCGTCATCCCACTGGATCACCGGCGATTTCACCCGATGGGCCGCCCGCGCCAGCGCGATGTCGCGCGCGTCGCGGCTGTCCGGCCCGATCGACAGCGCGCGCAGGCGCCGCATGGTGCGGTATGCGCCTTCCCCGGCCCAGAACCGCAGCGCCAGAAGCGCGGGCGTCAGCATCAGGGTCAGCACGGTCGAGACCGCCAGCCCGAAGACCACCGCCGTGGCAAGCTGTTTCCACCACATCGCCGTGGGGCTGTCGATGGAATAGCCGCCGTTGATGAAATCGAGGCTGAGCCCGAACATCATCGGCGACAGGCCCGCCATTGTCGTGATCGTCGTCAGAAGTACCGGCCGGATCCGCTGTTCGGCGGTGCGCACGATCGCCTCGACGCGCGGCATGTAGGCCGAGAATTCCTGATAGGTGTCGATCAGCACGATGTTGTTGTTCACCACGATCCCCGCCAGCGCGACGATCCCCACCCCGGTCATGATGATCGAGAAGGGCTGCTGCATCACCATCATGCCGATCAGCACCCCGGTGGTGGACAGGATCACGGCGACCAGCACCAGCACCGAATGGTAGAAGCTGTTGAACTGCGCCAGAAGGATGATGAACATCAGCCCAAGCGCCCCGGCGAAGGCCTGCATCAGGAAGGCGCCAGACTCCGCCTGCTCTTCCTGGTCGCCCGTCCATTCCCAGGACACGCCCTGCGGCAGCGGGTTTTCGGCGCGCAGCCACTGGCTGATCGTCTCGATCCGTTCGTTGGCGTTGATCGGCACCAGCGTCAGGTCATCGGCGGACAGGCCATTTTCCTGCGCGATGCCCGCCAGCACGTCGGTGTCGGCCCCGGCTGCCACCACCGCGATCAGGCCGCGGTCGGGTGCCATCACCTTGGCCAGGCCATCGGCCACATCGGCCTTGACGTCGTAATAGCGCTGCTGGTCCACCCGGTCGATCTGGGCCAGCTTGCGCACGGGTTCGCGGGTCACGAAATTCGACAGGGGCACCAGACCGTCCCGCGTGCGCACCTTGAGCGTGTCGAGCGTGGACAGGACGCGGCTGTCCTCGGGCAGGCGCACGCGGATCTCGATCTCTTCGTCCGAGCTTTCGACGCGCATCGTGTCCAGCAGGATGCCGCGCGTCACAAGCTGGACCATGCCGCCCACCGTGGCCACATCCGCGCCGAACCGGCCCGCCTGCGCCACGTCCACGCGGATCTGCCAGTCAATGCCGGGCAGGGGGGTCGTGTCTTCGATGTCGATCACGCCTTCCAGCGTCTCGAACCGGTCGCGCACCCTGGACACGGCCTGTTCCAGCGCGGGGAAATCGTCGCTTTTCAGCCGCAGGTGCAGCGCCTTGCCCGAAGCCGGGCCACGGCTTTGCGACAGGGCGTCGATCTGGATGCCGGGTATCCCGCGCATCCGTTCCAGCACGCGTTCCAGCACCACATCGCCGTCAAGGTCGGGCCGGTCCTTGCGCGTCTCCCAGGGCTTCATCTCGATCTGGATCTGGCCGATGGTGTCGCGCGGGGCCTGCGCGCCGCCGGTGTTGGCGTTCAGCCCGCCTTCGCCCGCAAAGGCAAAGACCGATTCAACCCCTTCCTCGTCCAGCGCATAGGCCTCGGCCTGGCGCAGCAGGGCATCCTTTTCGGCCAGCGAAAGGTTGCCGCGCGCGCGGACATAGACGATGGCCTGTTCGGTTTCGGATTCGACGAAGAAATCCACGCCCAGGTTGTTTTCCCGATAGATCAGGAAGCTTGTCACCACCACGCCGATGACAAGGGCGATCGTGACCAGCGGCATCACCGGGTTGCCCGCGATCAGGTGGATGACGCGACCAAAGCGGGTGCGCTGATACCCTGCGCGGATCGGGCGGGGCTTGCGGGCGATCTTCGCGGCCTCAAGCGCGATCGAGGCGCCGATCGCCCCGAGCGCAAAGATCGCGGGACCAACAAGATAGGGCAGAAGCCCCGAAACCTCGCGCGTGCCGGTCAGGTAGCCGGGGTTGATCGTCTGCATCGCGCCCACGAACATCACCGCCCAGGCCAGGGGCACCAGCGCCGCGCGCAGCCACCAGGGCAGCGGCTTCAACAGCGCCGCCGTCCGGTCGAACTTGCGCGTCATTCGGCCCGCGACCCCGCCCATCACCGGCAGATAGATCAGCGCGACCACGATGCTGGCCGACAGCACGAAGATCAGCGTGACGGGAAGCATCCCCATGAACTCGCCCGCGACGCCGGGCCAGAACAGCATCGGCAGGAAGGCGCAAAGCGTGGTCGCGGTCGATGACACCACCGGCCAGAACATCCTTTTTGCGGCCTCGGTATAGGCGGCCATCGGGCCGGAGCCTTCGGAAATCCTCTTGTCGGCATATTCGACCACGATGATCGCGCCATCCACCAGCATCCCCACCGCAAGGATAAGGCCGAACATCACGATGTTCGATACGCTGATCCCCATCACCGCCATCAGCGCGAAGGTCAGGAAGAACGACGTTGGAATGGCAAAGCCCACCAGCAGCGCAGACCGCGTGCCAAGGCTGGCCAGAACCACGATCATCACCAGCGCGATGGCGGTCAGCACCGATCCTTCCAGCTGGCTGACCATGCTCGATACGGTCGTCGACTGATCGAGCGAGGGCGTCACATGGACCGCGTCACGCATTTCCGCAGGCCAGGTCGCGCGTGCGGCCTCCACCACCTGGCGGACCTCGGTGGCCGTGTCCATCAGGTTGAAGCCCTTGCGCTTGACCACCTGGATCGCCACCGTGGTTTCCCCGTTGTAGCGCGCGGTGCCGCGACGGTCCTCGAAGGTCAGGCGAATGTCGGCCAGATCGCCAAGCGTGATCACCCGGTCGCCGTTGACCTTGACCGGCAGGCCATAGACATCCTGCGGCTTGTCGAACGAGGACGGGATCTTGACCGAAAAGGCCGAGCTTCCGGTTTCCACCTCGCCCGCCGCGATCAGCTGGTTGTTGTTGACCACGACCGAGATCAGTTCGCCTGCGGTCACGTTGTAGGCTTCAAGTTTCAGAGGGTCGATCACGACCTCGAGCATCTCGTCCCGGTGCCCGGCCAGTTCCGCCTTCAGAACCGCCTCCATCCCCTCGATCCGGTCCTGAAGGTCCTTGGCCGCGCGGATCAGCGTCCGTTCCGGCACATCGCCCGACAGGGCCACGATGATGATGGGAAACTCGGAAAAGTTGATTTCGTTGATCGAATATTTCTCGGCCCCGCTGGGGAACTTCGCCTCGGCCGTGTTCATCTTGTCACGGACATCGGCGATGGTCTTGGTCTTGTCCCAGCCGAATTCGAATTCCAGCGCCATCCCGGCATAGCCTTCGGCGGCCGTGCCCGACATGGTCTTCAGCCCGTCGAGACCCGACAGTTCGGTTTCCATCACCTTGACCAGCATGGTTTCGGCATCGGCCGCCGAAATGCCGGGGAAGGGGACCGAGATGAACAGCGCCGGGATGTCGATGTCGGGCTCGCCCTCCTTGGGAAGGGTGATGTAGGCGCCAAGCCCCGCGACCACCGAAAGCACGATGAAGGCCACGACCATCCGCGCGCGTGACGCGGCCCAGTCGATGATCGCGTTCATTCCGAAGGCTCCCCGTCGGCGGTGGCATAGGTGACCGCGACAGCGACGCCGTCGATCACGTATTCCTGGCCGACAAGGATCACGTCCGCCTCATCCGGCAGGCCCGACAGCCAGACGCCCGCCGGCGTGTCGCGCAGCACCGAAACGGGCAGGAACTGCGCGCGGCTTTCGGCATCGACGATCCGCACGCCAAGCCGCCCCTCATCGTCCAGCGTCAGCGCCGATCCGGGCAGCAGATGCGCCTTTGCCCCTTCGGCCGCGATCAGGATCTCGGCCGTCTGGCCGTCGCGTATGTCCAGATCGGCATTGGCAACGGTCACTTCCACGCGGAAGGTGCGCGTGGTGGCATCGGCCGACCGCGACAGGAAACTGACACGCCCCGTCACCTCTTGCCCGGTGACAAGCCGCGCCCCCGCCAGCGCGCCGACGGTGATCTTCTGCACCTCGGTTTCCGGCACGAAGCCCACCAGCTTGATCGGGTCAAGCTGGATCACCGTGGCGCAGGACGCCCCCGGCTGCAGCAACGCCCCAAGCTCGGCGGTGTCGGTTTCCAGAAGCCCGTTGAAGGGCGAGGCGATGGTCAGCCGGTCGATTTCTTTCAGCGCGGCGGCGACGCCCGCCTCGGCGGCCTGAAGCGCCGCGCGGGCCGATACGGCGCGGGTTGCGCTGGCGAACCCGTCCTGTTGCAGGCGGTCCGCCGCATCGGCGTTGATGCGGGCTTCGGCCAGACGCGCCTCGGCCTCGGCCAGAGAGGCCTGCCGCGTGCCGGGGTCGATCTCGCACAGGGTCTGTCCGGCGGACACATAGGCGCCCCGGCGCAGCGGTTCCGACACCACCAGCCCCGAGATTTCCGCCTTGACCTCCACCTGCCGGGCGGCTTCGGTGCGCCCGCGCAGGATCACCGCATTGTCCACCGGCTGCGCCGCGCTCTTGCGCACCAGAACCGAAACGCGGCGGGCGTTTTCGGCCATCGTCTCGGCGGGGGTATCGGTCTGGGCGGCGGCGGGTGGTGCGCTGTCGGCCGCGGCCATCGCCTTCAGCCGGTCGCGTTCGAAGACGAGGGCGTAAAGGGCAACAAGCACCACGATCGCCGTCATCAGGGGCAGAATACGCATCGTCACCTCATCGTGCCGGACCAGGCACGCCCTTCGGATACACCCCCGGAGGGCTATCACAAAGCCATTCCGGGGCAATCGTCGCAAGTTCCGTGTCTAACGTGATACGCTAAACCATACGGTTCAGATTACTTGTTCCGGGAAAAGGCCGCAAGCGGGCGGCACGATGGCGATTTTGCGGAAATCTATGAGGCAGGCAAACCCGCCGATGCGGTGGCGCGCCTGTCCGCGGTCGCGCCCCGGAGCGATCCATCCGGGGGGCAGGATCTGGGTGCAGGGCTTGGCAAGGGCTTTGCCTTGCGTGTAAGACGTCAGGCAAACATCAGGAAGACCGGTCACATGAGTCAGCCCGACAGCTTCATCGAGGAAGTGAGCGAAGAGGTCCGCCGCGACAAGCTGTTCGCGCTGTTCCGCAAGTACGGCTGGATCGGCGTCCTTCTGGTCGTCCTGACCGTGGGCGGCGCTGCCTGGAATGAATGGCAGAAATCCACCCGCGCGGCCTCAGCCCAGGCCTTTGGCGATGCGATCCTGACCGCGCTGGATGCCGAAACGCCCGAGGCCCGCCGTACCGCGATCGCCGGGATCGACGCCACCGGCGACAAGGCGGCGATCCGCGCGCTTCTGCTGGCCTCCGATCCGACCGAGGATCGCGCGGCCTCTCTTGCCGCGCTGCAGGCGCTGGCCGAGGATCCGGCGCTGCCGGTCGTCTACCGCGATCTTGCGATCCTGCGCCGCGTCATCCTTCTGGGAGCCGAGGCGCCGGTAGCCGACCGCCACGCAGCGCTTGATCCGATCGCCGCGCCGGGCCGGCCCTATCGCCCGCTGGCGCTGGAACAACTGGCCTATCTTCTGGTCGAAGAAGGCAAGAAAGACGAGGCCGTGGCCGCCTTGCGGGCGCTGACCGAGGATCAGGCCGCACCTGAAGGCTTGCGTCAGCGCGCATCACAGATGATTGTGGCCTTGGGCGGGGAAACCGCCGAAGGCTGAGGCCCCGGTCTGGCCGCCAGCGCAAGGCTGCGCGGCACGGGGTAGACGACACAAGGTTGCGGAACAGGTGGGGGCGGATCAGGTGAAGCGCATATCGAAAGTCTCGGGGGTTGCATCCGGTCTTGCCCTGACGCTGATCCTGTCGGCCTGCGCGGAAAAGGAACTGATCCTCGAAGGCGAACGCTTCGACGTTCGAACGCCGCTTGAGGCAAGCCTCGCCGTCGAGGGCCAGCCCGCGCCGACCGATCCGGCCGCCGCCGTCGCCAACACTGCCACGCCGATCGCGCTTCCCGCGATGACGGCGAATGCTGACTGGACGCACCGGGGCGGAAATGTCCGCCATGTTTCGCCGCATGGTGCCCTTTCGGCGCAGCCGACCCGCGTCTGGAGCGCGCCGATCGGCACCGGCAACAGCCGCAAGAACCGGATTTCGGCCGCACCCGTCGTGGCCGAGGGACGCATCTTCACGATGGATGCCGTCAACACGGTGACCGCCACCGCGACCAGCGGCGCGACGCTGTGGTCTGTGCAGCTTGTCTCGCAGACGGGCGATTCCTCGGAAGTCTCGGGCGGTGGTTTGGCTTATGGCTCGGGACGCCTTTTCGCCGCGACCGCCTTTGGCGAGGTGCTGGCCATCGACCCGGTGACGGGTGCGACGGTCTGGCGCCAGCGCCTTGGCGCGCCCGTCACCGGCGCCCCGGCGGTGGATGGCGGTATCGTCTATGTCGTGGGCCGCGATGGCGGTGCCTGGGGCGTGGACGTGGCCGATGGCCGCGTGAAATGGACGCTGACCGGCACGCCGACGCGGTCGGGGATGATCGGATCAGCCGCCCCCGCGATCACCGACCGCGCCGTGATCCTGCCCTTCGGATCGGGCGAGGTGGTCGCAGCTCTGCGCAAGTCGGGCGTGCGGGTCTGGGGCCAGGCCGTGGCGGGCGAACGCCGGGGCCGGGGCTATGCGGGTTTCACCGACATCACCGGCGATCCGGTGGTGTTGGGGTCCACCGTCTATGTCGGCACCCCTGCGGGCCGCACGGCGGCGTTGTCGGCCTCGGGCGGCGAACGCATCTGGACGGCGAACGAAGGGGCGCTCGGGCCGGTTCTGGTGGCGGGCGACTCGCTCTTTCTGGTGAATGACGAGGCGCGCCTTGTCCGGCTCGACGCCGCGACCGGGGCCCTGATCTGGTCGGTCGAGATGCCCTATTTCACCGCCGAGAAAATCAAGCGCCGGAAAGAGATCACCGCCCATTACGGCCCGGTCATTGCCGGCGGGCGGATCGTCGTGGCCTCGGGCGACGGGCTTCTGCGGCTGTTCAACCCGGTCGACGGCAGCCTTGCCGGCACCGCCGAGATCCCCGGTGGCGCGGCCAGCCAGCCCGCGCTTGCGGGTGGCGCGCTGTATGTCGTGGGCGCGAACGGGCAACTTCACGCTTTCCGTTGACGCCCCTTCGGTGTATGGGCGCAGGCTTGACCGGATGATGCGACGCCCGCGGAGGGCCGTAAGATGACCTTTACCCTAGCCATCGTGGGCCGCCCGAACGTGGGCAAATCCACGCTTTTCAACCGCCTCGTGGGCCGCAAGCTGGCGCTGGTCGATGACCAGCCCGGCGTCACGCGCGACCTGCGCGAGGGCGAGGCCCGCCTGTTCGACCTGCGCTTTACCGTGATCGACACCGCGGGGCTTGAAGAGGTGACGGATGACAGCCTTCAGGGCCGGATGCGGCGTCTGACCGAACGCGCGGTCGACATGGCGGATGCCTGCCTGTTCCTGATCGACGGTCGCGTCGGCGTCACGCCCTCGGACGAGGTCTTTGCCGACATCCTGCGCCGCCGGAACGCCCATGTGATCCTTGGCGTGAACAAGGCCGAGGGGCGTGCGGGCGAGGCCGGGGTGATCGACGCCTGGAGCCTTGGCCTCGGCGATCCGGTGCCGCTGTCGGCCGAACATGGCGAGGGGATGGATGACCTCTATCGCATCCTGCGCCCGATCGCGGAACAGTTCGAGGAACGCGCCGCTCAGGATGCGCCCGTCGTCGATGTGGACGTGACCGAGACCGAGGGCGACGAGGAAGCCGATCCCGAGGCCCACAAGCCCACCGCCCGCAAGCCCCTGCAGATCGCCGTGATCGGGCGGCCCAATGCGGGCAAGTCCACGCTGATCAACCGGATTATTGGCGAGGACCGCCTGCTGACCGGGCCCGAGGCGGGGATCACCCGCGATGCGATCTCGGTCCGGGCCGACTGGATGGGCACGCCGGTGCGCATCTTCGATACGGCGGGCATGCGAAAGAAGGCGCGGGTCGTCGACAAGCTGGAAAAGCTGTCGGTGGCCGACGGCCTGCGCGCGGTGCGCTTTGCCGAAGTGGTCGTCGTCCTGCTGGATGTGGAAATTCCCTTCGAACAGCAAGACCTGCGGATCGCCGATTTCGCCGAGACCGAAGGTCGCGCGGTCGTCGTCGCGGTGAACAAATGGGACCTCGAGGATGAAAAGCAGGACAAGCTGGCCGAACTGAAGGAAATGTTCGACCGGCTTCTGCCGCAGCTGCGCGGCGCGCCCCTTGTCACCGTCTCGGCCAAGACGGGCCGGGGCCTCGACCGGCTGCACGGTGCCATCCGGCGCGCCCATGACATCTGGAACCGCCGCATCACCACGGCCCGGCTGAACAGCTGGCTGACCGCCATGACCGAGGCGCACCCGCCGCCCGCCCCCGGCGGCAAGCGGATCAAGCTGCGCTACATGACCCAGGTCAAGACCCGCCCGCCGGGCTTTGTTGTGATGTGTTCACATCCCGAACTGATGCCCGAAAGCTACCGCCGCTATCTGGTCAACGGCCTGCGCGACCATTTCGACATGCCGGGCACACCGATCCGGGTGACGTTCCGCGGGCAGGGCGACAAGAACCCGTTCAAGGAAAAGAAGAACTGGGGCGCCCCCAGCCGCCTTCGCAAGCACCTGGACAAGAAGAAACCGCAGTAAGGATAAGATTTTTCGCAGAAAAATCGGATTATCGTGTCTTCGCAGAAGACTCGGTTTCCTTGCGTGTCAGGGCAATGCCTGCGCCCACCAGCGCCGAGGCCGCCGCGATATAGGCCGCGATGGCCCACATCTGCGCGGGGAAGTCATGGCCCCGGTCGATCAGCGCGCCGGTCACGATCGGGCCGATCGCCGAACCCAGGACCATGACAGCGGCCGCCGTGGCCTTGATCGCGCCGATATGCCGGGTGCCGTAGAATTCGGCCCAGAAGGCCACCGGAACCGTCGATTGCGCGCCCGATGTCATTCCCATCAGGATGATCGCCGTCGCCGCCGCTCCAAGCCCGTCGATACCCGCAAACAGCAGGTAGAAGGCGGCCAGCGGCAACTGGTAAATCGGCATGAGACGCGCCGTGCCGAACCGGTCCACCGCCCAGCCCGAGGCCATCATCGCCGCGATCGTGGCCAGCGAATAGACCGGGAAAAGGGTCACGAGGGCCGCGTGCCCCCAGCCCTTCACCTCGGCCAGGTGGACCTGATGGAAGAAGAAGGCGGTGTTGAAGGCCGCCGGCGCCAGCAGCATCGGAAAGGCCGACCAGAACAGCGGATGCCGCAGGGCCTGCCCCCGGGTCCAGTGGCGGTCACCCATCCCCAGGGATTGCGATTCGCTGGCCATGCTCTGCGGCGTGCGTTCCAGCTTCAAAAGCCAGATCAGCAGCGGCATCGCCGCGACGATCAGTAGGGCCGAGCCGAACCACAGCGTGCGCCAGTGGATCGCCTGCTTCAGCGCGACGAAGAGGATCGGCAGCGTGGCCTCGCCCACCGAATAGCCAAGCGCCGCGATTGCGAGCGCCCGCCCGCGCGAGGCGACGAACCAGCGCGCCATGGCGATGCCCGAGACATGGCTGACCATTCCCTGCCCGAAGAAACGCAAGAGAAAGATCACCCCTACCAGCGTTCCTGCAAAGGGGTTCAGCGCCATCGCAAGGCAGGCCAGGGCCAGCCCCGCCAGCACCCAGGCCCCCAGCCTGCGGACGCGGAACCGGTCGGTCAGCCCGCCGGCCCACAGCATCACCGCCGCCGAGACCGTGGTGGCAAGGCCGTAGATCCCGCCCCAGTCCCCGTGGCTCAGCCCGAATTCCGCACGGATCTCGGCCGCGAAGATCGAGATGAAGAAGGTTTGCCCGAACGAGGACAGCAGCGCCAGAAGAAAGCCCGCGAACAGGAACTTGGCATTGCCGCGAAGGAAGGCGAGGAAGGGCATCGGGGATCACGCGCGGAACATCCCTGCCTACGTTTCACGCCGGATTCCAAAAGGGAAGCCCTGCCGCTACTCCGCCGCGATCTTGATCACCGGTTCCATTCCGGCCAGTACATCGTCCGGCAGGTGACACTTGATCTGATGTCCGCCCTCAAGCGTGCGCAGCGGCGGCACCTCTCGGTCGCACAGCCCCCCGGGTACTTGCGCCTTCCAGCGGCAGCGCGTCTGGAAGGGGCAGCCGGGCGGTGGGTTCATCGCCGAGGGGATGTCGCCTTCCAGCACGATGCGCTTCTTCTTCACATGGGTGTCGGCGATCGGAACCGCGGACAGAAGCGCCTCGGTATAGGGGTGGTAGGGCGGCTGGAACACCTGATCGGTGGTGCCCATCTCCACCACATGGCCCAGATACATCACCATCACCCGGTCGCTGAGATAGCGCACGATCGACAGGTCGTGGCTGATGAACAGAAGCGTGGTGCCGTTTTCCCGCTGGATGTCCATCAGAAGGTCGGTCACGGCGGCCTGAACGGACACATCCAGCGCCGAGACGGGTTCGTCGGCGACCACCACCTTGGCGCCACCCGCGAAGGCCCGCGCGATCCCCACGCGCTGCTTCTGCCCGCCCGACAGCTGGCGCGGCATCCGTTCGGCGAAGGCGCGCGGCAGCTTGACGAGGTCCAGCAGTTCCAGCATGCGCCGGTTGCGGTCTTCGTCATCCGTGCCGACACCGAAGATTTCGAGCGCGCGGATGATCTGTCGCCCCACGCTCATCGAGGGGTTCAGCGTGTCGAAGGGGTTCTGGAACACCATCTGCACGCCCGAGATCGTTTCGGTCGACCGTTTCTCGATCGGCGTGTTCTGGATGTCGCGGTCGTACAGCATGATCTTGCCCGAGGTCGCGGTTTCCAGCCCCATCAGCACCTTGGCGAAGGTGGACTTGCCGCAGCCCGATTCCCCCACGATGGCCAGCGTCTCGCCCGCGCGGGCCTCGAAGGACAGCGTCTCGTTGGCCTTCACCACCTTGGCCGGACCGCCACCGAAGACGCCCCCGCCCGAGACTTCGTAGTATTTCTTCAGGTCCTCCATCCGCAGCACGACCTCGCCCACGGGGGTCTTGTGGTGCTGGCGGGCGGCGCGCGGCGGGGCATCCCAGTCGATCTCGGCGAACTTCAGGCAGCGGCTTTCGTGGCGATGCGCGTCCGGCACGTCGAACATCGGCACATCGGTCGCGTTGCAGCGACCCTCTTCGAAATGGTCGCAGCGTGGGCCGAAATTGCACCCTTTTGGCCGTTCATGGGGCAGGGGAAAGTTGCCCGGAATGGCCACCAGCGGGCGCGCGTTCTTGTCCGCCCCGGGCAGCGGGATCGACCGGAACAGCGCCTGGGTATAGGGATGGCGCATCTTGTCGAAGACTTCCTCGACATTGCCGGTTTCCACCGCCTCGCCCGAATACATCACGCAAAGCCGGTCGCAGACCTCAAGCACGAGCCCGAGGTTGTGGCTGATGAACAGCATCGAGGTGCCGTATTTTTCCGCCAGGTCCTTGACCAGGTCGACGATCCCGGCCTCCACCGTCACGTCGAGCGCGGTGGTCGGTTCGTCGAGGATCAGGAGCGAGGGCTTGGACATCAGCGCCATCGCGATGACGATCCGCTGCTGCTGGCCGCCCGACAGCTGGTGCGGGAAGGAGCGCAGGATCCGGTCGGGGTCGGGCAGCTTCACGTCGGCGACGATCTGGCGCGCGAGCTCCCAGGCCTTTTCCTTGGCCATGCCCTCATGGATCATCGGCACTTCGGCCAGCTGCGCCCCGATCCGCATCGCGGGGTTGAGGCTGGCCATCGGCTCCTGATAGATCATCGCGATTTCTGATCCCCGGATCGCGCGCAACTCCTCTTCGCCCATCGTGGTCAGGTCGCGGCCCTTGAAGCGGATGCGCCCGCCGACGATGCGGCCGTTCTTGCCGAGGTCCCGCATCACCGCAAGCGCCACGGTGGATTTGCCGCAACCCGACTCGCCCACCAGCCCCATCGCCTCGCCCGCCATGACGGTGCAGGAGAAATCCATCACCGCCGGGATCTCGCGAAGCCGGGTGAAGAAGGAAATCGATAGGTTCTCGATCTCGAGGATCGGCTGGCTGGGGTCCCAGGATGGGGTCGCGTCGGCCATGGGGCTCTCCTTTGGCGGGCGGCGGGTCCGGGGGCTCTGCCCCCGGACCCCCGGGATATTTTCAGACAGAAAATGCGGCGGGGGATGTCCGCATCAGTCCTTCAGGCTTTCCTCGCGCAGGCCGTCGGCCAGAAGGTTCAGGCCAAGCACGAGGCTCATCAAGGCCAGCGCGGGCACGATGGCGGGGTGGGGGAACTGCGACAGAAGCCGGCGGCCCTGGTTGATCGTCGATCCCCAGTCAGGGCTTTCGGGCGCCACGCCGAGGCCGAAGAAGCCGAGCGTGCCCAGAAGGATCGTCGTATAGCCGATGCGCAGGCAGAAATCGACGATCAGCGGGCCACGCGCATTGGGCAGGATTTCCCACAGCATGATGTACCACGGCCCTTCGCCGCGCGTCATGCCCGCCGCCACATAGTCGCGTGACTTGATGTCCATCACGAGGCCCCGGATGATCCGGAAGACGGTGGGTGCGTTGACGAACACAACCGAGACGAAGACGTTCAGCAGGTTCGGGTCCATCGACCAGATCCCGGTCGGATCGGCGTCGAAGGCAAGGCCCGCATAGACCCAGAGCCCGAACAGAAGCGTGATCCCGACGTAGAGGTTCCGCCGCGCGGGCGAGGTGAAATAGCGCGAGTTCCACAGGATCGAGAAGAAGATGATCGGGAAGACGAACAGCACCGCCGCCATGATGTTGGGGATCGAGGCGCGCCAGCCCTCGGTCGACCAGGGCATGGTGACCAAGGGCCCGGCCAGCTGGATTTCCGGCGTGACCAGCAGGTAGAACAGCAGGATCACCGGGAAGGCGAGGACGAGGTTCGCCACGAAGGACAGCCCGGTGTCGAGCTTGCCGCCGAAATATCCCGCGGGCAGGCCCAGGGTGATGCCCACCATGAAGGCGAAGGCGGTGGCGGCGGGGGCGATGGACAGGACCGAACGCGCGCCCATCACCATGCGCGAGAAGACATCGCGCGCCAGGTTGTCGCCGCCCAGAAGGTAGTGGCCGTAGGCGCCTTCGGCCGCGCCCCTGACGGGTGTGCCGGGCAGGACGTTCTTCATCCCCGAGATCTGCGTCAGCGGATCATGCGTGGCGATCAGGTTCGCGAAAAGCGCGGTGAAGACCCAGAACATGACGATGCCGAAGCCGGTCATGCCGACGGGGCTGTCGAACAGCTTGCCGTAAAGGCCGAGCCTGCGCTTGTAGAGGATCGACAGGGCGAAGGTCGCGGCCAGCGCGATCCAGACCGGCCAGAAGCGGCCGGCGAGCGCTGCGGTGATGTCGAGAAATCCCAAGGGTTCCATTCTGCCGTCTCCTCAGGAAATCCGGATGCGGGGGTTGAGGTAGGCATAGCCCACGTCCGAGATGAGCTGCGTGATCAGGACCACGACCACGGCCACGACCGAACAGCCAAGCAGCAGTTCGATGTCGTTGTTGCCCGCGGCCTGCACCAGCGTCCAGCCGAAGCCCTTGTAGTTGAACAGCGTCTCGACGATCACCACGCCGTTCAGAAGCCACGGGAACTGCAGCATGATGACGGTGAAGGGCGCGATCAGCGCGTTCCGCAGCGCGTGGCGGATCACCACGTTGCGGAAGCTGACGCCCTTCAGGCGGGCGGTGCGGATGTATTGCGCCGTCATCACCTCGGCCATCGAGGCGCGGGTCATCCGGGCGATGTAGCCGATCCCGTAAAGCGCGATGGTCAGCACGGGCAGGGTGAAATTCTCGAAGGTGATGTCATCGGCGGCCGAGGTCGCGATGCCCTTGAACCATTTCAGGCCCGTCACCGACGAGGCGAAGATCGTGATGAAAAGGACGCCCGAGACATATTCGGGGGTGGCGGTGGTGGCGATCGAGAAAGTCGACAGTGACCGGTCCAGGCGCGAGCCTTCGCGCATCCCGGCGAGGATCCCGATCAGCAGCGCCGAAGGCACCATGACCAGCATGACGCAGAGCATCAGCCATCCGGTCAGGCCGAGGCGTGTGCTGATGACGTTGGACACCTCTTCGCGGAACACCTTGGAAAAGCCCCAGTCGCCCTGCAGCACGCCGCAGAAGCGCGGCGCCTCGTCCGCAGGCATGCCCGCGTCGATGCAGCGGCCCCGCGTCGTGCCGTTCTCGTCGGTGTAGGTCCAGCCGGGAACCACGCCCAGCCATTCCCCGTAACGCGCCAGGATCGGCCCGTCATAGCCGTTCTTCTCAAGCCAGCTTGCCACCTCGGCATCGGTGATGCGCGTGCCGACCTCGGACTTTGCCAGCTTTTCGAGGTTCGGCGGAAGCGTGGTGAGGAAGAAAACCGCGAAGGTGATGCACAACGCCGAGAGGATCAGCGTCACCAGACGTTTCGTCAGGAATCGAATCATTCCCGTGCGCCCTTTCCGTAATGGGACCAGCCCCGGCAGTCATGCTGCAGGTCACCGGGTCACGAAGGTGCAGAGGGGGGCGCGGTCTGTTCCGCACCCCCGCCCGACGGGATCAGGCCGTGATCGACCACTTGTAGTGGTGATGTTCGAAGGTCGCGTGCATGTCGCAACCCGACACCTTGTCCGAGACATGGCGATAGAGCGAGCGCCAGTAGGGCTGCACCATCACGCCTTCGTCCTGCATGATCTTTTCGATCTTCTCCATGACGACCCGGCGCTTGTCGGCATCGGCGATGGACAGGGCCTCGGCCAGGGCCGCGTCGAACTCGGCGTTCGAGAAGGCCGTTTCGTTCCACGCCTCGCCCGAGCGGTAGGCGAGTGCCAGAACCTGCACACCCAGCGGACGCATGTTCCACTCGGTGGCCGAGAAGGGATACTTCGTCCAGTCGTTCCAGAAGGTCGAACCCGGCAGGATCGTCCGCTTGATGTTGATGCCGGCGTCGCGGATCTGGGCCGCCACCGCGTCGCAGGTCGCCGCCTGCCAGCCATCGTCGAGCGAGATCAGCTCGAATTCATGGTCGGCCTTTCCGGCGGCCTCGATCTCGGCCTTGGCGGCAGCGGGATCGACCACCAGCGGCGGAAGCTGGAAGTATTCCGGGTGGATCGGGCAGACGTGGTGGTTTTCGGCCACGGTGCCCTGATTGTTGTAGCCCAGTTCCAGGATCACGGCATTGTCCACGGCCTTGATCAGCGCGCGGCGCACGTTGACGTCCGTGTATTCTTCGGCAAGCTGGTTGAAGCGCACCGCCAGGGTGGCCGAGGTCACGGCTTCGGACTTGGTCCAGCCCAGACCGTCGAAGATGTCGACGAATTCGCCGGTCGTCTGGTAGGTCGCGTCGATCTCTTCGGCTTCGGCGGCGGCGACGACAGCAGCCGGGTCGGTGCCGAGGTCGATGTATTCGATGCGGTCAAGATAAGGGCCGCCATAGACATCGGTGCCCCACCACGGCTGGTCAGCCTTGACCAGAACAGCCTTCACGCCGACTTCGAAGGTCTCGGGCTTGTAGGCGCCGGTGCCGGGCGAGGCCAGCGGGTCGCCGTTGTCATAGGACTTGTGGACCACGGCCGCAGGATAGTCGGCCATGCCCGCGATAAGGGTGATGTCGGGGGCAGGCAGGACAAGCTTCACGGTATGGCTGTCGACGACCGTCACCGCGCCGTCGCGGACCATCTTCTTGTCGGCATCGACCAGACCGCCCATGCGGCCGGCCATCGAGTTGCCCTCGACCCCGGCTTCACACCAGCGCGCGACGTTGTGGGCCACGTCTTCGGCGGTGAAATCGTCGCCGTTCGACCACTTCACGCCCTTGCGGACGAAAAGCGTGTATTCGGTCGCGTCCTCGTTGACCTGCCAGTTGTCCAGCAGCATCCCGCGGATCGATCCGTCATTGTTGTATTCGACCAGGTATTCCAGCCAGCCGCGCGTGAAGTTCGCGATTTCCGACCAGTCGGCGGTGCGCGGGTCCTTCAGCGCCTTGAGCGACATCTGCATGCGCAGCGTGCCGCCCGCAGTCTGCGCCTTCGCCTCGCCCGGCATGGTTGCGCCGATCAGGCCATAGGCCGCAGCCGCGCTGACGCCAAGGGCGGTGGAGCGGGCGAGGAACTCGCGGCGGCTCATCTTGCCGGCGCGCACCTCGTCGGCATACATCGAGGCCGCCGGATGGATCGCCTCGGCGGTGGGTTTCGTGTCAAACATCGTCTTCTCCCTGACAGGTATTTATTGTTCTTCAGGGCACCATTCCCGACACGCGCCGGACGACCGGAGCGGAACGAACGGCTAGGCTCCCCTGCGCGCATTGCGCAATTTTTTTGCCCCGGCGTCAACGCTTGGTTTCGGCATGTCGGGAAACATTTGCGACATCGGCGCGTGTCGGAACCGTACCAGTCTTGTCGCTAATGGACATTGATCCGGACGACCCAGAGCCCCGAAAGGATCATTCGGCGCGGCGGAAGGCCGTGGGCGACAGGCCGGTCTGATGCTGGAAGGCGCGGGTGAAATAGGCCGCCGAGGTGAATCCCAGTTCGTCGGCGATCTGTCCCACGGGCTTGCGGGTTTCCTTCAACAGTTTGCGCGCCTCGAATGTCAGGCGGTCGTGCAGCAGGGCCGAGGCCGGCTTTCCGCAGGTCTGCCGGCAGCACCGCGACAGATGCGTGGGCGTCACGCCAAGCGCCGCCGCGAAATCCGCCACACGCATGCCCGACCGGAAATCCCGCTCCAGCAATGCGGTGTAGCGGGCGACCAGCCGCTTTGTCGCATCGGCTTTGGGCGCGTCCTCCTGTTGCCGGGCGATCTGGCGTTCCAGCCAGACCCCCAGCAACCCCAGGTAATGCCGCGTCGCGCGGTCATGGGCGGGGGTGTCGCTGTCCATCTCGCGCCCGACGGCGTCCAGGATCACGTTCAGTTCCTGCTGGACAAAGGTTTCCTTGATCCGCAGGTGATGCACGTCCCGTGGCAGCGTCACGTCACAGTCGCGACCGAAAAATACCGCAGTGCCAAAGACTTGCGGACCGACTTCAAAGCCGTGCATGACGCCTGGGGGAATGAACACCGCGTTGTTTGCCGTGTAGCCCCGCGTCGATCCGGCAATGGTGATCCGTCCCTGGCCCTTGGTGAACCACAACAGAAGCGGCTCCGAAAGGGACCGCATGGCCTCCACCCGCCAGCGCCCGCCGGTGGCAAGTCTGGGGATGGCGACAAGCCGCAGTTGCGACAGGGCCGAGAGGTCGTTCATGGTTGCTCCGACGGTCTTGATCTCATTGGGATCGGGAGAACGGGCATGATGTCACTCACACGGTGCTTAAGGTAAGCCGCCCATGCCCCGACACCCAAGCAAAAAAATGGCATGAGCGGGAAGAAATGCGGCCGACCGGCAGACTGCCGCCCGCCGGGGCCGTTTCTGGCGGAAAGCGGCCGATCGGCGGGGCCCCCGGTCAGGGAAGCGCAACCCCAACCCAATGCGCCATGCGATTGCGAAACCACGTTCTCTGGCGTTTGGCATATTGCCGCGAGGCGGCCTTGGCGGCCTCGACGGCCTGATCGAGCGTCATTTCGCCCGCCAGCACCGCCACCAGTTCGGGCGCCCCGATCGCACGGGCTGAGGGATGGGCGGGGTTCCAGAAGGGCAGTTCGGCGCGCACCTCGTCCAGCGCGCCCGCCGCCATCATCGCCTCGAATCGCGAATCGATTCGCGCCGCCAGCCAGTCGCGATCGGGACGCAGGACAAAGGCCGCCGCCCCGGACAGCGGCAAGAGCGGCGCCGGCGTTGCGTCCTGCCACTCGGCCAGCCCCCGGCCCGTGGCGCGCCCGACCTCCCAGGCGCGCTGGATGCGGGCGGGGTTCAGCCGGTCGATCCGGGAAAGGGTCGCAGGGTCAAGCTCGGCCAGCAGGGCCTGTGCGCCCTCATCGGCCATCCGCGCGTCGGCCTCGGCGCGCACCGCGGGCGGGACCGGCGGAATATCCGCCAGCCCTTCGGTCAGGGCGGTGAAGTACAGCCCGGTGCCCCCCACGATCACCAGCCGCCGCCCTTCCTCCAGAAGCCCCGCGACCTCGCGCAGCCAATGGCCTACAGAATAGTCCTCGTCGCGCCCGACATGGCCATAAAGCCTGTGCGGCAGCCGCGCCTCGTCCTCCGCCGAGGGGCGGGCGGTCAGGATGCGCCAGCGGGCATAGACCTGCAGCGCATCGGCGTTCACGATCACGCCGCCCCCGCGGGCTGCGATTTCCATCGCCAGCGCCGACTTGCCGCTGGCCGTGGGGCCCGCGATCAGCACATGGGTGCCGTCCGGAACCGAACCGGCGATCCGGGAAAGGTCGATCATCGCGCGCCCGCCTCTTTCCTTCTGGCCCAATTCGCTTTCATTCTGGCCGAAATATCCCGTGGGTCCGGGGACAGCGCCCCCGGCCTGCGCCGGTCGTCCGCAACACCCGTTGAACCTGCCGCCGTTTTCCGACATTTTGCGCCGCAGTCCAACACCCAACCGTCCGTCACCCAAGCAACAGATAGGCCCATCCATGTCCGAGGCACCGGCAGTCACCTATAACCGCGTCATGCTCAAGATCTCGGGCGAGGCGCTGATGGGCGACCAAGGCTATGGGTTGAACCCGCCCACCGTCCAGCGCATCGCGCAAGAGGTGAAGTCGGTCCACGATCTGGGCGTCGAGATCTGCATGGTCATCGGCGGCGGCAACATCTTTCGCGGGCTCGCCGGTTCGGCGCAGGGGATGGAACGGACCACCGCCGATTACATGGGGATGCTGGCCACGGTGATGAACGCGCTGGCGATGCAATCGGCGCTGGAACAGCTGGGTGTGTTCACCCGCGTGATAAGCGCGATCCCGATGGATCAGGTCTGCGAACCCTATATCCGCCGCCGTGCCGTGCGGCACCTCGAAAAGAAGCGTGTCTGCATCTTCGCCGCCGGAACCGGGAATCCCTATTTCACCACCGACACCGCGGCCACCCTGCGCGCCAACGAAATGGCCTGCCAGGCGGTGTTCAAGGGCACCAAGGTCGATGGCGTCTACGACAAGGACCCCAAGAAGCACGCCGATGCCAAACGCTATGACTCGGTCGGCTATGACGAGGTGCTGGAAAAGAACCTGGGCGTGATGGACGCAACCGCAATCGCGCTGGCGCGCGACAACAAGCTGCCGATCATCGTCTTTTCGCTCGACGAACCGGGCGGCTTCCGCGGCATCCTTGCGGGCAAGGGCACCTACACCAAGGTTCAGGGCTGACCCCCGCCGTACTGGCAAACCCCGGCAACCCCCGGAAACCCCCGGCAGGCCCATTTCGATGCCGCGCGACAGATCCCGCCCGTGCTGTCGACGGGAAGCCCCTGAAGCGGTGCCGCGAAAAATCCGCTTTGCTTTTGCTTGCGGGGCAGGGGCGCGCGGATCCGCCGTGACCAATCATTCCCCCGGTCCTGTCTCCTCGCCGATCCCGCCAATGGGTCTTTGAATTTCCGCGTCACATCGCTAGAAGGGGCGAAAGGCCGCCCCGCGGTGCAACAACAACAGGCGGAAAGCTGACCCATGTCTGATGATCTTGATATCGACCTCGACGACATCCAGCGCCGGATGGACGGCGCGATGGCCTCGCTGAAGATGGAATTCGCATCCCTGCGCACGGGCCGCGCCTCGGCCTCGATGCTGGATGCGATCCAGGCAGATGCCTATGGCCAGATGACGCCGATCAACCAGCTTGGCACGGTCAACGTGCCCGAACCGCGGATGGTCACGATCAATGTCTGGGACAAGGGCATGATCAACAAGGTCGAAAAGGCGATCCGCGAAAGCGGGCTGGGGATCAACCCGGTGGTGGACGGGCCGATCATCCGCCTGCCGATCCCCGAACTGAACGAGGAACGCCGCCGCGAATTGACGCGCGTGGCGGCCCAATATGCCGAACACGCCCGCGTCGCGATCCGCAACGTGCGTCGCGACGGGATGGACCAGATCAAGAAGGCCAAGGCCGCGGGCATGTCGGAGGACGACCAGAAGATGTGGTCCGAAGAGGTGCAGACCCTGACCGACAAGGCGATCGCCTCTGTCGACAAGGCGCTTGAGGCCAAGCAACAGGAAATCATGCAGGTCTGACCTGTATCGTATCAGGGGCATCCGAATTGGCCAGCACGACACCGCGCGAGACGGCCCCGAAGCCCCGGGCTGCGGACCATGTCGCCATCATCATGGATGGCAACGGTCGGTGGGCCACGCTGCGCGGCTGGCCGCGCCTGGTGGGCCACCGCAAGGGCGCCGAGCGCGTGAAGGAAATCGTGCGCTGCGCCCCGGATCTGGGGATCCGCTGGCTGACGATCTATGCCTTCTCGACCGAGAACTGGAAGCGCTCCACCGAAGAGGTGCTGGGGCTGATGTCGATCTTCGCCCGCTACATCGAACGCGAGGCCGACAGGCTGGCCGCAGAGGGTGTGCGGATGCGTTTCATCGGCGATCGCTCGCGGCTTGACGCCAAGCTGCAACGCCTGATGGCCGGGATCGAGACTCGCACGGCGGGGCTGTCACGGCTCAACCTGACGGTGGCGATCAACTATGGCGGCCGGGACGAGATCGTGCGCGCCATGCGCCGCATCGCGGACGAGATCGCCGCAGGCCGCCTGCGCCCCGATGCCGTCACCGACGAGGTGATCTCGGCCCATCTGGACACGGCCGATCTGCCCGACCCCGATCTGGTGATCCGCACCTCGGGCGAGACGCGCACCTCGAACTTCCTGCCCTGGCAGTCGGCCTATGCCGAATACGAATTCACCGAAACGCTCTGGCCCGATTTCACACCCGATGAACTGGGCCGCATCGTTGGCCGCTTCGGCCAGCGCGAACGGCGTTTCGGAGGAGTGACCGGCGCGTGAGCGGGGCCGGGGCATCGGGCGGCGCCGCGGGCGCGCGTTGGGGCGACCTGAAGGCGCGGGTGCTGTCGGCCATCGTGATGATCGTCGTCGGCCTCGTGGAAATCTGGCTGGGCGGCTGGCCCTTCGCGGCGCTGGTGATCCTGGCCTGCGGGGCGATGATCTGGGAACTGGCGCGGATGACCGAAGGGCGCGCCTCGTTGCCGCCTGTCGGTCTGGGCGTGCTCGGGGCCGCGGCGCTTCTGGCGATCGAGCTGCTGCCGCAGGATCGCGGCTGGACCCTGCCCGTGGCTGCCGTGCTGGCGGCGCTTCCGTCGCTGGCGGGGCTTCCGGGCGGGCGGCGGCATCGCCGGGCCTTCGTGCCCTATGCCTTCCTCATCATGCTGACCGGCCTTGCGCTGATCTCGCTCCGGGCCGATCCGGGCCTGCCGGTGATCCTGTGGATCGTCGCCGTGGTGGTCGCCTCGGACGTGGCGGGCTATTTCGCCGGGCGGACGATCGGCGGGCCGAAGTTCTGGCCAGCGATCAGCCCCAAGAAGACCTGGAGCGGAACCATCGCCGGGTGGATCGGCGCGGCGCTGGTGGGGCTTGTCTTTGTCCAGGCGGGTTGGGGCGGCTGGGGCCTTGTCGCCCTGTCGCCGCTGGTGGCCTTCACCGGGCAGATGGGCGACATCGCGGAAAGCTGGATCAAGCGCCGGACGGGCGTGAAGGACAGTTCCAACCTGATTCCCGGCCATGGCGGGGTGATGGACCGCTTCGACGCGCTTGCCACGGCCACGGTCCTTGTCTGGGCGCTGTCCTTCGTGATGCCCCTGCCGCTGGCCGGGGGATAGCCGATGCGTAGGGTATCGGTCTTTGGCGCCACCGGGTCGATCGGGGAATCCACCTTTGACCTGATGATGCGGGCGGGCGGGCCTTCGGCCTTTGAAACGGTCGCGCTGACCGGCGGGCGCAACGTCGCGCGTCTGGCGGAAATGGCCCGCGCCCTGCGGGCAGAAATCGCCGTGACCGCGCATGACGACGCGCTTGCGGACCTGCGCGCGGCGCTGGCCGGGTCGGGGATCGAGGCCGCGGCAGGCGCCGCCGCGCTGGTCGAGGCCGCCGACCGCCCCGCCGACTGGGTGATGAGCGCGATTGTCGGCGCGGCGGGTCTGGCGCCGGGGTTCCGCGCGCTGCGCCACGGCACGACGCTGGCGCTGGCCAACAAGGAATCGCTTGTGACGGCCGGCCCCCTGCTGATGGCCGAGGCCCGCCGCTACGGCGCCCGCATCCTGCCGGTGGACAGCGAACACAGCGCGATCTTTCAGGCGCTGGTGGGCGAGGACATGGCCCGCGTCGAACGGATCATCGTCACCGCCTCGGGCGGGGCGCTGCGCGACTGGCCGCGCGACCGGCTGGAACAGGCCACCGTGGCCGATGCCCTGGCGCATCCGAACTGGGCGATGGGGCAGCGCATCACGATCGATTCCGCCTCGATGTTCAACAAGGCGCTCGAGGTGATCGAGACGCGGGAATATTTCGGGATCGACCCGGACCGGATCGAGGTGCTGATCCATCCCGAAAGCATCGTCCATTCGCTGGTGGGCTATGTCGACGGGGCGGTGATGGCGCATATGGGCGCGCCCGACATGCGCCACGCGATCGGCTATGCGTTGAACTGGCCCGACCGTGCGCCGCTTCCGGTTGCACGGCTGGATCTGGCACGGCTTGGCAGCCTGACCTTCCGCGCGCCCGACATTGACCGCTTTCCCGCCCTGCGCCTTGCGCGCGAGGTGATGGCGATGCGGGGCGGGGCAGGGGCGGCCTTCAACGCCGCAAAGGAAATCGCGCTGGATCATTTCATCGCGGGGGGGCTGCGGTTTCCGCAGATGGCAGCTGTCGTCGAAGAGACGCTTGCCCGGCTTTCGCGCGACAATCGCCTTCAAAAAGCCCCCCTGACCCTTGAGGAAGTGCTGGAAACAGACCATCTGGCAAGGCAGGAGGCCACGCGCGTGGCCCGGGCGGCAGGCAACGGAAACGGGTGACGGGCTTGGATTTCTCGACGATATTCTCGACGCTGGGCGGCGGACTGTGGACGATTGCCTTCTTCATCATTGCCCTGTCGATCATCGTCTTCATCCATGAATACGGGCATTACATCGTGGGCCGCTGGTCGGGCATCCATGCCGAGGTCTTTTCCATCGGCTTCGGTCCTGTGTTGGTCGCGCGCACCGACAGGTGCGGCACGAAATGGCAGATCGCGGCGATCCCCTTCGGCGGCTATGTGAAGTTCATGGGCGATGCGAACGCCGCCTCGGGCGTGGATGGCGACGCGATGGCCGGGCTCAGTGCCGAGGAGCGCCGCCATACGATGCACGGCGCGCCGCTTTGGGCGAGGGCCGCCACCGTGGCCGCGGGGCCGATCTTCAACTTCCTTCTGACCATCGCTGTCTTTCTGGGTTTTCTGTGGACGATGGGCATCGCCACCGACGAACCCGTGGTGGGCAAGCTGAAACCCACGCCCTATGTGGGCGAGACGATCCGCCCCGGCGACCGGATCATCGCGCTGGCCGGACAGCCGACACCGGATTTCGAAGCCTTCTCGACGGCGATGGATGGCCTTCCCGCAGTGCCCGAGGTCGATTACCGCGTGATCCGCAACGGGCAGGAGATCGACCTGAAAGGCCCGCACCCGCTGCCGCCGCTGGTGGGGCAGGTGCATCCCTTGTCGGCGGCGGGCGATGCCGGGCTGAAGGCGGGCGACGTGATCCTTGCGGTGGACGGCCGCGCGGTGGCCACCTTCGCCGAACTGCCCGCGATCGTCGAGGCGACGGGGGACAAGCCCCTGACGCTGACGATCTGGCGCGAGGGCGCGCAAGAGGATGTCACGCTGACCCCGCGCCGGCGCGACCTGCCCAAGGCCGAGGGCGGCTTTGAAACCCGCTGGCTGATCGGCCTGACGGGCGGGCTGGTCTTTGAACCCGCCACCCGCACCCCCGGCCCGGTCGAGGCGATGCGGCTTGCCCTGACGCAGACCTGGGATCTGGCCGTGACCTCGATGTCGGGCCTCTGGCACATCGTCACCGGCGCGATTTCCACCTGCAACATCTCGGGCCCGATCGGCATGGCCGACATGATGGGCGAGGCCGCGCGCGGCGGGGTCGAGGAGTTCTTTACCCGCCTCGCGGTGTTGTCGCTGGGGATCGGCATCCTGAACCTTTTCCCGATCCCCGTGCTGGACGGCGGACACCTCGTGTTTCACGCTTACGAGGCGGTCACCGGCCGCCCGCCTTCGGAACGTGCGATGCGCATCCTGATGACGGCGGGTCTTGCGCTTCTTCTGTCCTTCATGCTGTTCGCGATCTCGAACGATCTGTTCTGCACCTGACGCCCTGCGCGAAACCCCGCGGGCCGGACGCCAAAATCTGGCCACATTCCCGGGCTAGGTATCGCGTGCGCAAGCAGAAGGACTGAACCGTCATGCAAACCGTCTTGAAGGGCTATCGCGGGCTATCTTTCCTCGTCAATCTCAACTGGGATTGGCTGTTCACGCTTGGCACCGTCATCGTGGGCCTGCTGGCCGGCGCCTTCCTGGGCTCTGCCCTGATGCAGCCGATGATGGCCCCCTGATCCCCCATATGTGGTATTGCGCAACAGATTGCGATTGATCCGCAACTGTGGCCCCGATCCGGCGCCATCCGTTTTGACAAGGCCCGCCAATCCCGCTAGTCAGGAAGTCGGACAGATATCTTTTGACGGGGCGGACAGATGACCAAGGCGACATGCGCGACACCGGCGCGGGGCACTGGCAAGGGGGCGCTCCTGCGTCGCGCCGCCGTCGCGGTTTTCCTTTCCGGAACCGCCGTTTGCACCACGATCATCGGGCAGGCTTCGGCACAGAGCTATGCCTTCACCCAGGTCGAGATCGAAGGCAATGACCGCGTCGATGCGGCCTCGATCCTGCGCTTCGCGGGAATCGGTCGGGGCCAGCAGGTCAGCGCGGCCGAACTGAACGACGCCTATCAGCGCATCGTGAATTCGGGCCTGTTCGAGACGGTGGAACTTGCGCCGCAGGGCGGCACGCTGGTGATCAAGGTCAAGGAATACCCGACGATCAACATCGTCAACTTCGAGGGCAACCGCCGCATCAAGGACGAACAGCTGGCCGAGATCGCGCAGTCGAAATCGCGCCGCATCTATTCGCCCGCCCAGGCCGAACAGGACGCCGCCAACATCACCGAGGCCTATCGCCAGTCCGGCCGCCTTGCCGTGACGGTGGAGCCGCGTATCATCCGCCGTTCGGACAACCGCGTCGATCTGGTCTTCGAGGTCGCCGAGGGCCGGGTGGTCGAGAACGAGCGCATCTCGTTCGTCGGAAACCGCGACTATTCCGACCGCCGCCTGCGGCAGGTCCTGGAAACCAAGCAGGCGGGCATCCTGCGCACCTTCATCCAGCGCGACACCTTCGTTGCCGACCGGATCGAACTGGACAAGCAGCTTCTGCGCGACTTCTACCTGTCGCGCGGCTACATTGATTTCCAGGTTCTGGACGCCACCGCCGAACTCGCCCGCGAACGCGACGCGACGTTCGTCACCTTCACTGTCCGTGAAGGGCAAAGCTTCCGTTTCGGCCAGATCAGCGCATCGAGCGAGATCGACGAGATCGACGCCGCCGAATTCGAGGCGCTGCTGCGTATCCGTCCGGGTGTCACCTATTCGCCGTCGATCGTGGAAAACAACATTGCCCGGCTGGAAAACCTTGCCCTGCGCAAGGGGCTGAACTTTGTGCGTGTCGAACCGCGCATCAGCCGGAACGACCGTGACCAGACGCTGGACGTCGATTTCGTGCTGACCCGCGGTCAGCGCATCTTTGTCGAACGGATCGACATCGAAGGCAACACGACCACGCTGGACGAGGTCGTGCGCCGCCAGTTCACCACGGTCGAAGGCGATCCCTTCAACCCGCGCGCCATCCGGCAGTCGGCCGAACGCATCCGCGCCCTTGGCTTCTTCTCGGATGCACGGGTCGAGGCGGAACAGGGCTCGGGCCCCGATCAGGTCGTCGTCAACGTCGATGTCGAGGAACAGCCGACGGGCTCGCTCAGCTTCGGGGCCTCCTATTCGGTTTCGAACGGGGTGGGCGTCAATGTCGGCCTGACCGAGACGAACTTCCTTGGTCGCGGGCAGACGGTGGGCATCAACGTGTCGTCGGGGACCGACAGCACGTCGTCCTCTCTCTACTTCAAGGAACCCGCGCTTCTGGGCCGGGATCTGGAGTTCACGTTCAACAGCTATTACAACGTGACGGACAACGAGAATTCGTTCTACGACACGCGGCGCATTGGGATCATCCCGTCGATCGAATTCCCCATCGGCGAGTTCAGCAGGCTGCAACTGCGCTATTCGATGAAGAAGGACACCGTGCGCAGCGTGGATCGCGGCATGGTCGACGATCCGGCGACGCCCGAAGACGAAACCTCGAACGGGTCCTCGCGGATCCTTCTGCGCGAGGAACGTCAGGGCAGCCCGTTCAGTTCCTCGATCGGCTATACCTTCAGCTACGACACGCGCATCGGCGGGCAGAATCCGAACGGCGGCATCCTGCTGCGCTTCGGGCAGGACTTTGCCGGTGTGGGCGGTGACATCGAAAGCGTGACCACCTCGGCCCTGGCCCTTGCAGAAACCAAGGTCTTCAACGAGGACGTGACGCTGCGCGCCGTGGTTGAGGGCGGGGCGATCAAGATGCTGAACGGCGGCACCAGCCGCGTCACCGACCGCTTCTTCGGCAATGGCAAGATCCGTGGCTTCGAACCCAACGGCATCGGCCCGCGCGACCTGACCGCGACGAACGAGGACGCCCTGGGCGGCAACCTGTTCGCCGTCGCCCGTTTCGAGGCGGAATTCCCGCTTGGCCTGCCCGAGGAATACGGGCTGACCGGCGGCGTCTTCGCCGACGTGGGTTCGGTGTGGAGCCTCGATGACGTGCGCGGCACGGCCGGCCCGGTGGATGACGGCCTGAACTTGCGGTCCGCGGTCGGCGTGTCGCTGTTCTGGACCACGGCCATTGGTCCGCTGCGCTTCAACTTCTCGCGCGCGATCAACAAGGAAACCTACGACAAGGAACAGAACTTCGACCTGACCATCTCGACGAAGTTCTGATGTTCCGGGCGCGGCTCGTGCTGGCGTTGGCGGGGGCTGCACTGTCAGCCTCGCCCGTGCTTGCGCAGGACGCGTCGTCCCTGCCGCTGTCGCAGCCATTGCCCGAAGCGCCGCAGGTCCTGCTGCTGTCGCAGGACAGGCTGTTTTCCGGCACGCTTTACGGCAAGGCCGTGCAGGCGCGGATCGAGGAAGCCTCGCGCGGGCTTCAGGCCGAAAACCGCCGGATCGAGGCCGATCTCGAAGCCGAGGAACGCGCGCTGACCGAACAGCGCAAGACCCTGCCGCCCGACGAATTCCGCACCCTTGCCGAGGCCTTCGACGCCAAGGTCGAAGGCATCCGCGCGGCCCAGGAAGCCAAGGCGAGGTCGATCACGCAGGATCGAGAGACCGAACGCCAGCGGTTCTTTGAAACCGCCGTTCCGATTCTTGCCGAACTGATGGCCGAACAGGGCGCGGTGGCGATCATCGACAAGAATGCGGTGATCCTGTCCTTCGACCGGATCGACATCACCGATACGGCCATTGCGCGGATCGACGCCAAGCTGGGCGACGGATCGGCCCTGCCGGAATAGGCCCGGCTTGCCCGCCGGGGTGCGAATTGCTAACCAAGGCGGAAATCATGGAGACCCCGATGACCGACGCCCCGGAAAATGCAGGCGATGCCGCGACCCTTTCCGCCGATCTGGCACTGATCCAGCGCATCCTGCCGCACCGCTATCCGTTCCTTCTGGTCGACAAGGTTCGCGACATCGTACCGAACACCTCTGCCGTCGGCATCAAGTGCATCACCTTCAACGAACCCCAGTTCCAGGGCCATTTCCCCGGCAAGCCGGTGTTTCCGGGCGTCCAGATCGTCGAGGCGCTGGCCCAGACCTCGGGCGTGCTGGTGGGGGTGTCGATGGATCTGGCCGACAAGAACCTGCTGGTCTATTTCATGGGCATCGACGCGGTGAAATTCCGCCGGATGGTGGTGCCGGGCGACGTGCTGGAACTGCATGTCAGCGTCAAGCGCGGCGGCGGCAAGGTGTGGAAGTTCGAAGGCCGCGCCATGGTCGAGGGGGAACTCGCCTGCGAATGCGAATTCACCGCCATGATGGACCTGCCGAAGAAATCCGCATGACACAGATCCACCCAAGCGCCATCGTCGAACCTGGCGCCGTGATCGGCGAAGGCTGCACGGTCGGCCCCTTCGCCATCATCGGACCCGAGGTGACGCTTGGCCGGGGCGTGGTGGTGAAATCCCACGCCGTCGTGACCGGCTGGACCGAGGTGGGCGACGAGACTGTGATCTTTCCCTTCGCCTGCGTGGGCGAGGTGCCGCAGGACCTGAAGTATCGCGGCGAACGCACGCGGCTGATCGTGGGCGCGCGTTGCCGCATCCGCGAGGGCGCGACGCTGAACACCGGCACCGAAGGCGGCGGGGGGCTGACGCAGATCGGCGACGATTGCCTGCTGATGACGGGCGCCCATGTGGGCCATGACGCACGGCTTGGCGACCGGGTGATCCTGGCCAATCAGGCCGCCATCGCCGGACATTGCCAGATCGGCGACGACGTGATCGTCGGCGGGCTGTCGGGGGTGCATCAATGGGTGCGCGTGGGCCGTGGCGCGATCATCGGCGCGGTCACGATGGTGACGAATGACGTGTTGCCCCATGGCCTCGTGCAGGGGCCGCGTGGCGATCTGGACGGGCTGAACCTTGTCGGGCTGAAGCGGCGCGGCGTCGACCGGGCCGAGATCACTGCACTGCGGGCAGCCTATCAGATGCTGGCGCAGGGCGAGGGTACCTTCCTTGACCGCGCCCGCCGCCTGGCCGAGGAAACCGACAGCACCCATGTGCGCGAGATGACCGATTTCATCCTGTCGGCCTCGGACCGGTCTTTCCTGACGCCGAAATGACGGATACGGCGATCATAGCCGGGGCGGGCCGTCTGCCCGCGGCCTTGGCCGCCGCGATGGCCGCACCGCCGCTTGTCTGCGCGCTCGAGGGCTTCGCCCCCCAGGGGATCGCCGCCGATCTGGTCTTTCGGGTGGAACGGCTGGTGCCGTTCCTGCGCCAGTTGCAGGACAGGGGGATCGGCCGCGTCGCCTTTGCCGGCGCGGTGCAGCGCCCGCGGCTGGACCCGGCGCTGTTCGATCCTCTGACCGCGCAGATGGTGCCGCGCCTTCTGGCCGCGATACAGGGTGGCGACGACGCCACGCTGCGCGCCGTGATCGCCATCTTCGAAGAGGCAGGCCTGGCCGTTCTGGGGGTCGAACAGATCGCCCCCGATCTGGTGCCCGGCCCCGGCGTTCTTTGCGGGGCACCCGGTCCGGCGGACGAGGCCGACGCCGTCCGCGCTGCTGCCATCGTTCAGGCCTTGGGGGCGGTGGATGTGGGGCAGGGGGCGGTCGTTGCGCAGGGACTCTGCCTCGCGGTCGAGGCCCTGCCGGGCACGGATGCGATGCTTGACTGGGTGGCACAGACCGCCCGCCGCCCCGACCCGGCCGGGGCGAAGGGCGTCTTCTACAAGGCGCCCAAGCCCGGACAGGACCGCCGCGTGGACCTGCCCACGCTTGGCCCCGACACCGTCACCCGCGCCGCCGCCGCTGGCCTCGCGGGCATCGCCTGGGAGGCGGGCGGCGTGATCCTCCTGGACCGGGCCGAGATGGTGGCGCGGGCCGGTGCGGCGGGGCTTTTTCTCTGGGCGCGCCAGCCATGAGGCTGTTTGTCGTCGCGGGCGAGCCTTCGGGCGACCGCCTCGGCGCGGCGCTGATGGCGGGGCTGAAGGACCTCGCCCCCGGCGTGACCTTCGCCGGTGTCGGGGGGCCGCTGATGCAGGCCGAGGGGCTCGACAGCCTCTTTCCGATGGAGGAACTGTCGGTCATGGGGCTGGTCGAGGTCCTGCCGAAATACCTCCACCTCAGGCGCCGCATCCGCCAGACGGCCGAGGCCGCACTGGCCAGCGGTGCCGATGCGATCATCACCATCGACAGCCCGGATTTTTCCCTTCGCGTGGCGCGGATCGTGAAAGCCGCGCGCCCCGGCTTCCGCACGATCCATTACGTCGCGCCCTCTGTCTGGGCCTGGCGGCCGGGACGGGCGGCGAAGATGGCCCGCGTCATCGACCATGTGCTGGCACTTCTGCCGTTCGAGCCGCCCTACATGCAGGCGGCGGGCATGACCTGCGATTTCGTGGGGCATCCGGTGGTGGCCGAACCGCTGGCCTCGCCGCAGGAGGCCGCGCCGTTCCGGGGGGCAGGGCCGCTGGTCCTGGCCCTGCCCGGATCGCGGCAGGGTGAGGTGCGCCGCCTGGCCCCGGTGATCGGGCAGACGCTGGCGCTGGTGAAGCTGCGCCATCCCGGCGCGAAGGTGGTGCTGCCCACCGTGCGCGGCGTGGCCGACCTCGTGCGCAGCCTCGCGGCCGACTGGCCGGTGCAGCCCTGGATCGTCGAGGATGCCGCCGAAAAGCGCGCGGCCTTCGCCGCGGCCGATGTGGCGATCGCCGCCTCGGGCACGGTCAGCCTGGAACTTGCGGCCAACGCCTGCCCGATGGTCATCGCCTACGACATGCATCCGATGACCTTGTGGCTGATGCGCCGCGCCGCGCTGATCGACACGGTGACGCTGGTCAATCTGGTCTCTGAAACCCGCGTCGTCCCCGAGTTCATCGGCGACCGGTGCCGCCCCGACCTGATCGCCCCGGCCCTGCTTGCGCTTCTGGACGATGCCGATGCACGGGCGGCACAGATGCGGGCGATGGAACTGACGATGGACCGGCTCGGCCGCGGGGGCGAACCGCCGGGCCTGCGCGCGGCGCGGTCGGTTCTGGCGCATCTGCCGCAGGCTTCAACCTGATCGAAATACCCCCGCCGGAGGCAAGATCTTTCGAAAGATCTTGCCAAATTCCTTCAAAGGAATTTGGCCCGCTTCCCGCCTACCGACCGCGCCAGATCCAGCCGCCGCCCAGGATGCGGCTGCCCTCGGGCGCATAGAAGACGCAGGCCTGCCCGGCGCTTACGCCGTCCTCGGGCGTCAGCAGTTCCACCTCGGCCTCGCTGGCAGAGAGCGGGCGGACGATGGCAGGGGCGGGCGGCCGGGTGGACCGGACCTTCACGTTCACATGCCATTCCGCCTGGCTGGCAAAGGGCGCATCCCCCAGCCAGTTGATCTCGCGCACCGGTATGGTTCGGGTGGACAGCGCGGCCTTCGGCCCCACGATCACGCGCCGCGCGTCAGGGTCCAGCCGCACGACATACAGCGGCTCTTCCAGCCCGCCGATGCCAAGGCCCTTCCTTTGCCCGATGGTGTAATGGATCACCCCGCGGTGGCTTCCCAGCACGCGGCCATCCATGTCGACGATCTCGCCCGGATCGGCCGCGCCGGGGCGCAGCTTTTCGATCACCGCGGCATAGTTGCCATTGGGGACAAAGCAGATGTCCTGGCTGTCGGGCTTGTCGGCCACCGGCAGCCCGTATTTCGACGCCAGCGCGCGCGTTTCCGCCTTCGACGCCAGATGACCCAGCGGAAAGCGCAGGTAATCCAGTTGCTCGGGCGTGGTCGAGAACAGGAAATAGCTCTGGTCGCGGGCCGGGTCGGCGGCACAGTGCAATTCCGCCCCCGCCGCGCCCATCTTGCGCTGGATGTAATGGCCCGTCGCCATGCAATCGGCGTCCAGATCCTTGGCCGTGGCCAGAAGGTCCTTGAACTTCACCCGTTCGTTGCAACGGATGCAGGGCACCGGCGTCGCGCCCGCCAGATAGGCATCGGCGAATTCGTCGATCACCGCCTCGCGGAAGGTGTTCTCGTAATCCAGCACGTAATGCGGAAAGCCCATCGTTTCGGCCACGCGGCGCGCGTCATGGATGTCGCGGCCCGCGCAGCAGGCGCCTTTCTTGGCCAGGGCCGCGCCGTGATCGTAAAGCTGCAGCGTGACACCCACCACGTCATAGCCTTCCTCGGCGAGCATCGCAGCCACGACCGAGGAATCGACGCCCCCCGACATCGCGACCACGACGCGCGTGTCCTTCGGAGCCTTGGCCAGACCCAGCGAGTTCAGCGGTTGATCAAGCGCCATCGGACCATGCCTTTGCGGGGAGAGGGCGGCCGCGCCGCCGGAATTCCAGCGGAATATAGGAAAATGCTCGGCACACTCAACCCCGGGCTTCACCCTTGTTTAAACACAGGCCGCCAGTCTGGCGCCGTTTGCGGGTGTGTGCAGGAAGGAGTGCGCCATGTATCTGAAAAAAGTCCACGGTCCGCGGCAGGTGACGCTGCCGGACGGGACAATCCTTTCGCGGGCCGATCTGCCGCCGGCCGACACGCGCCGCTGGGTGGCCAGCCGCAAGGCCATCGTGGTGCGGGCCGTGGCGCACGGCCTGATCACACGGGCAGAGGCCTGCGAACGCTATGGCCTGTCGGAGGAAGAGTTCCTGCTGTGGCACGACGCGGTGGCCCGGCACGGCCCCGACGGGCTGAAAGTGACGGCGCTTCAAAAATATCGACAACTTTAGATTGTTTTCTCATTTCGTTCTGCCACAGTAACGTGCGGTTAACCATTACGCTTCCACATTCCCTGACGAACCTGGCTTCTGACGGAGACATTCGAATGCGCATCTTACTGGTTGAGGACGACCCCACCACCTCTCGCAGCATCGAGCTGATGCTGACCCATTCCAACCTGAACGTCTATTGCACCGACCTGGGCGAGGACGGCATCGATCTGGCCAAGCTTTACGATTACGACCTGATCCTGCTGGACCTGAACCTTCCCGACATGAGCGGGCATGAGGTGCTGCGCCAGTTGCGTCTTGCGCGGGTGGAAACGCCGATCCTGATCCTGTCGGGGGCCGACGATACCGACAACAAGATCAAGGGGTTCGGTTTCGGGGCCGATGACTATCTGACCAAGCCCTTTCACCGCGACGAATTGATCGCGCGTATCCATGCCATCATCCGCCGGTCGAAGGGCCATTCGCAATCGGTGATCCGGACGGGCCAGGTTTCGGTCAACCTTGACGCCAAGACGGTGGATGTGGACGGAACGCCCGTGCACCTGACCGGCAAGGAATACCAGATGCTGGAACTTCTGAGCCTCAGGAAGGGCACCACCCTGACGAAAGAGATGTTCCTCAATCACCTTTACGGCGGCATGGACGAACCCGAACTGAAGATCATCGATGTCTTCATCTGCAAGCTGCGCAAGAAACTGGCAGAGGCGACGGGCGGTCAGAACTATATCGAAACGGTCTGGGGCCGGGGCTATGTGCTGCGCGACCCCACGCCCGACACGGGGAACCTGCGCAAGATCGCGATGGGGGCCTGACCCGCGCGTGCCGTGGCACGCTCCCGGTGCCGCCCGCGCGCGCATGCGTCCGCGCCGGTCCTGCACCGCGTCCCCGAGGCAAGCGACCCCGCCACCCAAGACAAGCGGCCCCGATGGCCTTTGCGCCCGATGCAAGGCGAACGACAGGAACCGCGAAAGGCCGCCCGTTCTTTTGCGGACAAGCGTCTTCGATGGTCCGTGTGTCAGGTGAGCCGCTCGCCCGAAGGCCCGTGCGTCAGGTTGCCCGTGCATCCGGCGGCTGATGTGCCGGGTGGCTGATGCGCCCGGTTGCCCATGTGCCCGGTTGCCCATGTGCCCGGTTGCCCATGTGCCCGGTTGCCCGTGCGCACGATGGCCACAGCACCGGGTTGCCCGCCCGGTGGCCCTGACCCAATTCAGCCAGCGCGCCCGGGCGTCCATGTGCCCCTTGGTCGGTGCGGGGGGGGGGCGCGGCGGTCGGCCACGGGGCCCGATGGCAAGGCGCTGGATTTCCCGGCGTCGCTCTCCTAAACCAAGGGGACGGCAGGCGCGGAGGGTGGAATGACGGTGAACGGGGCGGCGAACGGGGCAGCCGACAGGGCGGTGGAGGCTCTGACCGAGGCGGAAGCGCGCGCCGAGCTGGACCGTCTGGCCGCGGCCATCGCCCGCGCGAACCGCGCCTATCACACCGAGGACGCGCCGGAGATCCCGGATGCCGACTATGACGCGCTCAAGCGCCGCAACGCTGCGATCGAGGCGCGTTTTCCGGCCCTGAAACGCCCCGACAGCCCCAGCGAACAGGTGGGGGCAGCCCCCGCCGAAGGCTTTGCCAAGGTCCGGCACGAGGTGCGGATGCTGAGCCTCGAAAACGCCTTCGACGAAGAGGACGCCGCCGATTTCGTCGACCGGGTGCGCAAGTATCTGGGCCACGCGGGCCCCCTGGATTTCACCGCCGAACCCAAGATCGACGGGCTGTCGCTGTCGCTCAGGTACGAGGGCGGCGTGCTGGTTCAGGCGGCAACCCGCGGCGACGGCGAGGTGGGCGAGAACGTCACCGAAAACGCCCGCACCATCGCCGACATTCCCCATCGCCTGACCGGCGCGCCCGATGTGCTGGAAGTGCGTGGCGAGGTCTACATGAGCCACGCCGATTTCGCCGCGCTGAACGCGCGCCAGTCCCAGCGGGGCGGCAAGACCTTTGCCAATCCGCGCAACGCGGCGGCCGGATCGCTGCGCCAGCTGGATGCCCGGATCACGGCCGACAGGCCGCTGAGGTTCTTCGCCTATTCCTGGGGCGCCCATTCGGCGCCGCTGGCCGCCACGCAGATGGGCGCGATCGAACGGCTGGGGCAGCTTGGCTTTGCGGTGAACCCGCTGACCCGTCTCTGCGACGGCCCGGAGGCGCTCATGGCGCATTACCGCGTGATCGAGACGCAGCGCGCGACGCTCGGCTATGACATCGACGGGGTCGTCTACAAGGTCAATGATCTGGCGCTTCAGGCGCGGCTCGGCTTCCGGTCGACCACGCCCAGATGGGCCATCGCGCACAAGTTTCCCGCCGAACTGGCCTGGACCCGGCTCGAGGCGATCGACATCCAGGTGGGCCGGACCGGGGCGCTGTCGCCGGTCGCGCGCCTGTCGCCCGTCACCGTCGGCGGGGTCGTCGTGTCGAACGCGACCCTGCACAACGAGGATTACATTGCCGGACGCGACGCGCGCGGCAACCCGATCCGCGAGGGCAAGGACATCCGCGTGGGCGACTGGGTGCAGGTCTACCGCGCGGGCGACGTGATCCCGAAGATCGCCGATGTGGACCTGTCGCGCCGACCGGCGGATGCGGTGCCCTACGAATTTCCCACCCTCTGCCCGGAGTGCGGCTCGCCCGCCCTGCGCGAGGAGGGCGACGCCGTCCGCCGCTGCACCGGCGGGCTGATCTGCCCGGCGCAGGGGGTCGAACGGCTGAAACACTTCGTCTCGCGCGGGGCCTTCGACATCGAGGGCCTGGGCGCAAAACAGGTCGAGATGTTCTTTCACGACCCCGTCCTGCCGATCCGCCAGCCCGCCGATATCTTCACCCTTCAGGCCCGCGATGCGGCCAACCCCTTGCAGAAGCTGAAGAACCGTGACGGCTGGGGCGAGAAATCGGCGGCGAACCTCTTTGCTGCGATCGACGAACGGCGGAAGATCCCGCTCAACCGGCTGATCTTCGCCCTGGGCATCCGCCATGTCGGCGAAAGCTCGGCCAATCTTCTGGCCAACCACTACCATTCCTGGACGGCCTTCGAGGCCGCGATGACGGCGGCCACCCCCGGCGAGGGGGCGCAGTGGGCGGAACTGACGGCCATTGACGGGGTGGGCGCGGTGATGGCGGCCTCGCTGGTCAACGCCTTCGCCAATCCCGCCGAACGGGCCGCGATCGATGCGCTGGTGGCGCATCTGACGGTCGAGGATGTGGCCGCCCGCGCCCCGCTCGACAGCCCCGTCGCGGGCAAGACCGTGGTCTTCACCGGCACGCTCACCCGGATGACCCGCGCCGAGGCCAAGACGCGGGCCGAGGCCTTGGGCGCCAAGGTCGCCGGATCGGTCAGCGCCAAGACCGATCTGGTCATCGCAGGCCCCGGCGCCGGATCGAAGGCAAAGGATGCCGAACGTCTGGGCGTCCGGATGATCGACGAGGACGAATGGCTCGCCCTCATCTCGGGCGCATGACGCGGCCCGAGATCCTCTTTCCGCTTTATGCGGAACTGGAAACGCTGGAAGGCGTCGGCCCCAAGACCGCGCGCGCCTTCGCAGGCCTCGGCGTGGAACGGCCGAAGGACCTATTGTTCCTGCTGCCCCATTCCGGCATCGACCGCGCCCGGCGGTCGGGCCTGCGCGATGTGGTGCCGCCCGCGACCCTGACGGTCGAGGTCACGGTGGGCGGCCATTTCCCGCCTCGCCGCAAGGGTGGGCCCTACCGGGTCATGGTGCGCGACGGGCAGGGGGTGGAATTCCAGTGCGTCTTCTTCCACGCCAGGGGCGATTACCTGTCGAAACTCCTGCCCACCGGCCAGCGGCGGCTGGTCTCGGGGCGGGTGGAGCTGTTCGATGGTGTGGCGCAGATGGTCCATCCCGACCACGTCCTGCGCCCCGAAGAGGCGGACGAGTTGCCCGAGTTCGAGCCGGTCTATCCCCTGACCGCCGGCGTCACGCAGAAGGCGGTGACGAAAGCCGCGCAATCGGCGCTGGCCCGCGCCCCTGACCTGCCCGAATGGATCGACCCCCATCTGAAGACGCGCGAGGGCTGGCCCGATTGGCGCGTGGCGGTCGGCGCCGTCCATGCCCCGCGCACCGCCGCCGATATCGCGCCCACGGCGCCCTATCGCCAGCGCCTCGCCTATGACGAGCTTTTCGCCCATCAGCTGACGCTGACGCTGGCGCGCCAGACGCTGCGCAAGGGCAAGGGCGTGGAAACCCGTGGCACGGGCCGGCTTCAGGCGCAGGTGCTGGACAGCCTGCCTTATGCCCCGACCGCCGCCCAGACCCGCGCCGTGGCCGAGATCGCCGCCGACATGGCCGCGCCCTTGCGGATGAACCGGCTGCTTCAGGGCGATGTGGGGGCGGGCAAGACGCTGGTCGCCTTCATGGCGCTGCTCATCGCGGTCGAGGCGGGCGGGCAGGGGGTGATGATGGCGCCCACCGAAATCCTTGCCCGTCAGCATCTGGAAGGCCTGGGCCCCCTGGCCCGGGCGGCGGGCGTCCGGCTGGAGCTGCTGACCGGCCGCGACAAGGGGGCGGACCGCGCGGCCAAGCTCGCCGATCTCGCTCGTGGCGACATCCATGTGCTGGTCGGAACCCATGCCGTCTTCCAGAAGGACGTGGTCTTTCACGACCTGCGGCTGGCCATCGTGGACGAACAGCACCGCTTCGGCGTCGCGCAGCGCATGGAACTGGGTGCCAAGGGGCAGGCGACGGATGTGCTGGTGATGACGGCAACGCCCATCCCGCGCAGCCTGGCGCTGGCCAGTTACGGCGACATGGATGTCTCGGTGCTGGATGAGAAGCCCGCCGGCCGCAAGCCGGTGAAGACCGCGCTCATATCCGCCGCCCGGATGGATGAGGTGGTCGCCCATCTGACGCGCGCGGTGGCCGAGGGGCGGCAGGCCTATTGGGTCTGCCCCCTGGTCGAGGACAGCGAGGTACTGGATTACGCCAGCGCCGAGGCACGCTTTGCCACCCTGCGCGCTGCCCTGGGCGACGGGGTTGTGGGGCTGGTCCACGGCCAGATGCCGCCTGCCGAAAAGGATGCCGCGATGGCCCGGTTCGTGGCCGGGCAGACCAAGGTCCTGGTCGCCACCACTGTGATCGAGGTGGGGGTGAACGTGCCCAATGCCTCGATCATGGTGATCGAACGGGCCGAGATCTTCGGCCTTGCCCAACTGCACCAGTTGCGCGGACGGGTGGGGCGGGGGGCGGCGCAATCCACCTGCCTTCTGATGTATCAGCCGCCCCTGACCGAAGGCGGCGAACGGCGCTTGCAGATCCTGCGCGATACCGAGGACGGCTTCCGCATCGCCGAGGAAGACCTCGCCATGCGCGGCGCGGGCGACCTGATCGGCACCGCGCAATCTGGCCTGCCCCGGTTCCGCGTCGCCGATCTGGAACGGCAGGCCGCGCTGATGGAGGTGGCCCAGGCCGACGCGCGCCGCCTTCTGGCCGAAGACCCGGCCCTGGAAAGCCCGCGCGGTCGCGCCGCGCGCATCCTTCTCTGGCTGCTCGACCAGGACCGCGCCATCCGCCTGATCTCGGTCGGCTGACCCTTTCATTCTGGCCCAAATATCCTGGGGGGTGCGGGGGGCAAAGCCCCTCGTCCGTCTGTGTCACAGGTCGCGAATTCCACTTTGTTCGCAAATGTTCTTAAAAAGTTCTTTACGAATCGCGCCAGACATGAGAACAATCGGGCAACAAGGAAGGGAGCTGACAACGATGTTAAAGGAAATCAAATCCGTCCTCACCCGGTCGCCCGACACTCTGGCCGAAGAGGCTGCGGGCGTGGTGTCGTTGTTCGCGCTTCTGGCCTTTGCGCTCTATTTGCCGGGTCTTCTCTGACCCATCCGTTCTGCCTGCGGTCTGCCTTTCGGGCCTTGGCATCCGTCCCCAAGGGATGCCAGCCGCGTCTGCCTCTGACGCCCGAACGGGCGGCACTGTCCCGCCGCCCCGTCCTCGGCCCACCAGACACGCCACTTGCCGCCGCTTCCCGTCCCGGAAGCGGCGGCTTTTTCTTTTCAGGCCCGTTTCGGGCGCCGATTCCCGGAAATCCGCCGTCCCGCGGTCAGCTTTCGGCGTGTCCCGCGGCCGTGGCGGCCTCTGCCGCAGCCATCGCCTCGGCCGTCGCCTCGATCGCCAGAAGGATCGAGGCGTGGCGATTGCGATAGTCCCGCGCGGGCGTCAGCACCTCGAACCCGTCGAACGGGGGGGCGGGCACGGGGCCGCCGTCCTTCAGCATGGCGCGCAATCCGTCGCGGGCGGCCTCTACCTCGGCGCGGTTCAGCCCGATCGCCGCGCGGCCCACCACCGCGGCCGAAGCCTGCCCCAGGGCACAGGCCTTCACGTCCTGCGCGAATTCGGCGATCCGCCCGTCCTTCAGCACCACATCGACCGTCACCGTGGACCCGCAGAGGGGCGAGCGTTTCCGCGCCGTGCCCTGGGGGGCGGGCAGGCGGCCCAGATGCGGGATGTCGGCGGCCAGTTCCAGGATGCGTCCCGAATAAAGCTTGATCAGATCGCTGTCAGACATCGCCCGTTCCGCGCCCCTTCCGCGCTTGCCCCGCCCAACACAGGGCCCCGGTTTCGGGGCTTCCTTCGCGGCGGCCTTGCCCTTAGATAGACCCGCCCGCCGCCTTTGCAAAGGATGCATCCCATGACCTTCGACCCGGCAAGCCTGAAGTATGACGCGAATGGCCTGATCCCGGCCATCGCGCAGGACGATGCCACGGGCGATGTCCTGATGATGGCGTGGATGAACGCGGACGCGGTGGCGCGCACGCTTTCCACGGGGCAGGTCACCTACTGGTCGCGGTCGCGGCAGGCCTTCTGGGCCAAGGGCGAAACCTCGGGCCATGTGCAGCGCCTGGTCGAGATGCGGGTCGATTGCGACCGCGACTGCCTGCTTCTGCGCGTCACCCAGGAGGGCCCGGCCTGCCACACCAACCGGCGGTCCTGTTTCTACACGGCGATCCGGAATGGCGACGAGGTGGAGCTGATGCGCCCGATCGCCTGACCGGCCCTGCGATGGGGCCGGTCCACCGGGCGCACGCGGTCCGGCCCGTCAGATCAGGACGATATCGTCGGCCAGCGCGTTGATCGTGCTGTTCAGCACCACGACGCGGTCGCCGCCGCCCAGATCGAAGATCACGTTGCCGTTCCTCTGGCTCGCGAGCGCCAGAACCTGGTCCACGCTGAAGAACCCGAATCCGCCGAAGGCCAGCGTATCGGTGTTGTTGCGGAAATCGGTGACGGTATCGGCATCCGTCCCGCGGTTGAATTCGAACCTGTCCGCCCCCGCGCCGCCCGTCAGGGTATCGTTGCCGGTCCCGCCGTTCAACGCGTCGCGCCCGCCGTCGCCGCGCAGGTTGTCGCGGCCCGTCCCGCCGATCAGCGTGTCATTGCCGCCCGCACCCGACAGCCGGTCATTCCCCGCGCCGCCGTCAAGGATATTGGCCGCTCTGCTGCCGGTCAGCGTATCGCGGCCCGCGCCGGACAGGACGTTCTCGATCTCGCGGATCGTGTCGCGTCCCCAACCGGTATTCTGCGCCCCCGTCAGGCCCAGGTTCACCGTCACCGCCGCCGACCCGGTGAAGACGGCCCAATCCTTGCCGGTGCCGCCCAGCATCAGGTCGTTGCCGGCATCGCCCTGCAACCGGTCGTTTCCCGCGCCGCCTTTCAGCGTGTCGTTGCCGCCGCCGCCGATCAGCAGGTTCGCCCCGCCGTTTCCGGTGATCGCGTCATTTCGGCTGCCGCCCTGCACGTTCTCGACCCCGAAGATGCGGTCGATGCCCTGTCCGGTGTTCTGGGCCGACGTCACCGACAGGTTCACGCGAACCGGGGCGGACCCGCTGTAGTCCGCCGTGTCGATCCCCGCGCCCCCCGACAGGGTGTCGTTGCCCGCCTCGCCGCGCAGGGTGTCATTGCCTTCCCCGCCATCGACAAGGTCATTGCCGGTGCCGCCCATGACAAGGTCGTTGCCGTTCGCGCCATAGACGCTGTCGTTGCCGCCAAGTCCCGAGATGCGGTTGTTCACCTCGACCCCGGTCAGGTGTTCGTTCGCGCCGGTGCCGTTCACCACCACCGCATCCGACGTGATCTGCAGGAAGAACCCGCCGGTTTCGCGCGTGTTGGACTGCGCATAATCCGACCCTTCCGCCGAAAGATAGATGCGCCCCGAGACGCTGGCGGTGAAGGTCACGGTCGCGACGCCGCCTTCCCGGGTGTCGCGGTCCGACGCGATCTGGCGGCCCGAACTGTCGAAGATGCGGATCGTCTTGTATTCCAGATCGTTCGCGGCACCGTTGCCGGTCAGCCGCACGGTATAGGTGCGGCCCGCCACCGCGTTGAACCCGTACCAGTCGCCGTCGCCATGCACGTCGATCTGCCCGCCGATGCGCTGCCCGTCGATCATGCCGGCCCCGGTTTCGGCATCGTTGCGCACGCTGTCGGACATGGCGGCGATGATGCGGAAATTGCCCTCGGCCAGGAAGTCGTAAAGGATCCGGTCCGAGACATCGATGAAATAGGTGCCGGTGGACAGCGCGGTCCAGCTGGCCGTGCCTTCCTCGTTCGTGCTGTCAAGCCGGGTGCCGGTGGCCGACCGGATCGTGAGGCTTGCGAGGTCGAGCGTGTTGGCGCTGCCGTCGCCGACCAGGGTGAAGCCATAGCTCAGCCCTTCGGTCAGGGTCACGCGATACCAGTCGCTGTCATGCGACTGGCCGAGCGCGCCCGATGTGATGCCGCTGCCGGTGATCTGCGCGGTGGTGGTGGCGTTGTTGACCACCGTGTCATCGGTGCGCGCGGTGATGATGTAATCGCCCTCGGCCAGGTTGTCGAAATTGGCGCCATCCCGGACCTGGACATGAAAGGTGCCCCCCGTGGCCGAGGTGATCGATCCCAGGATCGACCCGTAATAGGCCCCGCCGCTGCCGGAAACCCTGGTGCCGGTGGCGGTCAGGATCTCGAGGATCCCGTCGTCAAGGCTGTTCGGCCCGCCGTTACCGGTCAGGGTGAAGTCATAGGTCAGCCCCGCCGTCAGGCTGATGCGCCACCAGTCGGCATCGCCATTGGTTCCAAGCGTCGATTCGTAGGTGTCGTTGACGGTCGGATTGATGATTGCCGTCGTGGTGGTGTCTCCGGGGATCTCGCCGGGAATGCTGACAGGCACGCGCGCCTCCCTTCACATGTGAAAAATCAACTCGTGAAACGGTGGTAGGGGCGGGGTTCGGGGCCGGTCAATAAACCCGGACGAAGCGGCCCTAAACCGGGGCTTATGGGCCGGAACGGCCCCTACGACTTTCGTTTAGGGCGCTGAGATCAAAGCGGAAAAGTCGCAGGAAAGGGGCAATGGTCGGGTTTTCCCGACTTGACCTGTCGCCGCGTTCCTTGCCGCGAAACGGACCTTCGGACGCCGGTCCGCGCCCCGGATGGCCTGTCCCGGCCGCAGGCGATGCGGAAGGCGGGCCGTTCCTTGCCGCGCGCGCGGGTTCCGCGCGGGGTCAAGGGTCGATGGCCCGCAACCACCCCCTGATGCCGCGGCCGATTCGCGCTGGCATCCGCGCCCTCTGCACCCTGTGGTTGAGGGGTGGCCGCAGGGCAGGGGCAATCCGTTCGATTGCGGCGTGATTGTGGCGCGACTGTGGAGAATATGAACAAATGCTGGCAAATTTGTGGCGTGGGGGCATATTCACGAGTCAACGACGGGTGAAACCCGCGCAGCCGAGGCGCGTGCAGTGACAGGTTTTTGTGTAGGAGCACGCCATGCCTTTGACGCCCCCGCCCCATCCCGCCATCTTCGACCAGCTTCTGTCCGGCGATGACGGTGACAACGGCCTGCGCGGATCGGCGCTTGTCGATGTGGTCTTCGGCCTTGGCGGAAATGACAGCATCAACGGCCTTGGCGGGGACGACTATCTCGACGGCGGCGACGGCAATGACGAGGTCTACGGCGGCGGTGGAGACGACACCCTGATCGGCGGCAATGGCGACGACACGCTGTTCGGCACCAACGGCAACAACCAGATCTTCGGCGGCGAGGGTGCGGACCTGCTTGACAGCGGCGGGCGCAGTTCCACGCTGGTGGGTGGCGCGGGCGACGACACGCTGGTGGCCCGGCTCGATCTGGGGGGCAACCACGTTCTGGAAGGCGGGGCGGGGGCCGATCTTTTCCGGCTGACCCTGGCCTCCGATCCCGATGTCTCGGAACTGCAACTGACGGATTTCGACCCGTTCGAGGATGATCTGGAAATCGACGGCGCCTCGGCCGCGACGATCTTCAATTCCGGGGCCTATCTGGTGACCACCGCCACCGGCCTGCGCTTTACCCATGTCACCGGCGACATCCTGCATTTCGACGGGCTGACAGCCGAGGACATCTTCCGCGCCTACGGCCTTGCCGGAGACGATACGATCATCGGCCTGGGCGAGGACGAGGTCATCTATGGCGGCCTGGGCAACAACAACCTGGACGGTGCCAACGGCGATGACGTGCTCGTGGGCGATTCCGGAAATGACACGCTTTACGGCGGCAACGGCGATGACACGCTTGCCGGCAAGAACGGCAGTGACTGGCTGTTCGGCGGCGACGGGGCTGACGTGATCTATGCCCATGCAGGGGGCGACCGGCTTTACGGCGAAGAGGGCGATGACACGCTTTACTCCAGCGTCCAGAACAGCACGCTTTCGGGCGGCGCGGGCAATGACCTGCTGGTCGCGCGGATGGACAAGGGCGGCGACCATCTGCTTTCGGGCGGGGACGGGGCCGATACGTTCGATTTCACCTTTGGCAATATCCGCAAGGTCTCGATCAACACGATCACCGATTTCGACCTGGCCGAAGACTGGCTGACCGTGGAAGGAATGGACCTGTTCGGCTTTGCGGCGCTGAACGGGCGGTTCTTCGTCCAGGACGGGGATCAGGCGGTGATCAACCTCGGCAACGGCGGCACGATCCGGCTGGACGGTGCGGATGCGGGCCTGCTGAACGACATGATCTGGCCGGTGCTCGTTGTCAACTGACAACAGGTTGGCACGGGTGCGGCAATAAAGGAAGGCGCGAGGAACACCTCGCGCCGTTTCCGTTTCGCCCGCAGCGTTCGGGAAGAACGCGGCCCGCCGGGTCCGGGTCACGCCTTGCGGCAGAACATCTCATAGACCATCCCGATCGCGGTGGCGACCTTCGGGTCCTGGATCGAATAGTAGATCGCCTTGCCTTCGCGGCGGCAGCCCACGAGCCCCTCCATCCGAAGCCGCGCGAGTTGCTGGCTGACAGCGGCCTGACGGGATTCCAGCAGGTGTTCCAGTTCGGTGACGGATTTCTCGCCCGATTGCAGGTGGCAGAGGATCATCAGGCGGCCTTCGTGCGACAGCGCCTTGAGAAAGTTCGCCGCGGATTGCGCCTGCGTCATCATCTCGTCGGCCGAAAGGGCGTTGCACCCTTCGGTCGTTGTGTCCTGCGTCAGGATCATACGGTGATCTGTGTCCAACGACATTGCCCCGCCTTCTGCAACTGCACCGTTGTTAGCATAGACCTTCCGGCGCACCAATGACCATCGGGCGTTTTGTCCCGGCCCGCCTTGCGCTGCCCCGACCGGACCCGCCTTCAACAAGATAGTGTGCCCCGTCTGTTCCGGCAATGCCCGCACCGGCCGCCGGGCGGCTTTGCGCCTAGGCCTTGCCCTCCAGCCCGGCCTGAGCCGCGCCAGAGGCACCGGGCACCCGCATTTCGAACACCTCGGTGACCGAAGTGTAGTCGTAATACCCCAGCCGCGCGAGCGGGCGGATCCGGGGGATGTCGAGCTTGCCCTCCGCCGTCAGCACCTCGTCCTTCACATGGATGTGGACGACCTCGCCGTAGACCACCTCGACCCAGCCATGGGGGGAATTGCCGCGCAGGCGGTGGGTGGACAGGTGGCGGCATTCGAAATGCGCGGGGCTTTCGGCCACGCGGGGGCCGGGTGCCTCGATGCAGGCTTCGGGCGTGACGCCCGCCTTCACGAATTCGTCCACCCCCTCGGGCCATTCCGCAGCCGAGATGTTGACCGCCTCGCGCAGGTCGTAGGTAGCCATGTTCCAGACGAACCAGCCGGTTTCCTCGGCATTGATCACCGTGTGCTTGCGTCGCCCGTCGGAATAGAGATTGGCGGCGAACATCACCATCGGCGGATCGAAGGTCAGGTTCTGCCACTGGCTGTAGGGGGCAAGGTTCGCCACGCCCCCCCGCGAGACGGTCGAGATCCAGCCGATTGGTCGCGGCACGGTGCAGGACTTGAAGGGCGAAAAGGGCAGCGGGCAGGCTTCGCGTCCGGGGGCATAGTGCATGGGCTCGTCTCCTGTCTGGGCGGGCCGAGCCTAGGCGCATTGCCCGGCGCTGCCAAGTCAGCGGCGGGCGAGGTTGCGGCTTACGATCGCGGTCAGGCGGCGGTGCAGTGGCGCGGTGCGATTGCGCAGGTGCATCGCGGCATAGACGGGTTGCGACAGCACCGGCGCATCCTGAACCGCCCGGAACCGCCCGGCGCCGATCAGGTCGGCTGCCGTATCCTCAAGCACATAGCCCGCGCCCCCCATCGCCCCCAGAAGTGCTGCGACGCTAGCGCTTTGCCCGACCGACAGCGCGGCGCCCGACAGTTCGGGCAGTTGCGCGCGATGCGCCGCCTCGAACGCGGGCGAGAAATGGGCAAAGATGTAGCGATCCGCCACCAGCCCCTCTCGCCGGTCGGCATCGGAAGAGACCATGCGATAGCGCACCTCGCCCACGGTCGCGAAATGCAGGTCGGGGTGCGGCTTGGGGCTGAACAGCACGGCGAAATCCTGTACGCCCGTCACCAGATCGGCGCACATCTGCGCCGAGTAATCCGGTTCGATGTAGAACGAGGTCTGCGGCAGGGCGCGGCGGAAATCGGCCACCCAGTCGCCGATGTGACGCGCGGCCAGATCGTTCTGGATGCCCAGCTTGACCGACAGCGCGGCCTCGCCCGTGGGCGTCATGCGCCGCCTCGCCTCGGTCCATTCGCGGCGCAGGTTGCGGGCGTGGGTCTCGAACTTCAGCCCCTCGGTCGTCAGCTCGGTTCCCGCGCGCGAGCGGCGGAACAGCCGCACCCCACCAAGCGCCTGTTCCAGTGCCGAGACGCGCCCCGAAACGGTGGATTGCGTCAGCCCCATCCGCTCGGCCGTGCGGTTGAAGCTGCGGGTTTCCACAAGGTCCAGGAAGGTTTCCAGAAACTCGATCTGCATCGGCGGGGCCCCGTGAAAGGACTGATCGGATTTTCCGATCAATATCCGGCCCGCGCCAGAATTGAAAGCGCCCTGTCGCCCGAGGATAGTGCGTCAAAAGACCGGAGGACCCCATGTCAGATTTCCCCACATCCGCGCGCGTCGTGATCATCGGCGGGGGGGCCGTGGGCGCATCCGCCCTCTATCACCTGTGCAAGGTCGGGTGGACGGATTGCGTCCTTCTGGAAAAGAACGAACTGACGGCGGGCAGCACCTGGCACGCGGCGGGCAACGTGCCCACGTTCTCCTCCTCGTGGTCGATCATGAACATGCAGCGCTATTCGGCCGAGCTGTACCGCGGGCTGGGGGCGGCGGTCGATTACCCGATGAACTACCATGTCACCGGGTCGGTGCGTCTGGGCCATACGAAGGAACGGCTGCAGGAATTCCAGCGGGTCGTGGGCATGGGCCGTTATCAGGGAATGGACCTGAACATCCTTTCCCCCGGCGAGATCCGCGACCGCTATCCCTTCCTTGAAACCCACGACCTGACCGGTGCGCTTTACGATCCCTACGACGGCGACATCGACCCGGCGCAGCTGACGCAGGCGCTGGCCAAGGGCGCCCGCCAGATGGGTGCGCGGATCGAACGGTTCTGCCCCGCGACCGGTGCCCGGCGAGAGGGCGACGAATGGGTGATCAGCACCCCCAAGGGCGACATCCGCTGCGAGATCGTGGTGAACGCCGCCGGCTATTACGCCCGCGAGGTGGGCAAATGGTTCGGCCGCGACCTGCCGATGATGGTGATGAGCCACCAGTACCTGCTGTTCGACACGATCCCGGAACTGGAAAGCTGGTCGAAATCGGCGGGGCACAAGCTGCCGCTTCTGCGCGACGTGGATAGTTCCTATTACCTGCGGCAAGAGAAATACGGCTTCAACCTTGGCCCCTATGAACGTAACTGCAAGGCGCATTGGGTGTCGCCCGACGACCCGTTCCCCGAGGATTTCAGCTTCCAGCTGTTCCCCGACGATCTGGAGCGGCTGGAATGGTACATCGGCGACGCGATGGCGCGCGTGCCGCTTCTGGAAAAGGCCGCCCTGACCAAGGTCATCAACGGCCCGATCCCCTACACGCCCGACGGCAACCCGCTGATTGGCCCGATGCCGGGCGTGCCCAATGCATTCGAGGCCTGCGTCTTCACCTTCGGGATCTGCCAGGCAGGCGGCGCGGGCAAGGTCCTCGCCGAATGGGTGACGGAGGGGGCGACCGAATGGGACATGTGGTCATGTGACCCGCGCCGGTTCACCGGATTCGAGGACCCGGACTATTGCGTGAAGAAGGGGATGGAGGTTTACGGGCACGAATACGCCATCCATTTCCCGCATCACGCCTGGCCCGTGGGCCGGATGAAGAAACTGTCGCCGGTGCATGACCGGGTGGCGGCGATGGGTGCGCAGTTCGGGGCCTACAACGGCTGGGAACGCGCGCTGTGGTATGCGCGGCCGGGCGATGACACGTCGGAAGAGGCGCAGCGCACCTGGGATCGCGAAGGCCCCTGGTTTGGCGCCGTGCGCGAGGAATGTCTGGCGGTGCGCGACGCGGCGGGCATCCTTGACCTGCCGGGCTTTTCCCGGTTCCGCCTGACGGGGGCGGGGGCGGCCGACTGGCTGTCGCGCCAGATCACCGGCAAGGTCCCGCGCGAGGGGCGTCTGGGGCTGGCCTATTTCGCCGACGCCAAGGGCCGGATCGTGACCGAGATGAGCGTGGCCAGCCTTGGCCCCGACGAATTCTGGCTGATCACGGCGGCGACCGCACAGGCCCATGACCGCGAATGGCTGGAGCGCCACATGGAGCCGGGTCTGGCCCTGACCGATGAAACCGAAGGCTGGGCCACGCAGATCCTGACCGGACCGGCCAGCCGCGCGATCCTGGCGGAGGTGTCGGACGCGGACCTTTCGCGCGGATGGCTGAGCTTCCAGACGGCGCGGATCGCGGGTGCCGAGGTCGTGCTGATGCGGGTCTCTTTCGCGGGCGAGCTGGGATGGGAAATCCATTCCCGCGTGGCGGATACGCCGCGGGTCTGGGATGCGGTCATAGCGGCGGGCAAGCCGCGGGGCCTGCGGCCCTTCGGCATGTTCGCGCTGAATTCGCTGAGGATCGAAAAGGGCTATCGCGCCTGGAAGGGCGATCTTTCGACAGACTACACGGTGCTGCAGGGCGGGCTGGAGCGGTTCATCGACTGGTCGAAGCCCGATTTCCGGGGCCGCGCGGCGCTGGCGGCGGAAAAGCAGGCGGGTTTCGCCAAGCGGTTCGTCACGCTGAAGGTCGAGGCTGGTGACTGCGACCCGCCCTACATGTCGACGATCTGGCACGAGGGGCGCGTCGTGGGCGAGACGACCAGCGGATACTGGGGCCATCGGGTGGAGGCCTGTCTGGCCCTGGGGATGCTGCGGGCCGACCTGGCCACGCCGGGAACGAGGGTCGAGGTGGAGATTTTCGGGGGGCGTTACCCGGCCGAGGTTCTGGCCGATGCGCCAGTCTGGGATGCGGAGAACGCGCGGCTGCGCGGCTGAGCGGGCAGGAGCGGGGGGCTTTGCGCCCCCCGCACCCCCCGCAGGGTATTTGGATCAGGTTGAAGGACGAAGGACATGGCAGGGGTTCCGGATCGCGCGCGGGCGGTCATCATCGGGGGCGGTGTGGCGGGCTGTTCGGTGGCCTATCATCTGGCCAAGGCCGGCTGGACCGATATCGTGCTGTTGGAACGCAAGCGCCTGACCAGCGGCACGACATGGCATGCGGCAGGCCTGATCGGGCAGTTGCGTGCATCCGCCAACATGACGCGGCTGGCGAAATACACCGCCGATCTTTACGTCAAGCTCGAGGCCGAGACGGGCATCGCCACGGGGATGCGGCAGGTGGGCTCCATCTCGGTCGCGCTGACGAGGGAACGGCATGAAGAACTGCTGCGCCAGGCCACGGTCGCGCGCATCTTCGACGTCGATGTGCACGAGATTTCCCCAAGCGAAGTCAAGGCGATGTATCCCCATCTTGAAGTGGGTGACGTGGTGGGCGCGGTGCATCTGCCCTTGGACGGGCAATGCGATCCGGCCAATATCGCCATGGCGCTGGCCAAGGGCGCGCGGATGCGGGGCGCCACGGTCCTTGAGAATGTGAAGGTCACGGGCGTGACCCGCGCGGGCGGCCGGGTGACGGGGGTGGAATGGCAGGCCGGCGGCGACGCGGGCCATATCGCCGCCGATGTGGTCATCAACTGCGGCGGCATGTGGGGCCGCGACATGGCCGCCGAGGCGGGCGTCACGCTGCCGCTGCATGCCTGCGAGCATTTCTATCTGGTCACCGAGCCGGTCGAGGGGCTGGGGCACCTGCCGGTGCTGCGGGTGCCCGACGAATGCGCCTATTACAAATCCGACGCCGGCAAGATGATGCTGGGCGCCTTCGAGCCGGTGGCCAAGCCCTGGGGCATGGGCGGCATCCGCGAGGATTTCGAATTCGACACCCTGCCTGAGGACTGGGATCACTTCGGCCCGATCCTGGAAATGGCTATGAACCGGATGCCGCTGTTCCAGAAGGCGGGGATCCACACCTTTTTCAACGGGCCGGAAAGTTTCACGCCCGATGACCGCTATTACCTGGGCGAGGCGCCGGAACTGGCGGGCTACTGGATCGTGGCGGGGTTCAACTCGGTGGGGATCCAGAGTTCGGGCGGGGCGGGAATGGCGATCGCGCACTGGCTGACCGAGGGCGAGGCGCCCTTCGACCTGTGGGACGTGGACATCCGCCGCGCGCAGCCCTTCCAGAAGAACCGCCGCTATCTGAAGGAGCGGGTCACGGAAACCCTGGGCCTGCTTTATGCCGACCACTTCCCCTATCGGCAGGTGGTGACGGCGCGCGGCGTGCGGCGCAGCCCGCTGCACGAACATCTTAAGGTGCGCGGCGCTGTCTTTGGCGAGGTGGCGGGCTGGGAGCGGGCCAACTGGTTCGCGCGCGACGGGCAAGAGCGCGAATACCGCTACAGCTGGAAGCGGCAGAACTGGTTCGACAACCAGCGCGCCGAACATATGGCCGTGCGCGAGGGTGTGGGCCTCTTCGACATGACCTCCTTCGGCAAGATCCGGGTCGAGGGGCGCGATGCCTGCCGGTTCCTGGAACGGGTCTGCGCCAACAGGATCGACGTGGCGGCGGGCCGCGTCGTCTATACCCAGATGCTGAATGACCGGGGCGGGATCGAAAGCGACCTGACGGTGACGCGGCTTTCGGAAACCGCCTTCCTTCTGGTCGTGCCCGGCGCCACGCTGCAACGCGATCTGGCCTGGCTGCGGCGCCATGTCGGCGACGATTTCGCCGTCATCACCGATGTGACGGCGGCGGAATCGGTTCTGTGCCTGATGGGGCCGAAGGCGCGCGATGTGATGGCCAAGGTCAGCCCGAACGACTTCAGCAACGCAGGACATCCCTTTGGCACTGCGCGGGAAATCGAGATCGGCATGGGCCTGGCGCGGGCGCATCGCGTGTCTTACGTGGGCGAACTGGGATGGGAGCTTTACGTTTCGACCGATCAGGCGGCGCATGTCTTCGAGGCGATCCTGGAGGCCGCGCCCGAGGTGAAGCTCTGCGGTCTTCATACGCTCGACAGTTGCCGGATCGAGAAGGCCTATCGCCACTGGGGCCATGACATCACCGATGAGGATCACGTGCTGGAGGCGGGCCTTGGCTTTGCGGTGCGCACGGGCAAGGGCGATTTCATCGGGCGCGACGCGGTGCTGCGGAAAGAGGAGGCGGGGCTTGCGCGCCGGATGGTGCAGTTCCGGCTGGAAGACCCCGAGCCGCTTCTGTTCCACAACGAGGCGATCGTGCGTGACGGGCGGATCGTGGGCCCGGTGACCAGCGGTAACTATGGCCACGCCTTGGGCGGTGCGATCGGCATGGGCTATGTGCCTTGCAAGGGCGAGAGCGAGGCCGAGGTGCTGGCCTCGACCTACGAGATCGAGGTGGCGGGCGTGCGGCACCGTGCGGTCGCGAGCCTAGAGCCGATGTATGACCCCGCGTCCGCGCGGGTGCGGATGTGACGGCGGCGGGGGGCAGACTGCCCCCCGCACGGCTTGCAAGGAACGCCGGGGGGCTGTCTGCCCCCCGGACCCCCCGAGGATATATGGACCAGAATGAAGGGTGCGATCCATGAGCGAGATCGGCGAGATGTGTGAACCCGCCCGTGCGCGGCGGTCGGCGGGGCGATCCGGTGGGCGGTCGGCCCGGGTGGCGGCGCGGTCTGCGCCCCTCGACGAGGCGCTGCGCCCGATCCGGGCGGGGATGCCGGGCGGGCAGTACAAACCCCTGACCGATGCGGGCGTGGCGCGCATCCATCAGGCGGCGTTGCAGGCGCTGGAAGAGGTGGGCCTGTCGAACGCGCCCGCCTCGGGCGTCGAGATCCTGACCGGGGCCGGGGCGATCCTGGGCGAGGACGGGCGCATCCGGTTTCCCCGCGCGCTGGTCGAGGACATGCTGGCCGTGGCCTGCCGCGACCTGACGCTTCACGGGCGCGAGGAAAAGCATGACCTGCACCTGTCGGGCACGAATGTCCATTTCGGGACGGCCGGCGCGGCGGTTCACATCGTCGATCTGGAGCGCAACGAGTATCGCGATTCCACGGCGCAAGACCTGTATAATGCGGCGCGGATCACCCATAACCTTGACAACGTGCATTTCTTCCAGCGCGCGATGGTCTGCCGCGACGTGGTGGACAATTTCGACATGGACGTGAACACGCTTTACGCCTGCCTTTCGGGGACGACCAAGCATGTGGGCACGTCCTTTTCGGACCCGTCGCATGTGGCGGGGTGTTTCGACCTTCTGCACATGGTGGCGGGGGGCGAGGCGGCGTGGCGGGCGCGGCCCTTCGTGTCGAACTCCAACTGCTTCGTCGTGCCGCCGATGAAATTCGCCGAGGAATCCTGCCGCGTGATGGAGGATTGTGTGCGTCGCGGCATGCCGGTGCTGCTTTTGTCGGCCGGGCAGGCGGGGGCCACGGCGCCCGCACCGATCGCGCTGGCCATCGTGCAGGCGGTGGCGGAATGTCTGGCGGGTGTGGTCTATGTGAACGCGATCCAGCCCGGGGCGCCGGCGATCTTCGGCACCTGGCCCTTCGTGTCGGACCTCAGGACCGGGGCGATGTCGGGCGGAAGCGCCGAACAGGCCCTGCTGACGGCGGGCTGCGCGCAGATGCACCGGTTCTACGGCCTGCCGGGCGGCGCGGCGGCGGGGATTTCGGATTCCAAGCTGCCCGACATGCAGGCGGGCTGGGAACAGGCGATCACCAACACGCTGGCCGGCCTTTCGGGGCTGAACATGGTGTATGAGGCGGTGGGGATGCATGCCTCGCTTCTGGGGTTCTGTCTGGAAAGCCTTGTTCTGGGCGATGACATCCTGGGCCAGGTCCTGCGCTGCGTGCGCGGGATCGACGTGACCGAGGACAGCGTGGCCATCGACGCGATCAAGGAGGCCTGCCTGGGCGGGCCGGGGCACTATCTGGGCGCCGACCAGACGCTGCGGCTGATGCAGACGGAATACGTCTATCCCGCGCTTGGCAACCGGATGAGCCCGAAGGAATGGGTGGAGGCCGGAAAACCCTTGTTGCTGGATCGGGCGATTGCGCGCAAGAATGACATTCTGGCGCGTGCCGGAAGCCAGATCAGCCCCGATCTGGATGCCGCCATCCGCTCCCGGTTTAACATCCATTTCCGCTGAGGTTCCAATGACTTCTGAAAACCTGCTGAAGTTCTATATCAACGGTGGTTGGGTCGCGCCGCTGTCCGACAGCCGCCTGGGCGTGGAAAATCCCGCGACCGAGGAAATCGTGGCCCAGATCGCCCTTGGCAACACCGCCGATGCCGATCGCGCGATCCTTGCGGCGCGTGCGGCCTTCGACGGCTTCACCGTCTGGCCCGTGGCCGACCGGATCGCGCTGGTCCGCCGCATCCTTGAGGAATACAACGCCCGCTACGAGGATTTCGCGCAGGCGATGAGCATCGAGATGGGCGCCCCGATCGAATGGGCGCGCGGCGCGCAGGCCTGGGCGGGGCAGGTCCATCTGGAAAGCACGATCAAGGCCGCCGAGGAGATGGCCTGGGAATACAGCCGCGGCAACAGCCGGATCGTGCATGAGGGGATCGGCGTCTGCGCGCTGATCACGCCCTGGAACTGGCCGATGAACCAGATCGCCTGCAAGGTGGCCCCGGCCCTGATCGCGGGTTGCACAATGGTCCTGAAACCATCGGAAATCGCGCCGCTGTCGGGCATCCTCTTTGCCGAGGTCTGCCATGCCGCCGGCGTGCCTGCGGGGGTGTTCAACCTGGTGAACGGCACCGGCCCCGAGGTCGGCGCGCATATCTCGGCGCATCCCGAGGTCGATATGGTTTCCTTCACCGGATCGACGCGGGCGGGCACGGCGGTGGCGGCGGCGGCGGCGCCCACGGTCAAGCGCGTGGCGCAGGAACTGGGCGGCAAGTCGGCCAACATCATCCTGCCCACCGTGGCCGATCTGGCGGCGGCGGTGGCCGCAGGGGTCGAGGGCTGCATGGGCAACACGGGCCAGTCCTGCGATGCGCCCACCCGCATGTTCGTACCCCGCGCCCGCGCGGCCGAGGCCTATGAGGCGGCCCGTGCGGCGGCCGAGGCAATCGTCGTCGGCGATCCGGGGGACAGCGCCACCACGATGGGGCCGCTGGTGTCGAAGCTGCAGTTCGACAAGGTGCAGGGCCTGATCCAGAAGGGGATCGACGAGGGCGCGCGGCTGATCTGCGGCGGCACCGGTCGGCCTTCGGGGCTGAATCGCGGCTGGTTCGCGCGGCCCACGATCTTTGGCGATGTGACGAACGACATGACCATCGCCCGCGAGGAAATCTTCGGCCCGGTTCTGGCGATCCTGCCCTATGACACGGTGGACGAGGCGGTGGCGGCTGCGAATGACACGCCCTATGGCCTTGCGGCCTATGTGCAGGGCCCGCTGGACGAGGCCCGCGCCGTGGCGCGCCGCCTGCGGGCGGGGCAGGTCAGCCTGAACTACCCCGACTGGGATACCTTCGCACCCTTCGGCGGCTACAAGCAATCCGGCAACGGCCGCGAATATGCCGACTGGGGCATTCACGACTTCTGTGAGGTCAAGGCCATCGTGGGGTACGGGGCATGAAATACGGCTATATCGGGCTTGGAAACCTGGGGGGGCATGTCGCGGCCAGCCTGATCCGTGCGGGCTTTGACGTGACGGTCTACGACCGGAACCCGGCACTGGCCGACCGACACCGCGAGATGGGGGCGAAGGTGGCGGGATCGGCGGCGGAGCTGGCGGCGGCGGTCGACCACGTCTTTACCTGCCTGCCGTCGCCTGCAGTGTCCGAGGCGGTGCTGGCACAGATCCTGCCCCAGATGAAACCCGGGGCGACGTGGATTGAGAATTCCACGCTGGGGCGCGACGACATCATCCGTCTTGGCACGCTGGCCTCGGAACAGGGCGTGCGGCTTCTGGAATGTCCCGTGACGGGCGGGGTGCATCTGGCCGCGCGGGGCGAGATCACGGTGCTGGCCGGCGGCGACAAGGACCTGTTCGAGATGCATCTTCCCGCGCTGAAGGTGATCGGCAACCGGCATTTCCACATGGGACCGCTGGGAAGCGCCGCGGTGATCAAGGTCATCACCAACATGCTGGCCTTCATCCACCTGAAGGCCTGCGGCGAGGCGCTGATGCTGGCCAAACGTGGCGGGCTTGACCTTGGCCAGGCCTGGCATGCGATCGCGGCCTCTTCGGGGACGAGTTTCGTGCATGAGACCGAAGGCGCGCTGATCCTGAACGGGTCCTATGACATCGCCTTTTCGGTCGATCTGGCGCTGAAGGACCTGGGCTTTGCCATGGGCTTCGGGCGCGAGTTCGGCGTGCCGCTGGACCTGGCGGCGGCGACCGAACAGACCTATGTCGCGGCCCGTGCCGCCTATGGCGGCGAGGCGCAGTCGCCGATGATCGCCAAGCTTCTGGAAGACATGCTGGGCACCGATCTGCGCGCACCGGGCTTTCCCGCGCGGCTGGAGTAGGGCAGAAAGGCCTCGGCAACAGGCGGGGGACCGATCGCGTGACAGACCAGATGAACGACCGCGTGGCGCGGCTTCTGAACCATCGCAAGGGCAGGCTGGCGAAGGGCGATCCGGTGGTCGCGCCGATCGTGACATCGGCCACGTTCCACCTGCCCGACGTGCAGGGCGCGGCCCATGTCTATGGCCGGAACGGCAGCCCGACCTGGGAGGAGCTGGAGGCGCAGCTCGCGATCCTGGAGGATGCCGAATGCGTGACCTTTCCCAGCGGGATGGCGGCGATTTCGGCGGCGCTTTTTGCCACGCTCGGCGCGGGCGCGCGGCTGGTGATCCCGTCGGACGGCTATTACGTCACGCGCATCCTGTCTTCGGGGTTCCTGGCCTCTTTCGGGGTCGAGGTGGTGGAAATGCCCACCGCGGCGATGGAGACGGCGGATTTCACGGGCGCGACCGTCGTCTATCTGGAAACCCCGTCGAACCCGGGCCTCGACGTGATCGACCTGGCCGCAACATCGGCGCGGGCTCGGGCGGCGGGGGCGCTGGTGATCGTGGACAACACCACGATGACGCCCCTGTTGCAACGTCCGCTGGATCTGGGGGCCGATCTGGTGGTCGCGGCCGATACCAAGGCGCCCTCGGGCCATTCGGATGTGCTGATGGGCCATGTGGCGGGGCGGGATGCCGTGCTGATGGCGCGGGTGCGCGACTGGCGGCGCATGGCGGGGGTCGTGCCGGGCGGTTTCGAGGCCTGGCTCGTCCATCGCGGGCTTGAAACGCTCGAGGTCCGGCTGGAACGGATGTGCGCCAGCGCCGCCGTCATCGCGGCCCGGCTGGCGGATCATCCGGCCGTGGGCGCGCTGCGCTATCCGGGGCTGGCAGGCGACCCGTCCCATCGGGCGGTTGCCTCGGGGCAGATGGCGAATGGCGGCTTCCTGATCGGCTTCACGCTGGCCGATGCGGGCCGGGCCGAGGCGTTCCTCGCCCGCTGCTTCTGCATCGCCCAATCGACGAGCTTTGGCGGAACGCACAGCGCAGGTGAACGGCGGGCACGCTGGGGCGACGCCGTGCCCGAGGGTTTCATCCGGCTGTCGGTCGGCCTTGAGCCAGTCGAGACGCTGTGGCGGGCCATCGCCGAGGCGCTGCCCGAGGGGTGAGCGAAGATTTTTCGCCGAAAAATCTTCGCCCCGCCCAAATCGCCCCGCCCAAATCGTCCCGGCCAGATCGACTGGATCGGCTGTCCCGGATCGGCGCGTTCAGACCAGATCGACCAGCCGGTTGGCCTCGGTCGCGACATCGGCGAGTCTTGCGCGGTCCTCGCCGGGGAAGAAGCGCGCGCGGGTCGCCGTAGGCAGGGGGGCGGGCGTCTCGATCAGGACGCGCGGGCCGGTGCGGACGGTTTCGGCCTGCCAGCTTTGTGCCAGCGCGATCTGGGCCGCCTTGGTCGATCCGTAGGCGCCAAAGAACTTGGCCCCGGCATGCGGGTCGTCGAGGAACAGCGCGGTGCCCCGATCGGGCGCGGCCAGAAGCAGCGGTTCGACCATCGGGATCAGGACGCCCGTGGCGCGGATGTTGATCGCGACCGACTTGTCCCAGTCCTTCAGGTCGAGCGAGCCTGCGGGCGACAGCGGGGCGGCGTGGATCGCGGCATGGACCCAGAGATCGACCTTGCCCCAGCGGTCGAAGATCGACCGGCAGAGGTGGCGCATCGCGTCGTCATTGGTGATGTCCATCGGCGCCAGCGTAAGCTGGCCCGCGCCCGGCAGGCCCGCGGCCTTCACCCGGTCGTCCAGTTCCTCAAGCCCGCCCACGGTGCGCGCCACGGCCACGACCTGCCAGCCGCGCAGCGCGAGCTGTTCGGCGATGTGGTGGCCAAGGCCCCGCGATGCGCCAGTGACAAGAGCGATACGGTCAGACATGCGATGTCCTTTCAGCCGGGGGGCGGGCGGTGATGCCGGGCCGGGGAGGCGCCGGGGGTTTCACACCCCCGGACCCCCGTGGGATATTTGGAAACAGGAAAGGGGGCAAGGTCCGCGCGGGGTGGCAGCATGTCGCGTGGCGGCGCTGTCGGCGCAGAACGGGCTATTCGGCCGCCTTCATCTGGAAGCCTTCGGCGATCTTGTCGGAGGGCGCCACCGGATACTGACCCGAGAAGCAGGCATCGCAAAAGCGCGGCGCCTTGGGGTCGCGACCGGCGGCCTCGCCCGCCGCGCGGTAAAGCCCGTCGAGCGAGATGAACTTCAGGCTGTCCACCCCGATCCAGTCGCGCATCTCGTCCTCGCTCATGGTGGCGGCGAGAAGTTTGGACCGTTCGGGCGTATCCACGCCATAGAAGCAGGGCCAGGCGGTGGGGGGCGAGGCGATGCGGAAATGCACTTCGGCGGCGCCCGCGTCCAGGATCATGTCCTTGATCTTGCGGCTGGTGGTGCCGCGCACCACGCTGTCATCGACCAGCACCACGCGCTTGCCGCGGATCAGGGCGCGATTGACGTTCAGCTTGAGCCGCACGCCCATGTTGCGGATCTGTTCGGTGGGTTCGATGAAGGTCCGGCCCATGTACTGGTTGCGGATGATCCCCATGCCGAAGGGGATGCCGCTTTCATGCGCATAGCCGATCGCGGCGGGCGTGCCGCTGTCGGGAACGGGGCAGACGAGGTCCGCCTCCACCGGCGCTTCGCGGGCCAGTTCCACGCCGATCTGGCGGCGCGTCTCATAGACGGACCTGCCGCCGATGATCGAGTCGGGGCGCGAGAAATAGACCTGCTCGAAGATGCAGAACCGCGAGGCGGCAGGCGCGAAGGGGCGCGAGCTGCGGACCTCGCCGCCTTCGATCACGACCATCTCGCCGGGTTCGATCTCCCGCACGAATTCGGCCCCGATGATGTCGAGCGCGCAGGTTTCCGACGACAGCGCCCAGCCGTCGCCGATGCGGCCGAGGACCAGCGGGCGCACGCCAAGCGCGTCGCGCACGCCGATCAGCTTCGTCCGGGTCATGGCGATGACCGAGAAGGCGCCTTCGACCGCCCGCAGCGCATCCTTGATCCGTTCGGCCAGCGTCTTCTGCATCGACCGCGCCATCAGGTGGATGATGCATTCGCTGTCCGAGGAGGACTGGAAGATCGCGCCGCGTTCGATCAGCTGGCGGCGCAGGGCCGCGGCGTTGGTCAGGTTGCCGTTATGGGCGATGGCGCAGCCGCCCACGGCGAATTCGCCGAAGAAGGGCTGCACGTCGCGAATCGCGGTGGCGCCCTTCGATCCGGCGGTGGAATAGCGCACATGGCCCACGGCGATGGCGCCGGGCAGGGTTTCCATCACGTCGGCGCGGGTGAAGTTGTCGCGCACATATCCGAAGCGGCGGGCCGAATTGAAGCCGTGGTCGGGATGGTAGCTGACGATGCCGCCCGCTTCCTGTCCGCGGTGTTGCAGGGCATGCAGGCCGAGCGCCACGAAATTCGCGGCATCCGCCACGCCGATGACGCCGAAGACCCCGCATTCCTCCTTCAGCTTGTCGTCGTCGAAGGGATGGGCGAGGAAGGGGCGCATGGGTGATGCCTCCGAATCCTGAAAGGGGCTGGATGGCCCCCGTTTAGTGCCTGCCTGCGGCGGTGTCACGTCACTATCACGCTTTGGCGGGCGAAAGCGGTAGGTGGTGCCGGTTTGCGACCACCCCGGTCGGGCTTTGCCCCAGCACGGCGCAGCCGCGTTCCTGCGCCCCGGACCGGCCCCGGCGCGCATCGGTCATTTGCGGGCGGTCATTTGCCGGAGGTCATTCATCGGCGGTCAGTTGCCGGCAGGGGCCTGGCCCTCGGTCGCGGCGGGGGCGGTTCCGGCGGGCGCGGGTTCGGCTGCGGCGGTATCGCCTGCGCAGCTGTCCACCAGTTTTTCATACTGGGCCACGATCCAGCCCGGCGCATCCGACGGGATCTGCGCGTCCAGATTGCCCTGGAACGAGGCAAACACCTTGGCCGAACGGGAATTGTCGACCATGGGCACGGTGTTGGCGGCAACCGCGCGGTCATAGACGATGAAGGCGATGGCCACCAAAAGCACGCCGCGCACCACACCGAACAGGAAGCCAAGCCCCTGGTCCACTCCGCCCAGGACAGACCGTTGAACCGCCCCCGACAAAAGAGGCGTGAAAAGGGCTGCAAGGACCAGGCCAACCGCGAAGACGGCGGCGAAGGCGGCGATGATCGACAGTTCGCAACTGTCGCCGAGGATCTTGTCCAGATAGGGGATTTCCTTGACAAGGGGCTGTGCCTGCGGGGCAAAGACGAAGGCCAGCACCGCCGCGCCGATCCAGCCGAGGATCGCCATCACCTCGCGCACCAGCCCCCGCGAATAGGCGAGGATCGCCGACAGCACGATGACGACCGCAACAACGCCGTCGATCAGGGTAAAACCTTCCATTCCCACGCTCCACCCGGACGCGGTCACGCGCCCTTGTCCTTTTGGGGGGCGGTCAGCCCGCCCCGAACATTTCGCCCACGAAGGCCGTCAGATCGGCCATCTGCCTGAGCCGCATCCCCTCCGACTGGCCCAGCTTGGACCGTGACGGCAGGGTCGCTTGTGAAAAACCAAGTTTCGAGGCTTCTTTCAACCTGTTTTCGGTCTGGCCCACCGGGCGCAGCGCACCCGAGAGGCTGATTTCGCCGAAAAGCACCATATCCGGCGGAATTGCCACATCCTCGCGCGCGGACAGAAGCGCGCCGGCCACCGCAAGGTCGGCGGCGGGTTCGGAAACCCGCATGCCGCCCGCCACGTTCACGAAGACGTCAAGCCCGGCAAAGGGGATGCCGCAGCGCGCCTCAAGCACGGCCAGGATGGTCGACAGGCGGCCTGAGTCGATCCCCACCACCGTGCGGCGCGGTGTGCCAAGCGGCGAGGGCGCGACCAGCGCCTGGATCTCGGTCAGCACGGGACGTGTGCCCTCGATCCCGGCAAAGACGGCGGACCCCGGCGTGGCGGTCTCGCGGTCAGACAGGAACAGGGCCGAGGGGTTCGACACCTGCGCCAGCCCGTCGCCCGTCATCTCGAACACGCCGATCTCGTCGGCGGGGCCGAAGCGGTTCTTGACCGCGCGCAGGATGCGGAACTGGTGGCCGCGTTCGCCCTCGAAGTAAAGGACGGTATCGACCATGTGTTCCACGACGCGCGGGCCGGCGATCTGGCCCTCCTTGGTGACATGGCCCACCAGGATGACCGAGACCCCGCGCCGCTTGGCGAAGGTGACAAGCTCATGCGCGGCGGCGCGCACCTGCGCCACCGACCCCGGCGCGCTTTCCACGGTATCGAGCCACATCGTCTGGATCGAATCGATGATCACCAGATCGGGCCGTTCGGCATCGAGCGTCGTCAGGATGTCGCGCAGCGCCGTTTCCGCCCCCAGGCCCACCGGCGCCTGCGCAAGCCCAAGCCGCTGCGCGCGCATCCGCACCTGCGCGCTGGCCTCCTCGCCCGAGATGTAAAGGCATTTCAACCCCCGACCGGCAAAGGCTGCCGTCGCCTGCAACAGCAGGGTGGATTTCCCGATCCCCGGATCGCCGCCGACAAGGATGGCCGAGGCCGGAACCAGCCCGCCGCCCAGAACCCGGTCGAGTTCGTCCATCCCGCTGGCGGCGCGCGACGGCGGGGCCTCTTCCGTGGCAAGGTCGGTCAACGGAATGGTGCGGCCCTTCGCGCCAAGGGATTTCGGCCCAGCCGAAAGCGGCGCCTCTTCCACCAGCGTGTTCCAGGCGCCGCAGCCGTCGCACCGGCCCTGCCACTTCTTGTGCGAGGCGCCGCAAGACGAACAGGTGTAGGAAGGCGCCGCGCGTGCCATGGTCAGTGTCCCTTGCGGTCGGTTCCCCAGCCGATGGCGAGGCTGGCCAGGATGCAGGCGGTGAACAGGTATAGCCCCCAGGCGGTTTCCAGCCGCCCGACGCCCACGCCCTTGGCCACAACGATGTAAAGCGCGATCAAAAAGACATCGGCCATCGCCAGCCGCCCCAGCAGATGCAGCACCCCCATCACACGCGGCGACAGAAGCCGCATGTGGATCAGCGCAAGGCCCATCGTCTTCAGATAGGGTGCGAAGATGGCGAAGACGGTGACCAGCAGCGCCAGCGCCACATCGGTTTCCCACAGCGATTGCAGCCCGGTGATCACGCTGATCTCGGAGAGGCCGAACAGCGGCAAGAGCCCCGCCCGCATCAGCGGCGCGAACCAGGCCACCGGGAACAGGACCAGAAGCGCCAGATTGGCTAGGGCAAGCGGGGTCAGAAGGCGGCGCATCGGTGTTCGGATCAGAAGGGCCGGGGTTCAGGCGGGCCGGAGTTCAGGCGGGAGGGGGTCAGGCGGGAGGGGTTCAGGCGGGAGGGGTTCGGGCAGCTGTGGGCACAGTGCGGTGCGCCCGGGGCAGGGTCAACCCCTTGGGGAAGGCGCGGGGAAAGTGGCCAAGAATGCTGGCCTGCCCTTGCCTCGGCAGGAAGGATGTATTGCCGCGCCGGGCTGCGGCAGGGCAGCTTGCGGAACCCGCGCTATTTCTGCGGCTTGGGCAGTTGCACCACGTTCTGATCGACGCGCTGCGCCTCGTCGAAGTCATAGCCAAGCGCGGGCAGGACCTCTCGCAGATCGGCTTCCAGCCTGCGGATCTGTTCGTTGTTCTGGCGTTCCTCGGCCTGGATGTCCTCAAGCCAGCGGCGCAATTCGTTGGCCGTATAGGTGGCCAGCTTGATGCGGTCCTGCATCTGTTCGGCTTCTTCCTGGCGGCTTTTCAGGAAGGCGCGGGCGCGCGCCACCTTGTCGTCGGAATAGGCGCGGGCCAGATCGCGGGATTCAAAGCTCATCTGGGCCGCGAGCTCCAGCAGCTCGGGTTCGATCAGCGACAGGTCGGGGTGTTTGCGAAGGTGTTCCATCCGCTGACGCATCGCTTCGAATTCGGTCGACAGCGAAAAGACCCCGCGTCGGTCGGCGGCATGGGCCAGTTCGTAGGCGCGCTTGACGTCCTGCATCGAGATCTGGAACGACCGGTGGCTGCGCTCCAGCCGGGCCATGCGGGCGTTGGCGGGCAGGAAAAAGCACAAAAGGCACAGAAGCAAGGTCAGGCCGATCTGCGCATACATCCCCGCCCCGGTGACGGAGCGTCCGCCATAGCTCATCAGAAGATTGGGCCATTCGATCACCCCGGAGGCCGCCGCGCCGGTCAACCCGACCATCACGACAGCGGCGACGATGATCAGCACGAAGGCTATCTGGACCAGACCGTCGCGCGCCTTCGCGCCAATGAATTGGATGTTCGAAATCATACCCTGTCCCCACCCACGCCGTTAACCTTTCCAAGCAGCCGAAGCGACGGGCGAAAGGCAACATATTTTCGCCACAATTTCGGAAAACATGAACAAAACCAGGGGAATGGATGGCTTTGTTTCCCTTTGGAATACAATCCTCCGCCGGAAGGCCCCGGGGTGAGGCGAGAGTGTCGCGAATGATTCGGGGGAGGTGCGGACCGGGCCGGCACGCGTCGCCTTGGGCGGGGTTCAGCGCACCGATTCGATCGGGCCTTCGGCGCGTCCGTGGATGAACTGTTGGACGTAAGGATCTGATGTCGCGTCCATTTCGGCAACAGGGCCAGTCCAGCGGATCATGCCGCCGTGCAGCATCGCCACATTGTCGGCAATCGCCCGGACCGAGGTCATGTCATGGGTGATCGTCATCGCGGTGGCGCCCATCTCGACCACGATCTCGCGGATCAGGTCGTTGATGACACCCGACATGATCGGATCAAGGCCGGTCGTCGGTTCGTCGAAGAAGATGACTTCGGGTTCGGCGGCGATGGCGCGGGCAAGGCCCACGCGTTTCTGCATTCCGCCCGACAGTTCGGCGGGGAACAGGTCGGCCACCTGCGGGCCAAGCCCCACGCGGCGCAGCTTTTCGATGGCGATCTCGCGCGCCTCGGCCTTGGGCCGCCTCAGCGATCCGCGCAGCAGGCGGAAGGCAACGTTTTCCCAGACCCGCAGGCTGTCGAACAGGGCGCCGCCCTGAAACAGCATACCGAAACGGGCCAGAAAGGCATCGCGGTCGCCCTTGGTCACGTCCTGCCCGTCCAGTTCGATCAGCCCGCGATCGTGGTGGACGAGGCCCAGGATGCATTTCAGAAGCACCGACTTGCCCGTGCCCGACCCGCCGATGATCACCATCGAACTGCCCGAGGCGATGGTCAGATCCACACCGCGCAACACCTGGTTGGTGCCAAAGGTCTTGTGCACGTCCTTGAGCGTGATCATGACGAGAAGAACACCTCGGTCAGCAGGTAGTTCGCGGCCAGGATCAGCACCGAGGCGCCGACCACCGCCGATTTCGTGGCACGGCCCACACCTTGCGCGCCGCGCCCCGAATTCATCCCGTGATAGCAGCCCAGAACCGCGACGATGAAGCCGAAGGCCGCGCCCTTCCACAGGCCCGAGGCGACATCCCAGAATTCCAGGAAATCGACCGTGTTCTTGATGTAGGCCGCGGAATTGAAGCCCAGCCGGTTCACGCCGACCAGCCAGCCGCCCATGATCCCGATCGCATCGCCGACCGCCACCAGCACCGGCACGGCAAGCGTCGCCGCCACGACCCGGGGCAGGGCCAGATACTTGATCGGATTGGTCGACAGCGTCACCAGCGCATCGATCTGTTCGGTCACCTTCATCGTGCCGATTTCCGCCGCGATGGACGATGCGACGCGCGCGGCCACCATCAACCCGCCCAGAACCGGCCCGAGTTCGCGCACCATGCCGATGGCGACAATCGCGGGCACGACCGATTCCGCCGAAAACCGTTCGCCCCCGGCATAGATCTGCAGCGCCAGCGCGCCCCCGGTGAACAGCGCGGTCAGCCCCACCACCGGCAACGAGAACCAGCCGATCTGCATGATCGCATGGCCGAGTTCGCGGGGGTAATAGGGCGGGCGGAACAGATGGGTGACGACCTGCGCCGCGAAGATGGCAATGCGGCCAAGCGTGGCCAGCGCCGAAAGCGTCAGTCGCCCGAGCCCGGCTACAGGCGTCAGAAGATATCCGGCTGCGCTCACGCCTTGCCCCCGGTGTAGCGGCGGGCATAGCGCGGCCCGAGGCTTGTCAGGATCTCGTATCCGATGGTGCCCGCGACATCGGCCAAGTCGTCGACAAGCTGGTGTTCCGACAGGATGTCGAGCGTCTGGGGCACGTCTTTCAGATGGGTGACGTCCACCGTGATCAGGTCCATCGACACGCGCCCCACCAACGGGCAGGGGGTGGCGCCGTCGAACAGCATGGCGGCATTGGACAGGCCGCGCAGAAGCCCGTCGGCATACCCGCCGGAAACCGTTGCGATCAGCGCGGGCTCCTCGGCGGTCCAGGTGTTGGAATAGCCCACGGTTTCGCCGGCTGCGACCTCGCGGATCTGGATCACCGGCAGCGCGAGCCGCAGGGCGGGACGCGCCTCTTCGAAGGGTCGGCCGCCGTAAAGGCCGATGCCGGGGCGCGTCAGGTCAAAGTGATAGTCCGGCCCCAGAAGGATGCCGCCAGTCGCCGCGAAGGATCGCGGTACCTCGATCCCGTCGGTCATCGCCAGGAATTGCGCCAGCTGGGCTGCGTTCATCTCGTGTTCGGGTTCGTCCGCGCAGGCCAGATGGCTCATCACCAGTTCTGGATTGGCGTCCAGCACGAGGGGGGCGACGGCCTCCCATTCCGGGAATTCCAGGCCAAGCCGGTTCATGCCCGTGTCAAGCTGGATGCCGAAGGGATGGCCCGGCAGAGATTCCAGATGGCGGGTGATCTGGTCGATCGAATTCAGCATCGGCGTCAGATCCAGATCGTGGATCATCTCGGTATCGCCGCCCATGTGGCCCGACAGGACGTTGATCTGCGGCCCCGGTCCCAAAGCCTGACGCAGCGCCGCGCCCTCCTCGGCCAAGGCCACGAAGAACCGACGCGCCCCGGCCTGGGCCAGGGCCCGCGCCACGCGGGCGATCCCCAGCCCATAGGCATCGGCCTTGACCACGGCCCCGGTCTGGGTGCCGGGATCGCTCATCCGGTCCAATGCGCGCCAGTTTGCGGCAATCGCGTCGAGGTCAATGGTCAGGGTTGCTGTCGCCATGGGGCTGTTTTGACAGGGCAGGGGCGAAGGTCAAGGGGAAAGCGACGCGCGGGACGGGCGGACGGGCTCAGGGGGCATCGAACCCCCTTCGCCCGGCTGCCGCACGCGCCGGCCCGGCGGCAGACAGGCGGCAAGCGAGGAATGGGTATTTGGGTCAGGTTGAAGAATGATGGGCAGTCTTGCTGGGTAAGATGGGGTGGTTTCAACCTGATCCAAATACCCGATCCGACGGCACGTCCTGGCGAGAGGCGGGTGGTTGTTCCGTGGCAACGCCGCGCAAAGGGGTTCGATGCCCCTTTGCACGGCTCTGCCCTTCCGAGAACCAGATGCTGTCAGAACCCGCCGCCGCCATCCTGTTGCCACGGCTTCACGAGATTGCCGAAGCGGGTGAACCTGCCCTCGAAGCTCAGCTCCACCGTGCCGATCGGTCCGTGGCGTTGCTTGCCGATGATGACCTCGGCCTTGCCGTGGACCTGTTCCATGATCTGCTGCCACGCGGCCATCTTTTCCAGGTCGTGATCGCCGGGCTTTTCGCGTTCCTTGTAGTATTCGTCGCGGTAGACGAACATCACCACGTCGGCGTCCTGTTCGATCGACCCGGATTCGCGCAGGTCACTGAGCTGCGGGCGCTTGTCTTCGCGGCTTTCCACCTGGCGCGACAGCTGCGACAGCGCGATCACCGGGATGTTCAGTTCCTTGGCGATGGCCTTCAGGCCCTGGGTGATCTCGGACACTTCCTGAACCCGGTTCGCCTCGGACCCGCGAGAAGAGCCCTTCAGAAGCTGAAGGTAGTCGATCATCAGCACGTCAAGCCCGTGCGTCCGCTTCAGCCGCCGGGCGCGCGCGGCGACCTGGCTGATCGGCAGTGCGGGCGTGTCGTCGATGTAAAGCGGGCAGGATTCCAGCGCCTTGGCCGCCTCGACGAACCGGCGGAATTCCTGTTCGGTCATGTCGCCCCGGCGGATCTGTTCCGAAGGCACCTCGGAGGCTTCCGACAGGATCCGCGCGGCCAGCTGTTCGGCGCTCATTTCCAGGCTGAAGAAGCCCACGACGCCGCCCTCGACCGCGCCTTCGCCCCCGTCCGCCGTGCGCCCGCGCCTGTAGGCCTTGGCGATGTTGAAGGCGATGTTCGTGGCCAGCGAGGTCTTGCCCATCGAGGGGCGACCGGCAAGGATGATCAGGTCCGAGGGGTGCAGGCCGCCCAGCTTCTTGTCCAGATCGACCAGTCCGGTGGAAATCCCTGCCAGCCCGCCGCCGCGCTGATAGGCGGCGTTGGCCACGTTCACCGCATCCGTCACCGCCTTGAGGAAGGATTGAAAGCCGCGTTCGGCCACACCCTGTTCGCCCAGCTTGTAAAGCCGCTGTTCGGCCTCGGTGATCTGTTCGCGGGGTTCGCTTTCTATGTCGACCTTCGCCGCCTTGGCCGAGATGTCGCGCCCCAGCCCGATCAGTTCGCGCCGCACCGCAAGGTCATAGATCATCTGCGCATAGTCGCGCGCCGCATAGGCCGAAATCGCAGCCCCCGCCAGCCGCACCAGATAGGCCGGGCCGCCCAGTTCCGTCAGCCCCGGATCATCCTCGAGAAAGGCCTTGAGCGTGACGGGGCTTGCCAGCGCGTTCTTCTGGATGCGCGCCGAGGCGATTTCGAAGATGCGGGCGTGGACCGGATCGAAGAAGTGATCGGCCCGCACCACGCTGGCGACGCGGTCATAGACATCGTTGTTGGTCAGGATCGCGCCCAGAAGCTGCTGTTCGGCCTCGATGTTGTGGGGCAGGGCCTCGGTCGCGCCCTCGGTGGGCGCGGGAAGGTCGTTGCGGATTTTCGCGATCTCGTTCATGGCCTGCCTCGTCCCCCCGTTCCTGTCGGTCCCGCGCGTGACAGGTCCGATCTTGTTGGTGCCGCAATAGCCGATCCGCCGCCCGGGGGGCAATCTGGGCAAGCGGCTGGAAAACCCTGTGGACAACTTCGCGCCCCGGTCAAGCGCCGGGGGATTTGCGCCCGAAACCACCATATATGGCGGTTCCGGCCTTCCCTCATACCATGATCCGCGATTCGGCGCAGGGGTTGTTCACAACCTGTCCACAGCGCCGTCCCCAGATTTCGGGGTCACTTCGCGCGGGCGGCCTGCCAGGCGCGCGGGTCGTTCAGGAATTCCTCAACCCCGGCAAGCGTTTCGGCATCGAAGGTGCCCTGCGCGCGGGCTTCGGCCAGCATGTCCCACCAGGTGCAGAGATGGATCAGCTTCACGCCGTGATCGGCAAGCCGCGCCTCGGTTTCGGGGAAGATGCCGTAATAGAAGATCACAGCCGTATGTCCGCAGGTCGCACCCGTATCGCGGATCGCATCGACGAAGGACAGTTTCGAACCGCCGTCCGTTGTCAGGTCCTCGACCAGAAGCACCCGCTGGCCTTCGGTCATCGCGCCTTCGATGCGGGCGTTGCGGCCGTATCCCTTGGGCTTCTTGCGCACATAGGTCATCGGCAGGGCCAGCCGTTCGGCCACCAGCGCGGCGAAGGGGATGCCCGCGGTTTCGCCGCCGGCGATATTGTCGAAGGCCTCGAACCCCGCCTCGCGCATCACCGTGACAGCCAGGAAATCCATCAGCGTCGACCGGATCCGCGGGTAGGAAATCAGCTTGCGGCAGTCGATATAGGTGGGCGAGGGCAGGCCCGAGGCCAGCGTGAAAGGCTCGCGCGCGTTGAAATGCACGGCGCCGATTTCCAGGAAGGCGCGCGCGGTCAGCCGGGCGATTTCCTCTTTCGGGGGGAAGGAAGCGGGGATCATGGCATGTCTCGGTCTGGTCTCGGGGCTAAGGCGGATTAGCCGAGGCGCGCGCAAAAGAAAAGCCCGGCGGGGGCCGGGCCTTTCCTGTCGTGCAAGGTCGGTCAGAACAGGAAATCGTCCGCTGACAGGTCGGAACGCTCCACCCCCAGAAGCAGGATGGAGTTGCCGTTGCCGTCCGTGATGCGCAAGTTTTCGCCCGAAACGGCCAGGTGATTGCGTGCGAGGTCGTTGAAACTGGTGATCGAGGTCACGCCGCGCAGGTCGATCCGGTCGGCTCCGGTGCCGAAATCCAGAATACGGTCATTGCCGAAACTGCCACGGAAGATGAAGGCGTCGTTGCCCTGATCGCCCTGCAGACGGTCGGCCCCGGCACCGCCGTCCAGCCTGTCTGACCCGCGGCCGCCCATCAGGTGATCGCGCCCTGCAAGACCGCGCAACAGATCATTCCCGCCCATGCCGTTCAGGACATTGGCGCCGTTGTTGCCAATCAGCCGGTCCGACCTGTCGCTGCCAAGCACGTTTTCGAAGTTCAGCAGCCGGTCGGTGTTGCCAAAGCCGTCGGTCGCCCGGCCTGCCTTCAGGCTGACGGTCACGCCGGTGTTGCCGCCGTAGTTCAGGTCGCGGTCATAGCGCACCGTGTCGATGCCCCCTCGGCCATTCAGCGTGTCGTTTCCCTCAAGTCCGCGAATGGCGTTTTGCCCCCCGTTGCCGATCAGCAAGTCGTCATGGGACGATCCGCGCAGCATCTCGATCGACAGAAGCCGGTCGGTGTTGCCCCAGCCGTCAACCGCCCTGCCGGCGGCGAGGTTCGCCGTCACGCCGCGCGGATCGAAGGCGAAGCTGACCTGATCTTCGCCGATCCCGCCCCGGAAGGTGTCGTTCCCGCGGGACGAATTGAAATAGTCGTCGCCGATCCCGCCGCTCTGGTTGTCGCCACGGGGCGTGCCGTAGAATTCGTCATCCTCGTTGATCAGCACCCCGTCGATGCTGCGCCACGGGATCACGGTCCCCGGCGCAAGCGCCCCCGTTCCCGCGCCGATCGGGCGGACGCTGTCGGCGAACTGTTCGAACGCCCGTGCGGTGGTGAACCGTGGAAGCGACGGACCGTCCAGAACGAAGTAGAATTCCTGCGTCGGCTGGTTGCGCTGTTCGACCTCGATGCTGAGGACCGTGGTCACCCCGCCCGACCAGGAAATGCGGCTGATGTAGGTTTCGCTGAATTGCGCCCGATCCAGATCATAAAGCGTGAAGCCCGGCGCGATCGACGACCCGACCGCGCCGTCAAGGATCCTGCCCGACACCTCCACTTCCGGATAGCCGCCACCGGGATCTGTGACCGAGTAGTTGAAGGTCGTGCTGGCGGACGGCACCACGATGTTCAGTTGGGCCGTGCCGATCCGGGTCGCACCGTTGTCGCCCAAAACAACTCCAATCCCGCGCAAGGTGAATGTCGTCATCTGCGTCTCCTGCATTTTTTCGGTGAAAATACGATATGCATCAATGCATAAGGTATTTTTCCCGACCCCCGGCGCGCCCTGTCAACCCTAGAGGGGCAGCGAGCGGAAGAACGCAGGGCCATTCTGCGGGATGGGTGCAAAAAGATGACTCCGGCATGGGTGGATTTCCCATGCCGTCGCCTCTGGCTGCGCCGCGATCAGCTTTCGACGTGCCAGTGAACAGGGAAGCCGGGGTCGAACACGGTTACGGGCCCGGCCTCGGTGAAGATCTTTTCGGGAAAGACCTGCGCGGCCTCGTGTTTCACGATGCGGATGCGGTCCTCGTTCGGGGGAAGGCGATAGAAGGCCGGGCCATTCAGGCTGCAGAAGGCTTCAAGCCGGTCCAGCGCGCCTTCCTTTTCGAACACATGCGCCAGAAGGGCCATCGTGTTCGTCGCGGTGAAGCAGCCCGCGCAGCCGCAGGCATGTTCCTTCAGCGCATCGACATGCGGCGCGCTGTCGGTGCCAAGGAAGAACCGCGCCTCGCCCGAGGTGGCCGCCGCCCGCAGCGCCAGCCGGTGATGTTCGCGCTTGGCCACCGGCAGGCAGTAGTAATGCGGCTTGATCCCGCCCACGAGGATGTGGTTGCGGTTGATGATCAGGTGGTGCGTGGTGATCGTGCCGCCCAGATCCGCGCCCCCCGCGCGCACATAGGCCACGCCTTGTTCGGTGGTGATATGTTCCATGACCACGCGAAGGCCCGGTGTCGCGCGGCGCAGCGGATCAAGCACCGTGTCGATGAACACCGCCTCGCGGTCGAAGATGTCGACTTCGGGCGTCGTCACCTCGCCATGCACGCACAGGGGAAGGCCGATCTCGGCCATGGTTTCCAGGACGCCGCGCACGCGGTCGAAATCCCGCACCCCGGAATGGGAATTCGTCGTGGCCCCCGCGGGATAAAGCTTCACCGCCTTGACCAGCCCGCTTTCGGCGGCCGCACGCACATCGGCGGGATCGGTGCCCTCGGTCAGGTAGAGCGTCATCAGCGGTTCGAACCGTGCGCCTTCCGGCACGGCGGCGAGAATGCGGTCGCGATAGGCTGCGGCCTGTGCGCCCGTCACCACCGGCGGCACAAGATTGGGCATGATGATCGCGCGGGCGAAATGCCGGGTGGTTTCCGGCAACACGCCCTTCAGCATCGCGCCGTCGCGCAGGTGAAGGTGCCAGTCATCGGGGCGGCGGAGGGTGATGGCGGTCTGGGTCATGGGTCTGGCCTACCCGATGGCCTTGGCCATTTCCAGTGCCGCGATACGACGCTGCGACAGTGCGCGCAGTTTTCCCCCTTTTCTTTGGCGGCTATCCGCCGCAGGCTGACAGCGATTTGTATGTGAAGGGGTGTCATGTTCTTCAATCCGATGGATTACCTGCGTCCGATGGCGCAATTGGGCCGGATCGCGGCCGAGGCGCACACCGTCATCGCCCTGCGGATGGCCGGGTTCGCAGGAATCTGGCCCATGCATCCGGACGAAGCCGTGCGGATGGTGTCGGAAAAGGTCGAGGCCGGGCACGATTCGGTCCGGGCGGCGATGGTCGCGGGGCTGAACGGGCGCGACCCCGCCGAAATCGCGATGGCCGCGATCCGCCCTGTCCGCCGCCACACCCGCGCGAATGCACGCCGCTTGAAGGACGAATCGTCGGTGAAGTGATCGCCGATCGGGCCTGCCAGGGAACCTGACGTGCCGCCGTGCGAAGGTCCCGGATCGCGTCAGGGGGTCTTGCCCAGTTCCGCCTCAAGCTCGTCCAGCCGCCGGCGGAAGCGCGGCGCGTTCAGCCGGCGGGTCACGCTGCGGCAGATCATGGCGGCGCGTTTCTTCTGCCCGCGTTCGTCAGCGATGGCCAGAAGCCGTTTCAGATAGGGGCCGAAGTTGCGGCGCCTGCGCCAGAGCTGTGCGAAATAATCCCGGCTGAGCATCCCTTTGGTGACCGCGTCAAGGAGGTCCGTCAGAAGCCCGAGATGGCTCAGCGCATCGTCGAGCCTGTCGCCCAGATGCGGTGTGTGCAATTCCGTCACGAAGGGCGCGCGGAACAGCGCGGCATGCATCGCATCCTCGCGTTCGCGCGGGTCGAACACCAGAAACACACGCCCGGTGCCTTCGATCATGTCGGGCGCATAGCCATAGCGGCTGCCGAAATCCAGCTTGCGCGCCGCAAGGTCGCGCCGGTCCCATCCGGCAAATGCCGGGTCCAGCGTCGCGCGCGGTTGCAGGGCCAGAACCGTGGCGCCCGGGGCCGCGACCGAATAGGCGCAGGCCGCATAGCCGCCCATGCCCGCGCCGTAGAACACCACGCGGTCGAAATCCTCCAGGAATCCCTCGTCGACCAGGCGATCGAAATAGCGATAGACGCGGTCGTCGCGATACCACGTCGGCCCGTCGGCGATGATGCAGAGATGGGACCAGCCGTTGCCGGCGGTGTAGGTATAGCCCAAGGGCATCTGCCGGGGTGAGGCCGCGCGGATCGTGTCGAGCGTCTCGAACGTCACCAGAAGGTTCGGGCCGTCATCGACGAAAAACGCCCAGTGGTTCCGGCCGAGCGGTTCGAAATAGCCCGCGTCCTCGCCGATCTCTTCCATCCGGGCCAGCCAGCTTTCGCGATCTGTCGCGGTCGATGCGTCCGGTCTGTCCGTCGTGACGGCGTTCATTTCATCCAATCCACACAAAAGTCATCCCTTACGGGCACCGATACCGGATCGCATAGTCGCGTGGCGGTGATTGGCAATCAAGTGGGCAGGCTTGGGGCAGGGGATAAACAAACGTCCGCGATTGTTTCCAGAAAGGTCCCTCATGCCGTCGTCCCCGCGCCGTTGGCCCCGGCGTGGCGCCAGATCCTGCGGGCCACCTCGGGCGGCAGCGCACGCGCCGGGGGGGTCATCAGAAGACGCCCGAACAGGGCGCGCCAGGGTTCTTCGGACATCAGCGCGGCAAAGCGTTCCTTGCGCCAGGCCACGCCCGCCGCATGCAACCCCGCCAGCACCGGATCGGCCATCAGTTCCGCCCGAAGCGGGGCAGAATGCGGCTCCATCTCCAGGATCGACCTGTCCTCGGCGTCGCAGAAGTTGCGTTCCACCCAATAGCCCATGTCGAGCCCGGACGCCTCGCGGTTTGCCCGCCCCCGGTCGCATTTGACCAGATAGCTTTCCATCGAGCCAAGCGCATAGTGGTTCAACTGCGCAAGGCGGTAGTTGTCTTGTCCGAAGTCGGAAAAGATGCGCCCGGTGCGGAAAGTCTCGGGCAGGGGGCGGCCCGACCCGTCGAACCAGCGCGCCGCGCCGATCCGTTCGGGGTCGGGATTGCGCGGGCGATGCACCCCGAGCTTGCGGTAGGTCCCGTCATTACGGAAAAGCGTCTTGAACAGCGCCGCCCGCCAGGGCCAGTGCAGGACGGCCGGGGCGGCACGGGTGAAAGCCTGCGTGACCGGCCGGTCCTCATGCTCCACCACGCCGCAATTGCCAAAGAGCCGCCAGGTCAGGGGGATCGCGCTGGCCTCGGGCAGGGCGGCGAGCAGGTCGGGCACGGTCCGGTCGCCGACATGGATGTTCACGAATTCGTCGATGTCGAAAAACAGGATCCAGTCCGCCGCCCGCGTGACCGGATGGCTGTCGGCCGCCTTCAGCGCGCTCCACTGCGGCCCCTTTTCCCGATGCGCGTCATTGCGCAGATGGGTGAGCCAGCCCATCGTCTCCAACCGGTCGAGCATCGCATCCGTGCCGTCGTCGCAGTCGTTGGAAAAGACCAGAAAGTCGGTGAACCTGCAGGCGCGGTGATGCGCCAGCCATTCGATCAGGAACGGCGCCTCGTTGCGAACCGTCAGGATGCCGAGGATGCGCATGCCGCCTGCCTTTCCGCGAGTGCCGCGATCAGTTCCTGCCAGTCCGCCCGCAAGGCCAGTGCCGCGGCCCTTTCCCGATGCCAGGCCACCGCCTGCCGGTGCAGCGCGGCCAGCGGCGCATCCTCCATCAGGCGCGCGCGCCATTCCGCCACAGCCCCGTCATAGCGCCGGATCGCCTGGCATTCCACCTCGGCCACATCGAACCGGTCCCAATAGTCCAGCCCCATGTCCTGTCCGGTATGGTTGACCCGGCCGCGGTCGCGCTTCACCAGAAAGCTCTCGCGCGACCGAAGGGCATAGTGGTTCACCTGCGCGAACCGGTAGTCGGCCTGCACGAACAGCGGATGATGCTGCGCCACGAAGGGCTGGCCGCCCGGCAGTTCGCGCCGAAAGTCGCGGCCCAGATCGGCCCGCGCGACCGGGCCATGCACCCCGATCCGGTGCACGCCTTCCAGCCCGCGGAACAACGACTTGGGATAGACCGGCGCGCGGCGCCCCGCGACCGGCGGGGCCGCGCCGCGGGTGAACTGTTCCGTCACCGGCCGGTCCTCGAAAGCCACGGCCCCGCCGGGGCCGAAGCTGCGCCAGGGCACGGCGATCACCTCGGCGTCGGGGCTTGCCGCCGCCACCAGCGCCCGGGCACTGCCGTCCCCGACCCGGATCACCAGGAATTCATCGGCATCGCAGACATACAGCCACTCGGCCTCCGTCACCTCGGGATAGCGCCGTGCCTGTTTCAGAGCCGATCTCTGGATCGAGGTCACCGGCCAGTGCCGCGTCGCGTGATGCCGGGCCAGGCCCATCTCCTGCAGGCGCAGCGCCATCTCGCGCGTGGGATCGGCGCAGTCGTTGGTGCAGATCAGGATGTGATCGAACCCGAGCGCCCTGTGATGGGCGACCCATTCCAGAAGAAAGGCCCCCTCGTTCTTCATCGTGGTGATGACGGTGTAGCCTCCGGTCATCTCCCGGCCCCTTCGCTTTGGCCCAAATATCCCCGCCGGAGGCCCGATTTTTCGAAGAAAAATCGGCAAGAATCTGATTTTTCTTCGAAAAATCGGGTTGCGATCAATGTTCCGCCTCGCCCTGGAAGTCGACGGTGAAGAAGAAATCCGGCGGCAGGTCGCGTTCGTGCAACTCCTCGGGGATCACCCCGGGGCCCGCGGCAAAGACGGCCGATCCGAAATGCTGCTGCAACCGGCACAGCCGCTCCATCCGCGCGCCCGTCAGTTCGGCATAGAACGTCCGGTAGTTCTCTGTCTCCATCAGGTCCGCGATCTTGTCGCGATGGCACTTGACCGAATGGTCATGCGCGGCGCGGATGTCCGGATCGGCCATCAGCCGGTCGAACTCGGCCCGCGCCGCCGGGATCATCCGCTGGATCGACCGGTCCTCGTCGGCGTTGTGGTTCATCCGGAACCAGTAGTTCAGCCCTTGGTCGCGGTCGACATGGTTGACGCGGCCCCGGTCGCGCTTGACCAGAAAGCTTTCGGCCGAGCGGACCGCGTAATGGTTCAGCTGCACCCAGTCATAGCCATAGGTTTCCAGCGTCGAACGCCAGCCGTTGCGATACATTTCCTTTGGCATCCGCTGCCCCGATCCGTTCAGCCAGCGCACCTGATCCCACAGATTGGGTTTCAGGCCCTTGGGGCGGTGGACGCCCAGTTTCTTGTAGATCTCGATGTTGCGGAACAGCGTCTTGAAGCCCCAGGCCTGATGCGGCTTCCTGACGATCTCGGGGGCGCAGCGGGTGAACTGGTCGATCAGGAAGCGGTCCTCATAGGCGTGGATTTCGGAATTGCCGAAGAGCCGCCAGGTGAGGCTGATCATGTTGGCCTCACCCATCGCCGCATAAAGCGAGGCCAGCGTGCCGTCGCCGATCTTGATGTCGATGAATTCGTCCACATCCATGCAGATGCCCCAGCCACAGTTCTGCATGACGGGTTCGCTTTCGGCGGCCTGAAGGGCGGCGTGCTGGGGTTTCAGGTCGCCCCCCGGCACCCAGGGGTTCGCCCGGTGCTGCACGATGCCCTTCTGCTGAAGCATGCCCAGCATCGTGTCGGTGCCGTCGGTGCAGTCGTTGGTGTAGATCAGGAAATCGTCCACCCCGATCGCCCGGTGATAGGCCAGCCATTCCAGGATGAAGGGGCCTTCGTTCTTCATCGTGGTGACGATGGCGGTGCGCCCGGCCTGCGTCGCGCGTTCCGGCGCGGGGCGGGGGCGCGAGACAGGCGGGCGGATCGGCTTGTGGCCGAAGATGCGCTGCGACAGGTCCAGAAGGTCGGGATCCTCGATCAGCGATGTCTTGGGCGCAAGCTCGCTCGAGGTGCGGCCCGGCACGCGGATCGCCATCGCCCGCAGGAAGGGCACGATCGCCCCGTCCTCGGGCTTGGCATAGGCGACGCGCACCATCCGCCAGGTGTTTTCCAGCCCCGCCTTCTGCGGCGCCACGCCCCATCGCGCGATCCCGCGCCGTCCGTCGAACTGGCGGCAGATGTGATCGCCCAGGCGCGCCTCCTGTCCGTTGCGCACGCGCCAGGGATAGATCCGCCGCCCGACCAGCAGGATCACGCCGTTCTCCGCCGTATCGCACAAGTCGAAGGCCGATTGCATGCCCTGAGACCGCGGGGCGAGGATGTCGGTCACGTCCAGCGTCAGCACGGCCCGCGCACGGGCGAGGAAGCGCCATTTCAACGCCTCGAACAGGATGCCTTCGCCCAGGGGCGCGCGCCAGGGATCGGGGGCGGGCGCCTCCATCCGGTCCTTGCCGGGGGCGTCAGGAGCCAGGAAGACATGGTTTTCCGGACCCTGTCCCGGTTTTCCTGCAGGCAGCGGCAGGTCGACCAGCACGACCCGCAGCGTCACACCTTCCAGCGCGTCGCGTAGCGCCCCGGCGAAACCCTCCTCTGCCGGAAGGCGGTTCACGATAAGCGCGGCCTCGGCCCCGTGGTGGGTCGCATGATAGGCCAGCGCCTCGGCCACCTGGGTGGCAGTTTCGCCGATGCGGAAGGCAAGCAGGGTGTTCAGCCCGTCGAACAGGTCCCATTCGGCGGGCGCGGGCGTGACCTCGATCGTGCCGCCCCCGGCCAGCGAGACGGCGAGAGGCGCCTCAGGTGCCCCCGCCGCCTCGACCGTCATCATCGTGCAACCCGACACCTCGCGCAATTCCAGCGGCAGCGCGCAGCCGGGGCCACCGTCGGGCAAGAAGGCCGCGGGCGACGTGCCCGCGCCGAAAAACAGCCGCACCCGCCCCGCATCGTCCGCAACCGTATCCCAAAGGCGTGTCGGCCCCGCTGGTCCCGGCGCGCCCGTCTCGACCGCAAGGTCGCGCGCGGGCAGGCTGCGCCGCAGCACCTCGATTCCGGCCATGTCGCCACCTGCCCGTGTCACCGGACCTCACCCCTCATCCCGCGGGCGGTTCTTGGGCCGCCCTTGACCCCTGACTAGCATGATTGGCCGCGCCGGTCCAACACCGGCACGCCCCAAGGTCGCGCAAATTCGCACGAAAACAGGGGCTGATCCCCGCAGGATCATTGTGAAACCGCCCAAATTTCGCCAGACTGTTTCCTTAGGCGGATCAATAGCCCCGGGTGAACCGGGCCGGGACGAGTGGGCAGGATCACGAAAGATGGCACGGCAGCGCGAGGTCGGAACGCTCTGGATCGGGGGCTCACTCAGCTGGATGGAGCAGCTTTGCCTCAAATCCTTCGTCGACCGGGGCCAGAAGATCACGCTTTTCCACTATGACGACATCCCCAATGTCCCCGAGGGCGTGATCCTGCGCGACGGGCGCGAGATCCTCGATACCGACAACTTCCTGAAATACGAGAAGAAGGACAGTTTCGCGCTGTTTGCCGACCTGTTCCGCCTGCACATGATCCATCGCTGCCCCGGCATGGTCTGGGTGGATACCGATGTCTATTGCCACCGCCCGCTGGACATCGAAGACGATTATGTCTTCGGCTTCGAACTGCCAGGCGAACAGCGGGTCAACAACGCCGTCCTGGGCATGCCCGCCGACAGCGCGCTGATGGCCGCGCTGCTGGAGTTCACGGCCGATCAATACGCCATTCCCGAATTCCTCAAGGCCAGCCAGCAGGAGGAGTACCGCGCGGCAGCGGCGGCGGGTCGGCCCGTTCACGTCAGCCAGCAGCCCTGGGGCGTCTGGGGGCCGATGATGATTACCCATTTCGTGCACCGGCTTGGCCTGAAGGACAGGGTGCAGCCGATGGATGCCTTCTATCCGGTGCCCTTCCCGGACCGCACGACGTTCCTCAGAAAGGCCGATGCGGTCGACACCGCCCTTACCCCGCGCACCACGGCGCTGCATGTCTGGGCCTCGAACAAGCGCGAACTGGGCCTGCGCCACATGGGCCTGCCGCCCGCCGGGTCCTGGTTCGACCTGGCGCTGAAACGCCACGGCCTGCGCCCCGAGGCCGCGCCGATCAAGGGGCGCGGCAAGCGCGTGTTCGACGCGGGACTGGTCGAGAAGGTGGGCCTGGACGAAGTTACGGGTTTCGCCGACGTGGGCGGCAATGCGCAGAGCCTGGCACTGGCCGCCCATGCAAGGTGGGATTGCGACATCCACCTGATCGACATCGACCACAAGGGCCAGTGGCCCGACCGGCCGTCGGGCTGGGTGCGCCCCTATGTGGATTTCCTTGCCGAAAACGGCGTGGCCGAGGATCGCGTGCACCTGATCCGCCGCGCGGACGACCTGCGCGGCTATGGGCTGATCGCCAATCTCACGGGCTTTGGCGACGTGAACAAGGTCAAGCACCTGCAACCGGTGATGGACCGCTGCCTTACGTCCGAAACCCGGATGGTCACCGATATCCGCAAGGGATCTGGGTCCTATCCGTTCCTGAAACAATGGGGCGAGACGGAAACGCTGACGACCCGCGATCAGGACGGGGTGCCTGTGGTGCGCACGCTGCTGACGGTGACGCGCCCCTCGGTCGCGGCGGGGCGGGGCGACTGGGCCGCGCTTGCCGCGTCGCTGGCCGGGAAGGACGGGTTCTTCCGCGACAACGGGCAACATTCCTTCCTCTACGTTCCGCGTTCGTCCGATACGCTGGTCGTCACCTTCGACAATCTCGATATCGCGATGGAAAAGCGCGAGGATCGCCGCCCCTGGGGATATTCCTTCATCGAGAAGCAGGGCTGGTCGATGCTGGGGGTCATGGCGAACGGCTGGACCTGGTATCGCGACCCCTGGGTCGGCGACCAGTTCGACAGGTTGCGCGACGAGGGGTTCTTCGGGCGGTTCCGGCGCGTCGTCTTCTATGGCGCCTCGATGGGCGGCTATGCGGCCTGCGCCTTCGTGCCCGCGTGCCCTGGCGCGGATGTTGTGGCGATCTCGCCGCAATCGACACTGGACAAGGCCCTTGTCCCCTGGGAGACGCGCTATTCCACCGCCTGGGGGCGCGATTTCGGCGGGCCTTACGGCGATGCCGCCGACGTGTCGCGGGCGGCGCGGCGCGTGACGATCCTCTTCGATCCCTACGAACCGCTCGACAGCGGCCACGTCGCGCGCTTCGCCCATCAGAACGTGGTCAGGCTGCGCGCACCGCTGATGGGGCACCGGCTGGGATCCAGCCTGCAGCAGATGGGCATCCTGAACCCGATCATCCTGGGCGCGCTGAACGGTACGCTGAGCGAGCTGGAATTCTACCGCATCCTGCGCGCCCGAAAGACCTTTCAGCGCTACCAGCGCGAACTGTTCCGCCGCGCGCTGGACCGCGGCCGCCCCGGACTGGCGCGCAAGCTGGGTCGCTGGGTGCTGACGCGGGGCGACAACCGCTATATCCGGAAAGAGATGCTGGCGCTCTGACCCGGCCCGCAGTTGGCGACCCGCAGTTAGCGACCCGCGGGCAACGACCGGCTGCCCGGCTAGCGGTTGATCCACCGGCTGATGATCGGGGCGGAAAAGATCACGATGAAGATCCGCGTCAGGTGATGGGCCACCACAAAGGCCACATCTGCCCCCGAGACGATGGCGATCACCGCCATTTCCGCCTGTCCGCCCGGCAGGAAGGACAGCAGGATTTCCAGCGCCGGGCGGTCCGACAGAAGGATGGCCGCCTCGACGAAGATCAGCGAGATCACCGCCAATAGCAGCGCATAGCCGATCCCGGCGGTCACATCATGGCGCAGCTCGCGCGCGGTGATGCCGGAATATTTCGACCCGACCGCCAGCCCGATGAAGAACTGCGCCGCCCAGATCATCTCGGCCGGGGGGCGCGAATGGATCACCCCCGCAAGGCTCAGCCCCGCGGTCAGGATCAGCGGCCCGAGGATCGAGGCGCCGAACATCCCGATCCGCTCTGCGCCCTTCCAGCCGATGACGCCCGCCGCCACCATCAGCAGAAGCTGCGACAGCGGCAGGTCCACCGCCTTCTGACCAGGCGCGATGCTCAGGTCGATGTCGTAAAGCAGTGTCAGCAGGAAGGGCGTCGCCGTCACGATGACAAGGACGCGCGTCGCATGGATCAGCGACATCGCCCGCACATTGCCGCCCGCCTCCTCGCCGAAGATCAGCATGTCCTGCAGTCCGCCGGGCATCGTGGAATAGAACGCGGTCGGATGGTCGTATTTCATCACGCGGCGGAAGAACGGGTATCCCACCAGCCCGATCACCAGCACGAAGACCGGCACCAGCGCCAGCGTCATCCCCATCCCCGGCAGTTCGTGGATCAGGTCCGGCGTGATCGACGACCCGATCGCCACGCCGAGGAAGGTACGCATGAAGGTGCCGAGTGTCCCCATGCCCTGCAGCCGCGCGCCCAGAAGCCCCGCGACCAGACAACCCAGCATCGGACCCAGCAACAGCGGCAGCGGCAACTTCAGCAACACGAAGGCGGCCGATCCGATGGCGGCCACGGCAAGGGTGATCAGTCGGGGGCGGGTGACGAAGGACATTGCGTTTCTCTTCCTGCCCGCCCCGATTAGGCTTCTTGTCCAAAGGTCGCAAGGGGCCGCTTCGCGCTTGACCGGACGCGGCGGCTGCGTCCAGCATGGCCGCATGCCCGGGGAGGAGCCAGGACCGATGAAACTGCCCGACACGATCGACGCCGTCGAAACCCTTCTGGCGGGACAGGGCTATGTCGCCTCGCGGGCGCTTGCCACAGTGGTTTTCCTGTCGCTCCGGCTGGGCCGGCCGCTGTTTCTGGAAGGCGAGGCGGGCGTGGGAAAGACCGAGATCGCCAAGGCGATCGCCGAAGCCCTCGGCCGCCGCCTGATCCGCCTGCAATGCTATGAGGGGCTGGATGCCGCCTCGGCCGTTGCCGAATGGAATTTCGCCGCGCAGATGGTGGCGATCCGCACCGCCGAGGCTCAGGGCGGGGCCGACCGCGATTCGCTCAAGGCCGAGCTTTTCACCCAGGACTACCTGATCGAACGCCCGCTTCTGCAGGCGATGCGCCCGCAGCCGGGCGGCGCCCCCGTCCTTCTGATCGACGAACTCGACCGCACCGACGAACCCTTCGAGGCGTTCCTCCTGGAGGCGCTGTCGGATTTCCAGGTGACGATTCCGGAACTCGGCACGATCCGCGCCCCCGAAGCACCGATCGTGATCCTGACCTCGAACCGCACGCGCGAGGTGCATGACGCGCTGAAACGCCGCTGCCTCTATCACTGGGTCGACTACCCCGCCTTCGACCGCGAACTCGCGATCCTGAAATCCCGCGCCCCCGAGGCCCAGGAGGCGCTGAGCCGCGAGGTCGTGGCCTTCGTCCAGCGCCTGCGCCAGGAGGACCTGTTCAAGAAACCGGGCGTGGCCGAAACGATCGACTGGGCGAAATGCCTGCTTGCGCTCGACGTGATCACGCTGTCGCCCGAGGTGATCGCCGACACCCTGGGTGCGATCCTGAAATACCAGGACGACATCCAGCGGATCCAGGGCTCCGAGGCGCGCCGCCTTCTGGACGAGGTGCGCAAAGATCTGGCCCCCGCATGACCGGATCCGTGCCGCCCTTCATTCTGGCCCAAATATCCCGGGGGTCCGGGGGCAGAGCCCCCGGCGCCGATCATGGCGCGCTACGCTGATCTGGCGCTGCCCGAAGACGGCAAGCTTGCGCACAACATCCTGTGGTTTGCCCGCGCGTTGCGAAAGGCGGGTCTGCCGATCGGACCGGGCCGGGTCGTTGACGCGGTCCGCGCGGTCGAGGCGGCGGGTTTCACCGAACGGCGCGATTTCTACTGGACGCTGCACGCCTGTTTCGTCTCGCGCCCCGAACACCGGACGATCTTCCAGCAGGTGTTCCGCCTCTACTGGCGCGATCCGCGCTACATGGAACACATGATGTCGCTCATGCTGCCCGCCATTCGCGGCGTGCAGGAGGACCGCGCCGCCGAAGCCGCCGAAAAGCGCGCGGCCGAGGCGCTTCTGGACGGGGCCATGGGCGATCTGCCCGAACCCGATGCGGGCCGCGACGAGACCGGCGAAGAGCAGATCGAGATCGACGCCTCGATGACGATGAGCCGCGAGGAACGGCTGCGCACGCTCGACTTCGAACAGATGAGCCTCGACGAGGTCGCCGAGGCCAAGCGTATGCTGGCCCGCCTGTCCCTGCCGGTAAAGCCGCTGCCCTCGCGGCGGAGCGGGGCCGATGCGCTTGGCCGCGCCATCGACGCCCGCCGCACCCTGCGCGCGGCGATGCGGCGCGGCGGCGAGATCGCGGAACTTGCGCGCAAGTCGCCCCGCACCCGCTGGCCCAATCTGGTGGTGCTGTGCGACATCTCGGGGTCGATGTCGCAGTATTCGCGGATGGTGCTGCATTTCCTGCATGCGGTGGCCAACCGCAAGGGGCAGGGATGGGCGCGGGTGCATGGTTTCACCTTCGGCACCCGGCTGACCAACATCACCCGGCATCTGCGGGCGCGCGATGTGGATCAGGCGCTGAAGGCCGCCGGGGCCGAGGCGCAGGACTGGTCCGGCGGCACGCGGATCGGCGCGTCGCTGCATGCCTTCAACCGTGACTGGTCGCGCCGGGTCCTGGGGCAGGGGGCGGTCGTCCTGCTGATCACCGACGGGCTGGATCGCGACGATGCCGGCCTTCTGGAAAAAGAGATCGAACGGCTGCACCTGTCCTGCCGCCGGCTGATCTGGCTCAACCCGCTGTTGCGGTGGGACGGGTTCGCGCCGCGTGCGGGCGGTATCCGTGCCATGCTGCCGCATGTGGACGCCTTCCGCGCGGGCCATTCCATCGCCACGCTCGAAGCGCTGGCACAGGCGATCAGCGATCCCTCGGACGGGGGCGAGAAGGCGCGGCTGCTGCGTCAGCTTGCCGCGCCCTGACCGCGACATGAGTTGACACAAGTCAATTCAAATCCCGCATCCGCACCCTATCTTCCCTGTCATAGGCGACGACCACTCCCTCCCTGTGTGGCCGGAACGCTCCTACCGTCGGTTCCCTGTTCGACGGCTCCCGCGCCGCGAGACCTCCCTCTCGCGGCGCTTATCTTTTTTCCGGGCGCATCCACCGGACGCCGGGGTGCATGTCCCCTGTCCTGCCGCCGCAACTCCGACCTTCCGGCAATGGCGTTTCGCGCGCGGCTCGCGCATAGTGGGTCAGGGAGGATCACCGATGCGCGCAGAGCATGACAGCATTCCCGAAATCGCGCTGGCCTGGCACCGCGAGGGCCTGGGGGCGGCGATCGCCACGGTCGTGGAAACCTGGGGCAGCGCGCCGCGCCAGCCGGGCAGCCAACTGGCGATCTCGGGTGACGGTCAGATCATGGGATCGGTCTCGGGCGGCTGTGTCGAGGGCGCGGTCGTCGACGAGGCGCTTGAGGCGCTGAAGGACGGCAGGAACCGCCTGCTGACCTTCGGGGTGTCAGACGACACGGCCTTTGCCGTGGGGCTGGCCTGCGGCGGCACGATCCGGGTTCTGGTCGAACCCGTGGGCGTGGGGCAGGGGATGACCGAGGCGCTGCTGGCCGATCTGGTCGCGGCGCGTGCATCCCGTGCGCCGCGGGCCTGCCGCATCGACCTTGATACATGGGCGCGCGATCTGGTCGCGCCGGGGCAGGATCCGGGCATCGACGCACGTTTTCGCGCCGACCGTTCGGGGCGCGAGGAGGGCGGGCCGTTCATCTGCATCCACAACCCGCCGCTTCGGATGATCGTGGTCGGCGCGGTCCACATCGCTCAGGCGCTGATGCCGATGGCGCGGGCCTGCGGCTATGACGCCACGCTGATCGACCCTCGCGAGGCCTTCGCCAGCCCGGCGCGTTTTCCCGGCGAACGGCTGGTGCATGACTGGCCCGACGAGGCGATGGCCGCGCTTGGCCTTGATGCCCGCACGGCTGTGGTGACGCTGACGCATGACGCCAAGCTTGACGATCCCGCGATCGAGGCGGCGCTGGCCTCGGATGTGTTCTACCTCGGCTGCCTCGGCAGCACCCGGACCCATGCCAAGCGGTTGGAACGGCTGGCCGCCAAGGGCTTTTCCGAGGCGCAGATCGCCCGCATCCACGCCCCGGTGGGGCTGGACATCGGCGCCAAAAGCCCCGCCGAGATCGCGGTGTCGGTCATGGCGCAGATCACCCTGCGGCTGAGGCAGGGCTGATGCGGTTTGGCGCCGTCCCGCTGGATCAGGCCGAAGGCGCGATCCTTGCCCATTCGGTGGCGGGTCTGCGCAAGGGCAAGCGGCTGACGGACGGGGATGTGGCGATCCTGCGGGCGGCGGGGCGGGGCGAGGTGATCGTCGCCCGGCTCGACCCCGAGGACCGCCACGAGGACGAGGCGGCGACCGTCATCGCCAACGCGCTGGTGCCCGATCCGGCGGCACAGGGGTTGCGGCTGTCGGCGGCGGCCACGGGCCGCGTCAACCTGCATGCCATGCGGCCGGGCGTCTGCGTTATCGACGCGGGTGCGATCCACGCGCTGAACCGGGTCAATCCGCTGATCACGCTGGCAACGGTCGCGCCCTTCGCCCGGATGGCCGAAGGCGACATGGTGGCGACCGTCAAGATCATCGCCTATGGCGTGCCCGCGGCGGACGTGGATCAGGCCGCCCGCGCCGCGCGGGGGGCGATGCGCCTTGCCCCGCCCGCCTGTCGGGAGGCCACGCTGATCGAGACGACGGTGACGGGCGAGGACCCGCCGCCCAAGGGGCGCAAGGCGCTGGCCGATCGTCTGGCGCGGTTGGGGATCGGGCTTTCCGCGCGGGTGATCGTGCCGCATCGCGCCCCGGAACTGGCCGCAGCCCTTGCTGCCGCCCCCGGCGAGGCGCTGTTCATCCTGACCGCATCGGCCACCTCCGACCCGGCGGATGTGGGCCCTGCGGCGCTGGTCGCCGCCGGGGGCACGGTCACGCGCTTCGGCATGCCGGTCGATCCGGGGAACCTGCTGTTTCACGGCGATCTGGGCGGGCGTCCGGTGATCGGTCTGCCCGGTTGCGCGCGGTCCCCTGCGCTGAACGGTGCCGACTGGGTGATGGAACGCATCCTCTGCGGTCTGACCGTCACCGCCGACGACATCGCCCGGATGGGCGTGGGCGGCCTCTTGAAGGACATCCCCCAGCGTGGCCGGATGCGCGAGGCTTAGGCGCGCGCGCCCCGGGCCGGTCGCCCGGGGCAGGGGCGTCTGCACCAAATGCGCAAGGATCGGGTCGCACGGCGCTTCGGGGCCGGGCAAGCTGCCGCGATGATGGAAACCGCCCTCGCCCTTGTCCTGTTTCTTCTGCCGCTGGCCTATAGTCCGGGGCCGGGCAACCTGTTCTTTGCCGCCCTCGGCGGGCGATTTGGCCTGCGTGGGGTGCTGCCCGCCCTTGCGGGGTATCATGTGGCGACGCTTGCGGTGACGCTCGCGATCGGTCTTGGTTTTGCCGGGGTCGCGGCCCTTGGCCCGCGACTGATCGAGGCGATCCGCCTTGCCGGGGTGGCCTATGTGATCTGGCTGGCTTTCGGGTTTCTCAGGGCCGGCACGGTCGAGGCCGCGGACAGTCCGCGCAGGGCCGGGTTCCAGGATGGTGCGGCGCTGTTGGTCCTGAACCCCAAGGCCCATGTGATCATCCTGCTGATGTTCAGCCAGTTCCTGCCGGGGCAGGGGGCGGCGGACCCGGCGCTTGTGGCAGGGATCGCGATCCTTTTCACGGTGAACAACCTCGTGGCCTTTGTCCTTTGGGCGCAGGCGGGCGACATGCTGCTGAGGCGCTTTCGGTCGGGCCACGGCGTGCGGGCGCTGAACATTGGCTTCGGTGCGCTTCTGGCCGGGGTGGCGCTGTGGATGCTGGCCCGCTAGGGCGCGCGACCGGCTGCTGCAATGAAAACGGCGGGCACGGCCCGTGCCGCCCCGCCGTTCCGTAAGCTGGCAAAAAGGCTTACTTCGGTGCGATCATCATCACCATCTGGCGGCCTTCGAGCTTGGGCATGGATTCCACCTTGCCATTCTCGCCGACATCCGCCGCGACCCGGTTCAGCAGGTCAAGGCCAAGGTCCTGATGCGCCATCTCGCGGCCGCGGAAGCGCAGCGTGACCTTCACCTTGTCGCCCTCGCCCAGGAACTTCAGGACCGACCGCATCTTGACCTCGTAGTCGTGCTTGTCGGTGCCGGGGCGGAACTTGATTTCCTTGATCTCGATGATCTTCTGCTTCTTGCGGGCTTCGGCTTCGCGCTTTTGCTGTTCGTACTTGAACTTGCCGAAATCCATGATCTTGCAGACCGGCGGCTCCGCATTGGGCGAGATCTCGACCAGGTCCAGCCCGGCCTCTTCTGCCATGGCCAGCGCCCTGGCCGGGGTGACGACACCGACGTTTTCCCCGTCAGCGCCGATCAGGCGGATCTCGGGGGCGCGGATGCGGTCATTGATGCGGGGGCCCGTTTCGCGTTGCGGCGGGGCGTTGTGGGGTCTGCGGGCTATGGCGGCAATCCTTCTGTCGTGGCCATTGATGGCGCGCAAAATAAGGGGGCGGGGCAGGCTTATCAACCGGATTCCGTGACCGGTTCCCGCCGATGGGGCCTGAATGACACCAGTGATGCGGAATTCCCCCTGCCGCAGTGCGGCGAAGCCCTTCCATTCGGGCAGTCGCTCTGCCATATCCCCTACATGAACGACCCCTGTCGTCGAAGGAGCTAGAAAATGAACAAGTCTGTGATCATCGGTGCCGTCCTGGTCCTGGCCGCTGCGGGCGGCTATTACCAGTTCTCTTACCTCCCGGCGCAGAAGGCCGCTGAAGAGGCCGCCGCCGCTGCCGCCGCCGCCGAGGCGAAGGCTGCCGAAGAAGCTGCCGCTGCCGCCAAGGCCGCCGAGGAAGCCGCCGCCGCCGAGGCTGCTGCCGCCGAGGCCAAGGCCGCCGAAGAGGCTGCTGCCGCCGCCAAGGCCGCCGAAGAAGCTGCGGCTGCTGCTGCCGCCGCCGCGACCGAAGCCGCCGAAGGGGCTGCCGCCGCCGTGACCGAAGCTGCCGAAGGCGCTGCCGCCGCTGCGGGCGATGCCGCTGCCGCCGCGACCGAAGCTGCCGCCGGCGCCGTGGAAGCTGCGGGCGATGCCGCCGCTGCCGCCACTGAAGCCGCCGGTGACGCCGCCGCTGCTGCGACCGAAGCCGCCGGTGACGCTGCTGCCGCTGCGACCGAAGCAGTGGAAGGCGCGGTGAGCGACGCCGCCGCCCTGTTCGATCCGGCGAATTTCGATGCGGCCAAGATCAAGGACATGATCACCGCCTCGGCGCTGGATGACAGCACCAAGCAGGCCCTGACCGCTGCCATTGAAGGCGCCGCCGCCAACCCGGCGCTGGTGCAGACCGCGCTGGATCAGGTCAAGCGCGCGCTTGGCATGTGATCGGATGACGCGATCCTGGCGACCGGGCCGTCAGGCCCGGCCTTGCCGGCGCCGGAAAAAGAAGAACGCCGCGCGATCCTGTCGCGCGGCGTTTTCCATTGCAGGCGTTTCCCGGTGAAGGCGTTTCCGGGTGAAGGGGCTGCCCGGTGAAGGGGCTGCCCGGTGATTGGGCTGACGGACCCGATCAGATTCCGTCGCCCACGAAGGCCTTTTCCACGACGAATTCCTGCGGCTCCGAATTCGCCCCCTCGCGCAGGCCGAACCCTTCGAGGATCGCCTTGACGTCGATGTTGAAGGCGAGGCTTCCGCAGACCATCGCCCGGTCGGTCGCCGGGTCCATCGGCGGGATGCCCAGATCGGCAAAGACCTTGCCCGACGACAGGTTGTCGGTCACTCGGCCCATGTGGTGGAAGGGCTCGCGCGTTGTCGTGGGGTAGTAGACCAGCTTGTCGCCCACCATCTCGCCGATCAGGGGGTCGTCGGCCAACCCCTCGACCAGCTGGCGGCCGTATTCAAGCTCGGCCACCTCGCGGCAGGTGTGCATCATGATGACCTGATCGAATTTCTCATAGGTCTCGGGGTCGCGCATGAGGCTGGCGAAGGGGGCGATGCCGGTGCCCGTGGCCAGGAACCACAGCCGCTTGCCCGGCAAAAGCGCGTCCAGCACCAGCGTGCCCACGGGCTTCGGGCGCAGGATGATCTCGTCGCCGACGGCGATGTGCTGCAGTCGGCTTGTCAGCGGGCCGTCGGGCACCTTGATCGAATAGAATTCCAGTTCCTCGTCCCAGGAGGGCGAGGCGATCGAATAGGCCCGCAAAAGCGGCTTGCCCCGATCGTCGAGGAGCCCGATCATCACGAATTCCCCCGACCGGAAGCGCAGCGACTGCGGCCGCGTCACCCGGAAGGAAAACAGACGGTCCGTCCAGTGGGTGACGGAGGTCACGGTTTGCGCGTCGGGCAGATGCGGTTTCGCGGCGGCCCGCTTTTCGGCAGCGTCGGTCATGAGGTTCGCTTCGGTCATTTATCCAATCCCGGAAGTAATCCGGTATCCTGCTTCTATCTTTGATCCATGTCAGATGAAAGCGCGCGGGTCGCCGGTGTCTTTCGGCGGCATCGTGCGACGGGACGCGAGGCTGCCAGACGGGGTGCCGCCAGACGGGGTGCCGCCAGACGGGGTGCCGCCAGACGGGGTGCCGCCAGACGGGATGCCGACAGACGGGATGCCGACAGACGGGGCGCGGGTGGTGGGGCGGGGGTAGTGGCGGGGCAGGTCAGGCACGCAGCCGCGCCTGATAGTGATGCGCGCCCCAGTCGGCCCTTGCCTTCCACTGTGCTGCGGGCTGGCGGGCGGCCAGATCCTCGCCGATCTCGACCTCGTCAAAGCCCACACGCCGCGCCATCGCATATTGATCGGCGATCACATGGCCGAAGGCGCGCAGCCGGCCGGTATAGCCCATCATCCGCAGCCGCCGCGCCAGCGTGAAGCCGCGCCCGTCGTTGAAGGCGGGAAAGGCCACGCGGATCAGCGTGATCCGGTCCAGATGGGCGGCCAGCGCCGCGGGGTCGTCGGTCGGCCCCAGATCGACGGCATGGTCGGCCGCCGTCAGGTCGGCCAGCGGGACGAAGGTTTCATTGGCGGGGGCAGGGGCAAAGCCCGCATCGGTCACGAGAATGGTCATGCCGCGTTGTCCTTTGCTGTGCGGACGGCCTTGCCGTCGATGAAATGGATGCCGCATTCCGTCTTGCCCTGGCCACGCCAGCGGCCCGCGCGCGGGTCCTCGCCCGGGCGCACGGGGCTGGTGCAGGGGGCGCAGCCGATCGACGGATAGCCCTTCGCCACAAGCGGGTGGCGAGGCAGGCGGTTGTTGACGATATAGTCCTCGAGGTCCTCGCGCCCCCAGTGGGCCAGCGGGTTGACCTTGACGCGCGTCTCGCCTTCGGCTTCGAAGAAGTCGACCGTCTGGCGCGTGCTGCCCTGATAGCGCTTGCGCCCGGTGATCCAGCCGTCAAAGCCCGCGAGCGCCCGTTCCAGCGGTTCGACCTTGCGGATGTGGCAGCAGGCGTCGGCGTTGAACTGGTGCAGCGTGCCATCGGGATCGTCGAAGGCCACCCGCGCCGGATTGGCCCGGATCGTGCGGATGTCGCAGAGGTTCAGCTTCTCGGCCAGCTCGCGCTGGTAGTCCAGCGTTTCGGGAAACAGCATCCTCGTGTCGATGAACAGCACCGGTGTTTCCGGGGCGATCACGCTGACCAGATGCAGAAGCACGACCGATTCCGCCCCGAAGGACGACACCAGCGCCACGCGGCCAAGGTCGGCATCCTTCAGCCCGCGTTCCAGCACCGCCGTCGCCCCGTGATGGCGATAGCGGGCATTCAGCAGGGCCACGCGGGAGGCGACCGATCCTTCTGGGGCGTCAAGCGGCATGGCGGTTCGAGGCCTCGCCATAAAGGGCAGCCTTGAACGGGGCCATGCCGACACGGCGCCAGGCCATCAGGAAGGTTTCCCCCGGCCCCTCGCGCAGGTCCAGATAGGCGCGCAGGATGCGTTCGATCGCGGGCACGATTTCGTCATAGGCAAAGCCCGGCCCGGTCTTTTCGCCGATCGCCGCATCTTCGCTGCCGTCGCCGCCAAGCGTGATCTGATAGTTCTCGACCCCCGCGCGGTCGAGCCCCAGAATCCCGATGTGGCCCACATGGTGATGCCCGCAGGCGTTGATGCAGCCCGAGATCTTGATCTTCAGCGGGCCGATGTCGTGTTCCAGCTTCAGCGCCTCGAAATGGGTGGCGATTTCCTGCGCCACCGGGATCGACCGGGCGGTGGCAAGGGCGCAGTAATCCATGCCGGGGCAGGCGATGATGTCCGAGATCAGCCCAACATTGGCCGTGCCAAGCCGCGCGCCCGACAGCGCCGCATGAAGCGCGGGCAGGTCGGACTTGTGGACATGCGGCAGGATCACGTTCTGTTCGTGGCTGATGCGAATCTCGGAATGGCCAAAGGTTTCGGCCAGATCGGCGATCAGGCGCATCTGGTCGGATGTCGCATCGCCCGGTGTCGCGCCGTGCGCCTTCAGGCTGATCGTGACAATGGCGTACTGGTCGTTGCGATGGGGCGCAAGGTTGGTGTCGGCCCAGGCCCGATAGACCGGGTCGGCGGCGCGCGCGGCCTCATGCGCGTCGACGGGCGCGTTGCGGAAGGCGGGCGGCGCAAAGGCCTGGCGGATCTCGGCCAGCAGCGCCTGGTCGGCCCCGCCGAACAGCGGGCGCAGTTCGGCAAAGCGCGCCTCGATCATCCGGGCGATCTCGTCCGCGCCGGTTTCGTGGACGGTGATCTTGATCCGCGCCTTGTACTTGTTGTCGCGCCGTCCAAGTGTGTTGTAGACGCTCAGCACCGCCTCGACATAGGGCAGAAGATCGGCCACCGGCAGGAAGTCGCGGACCGTGGTGCCGATCATCGGGGTGCGGCCAAGCCCGCCGCCCACGATCACCTCGAACCCGGCCTCGCCGCGATCGTTGCGGACCATGCGCAGGCCGATGTCATGGGCGCGCGTCACCGCGCGGTCGTTCGGCGCGCCGGTGATGGCGATCTTGAACTTGCGCGGCAGGAACTGGAATTCGGGGTGGTCGGTCGACCACTGCCGCAGCAGTTCGGCATAGGGGCGGGGGTCTTCGATCTCGTCCGCGGCGGCACCGGCGAAATGGTCGGCGGTGACGTTCCGCACGCAGTTGCCCGAGGTCTGGATCGCGTGCATGCCTACATCGGCAAGCGCACCGAGGATATCGGGCACGTCGGGCAGTTTCGGCCAGTTGAACTGGATGTTCTGGCGCGTGGTGAAATGGCCGTATCCCTTGTCCCAGCGGTCGGCGATCATCGCCAGTTGCCGCATCTGCCGCGGGTTGATCGTGCCATAGGGGATGGCCACGCGCAGCATGTAGGCGTGAAGCTGCAGGTAAAGCCCGTTCATCAGCCGCAGCGGGCGGAATTCATCCTCGGTCAGGCTGCCGTCCAGCCGCCGTTCCACCTGGCCGCGGAACTGCGCCACGCGAGACCGGACAAAGGCCTCGTCAAAGTCGGTGTAGTCATACATGGGCCTGATCCGCCTGTTTGCCGTGGGGGTAGTTCGACGGTCCAACCGTGCGGAACCGTTCGCGGAAATGCACCGGCTCGGGCCCATTGGGGCCGGGACGGGCGTCGGCGAGGTAGGCGCCGACCACCACGCCCCGCTGCGCGTTGGCATGCAGAAGCCGCATCTGTGCGTGCGCCTCGTCCTCGATCAGTTCGGCCTCGTGGTGATGGACCGACCAGCGGTCATCGGCGCACAGATAGACGGCGTCGCCCTCGATCAGGCGGTTGGCGGTGACGACCTTGGGGGTGAAGCGGCTCATGCGGGGGCCCGTGGTGCTGATTGGTTTCCCCTGAAATATAGAATATTATCCCGCTATGGCGCCATATACCCTTGCCAATAAGGAAAATCGTTCCATACTGGCGTGCGATTGGAACAGGGTTTCGAAAAACGGAGCAAAGCGCGAATGTCCGCCCGACTGGATGAGATGGACCGGAAAATCCTTGCCGAACTGCAGCAGGACGCAAGCCAGTCGCTGGACGAGATCGCCCGCAAGGTGAACAGTTCCAAGACGCCGGTCTGGAACCGCATCCGCCGGATGAAGGAGGCGGGCGTGATCACCCGCACCACGGCGCTTCTGGACGCCGAGGCATTGGGGTTGGAGGCCTGTTTCTTCGTGCTGATCCGGACCTCGGAACACGAGGCCGAATGGCAGCGGAAATTCCTGAAGGCGCTTCAGGAACGCCCCGAGGTGATGGAGGCGCACCGGCTTGCGGGCGACATCGACTATATCCTGAAGGTGCGCGTCCGAAATGCCCGCGCCTATGACACGTTCTATCAGGCCCTGATCTCGGAGGTGCGCATCTACAACGTGACGGCACTTCTGAGCATGGAAGAGATCAAGTCGACGACCGTCCTGCCCGTATGACCCTTGCGGCCGGCTGACCCTTTCGCCGGCTGACCCGTTCGGGGTCACCTGCGGGTTCCGTTTGCTGCGCTCTCATCCGATCCTGCGCCCGTCCTGCGCCCGTCCTGCCCCCGCGCGTCGGCACGTTTCGCAGCGACGTCCCAACGCAAGGTGCAACCCTGCCGCCGGTCCATCCCGGCGGTGCGTTGTCATGTGGCGGAACACCTCGGCCCGGACCCGCCCCCGTTTGCGTGCAGCAACACCAAGGCCGTCCGCCGGGCGCAGCACATGACGGTCATCCTCATCCAATGGTGGCGTTGCTTCGGCCTTCGCGACAATGGTGCGGGTTGCCATCTCGGCTGGCGGGCGGCCTGCCGGGCTCAGCCCTTCCGCACCATCAGGCGTTCCAGACCGTGAAAATGGTAGACATCGGCATAGCGCGGCGTCTCGGCCAGTTTCAATTGCGGCAGGCGCTCGAACAGGATCGGCAGGGCGATCTGCAACTCCAGCCGCGCCAGCGGGGCGCCAACGCAGAAATGCAGGCCCGCGCCGAAGGACAGGTTCGGCTTTTCCGGCCGCGCCGGGTTGAAGCGGTCGGGCGCGTCGAAGGCCGCGGGATCGCGGTTCGCTGCCGCCAGCAGAAGCCCCACCTCTGCGCCTTTCGGGATGGTGTGGCCCATCACCTCGACATCCTCATAGGCGTGTCGGGTGAACAGGTGCAGCGGCGGATCGAAGCGGATGATCTCTTCCACCGTCGCCGCGACGTTGCCCGGCGCCAGCGCCGCGCGCGGCGTGCGGTGTTCCAGCAGGCATTTCACCCCGTTCCCGATCGAATGAACCGTCGCCTCGTGGCCTGCGTTCAGCAGCAGGATGCAGGTGGTGATCAACTCGTCGGTGGTCAGCTTCTCGCCCTCTTCCTCGGCGGCGATCAGATGGGTGATCAGGTCATCGCGCGGGTCGGCGCGGCGCCGGTCCACATAGCCGCGCATGAAGGCTACGAACGCCTTGGTCGCGGCGACGGCGCGATCCTCCATCGCGCGGGTCCGGCCTGCCTGATACATGCCCACCATCGCGTTCGACCAGGCCAGAAGGTCCTGCCACATCTCTTCGGGCACGCCCAGAAGGCGGGCGATGATGGTCACGGGCAACTTCTGGCCGAACTCGGCCAGCAGGTCGAACTCGCCCTCGGGGAAGGCATCGATCAGGTCCTGCGTCAGGGCCTGTATTTCGGGTTCAAGCGCCGCGATCCGGCGCGAGGTGAAGGCGCGCAGCACGAGGCTGCGCAGGCGGGTGTGGCGGGGCGGCTCCAGTTCCAGCATGGAATGGGCCTCGACCGCGTAGAAGGGGGCGAGGTGTTCGGGGATCGGCCCGCGCCGTTCCGGCGGAACCTCGCGCCCCAGCCGCCGGTCGCGCAGGATCGCGTTGACCGCCGCATAGGACGTGGCCATCACCATCCCGTAGTCGTCCCAGTGAAAGAACGGCCCGCCCGCGCGGGCGCGGTGGTAGAAGGGATAGGGGTTCTGGACGAACGCCGGATCGGTCGGGGATTGGGACAGGCTTAGCATCGGGTTTTCCGGGGGGCGGATTTTCAGGGTGTCCGGGGCGCAGCGGACGGGCGAAGCGGGATCAGGCCCTGCGCGACCATGACGCCAAGCGCCACGATGGCCGCACCCAGAACCTGTGTCCACTGCCAGGCCCCGCCCAGCATCACGGTGAAGATCATCACATAGAAGGGCGCGGCGTTGATGTGAAGGCTGGCCTGCCCGATACCGATCCGCCCGACCGACAGGATCCACAGAAGCTGGCTCAGGCCAAGCGCGCCCACCGAATAGACCGCAAGCGCCGACCATTCCGCCGCGCCAAGCGCCCGCCAGTCGGGGCCGGCCCCGGTCAGCCCGGCATGGGCCAGCGCGGTGGCCGTGGTTGCAATCGCGGCCCCGGTCAGCGTCACCGACGTCCGGCCAAGGGGGGAAAGCCCGGGAAAGGACGTGACCGTCAGGCGCGAGGCCAGCGCGAAGGTGACGACCGAGACGAGGCAGGCCGCCGCGCCAAGCCCGATGTCAAGCCCGCCGATCCCGCGCCCGAGCGCCACCAGCGCGCCCGCAAGGCTCAGCACCACGCCAAGGATCAACGCGACGGTGAGCGGCCGGCGGTCGGCGATCAGTTCGATCGCGATGCCGACAACCGGCAGGCCCGCCGAGATCACCGCCACCGTGACCGGATCGGTCATCGCCTGCCCGATCACCAGAAAGATCGCCCCGCCCCCCAGCGTCGCCCCGACCCAGAGCGCGCGGCCCCAGACCACCGACCTCAGCGCGCCGGGACCTTCCAGCATCAGCCACAAGGGCAAAAGTGACAGCGCGGCCAGCGACATCCGCATCGCGGTCAGCGGCACCGGCGCCACCACGTCGATCAGCCATTCGGCCGCAGGCAGGCCCGCCGCCCAGATCAGCATGGAGGCCATGCAGAACAGGTTGGCGGCCAGAAGGCCGCCCGCGGGCAGGGGGGATGCAGGTGTGGACTGGGTCATGGAATCCGTGCCGGGGCCAAAGGGCCCGTCCGGGGCGATGATGAACCAGCCGGGCGGGCGGCACTGTTCCGCAAGCGACCTTTGGCGTCGCTGCCGTGCGGCCTCAGGCCGCCGACAGGGCCGCGACGATCGCCCCGAAATCGGCCGCCTTCAGGCTTGCACCGCCGACGAGCGCACCGTCGACATCGGGCAGGGCAAAGATCTCGGCCGCGTTCGAGGGTTTCACCGACCCCCCGTACAGCAGTCGCATCCCCGCCGCCTCGGCCCCGAAACGCGCGGCAAGTTCCGCCCGCATGAAACGATGCACCTCGGCGATCTCGGCATTGGTGGGGGTGCGTCCGGTCCCGATTGCCCAGACCGGTTCATAGGCGATGACCAGAGCCGCCGCGGTGGCGCCGTCTGGCACCGACCCGGCCAGCTGCGCGCCGACGACGGCCAGGGTCTGGCCGGCATCGCGCTGCGCCTCCGTCTCGCCCACGCAGACGATGGCCACGAGGCCCGTGCCCCAGGCCGCCTGGGTCTTGGCCGCCACGGCCGCATCGGTTTCGCCGTGATCGGCGCGGCGTTCGGAATGGCCGAGGATGACATGGCTCGCGCCCGCGTCACGCAGCATCGCGGCAGAGATGTCGCCGGTATGCGCGCCGCTTTCGCGGGCGTGGCAATCCTGCCCGCCGACCATCACGGGCGTCCCCCTTGCCGCGTTTGCCATGCGGTCGATCAGCGTCGCGGGCGGGCAAAGCAGCACCTCGCAGCCGGGCGCGGGATGGGCCGCAGCCAGCGCCGCCACCTCGGCCAGCGCGGTGGCCGTGCCGTTCATCTTCCAGTTGCCCGCAGCGAGTTTGCGCATGGTCCGATCTCCCTGAATACCTGCCGGCGACAGGGTTACGCGATCATGCGGGCAATGCAAACAGCGATCAGGCCGCGGGCGTGTCCTTGAACTTGATCGACTCGCCGCAACCGCAGGCTTCGGCCACGTTCGGGTTGTTGAACCGGAAGCCCGATTCCAGAAGGCCGGTCGCATAGTCGATCTCGGTGCCGAACAGGAACATCTGCGCCATCGGCGCGATCATCACGCGCGCGCCGTCCTGTTCGACGACCTCGTCCATCGGGCTGACCTCGGCGGCGAATTCCATCGTGTATTCCATCCCCGCACAGCCGCCCTTCTTGACGCCGATGCGCAGGCCCTTGGCGCCGTCGCGTTCCATCAGGCGCGCGATCTGGCGCACCGCTGCGGGAGTGAGGGTGACGGGGGCCTTGCCGGGAATGCCGAACATGGAAGGGATCCTTATACCTGCACCGCAAAGATAGGATTTTCCCGGCCGGTTCTCAAGCCTCGGGCCGGATCGTCATCGATCGGGGCATCACGGGGCGATTCCTAGCCGGGCGTTTCGTCATGGGGTTTCACGTCAGGGGGCGTGTCGTCACGGGTCTGATCGTTGCGGGTCTGATTGTTACGGGGCAGACCGTCGCGCGGGGATCGTGGCCGGGCGGCGCTGGTCACGGCTGTCGCAGGTCACGGGCGGGCGCAGGTCACGGGCGCGCGGTCCGGTCGGCCATGGCTTACATGAAGCCCAGTTCCAGCCGCGCCTCGTCGCTCATCATCTCCATCCCCCAGGGCGGGTCGAAGGTCATCTTCACATCCACCTGCTTCACCCCCGGCAGGGGTTCGACGGCATCGGCCACCCAGCCCGGCATCTCGCCCGCGACCGGACAGCCCGGCGCGGTCAGCGTCATGGTGATGTCGACGGCATTCTCGGGGCTGATTTCGATCGTGTAGACCAGGCCGAGGTCATAGATGTTGACCGGGATTTCCGGGTCATAGACGGTGCGGCAGGCCTCGACCACGCTGTCGTAAAGCGGATGATCCGTCGTCGAAGGCTTGATCAGCGGCGCGCCCTCGACGGGTTCGGCATGGTCGTTCATCGGCGTCTCTTTTCAGCTTGCGGGCCGGACGGCCCGGTTTCTTGACCGAATATATAGGAAATCGGCGCGGGAAGGTCCAGACCGCGCGCGCCGTCCTGCCATGCGTCGCGCCGCCACGCGGGGCCATCGCAGGCAGGGCCGCCCGTCCGGGGCGATGGTCCGGCGCCGGAACGAAAGACGCCCGGACCATGCGGGGCCGGGCGTCTGCAATGCCTCTGTGCGGAACTCGTCCCGCGATCAGAACGGGATCTCGTCATCCATGTCGGACCGGCCGCCGCCGAACCCACCGCCGGCCGCGGCACCGCCACGGGCCGCCCCGCCGCCGCTGCCGCCACCGCCATAGCCGCCGCTCGAGGCGCCGCCTTCATAGTTGTCATAGCCGCCACGGTCGTCATAGCCGCCGCCACCACCGCCGCCGCCTTCGCCCCGGCCATCCAGAAGCGTCAGTTCCCCGCGGTAGGGCCGCAGCACGATTTCCGTTGTATAGCGGTCCTGTCCGGACTGGTCCTGCCATTTGCGGGTTTCCAGCGCGCCCTCGATATACACCTTCGAGCCCTTGCGCAGATATTGTTCCGCGATCTTGGCCAGCGGTTCCGAGAAGATCGCGACCGAATGCCATTCGGTGCGTTCCTTGCGTTCGCCGGTGTTGCGGTCGCGCCAGGTTTCCGACGTGGCGATCCGCAGGTTCACCACCTTGCCGCCGTTCTGGAAGCTGCGCACCTCGGGATCGCGGCCCAGATTGCCGACGATGATGACCTTGTTGACCGACCCCGCCATGGGTTCCCCCCTTGAAAATCCTGATTCTGTCTTGCGGGCAGGCTCGCCCGAAACTGGTTAACAAAGCCTATAACGGCCCGGTGTCCCTGCTGCAACCGACCTGCGGGACAGGCGCGCGGGGGCTGTTCGGGCCGGGTGCGACGCGAAAACACCGGGCTGAAGCCACGAGGGTCTTTCGATCCGCAGCGTTCTCGCTATAGTTTCCGCGACCTGACTCCTTCGCTGGTAGGCAGATGAAAAGATTCGTCTCTGTTCTTTGCGCTTTCTCCCTTTGCCTGTCCGCCTCTGCAGCGGCGGCCGAAGGGCTGAAGCTCTCGGGATCGTCCAAGTCGCGCGTCTCGCTGTTCAAGTCGCAGACCTCGCTGCTGGATGGCCGTCTGGCCAAACAGTATTCCGGGTCCACCCGGCTTAAGCCTGACGCGCCGAAGGTGACGGTGGCCACGACCTCGGTCGCGATTCCGCGCTATTCAGGCCGCTACAAGGGGCAGTACCTGGAAACCGCGAAGGCCGCCGCGCGCCGCCATGGTGTGCCCGAAGATCTGTTCCTTCGCCTGGTGCAGCAGGAATCGGGCTGGAACCCGAACGCAAGGTCTCACAAGGGCGCGACAGGTCTGGCCCAGCTGATGCCCGGAACGGCGCGGCTGGTGGGGGTGAACATCCACGACCCGGCGCAGAACCTGGACGGCGGGGCGAAATACCTGCGGATGATGTACAACAAGTTCGGCAACTGGCGGCTGGCGCTTGCCGCCTACAATGCCGGGCCGCTGGCGGTGGAAAAGCACAACGGCATCCCGCCCTACACGGAAACCCGCAATTACGTGCGTGTGATCCTGGGCGGCTGAGGGCACGTCCGGGACCGAACGGTCGCGCGATCCGGCCTCAACGGCGCGGAAACCGGAACTTTCCGTCGGCGATCTTGCGGATCAGCGAACAGCCGATCTCTTCGCGGTGAAACAGCGTCCATGCGTTGTTGGCGAAGGCCCGCGGCTCAAGGGCATAGATGCTGATATGCACAAGGCTCATCGAACCTTGCGGCGGCACGGGATGCGTCGCCAGCAGCATGTCGCGCCAAACGGGGTCGAGCGATTCCATCTCGAACGCGTTTGCCACGAATTCCTGTTCGGTTGCGGCGATCTCGACCTCGCCTGCGGATTGCTGCAGCAAGGCATGCGCCATTTCATGCGTGATCGTCGCGGCGAACAGGGCTTCGGGCGGCATGGCCCTGCGCGCGTCCCCGTCGGCAAGCAAGCCTGGCATCCCGTCGATGTCGGATACCTGCAGGCAGCCGGTGCGCTGGTCGAACACGGCAAGGCAATTGCCGAACGAGGGATGCATCGCGCGTTCGACCACCGCGATGTGGATCGGATAACGCTGTTCCAGGCCGCAGGACCCGATCAGCGCCTTTGCCCCGATGGCGGCTGCGCAGACCTTGGCCGAAAGACTCTCGCTTTCGGCTGCGACCGTCAGTTCGGGGTCGTCGCAAACCCGGATTTCTGCCGGGGCGACATCAGGCACAAGCGACAGTCCGGCCAGAACGACACCGTACAGAATGTCACGCATGATGCGATCTCCCGGGTTCGGTCGGGGTGCGATCTGGACTCGCGACCCGGACGTCGTGATCGTTCCGGGAAAAGTTAACGCCACGAAGCCGGCCCGTGGCAACCCGTTCCGAAAGGCCCGCCGGTCCGGGGCCGCGGCCCTTAGGCCAGCGCGCCGTCGGGCGTGATCCGGGTCTTGCCGCCCAGATAGGGATGCAGCACCGCAGGCAGATCGACCGACCCGTCGGCCTGCTGTCCATTTTCCAGAACCGCAATCAGGCAGCGCCCGACGGCAAGGCCCGAGCCGTTCAGGGTATGCACGAATTCGGGCTTGCCGCCGCCGGCGGGGCGGAACCGGGCGTTCATCCGCCGGGCCTGAAAATCGCCGCAGACCGAGACGCTGGAAATCTCGCGATAGGTGTTCTGGCCGGGCAGCCAGACTTCAAGGTCATGCGTCTTGGTCGCGCCAAAGCCCATGTCGCCGGTGCAAAGCACGATCACCCGGTAGGGCAGGCCCAGCTTTTGCAGGATCGCCTCGGCGCATCCCGTCATCCGTTCGTGTTCGGCCAGCGAGGTTTCGGGCGTGGTGATCGACACCATCTCGACCTTTTCGAACTGGTGCTGGCGCAGCATGCCGGTGGTGTCCTTGCCCGCGCTGCCCGCCTCCGACCGGAAGCACTGGGTATGCGCCGTCATGCGGATCGGCAGGGCGGCTTCGTCCACGATCTCGCCTGCGACGAAATTCGTCAGCGTCACTTCCGAGGTGGGCACCAGCCACCAGCCATTCGTGGTCTGATAGCTGTCTTCGGTGAATTTCGGCAACTGGCCCGTGCCATACATCGCCTCGTCCTTCACAAGGACGGGGGTCCAGGTTTCGGTCAGCCCGTGTTCGTTCACATGGGTGTCCAGCATGAACTGCGCCAGCGCCCGGTGAACCCGCAGCACCGCGCCCTGCATCACCACAAAGCGCGAGCCGGAAAGTTTCGCGGCGGTGGCGAAATCAAGGCCCACCTTCGCGCCCGCGATATCGAAATGCTCTTTCGGGGGGAAATCCATCCCGCGCGGCGTGCCCCAGCGGCGCAACTCCACATTGCCCGCCTCGTCCGCGCCCTCGGGCACCTCGGGCAGCGGCAGGTTGGGGATGGTTTCAAGGATGGATTTCAGCCGGGCATCTTCCGCCCCGGCCTTTTCGTTCATCGCGGCCACTTCGGCCTTTTTCTCGGCCACCAGTGCGCGCAGGCGTTCGAACTCGGCCTCATCCCCGCGCGCCTTGGCGGCACCGACCTCTTTCGAGGCGGCGTTCTGCGCGGCCTGGGCAGTTTCTGCGGCCAGAATGGCGGCGCGACGGGCCTCATCCACCGACAGGATATCCGACGACATCGCGGGCAGGCCCCGGCGGGCAAGCGCCGCGTCAAAGGCTGCGGGGTTTTCGCGGATCGCGCGGATGTCGTGCATGGTCTCACCTCTTCGGACTGACGGGCCCCATATGCCCCATTCCACGCGCGGCGTGAAGGGGGCGGGGAAAGCCGGGGCGCAGCGGATGGGCCGCTCGCGCCTGCCGCCCGAAATGCGTGGTGCGGGCCATTGGCAAGCGCCGCCGTCCTTCATATATGGCCCCAAAGGCGGGTTTCCGCCCGCCTTGCCAAGCGCACACCCCGTGGATAGGGTGCGCCACCATCAGAATTCCCGGGGGTCGAACCCCTGACGACACGCAACGAAGAGGACGCCAGATGTTCGCAACCCCCGCCTTCGCCCAGGCCGCCGCCCCCGGTGGCGCGGCCGCCTTCGGCCAGTTCCTGCCGCTGATCCTGATCTTCGTGATCATGTACTTCTTCCTGATCCGTCCTCAGCAGAAGAAGATGAAGGAACACCGCGCGATGGTCGATGCGCTGCGCCGGGGTGACCAGGTCGTGACCCAGGGCGGCATCGTCGGCAAGGTCGCCAAGGTCCATGAGGACGGCATGCTGGATGTCGAGATCGCCGAGGGCGTGAAGGTCAAGGTCCTGCGCAACACCATCGTGCAGGTCCTGTCGAAAACCGAACCCGCCGCTGCCTGAGGCCATCCGAAATGATGCAGACCCCGCTGTGGAAGCGCGTGCTGATCTGGGCCGTTGTGGTCCTTGGGGTCGCGGCCGCGTTTCCGAACCTCCAGTATAGCCGCGTCGAGACGCATAACGATGCAGTCGCGGCGGTCGAGGCAGCGGGGGGGACCGCCACGCCCGAACAGCAGGCCGCGATCGACGCCTGGCCGTCGTTCCTGCCGTCGGGCCTTGTGAACCTGGGGCTTGACCTGCGGGGCGGCGCGCATCTTCTGGCCGAGGTCCAGGTGGCCGATGTCTATGCCGCCCGGATCGATGCGATGTGGCCCGATGTGCGCGATGCGCTGAGGGACGTGCGCGACCAGGTGGGCGCGGTGCGCCGCCAACCCTCGCCCGAGGGCGTGCTGCGGGTCGCGATCTCGAACACCGAGGCGATGCCGGTCGCGCTGGAAGCGGTCAGGGAACTGGCCCGCCCGGTGGTCACGCTGACAGGGGTCGGCCAGAACGACATCGACGTGACCGCCGAAGGCGACACGATCGTCGTGCAGTTGTCCGAGGTCGAGCGCGCCGCCACCGACGACCGGACGATCCAGCAGAGCCTTGAGATCATCCGCCGCCGCGTGGACGAAGTGGGCACGCGCGAACCCACCATCCAGCGCCAGGGCGAGGACCGTATCCTGATCCAGGTGCCGGGCATCGGATCTGCGGCCGAACTGAAGGCGCTGATCGGGACCACGGCGAAACTGACCTTCCATCCGGTCCTGGGCCGCACTTCGGATGCGGGTGCCGATCCGGGTGCGCGCAACCTTCTTCTGCCGTCGATGGATGAGGAAGGCGTCTTCTACATCGTCGAACAGACCCCGGTTGTCACAGGCGAGGAACTGGTCGACGCGCAGCCCGCCTTCGACCAGAACAACCGCCCGGCGGTCAACTTCCGCTTCAACCCTACGGGCGCGCGGAAGTTCGGCGACTATACCGCGACGAACATCGGATCGCCCTTCGCCATCGTGCTGGACGACGAGGTGATTTCCGCCCCGGTCATCCAGGATCACATCCCCGGCGGGTCGGGCATCATCACCGGTCGCTTCACGGTCGAGGAATCGACGCAGCTTGCGGTTCTGCTGCGGGCGGGTGCGCTGCCGGCCGAAATGACCTTTCTCGAGGAACGCACGGTCGGCCCCGAACTGGGGCAGGATTCGATCGACGCGGGCAAGGTCGCGGCGGTCGTCGCGATGGTTGCCGTCGCGGTCTACATGGTGGCCAGCTACGGCCTGTTCGGGGTCTTCGCGAACATCGCGCTGGCTGTGAACATCGCGCTGATCTTCGGGGCGCTGTCCACCATCGGCGGCACGCTCACGCTGCCGGGCATCGCCGGGATCGTGCTGACCATCGGTATGGCGGTCGATGCCAACGTGCTGGTCTTCGAACGCATCCGCGAGGAACTGCGCAACCAGAAGAATCCGGGCCGGGCCATCGAACTGGGCTATGAACGCGCCTTCTCGGCCATCCTGGACGCCAACATCACCACATTCATCACGGCGGTGGTGCTGTTCACGGTCGGGGCCGGCCCTGTCCGCGGCTTTGCCGTCACGCTGGGTGTGGGCATCATCACCTCGGTCTTCACGGCGCTTTTCGTGACGCGCGCGATCATCGAGATCTGGTTCAACGCCCGCCGCCCCAAGACGATCACGGTTTGAGAGGAGAGACGCACCATGGCCTTCCGTCTGCGGCTCGCGCCCGAAAAGACCAACATCGACTTCTTCCGCGCCCAGTGGCTTACCTTCGGCGGTTCGATGATGCTGACCGTCGTGGCGATCGCGCTTTGGGCCGTGATGGGCCTGAATTTCGGTATCGACTTTCGCGGCGGCACCACGATCCGCACCGAAAGCGCCCAGCCGGTGGACGTGGGCGCCTATCGTCAGGCGCTGTCGGGGCTTGATCTGGGCGACGTGCTGATCACCGAGGTTTTCGATCCCACCTTCGGCCCCGATCAGCACGTGGCACAGGTGCGCATCGCGCCGCTGGACGGATACGAGGCGGTCACGCCCGAAACGATCCTGGCGGCCGAAGAGGCGCTGAAGACGGTCGATCCGTCGATCACCTTCCCTTCGGTCGAAAGCGTGGGGCCAAAGGTATCGGGTGAACTGGTCTGGAAAGCGATCCTTGCCATGGTCGCGGCGACCGGCGCGATCCTGATCTACATCTGGCTGCGGTTCGAATGGCAATTCGCGCTTGGGGCCGTGGCGGCGCTGGTGCATGACATCTTCATCACCATCGGCGTTCTGGCGCTGTTCCAGATCAAGTTCGACCTCGCGATCATCGCCGCGCTGCTGACGATCCTCGGCTATTCGATCAACGATACCGTGGTCGTCTTCGACCGCCTGCGCGAGAACCTGATCAAGTACAAGACGATGCCCCTGCGGGACGTGATGAACCTGTCGGTCAACGAAACGCTCAGCCGGACCCTTATGACCTCGGTCACGACCCTGATCGCGCTTGTCGCAATGGCGGTCTTCGGCGGGGACGTGATCCGCGGCTTCACCGTGACGATCATCATCGGCATTGTCCTGGGCACCTATTCCTCGGTCTTCGTGGCGAAGAACCTGCTTCTGTTCATCGGGCTTGACCGGTCGGAAAAGCCCAAGAAGGGCGGGGACCACGAATTTGCCAATGTCGACGCCTGAGGACGGGGCGACAGGAAGGGCGACCGGGCGATGCGGCTGACCGAGATCACCTATGACAAGGCGCAGCCGATCGACGGCTACGGCCCCGGCTTCTTTCGCATCGGCGGTCAGGTGCTGCGCGGGGCCTGCCTGATCACGCCCTGGGATGCTGGGCCCTGGGCCGGATTTGCCGATACGGAGGCGCCGCTGGCGCTGGCGGGCCGGATCGACGTGCTGTTCCTTGGCACGGGGGCCGAAATCGCGCATCCCCCCGCCGCCTTCCGCGAGGCGCTGGAGGCTGCGGGAATCGGCGTCGAGCCGATGAACAGCCCGGCCGCCTGCCGCACCTACAATGTGCTTCTTTCCGAAGGCCGCCGCATCGCCGCGGCCCTGTTGCCCGTCTGACGGCCGGTCTGTTGGCCGCCCTGACAACTTAGGCGCTGCCTAATCTTCCGGAAGAAAGAAACAATTTCCCCTGAACCCGACGGGCCAATAGACCTTGGACGCGGCTGCCTGCGAACAGGGCGGCCCTTGCGTCAGGATCGAAGGGAAGGCAGGGCCATGTCAGTGGAACGGACGGATACGCTTGTGGTGGGCGGCGGGCAGGCCGGGCTTGCGGCCAGCCGTCATCTGGGACGGCGCGGTATCCCGCATGTGGTGCTGGAACGCGCCCGCATCGCCGAACGCTGGCGCAGCGAACGCTGGGATTCGCTGGTGGCGAATGGCCCGGCCTGGCATGACCGCTTTCCCGACCTGGAATTCGACGGGATCGACCCCGACAGTTTCGCCCCAAAGGAACGGGTCGCCGCCTATTTCGAGGACTATGCCCGCAAGATCGACGCGCCGATCCGCTGCGGGGTCGAGGTGACGTCGCTGACGCGAAAGGCCGATGGATCGGGCTTTGTCGCCGAAACGTCGAAGGGCGTGATCGAGGCGCGCAATGTCGTGGCGGCCACCGGGCCGTTCCAGAAGCCGCTGATCCCCACCGTCGTGCCGGAAAACGCGGGCCTTCTGCAGATCCATTCCACGGGCTACCGCAACCCCGGCCAGTTGCCCGAGGGGGCGGTTCTGGTGGTGGGGGCGGGGTCTTCCGGGTCGCAGATCGCGGATGAACTGCTGCGGGCGGGGCGGCGCGTCTTTCTTTGCGTGGGTCCGCATGACCGCCCGCCGCGCGCCTATCGCGGGCGCGATTTCGTCTGGTGGCTGGGGGCACTGGGCTATTGGGACGCGCGCACGGTGCGGCCGGGGATGGAACATGTGACCATCGCGGTCAGCGGCGCGCATGGCGGGCATACGGTTGATTTCCGCGACTATGCCGACCGGGGGATGATCCTTCTGGGCCGCGCCGGTGCCTGGCGCGATGGTCGGCTTGAGATCGCCGGCGACCTGGCCCGCAACATCCGCGAGGGCGATGCCCATTACCTGCGCATCCTCGACGAGGCCGATGCCCATGCCGCCCGCGAGGGGCTGGACATGCCCGAGGAACCCGAGGCCCGGCGGATCGGCCACGACCCCGACTGCATGACCAACCCGATCCGGTCGCTGGACCTCGCGGGCGACGGGATCACGTCGATCATCTGGGCCACGGGATTTGCCCCCGATTTCGGCTGGCTGAAGGTGGATTGCCTGGACGACAGCGGGCGCCCGATCCACGACAAGGGCGTGTCGCGGGTGCCGGGGCTGTATTTCCTGGGCCTGTCCTGGCTGACCCGTCGCGCCTCGGCCTTCATCTGGGGCGTCTGGCACGACGCCGACGCGGTCGCCGCCCATATCGCCGGGCGCGGTTGACCTGTGCCTACCCCCGGGCGGCGGCCAGCGCCTGCGGCAGCACCTCGGCCAGAACGTCGAGTGCGGTATCGTCGCCCAGGCTGATGCGGATGCAGCGGTCCATCGGGGCCACGAAGGGCATCCGGATGAAGACGCCGCGCGCCACGCATTCCTTCAGCACGGAGCGGGCGAAATCCCCGTCGCGCCCGCAGTCGACGGTCACGAAATTGGTGGCCGAGGGCAGGGCGGTCAGACCGTTTTCCGCCGCGATCGCCCCGACGCGCGCCCGCGCGGCGGCGACCCGCGTCCGCACCTCGGCCAGCCACGCCTGATCGGCCAGCGCCGCCAGCGCGCCCGCTTGCGCGATGCGCCCCATGCCGAAATGGTTGCGCACCTTGTTGAAGGCGGTGATCAGCGGCGCGTCCCCGATCGCATAGCCGACGCGCAGGCCCGCCATGCCGTAGCCCTTGGAAAAGGTGCGCATCCGGATCACGCGCGGGTCATCCGCCGCGATGTCGGGCGCGGTGCCGTCGGGGGCAAGGTCGATATAGGCCTCGTCCAGCACGATCAGGCTGCCGTCGGGGCAGGCGTCGATCATCGCCCGGATCGTGGCGGCGGGGTGATGGCTGCCCATCGGGTTGTCCGGGTTGGCGATATAGATCAGTTTCGCCCCAACGGCTGCCGCGCGGGCGATCAGCGCCTCGGGGTCTTCGGCATCAGCCTTGTAGGGAACCTTGTGCAGGGTTCCGCCATAACCCGCGACATGAAAATTGAACGTGGGGTAGGCGCCGTCCGAGGTCACGACCGGATCGCCGGTGCCCACCAGCATCCGCACCAGATAGCCCAGAAGCCCGTCGATCCCTTCGCCCACCACGATATTGGCCGGGCTGACCCGGTGATGGGCGGCCAGCGCCTGCCGCAGGTCATGGTTTTCCGGGTCACCATACATCCAGACCTCGCGCGCGGCTTGTTCCATCGCGGCGATGGCGCGGGGTGAGGGACCAAAGAGCGATTCATTCGCCCCCAGACGCGCGCGGAAGGCCGCCCCCCGCGCACGTTCCTGGGTTTCCGGCCCGACGAAGGGGACAGTGGCGGGCAGGCTTGCGACAAGGGGGGTGTAGCGTGGTCCGGTCATGGGGGCATCAGAAACGGATTTTCCCCCTTTCGGCAAGGGGGCTGCGCGCCATCTTGAGGGCAGGCTTCGGAGCGGAGGACAACCGATGAAGAAGGGTCTGACACGCCGCGGGTTTCTGGTGACGGCGGCCGCGGCAGGCGGCGCGCGCCTTTTGCCGCCGGTCGTGGCGAAACTGGGCGGCAAGCGGGTGCTGATGCTGGTCGTGGACAAGGCGACGGGAACCCTTCGGGCGGTGGACCGCCTGATCCCCTGAGCCGGTCAGGGTTTCAGGAAGGCGCGCCGCGCCTCCTCGGCGATGGCGCGGCGCATCTCGATCCGGGCCAGTTCGGCCAGGGCGGCCTTGATCTCGTCGGGGTCGGTCAGGGCGGCGACATGGGCGCGCAGCACCTCGGCGCGCTTTTTCCACTCGATCTCTTCGGGCAGGACACCCGCCGCGGCCATGATCCGGAAACCGGCCGCATCGCCCACACTGACGAAGGCATCGCCGGTGCGGTCGGGCAGCGGCTTTCCCTCGCCTGCAAGGCCAATGAGCTGCCCGCGCGCGCGGGCACGCAGCATCTGTCGTTCGGCGATCCGTTCAAGCCATCCCATCACCGGAAGATGGGAGGCCCGCAGGAAAAGAAAAGGGGGGCTGTCTGCCCCCCACTGGCCTTTCGGCCATTCACCCCCCGAGGGTATTTGTGCCAGGTTGAAGATCAGCCGATTTCGGCGAGACGCTTCAGGGCGGCGGCGATCTTGGCCGCCTCGTCCTCGCGCGCCTCAAGGTTGGCGCGGGCCTCGTCCACCACCTCTTCGGGGGCGGAGGCGACGAAGGCGGGGTTGCCAAGCCGCCCCTTCAGCCCGCCGATTTCCTTGGCGAGCTTGTCCATCGCCTTCTGCAGGCGGGCCTTTTCTTCGGCGATGTCGATGACCCCTTCCAGCGGGATGGCGAAGGACGCGCCTTCCGCGGCCAGCGTGATCGCGCCCTTCGGGGCGGTGGCGGCCTCGGTCAGGGTCTCGATCCGGGCAAGGCGCCGGATCAGCACCTCGTTCCGGGCCCAGGCCGCGCGGGCGAAATCGTCCATCGCGGTTGCGACCATGTCGAGCTTAAGGCCCACCGGCACATGCATCTGCGCACGGGCCGAACGGATTTCGTCGATCAGGCCGGTGACCCAGGTCATTTCGCGGTCGGCCTCGGCGTCGATCAGGTCGGCGCCATAGGCGGGCCAGTCGGCATGGACCAGCATCGATCCGCGCGTGCCGGTGGTGGCCCAGAGTTCCTCGGTGATGAAGGGCATGATCGGGTGCAGAAGGATCATGCACTGATCCAGCACCCAGGCCATGGTGGCGCGCGTCTCGGCCGCCTGGTCACCATCGAACAGGGGCTTGGCGAATTCGACATACCAGTCGCAGACCTTGCCCCAGACGAAGCGGTAAAGCGCATCCGCCGCCTGGTCGAAGCGGTAGTCGGCCAGCGCTGCATCCACTTCGGCGCGGGCCTTGGCGGTTTCGCCGATGATCCAGCGGTTCGCGGTGGCCTTGGGCGCCGGTGGGGCGGACTGGGTCTTGTGCCCTTCCCAGACGCCATTCATCTCGGCAAAGCGGCAGGCGTTCCACAGTTTCGTGCCGAAGTTGCGGTAGCCGGTGATGCGCGCCGTGTCGAGTTTCAGGACGCCGCCGAGCGAGGCCATCGCCGCGTTGGTGAAACGCAGCGCATCGGCGCCGAATTCGTCGATGATGTCCAGCGGGTCGACGACATTGCCGAGCGACTTCGACATCTTCTTGCCCTTGGCGTCGCGGACGAGGCCGTGCAGATAGACGGTGTGGAAGGGGATGTCATCCACGACCGCAAGCTGCATCATCATCATCCGCGCGACCCAGAAGAACAGGATGTCCTGCCCGGTCACAAGGACCGAGGTGGGGAAATACTTCTGCAATTCCGGGGTGTTCTCGGGCCAGCCCAGGGTGCCGATCGGCCAGAGGCCCGACGAGAACCAGGTATCCAGCACATCGGCATCGCGCCAGACCGGATAGACCAGGTGGGTGGGGTCCTGCGTCAGGTTGTAATCCGCCAGCGACCGCGCCAGCGTCTGCACCGCGTCCTCGCGGCTGTCGACCTCGACGATGCGGGCATGGTTCAGCGGTTCGGGCAACGGGGCGAGATCGTCGCGGAACCGGTCGATCACCGCGCCCAGGTCATGCGCGCAGTGGTGCACCGGCTCGATGGTCGAGAAGGCGCCATCGGCCAGCAGTTCGAAGATTTCGGCCTCGTCGAGCGCATGGTCGCCCTGCGCATCGCGAAACCCCGTGGGCCAGATGTCGAGCCCGTACCACACCGGGATCTGGTGCCCCCACCAGAGCTGGCGGCTGATGCACCAGGGTTCGATGTTCTCAAGCCAGTGGTAATAGGTCTTTTCGCCCGACTCGGGCATGATCCTGACCCGGCCGGAGCGCACGGCCTCAAGCGCGGGGCCGACGATTTTCGCGGCATCCACGAACCACTGGTCGGTCAGCATCGGTTCGATCACCACTTTCGAGCGGTCGCCGAAAGGCTGCATGATCTTTTTCGCCTCGACCAGCGGCACGCGGGCATCGGCGCCTTCGGCATCGGGTTTCAGCGCGGATTTGCCAAGCCGGGGGTCCGAGGCCACGGTCATCACCGCAAGGCCCTCGGCGGTGATTTCCGCGATCACCCGCGCGCGGGCCTCGAACCGGTCAAGCCCGCGCAGATGATCGGGGACAAGGTTCAGCGTGTCGACCTCGGCCTCGGTCAGGCTGCGTTCGCCGCGAGCCACGGCCAGTGCGATCCCGGCCGTCTCGGCATAGGGCAGGCCATCGGCCCGCATCCGGCCCTTGGTGTCCATCAGCCGATAGCAGGGGATCCCCCCGCGCTTGGCCACGGCATAGTCGTTGAAGTCATGCGCGCCGGTGATCTTCACCGCGCCCGAGCCGAAGGTCGGGTCGGGATATTCATCGGTGATGATCGGGATCAGGCGGCGATGTTCTTTGGGGCCAACCGGGATTTCGCAAAGTTTCCCGACAATTGGTGCGTAACGTTCATCTGACGGATGAACCGCCACCGCGCCGTCGCCCAGCATGGTTTCGGGGCGGGTCGTCGCGATCGAGATGTAATCGCGCGTCTCGCGGAAGGTGACGTTGCCGTCGGCGTCCTTCTCGACATATTCATAGGTGGCCCCGCCCGCCAGCGGGTATTTGAAGTGCCACATCTGGCCGTCGACCTCGACATTCTCGACTTCGAGATCAGAGATCGCGGTTTCGAAATGCGGGTCCCAGTTCACAAGGCGCTTGCCGCGATAGATCAGCCCCTTGTGATACATGTCTACGAAGACCTTGATCACGGCGTCGTGGAAATTCGGGCCGTTTCCTGCGTCGGGGTCGCCCTTGGCGCCGCCCATGGTAAAGGCCTCGCGGTCCCAGTCGCAGGAGGCGCCAAGCCGCTGCAACTGGCCGATGATCGTGCAGCGCGACTTGACCTTCTGCTGCCAGACGCGGGCCAGGAACGCCTCGCGCCCCATCTCGGCGCGGGTGGGTTCGCCGTTGGCCGCCATCTCGCGTTCGGTCACCATCTGCGTGGCGATGCCCGCGTGGTCGGTGCCGGGCTGCCACAGCGTGTCGAACCCGCGCATCCGGTGCCAGCGGATCAGGATATCCTGCAGCGTGTTGTTGAACGCATGGCCCATGTGCAGGCTGCCCGTCACGTTCGGCGGCGGGATCATGATGCAGAACGGATCGGCACCGGGTTTCGCATGCGCCCCCGCGCGCCCCGCCTTGCCGTCGATCCAGGTTTTCGAAATCCGGGCCTCGGCCTCGGCGGCGTTGAAGGTCTTTTCCATCGGCATCTGAACACCCTGCATTTCGTGTCGGGCGATCCATAGCCAAAGAGGCCGGAAAGGGGAAGGGTTTCGGGCAGGGCAAGCCGGAATCAGGCGCAGGCCCGAAACCCGCGAAGGCCCGAAACCCGCGCAGGCTCAGGCCGGGCCGATCACCGCGAAACGCGCGCCCTGCGGGTCGCGGGCGATGGCGATGAAGACCCCGCCGGGCACTTCCATCCGGTCCTGCAGGATCGTGCCGCCGTTTTCCCTGATCTGCACGATGGCAGCGTCGATGCCGGCCACCGAAAAATAGGGCAGCCAATGCGCCGGCATGCCCGGTTCTGGGGGGCAGATGCCGCCGATGTCGGTGCCCTGCCAGCGGACCAGTTGATAAGTTCCCATGTCGCCCATCGGCATGGCGTCGCCCTTCGCCCACCCCAAGAGCGCGGCATAGAATGAGAACGCCGCGACGGGATCGGGCGACAAAAGCTCATGCCAGGCACCGTGACCCGTCTTCATCTGGTCGAAGGCCGAACCCGTCTGCCCGTCCAGCGGCTGAAGAAGGCCGAAGACCGCGCCCTGCGGATCGGCGGCAATGGCAAAGCGGCCGGTGCCGGGAATGTCCTCGGGCGGGCGGTGGACATGCCCGCCCAGTTCCCCGACCCGCGCGCAGGCCGCGTCGCAGTCATCGACCGCGAAATAGACCATCCAGAATTCCGGCATCGGCGCATCGGGCGTCATCAGCCCTGCGACCATCTGATCGCCCGCCATGGCCAGCGTATAGGCAAAGCCCTCCATCCCGGCATCGGCAAAGCCCCAGCCAAGGACCCGGCCGTAGAAGGATTGCGAGGCCGTCTGATCGGCGCTGGTCAGTTCATACCAGCAGGGTGCGCCGTGATGCCCGGTCATGCCGCGCCCCCCTGAAAGATCGGGGCGAAACCGCCCATCACAAGACGCTTGCCGTCAAAGGGCATGTCCATCATCGAGGGGTCAATGTCGGCCCGTTCCATGAAGGCCTGAAGCGCGGCATCTCGGGTGGCGCGATCGGGCCATGTCATCCAGCACAGGACCGTCGTTTCATCGTCCCGCCCATCAACCGCGCGGCGGAAATCCGTCCATCTGCCCTCGGGGATGTCGTCGCCCCAGGCGACCATCAGGCCGGTTGCCCCCAGATCGCGGAAGGCCGGCCACCATTTTTCCTCATGCGCGCGATATTCGTCCTTCCGGGCGGTCGGCACGGGAAGCAGAAACCCGTCGATATACATGGCCTGAAACCTCCTGTTCGCTTGATGCGGGAAGCGTTGCGCGATAGGTTAGAAAAAACAACTGAAAAGATGCCGGCGTTGGCGAAGGGCAGTCGCAAGAGCTATGACGAAGGCTGTATCGCGGCCCATGCCCTGGATCTGATCGGGGATCGTTGGGCGCTGCTGGTGGCGCGTGAACTGATGCTCGGGCCGCGCCGGTTCTCGGCCATCCGGGCCGGTCTGCCGGGGATCAGCGCGAATGTCCTGACCCAGCGGCTGGACGAGATGGAACAGGCGGGGCTGGTGGACCGAACCACGCTGCCCGAAGACGCGCGAGCCACGGTCTATGGGCTGACCCGTGCGGGGCAGGGGCTTTGGCCGGTGCTGAAGGCGCTGTGCCTTTGGGGGGTGGGCCAGCCGGGGCATGATCCGTCGAAACACATCAGCCCGACCGCGCTGATGCTGTCGATGCGGGCGCTTTGCGCGCGGGACAGGGCCGGGAGGCATCTGGTGACGGTGCGCCTTGGGGCAGAGGGTTTCACCATCCGCACCGCGCCTGGCGCCTACGAGGTGCGGCGCGAACGGGCCGAGCGCGCGCCCTTGCGGTTCGCCGGCACGCCCTGCCAGATGGCGCGCGCCGTCTACGGGCCCGCGCCGCTGGCTGACCTGGTGGCGGCAGGGATGATCGGCTTCGAGGGCAACCCCGAAGAGGGGCAGCGATTCGTCGATCTGTTCGCCCTGCGGCCCCCGCCTGCGGTCTCAGATCGCGCGGTCGATCCGGGTGGACAGATGGATGAGGCTTTCGGATGAGTTGACGCCGGTCAGCGCGCCGATCTGGTCCAGCACCTGGTCCAGAACCTGCGTGTTCGGCGCGGCGATCTGCAAAAGCAGGTCGAACCGGCCCGAGGTGGTGAACACCTTTTCGACCTCGGAAATCGACTTCAGCCGTGTCAGGATACCCGCCTGCGCGCGCGGTTCGATCGTCAGAAGCACGCTCGCCCGCAACCGGCCCTGGCGCGCCGCCTCGCCCAGTTTCAGGGTGTATCCCGCGATCACGCCGGTCGATTCGAGCCGTTCGAGCCGGGCCTGCACGGTGGACCTTGCCACCTTCAGCCGCCGCGCGAGGGTTGCCACCGACATCCGCGCATCCGCCCCCAGAAGCGCGAGAATGTTGCGATCCAGTTCATCCATTCACTTTGTATCCTTTTTTCGGCATTATAACAGCCAATCACTGCAAATATACAGTTTTCATCGGTAAGGTTGTGCCCCATATCGCGGGTCCCGAATTTCAGGAAAAGGGCGGCTCATACGCACCTGGCCTGGTTGTAACGACCGCGCAGGTGCCGCACTCCCGCAATGATGCGGGCTGGCTTCTTGCGTCTTGTTGGCAGAAAGGATGCGCCGATGGGACTGTCGAAAACGATCTGGACCAACCCTTCAGAATATCTTCGTACCGTGCAGCCGGAAAACCCCGTGCTGTTCTTCTCGCCCGCCGCGCTTCAGGCGGCGGCGCGCCGGTTCATCGACGGCTTTCCCGGCATGGTGACCTATGCGGTCAAGACCAACCCGGCCGATGTGGTGATCGAGAACCTGTCGGCGGCGGGCGTGCGCGGCTTTGACGTGGCCAGCCCGAACGAGATGCGCCTGATCCGCCGGATCGCCCCGGATGCGGCGATGCATTACAACAACCCCGTGCGCAGCCGCGCCGAGATCGCCGTGGCGGTCGAGATGGGCGTGAAATCCTATTCGGTCGACAGCGCCAGCGAACTGGCCAAGCTGATCGAGATGGTGCCCGCCGAGGGCTGCGAGATCAGCGTGCGCTTCAAGCTGCCGGTGGCGGGCGCGGCCTACAACTTCGGTGCCAAGTTCGGGGCGACGGTGGAACTGTCGGCGGAGCTGCTGAAGACCGTCGCCGCGGCGGGCTTCATCCCTTCGCTGACCTTCCATCCGGGCACCCAGTGCACCGACCCGCACGCCTGGGAATCCTACATCCGCGCTGCCGCCGATATCGCCCGCGCGGCGGGCGTGACGATTGCCCGGCTGAACGTGGGCGGCGGTTTCCCCAATCACCGCCTGCACGGCGTGCTGCCGCAGATCGAGGAAACCTTTGACCTGATCGACCGCGTGACCGACGAAGCCTTCGGCGAGGATCGCCCGATGCTGGTCTGCGAGCCGGGCCGGGGCATCGTGGGCGATGCCTTCACCCATGCTGCCCGCGTCAAGGCAGTGCGGGACGGCGCGCATGTGTTCCTCAATGACGGGGTCTATGGCGCGCTGGCCGAACTGCCGCTGATCGGGCCGATCGACCGGATCGAGGTGACGACGCCCGAAGGCGTGAAGCGCCAGGCCGAGGCGACCCCGCGGATCGTCTTTGGCCCGACCTGCGATTCGGTGGACCGCATCCCCGGCGACGTGATGCTGGCCGAGGACATCGCCGAGGGCGATTTCGTAGTCTTCCACGGCATGGGGGCCTATTCGCTGGCCACCAACACCCGCTTCAACGGGTTCGGCGAACTGACTGTCGCCACGGTCCTGTCGCTGAGCCTCTGACGGCATCGCCTGGCCCCGGCGGGGGATGGGGGTATTTGGATCAGGTTGAAGACCGGAACATCCCTGGCGCCCGGCTGGACATATCCGGCCGGGCGTTTACCATTCCGGGCGGAAAGCCGGGGGCCGGGGGATGGACATGCAGAAATTCGGGCAGGCGCAGGGGCGGATCGAGGATCGGCGCTTCCTGACCGGGCAGGGCCGGTACATCGACGACATCGCGCCCGAAGGCGCGCTGCATGCCGTCTTCCTGCGCAGCCCCGTTGCTCATGCCACGATCGACCGCATCGACGTATCGGCGGCGCGAATGGCTGCGGGGGTGCATGAGGTGCTTTGGGCGGGCGCGCCGGGGATGGTGGGCGTGACCCCGGGCATGAAGGGCGCGCGGGTTCCCAACCGCGACGGCACCCGCGGCGCGGCCCCGGAACGCCCGGTGCTGGCCAGGGGCGCCTTGCGTTTCGTGGGCGAGCCGGTCGTCTGCATCATCGCCGAAACGCGCGACCAGGCGCTGGACGCGATGGAGCTTGTCGAACTCGACTACACCGAATTGCCGGTCGCGCTGGATCTTGCGCCGGGCGCGCCCGAGATCCACGCGACGGCGCCGAACAACCTGGCGTATGATTTTGCCCTTGGGGACGATGCCGCCGTCGAGGCGGCGCTGGCGGCCTCGGCGCATCGCGTGCGTGTGGAACTGCGGCACAACCGGATCATCGTGAACGCGATGGAGCCGCGCGGCTGTTTCGCCGAATGGGATGGGGCGCGGCTGCATTTCGCCTTCAACGGGCAGGGCGTCTGGGTCCAGAAGGGTGAACTGGCGCGGATGCTGGCGCTGCCGCCCGATGCGGTGCGGGTGACCAATCCGGATGTGGGCGGCGGCTTCGGGATGAAGGCGATGACCTATCCCGAATATGTGGTCGTGGCCCAGGCGGCGCGGCTTCTGGGCCGTCCGGTGCGCTGGATGGCGGATCGCACGGAATCGATGCTGTCGGACAATGCCGGGCGCGATCTGGTCACGGTATCGGAGCTGGGGTTCGACGCCGACCACCGGATCACCGCCTATCGCGTCAACCTTGTGTCAAACCTTGGCGCCTACAACTCGCAATTCGGTCAACCCATCCAGTCGGAGCTGTTTTCCAAGGTGTTGACCGGCGTCTATGACATCCAGACCGCCTTTCTTGGCGCGCGCGGCGTCTATACCAACACCTGCCCGGTGGATGCCTATCGCGGCGCGGGCCGGCCCGAGGCGATCTTTACCATCGAACGCACGATGGACGAGGCCGCGCGCGCGCTTGGCGTCGATCCCTTCGCGCTGCGGCTGAAGAACGTGATGCGCGATTTCCCGTATCGGATGGTCAACGGGACGACGGTAGATGTCGGTGATTTTCCGCGCGTGATGAACAGGTTGCGGGACGAAGCGGAGATTTCGGATTATCCGGCGCGCGTCGCCCGGTCGCGTGCGGCGGGGCGGCTCAGGGGCATGGGGCTGGCCGTCTACATCGAATCCATCCTGGGCGACCCGGCCGAAACCACGCGGGTTGAGTTCACCTCCGACGGCGTGAACCTTCATGTCGGGACGCAATCGAACGGACAGGGGCACGAAACGGTCTTTCCCCGGATGCTGTCGGAACGCACGGGCATCCCGGTCGATGTGATCACGCTGGTCCAGGGCGACAGCGATCGCATCGCGACGGGCGGCGGCACAGGCGGGTCGCGGTCGGTCACGGTGCAGGGCACGGCGATCTGGGCCACGGCCGATGCGATGATCGACGCCTTCACCGCCTTCCTGTCGGACGAACTGGGCGAGCCGGTCGGCTTCGACGATGGCATCTTCGGCGCGCCGGGCCGAAACCTGCGTCTGACCATGATCGAGGCGGCGGAGCTGGCGCGGGACCGGGGCAGGGACGACCTGCTGGATCACAGCCGCACGATCACGCTTGAGGCGCGGTCCTTCCCGAACGGCGCGCATCTGGCCGAGGTCGAGGTCGATCCCGAAACCGGCAAGGTCACGCTGGACCGCTACACCGTCACCGATGATTTCGGCACGCTGATCAACCCGCAACTGGCCATCGGCCAGGTCCATGGCGGGATTGCGCAGGGCTTTGGCCAGGCCGTGACGGAGGCCGCGCATTACGACGAGACGGGTCAACTGCTCACGGCAAGTTTTATGGATTACGCGATGCCGCGTGCCGATGATCTGCCGATGATCCGTTTTTCCACAGAACCCACGCCCTCGATCTACAACCCCCTTGGCATGAAGGGGTGCGGCGAGGCGGGCACCGTTGCCGGAATTGCCGCGGTGGCCAACGCGGTGCGCGATGCCCTGGCAACGGCGGGTGTCGGCTGGATCGACATGCCCTTTAGCCCCGCCCGCGTCTGGCGGGCCCTGAAGGAGGCCGGCGCTGTCGTGGATTGACCGCATCAGGCGCTGGTGGCACCGCCATCCGGTGGCGACCACCGAGACGCAGGAGGACACGCCCGCCGGGGTGGCGCGGGGCCGGGTCGATCATGTGATCGTGCTGGATGGCACGATGTCCTCGCTCGATCCGGGGCTTGAGACAAACGCGGGCCGCACCTTCCGCCTTCTGTGCGAGGCGCATGGCGCACGGCTGCGGCTTTACTATGAACCGGGCATCCAGTGGGAGGGATGGCGGCGGGCAATGGACGTGGCGCAGGGGCGCGGCATCAACCGCCAGATCCGCCGCGCCTATGGCTGGCTTGCCAGCCATTACCGCGAGGGTGACCGGATCTTTCTGTTCGGCTATTCGCGCGGGGCCTATGCGGTGCGATCGCTGGCCGGGGTGATCGACCGGGTTGGGCTGTTGCGCGCCGAGTGCGCCACCGAACGCAACGTCACGATGATCTACCGCCATTACCAGCACGGGCCCGACAGCCCGGCCGCCCGCGCCTTTGCCGCAGGCCATTGCCACGCCGAAGCCCCGGTCGAGATGGTGGGCGTCTGGGATACGGTGAAGGCCCTTGGGCTGCGGGTGCCGGGCCTGTGGCTGCTGACGCAGTCGCGGCATGCGTTCCACAATCACCACCTTGGCCGGTCGATCCGGCACGGGTTTCATGCGCTTGCGCTGGATGAAACGCGCACCGTTTTCGAACCGGTGCTGTGGTCCTGTCCCGAGGACTGGCAGGGCAATGTCGAACAGGTCTGGTTCCGGGGCGGGCATGGCGATGTGGGCGGGCAACTGGGCGGGCTGGAAGGCGCGCGGCCCCTGGCCAACATCCCCCTGGTCTGGATGCTGGAGCGGGCAGAGGGCTGCGCGCTGGCGCTGCCCGAAGGCTGGCGCGACCGGTTTCCTGTGGACCCGGCCGCGCCGATGATTGGCACATGGTCGGGCTATGGCGCGCTGTTCATCTGGCGTGGGCGGCGACGGATCGGGCGCGACCGGTCCGAACGCATCCACCCCACCGTGCCGGGCGCGCACTGGGCCTGGCGGCGGTTCCGGCCGGGCGAGGCGGCAGGAACCGCGCGGCCCGTGGAATTCCTCAACGCCAGTCCAGAATGAGGCAGGTCGTGCTGGCGGTGGCGTAAAGCCGTCCGTCCTCGGCGCCGCGCACCTCGGCCCTGGCGACGGCGGTCGTCTGGCCGGCATGGTCAACGATGCCGGTCACCTCCACCTCGGTTCCTATCCGGACGGCGCGCATGATGTTGACCTTGTATTCAAGCGTCGTCTGCCACTTGCCCTGCGGCACCACCGTCATCACCGCGCATCCCATCGCGGTATCCATGATCGTGCCATACCAGCCGCCATGCACGCCGCCGAACAGGTTGGTGTGCCCGAAGGCCGCCGCCCCGCGCAGGGTGGCGCGGTGATCCTCGATCGCGGTAAAGACCATGCCCATGTCGGCCACCAGCCGCGGCATCGGAAAGCGGCCTTCCAGTACGCCCTTCATGTAGTCAAGGCCCGACCGGGCGCGAAAGACCTCGGGCGGGGGGATATCCGCGGGGCAGGTGGCGGAAAAGACGGCGGACGGGGTATCGGGCATGGTCTGGTCTCCTTGTCGCCTTCATGGCCGCCACGCAGGCTGCTGTCGAGGGGCGGAAACCCGACCTTGGGGCTTTTCCTTCGCCCGCCGCCGGGGCAATCTGTCGCCCGACGGGCCGCCAAAGGGGCAGCCGGACGGGAAAGGCAGAAGCCATGCGCAAGGTTACGGTCGCGGCCACACAATTCGCCTGTTCATGGGACCTTCGTGCCAATGCCGACTGGGCCGAGGCGCTGGTGCGGCAGGCGGCAGCCCAAGGCGCGGGCGTGATCCTGATCCAGGAGCTTTTCGCCACGCCCTATTTCTGCATCACCGAACGGCCCGAGTATTTCGCCCATGCCGCACCGATGGAGGGGCACCCCCTGATCGCGCGCTTTGCCGACCTGGCGCGGGAACTGGGCGTCGTGCTGCCGGTGTCCTATTTCGAAAAGGCCGGTCAGGCGCATTTCAACTCGGTCGCGATGGTCGATGCCGATGGCCGGATCCTCGGCAACTATCGCAAGACGCATATCCCGCAGGGGCCGGGATACGAGGAGAAATACTATTTCTCGCCCGGCGATACCGGGTTCAGGGTCTGGCAGACGGCGATGGGGCGGATCGGCGTCGGCATCTGCTGGGACCAGTGGTTCCCCGAAGCCGCGCGGGCGATGGCGCTTCAGGGGGCAGAGATGCTGCTTTATCCGACGGCGATCGGGTCCGAACCGCCTGCGCCGGGCTATGACAGCCAGCCGCATTGGGAAATGGTGATGCGCGGCCATGCCGCCGCCAACATCCTGCCGGTGATCGCCTCGAACCGGGTCGGGCGCGAGGTGGCGCCCGAAGGCACCGAGGTCACGTTCTACGGGTCGTCCTTCATCGCCGACCAGACCGGGCAGCTGCTGGCCAAGGCCCCGCGCGAGGGGGTGGCGGTGATCGCCGCCACTGTCGATCTGGACGAGATCGCGGCGCAGCGCGCCACCTGGGGCCTGTTCCGCGACCGGCGGCCCGGATGCTATGCCGCCGTGCAGACACTGGACGGGCGCGTGCGGTCGTGACGCGGGTCCGCCCCCTTTCCGCCCGTGCGCAATTGCGATAGGGCAGGCGCATGGAAATGACGGTTCACGGTCTGGCCTGCGCGCGCGGCGGCATCACGGTGCTGGAAGGTGTCGGCTTTGCCCTGCGGGGCGGGCGGGCGCTTGTCCTGCGCGGCCCGAACGGCATCGGCAAGACGACGATGCTGCGCACCATCGCGGGCCTGCAACCGGCCGTCGCGGGCGAAATCGGCTTGCCGCCTGAAAGCATCGCCTATGCCGCCCATTCCGACGGGTTGAAGGCCACGCTGACCGTGACCGAGAACCTTTCGTTCTGGGCCTCGGTCTATGGCACCGGACCCGACGCGGTCGAGGCCGCGATTACCGGCATGAACCTCGGCATCCTGCGCGACCGCCAGGCGGCGAACCTGTCGGCCGGGCAGAAGCGGCGGCTGGGTCTGGCGCGGCTTCTGGTGACGGGGCGGCCACTTTGGGTGCTGGACGAACCCACCGTGTCGCTGGATGCAGAGTCGGTGCGCCTGTTCGCGGGCGTGGTGCGCCGTCATCTGGCCGAGGGCGGCGCGGCGCTGATTGCAACCCATATCGACCTTGGGCTCGACGAGGCCGAGGTGCTGGATCTTGGCCCCTTCCGGGCGCGCAGCCCGTCCGAGGGCGGGGCGCTTTCGGCCTTTGACGAGGCTTTCGCATGATCGCGCTTCTGGTCCGGGATTTGCGGCTTGCGATGCGCGCGGGCGGGGGCTTTGGCCTCGGGCTGGCGTTTTTCCTGCTGGTGACGGTGCTGGTGCCGCTGGGGGTGGGACCGGAGGGCGCGACGCTGGCCAAGATCGCGCCGGGCATCCTGTGGGTCGGCGCGCTGCTGGCCTGCCTTCTGTCGCTTGATCGGGTCTTCGCGCTGGATTTCGAGGATGGCTCGCTGGACCTTCTGGCCACCGCGCCGATCCCGCTGGAAGGCGTGGTGGCGGTCAAGTCCGCCGCGCACTGGATCGTGACGGGCCTGCCGCTGACGCTGATCGCGCCGGTTCTGGCCGTGCTTTTGCATCTGCCCGAGGGCGGCTATCTTTGGCTGGTCGTGTCGCTCGCCCTGGGCACGCCCGCGCTGTCGGTGATCGGTACCTTCGGTGCGGCCCTGACCGTGGGGCTGAAGCGCGGCGGGCTGCTGCTGTCGCTTCTGGTGCTGCCGCTTTATGTGCCCACGCTGATCTTCGGCGCCGAGGTGGTCAAGCGCGGGGCCGAGGGCATGGCCATCGCGACGCCGCTTTTGCTGCTGGCGGGGATCACGGCGGGGGCGGCGGCGCTTTTGCCCTTTGCCTCTGCTGCGGCAATCCGCATCAATCTGCGCTAGGAAAAACGTGATAGTGAGTTGAGCCGGACCAAGGAAGGACGTAAGCCATCGCCATGTCTATCTGGGAATATGCCAACCCCAAGAAGTTCATGCAGACTTCGGCCTGGGCCCTGCCATGGGTCACGGTGCTGTCGGTGCTGTGCCTGCTGGGCGGGCTGGTCTGGGGATTCTTCTTCACGCCCGACGACTACAAGCAGGGATCGACCGTCAAGATCATCTACCTGCATGTGCCCGCCGCGATGATGGCGATCAACGCCTGGGTGATGATGCTGGTCACTTCGCTGATCTGGATCGTGCGGCGCCACCATGTTTCGGCCCTTGCCGCCAAGGCCGCGGCGCCGATCGGAATGACCTTCACGCTGATCGCGCTGGTCACGGGTGCGATCTGGGGGCAGCCGATGTGGGGCACCTGGTGGGAATGGGACCCGCGGCTGACCTCGTTCCTGATCCTGTTCCTGTTCTACCTGGGTTACATGGCGCTGTGGGAAGCGATCGAGAACCCCGACACCGCGGCCGACCTGACCTCCGTCCTGTGCATGGTCGGATCGGTCTTCGCGATCCTTAGCCGCTATGCGGTGAACTTCTGGAACCAGGGCCTGCATCAGGGCGCATCGCTGTCGCTCGACAAGGAAGAAAACGTGTCGGACGTCTACTGGTTCCCGCTGCTGATCTGCATCGCGGGGTTTGTCCTGCTGTTCGTCACGCTGGTCCTGTTGCGGACGCGGACCGAGATCCGCGCGCGTCGCATCCAGGCGCTTCAGGCACGGGAGAAATTGGCATGATCCCCGATCTGGGCAAATACGCGGGCGCGGTGCTGTCGTCCTATGCGGCGTCGATCCTGCTGATCGGCGCGCTTGTGGCGCTGTCGCTGTGGAGATCGGCGCGGGTGAAACGCGCCTTGAAGGAAATCGAGGAACGGCAGGGCAAGACGAATGGCTAAACCCTTGATGTTCATCCCGCCGGCCGTCTTCGGTGTGCTGGCGGTCATGTTCTATATCGGCATGAACCGGGACAACCCGAACGAGCTGCCTTCCGCGTTGACGGGCAAGGAAGCGCCCGCGGTGCAGGTGGTGGCCCTCGGCGATGCGCCGGTGACGACCGATGCGCTGCTGCGGGAGCCCGGCGTGAAGCTGGTGAACTTCTGGGCCTCGTGGTGCGGGCCCTGCCGGGCGGAACATCCGCTGCTGGAGCGTCTGAAGGACGAGGGGGTGGTGATCCACGGCATCAACTACAAGGACGAACCGGCCAATGCCCTGGGTTTTCTGGCCGAACTCGGCAACCCCTATGCCACGATGGGCGCCGATCAGGGCCGGATGGCGCTGAACTGGGGGGTCTATGGCGTGCCGGAAACCTATGTGATCGACGGCGACGGGCAGATCGTGCTGCGCTTTGCCGGGCCGATCACCGAACAGGAACTGGAACGCAGCATCCGCCCGGCGATGGAAAAGGCCGCCGGAAACTGATCCGCGCCGCGCGCGCGTTCTATCCCCCCATGATCGCAAGGCCCAGTGTCAGGGCCGCTGCAAGGGCCAGCCAGACCTCGGTCGCCGGAACCGGCGGAACCGGGCGCATGGGCGCGCGGCGGGGATGGACGAACAGGTCTTCCTGCGGGGCCAGCGGGGGAAAACGCCGTGACATGATCGACTCGCCTTCTGCAAGTGGGGCAGGGTCAGGCTAGGGGCAAGAACTTAACGGGAACATAATGCGGACCATCGGGGCGAAGGCTGTCGGCGGGGGCCTGCGGCGGGTGACGATCCCGGGGAAACGAAAAGGCCCGCCGTTGCGGGCGGGCCTTTCGATGTCATGCGTCGCCAGAGGCCGATCAGGCGCTGGCCAGATCGCGCAGCACGTATTGCAGCACGCCGCCGTGTTCGACGTATTCGATCTCGATCTCGGTATCGATCCGGCACTTGAGCTGAATCGTCTTGACCGAGCCATCGGCATATTTGATGTGGCAGGGCACAAGGCTGAGCGGCTTCAGATCGCCTTCCAGACCTTCGATGGTGATCACCTCGTCACCCTTCAGACCCAGCGACTTGCGGTTCTGGCCTTCGGTGAATTCGAAGGGGATCACGCCCATGCCGACGAGGTTCGAGCGGTGGATGCGTTCGAAGGATTCCGCGATGACCGCCTTGACGCCCAGAAGGGCCGTGCCCTTGGCCGCCCAGTCACGCGACGAACCGGCGCCGTATTCGATGCCACCGATCACGATCTGCGGCACGCCCAGACCCTGCCAGGCCATCGCCGCCTCGAAGATCGAGGTCTGCTTGCCATCGGGGCCAAGGGTGTAGCCGCCCTCCACGCCGTCCAGCATCTCGTTCTTGATGCGGATGTTGGCGAAGGTGCCGCGCATCATCACCTCGTGGTTGCCGCGACGGGCCCCGTAGGAGTTGAATTCGCGGGGCGCGACCTGGCGTTCGATCAGGTACTTGCCGGCCGGGGTGGTATCCTTGAACGACCCTGCCGGGCTGATGTGGTCGGTCGTGATCATGTCGCCCAGAAGCGCCAGGATGCGGGCGCCCTCGATGTTGGTGATCACGCCCGGTTCCTTGGCCATGCCGCGGAAATAGGGCGGGTTCTGGATATAGGTCGAGGTCGGCGGCCAGTCGTAGGTTTCGCTGTCGGTAGTTTCCACCGCCTGCCACTTGGCGTCGCCCTTGAACACGTCGGCGTATTTCTTCTGGAACGCCTCGCGGGTGACGACCTGATGGACGAGGTCCGCGATTTCCTTGTTGGTGGGCCAGATATCCTTGAGATAGACCAGCTTGCCGTCCTTCGAGGTTCCCAGCGGTTCGGTCGTCAGGTCGATGTTCATGTCGCCCGCGATGGCATAGGCCACGACCAGCGGCGGCGAGGCGAGGTAGTTCGCCCGTACGTCGGGCGAGATACGGCCCTCGAAGTTGCGGTTGCCCGACAGGACCGAGGTCGCCACCAGATCACCCTCGGCGATGGCCTTGGAGATTTCCGGTTGCAGCGGGCCCGAGTTGCCGATGCAGGTGGTGCAGCCATAACCCACGAGGTTGAAGCCGATGGCGTCCAGATCCTCCTGCAGGCCGGCGGCGTTCAGGTATTCCGACACCACCTGCGACCCGGGAGCGAGCGAGGTCTTGACCCAGGGCTTGCGGGTCAGGCCAAGCGCACGCGCCTTGCGCGCCACAAGGCCCGCGCCGATCAGCACATAGGGGTTCGAGGTGTTGGTGCAGGAGGTGATCGAGGCGATCACCACCTTGCCCGAGGACATGGTGTAGCCTTCGCCCTCGACCGGCACTTCCTTGCCCATCGGGCGCTTGAAGGTGGCCTCCATCTCCTTGGCGAACGAGGCTTTCGCATCGGTCAGCGGCAGGTAATCCTGCGGGCGCTTGGGGCCCGAGATCGCCGGCACGATCGTGCCCATGTCCAGTTCCAGCGTCGAGGTGTAGATCGGCGCATAGTCCGCCCCGCGCCACATGCCGTTTTCCTTGGCATAGGCCTCGACCAGCGCGATACGCGATTCCTCGCGGCCGGTCTGGCGCAGGTAGCGCAGCGTTTCATCGTCGATCGGGAAGAAGCCGCAGGTCGCGCCGTATTCGGGCGCCATGTTGGCGATCGTCGCGCGGTCGGCCAGCGGCAGGTGATCCAGACCCTCGCCGTAGAATTCGACGAACTTGTTGACCACGCCATGCTTGCGCAGCATCTGCACGACCTTCAGCACAAGGTCGGTCGCGGTGGTGCCTTCGACCATCTGGCCGGTCAGCTTGAAGCCCACGACCTCGGGGATCAGCATCGACACGGGCTGACCCAGCATCGCGGCCTCGGCCTCGATCCCGCCGACGCCCCAGCCCAGGACGGCCAGGCCGTTGACCATCGTGGTGTGGCTGTCGGTGCCCACCAGCGTATCGGGATAGGCAACGACCGCGCCGGTCTGGTCGTTGTCGGTCCAGACGGTCTGGGCGAGGTATTCCAGGTTCACCTGATGGCAGATGCCGGTGCCGGGCGGAACCACGCGGAAGTTGTCGAACGCCTTCTGCCCCCATTTCAGGAAGGTGTAGCGTTCCATGTTGCGTTCGTATTCGCGGTCCACGTTGGCCTGGAAGGCGCGCGGGGTGCCGAATTCGTCGATCATCACCGAGTGGTCGATCACCAGATCGACCGGGTTCAGCGGGTTGATCTTCTGCGCGTTGCCACCAAGGCCGATGATGCCGTCACGCATAGCGGCAAGGTCCACCACGGCGGGAACGCCGGTGAAGTCCTGCATCAGCACGCGGGCCGGGCGATAGGCGATCTCGCGCGGGTTCTTGCCGCCCTGCGCGCCCCATTCGGCGAAGGCCTTGATGTCCTCGACGGTGACGGTCTTGCCGTCCTCGAAGCGCAGCATGTTTTCCAGAACCACCTTCAGCGCGGCCGGAAGCCGCGAGAAGTCACCAAGTCCCGCGGCCTGCGCGGCCGGGATCGAATAATATGCGACCGTCTGACCGCCTGCGGTCAGGGTCTTGCGGGTCTTCGCGCTGTCGTGTCCGACGATGACAGTCATGCGGGCCTCCTGCGGCTGGCTGTTGGCTGTGGATGGCGTCCTATTGCCCCATGAAAACCCGGGGCGCAAGGGAATCTGCGCTCTTTGTATGCAATTGTATGCCAAAAATCCAGAGGGAGTTTTCAGAACCTTCCGGTGAGGCCCGCCTGACGCATTCGCACCCTGCATCCCATCGGGCGTGACCGATGGGAAACACTGTTGCGACGCCTCTCAAAACCTTGATTGGCAAGCGAGGGGGTGCTTCGCTAGAACCTGAGATACCAGATGGGGATCGGGAACCAGTTCATGCGACATATCGTGAAAGCCGCCTGCGGCCTGTGGCTCGTCTTTGCCTCTGCCGTTGCGGCCCAGAATTCCGAGCCGGTCGTCGTGGTCGAGCTTTACACCTCGCAGGGCTGTTCCTCTTGTCCTCCGGCGGATGAATTGCTGGCGGAACTGGCGACCCATGACCGGGTCGCGCCGCTTGCGCTGCATGTGGATTACTGGGATTACCTTGGCTGGAAGGACGAATTCGCCCATGCGAGTTTCACCGAACGGCAGAAGGCCTATGCGCGTGCCGTCGGCAACCGGATGATCTATACCCCGCAAATGATCGTGGGCGGCCTGCACCGGGTCGAGGGCAACAAGCCCGGTGACGTGGTGGCGGCGGTGGGCGAACACCTGGCGGCAACCTCGCCCGTGACGCTTGAACTGAAACGCGCGGGCGAAACGGTGCGGATCGCGGCATCGAGCGCCGCGCCCCTTGGCCAGCCGTTGCGCGTTCAACTGGTGCGCTACATGCCCGAAAAGACGGTCGAGATCCGCGGCGGCGAGAATGCGGGCCGCGTCGTCACCTATCGCAACATCGTGACCGACTGGCAGAGCCTTGGTGAATGGCCCGGCGATGCGCCCTTGGCGATGGAAGCGGCGGTGGCGGGCGCGCTGCCCGTGATCGTGATCCTTCAAAGGCCCGGACCGGCCGAGATCGTGGCGGCGGCGCGCCTCGACTGACCCCGGGCGGCGCGGCGCCAGCCCCGTCCGGCACGGCGGCAGAAGGTCAGGCCCGCCCCGGTTTCCAGCGGTTGTGGATCCAGAACCACTGATCGGGGTGCTTGCGCACCACCGCCTCGAGACTGTCGTTCAGCGCCTGGGTCATCTCTTCCGGTGTGCCGTGCGGGATGGGCGCCTCGACCACGATGTCGAAATCCAGACCGTTTGCACGCCGGATCGCATAGGTCGGCACCACGATGGCATCGTATTTCAGCGCAAGGTCGGCGGCGGAAAGCGCGGTCATCGCCTCGTGTCCGAAGAAGGTCAGCGGCGCGCCGTGGTTCATGTGCTGGTCGATCAGCAGCCCCAGCATCCCGCCCGCGCGCAGGTGGCGGACCATGTCGGCCAGGCCTTCGCGTCCGCGCGGGAAAAGCGGCGTGCCGATCCGGCTGATGGCGCGGATGTAATGGGCGTTGAAAAAGCGGTTCTTCATCGGCTTGTAAAGCGCGCCGATCCGGTAACCGCGTGCGATCAGCGCGGCGCGGCTTGCGTCGTAATTGCCGAAATGCCCGGTCACGAGGATCACCGGGCGGCGCTGCATGTGGGCCTTGTCAAGCGCCGCAAGCCCTGGCCCCGTGGGGGCGAAGCGCGTGGCGTGGCCCACGAATTCGGCGCCCGAATAGATCTCGATGATCGTGCGGCCGACATTGTCCGGCACGGCCCGCGACAGGCGTTCCACTTCGGGCGCGGGCAGGTCGGGCAGGATGCGGTCAAGGTTTGCCCGCACGCGGTCGCGGTATCCGGCCAGGGGGGCGATCATGCGCGCCATCAGCCACCCGCAAAGCGGCACGCGCCATTGGTAGGGCAGGCGCAGAAGCAGCCAGATCAGGGCCCGCAAGAGGCGGTCCTGCATCCAGTGATCCAGCCGGAAGGCGGGGGTGTCCTTGGTCATTTTCGGTCTTGCGACAGGCGTGCCTGCCTGTGGGCCATGGTCTCTCGGTGCCAGACATAGACACCGGCCGCCACGATCACAAGCGCCCCGACGATGGTCCAGCCATCCGGGTATTCCCCGAACAACACGATCCCCCAGAAAGTGGCGAAGATCAGCCCGACATAGCCAAAGGGCGCAATGGCCGAAGCTTCCGCGACGGTGAAGGCGTGGATCAGGAAATACTGTGCCGCCGCGCCAAGCAGCCCGATCACCAGAAACAGGGCAAGATCGCCCGCACCTGCCGGGGCCTGCCAGACGAAGGGCAGCACGGCCGAAGTGACGACCGTGCCCAGAAGGGCCGCGTAGATCAGCGAGGTCCAGGGGCTTTCATCGCGCCCGACCCAGCGTGTCGCGATGGCATAGCCCGCGTAGCATACGGCACAGCCGAGGGGCAGAAGCGCCGCCGGGGTGAAGACGCCAAAGCCCGGTCGGATCACGATCAACGCGCCGATCATCGCCAGCACCACGCCGAAGATCCGGCGCGGCCCCAGCCTTTCGCCCAGGAAGATCGCCGCGCCCAGTGTGATGAGGATCGGGTTGATGTCGGTCAGGGCCGTCGCCTCGGCCAGGCCGATATGGCCAAGCGAGGCGAAAAACAGCGCCGTCGCCCCGAACTGGAACACCGACCGCAGCGCCTGAAGTTTCGGATACCGGGTGCGCAGCAGGACCGTCAGCCGTGGCAGCAGCGCCAGCGCCACGATCACCGTCTGCCCGGTATAGCGTGCCCAGACCACCTGAAGGACCGGATAGCCCGAGGTGATTAGCACCTTGGCCAGCGCATCCATCGCGGTGAAGATCGCAACCGCCGCGATCAGCAGCAGGATGCCGCGGCCATTGGCGGGCAGGGGGGCGGAAAGGGCGGGGCTGGGCATCGTCATGGCTGCGGACCCTATCGCAGCCGTTCGGCCGGGGAAATGGGGAAAGCGCCGGGAACCGGGCAGGGCGGCCGTGCACGGCGCCGGAGCCTTGGCCCGCCCTTGCCGGCGTGGCCGGTTCGCGCGCCAAGGTCTGCTTAGGGGCCGGCGTGCCGCTGCGGCGGGCGCCCCGTAGCCGCGGTTCCGGGATGCAGCACAGGAAGCGGGCCTTGTAGCGGACCATTGTCAAGGTCCGACCATCCAAGCAGGGCGAAGCCGGTGGCCATCCCAAGCCGCGCGTGACGGATTGGGGGCCTTCAGCGCGGCGGTCTCTACCCCTCGTCATCGGGGGCGATCAGCGCCAGTTCCCCCGACGTTTCAAGCGTTCGGATGCCGGCGATCACCGCATTCATCGCCTCTTCGCCGTCCTTCTGCTTCACCTTGCCGCGTTCGGCCATTTCCTCGCGCAGGGTCTGGGCCATGCGTTGCGACATGTTGGCCAGAAGGAAATCGACCGCCGCTGCGCCTTCAGCATCGGGCATGGCCGCGGCGAGGGCCGTGACCAGCACCGCCTGATCCACCTGCCGCAGCACCTTGGGCACGTCGCGGGGCGAAAGACGGGCGGGGATGTGGACGAAGGTGAAGATCGCGCGGCGCACCTGTTCGGCGAAGGCCTGATCGGAGTCGGCCAGACCGCGCAGCACCTCGTCCCGGGTGGCGGCGGCCGAGACGTTCAGGATTGCCCCCACCCGTTCGACGGGTCCGGCCTCGAAGGCGCGGTCGGGCTGGTTGTCAAGCTGCGTAAGCAAGGCCTGCCCGATCCGCGCGACGGTGTCGGGGGCGACATTGCCGGTCAGCGACATGGCCAGCGCAAGGCTGCGCGCCCGGTCGGGCGGCACGCGGGCCAGCAGGTCGGCCGACCTCGCGGCGGGAAGCCTGGACAGGATGACCGCCCCGACCTCCACGCTTTCCTCGGCCAGAACCGGCAGCAGGCGTTCGGGCGGCATCTGGACGATCCGGTCCCACGGATCCGATCGCGCGGCCACCCCGGCCAGACGGCGCAGGCGGTTCGCGGCGGTGGTGCTGATGTGGCCGTCCATCATCGAGATCGCGCCCTCGATCCCGCCGGGGAAGGACAGGCCCACCTGTTCCAGTTCGTTCACGAATTCCTCGACCACGGCGCCAAGCGTCACGCGATCGACCAGCCGCATCCGCCCGATCTGTTCGGTCAGCGCGGCCTGCATGTGTTCGGGCAGGGCAGAAAGGGGAAGGGATGATCCTTCGGCCAGCAGCAGGCGGACAATCACCGCCGCCTTTTCCGCCGGGGGAAGATTGCGGGGAACGATCCGCCCCCCGCCAGTCGCCGTCGTCGCACCTTGTCGTTCGGCACCAAGCCGGGAAATCCCGTTCTGCACCCGATCCTCCGATTCCCGCTGTCACGGAAGGCAGGATCGGCGGTTCGGGTTAACGGGGCTTTAGCGTCAGCTTGTCGTCCGTTCGCAGGCCTTGGTTTCGGGGTTCCAGACCGAGCCTTCGGCACAGGACATGGAGGCTTCCTGATGGCCCGAGCAGCCGGCGGCAACACCGGACACGGGGGCGATCACGAGGGCAAGCGCGGCAAGGATGGCCTTGGTCTTCATGCAGGTCTCCTCTGTTGGACGAGGCGTCACGATCGCCTCATCCGGAAAGGCTAGCACGAATCACCCGCAAGTCAGCCCGAAATGCCCGGAAAAACCATCACGGAGGCGTGATGGCGCCCGTTTCAGGCCCCGAAGACGCGGCGGAAGATCGTATCGACATGCTTGGTATGATACCCAAGGTCGAATTTTTCCTCGATCTCGGCCGGGGACAGGGCCGCCGTCACATCCGGGTCGGCCAGAAGCTCGGTCTTGAAATCCGCGCCCTGTTCCCAGACCTTCATCGCGTTCCGCTGCACAAGGCGATAGGCGTCCTCGCGGCTCACACCGGCCTGGGTCAGCGCCAGAAGCACCCGCTGGCTCATCACGAGGCCGCGGAACTTGTTCATGTTCTTCAGCATGTTGTCGGGGTAGACGACCAGTTTCTCGATCACCCCCGCCAGACGGTGCAGCGCGAAATCCAGCGTGATCGTCGCATCCGGGCCGATCGCGCGTTCGACCGAGGAATGGCTGATGTCGCGTTCATGCCAGAGCGCCACATTCTCCATCGCGGGGATCACCGCCATGCGGACAAGGCGGGCAAGGCCCGTGAGGTTTTCGGTCAGCACGGGATTGCGCTTGTGCGGCATCGCGCTGGAGCCCTTCTGCCCGGGGCTGAAGTATTCCTCGGCCTCCAGCACCTCGGTGCGCTGCATGTGGCGGATCTCGATCGCGATGTTCTCGATCGAGCTGGCGATGACGCCAAGGGTGGCGAAGAACATCGCGTGCCGGTCGCGCGGAATGACCTGCGTGCTGATCGGTTCGGGCAACAGGCCCAGCATCTTGCAGACATGTTCCTCGACCGCGGGGTCGATGTTGGCAAAGGTGCCGACCGCGCCGGAAATCGCGCCGGTGCGCACCTCGTCACGCGCGGCGGCAAGGCGTTTGCGGCCGCGGTCCATCTCGGCGTAGAAGCGTGCGAAGGTCAGGCCCATCGTGGTGGGTTCGGCGTGGATGCCGTGGCTGCGCCCGATGCGCACCGTATCCTTGTGTTCGAAGGCGCGGGTCTTCAGCGCCGCCAGGACCCGGTCCATCCCGGCCAGAAGGATGTCGGCTGCGCGGACAAGCTGGATGTTCAGCGTGGTGTCCAGCACGTCGGACGAGGTCATGCCCTGATGCACGAAGCGCGCGTCCTCGGCGCCGATGTGTTCGGCCAGATGGGTCAGGAAGGCGATCACGTCGTGTTTGGTCACCGCCTCGATCTCGTCGATCCGCGCGACGTCGAAGGTCACGTCCTTCGCGCGCCAGACGGCTTCGGCATTGGCCTTGGGGATCACGCCAAGCGCGGCCTGCGCATCGCAGGCATGCGCCTCGATCTCGTACCAGATGCGGAACTTGGTTTCGGGGGACCAGAGGGCCACCATCTCGGGGCGGGAATAGCGCGGGATCATGGGCGGGCCTTTCGGTTGCAGGACAGGCGCGCCCCCCTTAGACTGCGTCGCATCAGGACACAAGCCGGTGAGGCGGGCGTGCGACGATTGGTTTGGCTGCTGGCGCTTTTTCCGCTGGCGGCAGGGGCCGGGGGCTGGGAACGGCTGGACGGACCAGGGATCGAGACGGCGCTTCGGTCACGGGCGGTGCAGTATCCCGATGGACGCGTTCAGGATTTCCTGGCCGACGGGCGCACGCTGATGTGGACCGGGCAATCCGCAGCGGGGCTGTGGCGGGTCGAGGCAGGGCAATGCTGCCTGCTGTGGCCACCCGAAACCGACTGGGATTGCCATGTCGTGGACCGGTCGGAAAACGGGCTGGATCTGCGGTTCACTGGCCCATCGGGCGCGGTCCGGATCGGCCGTTACACCGACCTGAACTGACAGCGTGGCGTCAGGGGTTGGCCTCGCGCCACAGCGTCCATTCCTCGACCACACGGCCATCGGGCAGGGTGCAGTAGCCGACTTGCCCGCCGGGTTCGTCCCGGATGTCCAGCGTTCCGCCCTGTTCTTCGCAAAAGACCGAGGCCGGGTTCGCCCCTGACAGCAAAGCTCCGGGCGCCGGTTCGGGCGCCGGTTCGGGCGCCGGGGCCGGGGTGCAGGCGGCAGAGAGGATCAGCGCGGCAAGGGCGGGCAGGTGGTGCATCGGCGTCCTCAGGCGGCGCCGGTCAGGCGCGGATCGAAGGGGTATTTCGTCAGGTTCTGGCAGCCGGTTTCGGTAATCAGCACCTGATCTTCCAGCTTGATCGAGAAATCGCCACCCTCGGGGCTGACCAATGCCTCCACACACAGGACCATGCCGGGTTCGAGCGCCACATCGAACGCGCCTTCGGCCCAGCTGTCGGGGTAGGGCACGAATGGCCATTCGTCGCAAAGCCCCACGCCATGCATCTTGCAGGAATATTTCTGTTTCCAGTACTGGTCGTCCAGCTGGTGCCCGCCGAAGGTCAGTTCGCGGATCGTGACGCCGGGCTTCAGGCGGGCCTGATGATCGCGGATATGGTCCAGTCCGTGATTCATCGCCGAGATCATCGCGTTGGTGGGGCGCTGATCGCCCACCCACCATGTGCGGCTGATGTCGATGCAGATCCCGTAGCATCCGATCAGGTCGGTATCGAAGGCCACGATCTCGTTCGGCTGCACGATGCGCGGGCCGCATTCCTGAAACCATGGATTGGTCCGCGGGCCGGAAGCGAGCAGGCGGGTTTCGATCCATTCCCCGCCGCGCCGGATGTTGCCCTTGTGCAGTTCCGCCCAGATGTCATCCTCGCTGATCCCGCCCTTGGGAACGTTCTCGCGGGTGAAAGCCTCCATCTCGGCGATGGCGCTTTCGCAGGCCAGATGGGCGCAGCGCATGGCGAGGATCTCGTCCGGGCCCTTGATGGCGCGGGTGCGTTCGGTCAGCTCTTCGCCCTCCATCACCTCGAAGCCGGCCCGTTCCAGCGCACGCAGGCCGTGGATCATGATCTTGTCCACCGCGATGCGGCGGTTTGCGCCGGCATGGGCGGCCATCACCTCGGCCACCTGCGCGGCGAAGGCGCGGGCATCGGTGGCGGTGTTGTCGCCGCAGACGTTGTAGAAGAACGAGGCGCCGGTGCGCAGTTCCTTTACCAGCGGGTTGAAGGTGACGAGGAAGGGCGAATTCTTGTATTCCCACATCACCATGTGCCCGTCGGCGCAGACCATGCAGGCGCGGAAGGGGTTGTGGCTGTTCCACAGCTGCATGTTGGTGGTGTCGGTCGCATAACGGATGTTCAGGGGGTCGAACATCAGGATGGCGCCATAGTCGCGGTCCACCAGCGACTGGACAAGCCGCCGCCAGCGGTATTCGCGCATCCGCGCCAGATCGGGCAGGGCAAGGCCTGCGGCCTCCCATTCGCGGAAGGCCAGCTGCGTCGGGCCGATCTCGACCCGGTCGTTGTCGTTCGGCGTTCCGTCGCCGAGGCGGTCGCCCCGGCTGGGGTCGATCTTGCGGCGCGTGTCGGCGTAAGTCATGCGGTCCTCCCCCTGGCATGGGCGAAGCGTCCCGCCTTCGCCGCCGCGATGCTGGCCCGTCAGCGACAGCCGATGCCGCAAATCGCGACCTTGCGCGCGGATCGGGCGGACAGACGGCGGGGCGATTTGCCCTTTTCCTTGCCGGGGGTCCGGCGCTAGGGTCGGCCCATGATGACCGAACCGATCCTGCAATCCCGACTGCCCCACGCCGCCTGGATGGACCCGCGCACCGCACGCCTGCCGGGCATACTGCCGGTGGAAGGCGACGACTGGCTGCGCGTTGACGATGCCTATGCGGGGCAGATGGCCGAACGCGACCGGCTGCTGACGGACCGGCGCGACGCGGTCCATGCGCTGATGGATCAGGCGCGGCCTGCGGCCCTGGAGCTGCTGGAGATGATCCTTGACTGGTGCCGGCGGCAGCCGGGGTTCGTCGTGGCGCAGGATCATGTGATCCGGCCCGATGGCGTCACCGTCCCGCTTGACCGGGATGATCCGCTGGCGACCGCCGGGCGTCTGGTGCAGGAGGACCTTTGCATCCTGCAGCACGAGGGCGAGGAACATGTCCTGACCGGGGCGGTGCTGTGCTTTCCGGCAAGCTGGATGCTGTCGGAAAAGGTGGGGCGCCCGCTGGTCGCGATCCATATTCCGGTGGAGCATTATTCCGGGGATGTGGCGCGGCGCGTGCAGCGCCTTTTCGATGCGATCCGGTCGGAACAGCCGCTGTGGCGGATGAATGCCCTGACCTATGCCGATCCGACGCTGCATCAGCCGCGCGGCGAGACCGACCGGCGCCCCCGGCCGAAGGCGGAAGAGCGGCGGTTCATGCGCAGCGAACGCCAGTGCCTGATCCGTCTGCCGCAAACGCGGGCGGTGGTGTTCACGATCCACACTTATGTGGTGCGGCTCGAGGCACTGACCGAGGAAGAACGGGCAGGTCTGGTCGCGGCGGGGCTGTGATCCGCCGCGGGGTCATGGATCAGATCAGGCGCGACAGGCCGGCTTCCAGCAGGCCTGTCTGGCCCGCGACGCTGAGCGCGCCGACAAGTCCCATCGCGCGGGCCGTCAGCCGCGTGTCGACCTTGCCGCGAAGGGCCGAATGGACGACCAGCGCACCGCCCACGGGAAAGGCCGCGACCGCAAGCGCGCCGTTCATCAGATGCGTGGCCAGCCGGATCGCAAGCGAGGGTTCGGCCTTCGCGTCGCCTTCATCGGCATAGATCGCCGACCGCGCCCGCGACATCCGGGCACTGATGTCCTGTTCGTCGGATGTCGCCATCCTCGTGGCCTGGATGACGCCTGCGTTCCGCTGCATCAGGTCGCAGGGCAGGCTGGGCGAGGCGGTGCGGCCATCGGCCAGATCCTCGATCACCTCGGCGTCGATCACGCCGCGCAGGTGGTACCAGGTGATCGCGATGCCGCTGATCCGCTGCCGGAGCCGTTCCACCAGCAGGCGCGCCAGCGCGGTATGGCGGCGCGACAGCGGGGTGGAGCGTGTGGCATCGGGGGCGGGACCGACCGACAGGAACAGGCGCTGCAATTCGAAACGGTCGTCGGGTTCGATCGCGGCCAGCAGGATACGGGTGCCGTTCACGTCGATGAAGGCGAGGTCCTCGCATTCCCAGACAACGGCGTCGCTGGTCCTGCGGCAACGGACGGTTGCGCGTTCCATTTCGCGGACAAGATGCGCAAGGTTGACCTGAACCCCACCGGGGAAGGCGATTTCGGCAACAGCGGCCTTGAGATAGTCTTGCATGGCGTTCCTCCTTCTGGAGTTATCCCGAGGTTGCGTGGCGACTGCGGCCAGAAATTGGCAACCTTGGGTTGTTTCCGTGAACCGTCAGATCGGGAGCGTTCCCAAGGTGCCGGTCAGACCCTGATGGACGGCGGCCAGGCCCACGGCCGTGACGGCGGTCAGGCGGCTGGAAAGGCGCAGGTCTTCGCCGCGGCGGGCGGAATGGACAAGAAGGGCCAGACCGACCGGCAGGGCCACCACGCAAAGCGCGGCATTCATCGCGCGGGCGGCGAGCCGATTGCGGCGGTTGCGCCGTTCCTCGGCGGGGTCGACCTCGGGATAGAGGGCCGAACGCATGTCCTGAACGCGGTCCAGTTCCATCAGCGCCGGGTCATAGCGATGCGCGGGGCGGTCGGCGTCGCGTGTCACGGCGGCAAGGCGGTGCTGCACGCGGGCGCGGCGGATGGCCAGGATGTCGCGGCGCGCGGCGCGGGCGGCGGTCTGGCGGCGGGTGCGGGCCGGGCGGTTGCGCGGCGTTTCTTCCGGGGCTTCGACCGGCAGGGCGACGATGGCGGTGCTGCCCTCGGTGCCGTTGGCCAGCACGATCTTGCGTGCAACCGGGGCACGCCGCGGAGCAAGCCGGATCACCTCGGCTTCGGGCTGCATTTCCGGCAGTGCGAGATGAAGGCGGGGTTCCTGAAACGTCCGGAAGTGAACGTCGATCGGCTGGACACTGGCACCAAGAAACTCGTTACGGATGATGGGTTCGACCTTGCACATGTCGCATCCTCCGCATGGGGTAACTATGAGACTCAGGATACACTTTACAATCGGGCCGAAAGTGGCCACACACGCGCAGGTTGTGTGGTAAATCTGTGGTTCTTTTGTGGCGAATGCCGAAAAGCGCCTTTCCCTGTCGGGAAAGACGCTCAGGAGGGAAATGTTCCATCCGGAAAGCTGAATATGACGTGCAGGGAATGCCGGTGCCCTGTGGCATTCAGAAGGAGGATTTGCGGCAGTACGCAGATCGTTTCAGGGCGATTCCGCCACAATGAGAAAGGGCCGCGACAATCGCGGCCCCTTCGTCTGTTCTGTTCCCGGGATCAGCAGGAATAATACATCTGGTATTCGACCGGATGCGGCGTGTGTTCGTAGGCGTAGACCTCTTCCCACTTCAGCGCGATGTAGCCTTCGAGTTGGTCCTTGGTGAACACGTCCCCCGCGAGCAGGAACTCGTGATCCTTCTCCAGCTCTTCCAGCGCCTCGCGGAGCGAGCCGCAGACGGTCGGGATTTCGGCCAGTTCCTCGGGCGGCAGATCGTACAGGTCCTTGTCCGAAGCGGGGCCCGGATCGATCTTGTTCTTGATGCCGTCAAGGCCGGCCATCAAGAGGGCAGCGAAGGCCAGATAGGGGTTCGCGGCCGGATCGGGGAAACGGGCCTCGACGCGCTTGGCCTTGGGCGACTCGGTCCACGGGATACGGACGCAACCCGAACGGTTGCGGGCGGAATAGGCGCGCAGAACCGGGGCCTCGAAGCCGGGGATCAGGCGCTTGTAGCTGTTGGTCGACGGGTTCGTCAGCGCGTTCAGCGCCTTGGCATGCTTCAGGATGCCGCCGATGAAATACAGCGCCTCCTGGCTGAGGTCGGCGTATTTGTCGCCGGCGAACAGCGGCTTGCCATCCTTCCAGATCGACATGTTCACATGCATGCCCGAACCGTTGTCACCCTTCATGGGCTTGGGCATGAAGGTCACCGTCTTGCCATAGGCGGCTGCGACGTTGTGGATCACGTACTTGTACTTCTGGATGTTGTCGGCCTGTTCGCACAGCCCGCCGAAGATCATGCCCAGTTCGTGCTGGCAGGTCGCCACTTCGTGGTGGTGCTTGTCCACCTTCATGCCCATCCGCTTCATGGTCGAAAGCATCTCGCCACGAATGTCCTGCGCCTCGTCGATCGGGTTCACGGGGAAGTAGCCGCCCTTGTGGCCCGCGCGATGGGCAAGGTTGCCGCCTTCCATTTCCGCATCGGTGTTCCATGCGGCGGCTTCGGCGTCGATCTGATAGGCGACCTTGGCCGGGGTGACCGAATAGCGCACGTCATCGAACAGGAAGAATTCCGCCTCGGGGCCGAAATAGGCCGCGTCGCCGATGCCGGAAGCCTTCAGATAGGCCTCGGCCTTGAGCGCGGTGCCGCGCGGGTCACGGCTGTAGGGCTCGCCGGTGTCGGGCTCAACGACGTTGCAGTGCACGCACATCGTCTTTTCCGCATAGAACGGGTCGATATAGACCGAGCCCGCATCGGGGATCAGCTTCATGTCGGACTGGTCGATCGACTTCCAGCCGGCGATGGACGAACCGTCGAACATGAAGCCTTCCTCGAAGAAGTCCTCATCCACGAGGTCGGCCACCAGCGTCACATGCTGAAGCTTGCCCTTGGGGTCGGTGAAACGGATGTCGACGTATTCGACTTCCTCGTCCTTCATCAGTTTCAGAGCATCCTTGATCTTGCTCATCGGGGTATCCCTTTCCTTGTCGATTGCGGGGCCTGTGCGGGCGTCTGCCCGCCCGGCGGGTTTCGTCAGATCGCGTCGTCGCCGGTTTCGCCGGTGCGGATGCGGATCGCCTGTTCGACGGGCGAGACAAAGATCTTGCCGTCGCCGATCTTTTCGGTCCGGGCGGCCGAGATGATCGCCTCGATGGCGGCATCGACCATGTCATCGGTCAGCACGACTTCGATCTTCACCTTGGGCAGGAAGTCGACGACATATTCGGCGCCGCGATAAAGCTCGGTATGGCCCTTCTGGCGGCCAAAGCCCTTGACCTCGGTCACCGACAGGCCCTGGATGCCTGCCTCTTGCAGGGCTTCCTTCACCTCGTCCAGCTTGAAGGGCTTGATGATCGCCTCGATCTTCTTCATGGGCCGACTCCCCCCGGAATTGCGCTTGGCCCCGTCTGACCACTTCCACCGGACGGGGACAATTGGCTAGGCTAGGGATGCGGCGCGATGGCGCGGCTTTTCCGGGCAAATGCACAAAATTTATGCAGTCAGGTCGAAAAGCGGGCGAAATGCGAAAAGAAGGGGCGCGAGAATGGCGGAACTGCTGACAGCGGCCGAGATGCGGGCGATCGAACAGGCCGCGATCAAGGCCGGTGACGTGACCGGGCTGGAGCTTATGGAGCGCGCGGGCCGGGCTGTGGTGGAGGCGATCCTCGCGGAATGGCCAGAGCTGGTGGCGACCCCGCGCAGGGTGGTCGTCCTTTGCGGGCCGGGCAACAACGGCGGCGACGGGTTCGTGGTGGCGCGGCTTTTGAAGATGCTGGGCCATGACGTCGCTGTGCTGTTCTTTGCCACGCCCGAGCGGTTGCCGGACGACGCCCGGATCAATCACGACCGCTGGTGTGACGCGGGCGGAAAGGTCATCCCTATCGATCCTGAAACAGCGATGGATTGGGATATCGAAGCGGAAGTGATCGGGGCGAGCCTTTGCGTTGATGCCCTGTTCGGGGCCGGCCTGACACGACCGATTTCACATATCTGGGCGGTCGGACCGTCCGAAGCGATTTTCCACGGAGTGCACCTGGTTGCAGTGGATGGATTAAGCGGGCTCGACCTCGATACAGGCCGGTTTCTGTGTGACTGGACACCGGACGATCCGATCCGCGCAGATCTGACGGTGACGTTCCAGCGCCCGAAGCGGGGCCACTACCTTGACGAAGGGCCGTTTCGCAGCGGCAAGCTGGTCGTGAAGGATATCGGGATCGAATCCTATGCACTGCGGTTTTCCCAGGGCACCCTTGAAAGCATGATGCATCCCCAGCGTCAGCGCCTGTGCTGGCTTCTGGGCGACAGAAGGTGGGTGTCGGACTTCCGCGAAGGTTATGGGGTCGATGTTGCGGCCCTGACCAAGGGCGACGGCCACAAATATGCCCATGGTCACGCCCTGATCCTGTCGGGCCCCGCCGGTCGTGGCGGCGCGGCGCGGCTTGCCGCGCGGGGGGCCTTGCGGATCGGGGCGGGGCTGGTGACGATCGGCTGCCCGTCCGGGGCGATGGCGGAAAACGCGGCGCGGCTCGATGCGGTGATGCTGCGTGAGGTGGCGTATGGCGCGGCATTGGCGACAGTGCTGGAGGATGGCCGGATCAACGCGCTCTGCCTTGGCCCCGGCATGGGCGCGGGCGCGCGCGAGGCGGGGCTGGTGGCTGCGGCCCTTGACGCGTCCCGCCCACCCCGCCGCGGGTTTTCCTCGCCCCCGCCCCCTTCCCGCGAAGGGGAGGGGAAGCGCGCGCCCGGCAAAGGCCGCCCGAGGGCCATCGTGCTGGACGCGGACGCGCTGACCATCCTCGCGCGGGAACCCGCCCTGTTCTCGGCGCTGCACGGGGCCGCTGTCCTGACGCCACATGCCGGGGAATTCGGGCGGCTCTTTCCCGACATCGCGGCACGGCTGGCGGAACCGGTCCCCGGGGACCGGGTTTCTTCAAAGGTGGATGCGACACGGGCGGCCGCCGCGCGAAGTGGCTGCGTGGTTCTGTTCAAGGGCCCCGACACGGTGATTGCCGCACCTGACGGGCGCTGCGCCATCAATGCGGCGGTCCATGACCGCGCCGCCCCCTGGCTGGCCACCGCCGGATCGGGCGATGTTCTGGCGGGATTCATCACCGGGCTGGTCGCGCGGGGCTTATCGCCTTTTGACGCCGCATGCGCCGCCGCCTGGCTGCATGTGGAATGCGCCCGCAGCTTCGGTCCGGGGCTGATCGCCGAGGACCTGCCCGAGGAACTGCCCAAGGTCTTCCGCGGGCTGGGGATGAGATAGGGGGCGCTGCCCCCTCGGGCCATCCGGCCCTTACCCCCGGGATATTTTCACCAGAATGAAGGGGCGCCGAAACTTTAAATCAAGTTTTCATTTTCTGTCTGCAAATATCCTCGGGGGGTGAGGCCGCAGGCCGAGGGGGGCAGGCGGCCCCCCTGCGACGGTTGCCGGAATGACAAGGGCCGGGGACGGGCCCCGGCGCCTTGTGCTCGTGTCCTTGGACAGGGACGGAACGGATCAGGCCTCGACGGCGACCGGGGCAATGGCGATTTCGAGCCCGCCTGCATAGATCACCACGGGCGCATCGAATTCAAGCGTGTAGAGGCGCGCGCCGGCGAGTGTCTCGTGGCGGATGTATTCGCCGTCAACAAGGCGAGCCGCTTCCATCACGGCCTGATCGCAGCCCTTCAGCGCCTTGGCGCGCCAGTCGCGGATCAGGATCATCGTGTCGGGGGTGATCAGCATGTCTTCTTCAGGCTGTTCCACGCCGATGGCCGAGGCCGAAACGCGGATCATCCGGGCCACCGCTTCGGTCCGGGCATGGACCGCCTTCAGCGTCCGGGCCCCGTCGCGGGTGATCACGCGGTCGCCCGGCGTCAGGTGTTCCACCGGAAGCGCGCCGGCAAGGGTCAGGACGGTGACGCCTGCGGTCAGGGCGGGTACGGGACGGGTCGTGGCCGGGGCTTTCCCCGCGACCACCATATCGGCGATGTGCGACATGGGTGTTACCTGTGTTTTGGTCTGCTGCTCTTTTTGCGCCACAATATGTCAGGAATGCGTTTCCGACGAGGTCTTTTTGGGCGTTGGCCGTCCGACTGTGGCGGAAATGGGGCAACTTTTTCCTCTCGCATCCGCGCGTGGCCTTTGCTAGAAGGGCGCCGACTGAGAAGGCAGGCGCGGGGCCGCCCGGAAAGGGGCGGGGCCCGCATCTGTTTTGCTCAAGCGGGTGTGGCGAAATTGGCAGACGCACCAGATTTAGGTTCTGGCGCCGCGAGGCGTGGGGGTTCAAGTCCCTCCACCCGCACCAGATGAGATGAGAAGGACGAGAGAATGCAGGTCACCGAGACCCTGAAGGACGGTCTGAAGCGCGGCTACACCATCACGGTGTCGGCGGCCGAGCTGGACGCGAAGGTGCAGGAAAAGCTGGTCGAGGCGCAGCCCGATATCGAGATGAAGGGCTTTCGCAAGGGCAAGGTCCCGATGGCGATGCTGAAAAAGCAGTTCGGCCCCCGCCTGCTGGGCGAGGCGATGCAGGACGCGATCGACGGCGCGATGAAGCAGCATTTCGACGCCTCGGGCGATCGTCCGGCGCTGCAGCCCGAGGTCAAGATGGTGGGGGGCGAGACCTGGGCCGAGGGCCAGGATGTCGTCGTCGAGATGACCTATGAAGCCCTGCCCGAGATCCCGGATTTCGATGCCGCCCAGATCACGCTGGAGCGTCTGGTCGTGAAGGCCGAAGATGCCGCCGTGGACGAGGCGCTGAAGAACCTCGCCTCCACCGCGCAGGCCTTCGAGGATCGCAAGAAGGGGTCGAAATCCAAGGAGGGCGATCAGGTGGTGATCGACTTCAAGGGATCGGTCGACGGTGAACTGTTCGAGGGCGGCTCGGCCGAGGATTATCCGCTGGTTCTGGGGTCGGGTTCGTTCATCCCCGGCTTCGAGGATCAGCTTGTCGGCGCCAAGGCGGGCGACGAGGTCGCGGTCAAGGTGACCTTCCCGGAAAGCTACGGGGCCAAGCATCTGGCCGGCAAGGACGCGGTGTTTGCCTGCACCGTCAAGGCGGTCAAGGCGCCGAAGGATGCCGAGATCGACGACGAACTGGCCAAGCGCTATGGCGCGTCGGACCTTGCTGCACTGAAGGGGCAGATCGCCGAGCGTCTGGAAGCCGAATACAAGGGCGCCTCGCGCGCGGTGATGAAGCGGGCGCTGCTGGACCAGCTGGATGCGTTGGTCAAGTTCGACCTGCCGCCGTCCCTGGTGGAAGCCGAGGCCGCGCAGATCGCCCATCAGCTGTGGCATGAGGAAAACCCCGAGGTTCACGACCACAACCACGGGTCGATCGAACCCACGGACGAACACAAGACGCTGGCCGAACGCCGCGTGCGTCTGGGCCTTGTGCTGGCCGAGGTGGGCCGCAAGGCCGAAGTGACCGTGACCGATGCCGAGATGACGCAGGCCGTGCTGGCCGCTGCCCGCCAGTACCCGGGGCAGGAGCGCGCCTTCTTCGAATTCGTGCAGAAGAACGCCCAGATGCAGCAGCAGCTGCGCGCCCCGATCTTCGAGGACAAGGTCGTGGATCATATCGTCGCCCAGGCCAAGGTCAGCGACAAGGAAGTGTCGAAGGACGACCTGCAGAAGGCCGTCGAGAAGCTCGACGAGATCTGAGACCGGGAATATCCGGAATGAGGGGGCCGCGCCGAAGGGTGCGGCCCCTTTCGTTTGGGGCTTGATCGGTGGGCGAGGGGGCACTACTGTCAAAGTGTGGCGATGGCCACGTTTCCCTGAAATCGAAAAAACTGCCCTGACCTGCATCTGCGGGCGTTTCGCCCGTGGCGGATGGCGGCGGCAGTGGAAAGGACGGACATGGACGATCGGATCGCGCAGGCCGAGGCTTTCGCGCGCAAGGCCCATGCGGGCCAGACCCGCAAGGGCGAAGGGGCCGAGCCCTATGACATCCACATTGAGGAGGTCGCGGCCCTTGTGGCGCGGTTCGGCGGGGCGGATGAGGTGATCATGGCGGCCTGGCTGCATGACACCATCGAGGATTGTGCCGTGGATGAGGCCGAAATCCGCGACCGGTTCGGCGCTGCGGTGGCGGCGATGGTGGTCGAGCTGACCGATGACAAGGGGCTGCCCAAGGCCGAGCGCAAGCGGCTTCAGGTGGTCAATGCGCCGGGCAAGTCGGCGGGGGCGGCGCTGGTCAAGCTGTGTGACAAGATGTCGAACGTGCGGGCTGTGGGGGCGACGCCGCCGGTCCACTGGCCGGTGACGCGGCGGATCGCCTATCTGGACTGGGCCGAGACGGTGGTCGCGGCGCTGCCCGGCGGCCATGAGGCGGCGCGGGCGGAATTCGCGGCTTGTCTTGCGGCATCGCGCGCGGCGGTTCTTGCGGCGGCAGGTCCGGCACCAGGTCTGGCGGCGGGGCAGGGCGAGGGGAACGGGCCGGTCAGCCCTTCCTGACCCGTTCCCGCCAGGCGACGTAAAGCCCCGCGCCGACGATGATGAAGATCCCCGTCCAGCCCTGGGCATCGGGCCAGTTGGCAAAGAACAGCCAGCCCCAGAGAACCCCCCAGATCATCGCTGAATATTCGAAGGGGGCGATGACATTCGATTCAGCGATCCGGTAGGCCTGTGTCAGCAGGACAAGCCCCGCCGCCGCGATCACGCCGCAGGCGGCCATCAGGCCCGCATCCGTCCAGCTGGGTGAGACCCAGCCACGCGTCAGGAAGGCCAGCGACGGATGGCTTGCGCCGTCGAAGGCCCCGCCGCCGAACACCGCCGCCATCGCAAGCGCAAGCGCGAGGAACACGGCATTGCCCCAGAAAGCCATGGCCGCGGCGCTTTCGGTCCGCCCGAGGCTGCGCGCCTGGATCATCGCCAACGCATAGCCAAGGCCCGACAGGATGGGCAGCAGCGCCGCCCATTCGAACAGTTCCGCCCCCGGCCGGACCATGATGATGACGCCGGTAAAGCCCGCCGTGACCGCCGCCCACCGGCGGGGGCCGACGTGTTCCTTCAGGATCAAAACGGAAAGCACGGTGATGAAGAGCGGCGCCGAGAAGTAGAGCGCCACCGTCGTCGCCAGCGGCAGCGCGGGAAGGGCGATGTAATAGGCGGTGTAGGCCACGAACATGGTCAGGCCCCTGCCGATCATGCGAAGCGTGCCGGGGGTCCAAAGGCTGCGCAGGCCGCCCTCGACCCAGGCCATGGCGGCGATGATCGGCATCGCCGTCAGACCGCGCAGGATCATCGCCTCGTACAGCGGGTAGTTGCCGGAAAGGGATTTCAGGATCAGGTCCTGCACCGAGAACAAGAAAAGCCCGCCCAGAAGCAGCAGGATGCCGCGCCCGCTTTCCAGCGGGGAAGAGACCATCAGAGGGGATAGGGTGGCCATCTGCGCGCGTCCTGACCGTCAATGGCCCACAGATGGCACGGGGCGTGGCGTTTGGCGCGACTGTTCCCGACAGGGCGTGTCGCTGCCGTGGGGCGCGGTCGGGGGCGTTTTCCGACAGGGTCGCGGGGCAGCCTGGGGCGTGGCGACGTGCCGGTCCTGCCGTCATCGTGACGGTGCAACGGAAAGGGGCGCGAGGTTTCCCCCGCGCCCCCGATGTCTCAGGCCGCTGTGGCCCGGATCATTCTTCTTCCGAGGCCGCGCCGCCGATATCGTCGAACAGTTCGGCGATCTCGAATTCGGCTGCGGCTTCGGCTTCGGCAGCCAGTTCCTGGATCGACTTGCCCGAAGCCTGCAGTTCGGCCTCTTCGGTCGAACGGGCGACGTTCAGGTTGATCTTGACCGTCACTTCCGGGTGCAGCACGACCGAAACGGCGTGCAGGCCGAGGTCCTTGATCGGCTTGTCCAGAACGATCTGGGCGCGCGCCACGGTGAAGCCCGCCGCGGTCGCCGCGTCGGCGGCGTCACGGGTGGTCACCGACCCGTAAAGGGCGCCGGCGTCCGAGGCCGAACGGATGATCACGAAGGTCTGACCGTCCAGCTTTTCGGCCACCACTTCGGCCTCTTTGCGGGTTTCGAGGTTTTGCGCTTCCAGCTGGGCCTTCTTGGCCTCGAACGACTTGATGTTCGCGTCGGAGGCGCGAAGAGCCTTGCCCTGGGGCAGCAGGAAGTTGCGGGCGTAACCGTCCTTGACGTTCACGACTTCGCCCATCTGGCCGAGCTTGGCCACGCGCTGAAGGAGGATGACTTGCATTGCAGGATCTCCTTACTTCACGGCGTAGGGCAGCAGGGCGAGGAAGCGGGCGCGCTTGATGGCGCGGGCCAGTTCACGCTGCTTCTTGGCCGAGACGGCGGTGATGCGCGACGGCACGATCTTGCCGCGTTCGCTGATGTAGCGCTGCAGCAGACGGACGTCCTTGTAGTCGATGGCCGGAGCGTTGTCGCCCGAGAAGGGGCAGACTTTCCGGCGGCGGAAGAAGGGCTTGTTTGCCATGTGTGTGTTCCTTTGCCTTTACCGGATCAACGACGACGGTCGCCGCCGCGGTCACCACCACGGTCGCCGCGATCGCCACGGTCACGGCGGTCGCCGTCCGGGCGGTCGCCACGGTCGCCACGCTCGTCACGCTTCTGCATCTGGACCGACGGACCTTCGGAATGGGTGTCGACCTTCACGGTCAGCACGCGCATCACGTCGTCATGCAGGCGCATCAGGCGTTCCATTTCCTGCACGGCAGCGGCGGGCGCGTCCGAACGCAGGAAGGCATAGTGGCCCTTGCGGTTCTTGTTGATCTTGTAGGCCATCGTCTTGACGCCCCAGTATTCGTGTTCAACGACCTTGCCGCCGTTGTCCGCGAGAACCGTGGAGAAGTGTTCGATCAGCCCTTCGGCTTGCGCGTTGGACAGGTCCTGACGCGAAATGAAGACATGCTCGTAAAGCGGCATGTGCAGTCCTTCGTTTTCATGCGCATTTCATAGGGCGGGCCAACGATCCTTTCCGCGGCCCGTCCACGAGAGTCTGCGCGGTTCCGATTGAAGTGCGGAAAGGATGCGCGTCCTTACAGGGAAGGCCCCGCGCGCGCAAGCGCTTTTCGCCCCCGCGATCCATGGCGGTGCGGGGGCGGTGCAGGGGCGGGCGGGGGCGGCATTGCTGCCGGCCCGGTCGTCCGGTCCGGCTGGCGGGGTTGTGATGTTCGCGGGCGCACAGGGTCTGTTTGACGCTGTGGAATTGTGCGCAGCCGCGCGGGACGCCACTTTCCCGGCGGCATCCAACCCATGCAGGAGAGACCCATGCACCGCCTTTTCGCCTCTGCCGCCCTTGCGGCGCTGATCGCCTCGCCCGCGCTCGCGGCCCCCGAGAAATACGTTCTTGACGCCAGCCACAGCCAGGTCGTGTTCAGCTACAACCACCTTGGCTATTCGACCACCTGGGGCATGTTCTCGGGCTTTGACGGCGAGATCATGTTCGACGCCGAGAAACCGGCCGGGTCGTCGGTCACGGTTTCCTTCCCCGTCCGCACGATGCTGACCGGTTGGGAAGCGCGCTTTGAACATTTCATGTCGCCCGATTTCTTCGGCGCGGCGGAAGACGAGATGGTGACCTTCACCTCGACCGCGATCGAGGTCACGGGCGAGAACACCGCCAAGATCACCGGCGACCTGACGCTGAACGAGGTGACGAAGCCCGTCGTTCTGGACGCGGTGATGAACCAGGCGGGCGAACACCCGATGGAAAAGAAGCCCTGGGCGGGGTTCAGCGCCACCACCACGGTGCTGCGGTCGGATTTCAACCTGGGCCAGTTCGCGCCCTTCGTGTCGGATGAAGTGCAGATCCAGATCTCGATCGAGGCGATGAAGGCCGAGTGAGAAGGCCGAGTGATCGGACGATCGTCTGACGAAAAAAGGGCCGTCGGGAAACCGGCGGCCCTTTTGTCTTGCCCGCCTTTGTGACCCGCGCGCCATGCCGGGCCTTGGCGGGGCAGACGGGCGGGCGACTGTGGGGGCGACCGGGGCGACGACCGGGGGGGCGACCGGGGGGGGCGACTGGCCCGCATGCAAAAGGGGGCCAGCCGCCCCCTTCGATGGCTTCCCTTGCCTGCCGCGGCCCTGCTCGTTCGTCTGGGGGGCTGGAACGTCTGTCGCCGGGCTGTCTCCTGTCTCTGGTTCCCGTCTCTGCCCCCCGGCGCCTGTGGCCCCGGCCTCCGGGCTTTGTCCCTGGCCGGGCGCGGCTTTGACCGATCAGCGGCGCGTGGCTGTCAGGTCGACCGAGACGATGACGGAAAAGCCGACCGTTTCTTCATCGGTATAGCTTGCGCCCATCCCGAAATCGCGCCGGTCAAGCGTGGCCTGCCCCGTCATGCGGGCCAGGTCGCCCTCAATGGTCAGCGTGAAGGGCAGGACGACCGGAACCGCGACGCCACGCAGGGTGAGTGTTCCTGCGGCCTCGTATCCATCGCCTGTTCCATCGCCTGTGCGCAGGATGTCGGCCTCGAACCGGGCGATGGGGTGGGCTGCCACATCGAAGAAGTCGCCTCCCTTCGCCTGATCGGTGACAGAGCCGAGCGTGAGGCGTGTGGTGTCGATGCTGACGGCGACGCGATTTCCGGTGTCCCGGTCGGGGTCGAAGGTGATGTCGGCCGTCCATTCGGGCAGGGTGCCCGTTACCTCGGCCCCCATCTGGCGAACGCCGAAGGACAGGGCACCCTCGACCACCTGCCAGTTGCCGGCCGCGGTTGCCGTTTCGGTCGCGGCGGGGGAAGCCTCCAGCGCTCGGCCGATGGCGTCGGCCCCCTGGGGCAGGGAAAGCGCCGCCGCGGTCAGCGCGGCAAAGGTGACCGCGGCGATGACGGGCGCCCCGCGACCGTGACGCGGGCCGTCGGCCCCGGCCTCGCGGCCCGTCAGCATCCGCGCCAGGGTCGCGTCGCGGTCGACCATCGCATGTTTCAACGCGCCCGCCACATGCAGAAGGATCGACGCCGCCAGAACCTTGGTGAAGAGCCAGTGCACCGCCCCGGCGGCCTCGGCCACGGCAGGGCTTTCCGGAACAAAGGGAAGGTCGTCGCCGAAGGGCCAGAGGATCGGGGCGAAGCCTGTGGTCGCGGCGTGATGCACCCAGCCCGACAGCGGCACGACCACCAGCGACAGGTAGAGCGACCAGTGGACAACCTCGGCCAGCCAGGATTCTGCCCTACGGTCGGGGTGCAGGGGGGCCGGGCGCGGCTGGACCACGGCCCAGGCGATCCGCGCCAGAGCCACGAGGAAGGCCGCGACCCCGATCGTCTTGTGCAGGGAAAAGACACGGGCCTTGGCGGCCAGCGCCTCGGACGTGTCATAGGGCAGGCTGTTGGCATAAAGGCCCAAGGGGATCGCGGAAAGGATCAGAATGGCGGTCAGCCAGTGCAGGCTGCGCGCGACAAGGCCATAGCGTTGGCGGCTGTTCGAAAGGGACATGCGACATCCTCCGGTTCAGGACTGAGATAGGCCGACGCAGGCCGGAGCGACAGGCCGCGGTTCGCACAGCGCCTGTGCGAAAGATCGCAGGCAAGATTGCGTGCGCCGCGCCGGCGGGGTAATCGGAGGGTGGTGACAGATGGAGGGGACATGAGCCGCGCATTCGTATTTCCCGGTCAGGGGGCACAGACCATAGGCATGGGCCGGGCCCTCGCAGAGGCCTTCCCGGCTGCCCGGGCGGTGTTCGACGAGGTCGACGAGGCGCTGGGCGAGAAGCTTTCGGCGCTGATCTGGGATGGTACGATCGAGGATCTGACGCTGACGCGAAACGCGCAGCCCGCCCTGATGGCGACCTCGATCGCCGCGGTCCGGGCGCTTGAGGCCGAAGGGATCGGCGTGGAAAGCGCCTCTTTCGTCGCGGGGCACAGCCTGGGGGAGTATTCCGCGCTGTGTGCCGTCGGATCCCTGAGCCTGACCGATACGGCGCGCCTGCTGCGCACGCGCGGCCAGGCGATGCAAGAGGCGGTGCCTGTGGGCGTGGGGGCGATGGCCGCGCTTCTGGGGCTGGATTTCGAGACGGCGACCGAGGTCGCGCAGGAGGCGGCACAGGGCGAGGTTTGTCAGGCCGCCAATGACAACGACCCGGCGCAGGTCGTTGTTTCCGGCCACAAGGCGGCGGTGGAGCGCGCGGTCGAGATCGCGAAGGCACGGGGCGCCAAGCGGGCGCTGATGCTGCCGGTCAGCGCGCCGTTCCACTGTTCGCTGATGGAACATGCGGCCGCCGTGATGTCGGAGGCGCTGGCGGGCGTCGTCATCCATGCGCCGAAGGTTCCGGTCGTGGTGAACGTGCGCGCCGAGGCCGTGACCGAGCCCGACCGGCTGCGCGCGCTGCTGATCGCTCAGGTCACGGGTTCCGTGCGCTGGCGCGAATCCGTCATGTGGATGGAGGGCGCGGGCGTCACCGACTTCTGGGAGATCGGCGCGGGCAAGGCGTTGTCTGGCATGATCAAGCGGATCGCGAAGGAGGCCACGACGCGCGCCATCGGCACCCCCGAGGACGTCGCGGCGGCGAAGGGCTGAGGGGGGCGAAGATTCTTCGTACGAAGAATTTTCGACGGGGGCGCTGCCCCAGCACCCCCGGGATATCTGGGCCAGCGTGAGGAAAGGCGTCTGGTCTGCTGAGGAAGGTAGGGACACATGTTTGATCTGACGGGCAGGACGGCGCTGGTGACGGGCGCTTCGGGTGGCATCGGGGCGGCGATCGCGCGGGCGCTGCATGGGGCGGGGGCCACGGTCGGGCTGTCTGGAACGCGGGTCGCGCCGCTGGAGGCGCTGGCGGCGGAGCTGGGCGGGCGGGCGCATGTGTTGCCCTGCAACCTGTCGGACGCGGCCGCGGTCGAGGCCCTGCCGAAGCAGGCGGCAGAGGCGATGGGTTCGGTCGACATCCTTGTGAACAACGCGGGCATCACCCGCGACAACCTGTTCATGCGCATGTCGGATGACGAATGGCAGAGCGTGCTGGACGTGAACCTCACCTCGACGTTCCGGTTGTGTCGCGGGGTGTTGCGCGGGATGATGAAGGCACGCTGGGGCCGGATCGTGAACATCTCGTCCGTGGTCGGGGCCACGGGCAATCCGGGGCAGGGCAACTATGCCGCGTCGAAGGCGGGCATGGTGGGCATGTCGAAATCGCTGGCCTATGAGGTGGCCAGCCGCGGCATCACCGTGAACTGCGTGGCGCCGGGCTTCATCACGACGGCCATGACCGACAAGCTGAACGACGAGCAGAAGGGCAAGATCCTGACGCAGGTTCCGGCGGGGAGGATGGGCGAGGCGGACGAGATCGCGGCGGCCGTTCTTTATCTGGCGAGCGCCGAGGCGGGCTATGTCACCGGGGCCACACTGCATGTGAACGGCGGCATGGCGATGATCTGACGGCGACACGGTTCTTCGGAAAATCCTTTGGTGGCAAAGGATTGCCAGAGCCGGAAAACGGGGGCGCGGGAAAGCGTTTGCCATGCGGCGCGCGCCTTGCTATAGGCGCGGAAGAAGGCAGCGGGCCAAGGTGGGCCCGGTGCCGCCTTTCGGGGCGAGTGGACATCAAGACCGGGGCCTTCCGCCCCCAAATGCGAGGAAGAGACATGAGCGATATCGCTGATCGCGTGAAGAAGATCGTTGTCGAACATCTGGGCGTCGAAGAGGACAAGGTGACCGAGAACGCCTCGTTCATCGATGACCTGGGCGCCGACAGCCTCGACACCGTGGAACTGGTCATGGCCTTCGAGGAAGAGTTCGGCATCGAGATCCCGGACGACGCGGCCGAGACGATCCAGACCTTCGGCGACGCGGTTTCGTTCATCACGAAGGCCGCCTGATCGGATCTTTTCCCGAAAGGGTGACGCAAGGCCCCTCGCAGCGATGCGGGGGGCTTTTCGTTGTGGATCGGGCCGCGGCCCGTTTGCCGGCCCCTTCCGGCCCCGCACCGTTGACTTTGCCGGTTTGAAGGGCGCGAACGGCCGGTGCCGCGATGGGGCGCGGCGGCCGGGCCAGCATGGGCGGATTGGCGCGCATTCGGGGATGGTGGGGCGGCACGGCAAGAGGCAGGCGCCCGCCCGGTTGCACGGCCTTTCGGGCGCGTGTATCAGGGCGCAAAGAGGGGCTTGGCTCCGGTCTGGAATGGGGGAAGGCATGCGCAGGGTTGTTGTCACGGGGCTGGGTCTGGTGACGCCGCTGGCGTGCGGCGTCGAGGAGACGTGGAGCCGGCTTCTGGCGGGGCAATCCGGCGCAGGGCCGATCACGCGCTTCGATGCTGCGAATGTGGTTACGCAATACGCCTGCGAGATCCCGTTTGGCGACGGGACGGACGGCACCTTCAATCCCGATGACTGGATGGAACCGAAGGAGCGGCGCAAGGTCGACGATTTCATCCTGTATGGAATGGCCGCGGCGGTTCAGGCGGTCAAGGATGCCGGGTGGGAGCCCGAGGACGAGGAAAGCCGCCTGCGCACGGGGGTGATGATCGGGTCGGGGATCGGGGGTCTGACCTCGATCGCCGAGACGGCGGTGCTGATCAAGGAGCGCGGACCCAAGCGGGTGTCGCCCTTCTTCATCCCCGGCGCGCTGATCAACCTGATCTCGGGGCAGGTGAGCATCCGTTTTGGCTTCAAGGGGCCGAACCACGCAGTTGTCACGGCTTGTTCGACCGGCGCCCATGCCATCGGCGACGCGGCGCGGCTGATCATGCTGGGCGATGCCGATGTGATGGTCGCCGGCGGGGCCGAAAGTCCCATTTCGGAGATCGGGATTGCCGGGTTCAACGCCTGCAAGGCGCTGTCCACCAAGCGCGCCGATGACCCGACCAAGGCCAGCCGCCCCTATGACGCGGATCGCGACGGGTTCGTGATGGGCGAGGGCGCGGGCGTGGTCGTGCTGGAGGAATACGAACACGCCAAGGCGCGCGGCGCGAAGATCTATGCCGAGGTTCTTGGCTATGGGCTTTCGGGCGATGCCTATCACATCACCGCCCCCTCCGAGGATGGAGACGGCGGCTATCGCAGCATGCAGGCGGCCTTGAAGCGCGCTGGGATCACGCCGGATCAGGTGGATTACATAAATGCGCATGGCACCTCGACCATGGCGGATACGATCGAACTGGGCGCGGTGGAACGCCTGATGGGCGATGCAGCGGCGAGCGCGACGATGTCGTCGACGAAGTCCTCGATCGGGCATCTTCTGGGTGCGGCGGGCGCGGTGGAGGCGATCTTCTGCGTGCTGGCGATCCGTGACCAAATTGCGCCACCGACGATCAACCTGGATAACCCGGCGGTCGAGCCGAAGCTGGACCTCGCCCCGAACAAGTCGGTCAAGCGCAAGATCGACGTGGCGTTGTCCAACAGTTTCGGCTTCGGCGGCACGAATGCGAGCCTCGTCCTGGGGCGGGTGTCAGGCTGATGTGGCGGGCGATCGCCTCGAACGCGCTGACGCTTTTCATCGTTGTTCTCGTGCTGGTCGCGGGGCTTCTGGCGTTGGGGCGGGAACGCTATGCCGGGCAGGGGCCGCTGGCCGATGCGATCTGCTTCGAGGTGGAGCGGGGCGCATCGATGAGCGCGGTCAGCCGTGCGCTTGAGGCGCAGGGGGCGATCAGCGATGCGCGCATTTTCCGGATCGGGGCCGATTATTCGGGCAAGTCTGAGCAGCTGAAATTCGGCAGCTACCTGATCGGTCCGGGGGCCTCTATGGCCGAGATCGTGGCAATCGTCACGGCGGGCGGTCAGTCGACCTGCGGGCGCGAGGTAAACTACCGGATTTCGGTCGCCAGCTCCGAGGCGGTGCTGCGCGAACTTGATCCGGCGCAGAACCGGTATGTCGAGGTGGTGAAGTTCGACCCGGCGGTCGCGGCGCCGCCGGCGGAATATGTCGAGGCGGCGGAAGCGGCGGATGTGCGCTGGCGGGTAACGCTGGCCGAGGGCGTGACGAGCTGGCAGGTGGTCGATGCGCTGCGGCGGGCGGAGTTCCTGACCGGGGAGATCGCGGAGGTTCCGGCCGAAGGGACGCTGGCGCCCGACAGCTATGAGGTGGCGCGGGGTGCGGACCGTGCGGCGCTGCTGGCGGAGATGACGGCGCGGCAGACGGCGATCCTTGCCGATCTGTGGGCGTCGCGCGCGGGCGGTCTGCCCTATGACACGCCGGAGGAGGCGTTGATCATGGCCTCGATCGTGGAGAAGGAGACGGGCGTCGCGGAAGAGCGCAAGCTGGTGGCGAGCGTCTTCGTGAACCGTCTGGAACAGGGGATGCGGCTGCAGACCGACCCGACGGTGATCTATGGCATCACCAAGGGCGAGGGTGTTCTGGGCCGGGGCCTGCGGCAAAGCGAGTTGCGTCGCGAGACGCCGTGGAACACTTATGTGATCGACGGCCTGCCGCCGACGCCGATCGCCAATCCGGGGCGCCTGTCGATCGAGGCGGCGCTGAACCCCGAGACGTCGGATTACCTGTTCTTCGTGGCGGACGGGACCGGGGGGCATGCCTTTGCCACTACGCTGGCCGAGCATAACGAAAACGTCGCCCGCTGGCGCGAGATCGAACGCCAGTTGCAGGAGCAGCAAGAACAGCAGCAGGACGGATCGGGCGGCAACTGAGCCGCCCTTTTCCTTTCCGTTGCGGGACGGCCGGCCGTGGCTTTACTTGCCCGTAACCCGTGTTACGCTTCTGCGTCCGGATCGAGGGGGAGTGCGGATGCGCGAGGAACTGCGGGCAGGGCGGCGCGAGGCGATCGAGGCGGCGGCCTATCGTCTGCTGGCCGAAAAGGGCTATGCCGGGATGTCGATGCTGGCGGTGGCGCGGGCGGCCCGCGCCTCGAACGAGACGATCTATCGCTGGTACGGCAGCAAGGAAGGGCTGGCGCGGGCGCTGGTGGACAGTAACACGCTGGTCGTGCGGCAGGTGCTTGACCGGGCGCTGGCGGCGGCCCCGGAGGGTGCGCCGGAGGGTGGCGGGGAGCCGCTGAAGGCGCTTTATGCGATCTGTCCGGTGCTTCTGGAGATGCAGGTCGGTGACCGGATGACGGCGTTGAACCGGGCTGCGGCGGCCGATCCGAGCGGAGAACTGGGGCGGGCGTTGGACCGGTCGGAGCGCGAGGAGATCATCGTGCGGCTGGCCCTGCTTATGCAGGCGGCGATTGCGGCGGGCAGCGTCAAGGAAGAGAACGCCGCGCGCGCCACGGAATGGCTGATGCGGCTTCTGGTCGGCGATTGGCAGGTCCGCCGGATGACGGGTGTCATGCCGATGCCCGGGGCGGAGGCCATCGCCGCACGGGTCGCCGAAGCCTGGAGGGCCTTTCGCCGACTGGCGGTGTTGCGGTAACGGGGAATTCGGCGTTCTATTTGTTAAGATATTGAAAATAATAAATTTCTTGACCTTCCGCGCGGTCCTGTGTATAGCTTGCGGCATGATGGATGAATTGGGTCAGCGGCCGGGGGGGAACCCCTTGGGCCGCTTTTTCATGTCGGCAGGTCACGAGGGCGGAAATAGCAGGCGATGACGGAAACGCTCCCCGGCGGCGATGAGATGCCGCCGCGCGACCTGATCGAGGTCGCCGAAGGGCTGGTCGCGGCGGCAGCCAGCGATCTGTGGGAATTGCACGAACGGGTCAGGACGGGCGAGTTGCAGACGCTGAAGGAGGCGTTGGCGGCGGCGCGGGAATTGCGCGCGGCCTGTCAGACCCTGATGGATGAAAGGGCAAAGGTTGAAAAGCTCCGCAAACAGGTCGCAGGTGTCACGACCGGACATGCGTTCGACTTCGGCGCCGCGCGGGATGAGATCGGGCGCCGCCTGGCTTGCCTCCGCGACGCCGGAGACGGTTGAGGAATTCCTGTCGGGGCTGAGCGACAATGCGCTGCTGTCGCTGCCCTGGATGTTCGAGTTCTGGGCGCTGCCGCATCAGGTCCCGCCGGAGGGCATGTGGAAGACATGGGTCATCCTGGGCGGACGCGGGGCGGGCAAGACACGGGCCGGGGCGGAATGGGTGCGCTCGCAGGTCGAAGGCGCGGGGCCACTGGACGAGGGTGCCGCGCGGCGCGTAGCGCTGGTGGGCGAGACGGTCGATCAGGTGCGCGAGGTGATGATCTTCGGCGACAGCGGCATCATGGCCTGCTCGCCGCCCGACCGGCGGCCGGAATGGCAGGCCACGCGCCGCCGTCTGGTCTGGCCGAACGGGGCGGAGGCGCGGGTCTTTTCCGCGCATGAGCCCGAAAGCCTGCGTGGCCCGCAGTTCGATGCGGCCTGGGTGGACGAACTGGCCAAGTGGAAGCGGGCGGCGGACACCTGGGATCAGTTGCAGTTCGGGCTTAGGCTGGGCGCGCATCCGCGTCAGGTGGTGACGACAACGCCGCGCAACGTGGCGGTTCTGAAGGCGATCCTGAAGAACCCCTCGACCGTGATCACCCACGCGCCGACCGAGGCGAACCGGGCCTATCTGGCGGCCTCGTTCCTGGAAGAGGTGCGGGCGCGTTATGGCGGCACGCGGCTGGGGGCGCAGGAACTGGACGGGATGCTGGTGGAAGACCTGGAGGGCGCCTTCTGGACGGCTGCCTTGCTTGAAGCGGCACGGGTCGAGGAGGTTCCCCCGCTGGACCGGATCGTCGTGGCGGTGGACCCGCCGGTGACGGGCAAGGCGGGGTCGGATGCCTGCGGGATCGTGGTGGCGGGCGCCGTGACGAAAGGCGCACCGAAGGACTGGCGCGCCTATGTGCTGGAGGATGCCAGCGTTACCGGCGCCTCGCCCAATCAATGGGCACGGGCGGCGGTGGAGGCGTTTCACCGACACGGGGCCGACCGGCTGGTCGCGGAGGTGAACCAGGGCGGGGAACTGGTGCGCGAGGTGATCCACCAGGAGGATCCGCTATTGCCGGTGCGTCTGGTCCATGCCAGCCGAGGCAAGGCGGTGCGGGCCGAACCGGTGGCGGCGCTGTACGAACAGGAGCGCGTCGCGCATGTCCGCGGGCTTCTGCCACTGGAGGACCAGATGGCCCAGATGACGCGGGCGGGCTTTCAGGGGCGTGGCAGCCCTGACCGGATGGATGCACTGGTCTGGGCGATCCACGAGCTGATGATCGAGCCCGCGGCGGCGTTCCGCGATCCGCGGGTGCGGACCCTTTGAGCAGGGCGCCGGGGGCTTTCGGCGCAATCGGTATCTGGATCGGGATGAAGATGGGCCGGGGCGCGCAGGGCGTGCCGCCGGGGACGATGGCGGCTGCCCGGTCGGCGGGTGTCCATCGCGGAAACGGGAGAACGGGCGATGGTGTTTGATTTTCTGCGGCGGACGGAGCGGGCGGCGGAGCCCGTGCCGGAAACCAAGGCCTCGGCCACCGGGCGGGTGATCGCCTGGGGTGGCGCGGGGCGCGTGGCCTGGAGCCCGCGGGATACGGTCAGCCTGACGCGGAACGGGTTCCTGGGCAATCCGATCGGGTTCCGGGCGGTCAAGGTGATCTGCGAGGCGGCGGCGGCCCTGCCGCTGGTGTTACAGGATTGCGAGCGTCGCCACGATATTCATCCGGTGCTGGACCTGATCCGGCGGCCGAACGGGGCGCAGGGCCGGGCCGAATTCCTTGAAGCGGCCTATGGCCAGCTTGTGCTAACCGGAAACGCCTATCTGGAGGCGGTTCCCGGAACGGCCACCCTGCCGGGTGAGCTGCATGTGCTGCGGTCGGACCGGATGGCGCTGGTGCCGGGCGCGGATGGCTGGCCGGTGGCCTATGACTATACGGTGGGCAACCGGAGGCACCGGTTCGACCTGACCGGGGAGGTGCCGCCGATCTGCCACATCCGCGCCTTCCATCCGCAGGACGACCATTACGGGTTTTCGCCCCTGCAGGCTGCGGCGGTGGCAATCGATGTCCATTCCTCGGCCAGCCGCTGGTCGAAGGCGCTTCTGGACAATGCGGCGCGGCCGTCGGGCGCGATCGTCTATCGGGGCGCGGACGGGCAGGGCAGCCTGTCCGCCGATCAGTACGACCGGCTGGTGAGCGAGATGGAGGCGCATCATCAGGGCGCGCGGAACGCGGGGCGCCCGATGCTGCTGGAAGGGGGGCTGGACTGGAAGCCGATGGGGTTCAGCCCCAGCGACATGGAATTCCAGAAGACCAAGGAGGCGGCCGCGCGCGAGATCGCCATCGCCTTCGGAGTGCCGCCGATGCTGATGGGGATTCCCGGGGACGCGACCTATGCGAATTACCAGGAGGCAAACCGCGCCTTCTATCGGCTGACGGTGTTGCCGCTGGCGGCGAAGGTAACGGCGGCCTTGTCGCACTGGCTGGCCGGGTTCACGGGCGAGGCGGTGGAACTGCGGCCCGATCTGGACCAGATCCCGGCGCTGGCCTCGGAAAGGGATCAGCAATGGGCGCGAGTGGGGGCGGCCGATTTCCTGACGGCTGCGGAAAAGCGCGCGATCCTTGGCCTGCCACGGCTGTCGGAGGACGCATGAGCGCGCGCGGGCAGCAGGGCGGGTCGCGGTTTCTGTACGACAGTTTCGATGCGGCCACGGCGCGTATCGAGGCGAACGAGCGCGTGGCCGAGGAACGCTGGGCCGGGCTGGAATACCGGCTGGGCCGGATCGAAGACACGCTGGAGCGCCTGGAAAAGCGCATCTGGCTGGGCGTTTACGGGGTGGCGGCCTTTCTGCTGGCGCAGGGAGCCGAGGCGATCCTGAGGGCGGCAATGAGGTGAGGGACATGGAGTATCGGGACAATCCGGGCGCGCCGGAACGCAAGTTTCACCGCCCCGAAGCGGGGCTGGCGGTAGAGGCAGGGGAGGCCGGCACGGTGATCGCGGGCTATGCCAGCCTGTTCGGGACGCGCGACCAGGGGGGTGACGTCGTCTTGCCCGGCGCCTATGCCGCGTCGCTGGCCGCGCTGGAAAAGGGGGGGCGGCGGGTAAAGATGCTGTGGCAGCACGATCCGCGCGAACCGATCGGCATCTGGGACGAGGTGCGCGAGGATGCAAAGGGGCTTTGGGTCAGCGGGCGGCTTTTGCCCGGCGTGGCCCGTGCGCGGGAGGCGGCCGCGCTTTTGGAAGCGGGGGCAATCGACGGGCTGTCGATCGGCTATCGGACGAAGCGCGCAGAACGCGATGCTGCGGGCCAGCGGAGGCTGGCGGAAGTGGAACTTTGGGAAGTGTCTCTGGTGACTTTCCCGATGCTGTCCGACGCCCGTGTGGCCGCCAAGGCAGGGGACGACGCGCAGGCGACCTGGCGGGCGATCGCCGAGGTCTTCGAGGCGGCGCGGCAGGACATCGCGGGGCTGACGCTGCGCGGCTGAGGCGCGGGCGGCCCGTTCATCAAGGAAAGGACGAACGATGAACGAGATCAAGGCTCGGGCCGGGACGGATCTGTCCGCGGCCCCGGAACCGGCTGCGGAGGTGAAATCCGCGATGGCTGGATTGCTGAATTCCCTCAAGGGCTTTCAGGAAGAAGTGAAATCTGTGTTGCAACAACAGGAAGAGCGACTGACCATGCTGAGTGCAAAGATGATGACCCATGGCCGCCCGGCGCTGGCGACGGCGGCCGAGATCGAGGCCCCGCATCAGAAGGCCTTCGACGCCTATCTGCGGTCGGGCGATGACGACGGGCTGCGCGGCCTGCACCTGGAGGGCAAGGGGCTGAACACGGCGGTGGCGGCCGAGGGTGGCTATCTGGTCGATCCGCAGACCGCCGAGATGATCCGGTCGAGCCTGAAATCGACCTCGTCGATCCGGGCCATCGCCAATGTCGTGCAGGTCGAGGCGACGTCGTTCGACGTGATCATCGACCATTCGGACGTGGGGTCGGGCTGGGCCACCGAAAGCGGCACGGTGACGGAAACCGCGACGCCGCAGATCGAACGCATCTCGATCCCGCTGCACGAGCTGTCGGCCATGCCGAAGGCAAGCCAGCGCCTGCTGGACGATGCGGCCTTTGACGTGGAGGGCTGGCTTGCGGGGCGCATCGCCGACAAGTTCGCGCGCGCCGAGGCCGCGGCCTTTGTCGCGGGCGACGGGGTGGACAAGCCGCGCGGGTTCCTGAACCACAGCGCGGTGGCCGAGGCCGTCTGGGCCTGGGGCAGCCTTGGCTATATCGCCACGGGGGCTGCGGGCGACTTCGCGCCGGTCAATGCCGCCGATGCGATCGTGGACCTCGTCTATGCGCTGGACGCCAGCTACCGCGCCAACGCGGCCTTCGTGATGAATTCGAAGACCGCGGGCGCGGTGCGCAAGATGAAAGATGCCGACGGCCGCTTCCTGTGGTCGGACGGTCTGGCCGCCGGGGAGCCCGCGCGCCTGATGGGCTATCCCGTGCTGATCGCCGAGGACATGCCCGACATTGGCGCGGATGCCCAGGCGATCGCCTTCGGCGACTTTGCTGCGGGCTATACGATCGCCGAGCGTCCTGAGCTGCGCGTGCTGCGCGATCCGTTCTCGGCCAAGCCGCATGTGCTGTTCTATGCCTCCAAGCGCGTGGGCGGCGACGTGAGCGACTTCGCCGCGATCAAGCTGCTGAAATTCGCGGTGTCCTGACCTGGGCGGAACGACAGGCCCGGCCCTGCGTCGCAGCGGGGCCGGGCCATCTGCGGCTGGTCTAGGGGGATGACATGAGACTGACGGAACAGACGGCGGTGCCGGTCGGCGCTTTGCCGGTGGCGGCGCTGAAGGATCATCTGCGGCTGGGCAGCGGATTTGCCGATGACAGCCTTCAGGACGGGTTGATCGAAGGGTATCTGCGCGCCGCGATGGCGGCGATCGAAGGGCGGATCGGGAAGGCGCTGATCTCGCGGCGGTTCCTGCTGGAACTGTCGGACTGGCGCGACGGCGCGGCGCAGGCGCTGCCGGTGGCCCCGGTGGGTGCGATCATTTCCGTCACGTTGGTCGATGCGGCGGGGGGCGAAACGGTCGTGCCGCCCGACCGTTACCGGCTGGCCGCCGACACCCATAGGCCGCGCCTTCTGGCCGTGGGGGTGCAACTGCCCCTTGTGCCGGACGACGGCCGGGCCGAGGTGGTCTTTGACGCGGGTTTCGGCGCGGACTGGGGCGGGGTTCCGCCCGATCTGCAACAGGCGGTGCTGTTGCTTGCGGCCGAGTTCCACGAAAATCGCCATGATCCGGGCGACGGCACGGGCGGGATGCCCGCGGCGGTTCTGGCGCTGACCGAGCGTTGGCGGACGGTGCGCGTTCTGGGGGGCGGCGCATGACGCGGCGCGACTTCAGCCGGCGGCTGGTGCTGGAGCGCGTCGTGCGCGCACCGGATGGGGCCGGGGGGTTCACCGAGACCTGGGAAGCCCTGGGAACGCTCTGGGCGGAGATCCGGGCCGGAACGGGCCGCGAGGCCGCGGGTGAGGAAATCACGCTTTCGAGCGTGGCCTATCGCGTCTTTGTGCGTGGCGCGCCGGTTGGATCGACCGCGCGCCCGGAGCCCGGTCAGCGCTTTCGCGAGGGGCAGCGCGTGTTCGCGATTCAGGCCGTTGCAGAGGCCGATCCGGCGGGCCGGGTTCTGGTCTGCTTTTCGCGCGAGGAGGAACCGGCATGAGCTATGGCGCGGCAGTGGCCCTGCAGGTGGCGGTCTATGAGCGGTTGACAGCGGAACCGGCGCTGGCGGGGGTGGCGATCCACGATCAGGTGCCGCCCGGGCCGATGCCGGGGCTGTTCGTCCTGGTCGGGCCCGAGGAGGTGACGGAAGCCTCGGACAAGACCGGCGCGGGGGCGGAACACCGCTTTGCGGTGGCGGTGATTTCGGATGCGGCGGGCTTCATGGCCGCAAAGGTCGTGGCCGTCGCGATCTGCGACGCGCTGGACGGGGCGGCGCTGACGCTGACCCGCGGTCGGCTGGTTTCCTTGCGCTTTGCCCGGGCGGTGGCGCGGCGTCTGGACGAGGGCGAGATCCGGCGGGTCGATGTGACCTTTCGCGCCCGGATCGAAGATTGAGCGGACCCAAGACCGGGTGATCCATTCCATCCGGTCCGGCGCGGCGGTTGGCCCGCGCCGGGCCATTCCTGAACATCGGAGAATGTCATGGCTGTGCAAAGCGGCAAGGACCTTTTGGTCAAGCTCGACCTGACCGGGGACGGTCAGTTTGAAACCATCGCGGGGCTGCGGGCGACGCGGATCAGCTTCAACGCCGAGACGGTGGATGTGACCAGTCTGGAATCGGCGGGGGGATGGCGCGAACTGCTGGCAGGCGCCGGGGTGCGGTCGGCCTCGATCAGCGGGTCGGGGGTGTTTCGCGACGCCGATACAGATGAGCGCGCGCGGCAGATCTTCTTTGCAGGGGAAACGCCGGATTTCCAGGTGATCATCCCGGATTTCGGCACGGTGCAGGGGGCGTTCCAGATCACGGCGATCGAGTATGCGGGCAGCCACAACGGCGAGGCGACCTATGAAATCTCGCTGGCCTCGGCCGGGGTGCTGACGTTTACGGCGCTGTGATGGCGAACCCTTACGCGGGCGAGGTCGCGCTAGTGGTCGATGGCCAGCGCCGGGTGGCCAGGTTAACGCTTGGGGCGCTGGCCGAACTGGAAGCGACGCTTGAGACGGGCGGCCTGATCGATCTTGCGGAGCGGTTCGAGGCGGGCCGGTTTTCGACACGCGACGTGCTGGCGCTGGTCGTGGCGGGCCTGCGCGGCGGCGGCTGGCCGGGAACCGCCGGGGACCTGATGACGGCGGACATCGCAGGCGGCCCGGTGGAGGCGGCGCGGGTTGCGGCGCAGTTGCTGGCGCGCGCCTTCGCGGTTCCGGACCGGCCATGAGGCGGATCGACTGGCCGGGCCTGATGCGGGCCGGGATGCACGGGCTTGGCCTGACACCGGATCAGTTCTGGCGCCTGACGCCGGCGGAACTGCGGATCATGCTGGGGGCGGAACAGGCGGCGCCGCCCCTGACACGCGCGCGGCTGGAGGAACTGGCCGCGGCATTCCCCGACATCGATCGGGCAGCGAAGCAGGAGGCGAGCAATGGCAGAGATCGAGACGCTGAAGGATCAGCTTGACGCGCTGGAGGCCACGTTGACCGGTACGACCGGCATGGTGGTGGCCTTCGAGGGCGAACTGGCGAGGATGCGCGACAGTCTGGTGTTCACCGGGCGCGAGGTCGGCACGCTGACCACGGGGATCGGGGGCGGATTGCGGCGTGCCTTCGACGGCCTGGTGTTCGACGGCATGAAGCTGTCGGACGCGCTGCGCGGTGTCGCGCGGACGATGGCCGAAACGGTTTACAACGTGGCCATGAAACCCGTGCAGGCGGCCGTGGGCGGTTTTCTTGCCGAGGGCATGAACGGGCTTCTGTCGGGGATGATGCCCTTTGAAAGGGGCGGGGCCTTCACGCAGGGCCGCGTCATGCCCTTCGCGAAGGGCGGGATCGTGAGCGGGCCTGTCAGCTTTCCGATGCGCGGGGGGGCGCGCGGCCTGATGGGTGAGGCTGGCCCCGAGGCGATCATGCCGCTGGCCCGTGCGGCCGACGGGCGTCTGGGTGTGCAGATGTCCGGTGGCGGGCGTCCGGTGAACGTCGTGATGAACATCGCAACCCCGGATGTGGCGGGCTTTCAGCGCAGCCAGTCGCAGATCGCGGCACAGGCGGCGCGCGCCCTGGCGCGTGGCCAGCGCAACAGGTGAGGTGAGACATGGCCTTTCATGAAGTCCGGTTTCCTGCGTCGCTGAGCTTCGGTTCGGTCGGCGGGCCGGAGCGGCGCACGGATATCGTGACGCTGGTCAACGGGTTCGAGGAACGCAACAGCCCCTGGGCCCATTCCCGGCGGCGGTATGATGCCGGTCTGGGTCTGCGGTCGCTGGATGATGTCGAGGTTCTGATTGCCTTCTTCGAGGCGCGGCGGGGGCAGTTGCACGCCTTTCGCTGGAAGGATTGGGCCGATTACAAATCCTGCGCGGCCTCGGTCGAGCCCTCGCCCCTGGATCAGGTGATCGGCACCGGGGATGGCATGACGAAGGTCTTTCAGTTGCGGAAGACCTATGCCTCGGGCGGGCAAAGCTATGTGCGTCCGATCGCTAAGGCCGTCGCCGGAACGGTTCTGGCAGCGGTCGCGGGCGACCCCAAGATCCTTGGCGTCGAGTATACGGTGGATCCGAACCGGGGAGAGATCATCTTTGATCATGCGCCCGACGTCGGCACCGAGGTGCGCGCGGGGTTCGAGTTCGATGTGCCGGTCAGGTTCGACACGGACCGCATCCAGGTGTCGGTGGCGTCATTCCGTGCGGGCGATGTCCCGAGCGTGCCCGTGGTGGAGGTCCGCATCGCATGAGCTGGGACCTGCTGGACGACCATCTGAAGAGCGGCACCACGACGCTGTGCCGGGCCTGGCGCATTGCGCGGCGTGACGGGACGGTCTTCGGGTTCACAGACCATGACCGGGATCTGAAATTCGAGGGCACGGTGTTCCGCGCCGAGACCGGGGTGAGCGGTCGGGCGATCGCGCAGGTCACGGGGCTGGCGGTGAACAACACCGAGGTTCTGGGCGCGCTGATGTCGGAGGCGCTGGAGGAGCGGGATATCCTCGCCGGCCGGTTCGACGGTGCCGAGGTCCGGTGCTGGCTGGTCAACTGGGCGCGGCCCCTCGAACGCGTGATCCTGTTCCGGGGCCACGTGGGCGAGATCGTCCGGGAAGGGGAGGCCTTCCGGGCCGAGTTCCGTGGTCTGGCCGAGGCGCTGAACGTGCCCGACGGTCGTGCCTATCAGACGGATTGCGGGGCCGTTCTGGGCGACGGCGCCTGCGGGGTGGACCTGACCCGACCGGCCTTTTCTGCGGTGGTCGAGATCGCAAGCATCGTTGACGGACGGTTTCTGACCCTCCGCGACGGGCCGGAACACGAGGACCGCTGGTTCGAGAGGGGACGCCTTGAGGTGCTTGACGGTGCCGCTGCGGGCGTAACGGCGGTCGTCAAGGGCGATCGGCGGCAGGGACGGCTGCGGACGGTCGAGCTTTGGCAGGACGTGGTGGCCGACCTGCGCGCGGGCGATCGCGTGCGGCTGACCGCAGGCTGCGACAAGCGGGCCGACACCTGCCGGGCGAAGTTCGCGAATTTCCTGAATTTCCGGGGGTTTCCGCATATTCCGGGCGAGGATTGGCTGACCACCTTCCCGTCGATCAACGGGGTGAATGACGGTGGCGGGGTGCGCCCATGACTGTGGTCGCAGAACGTGTGGTCACGGCGGCGCGCGGTTGGCTTGGAACCCCCTATGTGCATCAGGCATCTGCCAGGGGGGCTGGGGCGGATTGCCTGGGCCTGCTGCGCGGCATCTGGCGCGAGGTGATCGGCCCGGAGCCTGTCGCGGTTCCCGCCTATACGATGGACTGGTCCGAGGCGGGCGGGCGCGAGGACCTCTGGGAGGCGGCGCGGCTCTGGCTGGTTCCGAAGGCGCCGGATGAGGCGGCGGTCGGGGATGTCCTGCTGTTTCGCATGCGCGAAGGGGCTGTGGCCAAGCATCTGGGCGTGCAGTCGGCCACGGGGGCGGAGCCGCGGTTCATCCACGCCTATACCGGGCACGGGGTGATCGACAGCCCGTTGTCGGAGCCCTGGGCGCGTCGGCTGGTGGCCCGGTTCGAGTTCCCGCAGGAGAAGGGTTGAGACGATGGCGACGATTCTGCTTTCTGCCGCGGGGGCCGCAGTCGGTTCCGGGTTTGGCGGCACGGTTCTGGGGCTGTCCGGCGCGGTGATCGGCCGTGCGGTCGGGGCGACCCTGGGCCGCGCGCTAGATCAGCTCTTGCTGGGTGCCGGATCAGAGGCCGTCGAGGTCGGACGGGTCGACCGGTTCCGCCTGATGGGCGCCAGCGAGGGGGCAGCCGTGGGCCGTGTCTTTGGCCGCGTGCGCATCGCGGGGCAGGTGATCTGGGCCACGCGTTTCCGCGAGACGCGGAATGAAAGCGGCGGCGGGAAAGGCGCGCCGAGGCCGCGCACGGTGGAATACACCTATAGCGTGTCACTGGCCGTGGCCCTGTGCGAAGGGGTGATCGCCGGGGTCGGTCGGGTCTGGGCCGACGGTGTGGAGATCGCACCGTCGAGGGTCACGATGCGCGTCTATCGCGGCGGGGAAACCCAGCTTCCCGATCCCAAGATCGAGGCCGTGGAAGGGGTGGGGGCCGCGCCTGCCTATCGCGGCATCGCCTATGTTGTCTTCGAGGATCTGGAACTGGCCGCCTTCGGCAACAGGGTGCCGCAGTTCAGTTTCGAGGTGATCCGGCGGGCGCAGGGCCCGGCAACGGGGGCGGTGACATCGCTGCACGAGGCCGTACGGGCCGTGGCGCTGATACCGGGAACGGGCGAATATTCGCTGGCCACGGCGCCGGTGCATTACAGCGAGGATCCCGGCGTCAACCGGTCGGCGAATGTCAATTCACCCGCCGGGCGACCGGATTTCGTCGAGTCCATGCGGCAACTGGACCGCGAGCTGCCGAATGTGGGGTCGGTTTCGTTGGTGGTGTCCTGGTTCGGAAGCGATCTGCGGTGCGGGCAGTGTCTGGTCGAGCCGAAGGTGGAGCAGGTCCAGCGCGATGGCGAGGGGATGCCCTGGCAGGTCTGCGGATTGCCGCGGAGTGCCGCGCAAGAGGTGATCCGCGAGGACGGCCGGTCGATCTATGGCGGCACGCCTTCGGATGCGTCCGTGATCCAGGCGATCCGTGCGATCCGGGCCTCCGGCAAGGAGGTGATGTTCTATCCGTTCATCCTGATGGAGCAATGGAAGGAAAACGGATTGCCCGATCCCTGGACCGGGGCTGCGAACCAGCCGGTTCTACCGTGGCGCGGGCGGATCACGCTTTCTCGGGCGCCTGGTCGGGAAGGATCGCCCGATCGGACCGCGGCCGCCGAGGCGCAGGTTGCCGACTTCATGGGCACGGCCCAGCCGGGGGATTTCGCGCGGGACGGGGAAACGGTGGTCTATTCGGGGCCGGAGGAGTGGCGATACCGGCGGTTCATCCTGCATTATGCGCATCTTTGCGCGGCCGCGGGCGGGGTGGATGCCTTCTGCATCGGTTCGGAAATGGTGGCGCTGACGCAGATCCGCGGGGCTGGCGACACGTTTCCCGCAGTTGATGCGCTGCGCCAGTTGGCGACCGAGGTGCGGGCGATCCTCGGGCCTGATGTGAAGCTGAGCTATGCCGCCGACTGGACGGAGTATTTCGGCTATCACTCCGGCCGGAACGTCTATTTCCACCTTGATCCGCTTTGGGCCGATCCGAACATCGACTTCATCGGGATCGACAATTACATGCCGCTGTCCGACTGGCGCGATGGAGAGGCGCATGCAGACGCATCCTGGGGATCGATCCACAACCTCGATTATCTGAAGGCGAACATTGCGGGGGGCGAGGGCTTTGACTGGTACTATGACAGCCCCGAAGCCGAACGGGCGCAAAACCGCAAGCCGATCGAGGACGGCGCGCATGGCGAGCCCTGGATCTTTCGCTACAAGGACCTGAAGAACTGGTGGTCGCGGGAGCATTTCGAACGGCGCGGCGGTGTCAGGCAGGCGGTTGCGACGCCCTGGGTGCCGAAGTCGAAACCGATCCGCTTCACCGAATACGGTTGCGCGGCCATCGAGAAGGGCACCAACCAGCCCAACAAATTCCTTGATCCGAAGTCGTCGGAGTCGAGGCTGCCAAAGTTCTCGAACGGACGGCGCGATGACCTGATCCAGATGCAGTATCTGCGGGCGTACCACGAATTCTGGGCCGAACCGGGCGCGAACCCGGTCTCGCCCTACTTCGCCGGGCGGATGGTCGACATGTCGCGCGCCCATGTCTGGACCTGGGATGCGCGGCCGTTCCCGCAGTTTCCGAATCTGATCGACGTCTGGGGTGACGGCGACAACTACGCGCGCGGTCACTGGATCACCGGGCGGTCGACGAACCAGCCGCTGGCGGCCGTGGTGGCCGAGATCTGTTCCTGGGCCGGGATCCTGAATGCCGATGTGTCCGACCTGCGGGGCGTGGTGCGCGGATACTGGGTGAACGATGTCCAGTCCGCGCGTGCGGCGCTGCAACCTCTGATGCAGGCCTTCGGGTTCGATGCGACCGAGCAGGGGGGCCGGCTGACTTTCCGCATGCGGGACGGTCTTGTGGATCATGGGTTGTCCCCGCCCGCACTGGCTGTGGATCCGGACGTCGAGGGAGGGGTGATCCGCGCGCGCCTGGCCGAGGCGGAGACCGCGGGAAAGGTGCGCCTTGGCTTTGTCGGGGCCGAGGGTGATTTCGAGTTGCGCCAGGCCGAGGCGATCCTTGCCGAAGACGGAAGCGCGGGCGTGTCACAGACCGACCTGCCGCTGGTCCTGACCGCGCCCGAGGCGCGGGGTATCGCCGAACGCTGGCTGTCCGAGGCACGCGTTGCGCGCGACACCTGCCGTTTTGCGCTGCCGCCTTCGGATGGGCGGATCGGATGCGGCGATGTCGTTTCGCTGGACGGGCTGCGATACCGCATCGACCGGGTGGAGAGGGGCGAATGGCAGGTGATCGATGCGGTCCGGGTCGAGCCTGCGGTCTATCAGCCAAGCGATGCGGCGGACGAGCGGGGCGTGCCGCGCCCTTTCGTGGCCCCGATGCCGGTCAACCCTGTCTTCCTCGACCTGCCGATCCTGTCCGAGGATGCCGCGCCTCATGCGCCCTACGTCGCCGTGTCTGCCCGGCCCTGGCCGGGCGCGGTCGCCGTCTGGAGCGCGCCGGAAGATGACGGTTACAGGCATGATCTGACGTTGTCGGCCTCGGCCAGCATCGGCGTGACGCAATCGCCGTTGCGTGCCGCGCGGGCTGGTTTGTGGGACCGGGGCGAGGATCTGGAGGTGCGGCTTTTCGGCGGAATGCTGCAATCGAGGGGCGAGAGCGCGGTTCTGAACGGCGCCAACGCGATCGCGATCGGTGGTGGTGGGGTGGCCGGGTGGGAGATTTTCCAGTTCCGCACCGCAGAACTGATCGCCCCGTTGACCTATCGGCTGCGGAACCGTTTACGGGGGCAATTGGGGACGGATGCCGACATGCCGCAGGTCTGGCCCGCGGGAAGCCGGGTGGTGCTGTTGGACGATGCCCTGCGGCAACTGGTGATTTCCGAAGGCGCGGTTGCGCTTGAACGGCATTTCCGGATTGGCCCGGCAGCCCTGGGGTATGACGATCCGGCGATTGTTCACCGGATCGAGGCGTTCGAGGGGATCGGGCTTCGCCCTTACCGGCCCTGCCACCTGATGGCGCGGCGGGGAGGCGGAGGCGACATCCGTCTGAACTGGGTCCGGCGAACGCGTATCGGAGGCGATAGCTGGCGACCGCGCGAGGTGCCCCTGGGCGAGGTGCGTGAGGAATACCTGGTGCAGATCAGGAGGGGCGGGGCAACGGTGCGCGAAGTCACCGTGACGGACCCATCATGGACCTACACCGCCGCGATGCAGGCTGAGGATGCCATCGAGGCAGGCGCGGTTGCGCGTGTCGCGCAGGTGTCCGAAAGCTTCGGGCCGGGGCCATTCCAGAGGGTCGCATTGCCCGACGCTTGACACGCAGGATCAACGGTCGGGCGACCATCGGGGGGCCGGTCCTCCCCTTGTTGCGGTGGCTCGGGCCCGTGCCGGCCATCCTTCTGCCGGGGCTGAAGCGGCGCCGAGGCCATGGCGGCCTGATGCCTGCTTTGCGGCCCCCGCGTTCCTTGTGGCACCGGGGGCCTGACAAAAGTGCGAGATGTTCGTGATCTATGGGCTTGGTCCGGAGGCTGTGGTATTCTGCGCGACGTAAAAGGAGGCGACAGATGGCCGAAACAAAACCGAAGATCGCACAGCTTGACCCGGTCTGGGAACGGGTGCGGGAAGAGGCGCTTGAGGCGATCCGTGCGGAACCGCTTCTTGGCGGTCTGGTCCATTCCAGCCTGTTGCACCATCCGACGCTTGAACGGGCGCTGGCGTATCGCTTTTCGCTGAAACTCGCATCCGGCGAGATGAGCGAACAGATCCTTCGGGAAACGGCCGACGAAGCCTATGCCTCGGATCCCGAAATCGGGCAGGCGGCGCGTGCGGATCTGGTGGCGGTGTTCGATCGCGACCCTGCCTGCCATCGCTATCTGCAGCCGATCCTGTTCTTCAAGGGCTTCCAGGCGGTACAGGCCTACCGGATCGGCAACTGGCTCTGGCGTCAGGGGCGCCACGACATGGCCTATTTCGTGCAGATGAGGGTTTCTGAGGTCTTTGGTGTTGACATTCATCCGGCCGCGCGGATCGGGCGCGGCATCATGATCGACCACGCCCATTCGATCGTCATCGGTGAAACCGCGGTTGTGGGCGACAACGTCTCGATGCTGCATTCGGTCACGCTTGGTGGCACCGGCAAGGAGGACGGCGACCGTCATCCCAAGATCGGCAACGGCGTGTTGATCGGTGCGGGGGCCAAGGTGCTGGGCAACATCCGCGTGGGCGAATGTTCCCGGATCGCGGCCGGTTCGGTCGTGCTGACGGATGTGCCGCGCTGCACGACGGTGGCGGGTATCCCGGCCCGAGTGGTGGGCGAAGCGGGCTGTTCGCAGCCTTCGGTCAGCATGGATCATCTGCACATCGGCGAAGACAGGGCGACCGGACGCTGAAGCGCAGGGACGATGTGAAAAGGCCCGGGTGGTGCCCGGGCCTTTCTTCTGTCTAAAGCCGGAAATCAGGCCAGCATCGTGATCGGGTTTTCCAGATTGTCGACGAGCGACTGAAGGAACTGGGCTCCAAGTGCCCCGTCGATGACGCGGTGATCCACCGACAATGTCATCGACATGACAGTGGCCACGCCGATCGTCCCGTCTGCCAAGACCACCGGTTTCTTGAGACCGGCGCCGACGGCGAGGATCGACCCGTGCGGAGGGTTGATCACGGCGTCGAAGTTCTCGATCCCGAACATCCCGAGGTTGGAAATCGCGAAGCTGCCACCCTGGTATTCATGGGGGGCAAGTTTCTTCGTCTTCGCGCGGGTGGCGAGGTCCTTCATCTCGGCCGAGAGGGCCGATAGAGATTTCAGATGGGCATCGCGCAGGACGGGGGTGAAAAGGCCACCTTCAACCGCAACCGCAACAGCGACATCCGAGGGCTTCAGGCGCAGCATCCGGTCACCCGCCCAGACGGCATTCGCATCAGGCACCGCCTGCAGGGCCAGCGCAGAGGCCTTGATGATGAAGTCGTTGACCGAAAGCTTCACACCGCGGGCTTCAAGCTGCTTGTTCAGTTGCGCGCGGAAGGCCATCAGCGCATCCAGCCTGACCTCGCGGCGCAGGTAGAAATGCGGGATCGTCTGCTTGGCTTCGGACAGGCGGGCCGCGATGGTCCGGCGCATGCCGTCAAGCGGCACCTCTTCGTAGGCACGGTCGGCATACATTTTCATCACCATCTCGGCCGAGGGGCCGGTGGGCGCCGCTGCCGGGGCAGGGGCCGCGGTCGACAGCGGAGCGGCTGCCACCGGAGCCGCCGAAGCCGCGGGGACTGCCGGTTTGGCGGTGCTCGCGCTCAGCCCCTCGACATCGGCGCGGACGATCCGGCCATGCGGGCCGGAACCGGTGATCGCCGACAGGTCAATCCCCTTGTCCTTCGCGATGCGCCGAGCAAGTGGCGAGGCAAAGACGCGCTTGCCGTCGGCCTTGGGCGCGGCCGGAGCAGGCGCCGATGGTGCGGCCGGCGCCGCTGTCGCGGCAGGGGGCGGAGATGCTGCCGCGGGGGCCGGGGATGCCGCCGCGGGGGCCGCATCGGCACTTTCGCCTTCCTCGACAAGGACAGCGATCGGCGTGTTCACCTTCACGCCCGAGGTTCCCTCGGCGATCAGGATCTTGCCCATGATCCCTTCGTCGACCGCTTCGAATTCCATCGTCGCCTTGTCGGTCTCGATCTCGGCGATGATCTGGCCGGATTTGACCTCGTCGCCTTCCTTCACCAGCCATTTGGCCAGCGTGCCTTCCTCCATCGTGGGCGAAAGGGCGGGCATCAGGATTTCAATAGCCATTTCCTCACCTCACCGGTAGCAGACGGATTTGACCGCGGCGACGACCTCGGCCGGGGTGATCAGCGCGAACTTTTCAAGGTTCGCCGCATAGGGCATCGGCACATCCTTGCCCGTGCAGGTCACGACGGGGGCGTCGAGGTAATCGAACGCCCGCTGCATGATCGTCGAGGCGATGTGGTCGCCGATGGAACCCACCGGGAAGCCCTCTTCCACCGTCACGCAGCGGTTGGTCTTCATCACCGAGGCCAGCACCGTATCATAGTCGATGGGGCGCAGGGTACGCAGGTCGATCACCTCGGCGCTGATGCCGTCCTTCGCCAGCTGGTCCGCCGCCTCAAGCGCATGCGCCATGCCGATGCCGAAGCTGACAATCGTCACATCGCTGCCCTCGCGCCAGATCCTGGCCTTGCCGAAGGGAATGGTGAAATCGTCGATCTGCGGCACTTCGAACGAGCGGCCGTAAAGGATCTCGTTCTCCAGGAAGACCACCGGATTGGGATCGCGGATCGCTGTCTTCAGCAGGCCCTTTGCGTCGGAAGCCGAATAGGGCATCACCACCTTCAGCCCCGGAATGGCCGCATACCATGCCGCGTAATCCTGGCTGTGCTGGGCCCCAACGCGCGCCGCTGCCCCGTTCGGGCCGCGGAACACCATCGGGCTGCCCATCTGGCCGCCCGACATGTAAAGCGTCTTCGCCGCCGAGTTGATGATGTGGTCGATGGCCTGCATCGCGAAGTTGAAGGTCATGAACTCGACGATCGGCTTCAGCCCGCCCCAGGAGGCGCCGACGCCGATCCCGGCAAAGCCCATCTCGGTGATCGGCGTGTCGACCACCCGCTTGGCGCCGAATTCGTCCAGAAGGCCCTGGCTGATCTTGTAGGCGCCCTGGTATTCGCCCACTTCCTCGCCCATCAGAAAGACGGTCGGATCGGCGCGCATTTCTTCGGCCATCGCCTCGCGCAGGGCCTCGCGCACGGTCATCGTCTTCATCGGGGTGCCTTCGGGCCAGTCGGGCGACGCCTTCGAAACGACCTCGACCGGGGCTGCCGCGGCGGCGGGGGCTGCGGCGGCGACCGGGGCAGGGGCGGCCGCAGCAGCAGCAGCAGGCGCTTCGGCCTTCGCGGCGGGGGCAGGGGCGCTTTCGCCTTCTTCCACCAGCACCGCGATTGGCGTGTTCACCTTCACGTTCTGCGTGCCTTCGGCGATCAGGATCTTGCCCATGATCCCTTCGTCGACCGCTTCGAATTCCATCGTCGCCTTGTCGGTCTCGATCTCGGCGATGATCTGGCCGGATTTGACCTCGTCGCCTTCCTTCACCAGCCATTTGGCCAGCGTGCCTTCCTCCATCGTGGGCGAAAGGGCGGGCATCAGGATTTCAGTTGCCATTGTTCTTTCCCCCTCAGGCGTAGATGTCGGTCCAGAGTTCCTCGACGGGCGGCTCGGGGCTTTCCTTCGAGAACTCGGCGGAGTCGTTCACGATGTCCTTGATCTCGCGGTCGATGGCTTTCAGGTCATCGGCGCTGGCATGGCCGCCGTTCAACAGCAGATCGCGCACATGTTCGATGGCGTCGCGTTCGTCGCGCATCTTCTGCACCTCTTCGCGGGTGCGATATTTCGCCGGGTCCGACATCGAATGCCCGCGATAGCGATAGGTCATCATTTCGAGGATATACGGGCCCTTGCCCGCGCGGCAGTGTGCCACGGCCTTCTCGCCTGCGGCCTTCACAGCAAGAACGTCCATGCCGTCCACCTGTTCGCCCGGAATGCCATAAGCGACACCGCGTTCGTAAAGCGTGGTCGATTTCGTCGCGCGCTTGACGCTGGTGCCCATGGCATACTGGTTGTTCTCGATCACGAAGATCACGGGCAGGTCCCAAAGCTCGGCCATGTTGTAGGTTTCATAGACCTGCCCCTGGTTGGCCGCGCCGTCGCCGAAATAGGTGAAGGTCACGTTGTCATTGCCGAGGTACTTGTCGGCGAAGGCAAGGCCCGCACCCAGTGGCACCTGCGCCCCCACGATCCCGTGGCCGCCATAGAAATGGCGTTCCTTCGAGAACATGTGCATCGACCCGCCCTTGCCCTTGGAGTAGCCGCCGATCCGCCCGGTCAGTTCGGCCATGACGCCCTTGGGGTCCATGCCGCAGGCCAGCATATGGCCGTGGTCGCGGTAGCTGGTGATGCGCTTGTCGCCTTCCTTGGCGGCGGCCTCAAGGCCGACGACCACTGCTTCCTGCCCGATGTAGAGGTGGCAAAAGCCGCCGATCAGGCCCATGCCGTAAAGCTGGCCGGCCTTTTCCTCGAATCGGCGGATCAGCAGCATCTCACGGTAGAACTTCAGCAATTCTTCCTTGGATATATTGGGTTTGTCCGCCGGCTTCTTCGCGGCCATCGCAATTTCCTCCCATCGGTGGCAAGAATGGTTTAGTGTTAAACTATCTTTAGCCTATCGGGAAAACAAGGCAAAGGAAAAACGCGCAAGGGTTTCTTGCGCGTCCTGCATGGGTCGCCAGGGCGGTGTTCAGCGGATCACGATCTCGTCGGCGCGGACATATCCCAGGACGTCGCGCACCTGTTCGTCCAGAAGGTCGATGTCCAGAAAAGCGTCGGACAGGCGGCGCGTGCGGTTTTGCACCTCGGACAGTTCTGCGCGCAACCTGTCACGCTCGGCCTCGAGATCCTCGATCTCGGCCTGAAGCTGGACCTGACGGAAAACGCCGAAATCCCCCTGCACGGCGGCAAAGGTGAAATAACCGCCAAGCGCGACCGCCAGCGACATCAACAGAAACCCGCCGATTGCGGGGCGCGCACCTTGTGTGGACATCTGCCTGCCTCGTCCGGTCCGTCATTCGCCGCGGACCATGAGAGAATCATGGCACATGTGATTCGCGAAGGGAATCCCCCTTCGCGAAAAAGTCAGGAATGATCGGGTCTTGCCGCCTTGGGGCAGGGGATGCCGCCCGTTGCCTCAGGCCCGGCACGGGACCTCAGGCTTTCCCCTTGTAGATGTCCACCAGCTTGGCCAGCATCGCCAGCGCATCCTCGCGCGACCGCTGGAAGCTGTTCCGCCCGATGATTGACCCGTTGCCGCCGCCGTCACGGATGGCGCGGGCATCGTCATAGACGCTGTCCTCGCCCTTCTTGGCCCCGCCCGAGAACACCACGATCCGCCGCCCGTTGAACGACGACTGCATGCAGTGGCGAACGCGCGCGGCCTGCGTCGCGATGTCGATCCCTTCCTTTTCGTAGACCTTCTTGGCTTCGCCCAGCATCAGGTGATCGGTCGACAGTTTGATCTTGATGATATGCGCGCCCAGAAGGGCCGCGATCTGCGCCGCATAGGCCGCCACGTCGATCGCCGTCTCGCCGTCCTTGGTGATCGCCTCGCCCCGCGGATAGGACCAGATCACCGTCGCCACGCCCTTACGCGCGGCTTCCTCGCGCATCGCGCTGATTTCCTCGTACATTTCCAGCGCCATATCGGAGCCGGGATAGATGGTGAACCCGATGGCCGAGCAGCCAAGCCGCAGCGCATCGTCAACCGATGCCGTGATCGCCTGGTTCTTTCCCGCGGTGTCCGACATCAGGCTGTTGGCGCTGTTCACCTTCAGGATCGTCGGGATCTGGCCCGCGAACGTGTCCGCGCCCGCTTCGAGCATCCCCAGAGGTGCCGCATAGGCATTCAGACCCGCGTCGATCGCCAGCTGATAATGGTAATGCGGATCATAGGCCGCCGGGTTCGGCGCGAAGGTGCGCGCGGGACCGTGCTCAAAGCCCTGATCGACCGGCAGGATGATCATCTTGCCCGTGCCGCCCAGCTTGCCCTCCATCAGCATGCGGCACAGGTTGGCCTTCACGCCGGGGGTTTCGCCTTCATAGTTGGAAAGGATCTTCTGGACTTGCTTGCTGGCACGCATCTGTCGCTCCTGCTTCGGTGTGGGGCCTGATCGCGGCTTAGAGCGGGCAAAAGCGCTGCGCAATGATGTTCGCGCTAACACCATGGAAACAACGGGATTCCGCGCGATTCGCAAGGCGGGTTCTGCCGCGATCGGCCGGATGGCCCATGCCAAGGCGCAACCTTCGGCTGATCCCGCCGGACGGCGCACGCGACAAACCCGCCGGAAGACCCGGATTGTTCTCAATTGCGCCACAAATGCATGACAAACTTTACAAAATATCCACGATCGGGAAGGGTCACGGGGTGTGGTTGCCGGTCGCCGGCGTCTAAAGTTTGGGAGTGTGTCGTATGGCGCGTATCGTAGCCCTCAAGGCCTTCAACATGGCCGACCTGTTCACCAATACATTCGGAGATCCCTCACCGCTCGGCATCAATGCGCTGGCGCTGGATTATGGCGAAGGCATCATGCGGATGTGGGGCAGCTATGACTGGAACCGCACGGTCGGGGCCACGTCGGGCAATTTCCGCGCCATGACCTATGTCGAGGACGGCGTTGCGCAGCTGAAGATCAATTCCTTCGCGGCAAACGCCGTCGACTTCCAGGAACAGGGCACGGCGCTGATCGGGCAGACGCTTCTGGGCTTTCTGATGACGGGCTCCGATACTGTGGAAGGCTCGGGCCGCGGCGATCGCCTCTATGGCTTTTCGGGCGACGACAACTTGTTCGGCAACGGCGGAAACGACGTTCTTTTCGGCGGCAAAGGGAACGACCGCATCTTCGGCGGGGCCGGTGCGAACCGCATGGAGGGCGGGGCGGGTAACGACCGGATCGTGGGCGGCGAAGGCGCCGACCGGATGAACGGCGGGGCAGGGGCCGACAGCATGATCGGCGGCTTCGGGGATGACGTGTTCCTGGGCGGGGCCGGAGACGACGCGATGACCGGCGGCCGCGGTGCGGATGCGTTCATCTTTCGCGCAGGCAGCGGGCGCGACATCGTCTATGGCTTCAGGGCCGAGGATGCGCTGGTGCTTGACCGTGCGGTCACCGGGGGGCGCGAACTGTCGGAATTCGTCGATCAGAACGCCCGCGAATTCGACAACAGCGTCGTCCTGCGTCTGGGGGAAGCCCGCGTCCTCTTTGCCGGCCTGACCGACAAGGATGCTTTGTTCCAGAACCTGCAATTGCTGGAAGATTTCATCTGATCGCGGCGCGGAACGCCCGGCATGCAAAGGCCCGCCACGGTGTTGGCGGGCCTTTTTCCTTTCCCTGCGTCCCCTGAGCGGGCCGATCAGCCCATCAGCGCCGCGACGCCGGGCAACTCCTTGCCCTCCATCCATTCGAGGAACGCGCCGCCCGCGGTCGATATGAAGGTGAAATCCGCCGCCGCCCCTGCCTGATTGAGGGCCGCCACCGTGTCGCCGCCGCCCGCCACCGAAACAAGCCGCCCCGCACGGGTCAGCCGCGCCGCCGCCTGCGCCGCCGCATTGGTCGCGCGGTCGAAGGGTGCGATTTCAAACGCCCCCAGCGGCCCGTTCCAGATCAGCGTCTTCGCGTCCTCGAAAACCCGTTCGATCGCGACGACCGTGGCCGGGCCCGCATCAAGGATCATCGCATCCGCCGGACAGGCCTCGGCTGCCACGGTCTCATGCGCGGCCCCGGCCTTGAATTCGCGCGCCACGACGACATCCACCGGCAGGTGGATGGTGCAGCCCGCGGCCCCCGCCTTCGCCATGATCTCGCGCGCCGTGTCGGCCATGTCGCGTTCGGCAAGGCTTTTTCCCACCTCGATCCCCTGCGCCACAAGGAAGGTGTTGGCCATCCCCCCGCCGATCACCAGATGATCGACCTTCGTGACCAGATTTCCCAGAAGGTCCAGCTTGGTCGACACTTTCGCGCCGCCCACCACCGCCACCACCGGGCGCGCGGGCTTGCCAAGCGCCGCATCCAGCGCGGCCAGTTCCTCGGCCATCAGGCGGCCCGCACAGGCAGGCAGCAGGCGCGCCAGCCCCTCGGTCGAGGCATGCGCCCGGTGCGCGGCAGAAAAGGCATCGTTGCAGAAGACATCGCCAAGCCCCGCGAATTCGGCCGCAAGCGCGGGGTCGTTCTTTTCCTCGCCGGGGTGGAACCGGGTGTTTTCCGCCAGCACGACGGCGCCCGCGGGCAGCGCGTCGATCGCGGCGCGCTCTGGCGCGTCCATGAAGGTCACGCTCTGGCCAAGCGCCACCTCAAGCGCGGGCCGCACGAGGTTCAGGCTCATCTCGGGCACCACCTTGCCCTTCGGTCGTCCGTAATGGGCCAAGAGCACCACCTTGCCCCCCTTGGCTTGAATGTCCTTGACGGTCGGCACGATCTTGTCGATCCGCGTCGTGTCCGTCACGCGGCCGTCTTCCATCGGCACGTTGATATCGACCCGCGTCAGCACGACCTTGCCCGCAAGGTCCATGTCATCCAGCGTCTTCCAAGCCATCGGTCTCTCCCTCTTCCGGCGTTAGCGGGGCCGCGCCCTGTTTCCGCCGAATGACCGTCCCGCGTCAACCGATCACGGGGTCCTGAACGGGGTTTGCCCTTTCCCTTGCGCCGAAGTGTCGCTACTTTCGCCCCGAAAAGAAGGAGACCCGCGCCGATGGCCGAGATCAAGGACCCTGAAAACACCATCATCATGACGCTGAAGGACGGCGAAGTGGTGATCGCCCTCCTGCCCGATGTGGCGCCCAAGCACAGCGAACGGATGAAGCAGCTGGCCCGCGACAAGGCCTATGACAATGTCTGCTTCCATCGCGTGATCGAAGGTTTCATGGCCCAGTCGGGCGATGTGGCCAACGGCAATATGGAAAACAACTTCAACCTGCGGCGCGCGGGCACCGGCGGCTCGAACTATCCCGACCTGCCGGCCGAATTTTCCAAGCTGCCGCATGACCGTGGCACGCTCGGCGCGGCGCGGTCGCAGAACCCGAACTCGGCCAACAGCCAGTTCTTCATCAACTTCAAGGACAACCATTTCCTGAACGGCCAGTACACCGTCTATGGCCGCGTGATTTCGGGGATGGAACATGTCGACAAGATCACCCGGGGCGAACCGCCGGCGAACCCCGACCGGATGATCACCGTAAGGGTGGCCGCCGATGTCCTCTGACCGCATCATCGCAGGCGGGCTTTTCGCCCTGGGTCTGGCCGTGGTCGGCGGGTTCGCCGTCACGCAGTTCGTCACCCCCGCTCTGGCGCAGGAAGACGGCCCCGGCCCGAACCTCCGGATCGAGGTCGCAGGCAGCGCAACCGGCACTGTCGTGATCGACCTTCTTCCCGATGTCGCGCCCAAGCATGTCGAACAGATCACCGCACTGGCCACCGAAGGCGCCTATGACGGGGTGGTCTTCCACCGCGTGATCGAAGGCTTCATGGCCCAGACCGGCGACGTGCAGTTCGGCAAGACCGGCGGCGATACCTCGATGGCGGGGATGGGCGGATCGTCCCGTCCCGACCTTCCGGCCGAATTCTCTTCGGTCAGCTTCGACCGCGGCGTCGTCGGCATGGCGCGGGCAATGGACCCGAATTCCGCCAACAGCCAGTTCTTCATCATGTTCGCCCCGGCCCCCCATCTTGACGGCCAGTACACGGTCGTCGGCCGCGTGATCGCGGGGATGGAAGTGGTGGACGCCATCAAGCGCGGCACCGGATCGAACGGCGAGGTGATCGAGCCCGATCACATGGCCAAGGTCACCGTCGAATAAGCCGCGATCCGGCGTGATTTCGGGGGCAGGGCCTGCACGGGCCTTGCCCCTTTTCTTTTCCGACCGCCTCTGTGCGCCTCCGGACGGCGCCCGCATCCGCAAGATGGCAACTGACAAAACCCTGTCAGCAGACCTTCCAAAACCCACCTTACCGGGGAAGAAAACTGTCGGTAGCTTCGTTATGGGTCTATGATCTGTCGACAATCCGGCCTAGATCATGCGGGACATGAACATCCGGGCCTGACCGCCCGAAGGAGTAGGGAAGATGCTGAACAATATCGGGCCGATGGGCCTTCTCTTGATCGCTGTTGTCGTTCTGGTGCTGTTCGGACGCGGCAAGATCTCGTCCCTGATGGGCGAGGTCGGCAAAGGCATCACCGCCTTCAAGAAAGGCGTCAAGGACGGCACCCAGGAAATCGAGGATGCCGCCGCCGACACCGCGCGCGACGTCACCCCCGAAAAGGACAAGGACAAGGCCTGAACGGCCTGATCAGTCTGATCCTATTTCCGTCAACGCAGGGGGCTTCGCGCCATGTTCGATCTCGGCATGTCCGAGCTGCTGATCATCGGGATCGTCGCGCTGATCGTGATCGGTCCGCGTGATCTGCCGGAACTGTTCCGCAGTTTGGGCCGGATGACGGCAAAGCTGCGGGCGATGGCGCGCGAGTTTTCACGCGCAATGGAAGCCGCCGCCGACGAGGCCGGGGCCAAGGACGTGCGCGACGTGGCCAACGACCTGCGCAAGGTCACTTCGCCCAAGGCAATGGGGGTTGACGCGCTGCGCGATGCGGCCTCCAGCTTTGAAAAGTGGGATCCGATGAAATCGTCGAGGCCCGCCGCGAAACCCTCCGCCGCGGCGTCCACGGCCGCATCTCCGGCTGAAGCCGCCCCCGCCGAAGCCGCCCGCGCGCTTGGACCGAACACGCAGGCTCTGGCCGAGGCCCAGGCCGCCAAACGCGCCGCATTGGCCGAGGCGCAGGCGGCGAAGAAGGCCGCCGCCGCGTCGGCAGCCGAACCCGCGCCCAAGGTTGCCCCCAAGACTGCCCCAAAGACTGCGCCCAAGACCGCCCCCAAGACCGCAAGGACAGGATCGGCGGCGCCCAAGGCCACCACGGCCTCCAGATCACGGCCTGCCCCCGAAAAGGCCGGCAAACCCGCCAAAGACCCGGCGCCCAAGGCCACCGCCAAGCCCGCCGCCAAACCAACCGCTTCCACCCGGAAAACGACGAAGAAGTCTGACGCATGAGCGACGAAGTCGACGATTCCAGCATGCCGCTGATCGAGCATCTGGCCGAACTGCGGACCCGCCTGATCTGGTCCGTCGTGGCCTTCCTCGTCGCGATGGTGGTGTGCTTTTCCTTCGGCGAGGCGATCCTCGATTTCCTTCTCGGGCCGATCGAGCAATCCATGCGCGACCTCGGCGATCCCAATCCGGTGATGCAATACACCGCGCCGCAGGAATATTTCTTCACCCTGATCCGCATCTCGATGGTGGGCGGGCTGGCGCTGTCCTTTCCGGTGATCGGCTATCATCTCTGGCGCTTTATCGCGCCCGGTCTCTACAAAAGCGAAAAGAACGCCTTCCTGCCGTTCCTTCTGGCCTCGCCCGCGCTGTTCCTTCTGGGGGCCGCCTTCGCCCATTATGTCGTTACACCCCTGGCAATGACCTTCTTCCTCGGCTTCGCCGACGCGGCCTCGCTGATGGACAAGATCATCGCGCAGGTGGTGGATGCGCCTGTCGACGCCCCCGCCGTGCCGGTGACGGACACCGGCATCGACATCGTGTTCCAGGGCAAGGTCAACGAAACCCTCGACGTGACGCTGAAGCTGATCATCGCCTTCGGCCTCTGCTTCCAGCTTCCCGTTCTGCTGACCCTGATGGGCAAGGCCGGGCTTGTCTCGGCCAACGGGCTTGCGGGCGTGCGCAAATACGCCATCGTCCTGATCCTGATCGTCGCCGCCCTCGTCACGCCGCCCGATGTCATCACCCAGCTCATCCTGTTCTTCGCGATCTATCCGCTTTACGAGGTGTCGATCTTCCTCGTCCGCCGGATCGAAAAGCGGCGTGAGGCCGACCTGCGTGCCCAGGGGCTGTGGGATGAGGACGACGACGAGGAGGCCAGCCATTGACCGACGCCGCCCTGACCCGCATCGCCGAGGCGCTGGAACGCATCAGCCCCCCGCCGATGGTCACCCCCGACTTTGCTGCCGCCGAGGCCTTCGTCTGGCACACCGGCCCCGACCGGCTTGAGCCGGTCGCGCGGGTGTCCCGCGTCGACCTGTCGCTTCTGGTGGGCGTCAACCGCGCCCGCGACATCCTGCTGGAAAACACGCGCCATTTCGCCCGCGGCCTTCCCGCGAACAACGCCCTGCTTTGGGGCGCCCGCGGCATGGGGAAATCCAGCCTGGTAAAGGCTGTCCACGCACGGGTCCGCGCCGAGGGCGAGGATCTCAAGATCGTGGAACTCGCGCGCGAGGATCTGCCCTCGGTGGGGCGGCTGCTCAATCACCTGCGCGCCGCGCCCGCCACGCGGTTCGTCCTGTTCTGCGACGACCTTTCGTTCTCGCATGACGACCAGCATTACAAGTCGCTCAAGGCGGTGCTGGATGGCGGGATCGAGGGGCGGCCGGACAACGTCATCCTCTATGCCACGTCCAACCGCCGCCACCTGATGCCCCGCGACATGATCGAGAACGAACGCTCCACCGCGATCAGCCCTTCCGAGGCAGTCGAGGAAAAGGTCTCGCTTTCCGATCGGTTCGGGCTGTGGCTGGGCTTCCACCCCTGTTCGCAGGACGAATACCTGTCGATGATCGACGGCTATTGCGCGGCCCATGGCGTGACGGTCGATCCCGAGACCCTGCGCGCCGAGGCGATCGAATGGCAGGCCACGCGCGGCGGAAGGTCAGGCCGCGTCGCCTGGCAATTCTTCACCGATCTGGCCGCACGCCACGGTGTCCGCCTGGGATAAGGGGGCTTTGCCCCCGGGTGGCCCGTTCGAACGAGGGGGCTCTGCCCCCTCGGGCCTTGCGGCCCTCACCCCCGGATATTTCAACCAGAATGAACCAAGGCGCCATCGCGCTGCCCTTCATTCTGGCCCAAGTATCCTCGGGGGGTGAATTTGCCGACGGCAAAGAGGGGGGCAGACAGCCCCCCGTCCTTATTGCAGATAGGGCATCGGGTCGGTGCTGTCGAAGCCCTTGCGCACCTCGAAATGCAGGAAGGACGGATCGGCCGACCGGACCTTGGCGACGGTCTGGCCGCGTTTGACCGAGGCGCCCTTTTGCACCATGACCTCCGGGACGTCGGAATAGACCGTGAGGATCCCGTCGGCATGCCGCAGGATCAGCACCGTCAGCCCGCTCACGTCCTTGGTGACGGCGGCGACGGTCCCGTCGGCGGCTGCCACGACGGGGGTTCCGGGGGCGGCCGCGATGTCGATCCCGTTGGTCTGCTTCGAATAGGGGCGGATGATCCGTCCCTGCACGGGCATGGCGAACTTCGAGGCCGTGGCGCCGCTGCGTTCGCTTCCCAGATCGGGCGAGGCGGGTGTGCCCGGGACCGGCGCGGCGGCGGTGGTCGTCGTCCCGCCTGTCGTCTTGACCTGCGCCGAGGGAGGTTCGTCCTTGGCCGGAAGCGGCTTGGCGGCCGAAGGCGGCTCGGGCGTCGGGCTGCCCTGGCCCGGAACGGTGACGGCCTGCGTGGCGGGTTTCGGTGCCTCGCCGCTGGCCACGGGGATCAGCAGATACTGCCCCTCGCGCACCATCATGTCGGCGCCAAGGCCGTTCCAGTCGGCCAGCGCCTTGGCGGTCACGTTATAGGCCCGGGCGATGGTAAAGGCCGTTTCGCCGCGCTTGACCTGATGGCGCACGGGGTCCGGTCCGCCTGAACCGATCACCCTGGGCGTGGCGGCGGGCGTGGAGCCGGACGCGCGGTCGATGGCGCCTGTCGCGATGGACGACACGTCGATCGGCTGCGTGGTGACGCCACTGCCCATGATCGCGCCGGGCGCGGCGGTGACCGGGCCGGCTTCGGCCACGCGCCGGGGCAGGGCCAGCACCTCGCCCGCGCGCAGCGTGTCGCCGGGCTTCAGCGCGTTGAACCGTGCCAGTTCGCCCGCGTCGATGCCGACGCGCGCCGCGACCGATGTCACGCTGTCTCCGCGCCGGGCCACGGCCACCTGATAGCCGGAATACGAAATCACGCCCCGCGCGTCCGGATCGGGGCGATCTGCCGTCGCCTGTCGGGCCGCTGCCGAGGTATCAAGCCCCGCCTGGGGGCGGAAATCCCAGTCGAAGTCGTTCGGGCTGGTGCAAGCCGACAGCGCCGCAAGTGCCGCGCCCAGACCGATTGCGGGAATGAGATGTGCCTGTGGGGTCTTCATGTCTACGCCTCGCTTCGTGCCCGGGTTGGCCCCGGTGCCCTGGTTCACTGCCCGGTCTGCTCACGTCCCGGTCTTCAGTCGCCCCCCAAACCCTCGACCAACGGCACGAAACGAACGGGACGCAACTCGTCATAGTCAAAGCCCCGTTCGGTTCTGACGACCTTGATGAGGCTCTGCACCGTGTCGGACTGGCCAACCGGCAACACCATGATACCCCCGATCTTCAACTGAGCCAATAGGGGGCCGGGCGGGTCCTCGGCGGCGGCGGTCACGATGATGCGGTCGAAGGGGGCCTGTTCGGGCAGGCCGTGGCTGCCATCGGCGGTGCGGGCGGTGATGTTGACCAGTCCGAGCTGGCGGAACACCTCTTGCGCGTCGGCCACAAGACGGCGGTGACGATCCACCGTATAGACCCGCCGGGCCAGCTGTGACAGGACCGCCGCCTGATAGCCCGAACCCGTCCCCACCTCCAGCACCACATCGCGCGGCTGCACCGCCAGCGCCTGTGTCATCAGCCCGACGACCGATGGCTGGCTGATGGTCTGGCCGCAGGCGATGGGAAGCGGCATGTCCTCATAGGCGCGTTCGGCGAAAAGCCCGCGCACAAAGGCGCCGCGGTCGATCCGTTCCATCGCCGTCAGCACACGGGTATCGGTGACGCCGCGTGAACGCAGGGCAAAGAGAAACCGCATCTTGCGTTCGGCGGCGTTCTCGTCCCCGCGGTCCCCGGTCATGCCAGCAGCGCCTCCAGATCGGCCAGCCGGTCATGTGCCGTCAGGTCGGCCCGCATCGGCGTGACCGAGACGTAGCCCTCAAGATTGGCCGCGGCATCGGTGCCGGGCAGGGTGGGCGAATGTTGCGGGCCGCCCTTGATCCACAGGAACTTGCGGCCCGAGGGCGACTGATGCGGTTCGACCGAAAAGGCGGTGTCGCGGCGGAAGCCTTGCGCCGTGACCTTCACCCCCTTGACCTGCGCGGCCGGATAGGGCGGGAAATTCACGTTGTAGAACAGCCGGTAATCGGCGTCGCGGTCCCAAAGCCCCTTTTCCACCAGCGCCCGCACCACACCCGGCCCATGCACCCGCGCCGCTTCGAACGGATCGGCGAGGCCGTCGGTTTCGGGGCCCAGGAACTGCGACAGGGCAATCGCCGGGATCCCCTGCAACGCCGCCTCCATCGCGCCGCCGATCGTGCCGGAGTAAAGCGTGTTCTCGGCCGCGTTGTTGCCCCGGTTGACGCCGGATAGCACCAGATCCGGTTTCGCCCCCTGAAGCACGTCATAAAGCGCGGCCAGCACGCAGTCGGCGGGGCTTCCCTCGGCGGCATAGCGGCGACGGTCCAGCTTGGCGATCATCATCGGGTGGGTGTAGCTGATGCAGTGCCCCACGCCCGATTGTTCAAAGGCCGGCGCCACCGTCCAGACCTCGCCATCCGGCCCGGCGATTTCGGTGGCGATCTGATGCGCCACCTCCAGCCCCGGAGCGTTGATGCCGTCGTCGTTGGTGATCAGTATCCGCATTGTCCTGCCTTTCGCTTCGCCCCTGATTAGACGACCGAAAGGGGCGGCGGCAAGCGTCGCCCCCCGGGCGCAAAGGCAAAAGGGCAAAAGTGGCGCAGATCGGTCGCAGATGAAAATAATTTACATGTTAATTAAAATGTGCCAGCCTTGCCCTCAAGCCTTCTTGAACTGGCTCGCGGTCGGGCGGGCGAGATTAAGCGGGCAAGGCAGTGGGCAAGGGGAGGGGAGGATGCCGCATTTCCAGATCGACTATTCCGCCAATCTCGAAGACCGGCTGGATATCGCGGGCCTGTGCCGCGTCTTGCGCGATGCGGCCGCGGCGACCGGGGTCTTTCCTCTGGCCGGCATCCGGGTCCGGGCGACGGCCTGCACCCATTGCGTGATCGCCGACGGTGATCCCGGCCATGCCTTCCTCGACCTATCGGTGCGGCTGCGCGCGGGTCGCCCGATCGAGGCGCGCCGCGCCGCGACCGAGGCCATCTTCGCCGCGCTTCAGGCCTATTGCGCGCCGGTGATGCGCTCCTCCTCGCTGATGCTGTCGATGGAGATGCGCGACATCGACCCCGACCTCAGCCCCAAGGCCAGTTCCATCCGTGACCACCTGCCGAAAGACCTGCAATGACCGATCTCGCCTCTCGTCTCGCGCGGCTTGAAACCCATCTGGCGCGCTTCCGCGACACAGGCATCCGCCATCTGATCGCCGGACAGGACATGGCCGGGGGCGACTGGTTCGAAACCCGCTCGCCCGTCGATGACAGCCCCATCGCCCGCGTGGCCCTGGGAACGGCCGGGACGGTGGATGCCGCCGCGAAGGCCGCGAAGGCGGCCTTTCCGGCCTGGGCCGGAATGTCCGGCGCCGCGCGGCAGAAGATCCTGCACCGCATCGCCGATGCCATCGTCGCGCGCGCCGATGAAATCGCGCTCTGCGAATGCTGGGATACGGGGCAGGCCTGGCGCTTCATGTCCAAGGCCGCGTTGCGCGGGGCGGAAAACTTCCGCTACTTCGCCGATCTTGCGCCGGGGGCGCGCGACGGCCAGGCGCTGCCGTCGCCCGATCACCTGAACATCACCGGCCGCACGCCGATCGGCCCGGTGGGCGTGATCACGCCCTGGAACACGCCCTTCATGCTGTCCACCTGGAAAATCGCCCCGGCGCTGGCGGCGGGCTGCACCGTGGTCCACAAACCGGCCGAGTTCAGCCCGCTTTCCGCGCGCCTTCTGGCCGAGATCTGCCACGAGGCGGGCCTGCCGCCCGGCGTTCTGAACCTTGTCCACGGTCTGGGCGAAGGGGCCGGGCGGGCGCTGACCGAACATCCCGACATCCGCGCCATCGCATTCGTCGGCGAAAGCCGCACCGGCAGCCAGATCATGCGGCAGGGCGCCGACACGCTGAAACGCTGCCATTTCGAACTGGGTGGCAAGAACCCCGTCGTGGTTTTCGACGATGCCGACCTGGACCGCGCGCTGGATGCGGTGGTCTTCATGATCTATTCGCTGAACGGCGAACGCTGCACTTCGTCGTCGCGGCTTCTGGTGCAGGACAGCATCGCGGGCGAATTCGAGGCGCGGCTGATCGACCGGATCGGCCGGTTGCGCCTTGGTCATCCGTTGGACCCGCAGACGGAGATCGGCCCGCTGATCCACAAGACGCATTTCGACAAGGTCACGGGCTATTTCGACATCGCCCGCGCCGAGGGCGCCACCATCGCCGCCGGGGGCGCGCCGGTTGACGGTCCGGGCTGGTTCGTCCGTCCGACCCTGTTCACCGCTGCCCGCCCCGACATGCGCATCGCGCAAGAGGAAATCTTTGGCCCGGTCCTGACCTCGATCCGCTTCCGCGACGAGGCCGAAGCGCTGGAAATCGCCAATGGCGTGGCTTACGGTCTGGCCGGCTATGTCTGGACGAATGACCTGACGCGCGCGCTGCGCGTGTCGCAGGCACTGGAGGCCGGGATGATCTGGGTGAACTCGGAAAACGTCCGCCACCTGCCCACGCCCTTCGGCGGGGTCAAGGCCAGCGGGATCGGCCGCGACGGCGGGCAATGGTCGTTCGACTTCTACATGGAACATAAGAACGTGGCGCTGGCCCTTGGCGCGCATGCGATCACCCGGCTGGGCGTCTAGGAAAGGAACCACCATGCCCATTCCCGCCCCGAACCTTTATCCGCCCTTCAACATCGTCCGGCTCAGCCATGTGGAACTGGGCGTGACCGACCTGGCCTGGTCGCGCGGCTTCTATGTCGATACCCTGGGCCTTCAGGTCACGCATGAGGACGCAGGCCACATCTACCTGCGCGCGATGGAGGAACGCGGCCATCACTGCATGATCCTGAAGAAGGCCGATCAGCCCTCGGTCGGCGTTCTTGGCTTCAAGGTCTGGGACGAAGCCGACCTCGACCGCGCCGAACACTGGTTCCGGGGGCGGGGGTTGCCGACCCAATGGATCGAACGGCCTTTCATGGGACGCGTGCTGCGCACCTGCGATCCCTTCGGCATCCCGCTGGAATTCTACGCCCGGATGGATCGCCTGCCGCCGATCCACCAGCAATACCGCCTGTATCGCGGGGTCAGGCCACTGCGGATCGACCATTTCAACATGTTCTCGTCCAACGTGGACCAAAGCGCGCAGTTCTACAGCGACATCGGATTCCGCGTGACCGAATACACCGAGGACGCCGAAACCGGGCGGTCCTGGGCGGTCTGGATGCACCGCAAGGGCGGTGTGCATGACGTGGCCTTCACCAATGGCACCGGCCCGCGCCTTCATCACACCGCCTTCTGGGTGCCGACGCCGCTGAACATCATCGACCTGCTCGACCTGATGTCGACGACCGGCTACCTGGAAAACATCGAACGCGGGCCGGGGCGGCACGGCATCTCGAACGCCTTCTTCCTCTATATCCGCGACCGCGACGGCCACCGGACCGAGATCTACTGTTCCGACTACCAGACCGTCGACCCCGATCTTGAACCGATCCGCTGGGATCTGAAGGACCCGCAGCGCCAGACCCTGTGGGGCGCCCCCGCGCCGCGCAGCTGGTTCGAACTGGGGTCCGTCTTCGACGGCGTGCCGCTGGTCGAAAGCGACCTGAAGGCACAGCCGATCATCGCCCCCTGACCCCGCAGCCGAGGCCCCGCATGATGCCCGACCCGACCCGCCTTGCCGCCTACCATGCCGACGGGCGCGATCGCTATGGCCTTGTGACAGATGCGGGCATCATCGACCTGTCGGTCGATTTCGGGCACGAATTCAAGGGGCTGAAAGAGGTTGTCGCGGCCGGTGTTCTGCCCCGCGTCGTCGCGGCTGCGGCAGGGCGGCTGCCAGACCATGCCACGGATGCGGTGGACTTCCTGATCCCGCTCGCCGATCCGGGCAAGATCATCTGTGTCGGCGTCAACTTCCCCGACCGCAACGCCGAATACCGCGACGGGCAGGCCGCGCCCGACCGCCCTTCGCTGTTCATCCGTTTCGCCCAAAGCTTCACCGGGCACGGCCAGCCCCTGATCCGCCCGCCCGAAAGCGACCAGCTGGATTACGAGGGCGAGATCGCCATTGTCATCGGCAAGGCCGGGCGCCGCATCGCGCCCGAAGACGCCTATGACCACATCGCGGCCCTGACGCTGTGCAACGAAGGCACCCTCCGCGACTGGGTGCGCCATGCGAAATTCAACGTGACGCAGGGCAAGAACTGGGACCGGTCGGGCGCGATGGGGCCGTGGATCGTGCCATTCCGGGACGCCGCGCAACTTGACGACATCGCCCTGACAACACGGGTGAACGGCGAGACGCGCCAGCACGACCGCACCTCGCGGATGATCCACGGCTTCCGCCAGCTTGTCGCCTATGTCTCGACCTTCTGCACGCTTCATCCCGGCGATATCCTTGTCTGCGGCACGCCGACCGGCGCCGGGGCGCGGTTCGACCCGCCGGTCTGGCTGAAGCCCGGCGACGTGGTCGAAGTCGAGGCCGAGGGCATCGGTACCCTGCGCAACACGGTGATGGACGAACCATGCTGACCCGCGACCAGATCGACGCCGCTGCGTCGGACCTGCTTCAGGCCGAGGCGACGGGACGCCAGATCGGCCTTCTGACCCTGCGCCATCCCGACATCACGCTGGATGATGCCTATGCGATCCAGGGCGCACAGATGGCGCGCAAGCTGGCCCGGGGCCGCCGCATCATCGGCTGGAAGATCGGGCTGACCTCGAAGGCGATGCAGGACGCGCTCGGGATCGACACGCCCGACAGCGGGGTGATCTTTGACGACATGGATTTCGCCTGCGGATCGACCGTGCCCGCCGGCCGCTTCATCCAGCCCAGGGTCGAGGCCGAGATCGCCTTCGTGATGAAGGCGCCGCTGTCGGGGTGGGTCAGCCGGGCCGAGGTGCTGGCCGCCACGGACTTTGTCGCGCCCTGTCTTGAAATCCTCGACACCCGGATCGTCCGCGCCGATCCGGCCACGGGCCGCGCGCGCCGCATCCAGGACACCGTGGCCGACAACGCGGCCAATGGCGGGATCGTCCTTGGCACGGCCCGCCACGCGCCCGATGAGGTGGACCTGCGTTGGGTCGGCGCCATCGTGAAACGCGGGGCCGAGGTGGTGGCGACGGGCCTTGGCGCGGCGGTGCTGGACGATCCGGTGATGGGGATCGTCTGGCTGGCCGAACGCATGGGCCGCTACGGCCAGCGGATCGAACGGGGGCAGGTGGTGTTGTCCGGGTCGTTCATTCCGCCGGTCGAATGTCCGCCCGGCACCGTGATCGACGCGGATTTCGGCCCTTTCGGCGCGGTTGGCATCGCCTTTGCCTGAGGCGGCGATGATCGCGCCATGACGGCTTGCGCAGGGGCGGTTCCCGCTGGCATCCTTGCCGCCCGTTGCCAGCCGAGGATGCCACCATGAGCCACAGCCCAGACCTTCCGGTTCTGATCGCGGGCGGCGGCGTGGCCGGGCTGACGCTCGCGCTGACGCTGCACCAGATCGGCGTGCCCGCCCTGGTGCTGGAGGCGGTTCCCGAACTCAGGCCGCTTGGCGTGGGCATCAACATCCAGCCTAATGCCGTGCGCGAGCTTTATGACCTTGGCTTCACCGCTGCCGATCTGGACCGGGTCGGCCTGCCTGCGCTGGAATGGGCGCTGGTCGGATTGAACGGGCGCGACATCCACGCGGAACCACGCGGCCTTGCGGCGGGCTATCTCTGGCCGCAATACGCCGTGCATCGCGGCGGCTTCCAGATGCTGCTTTACCACGAGGTGCTGCGCCGCCTTGGCCCCGGCGCGGTCGAGACAGGCGCGCGCGTCACCGGATACCGCAGGGCCGAAGGCGGGGTCGTGGCCCGGATTGCCCATGCCGACGGCACGACATCGGAACATGCCGGGCGGCTCTTGATCGGGGCGGACGGGATACATTCGGCGATCCGGGCGCAGATGCACCCCGATCAGCCGCCGATCCACTGGGGCGGGGCGATCCTGTGGCGTGGCACGACCCGCGCCCGCCCGATCCGCACCGGATCGTCCTTCATCGGCCTTGGCACGCATCGGCACCGGATGGTGATCTACCCGATCACGCGCGCCGACGCCGAGGGGCTGGCCACGATCAACTGGATCGCCGAACTCACCGTGGACACCCAGGGCGCAGGCATCGGCGACCGCTGGTTCAAACCCGTCCCGGTCGAGGATTTCGTGCATCATTTCGATGCCTTCCGCTATGACTGGCTGGATGTCCCCGCGCTTCTGCGGGGGGCCGAGGCCGCCTATGAAAACCCGATGATCGACCGGGATCCGGTGCCCACCTGGGTGGACGGGCCGGTGGCGCTGATGGGGGATGCGGCCCACGCGATGTATCCCACCGGATCGAACGGGGCGAGCCAGGCCATCATCGACGCCCGCACCCTTGGCGCGCGGATGCTGGCACATGGCGTGACGCCCGCGGCGCTTGCCGCCTATGACGCGGAACTCTGCGCCCCGGTCTCGGCGCTGGTGCTGCGCAACCGCGGGGCGGGGCCTTTCGGTTTGCTTGATCTGGTCGATGCCCGCTGCGGCGGTGTCTTCGACCATATCGACGATGTGATCCCCCCTGCCGAACGCGCGGCCTTCATCGCCGATTACAAGGCTGCCGCAGGTTTCGCCCGCGACCGGCTGAACGCCGCGCCGCCGACGATCCCGCCGGGCGCGCGCCTCGGCTGAACCGCCCTAGGGCAGCGCCGGGAAGTCGCCGCGCCGGTGCCGGTCGACCATCGCGCGCAGCGGTTCTGGTGCAATCACCTCCACCGCATCGCCCCAAATGTAAAGGTGCCAGGCCATTTCCAGATGGCCCGAGGCGGTGAAGCGGACGGTCAGGCTGCCATCTTCGCCTTCCGTCATCTCCTGCGTCGGGTGGAACAGGAACTCGCGCGCGGTGGCGGCGGCGGCAGGGGTGAAGCGCCAGACAACCTCGCCATATTCCGCATCGGTGTGGAAACTGCCGAAGGCACGGGCGGCGTGGGTGGACAGGTCAAAGCCAGGGTCGCGGGCGAAGCTGTCGGCTTCCAGCCGGGCGGATGTGATCCGGTCAAGCCGGTAATGCTGCATCCGCCCGTCGCCGCCAGCCTCGCGCGCGACCAGATAGCGGCGGGTGCCAAGAAGCAGGCCATGCGGTTCCAGCCGCCGCGCGCGGTCGGGGTCGCGCCCCCCGGCATAGACGACCGTCAGGACATGCGGCCCCTTCAGCGCCTCGCCGATCACTCCCATCAGGTCCGGCCCGATCCGCACCTGCGGGCCGGGGCGCGAGGCAAAGCCGTGCGCTTCCAGCACCGCTTCGGCATCGGCCTCGGCCCGGCGGGCGTGCGGCCCCGGCATCGCGGCCAGAAGCCGGTCTCGCAGGCCGGACAGGGCGCGCACCTCGGTCGCCAGCCCCTCGCGTTCGGCCCGGCGGATCGCAAGCTCCAGCGCCGCCAGCTCGCTGTCGCGTATGCCCTGCGCCAGCATCAGCCGGGCCTGATCGGCGCGCAATTTCCAGAACTTTCGCCGCTCGTCATCGACCCGCGTGATGCAATGGGGGAACATTTCCTCAAGCGCCCTGGTCATCCGCTGCGCGGTGCGGCGGTCAACGCGGAATTCCTCTTCGATCTCGGTCAGCGACACGCCCTGATAGCGGGCGGTGGCGAGTTCCGCGAGACGCAAGAGGTCAGCGGCTTTCTGGAAGGACATCGCAGGACCCTGTCAGGATTTGCCACCCTTATGCCCCAGATTGAGGGTGTTGACGATTCCTTTACCACGATTCCGCCCCCCCCTTTTTTCCAGGAGACCCCGATGCAGATGAACCACGCCGCCTTCGCCCGTTCGCCCGCCCTTCGCGTCTCGCTCAAAAGGGGCCTTGCGCGGCAGGCCATCGCGACCGCAGGCCGCGATGCGCCCGACATGCCGGGCCTCATTCGCATGGCCTCAGGTCTGCGCCCGAACATCAAGGCGGTGGAACGCCTTGCCCTTCGGCTGAAGGTTCGCCCCGGTGTGGCGCGCGTGACGATGGCACCGGGCGGCAAGGCGCTGACCTTCGTCACCCGCGCCGTGCGCGAGGTCGAGGCGCGGGTCGAAGGCGCGACGGCATTCCAGGAAACCGGCCTGATCTATTTGCGCGCCCGAGTCGGGATGGCGGGCCCGATGCTCGCCTTCCAGCTTTCCGCCGTCAGCTTTTGCGTCCATGCGCTGGAGCGGCTGGTCGAACGGTCCGACATTGCCCTGCAAACCGCGCTTTTGCCGCAGGTCGATGCCGAGGCGCAGGCGATCTTTCGCGGCTGGGACCGTGCGGCCCGGATCCTGGAGGCGGGCGACGAATACTACCCTGCCGCGTCGCCGGGCCTCTGGGCCGGGGGCCATGACGAGATGGCGCTGGATCCGGACTGGGGCCTTTCCAACGGCTGCGGGCGCCTGCCGGTCTTTTCCGCCCGCACCTTCCTGTCCGAGGCCGAGATGCGCCCGACCGTCTGGCTGCGCTGGAAAGACGATCCCGCCTGCCGGATGGCATGATGCAAGGGGTTGATCGGGCGGGATTTCCCGGCGAGGTTGAGGCAACGGCAAAGGCAGGTCAGGCATGAACACATTCCGGTTTCTCCATTCCTCTGACCTGCACCTCGGCCGGGCCTTCGGCGGCTATCCCGAAGGCATCCGGCACCGCCTGCGCGAGGCGCGGCATGGGGCGATTGCCCGGCTGGCGCAGGCCGCGCGGGCTGGCGGGGCAGGGGTGGTGTTGCTGGCGGGCGATACGTTCGACGCCGAAACCCCCGCGCCCGACACGCTGCGCCAGGCGCTGCGCGCGATGGGGGAAGAAGGCGATCTGACCTGGCTCCTGCTGCCCGGCAACCACGACAGCCTCGCCGCCTCGGAACTCTGGCGGAGGATCGCGCAGGACGCGCCCGCGAACCTGCGCGCGATCACCGATGACGCGCCGGTGGAACTGGCCCCCGGCCACTGGCTGCTGCCCGCACCCTGCACGCAGCGCCGCCCCGGCCGCGACCTGACCGAGGCGATGTCGGCCCCCACGCCCGAAGGTGCGCGACGGATCGGGCTGGGTCATGGCGCGATCACCGATTTTTCCGGCGAGGAAGGGGCCATCGGCATCATCCCGCCTGACCGGGCCGCGCGCTCGGGCCTCGATTACCTTGCCCTTGGCGACTGGCACGGTCAGATGCAGGTGACGCCCGCCACCTGGTATTCCGGCACGCCGGAACCCGACAGCTTCAAGCATGATGTGCCCGGGGCGGCGCTCATGGTCATGCTGGACGGCCCCGCGCAGGTGTCGCCGGTGGAAACCGCGCAGTTTCGCTGGACGCGCCCCGCGCTGGACCTTCTGCCGGGCGAGGATGTCGCCGCGCGCCTCGCCGCCGCCCTGCCGCAGACCCGCGCGCGGGATCATCTGGTGCGGATCACGGCGACCGGCCGCCTGCCGCTGGCCGACCGCGCCGCGCTGGAGGCACTAGTTGACGCCCGCGCGCCGGATTTCGGTTGGTTCGAGGCGGATCTGTCCGCACTGGCGGTTGAGGCGCTGCCCGAGGATCTGGACCAGATCGACCGGGCAGGCGCCCTTCGGCAGGCAGCCGAGGTGCTTCTGGCCGAGGCCGGGGATCCTGCCCTCAGCCAGGCGGACCGTGACACCGCCCAGGCGGCGCTTGCGCGGCTTTACGCGCTGACGCAGGAGGTGCGGGCATGAGGCTGCGGGCGATCGAACTGACGAATGTTCGCCGCTTTGCGGGCAAACGCGCGCGGCTGTCCGGCATCGGCGACGGTATCACCGTGCTTTCCGAACCCAACGAATTCGGAAAATCCACGTTCTTTGACGCGATCCACGCGGTCTTTTTCGAACGGCACGGCAGCAGGAACGCCGCGATCAAGGCGCTGCAACCCCATGCCGGCGGCGCGCCCGAGGTGGCGGTAGAGGTGGACCTGCCCGAAGGCCGCTTTCGCATCGCAAAACGCTGGCTGGCCAAACCGCAGGCGCAGGTGCTGGACGCCACCGGTCGCCTGATCGCCCAGGCCGATGAGGCCGAGGCCTGGATCGACCGGTTGATCGGCGGCGGTCTTGCCGGGCCGTCGGGCCTGTTGTGGGTCCGGCAGGGGCAGATGGGGCTCGAATCCGATGACAGGCGCGAACGGGAACGCGACCTGTCGGCCCGGCGCGACCTCATGTCCTCGGTCGCGGGCGAGATCGACATGATGACCGGCGGGCGGCGGATGGATGCGGTGATCGACCGTGTGGCCGAGGCGCTGGCGAAGCTGGCCACCGACAGCGGTCGTCCGAAGGCCGGTGGCGAATGGAAGCGCGCGGTCGATGAGGCGGCGACGCTGGCCGCGGAAGAGGCGGTATTGCGCCCGCGGGCAGAGCGGCTTTCGGGCGATCTGGCCCGGCGGACCGAGGTGAACCGCACACTTGCCCGCCTGACCGACCCCGCCGATGCCGCCACCCGCGCTCAGGCGCTGACGGATGCACAGGCCGCGCATCAGGCGGCGCTGGCGCATCAGGCCGAGGTCGTGCAGGCCGAAACCGCCCTGCGCCTCGCCCGGCTGGATGCCGACCGCGCACAGCAGGAGATTACCGCGGCGGAAACGCTGGCCACCCGCGTGGCCGTCGCGCAGACCGCGCTGGCAAAGGCGGAAGGTGCTGCCACCGCCGCCCGCACCCGCGCCGATGACCTGGGCCAGCGCGACCGCGCGGCGACCGAAGCCGCCGAGGCCCTTGCCCGGCAGACCCGCGACCTGCGGACCCGCCTGCAGGCCGCGACCCGGGCCGAGACCGCGCAGGCCGCAAAGGCACAGGCCGTGGACCTGCAACGCCGTCTTGACCGTGCGACCGGGCTGCGGACGACCCTCGACCAGACCCGCGCGCAGCGGGCGCGGATCACCGTGACCGCCCGTATGATCGAGGCCGCCGACAAGGCGCAATCCGCCCTTGACCTTGCCCGCGCGCGGGCCGCGGCGCAGGCGGTCATGGTAGAGGCCCGTCCCGACGGTGCCCCCGCCATCCTGAACGGCGCGGTCCTTCCCGGTGGACCGGTGCCGATCCTTGCCGCCGCCGACCTGACGCTTCCGGGCTTCGGTACGCTGCGGATCGACCCCGGCGCAGGGCACAGTTCCGACGCGGTCACGCAGGCCGAACAGGCCCTTTCCCGCCTGCTGGCCGAGGCACAGGTGGAAAGCCTGCCCGCCGCCCGCCACCAATGGGCCGAGGGGCAGCGGCTGGAGGCCGAGGCGAAACAGGCCGCCGCGCTGTTGGCCGAGATCGCGCCAGAGGGGCTCGATACGCTTCGCACCGCGCTTGCGCGCGCCGAAACCCTGGCCGCCGACGCCCCCGAGATGGCAGAGGATGCCGCCAGCGTGACGGCGGCGCTTGCAGAGGCCGAGGCCGGTGAACAGGCCGCCCGCGCTGCTGCCAAGGCCGCGCATGACGTGTCGGTTCAGGCAGGTGAGGCGCGCGCGGCGGCCGAGGCCAACCGGGCGAGCGCCGAACGGCAGCTGGCGGCAGCGCTGTCAGAGGCTGGCGATCCGGCCGCGCTTGGCCTTCGCATCGCCGAGATGACGGCCCGTGCACCGGCACTGTCCGAAGCTGCCACAAAGGCCGAAACTGCCCTTGCCGCCCTGCGCGCCACGGCCCCCGACCTTGCCACCGCCGAGGCCCGCCTGACCCGTGCGAAGGGGGCCGTCGATCAGGCCCGCATGGCCGAACAGAAGGCGCGCGAGGATCTGGCGAGCCTCAACGCCACGATCCTCGCGCTGGCCGAGGAGGGGATCGAGGAACGCCTTGCCACCCTCGCCGGTGACCGCGCCGAGGCCGAGGCGCGCGCAGCCCGCTATGAAGGTGAAGTGCGGGCGCTGACCCGGTTGAGGCGCGCGCTGGAAGAGGCGCGGACAAAGGCGCGCGACGCCTATTTCGGCCCCGTGCTGCGCGAGCTTCAGCCGCTTTTGTCGATCCTGCACCCCGGCGCGCAGTTGACCATCGACGACGCCAGCCTTCTGCCCGCGACGCTGACCCGCAACGGCCAACCCGAGGCGCTGGATATCCTGTCGGGCGGCACCCGCGAACAGGTGGCGATCCTGACCCGCCTTGCCTTCGCCCGCCTCTTCGCCGCTGCAGGCCGTCCGGTTCCGGTGATCCTTGACGATGCCCTCGTCCATTCCGACGACGACCGGATCGAGGCGATGTTCGACGCCCTCCACCGCACCGCGCGCGACCAGCAGATCCTGGTCCTCACCTGCCGCCAGCGTGCCTTCGCCGCCCTTGGCGGCGAGAGGGGCGAGGTGACCGTGGAAGACGTCTGAGCGGCGGCAGGCCGGAAGGCGGGAACGCGGGATCACCCCGCCTCGGCCAGCCGGTAGGCGGCGCGGTCAAGCCAGGCGGGGTTGACCTCCACCCCCCAGCCGGGGGCGTCGGGCACCGTCACATGGCCGTCCGTCACCCGGTAGGGATCGCCCAGGAAAAGCCCTTCCTGCCACGGATAGTAATCCGGCCCCTCGATCGACAGTTCCAGATACTTCCCGGCATTCGGGATCGCCTTCAGAAGATGCATCGTGGCCATCGTGACAAGGCTCAGGTTCGCCGAATGGGGCGTCACCGGCAGCCCTTCGGCGGCGGCCATCCGGCAGACCTGCAGGCTGCGGGTGATGCCGCCCATATACATCACGTCGGGCTGCGCGATATCGACCGACCGGCGGTCGAACATCAGCCGCCACGAGGAGTATTCGCAATCCTGTTCGCCCCCGGTCACGTCCAGATCCAGCGCGGCGCGCACCTCGGCGGTCTGGTCGTATTCCCAATAGGGGCAGGGTTCTTCGAAATGGCCGATGCCGTGGTCTTGCAGCATCTTCCCCACCTCGATCGCCCGTGCCGGGGAATAGCAGGAATTGGCATCCACCAGCTTGTCGATCCCGTCGCCGAGCGCGCGGGACACCGTGGCGATGACCTCGGGCGTGCGGCCGGGCCATTCGTCGCGGTCACGGCCGCATTCGGCACCCACCCGCCACTTGAAGGCGGTGAAACCATGCGCATCGCGCAGGCGGCGGAACCGGTCGGCCTCGTCCGCGGGGGTGATGTCGCGCTTCATCGAACTGGCATAGGCGCGCAAGGGGCCGGGCGTGCCGCCCAGCAGGGTGACCACCGGCTTTCCCTCGACCTTGCCGCGCAGGTCCCAGAGCGCGGTATCAAGCCCCGCCATCGCCCGGCGCAGGTAGCTGCCGGGATACTTGTGTTCCCTCTCGCCGATCCGGTCGAGCGTGTCGGCGAAATCCATCGCGTCGGTGCCAAGCGCATGGGGGGCGATCTGCCGGTGGAACACCTCGGCCGTGATGTCGGCGTTATAGGTCGAAACCTGCCCCCATCCGGTTTCCCCGCTGTCGGTCGTGACGCGGACAAAACCCACATCCGGGGTCGTGAAGGTTTCAAGGCGGGCAATCTTCATCCGGGCACCTCCGCTGGTTTGGGCCATCCTTTGTGGCCCGGCGGGGCGATGCGCGCCCGGATGCGACAGGTCACGGCGCAAACCGGCCTTGCCGCCCGATCATTCCGCAGAAGGGAAGGATCAGGCTTCCATATCGGTGTGCTGTGTCAGGGGGCGGGCTTGTCCGGGCCCACGACGCCCCGCAGACCGTCCAGCGTGAGGGTGTAATGTTCTTCCAGCAGGCGGCAGGCGCGATCGGCGTCGCGGTCCACGACGGCGGCCAGAAGCGCCTCGTGTTCGGCCGCCGCACCCTCCCGCCGTTGCAGGCTGGGATGCACGTTCATCGACAGGCTGCGATAGCGCACCGCCTGATCCATCATGGTCGAGCAGAACCCCAGAAGCCAGCTTGACCCGCAGCGGTCCAGCAGCAGCATGTGGAATTCCTTGTGGCGCAGTTCCCATTCCTCGGACAGTTCGCGCCCGGCCTCGGTCGGCAGGCGGCGATGGGTGCGCGCCAGCCGGTGATAGGCCAGCACCAGTTCCTCTTCCCAGGCCTCGTCGCCATTGCGGATCGATTCCCGCAGCGCCAGCGTTTCCAGCCAGATCCGGGTCTTCACCAGTTCCTCGAGCGAGGTCATCGAGATCTCGGCAACGAAAAAGCCGCGCTGGCTCTTGCGTTCGACCAGCCCTTCCGACGACAGCCTGTTCAACGCCTCGCGCACCGGGGCGATGCCGATGCCATAGCGTTCCGAGATCGCCTCGATCTGAAGCTTCTCGCCGGGAAACAGCTCGCCTCCCAGGATGTCCCGGCGGATCCGCGCATGCGCCTGTTCGGACAGGTTGCGCGGATCGCCCAACTTGTTGTCGGATGCATTCATTCCTAACCCACTCCACCCGGCCGGTCGGCCTTGTTCCAGAATACCAGACGCTTCTGCAACCAAGCGACGGCAAAGAAAAGGGCGAGGCCAAGCAAACTGAGATAGAGGATAAGCGCAAAGACGCGCGGCGTGTCCATCTGACTGGCCGATTGCCGGATCAGCGCGCCGAAGCCCTGGCCGCCGCCCAGGAATTCCCCGGTGATGGCCCCGGCCATGACCCCCACCGCCGCGATCTTCAGCCCGGTGAAGATATGCGGCAGGCCCGTGGGCAGCTTCAGCCGGAACAGGGTCTGCAACCGGCTGGCGCCCATCGACTTGAACAGCATCCGTTCGTTTTCCGACGCCGCGTAAAGCCCGGCGGCGGTCGAGACGACGATGGGAAAGGTCGCGATGAAGGCCGCAAGCGCCACTTTCGAGGCGATGTCGAACCCGAGCCAGGCAATGAACAGCGGCGCGAAGGCGACCTTGGGCATGGTGTCGATGGCCACCAGATAGGGCATCACCGCCCGTTCGCCGAACTTCGTCTCGCCCACAAGGACACCCAGCGAAAAGCCGATGCCCGCCGCGATAACGAAGGCCCAGAACACCGTGCGCGTGGTGGTCCATAGCGCCTCGAGCATGTAGCCGCCTGACAAGAGGTTCTTGCCCACGAAGATCAGGTCATCAAGCGTCTCGCCGGGGCTTGGCAGGATGATGGGCGAAACCCAGCCCATGCGGGCGGTCGCCAATTCCCAGATCGCGATCACGATCACCGCAAGGCCCAGCATCGCGGCCCAACGAGGGATCTGGTCGATCAGGGCGACCTTCTCGACCCAGACGGTATCGACATTCGGATCGGGATTGGCGGTCATTGGAAGGCCTCCTTGCCCAAGAGGTCGCGGATATGGGCCACGATCTGGCCGAACCGGGGCGTGTTGATCATTTCAAGCGTCCGCGGACGTGGCAGGTCGATCACGATTTCCTCGACGATCCGGCCCGGTCGGGGCTTCATCACCAGGATGCGGTCGGAAAGGATCACCGCCTCGGCCAGTGAATGGGTCACGAGAAAGGCGGTGGACTGCTGTTCGGCGCAGATCCGCTGCAATTCCATGTTCATGAAATCGCGGGTCAGTTCGTCCAGCGCGCTGAACGGTTCATCCAGAAGAAGCACGGCGGGGTTCGAGATCAGCATCCGGCAGATCGAGGCGCGCTGCGCCATCCCGCCCGACAACTCGCCCGGATAGACATTGGCAAAATCGCCAAGCCCCACCAGTTTCAGAAGGTCCAGCGCACGGGGCAGGGCGGCCTTGGCGGCCGCGCGGCCCTCGCGGATCTCGATCGGCAGGACGATGTTCTCGGCCGTGGTCTTCCACGGCAGAAGCGTGGCCTGCTGGAACATCATCCCGATGTCGGCGCGCGGGCCGGTCACGGGTTTCCCTTCCAGCACGACACGCCCCGTTGTGGGCGGCAAGAGCCCCGACATGATCTTGAGCAATGTCGACTTCCCGCAACCCGACGATCCGACGACCGAAACGAATTCGCCCTTGTGAAGCGTCAGGTTCACGTCGGTCAGGGCCGTCAGGCTGTTCCGGGCATAGGTTTTCGACAGCCGTGCGATCTCGTAGACCGGACGCGCGGCGGCGGCCGGATGTGCCGCTGTCAGGGGCCGGGGCTCTGCCATTGTCATCAGGCGTTCCAGCCTGCCACGAATTCGTTCGTGTAGACTGCGGCCAGATCCGGCAGCGGTGCCTCGAGCGCGCCCGAGGCGACGGCGGAATCGTGGATGGCCTGCCAGTGTTCCGGCGGCTGATAGCCAAAGCCCTGGCCCATGAAGGCGTCGGTCGGCGTCATCCGGTTCACCACACCGTCATAAAGCGAGGCGGCATAGTCCTGTTCGCCTTCCTGCGGGTTGCCGGCGGCGCAATGGGCCAGCGCCTTTTCCTTGTTCGCCGGATCGGCGGCAAAACGCGTGCCGCGCACCAGCGCCCGCCCGAACTTGGGCGCAAGGTCGGGTGTCGCCGCCATCTGGCTTTCCAGCATCGCAATCCCGTTGCCGAAGAAGCCCAGATAGGCCTCGGGCGTGATCTCGCGAAGGGTCAGTCCGCGCGCCGCCAGGATCGCCGCATCCGAAACGGCGCCGGCATAGCTGGCCACCTCGTCGCGCAGGAAGGCCACCGCCGCGGTGCCGCCATCGCCCACCGGCAGGAAGGTATAGTCGGTCCCTTCCGCAAGGCCGAGGTCGGTCATGATCGCCTTGGTGAACGAAACCTCGGCCCCGTCTGCGGTGCCCACGCCGATCACCGTGCCCTTCAGGTCGGCGGGCGTCTGATAGCTGCTGTCGGCCTTGACCAACAGACCGAAGACCGACTTCGGATAAAGGTTGTAGAGGAACTTCACATCCACCCCGCGGGCGCGGGCGCCCAGGGTCGGCCCCGGTCCCGGCGCGCCGATCTGCGCCTGGCCTGCTGTCATCGCCTGCAACACCGCCGACGATCCGTCGATCGCCTCAAGCCGCAGATCAAGCCCTTCCTCGGCGAAATAGCCTTCACCCACGGCCACCCAATAGGGCAGCCACGTCAGCGCCGAGGGGTTCGGGACCGCGAAGGTCACGGCGGTCTGTGCCCGGATGATGGATGGCGCGCCAAGCGCAAGGCTGGCCGCGCCACCCGCCGCAATCAGGCCGAAACTCCGCCGGCTCATGATCGTCGTGTTCGTCATGCTGTTCTCTCCTCCCGTTGTGCCTGGCCAGTCCGCTGGTGTGCCGGTGGTTTTCCGGTGGATTGCCGATCTGCGGCTGCGCCTGACTCGAAGGCTATACGATTCGTCATGAATTGCAAAAAAATATATGAAACGACCAAAAATACCGCTTCATATCTTGATCTGCGGGGCAAAGCGCGAAATCCTGCGGGTATCGAGACTCGAATCCCCGCCGGGCCATCCCCGGCCCAACAAGGAGTTCCCCATGGCGGCCTATGCCCTGACACCTCCGGCGCAAGCGCATCTGGATATCGTCGGCACCGAAGAGAAATTTCCCGTCCGCCGTATCTATTGCATCGGCAAGAACTACGTCGCCCACATCCGCGAGATGAACGCAGATGAACGCGACCCGCCGGTGATCTTCATGAAACCCTCGGACGCGATCGTGAAGAACGGCGGCGAAATCCCCTATCCGGTGCTGACCAACAACTTCCATTACGAATGCGAACTGGTCGTGGCGCTGAAGTCGGGCGGCTACAACATCCCCGAGGCCGAGGCCTCCAGACACATCTTCGGTTATGCCATCGGGCTTGACATGACCCGCCGCGACCATCAGGCCGAGGCACTGGCAAAGGGCCTGCCCTGGGAAATCACCAAGGCCTTCGATCATTCCGCCCCGGTCGGCCCGATCACCCGCGCCGAGGAGTGCGGCATCTTGCGGTCGGGCCATGTCCGGCTGAAGGTCAACGGCGAAGTCCGGCAGGATGCTGACATCTCGCTGATGATCTGGAACGTCGACGAGATCATCGCGAAACTTTCCGAACAGCATCGCCTGATGCCCGGCGACATCATCATGACCGGCACGCCCGCCGGTGTCGGATCGGTGGTTACGGGCGACGTGCTGGATTGCAGCATGGACGGCCTGCAGCCGATGCAGGTCCGCATCGGGCCGAAGGCGGCGTGACGGGGCAGGGCGCAGTAAGACCGGATGCGGCGGCGCTTGTCCCGCTTGGCACCGCGACATTGGGCGAGGCCTGGCCTGCCGCGCGCCTGCTTGCGGCCCCCCCGCGGCCTCTGGCGCCCGGCATGGCGATGGCGGGCCCTGCGCTGACCGTGCACTGCCGCCCCGGCGACAATCTCGCGCTGCATCTGGCCATCGCCTCGGCCAAGGGGGGCGAGGTGCTGGTGGTCGATTACGGCGGCAGCACCGAAAGCGGCCCCTTCGGCGAAATCATGGCGCTGGCCTGCCAGATGCGCGGGATCGTCGGGATGGTGATCGACGGATCGGTGCGCGACTGCGCGCAGATCGCGGCGCTTGGCTTTCCGGTCTTTGCACGCGGGCTGAACATCCGCGGGACATCCAAGGGCGACAGGGGGCGGATCGGCCAGCCCGTGACGATTGGTGGGGTCGAGATCGCGGTGGGCGACATCGTGCTTGCCGATGCCGATGCGATCGTGACCATCGCCCCGGCGGACCTGCCCGCGGCGCTGGCCGCCGCCCGGGCGCGCGCGGCCCGCGAGGCGGTGATGATGGATCGTTTGCGGGCGGGAGAAACAACGCTTGCCATTCTGGGACTGGACGGGAGAGACACAGCATGACCAAAGTGATCGGCATTGCCGGAACCGGCCGGATGGGCACCGCCTTTGCCCGCCGCCTGATCGAGACAGGCCACGATGTGAAGGTCTGGAACCGCAGCCCCGGCCGGATGGCCGCCGCCATCGGGGCAGGGGCCAAGGCCGCCGATCTTGGCGGGCTTGCCGGATGCGACGTGATCCTGCTGTCGCTGACCGATGCCGCCGCGTCCGGCGCGGTGCTGGACGACCTGATCCGGATCGGCATCGCCGGGCGCCTAGTGATCGAGATGTCCACCCTGCCACCGGCCGAGGCCGATGCCCTTGCCGAAAGGGCAGTGGCAGCCGGGGCCGATTTCCTGCATTGCCCGGTGGGCGGCACGGTCGCGCCCGCTCTGAAGGGGCAGCTTCTGGGCATGGCGGGCGGAACCGTCGCCGCCTTTGACCGTGGGCGGCCCGTGCTCGACCAGCTCTGCCGCCGGGTGGAACATATGGGACCCCCCGGCGCAGCGGCGCGGATGAAGCTTGCCGTCAACCTGCCGCTGGCGATCTACTGGCAGACGCTTGGCGAAAGTCTGGCGCTCTTGAAGGGCGCGGGCGTGCCGCATGACCTTGCCGTCAGCCTGATCGCCGACAGTTCCGCTGGCCCGACCGTGCTGAAGAACCGCGCGCAGGTCGTCATCGACACGCTGAACGGCACCGACCAGGCCGGCACCTTCGATATCGCGGGCTTGCAGAAGGATCTGCGGCTGGCGCTGGAACTTGGCACGGCGGACGGCACCCAGATGCCGCTCGCCCGCGCGGCCGCGTCCCCCTATCAGGACGCTGTCGAGGCCGGGCTTGGCCATTTCGACGGCGCGAGCCTTACCCGCAGGTCGGCGTCCGCCTGATGGGCTGGCTTGATCCCGCGACGCTTCTGCCGCTGGTGGCTGCCCTTGCCGTGGCGGGGGCGCTGATCGGCTTTCTGGCGGGGATCTTCGGGATCGGGGGCGGGGCGATTTCCGTTCCGGTCTTCTACGAGGTGTTCCAGACGCTTGGCCATCCGCCCGAAGTCGCAATGCCGCTGGCGGTCGGCACCTCGCTTGCGGTGATCGTGCCGACCTCGATCCAGTCCTCGCGCGGGCATTTCAGGCGCGGAACGGTGGACATGGACCTGTTGCGCCTCTGGGCGCTGCCGGTTCTGGTGGGGGTGCTTCTTGGCGCGGTGATCGCGCGATATGCCCGGCCCGAGGTGTTCCAGCTTGTCTTCGTCGCGGTGGCGGCGGTCAATGCGACCAAGCTTCTGGCGGGCGGATCAGGCTGGCGGCTGCGCGACAGCCTGCCCTCGCGCGCCGCATTGCGGCTTTACGGCGGTGGGGTGGGCCTTGTTTCGGCGCTGATGGGGATTGGCGGTGGCGCGGTGTCGAACCTGATCCTAACGCTGCACAATGTGCCGATCCACCGGGCGGTGTCCACATCGGCGGGCGTCGGGGTGCTGATCGCCATTCCCGGAACGCTTGGCTACATGATGGCAGGCTGGGGGCGGACGGACCTTCCGGCCGATGCGATCGGGTTCGTGTCACTGGCGACCTTCGCGCTGACGATCCCTACCTCGCTTCTGACGACCCGTTTCGGGGTGGCCTTGGCGCATCGGTTGTCGCGGCAGCATCTGGAACGCGCCTTTGGCCTGTTCCTAGCGGCGGTCTGCCTGCGCTTCCTCTGGGCCATCCTGGCCGGATGAGGGGCCATCCCGGCGGGATGAGGGGCCAGCCTGTCAGGCTCTGGTTCGGCCCGGCTGCTCATCCCGCCCCGGAGGGCATGGCGTTTCCGTCTCAGACGGTCGCCGCGATGATGGCCAGGAAAAAGACCGCCTCGAGGAACGGCATGCTGAGAACGACAGAACGGACGCTAGTCGCTGCGGAACCCACCAGGTGCAAGCAGGTGGACGGGGCGGTGGTCGTTTCCGATTTGATGTACATTATTTGTCTCTGGTTTGGATTGTTTTATCTTTCACCAACAATAACAGGCACTTACATGAACACTGGATAGCCCGGCGGTTGCGGCCCGTGAACTTGTCTTTCAGGACATGTCTTTTCGTTAGTACCGAAACGGCATGTCCCCGCGCTGCGAGGGGGTGATTACCCGCGCCTGTGTTTTCAATGGTGATTTCCCGCATCGATTGTGGCGTAGGGCGTGGTCAGTCGGCGTGTTGACCCTGACCGCGCCGAAACCCCGGATCGGCCCGGTATGGGCTGGAAACAGAGAATCAGGGGGGCAGATCGTCGCCTGCGGGATGGTGGGCCCGGAGGGACTCGAACCCCCAACCAAGGCGTTATGAGCGCCCAGCTCTGACCATTGAGCTACAGGCCCACGCAGTTCTGGTGATACCCTATCGGGGGCGGGGGTCAAGATTGCCCGGACCGGCGCGTGCGCCGGGGTCGCCTTTGTTGCGCTGCGGGCGCGAAAGGCGTATGGGGGCGCGAGCGGCGGATTCCCGAAAGGAGAGGGGCGATGAGCGAGGCGCAAAAGGGCTTGACCTATGCCGATGCGGGCGTGGACATCGACGCAGGCAACGCGCTTGTCGACCGGATCAAGCCGGCCGCGAAACGCACCGGGCGCCCCGGCACGGTGTCGGGTCTTGGCGGGTTCGGCGCATTGTTCGACCTGAAGGCGGCGGGCTACACCGATCCGATCCTTGTGGCCGCGACCGACGGCGTGGGCACCAAGCTCAGGATCGCCATCGACACCGGCAATGTCGACACGATCGGGATCGACCTTGTCGCCATGTGCGTGAACGACCTGGTCTGCCAGGGGGCCGAGCCGCTGTTCTTCCTTGATTATTTCGCGACCGGCAAGCTGGACGTGGACCAGGCCACGCGCATCATCGAGGGCATCGCGGCGGGTTGCGAGGCCAGTGGCTGCGCCCTGATCGGGGGCGAGACCGCCGAAATGCCCGGCATGTATCACAAGGGCGACTTCGACCTTGCCGGCTTTGCCGTCGGCGCGATGGAACGCGGCGCCGACCTGCCTGCGGGCGTGGCCGAGGGCGACGTGCTTCTGGGACTGACCTCGAACGGGGTCCATTCGAACGGCTATTCCTTCGTTCGCAAGGTGGTGGAACTGTCGGGCCTTGGCTGGGATGCGGCTTGCCCCTGGGGCGAGGGCAGCCTTGGCGCGGCCCTTCTGGCACCCACGCGGCTTTACGTGAAGCAGGCGCTGGCGGCGATCCGCGCGGGCGGCGTGCACGGGTTGGCCCATATCACCGGCGGGGGCCTCACGGAAAACCCGCCCCGCGTCATCCCCGATGGCCTGGCCTGCGAGATCGACCTTGCCTCCTGGCAGCTTCCGCCGGTCTTCCGCTGGCTTGCGGAAACCGCGCGCATGGCCGAACCCGAACTGCTCAAGACCTTCAACTGCGGCATCGGCATGATGCTGGTGGTTTCCCCCGACCGGGCCGAGACGCTGGCCGCGCTGCTGCGCGAGACGGGCGAAACCGTGGTGCCGATGGGCCGCGTCGTGAAGGGCGCGGGCGTGGTCTACAAGGGGCGGCTTCTGTGAAACGCGTGGCCCTTCTGATTTCGGGGGGCGGGTCGAACATGGTGGCCTTGGCCGACAGCATGACGGGCGACCATCCGGCGCGCCCCGTGCTGGTTCTGGCCAATGACCCCGAGGCCGGGGGGCTGGCCAAGGCCGCAGCGCGGGGAATCCCGGTTGCGGTGGTGGATCACCGGCCCTTCAAGGGCGATCGCGCGGCCTTCGAGGCCGAACTGGTGAAACCCATCCTTGCGGCCGGGGCCGATATCGTCTGCCTTGCCGGGTTCATGCGGGTGCTGACGGCGGGCTTCGTCAACCGTTTCGCGGGCCGGATGCTGAACATCCACCCCTCGCTCCTGCCGAAGTATCCGGGCCTGCACACCCATCAGCGCGCCATCGACGCGGGCGACACGAAGGCGGGTTGCACCGTGCACGAGGTGACGCCGGTTCTGGACGATGGCCCGATCCTCGGGCAGGCCCGCGTTCCGGTGCTGCCGGGCGATACCGCCGAAATCCTTGCCGCCCGCGTGCTGGTGCAGGAGCACCGGCTTTATCCGGCGGTCCTGCGGCGCTATGCGGCGGGTGACCGGACGCCGGTCTTTCTGGACTGATCGGGCGCAGGGGGCGCAGGCGGCGTTCCGCTGCGACCTTGCCGCAACGCGCCACCCCCGCCGGGGCGGCAGGTCTTTTCACCGCCCGGTGAACAGCCTATAGCGGCAATGCGGGACGAACCCGCAAGCAGCTTTCCGAAAGGCCCCGATGCGCACGATCACCACCACCGAAGACCTCGCCGCCTTTTGCCAAGCCGCCAAGTCCCAGCCCTATGTCACCGTCGATACCGAGTTCCTGCGCGAACGCACCTACTGGTCCAAGCTCTGCCTGATCCAGCTTGCGCTGCCCGGAAAGTCGGGCGAGGCGGTTCTGGTCGATCCGATCGAGGGCGAGGGCATGAGCCTCGAGCCGCTCTATGACCTCTTCCGCCACAAGGCGACGGTGAAGGTGTTCCACGCGGCGCGCCAGGACCTGGAAATCTTCTTTGTCGAAGGCGGCGTCTTTCCCGAACCGCTGTTCGACACCCAGATCGCCGCGATGGTCTGCGGTTATGGCGAACAGGTCGGATACGAAACGCTGGTGCGCAAGATCGCCCGTGAAAACCTCGACAAGACCTCGCGCTTCACCGACTGGTCGCGCCGCCCGCTGTCGGAGGCGCAGAAGGAATACGCCCTGGCCGATGTGACGCATCTCAGGGTGGTCTATGAATCGATGGCCGCCCAGTTGCAGAAGTCGGGCCGCGCCAAATGGGTGGCCGAGGAACTGGCCGTTCTGACCGATCCTGAAACCTATACGGTGCGCCCCGAAGAGGCGTGGCTGCGGGTCAAGACGCGCACCACCTCGGGCCGGTTCCTGGCGGTGGTGCGGGAACTTGCGCGCTTCCGCGAGGAATATGCGCAACGCAACAACGTGCCCCGGTCGCGCGTGATGAAGGATGACGCGCTTCTGGAGCTGGCGTCCACCCGCCCGACCAACCACGAGGAACTTGGCCGGTCGCGCCTGCTGCTGCGCGAGGGACGCCGGGGCGACGTGGCCGACGGTATCCTTGCCGCGATCAAGGTAGGGATGGAGGCAAAGCCCGAAGACCTGCCCAAGGTGGACCAGAGCCGCGACCAGTTGCAGGTCAACCCGGCGCTGGCCGATCTGCTGCGCGTGCTGCTCAAGGCCAAATCCGAAGATCTGGGCGTGGCCCCGCGCCTGATCGCGCCCGCCAGCGAACTGGATCAGATGGCCGCCGGAATGCGCGACCTGTCCTGCCTGAAAGGCTGGCGGATGGAAGCCTTCGGAAACGAGGCGCTCAGGCTCTGCAAGGGTGAAATCGCCCTGACCGCGAAGGGCAGCACGGTGCGCGTCGTCGCGCTCTGACCCGCGCTTTGGCAGTTTTCTGATTGCCCGGCTGTGGCCGGGTCAGCGCCGCGACGATCGCGCGTTCGTCTCGCCCTGGACCACGATCTGGGTGATGCTGCCCAAGCGGATGTTCGACAGGAACGCCCCCACCGTCACCTCGCGCGAGCGGGGCGTGCCTGCGGGCTTGCCCTGCAGGGGCGGGGTCAGACGGAAGTCATAGGTCAGCACGCCATCCTCGAAGGACCGTTCCACCAGTTCGCCGTCCCACCAGCCCTGGCTCGGCGGAAGGCCCTTGGCCCGCACGATCGCGCCTTCGGGGACGGGTTCCACCGTCATCTCCAGCACCTGAAGCACCAGCGGACGCACATCGGCGGGCTTCAGATCCGCCACTGTCTGCACCGCGACGGGTTCTGACCGGCCGAACCAGTTGAACGGGTTGAGCCGCGAATTCTGGATGCGCGAACAGGCCGTCAAGGCGGTTGCGGCGACGAGCAATGCCAGAACCGGCGTCTTCATGCGATCTTCCCCCGTTTCGTTCCTCCCTTGGGTAGCCGATAGGCGCGGCTTTGAAAAGCCGCTCCGTGGGCAGGTCCGCGGCCTGCGGACTTCGCCGCATCTGGACCTTGGCGGGCAAAGCGCCTAGGTGAAGGCAAGCCGCGACAAGAGGATGCCATGGCCACGCCCGCCTTCGAGGAGATTGCCGAAACCTTCGAGTTCCTGGACGACTGGGAGGACCGCTATCGCCACGTCATCGAACTGGGCAAGGCGATGCCGCCCCTGGACGAGGCGTTCCGCGTGCCCGCCTTCAAGGTCGACGGCTGCGCAAGCCAGGTCTGGCTGCGCCCGATGATCGACGGGCAGGGGCCCGGCGCCCGGTTCGACTTTCAGGGCGACAGCGACGCGATGATCGTGCGCGGGCTGATCGCGGTCCTGCATGCGCTCTATTCCGGTCTGACCCTGACCGAGGTGGCGCGCGTCGACGCGCCCGCCGAACTCGCCCGTCTCGGCTTGAACGAACACCTGTCCTCGCAGCGGTCGAACGGGGTCCGCGCGATGGTGGAACGGATCCGCGCCACTGCTGCCGCAGCAGCCTGACGGATGATGGGGCAGGGGCGCTGCCCCCTATGAAGGACATCAGGGGGGAAGACAGCCCCCCTTCCTCATGTCCAACAAAGAGCCGCTCAGACCGGGGCGCAGGCCGACGCCAGCCACACCCGTGCGGCGTCGGAAACGCGGGGTCCGATCCTGTCCATCACTGCGCAGTGATAGGCATTCAGCCAGTCGCGCTCGCCGGGGGCGAGGCGTTCGGTCAGGATCAGCCGCCGGTCGAAGGGCACGAAGGTCAGGGTTTCGAAGGCCAGATGGTCCCGCCCGTCGCCTGCCTTGGCGGCCTCTTCCACGACGATCAGGTTCTCCAGCCGGATGCCGAAGGCGCCCTCGCGGTAATAGCCCGGCTCGTTCGACAGGATCATGCCGGGCCGCAGGGGCACCTCCGAGATCCGCGACAGGCGCTGCGGCCCTTCATGGACCGAAAGGAAGGCCCCCACGCCATGCCCGGTGCCGTGATCGAAATCGCGCCCCGCGACCCAAAGCGGATACCGCGCCAGCGGATCAAGGTCGCGCCCGGCAAGGCCGCGCGGCCAGCGCACGCGGGAAATCGCGATCAGCCCCTGAAGGACTGCAGTATAGCATTCCTGCGCCTCGGCCGAGACGGGGCCGATCGCCATCGTCCGGGTGATGTCGGTCGTCCCGTCCGCATATTGCGCCCCGGAATCGACCAGCAGCAATTCACCCTGCCGCACAGGGCGATTCGTCTCGTGCGTCACGCGGTAATGCATGATCGCACCATTCGGCCCGGCTCCGCAGATCGTGTCGAAGCTGATGTCATGCAGGGCGTTGGTGGCCCGCCGGAAGCCTTCCAGCGCGGTGACGACATCGATCTCGGTCAGCCCGCCCTTCGGGGCTTCGGCATCGAGCCAGCACAGGAACTCCACCATTGCCGCGCCGTCCCGCAGATGCGCCTCGCGCATGCCCGCGATCTCGCCCGCGTTCTTGCAGGCCTTTGGCAGTCGGCAGGGGTCGTCGCCCCACACGACGGCGATGCCCGCCTCTTCCAGCTCGCGGCTGACGGCCAGGGGGGCTGTGGTGCGATCCACCCGGACAGGACCGGGCAGGGTATGCAGGCCCGGCACGAAGGCCGCAGGCGGGCGCAGCGTCACATGCGGGCCAAGATGGGCGCGCGTCGGCTCGTCGAATTTCGCCGGATCGGCGTAGAGCGTGACATGGCCGTTGTCCTGGAGCACGGCAAAGCCATGCAGGATCGGATTTCTTGGCACATCCGCCCCCCGGATGTTGAGAAGCCAGCAGATCGAATCTGGCAGCGTGATCACCGCCGCACGTTCCCCGGCCTGCGCCAGCCCCGCCGCCAGCCGGTCGCGCTTTGCAGCGGCCGTTTCCCCGGCCAGGTCGTCGCTGTGAACGAAGGCGCGCCCCACCGGCGGTGCGGGCTGATCGTTCCAGATAGAATCAATAAAATTCCTTGTGGAGCGGAGGGTTATGCCGGAACCCTCAAGCGCTGAATCAAGCTTTTCAATCTCGTCCGCCGTGTGCAGCCAGGGATCGAAGCCGATCACGCCGCCCGTCAGCTTTTCGCGGATCCAGGCGCCGGGCTTGACCTCGGGCCAGGGCACCGGGGTAAAGGCCGCAAGGTCCACCTGCGCCTTCACCTGCACGCGGTAGCGCCCGTCGATGAACACGCCCGCCACATCCGGCAGGACGATGCAGAATCCCGCCGACCCGGTGAAACCGGTCAGCCATTGCAAGCGTTCGTCGCGCGCGGCGACATATTCGCCCTGATGCGCATCCGAACGCGGCACGATGAAGCCGGCCAGCCCCTCGGCCGCCAGCCGCGCCCGCAATTGCGCCAGCCGAACGGGCCCTGTGGCGGGTGAAGCCGTGCTCTCGAATGTCTGGAACATGACCTCTTCCTCACTCTGGCAAAAATATCCTCGGGGGGTGCGGGGGGCAGACAGCCCCCCGCCGCCACGCTATCCGACCCGGCGCATCCCCAGCACCCGCGCCCGCATCCTCGGGTCGCTGTCGAAAAGGCCGGCCAATTGTTCCGTCATGGCGCCTGCCAGCTGTTCGACATCGGTGATCGTCACCGCGCGCTGGTAATAGCGCGTCACGTCATGGCCGATGCCGATGGCGATCAGTTCCACCGCCTTGCGCCGCTCCACCATCGCGATCACGTCGCGCAGGTGCTTTTCCAGGAAATTCGCCGGGTTGACCGACAGGGTGGAATCGTCCACCGGGGCACCATCCGATATCACCATCAGGATCTTGCGCGCCTCGGGCCGGGCGGCGAGCCTGCGATGCGCCCATTCCAGCGCCTCGCCGTCGATGTTCTCTTTCAGCAGCCCCTCCTTCATCATCAGGCCCAGGTTCTCGCGCGCGCGCCGCCAGGGCGCATCGGCCCCCTTGTAGATGATGTGGCGCAGGTCGTTCAGGCGGCCGGGCTGCTGTTCGCGCCCCGAGGCCAGCCATTTCTCGCGGCTTTGGCCCCCCTTCCAGGCGCGGGTGGTAAAGCCCAGGATCTCGACCTTCACCGAACAGCGTTCCAGCGTGCGCGCCAGGACATCGGCGCAGATCGCGGCGATGGAGATGGGGCGGCCGCGCATCGAACCGGAATTGTCCAGCAGCAGCGTCACACAGGTGTCGCGGAACTCGGTGTCCTTCTCCTGCTTGAACGACAGGGGTGTCGTGGGGTTCGCCACCACGCGCGCAAGGCGCCCGGCGTCCAGCGTGCCTTCCTCGAGGTCGAACAGCCAGGACCGGTTCTGCTGTGCCTGAAGGCGGCGCTGCAGCTTGTTCGCCAGACGGCTGACCGCACCCTTCAGCGGCTCAAGCTGCTGGTCGAGATAGGCGCGCAGCCGTTCCAGTTCGGCCGGTTCAGCCAGATCCTCGGCACGAATTTCCTCATCGAATTCCGTGGTATAGACCGTATAATTCGGATCGGCGTCGGAATGCGGCGCTGGCGGGGGCGGCTCCAGCGGGGCCTCGCCCTCGGGCAATTCCGCCTCTTCGCCGTCGTCCATGTCGGCGCTGTCCTCCATGGAGACCTGCGCCTCCTTGGCGTCCTGCTGCTCTTCCTGGCTCTGTTCAGGGCTCGGTTCGCTCTCGTCGGTTTCCTGGCTGTCGTCGCCCGCGCTGTCGGGGTTGTCCTGATCCTCCTGGGCCTCGTCCTCCATCTCGTCGTCCTGGTCGAGATCGGGGTCCTCCCCAAGCTGGTCGCCATATCCCAGATCGGCGATCACCTGACGGGCCAGCCGGGCGAAGGCCGCCTGATCGGCCAGCGCGGCGTCAAGCCTTTCCAGCGTTCCGCCGGCCTGTTCCTCGATGAAGCCGCGCCACAGGTTCATCACGTTCTCGGCGCCCTTCGGAAGGTCGCGGCCGGTCGCCAGATGCCGGACCAGATATCCCGCCGCCACCGAAAGGGGGGCATCCGCGTTCGAGGTGATCTGGCCATAGCCCTTGCGGTCGGCCTCATGGGCGATCTTCGCGTCGATGTTCGTGGCGGTGCCGGGCATGGCGCGCGCGCCGACCGCCTCGCAGCGGGCGGTTTCCATCGCGTCATAGATCTCGCGCGCAAGCCCCCCGGGCGGGGCATAACGGGTCGCGACCGCCTCGTCATGGTACTTGCGGCGCAAGGCGAAGGCATCCGCCGTGCCGCGCGCCAGCATCACCTCGTCCCGCGTCATCCTGCGGCTGACCTGCGGCAGCCGCACGCCTTCCTTCGTCATCCCCGAGGGGTCGACGCTGAAGGTCACGGTCATCTCGGGATCATCCGCCATGACCTTGGTCGCCTCGGCAAGCGCTTTCTTGAAAGGGTCGGCGGGGTTGTCGGTCGGTTTGGTCACGGCTTGCGTCCCTCGATCGGTCCGGCATGTGGCGGGCGGGGCGGGGGGCTGTCTGCCCCCCGCGCTTCCCTGCGGGAAGCTCCCCCCGAGGATATTTTCAGACAGAAAATCCGTGAGGCGTTCGTTTCCATTTTCTGTCCAGAAATATCCTCGGGGGGTGAGGCCGAAGGCCGAGGGGGGCAGACAGCCCCCCTTCCTTTTCTTACTTCATCGCCATCGAGGCGGCGCTTTCCGGTAGTTCCTCGCCAAAGCAGCGCTGGTAGAACTCGGCCACCGTCTGGCGTTCCAGCTCGTCGCATTTGTTCAGGAATGACAGCCGGAAGGCATAGCCCACGTTGCGGAAGATTTCCGCATTCTGCGCCCAGTTGATCACCGTGCGCGGGCTCATCACCGTGGAGAGGTCCCCGTTCATGAAGGCGGTGCGCGTCAGGTCGGCCACTGTCACCATCTGGTTGATGGTCTTGCGGCCCTTTTCGGTGTTGTAATGCGGGTTCTTGGCCAGGACGATCGCGGCCTCGGCGTCATGGGACAGATAGTTCAGCGTGGCGACGAGGCTCCAGCGGTCCATCTGCGCCTGGTTGATCTGCTGGGTGCCGTGGTAAAGCCCCGTGGTGTCGCCCAGACCCACGGTGTTGGCGGTGGCAAACAGCCGGAAGGACGGATGCGGGGTGATGATCTCGTTCTGGTCGAGAAGCGTGAGCTTGCCGTCATGTTCCAGGACGCGCTGGATGACGAACATCACATCCGCCCGGCCCGCGTCATATTCGTCAAAGACGATGGCCACGGGGTTGCGCAGCGCCCAGGGCAGGATGCCTTCGTGGAATTCCGTCACCTGCTTGCCGTCGCGCAGCTTGATTGCGTCCTTGCCGATCAGGTCGATCCGGCTGATGTGGCTGTCGAGGTTGACGCGCACGCAGGGCCAGTTGAGCCGGGCGGCGACCTGTTCGATATGGGTCGATTTGCCGGTGCCGTGATAGCCCTGGATCATCACCCGGCGGTTGTAGGCGAAGCCCGCAAGGATGGCGAGCGTCGTGTCGGGGTCGAACTTGTAGGTCGGGTCGATCTCGGGCACGCGGTCGGTGCGTTCGGCAAAGCCCTTGACCTTCATGTCCGTGTCGATGCCGAACACGTCCCGGACAGAGATTTCTTCGGTGGGTCTTGCCACTGTATCAGCCATGTCTTCCGCCATTCTCGTGATGCGCCTGTCCCGGCGCGGTGCTTTCGGGTTTTGTGGAACATAACGCCGGGGGCTGCAAGGGGAAGGGCACGGGCGACAGGGGATTGTGGCAGGGCGGTCTGCACGACCGCTGCACGGGACGGGCAGGGCGGCTGCACAGGGCGGCTGCACAGGGTGGGCGATGATGGGGCCTGCGGCAGGAAAGGTGAAGGGGGCCGGGATGACGGAACAAGGGGCGAGAGGGGCGATGGCGCCGGGGCGGCGGGCGGCGGTGGCGCTGGCCGTCGGGCTGGTGGGTGCAGGGGTGATGCTTTGGGCCACCTGGGACCGGGCGGGGGTGACCGGGCGCGATCTGCGGCTGATCCTTTATGCCGGGGCGGGATCGGTGGCCGCGGGGCTGGCGGTTGCGCCGCTGTTCGGCCGGCCCGGGCGCGCTGGTCTGGGATGGGCCGTGCTGGGGGCGGTTCTGGCCACGGGGTTGGGCGGCGCGGTGGCGGGGCTTTTGTTCGATCCGATGGGCGCCGGGGTTTTTCGCGCTGCCGTTGTCGGGGCGGCGATGGGGCTGATCCTGTCGCTGGGATCGGTCCCGGCTGCCGCGTTCTGGGCCGGGGGCATGGCGTTGGTCCACGTGCTGGCGCGCGGGCGCCGGGCGCCCACCGAATAGCCCACCAAATGGCCCACCGAATAGGTTGTGGACCGAAGCCGGGCGACAGGCTAACCTTTCGCGCGAAGAAGGCCCATCGGAAAGGCCCCAGGCATGAGCAGCAGGAAACCCACACCCCTTACGGTGCGCGTCACCGAGGATCTGCAGAGGATGCTGGAGGGCGACCCCAGCCATGACCGGCTGGTGGCAGCCCTGCGCCATCTGGCGAAATGGCGGTCGCATCTGGTGTCCGAGACGCTGACGAAGATGTCGGGCGACACGGTGCTTTCGGGGCCCTTCAAGGGCATGAAATACGGGGTCCGCGCCTCGGAAGGCACCCGCTCGGCGCGGCTGATCGGCTGTTACGAGGCCTCGCTGGCCGACGTGGTGGAAACGATCATCGCGCGGGCCTATCCGCTGGTGATCGATATCGGATCGGCCGAGGGCTATTATGCCGTGGGTCTGGCCCGGCGCATGCCCGAGGCGCGGGTTCTGGCGCGCGACGACAACCCCTTCGCGCAGTCGCTGTGCCGCAAGCTGGCCGAACAGAACGGCGTCGCCGACCGGATCGAGATCGGTGGCCGTATGGAGGCGGCGGATTTCGCCATCTGCACGACCGCAAGGTCGGTCATCGTCTGCGACATCGAGGGCGCCGAGGAAGACCTGCTGGACCCGGCGCAGGCGCCCGGCCTTCTGGCGGCCGATATCCTGGTCGAGGTGCATGAGGGGATGAAACCCGGCCTTCTGGAAAAGATCGCCCGCCGCTTCCGCCCGACGCATGCCCTGCGCCGCATCGAACGGCGGATCGACGACAGCGGACTGCCCGACTGGATGCACCAGTTGTCCGACATGGACCGGCTTCTGGCGGTCTGGGAATGGCGGGCCGGGCCGACACCCTGGCTCTGGATGGAGCGGAAATGACCGCCCGCGCCGACCGCAACGCCGCGATATGGTTTGCCAGCGACGGCTATGATCCGAAGGCCAAGGGAATTAACGGGCGGCGCGTTGCGGGCGAAAGTTTCCTGCGCGGTTTCCTGACCCATGCCGATGTGGACGAATTTGTCCTGCTGGCCCATGGCGGGGCCGGGCCCGCTGCGGTGCGGGCCGCTGCCCGCGACCTGCGCCCCGACATGCCGTTCCGCGCCGTGAGCCTTGCGGATGTGCATCGCATCTCGCCCCTGGGGTGCATCAACTATCCCAGCCCGAACTTTGCGACCGAGGTCTGGCGCCGGGCGCCCTATGGCGCGGCGGCCTGGTCGATCTGCGGGATCACGCACACCACCTCGACCGCAGGCGTCATGCAGGGGTTCTTCGACCTGCGGATGAGCCCGCACGCCGACTGGGATGCGGTGATCTGCACCTCGCAGGCGGTGCAGGCCAGCGTCCGCGCCCAGATGGACCTGATCGACGACCACATCCGCCGCCGGTTCAACGCACCACCCCCGCCGCGACCGCAGCTTCCGGTGATTCCCCTTGGCATCCACACGGCCGAGTTCGCCCCCGACCCTGCGGCGGGCGCGGCGTTGCGCGCGCGGCTCGGGGCAGGGCCGGAGGATCTGGTGCTGACCACGATCGCACGACTGACCCCGCACGAGAAGTTCGATCCCCTGCCGGTCTATCTGGCGCTGTCACAGGCGGCGCGGCAGCTTGCGCCGGGGCAACGGCTGCATCTCGTGCTCTGCGGGATCTTCCGCGACGACTACAGCCGCCGCGTTTTTGAAAGCGGTGCGGCGCGGCTGATGCCCGAGGTGGGTTTCCTGATCCTCGATGGCGCCCGGGCCGAAGATCGGCAGGCGGCGCTTTCGGGGGCCGATGCCTTTGCCTTCCTGATCGACAACATCCAGGAAACCTTCGGTCTCGCCCCGATCGAGGCGATGGCCGCAGGCCTGCCGCTGATCGTCTCGGACTGGGACGGAATGCGCGACACCGTGACGCCCGATACGGGCATCCGCGTGGCCACGCGCACCCTGCGCCCCGAACATGCCGTGCGCGAGGCGTTGCGCTATCAGGGCGGGGCCGACAGCTATGTGCAGTATTGCGCGGGCGTCTCGGCGCTGACCCAGATCGACGTGCCGGGGATGGCCGAGGCCGTTCTCAGGCTGGCGCGCGATCCCGCGCTGCGCCGCCGGATGGGCGAGGCCGGGCGGCGCCGGGCGGTGGAACATTACGACTGGTCCCGCGTCATTCCCCGCATGCAGGATCTCTGGGCCGACCTCAACGCGCGCCGCCGCCGCGCCCCGGTGCCGCCGCCGCGTTATCCGGCTTGGGGCCTGCCGGTCGCGCCGTCGCCCTTCCTGCTGTTCGGGGCCTATCCCAGCCAGGTGGCAGGCTTCGGGGCCGAACGCTATGTCGCCACCCCGCCTGCGGCAGGCGCGCCGGATGTGGCGGCCATGCTTGCGCTGCGCGATTATGCGGGGCTGAAGCGGCAGTTCGAGCCGACCGCCAGTGTCGAGGCGGTGATGGCCGCGATCCTTGCGGGCGCGGACCGGGGCCTGAGCCGCCCCGAGGTGGAAAATGCCACCGGCCTGCGCGCGCCTGCGGTGGAGCGGGCGATGATCTGGCTTCTGAAATACGATTTCATCCGCCCCTTCGGACGCTGAACGGGCGGCCACCGAACGGGCGCCCACCGAACGGGCGCCCACCGAACGGGATCGTTCTCAGTCGCGGAAATAGCGGCTGATCTTGATCTGGTCCCAGGCCCAGACGACCTCTTGCAAGCGGGTTTCGTCGTCGCGGTTCCCGCCGTTCATGTCAGGATGAAGATCCTTGACCAGAGATTTGTATTGCTTGCGGATTTCCGTCTTGGTCCAGGTGTCCCGCGCATCGAGGATCTCAAGCGCCTTGCGTTCGGTGGAGGGCAGCTTGCGGATTGCGCCCGACGGCTCCGCCCGGCCGGGATTCTGCGTCGCCTTCTCGCCCAGGATCGACATCGGATCATCCACGCCAAGACGCGACCAGACGCGCCCCTCGTCGGGGCGCTTGCCGAAGGGCTGCGTTTCGCGCCCCCAGAGACGGTCCTTGTCGAGAAACTTCTGGAATTCCTCGTCAGAGGTGCCCTGGAAGAAGTTCCACTTCAGATTGTATTCGCGCACATGATCCTTGCAGAACCAGAAATACTCGTCCAGCAGGTCGGGGGATTTCGGCGCACGATAAAGGCCCTGCTCCGAACAGCCGGGATACTCGCAACCCCGGTTCGAGCTTTCAAAGGCCCCCGACATGCCGCGCCGACCGGTCTTGCGGCGCTTCTTGTCGGCGGACACACGGATATCGAATTCGAACGGGGGCTTGGACATCTTACCTTGCCTTTGCGAGTCGGGAGGCGAGAGTTTAAAGGATTGAGCCGGGGATTGAAGGGGGAGCCGATCAAATGGGCGTCGAGAATGAAATCCGCAACCGTCTGGGCGCGGCCTTCCGCGTGACCGAGCTTGAGGTGATCAACGAAAGCTACCGGCACGCGGGGCACGCGGGCGACGACGGGTCCGGCGAAAGCCATTTCCGGATCAGGATTCGCGCGCCCGAATTCGCCGCCCTCAGCCGGATCGACCGGCACCGCGCGGTCAACCGCGCCCTGGGTGACCTGACCGCGCGCATCCACGCGATCGCGCTCGATATCGGCGACTGATCCAGGCACCACCCGCTTCCTGTGCAGGAGCCAGGAAAGGCGGCTCTGCCCCCTCGGGCCTTGCGGCCCTCACCCCCGGGATATTTGCGCGAGAATGAAGAAAGTTTGATTCAAATTGTCTTTCAACCTGACGAAAACACCCTCGGGGGGTGAATTTGCCGAAGGCAAAGAGGGGGGCAGACAGCCCCCCTTCCTGCCCACCCCGCTCCACAACATGAAAACGGGGCCGCAAGGCCCCGTTTCGGTTTTCTTTTCCGGAATGTTCAGCGGTGCCGGACGTCGATATAGTCGCGCTGCTTCGGGCCGACGTAAAGCTGGCGCGGACGGCCGATGCGCTGCGTCGGGTCGCCGATCATTTCCTTCCACTGGGCGATCCAGCCGACGGTGCGCGACAGGGCGAAGATCGGCGTGAACATCGAGGTGGGGAAACCCATCGCCTCGAGAATGATCCCCGAATAGAAGTCCACATTCGGGTAGAGCTTCTTCTCGACGAAATATTCGTCTTCCAGCGCGATCCGTTCCAGTTCCTTGGCGACCTGGAGGGTGGGGTTGTTTTCGATCCCCATCAGGCCGAGGACCTCGTCGGCGGATTCCTTCATCACTTTCGCGCGCGGGTCGAAATTCTTGTAGACCCGGTGCCCGAAGCCCATCAGGCGGAACGGGTCGTTCTTGTCCTTGGCGCGGCGGATGTATTCGGGAATCCGGTCGACCGTGCCGATTTCGCGCAGCATCTCAAGGCAGGCCTGGTTCGCGCCGCCATGCGCCGGTCCCCAGAGGCAGGCGATGCCCGCCGCGATGCAGGCGAAGGGGTTGGCGCCCGACGATCCGGCCAGACGCACCGTCGAGGTCGAGGCGTTCTGTTCGTGATCGGCATGCAGCATGAAGATCCGGTCCAGCGCCTTGGCAAGGACCGGGTCGACCTTGTAATCCTCGGCCGGGACGGCAAAGCACATGTGCAGGAAGTTGCCCGCGTAATCGAGGCTGTTCTTCGGATAGACGAAGGGCTGGCCGATCGAATACTTGTAGGCCATCGCGGCGATCGTCGGGACCTTTGCGATCAGGCGGATCGCGGCGACTTCGCGCTGCCAGGGATCGTTGATGTCGGTCGAGTCGTGATAGAAGGCCGACATCGCCCCCACAACGCCCACCATAGTGGCCATCGGATGGCTGTCGCGGCGGAAGCCGCGGAAGAAATAGTGCATCTGTTCATGCACCATCGTGTGGCGGGTCACACGGGCTTCGAAATCGCTCATCTGCGCGGCGTTCGGCAGCTCCCCGTAAAGCAGCAGGTAGCAGACTTCGAGGTAATGCGACTTTTCCGCCAGCTGTTCGATCGGATAGCCGCGATACTGCAGCTCGCCCTTGTCGCCGTCGATATAGGTGATGGCGCTTTCGGTCGAGGCGGTGGAGCTGAAGCCGGGGTCGAAGGTGAAGACATCGCCCGCGCCGTAAAGCGTGCGGATGTCGATCACATCCGGGCCGACGCTGCCCGAAAGGATCGGAAACTCGATCGACTTGTCGTCGAAGGTCAGCCTGGCAGTGCGCTTGGTTGTCTCACCCATCTCCGTCCCTTTCGTTCAGGCCCGCCAGATCCGGCGTGGCCATGTGGTGGTGCCCTTTCGGGGCCAAGCGGAGCGAGGCTGCGGCACGGTCAGGCCGCGGCATCCTCGAGCCGCGCAATCGTCTCGTCCCGACCGATGACAAGCATCATGTCATAGACGCTGGGGCTGACTGTGCGCCCGGCCAGAGCCGCGCGCAAGGGCGCCGCAAGCTTGCCGAAGTTCAGGCCGTGTTCCGCCGCCGCTTCGGTCAGGATGGGTTCCAGCCCGTCTTTCGTCCAACTAGCAGTTTGCAGGCGCGGCGTCAACGATTTCAGTATACCACGGGATACCGTATCAAGCGCGCGTTCCGCCGCCTCATCCCGCGCAATCGGCCTGTCGGCCATGATGAACTGCGCCTTTTCAATGAGTTCGACGAAAGTCTTGGACCTGTCCTTGAGGCAGTACATGCCCTTCGCCATCAGCAGGCGCTGGCGGTCGGTCAGGGCTGGCCGGCCCGAGGCGTTCAGGAAAGCCTCGATTTCTTGCAGCAGCGCAGCATCATCGGCCGCCGCGATGTGCAGGCCGCAGATGTTTTCCAGTTTCTTGAAATCGAGTCGCGCCGGCGCGCGGCCGATTCCCGACAGCTCGAACCATTCCATCGCCTGTTCCGAGGTGAAGAATTCGTCATCCCCGTGGCTCCAGCCGAGGCGGGCAAGGTAATTGCGCATCCCCGCCGCCGGATAGCCCAGGCCCTGGTAATCCCCGATCGCGGTCGCGCCGTGGCGTTTCGACAGCTTCTTGCCGTCCGGCCCGTGGATCAGCGGGATATGCGCCCAGACCGGAATGTCCCAACCCATCGCCTGATAGACCATCGTCTGCCGCGCCGCGTTGTTCAGGTGGTCGTCCCCCCGGATCACATGCGTGACCCCCATGTCATGGTCATCCACGACCACGGCCAGCATGTAGGTGGCCGTACCGTCCGAACGTAAACAAACCATGTCGTCGAGCTGGTCGTTGCGGAAGCGCACGGTTCCCTGCACGGCATCCTCGACCACCGTCTCTCCCCCGCGCGGGGCCTTCATGCGGATCACATAGGGCGCGTCGGGGTGCGTGGCCGGATCGGCATTGCGCCAGGGCGACTGGAACAGGGTGGATTTCCCCTCGGCCTTCGCGGCCTCGCGGAAGGCGTCGATCTCTTCGGGCGTGCAGAAGCATTTGTAGGCCGCGCCCCGCGCCAGCATCTGATGCGCGACCTCGGCATGGCGGTCGCGGCGTTCGAACTGGCTGACGACATCGCCATCCCAGTCGAGACCGAGCCAGGTCAGGCCCGACAGGATCGCCTCGGTCGCCTCGGGTGTGGACCGTTCGCGGTCGGTGTCTTCGATCCTCAGAAGGAACGTGCCGCCATGGCCGCGCGCGAACAGCCAGTTGAACAGCGCCGTGCGGGCGCCGCCGATGTGCAGATACCCGGTGGGCGAAGGCGCGAACCGGGTCACGACGGGGCGGGCATGGGCGGTAGAGCGGGCGGCGGACATGCGCGGATTAACCTTTCGGAAACCATGAGGCAGGTAGCATCCGGCCCCTGATAGGCAATCGCGGGGCGGGAAACAAGGTGGCGGCTCTGGCAGAGACGGGCATCCCCGCGGGGCAGGACGGGCCGGGCCGGCTGCGGCACGCCCTGCTGTGGCTTCCGGCCCGGCTTGCGGGGGAAGGGGGCATCCTTCTGCCCTGGGCGCCCGTCATCCTGGGCTGCGGGATCGGCCTGTGGTTCGCCCTGCCGTGGGAGCCGGTTCTGCCGCATTACGCTGTCGCGGGCGGGGTTCTGCCGGCGATGCTGGCCGCCAGGCTTTGGGCCGGCGATCACTGGCACCCGTTGGCCTGGGCGATGGCGCTGTTGGCGACGGGGTTCCTGGCCGCCGGCCTGCGCGCACATTCGGTCGCGCTGCCGGTGCTGGATTTCCGCTATTACGGGCCCGTGGAGGGGCGGATCATCGGCATAGACCGGTCGCAATCCGACGCGATCCGCCTGACGCTTGACCGGGTGATCCTTCAGGATGTGGCGCAGCAGCGGATGCCCGCGCGGGTCCGTGTGGCCCTGCACGGCGATCAGGCGCTGACGCCTGAACCCGGACAGGTGATCGCCCTGACCGGGCATTTGTCCCCCCCCGACGGGCCGGTGGAACCGGGCAGCTTCGATTTCCGCCGCATGGCCTTTTTCGACGGGCTGGGGGCGGTCGGCTATACCCGCACGCCCGCCGTGCTGATGGATCGTGCGGCCCCCGGCGACCAATGGGTGAACCGCCTGCGCGCAGGCATCCGCGACGCGGTCATGGCCCGGATCGGGGGCGAGCCGGGCGCCTTCGCCGCGGCCCTCCTGACCGGGGACCGGTCGGGCATCGGACGCGAGACGCTGGATGACCTGCGTGCCTCGAACCTGGCGCATCTGCTGGCCATCTCGGGGCTGCACATGGGGCTTCTGGTGGCCTTCGTCTTTGGCGTGGTGCGGGGCGGACTGGCCCTGATCCCGCCCCTGGCGCTGCGCCTGCCGACAAAGAAGGCCGCGGCCGTCGTGGCCCTGGGGGCCGGGGCCTTCTACCTGCTGTTGTCCGGTGGCAATGTCGCGACGGAACGCGCCTTCATCATGGTGTCGGTGATGCTTGTGGCGGTGCTGTTCGACCGTCGCGCGTTGTCGCTGCGGTCGGTCGCGATGGCGGCGCTGCTGCTGCTGCTGTGGCAGCCCGAAACCCTGATGGAGCCGGGATTCCAGATGTCCTTTGCGGCCACGGTCGCGCTGATCGCGGGTTTCCGGGCGCTGACCGGGCGTTTCAGTCCGCACCGGCTGCCCGGCTGGCTGCAACCCGCCGTCGCGCTCTTCGCCTCGTCCTTTCTGGCGGGGCTTGCCACCGCGCCTGTGGCGGCGGTGCATTTCAACCGTATCGCCGATTACGGGCTGATCGCCAACCTTCTGGCCGTTCCAGTGATGAGTGTCCTTGTGATGCCCGCAGCGGTCATCGCGGGCGTTCTGGCCCCGGTGGGCCTGTCGCAGCCCGCGCTCTGGGTCATGGAACAGGGAACCCGCTGGATCCTGTTCGTGGCGGGGGCCGTCGCCGATGCGCCCGGCGCCGTATCGGCGGTGCCCACGCCATCGCCCGTGGTCCTGCCGCTGATCATGCTGGGCGGGCTGATCCTGTGCCTGACGGCGGGACGGGTGCGCGCCTTCGCCCTGCCGCCCGTTCTGGCGGGCCTTGTCCTGTGGTCGCAGGCCGACCGGCCGCCTCTGCTGGTTTCGGGCGACGGGCGGCTGGTGGGCCTTCTCGGCCCCGAGGGGCGGGCGCTGTCGGCGGATCGCGGGCAGGGCTTCGCTGCGTCAAGCTGGCTTGAGAACGATGGCGATCTGGCGACGCAGGAAGAGGCCGCGGCGCGCCCCGGCCTTTCCGGCCCTGCCGCCGCGCGGGTCTTTGTCCTGGACGGGTGGGAGGGGGTGGCGCTGCGCGGCAAGGCGGGATTTGCGCAGGTGGCGGATGCCTGCGCGGCGGGCCGTCTGGTCATCGTGGCGGGGCGGGTGGAGGACGCGCCGCCCGGTTGCGCCCTCATCGACGAGGCGCTGTTGCGACGCACCGGGCCATTGGCGATCCGGCCGAAGGGCGACGGCACGCTCATCGCCCGCCCGACGATCACGCAATCGCGCCTCTGGCAGCGCCGGACCCTGCCGCCGGACGAGATCACCATCGCGCCCGGTCGTGACATCGAATTGCTGGAAGCGACAGGAACGGCGGCCTTTGGCCAACGCGCGCAAGGGCCGACCGCCCCCCGCGCGCCCGTGACGGGGCCTGACGATCAGTAGCTGCGGATAAGGCCCACAAGCCGGCCCTGCACCTTGACCATGTGATCGGGGAAGACACGGGTTTCATAGGCCGGGTTCGCCGCTTCAAGCGCGATCATGGAGCCGCGACGGCGGAAATATTTCAGCGTGGCCTCGGCATCCTCGACCAGCGCCACCACGATATCGCCGTTTTCGGCGGTGGTCTGTTCGCGGATCACCACGATGTCGCCGTCGTTGATGCCCGCCTCGATCATGGAATCGCCCTTGACCTCAAGCGCATAATGGTTGCCGTTCGACGCCAGCATCGACCCCGGCACCGCCACGTGATGCGAAACCTCGGAAATCGCCTCGATCGGAACGCCGGCGGCGATCCGGCCCATGACGGGCAGTTCCAGTGCATGGACAGGTTCCACCGTCATCGCCCCGCGCGGTGGCGCGGGCGGGGCGGCGGGCCTGTCGCCCGCGATCACGCGCGGGGTGAAGCCGGGCTTTTCCATCGCCTCGGGCAGTTTCACGATCTCCAGCGCGCGGGCGCGATGCGCAAGACGGCGGATGAAACCGCGTTCCTCCAGCGCCGTGATCAGCCGGTGGATCCCCGACTTCGACCGCAGGTCAAGCGCGTCCTTCATTTCGTCGAAAGACGGCGGCACGCCGTCGCGATCCATACGCTGCTTGATGAAATCCAGAAGTTCCAGCTGCTTGCGCGTCAGCATCGGGCATCCCCTCGGGCGTCAGGACAAAGGTGTTAACACAATGTTCTGCCCGTGTTCCCGTTTTGTGTCAAGTGCCTTGGCGTTCCGGGCCGTGCCGCCGCCGCGCGACGGGGTCAGATCGGCAGATAGTCCACGATCTCGCCGGCGCGGCGCGGGCCATCGCCAAGCGGGCGGATCAGCAGCGCATCGGCCTCGGCCAGGACCGACAGAAGCGCCGAATCCTGCCGGTCGAAGGCGCGGATCAGGGGCAGGCCATCGCCCGGTTCGAGGCGCGCGCGCATGTAATGCGTGCGCGGGCCGGTCGGGCGTTCGTCGCGGGCCAGCACGGCGCGCGCGGGATGCGGACCGGGCGAGGGGTCGCCCAGCATGACGCGGATCAGCGGCACCAGGAACAGGTGGCCGCAGACGATGGCCGAAACCGGATTGCCCGGCAGGCCCAGAAGCGGCACGCCCTGCATCCGCCCGGCCATCAGCGGCTTTCCGGGCCGCATCGCGATCTTGTAGAAGGCGCGGTCAAGGCCCATGCTTTCGGCCACGCGCCCGACAAGGTCATGGTCGCCGACCGACGCGCCGCCGATCGTCACGATCAGGTCGGCATCCAGCGCCATCGTCAGGATCGCGAAGAGGTCCGCCTCGGTATCCCGGGCGATCGGCAGCATCCGCGCCTCGGCCCCGGCGGCTTCGGCCAGTGCCTTGATCGCGAAGGAGTTGGAGGCGATGATCTGGTCCGGTCCCGGTTCCTCGCCCGGCATCACCAGCTCATCGCCCGTCGCGATCACCGCGACCACCGGGCGGCGGCGCACGGGGATTTCGGGCAGGTTCATCGCGGCCAGAAGCGCCAGGTCGGACGGGCGCAGGCGGCGCGGCGAAAGCTCTGCCCCGGCGATGAAATCATCGCCCAGGGGGCGAATGTTGTCGCCCTCGGACAGCGCGGTCACGGTGATCCGGTCGCCCGTGCGCGTCACGTCCTCTTGCAGGACGACCCTTGTGGCGCCATCGGGCACCGGCGCGCCGGTGAAGATGCGCAGCGCCTGTCCCGGGGCGATGTGCCCCGTCCAACCGCGCCCGGCGGCGGCTTCGCCGATGACGTCAAAGCCATCGCCCACCGTCGCGCCGGCCACGGCATAGCCATCCATCGCCGAGGACCGGAAGGGCGGTTGCGTGCGCCGCGCGCGCGCAGGTTCGGCCAGCCAACGCCCGGCGGCCTTCTGCAAGGGCACCGTTTCCACCGGCATCGGTTTCGACAGGGCCAGGACGCGGGCCAAGGCTTCTTCGACCGAAATCATCACATAGCCTCGTAACGTCCGGATTTTCCGCCTTCTTTAAGGATCAGGCGGATGTTTTCGATGACCATTCCCTTTTCCACGGCCTTGACCATGTCATAGACGGTCAGGCAGGCGGTGGCGACGGCGGTCAACGCCTCCATCTCGACCCCGGTCTGCCCGCCGGTCTTCACGGTGGCCTCGACCACGATGCCGGGGATCGAGTGATCGGGCGTCAGGTCAAGCGCGACCTTCGTCACCGGCAGCGGATGGCAAAGCGGGATCAGGTCGGCGGTCTTCTTGGCGCCCATGATCCCGGCCAGACGCGCCACGCCCAGGACATCGCCCTTCTTCGCGCGCCCCTCGGTGATCAGCGCCAGCGTCTCGGCCGTCATCCTGACCTGTCCGCGCGCCACTGCGACGCGGTCGGTCACCGGCTTGGCCGAGACATCGACCATATGCGCGTGGCCCCTGTCGTCGAAATGCGTAAGGCCCCCGGTGTCGGTCTTGCCGGTCATCAACGCGCCCTTTCTCAGATGCCGCCCTGTGCGGTCAGGGGTTTCGCAAGGATCGCGCGGGTCGCGGCGGTCACGTCCTCTTGCCGCATCAGGCTTTCGCCGATCAGGAAGCAGCGCGCGCCATAGCGGGCGAGATCGGCCAGATCCGCGGGCGTGTAAAGCCCGCTTTCCGAAATGATCAGACGGTCTTCGGGCACGCGCCGCGCCAGATCGCGCGTGGTGTCCAGCGTGACCTCGAACGTGTGCAGGTTGCGGTTGTTTATGCCGATCAGGTCCGATTTCAGCGCCTTGGCCCGTTCAAGTTCGGCGCGGTCATGCACCTCGATCAGAACATCCATACCCCATTCGATCGCCACCGCCTCAAGCTCGGCCGCCTGCGCATCCGAAAGCGAGGCCATGATCAGCAGGATGCAATCGGCCTTGAGCGCGCGCGCCTCGATCACCTGCCAGGGATCATACATGAAATCCTTGCGCAGGCAGGGCAGGCGGGTCGCGTCATGCGCCTGTGTGAGATATGCGTCCGCCCCCTGGAACGAGGGCCCGTCGGTCAGCACCGAAAGGCAGGTGGCCCCGCCCGCCTCATAGGCGCGGGCCAGCGCCGGCGGGTCGAAATCGGCCCGGATCAGCCCTTTGGAGGGGCTGGCCTTCTTGATTTCGGCAATCAGCCCGTAGCCCCCGGCGGCGGCTTCGTGCAGGGCGCTGGAAAAGCCGCGCGGGGCGTCGGCCTCGCGCGCGGCCTCTTCCAGATCGGCCAGCGGACGGGCCGCCTTGCGGGCGGCGACCTCTTCCAGCTTGTAGGCCTTGATGCGGTCAAGGATGGTGCTCATGGGATCAGACCTAGCCTATCGGAAACGCAAGGGAAAGCCGGTTCAGCCCGCCTGGGTCAGCGCAACGACAAGTTCCACCTTTTCCAGCGCACGGCCGGTATCGATGGATTCGCGAGCAATTTCAACACCTTCTGGCAGACTGGCTGCGCGACCCGCAACCACAAGCGCGGCGGCCGCGTTCAACAGCACCGCATCGCGATAGGCGCCCTGTTCGCCTTCAAGCAGCCTGCGGAAAGCCGCGCCGTTCTCGGCCGGGGTGCCGCCCAGGATCGCCTCGAACGGATGGGCGGGCAGGCCCGCATCCTCGGGGTGAACCTCGAATTCGGTGATCTGGCCCTGATCCAGCGCCGCCACCTTCGAGGGCAGCGCGATCGACAGCTCGTCGGTGCCATCCCCGCCGTGGACCAGCCAGGCCTTTTCCGAGCCGAGTTCGCGCAGGATCTCGGCCATCGGGCGGATCAGCGCGGCGGTGTAGGCGCCGGTCAGCTGCCGCTTCACCCCGGCGGGATTGGTCAGCGGGCCAAGGATGTTGAACAGCGTCCGCGTCCCCAGTTCCTGCCGGACGGGCATCACATGGCGCGTTGCCGGGTGGTGCATCGGCGCCATCATGAAGCCGATCCCGGCCTCGGTCAGGCAGCGTTCCACCACGTCGGGGCCGACCATGACGTTGATCCCCATCTCGGTCAGCGCATCGGCGGCCCCCGATTTCGACGAAAGGTTGCGGTTGCCGTGCTTGGCCACGGGCACGCCCGCTCCCGCCACGACAAAGGCCGTCGCGGTCGAGATGTTCAGCGTCCCCTTGCCGTCGCCCCCTGTGCCGACGATGTCCATCGCGCCGTCGGGCGCGCGCACCTTGTTGCACTTGGCGCGCATCACCGACGCGGCCGCGGCGTATTCCCCAACCGTTTCCCCCCGCGTGCGCAGCGCCATCAGGAAGCCGCCCATCTGCGCCGGCGTCGCCTCGCCCTCGAACAGGGCTGCAAAGGCGGTTTCGGCCTCCTCGCGGGTCAGCGGTCGGTCGGCGGCCGTGCCGATCAGCGGTTTCAGCCGGTCGCTCATGCCGCCACCTTCAGATCATCCAGGAAATTCTGCAACAGCCTGTGCCCGTGTTCCGAGGCGATGCTTTCAGGGTGGAACTGCACGCCCTCGATCGGCAGCGTCCTGTGCCGCAGGCCCATGATCGTGCCGTCTTCAAGCCAGGCGGTGACCTCAAGGCAATCGGGAAGCGTTTCGCGTTCCACGATCAGCGAATGGTAGCGCGTCGCAAGGAACGGCGAGGGCAGGCCGCGGAACACGCCCTTGCCCGCGTGGTGCATGGCCCCCATCTTGCCGTGCACAATCTCATGGCAGCGGATCACGCGCCCGCCGAAGGCCTGGCCAATCGTCTGGTGGCCAAGGCAGACGCCCAGAAGCGGGATCTGCGCCTCGGCGGCAGCGGTGGTCAGCGGCAGGCAGATGCCCGCCTGCGCCGGATCGCAGGGCCCCGGCGACAGGACGATGCCTTCGGGGCGCATCGCCATCACATCCTGCACGTTCAACGCATCGTTGCGCCGGACGACGACATCGGCCCCCAGTTCGCCCAGATAATGGACAAGATTGTAGGTGAAGCTGTCGTAGTTATCGATCAGGAGCAACATCTTGCGGGTCCCGGTTTTCTGGATACGGATAGGGGGTGAACCCCGCCCGCTGTCGCGCTATACATGGGGCCAGCCGCCGGTTGAGGTCAAGTGCAACCGGCCCCCGCGGCGCAGATCCGCGCGGGAAGCAAGGCGGCAGGGCAGTTGAGAGGTGGAGGCAGGATCGTGCGGGGCTTTCTTTCGGGTGTGATCTGGGGCGGGCTTGTCTCGGTCGTCGGTCTGGGCACGGTCTCGCAGCTTGCCGCCCCGCCCGAACCGGCCAATCAGGCCGGGCCTGTGGCCCCTGCGGATGAGGCGGCGGGCGCCCCGGCCGATGTTGCAGCCGGCGCGACAGCCGATACCGGAGTGGATCAGGCCGTGGATCAGGCTGCGGACGCCACCAGTGCCGAGGCCCCGGCGACCGTCCCGGTGACCAGCCCGGCGACCAGCCCGGCGACCAGCCCCGAAACAAGCCCGGAAACCAGCCCCGACGCAACCACCCCGCCCGAGGCGACCGGCCCCGTGGCCGAGACCTTGCCCGAGGCCGCGCCGACCGAGGTCGATCCGCTGCTTGATGCGGCCACTGCCCCGAACGTCACCGACGCGCCTCCGACGCCGCCCGATGCGCCGCCTGCCGCCCCAAGCCTGCCCGATGCCCCTGAACTGGCCGAGGGCGGGCCGTCCGGCTTCGATCCGACACGGGTCACCCCGCCCGAGGCGGGCGATGATGCGCCGGGTCTGGCCGATCTTCCCCCGCCGCCGCCGCTGACGCCCGAGGAAGAGGCGATGATGGCCGAGATCGCGCGCGCCGCCGAAGAGGCCGAAAAGGCGGCCGAGGCGGCAGGGCTTGTGCCCGTGCCCGAAGAGGTGCCCGATGCCGGGGTCGAGATTGACCTGGCGGCGCTTCCGCCCGGCGCCGTGCCCGAGGCCGCCCCCGAACCTGGTGCCGAACCTGCGCCCGAACCCGCCGCCGAGGCCACGCCCGAAACCCCGGCAGTGCCCGCACCCGAAGGCGAGGGGGTACCCGTGACCGACGACGCCGCCCCCGAGGCGGCGGCGCCCGCAACCGATGATCCGGCGCAGGAACCGCCCGTGACCGACGACGCCGCCGAAGACGCGCCGTCAGCAAGGCCGCAGCCCGGCTTTTCCGGGGCGGTGGACGGTGTCCGCACCGGGCGCCTGCCCAGCATCGGCAGCGACACCGCCCCGGATGCCCCCGCCGTCGCCGAAGAACCCGCGCCGGATGCCGCCGACCTGCCGCCGCTCAGCCGCCATGCCGTGGCCTTTGACGGGGCGGGGGGCAAGCCGCTCTTTTCGGTGGTTCTGGTGGATCCGGGCGGGCCGGATGTGGACCGACAGGCGCTGGCCGACCTGCCGCTGGCCGTCACGATCGCGATTGATCCGACCGCGCCTGACGCCGCGACCGCCGCCGAGATCTATCGCGCCGCCGGGAAAGAGGTGGTGATGCTGGCGACGGGCATCCCGGCCGGGGCCACCGCCGGTGATCTGGAAACCACTTTCCAGGCCCATCAGACCGCGTTGCCCGAGGCGGTGGCGGTGATGGATCTGGAACAGGGCGGATTCCAGAACGACCGGCCACTGGCCGCGCAGGTCGTTCCGGTGATCGCGGGGCAGGGGCGGGGCCTTCTGACCTGGGACAAGGGGTTGAACGCGGGCGATCAGGAAGCCCGCCGCGCCGATCTGGCCTCGGCCCGGGTGTTCCGGCGTCTGGATGGCGAGGGCGAGGCCGCGCCGGTAATCCGCCGCTATCTGGACCGCGCGGCTTTCAAGGCGGCGCAGGACGGTTTCGTCGTCGTCGCGGGCGAGGTGCGGCCCGAAACCCTGCAGGCGCTGGCGGAATGGGCCGTCGAAGGGCGATCGGCCACCGTCGCGCTGGCTCCGCTCAGCGCGGTCCTGCTGCGCGGGCGCTGACGGGCCGCCGCCTGCCTGAAGGTCAGGACGCGGGCCGCGCCTGCAGGCGGTCGGCCTCGTCCATCAGGCGGATCACGTCTTCGTCCGGGGTCTGCCCGAAATCGGCGTAATGCGCGCCGACCGCGCCCAACATCAGTGGCCGGAACAGGCAGACGATGTCATCGACCTCGGCGCTCAGGTCCTCAAGCGTGTCGGGCGCGGCGACCGGCACCGCGAGGACCAGTTTCGCCGGATGGCGCTGCCGCACCGCCTTGAGCGAGGCGCGCATCGTAGCGCCCGTGGCGATCCCGTCATCCACCACGATGGCCGTCCGCCCCTCGACCGGCACCTGTGCGCGCCCCTTCAGGTAAAGCGCCCGTCGCCGCCGGATTTCGGCAAGCTGCGCCTCGGCCATGCGTTCGATATCCTGCATCGAAAGCCCCGCGTGACGGGCCACCGAGGCGTTGACCGCAAGCTGCGGGTCGTCGCCGTTGACCACGGCGGCCACCGCCAGTTCCGGCTGGCCGGGGGCGCCGATCTTGCGCACCATGACCAGATCCATCGGCGCCTTGAGCGTGCGCACGGCCTCGATCGCGACGGGAACGCCACCGCGCGGCAACGCCAGGATGACCGGATCGGCATATCCCCGTCGCGCGAGTTCTGCGGCAAGGGCCTGCCCGGCCTCGGTTCGGTTGCGGAACCTGCTCATGCGTGGGCCTCCGGTCCTGCGAATGCGGCGATGAACCAGTCCCCGGCCAGCTTCACCACCTGATCCAGCGTGCCGGGTTCCTCGAACAGATGGGTGGCGCCTGGCACGATCTCGATCCGGTGCGGGCAGGTCAGCCGCCCGGCGGCCTGCCGGTTCAGGTCGATCACAGGGTAATCCGCGCCGCCCACAATCAGAAGGACCGGCGCACGCACATCCGCCAGCGCCGCCCCGGCCAGATCGGGTCGCCCCCCGCGCGAGACGACCGCGCGGATATCGCCGGGTGCACGGGCCGCCGCGACCAGCGCCGCCGCCGCCCCGGTGCTGGCCCCGAACAACCCCACTGGCAGGGATGCGGTGTCAGGCAGCGCCCGCGCCCAGCCGACCGCCCCGGCCATGCGCGCGCCCAGAAGGCCGATGTCAAAGACATTCGCGCGATCCCGCGCCTCGTCTTCGGTCAGCAGATCGAACAGAAGCGTGGCGATGCCCCTTTCGCCCAAGGCCTCGGCCACGGCGGTGTTGCGGGGGCTCAGGCGGCTGCTGCCCGCGCCATGCGCAAAGATCACCAGACCGACGGGCGAGGGCGGCAGGCGCAGGATGCCGTCAAGCCCCTTCGGCCCCACGGAAACAGGCTGCCTTTCGGGTCCGTGGCCCATCATCCAGACCTCCCACCCGGTCGCGCAATGCCGCGCGCCCTGGGGGATAGTCGGCGTCATGGGCCCGTGCCGCCTTGATCTTCATCAATGCCGGCGGGTAGAGGGCGCGATCCACCTTCGGTCAGCCGTTGCCGCGACCCGCGAAGAGGCCCGCATCCTCGGCCGCGCGGCGCAGCGCGCGCGACTTGTTCACGGTTTCCTGGTATTCCGCCTCGGGGTCGCTGTCATAGACGACGCCGCCGCCCGCCTGGATGTAAAGCGTCTGGTCCTTCAGCACGGCGGTGCGCAGCGCGATGCAGAAATCCATCTCGCCATTGGCGGCGAAATAGCCGACGCCACCGCCGTAGATGCCGCGCTTTTCGGGTTCCAGCTCGTCGATGATCTCCATCGCGCGGACCTTGGGCGCGCCCGACACTGTGCCCGCAGGAAGGCCCGCCAGAAGGGCCGACAGCGCATCCTCGCCCTCTGCGATCTCGCCCACCACGTTCGACACGATGTGCATGACGTGCGAATAGCGTTCGATGATGAACTTCTCGGTCGGGCGCACGGTTCCCACCTTCGCCACCCGGCCCACATCGTTGCGGCCCAGATCGAGCAGCATCAGATGTTCCGCCAGTTCCTTCTTGTCGGCCAGAAGGTCCGCTTCAAGGGCGGCATCCTCTTCGGGCGTGGCGCCGCGCTTGCGGGTGCCGGCGATGGGGCGGATCGTCACCACCCCGTCGCGCAGCCGCACAAGGATTTCAGGGCTTGCGCCCACCACCTGATAGGGGCCGAAGTTGAAGAAGAACATGAAGGGCGACGGGTTCGTGCGCCGCAGGCTGCGATACAGCGCAAAGGGCGGCAGTTCGAACCGCTGCGCCCAACGTTGGCTGGGCACGACCTGAAAGATGTCGCCCGCGCGGATGTAGTCCTTCGCCTTCTCGACCGCGGCCTTGTAGCCGTCATGCGTGAAGTTCGACCGTGCCTCGCCCACCGGTGCCGCCTCGCCTAGGTCGCGTTGCGCGGGCGGTGCACGGTCAAGGTCGCGCAGCGCGTCCATCACCCGTTCGGCGGCCTGCGCATAGGCGGCCCGCGCCGACAGGCCCGATCCCGCCCAGGCGGGCGAGACGATGGTGACCTCACCCTTCACCCCGTCCAGCACCGCAACGACCGAGGGGCGCATCAGCACCGCATCGGGCAGGCCAAGCGGGTCGGGGTTCACATCGGGCAGATGTTCCACAAGGCGGATCATGTCATAGCCCAGATAGCCGAACAGCCCCGCGGCCACCGGCGGCAGGTCTTCGGGCATGTCCATGTGACATTCGCCCAGAAGCGCCCGCAGCGTTTCCAGCGGGTGGCCTTCCAGCGGTTCGAAGGCATCCGCGTCGAAGCGGGCGGCGCGGTTGATCTCGGACGCCTCGCCCCGGCAACGCCAGATCAGGTCGGGCTTCAGCCCCACCACGGAATAGCGTCCGCGCACCTCGCCGCCGGTCACGCTTTCCAGCATGAACGTGTCTTTGCGCGCCTCGCCCAGCTTCAGCATCAGGCTGACCGGCGTATCAAGGTCGGCGGCCAGCCGGGCATAGACCGGCTGGTTCCGCCCCGCCGCAAAGCCCTTTTCGAAATCCTCGAAGGAGGGGATCAGTTTCATGCGTGTCGGGCCTTACTGGAACTGGGCATGGACCGCGTTGATCGCGGCATCGTTCAGGGTGATCCCCGCGCCATCGGACAGGGCCGTGGTGAACAGCGCATAGCCGTCCTGCGCCAGCGCCTGTTCCGCCTGTGCGGCGATTGCGGCTTTAAGCGCCTCGGCCTCGTCCCCTTCGGCCGGGGCGGGGGTGATGGCGTCCAGCCGGACGACGCCGGTAAAGCCCGGCCCCTCGATCACCCGGACCTCGCCCTCGGCCATGCCGAAGACGGTATCGACGAATCCGGGCGGAGTGTCCTCGACAAAGCCCTGCCGGGCCAGTTCGGTCGTGACCGAGACGATGCCATAGGCCCCAAGCGAGGCGCCGGCCTCGACCTCGGCGCGGATCGCGGCGGCGCGCCCGGCGAGCGCCTTCGCGGTCTCGCTCGCGGTCCAGTGTTCCGCCACGCGGTCGCGCGCCTCTTCAAAGGGAATGGGCGCGGGGGGCACGATCGCATCCAGCCGGAGCGTGGCAAGCCCGCCATCATCCAGTTCGAAAAGCTCGGGGTAATCGCCTTCGGCCGCAGCCTCGGCTGCCTCGCGGAAGGCGGGATAGCCCGCCACGGGTTCCTCGCTGCCGGGCACATAGTCGAAGGTGGCCACGGTCATGGCGAATTCGCGCCCGATGTCCTCGATCGTCGCCCCTCCGGCCAGCGCATCGTCGATCGCCTCGCGCTGGTCGGCGATGGCGCGGCGCGCGGCATCCTGCTGAAGCTCAGCGGCCAGTTGTTCGCGCGCCTCCTCGAAGGTGGTTTCCTGCGCGGAAAGGATCGCGTTCACCCGGAACAGGGCCGGACCCAGATCGGTGTCGACCGGGCCGGCGATCCCCGGCTCGGTCAGGGCAAAGACGGCCTCGGCGGCCGCGCCCAGATCTTCGCGGCTCACATCGCCCAGATCCACATCGTCCAGCTTCAGCCCGCGCGCGGCGACCAGCGCCTCGAACCCTTCGCCCGCGTCGACCCGCGCCTTCGCGGCGGCCGCCTCTTCGGCGGTCGGATAGACCAGGCGTTCCACCAGGCGCCGTTCCGGTTGAACGAATTCCGCGCGGCGCTGGTCATAGGCGGCGCGCAGGGCCGCCTCGTCCGGGGCCATCGTGGTGGCCAGAGTCTCGGGCAGAAGGGCCGCATAGGTGATGCGGCGCGCCTCGGGCCGGGTGAAGACGGCAACGTTGGCGTCGTAATGCGCCTTCAGAAGCTCATCCGAGGCTTCGGGCAGCGGATCGGTCAGATCGGCCTCGGTCAGCCGCAGAAGGGAATAGCCGCGCCGTTCGGCGACATAGGCGTAAAGCGTGTCGGTCAGGACATGCGGCGCCGGAAAGCCGCCCACGACCGCGCCCTGCAGCAGGCTGCGCGCCAGATCGTCGCGCAGGCCCTGTTCGAATTCGGCCTCGGACAGGTTGTTGCGTTCCAGCACGAAGCGATAGGCCTCGCGGTCGAAGGTGCCGTCAAGGCCGCGGAAGGCCTGCATGCCGCGCAGCTCCTCGGCCACTCGCGCATCGCCCACCGAAATGCCGATCCGGTCGGCCTCGTTCTCGACGGCGACGGTCGCGATCAGCGATTGCAGAACCTGCCGGTCCAGCCCGAACTGCCGCGCCTGTTCCAGCGTCACGTTCTGCCCGGTCTGCGCGCCAAGCGCGGCCAGTTCCTGCTGCAGCGTGCGCGAATAGCGGTTCACGTCGATCTCGCGGTCGCCCACCGATCCGATCGAGGTGATGCCGGTGCCGAAGTTCGTCACCCCGAACCCGCCGAGCGACAGGATCAGCATCGCCATCAGGATCCAGACGATGACGGTCGCCCCCTTCTTCTTGCGCGGCGCGGTATCGTACTCGTGGTCTTTCGACATCTCTCAACCCTTGCGGAATGCGGTGTTGCCGCCTTGTCTAAGCGGTCGGGGGGCAAGGAACAAGGGGAAGGCTCAGCCCCGGAAGGCCGCCAGACGGCGGAACAGCTCGCCGATCCCGTCGCGGTCGATGTTGGCAAAGGCGATGCGCATCTGCCGGGCGCCTTCAGGCGCGTCCTCGGGCTGGAACATGGTGCCCGGCAGCATCAGGACCGAAACCTCGCGCACAAGCCGCTTCGCGATCTCGGGCGAGGGCAGGGGATAGGGATGTTCGACATAGGCGAAATAGGCCCCGCAGCCCAGAAGCCGCCAGTCGGGCAGGGCGTCGAAGCCCGCCACCATCGCCTGCCGGCGCGCAAGGATCTCGTCGCGTTCCCCCGCCACCCATTGCGCAAGGTTCCGCATCCCCCAGAGCGCGGCGATCTGGCCCAGCTGGCCGGGGCAGATCGCGACCGTGTCGAGGAACTTCTCGACCTCGGCCAGCCGCGCGGCCGAGGCGACGATCGCCCCCACCCGATGCCCGGTCAGGCGGTAGGCCTTGGAAAAGCTGTAAAGCTGGATCAGCACGTCGTCCCAGTCGGGATCGGTGAAAAGCTCATGCGGCCTGCCGCCGGTGGTGATGTGGTGGCGGCTGTCGAAATCGCGGTAGGTTTCATCGACGATCAGCGCAAGGCCGCGCGCGCGCGCCAGATCGCGGAAGGCCGCCATCAGGCTTGCCGGATATTCCGTGCCTCCGGGATTGTTCGGCGAGACGAGCACGATCGCGCGCGTCCGGGGCGTGATCAGCGCCGCCGCCGCCTCCGGTTCAGGCAGAAGCCCCGCCCCGCATGCCAGCGGAACGGCGCGGACATCCTGCATGTCCAGCCACATCTTGTGATTGAAATACCATGGCGTCGGCAGGATCACCTCGTCTCCCGCACCGGCCAGGGTGGCCATGACCGCGCAGAAAGCCTGGTTGCAGCCCTGCGTGATCGCGACCTGCGACGGCGCCACGGCCCCGCCATAGGCAGCCGACCATTGCACGGCAATCTCCTCGCGCAGGGCAGGAAGTCCCAGAACAGGCCCGTAAAGATGCGCGGCCGGGTCGTTCAGTGCCGCCTCGGCCAACGCCTGACGCAGGGCAAGCGGCGGCGGATCGACGGGGGCGGCCTGGCTGACGTTGATCAGCGGGCGACCGGCGGGAAAGCTGATCCCCTCGATCCAGCGCCGCGCCTCCATCACCGGGGGCGGGAAGGTCGCGGCCATGGCGGGGTTGAGCGGCAGGGTCATGGGACGGCTCCGGTGTTGAGGGCGTAGGCAGGGGCTCTGCCCCCGCACCCCCGGGATATTTTGAGACAGAAAATGCGAAAACTTGATTCAAGGTTTCGTTTTCTGTCCGGAAGTATCCTCGGGGGGGGGAATTTGCGCAGCAAAGAGGGGGGCAGACAGCCCCCCTTGCCCCGGTTCAGTCGGTGCCACGGAAGGGCTGGACATATTGCAACGCCATGTCCCAGGGGAAGAAGATCCAGGTGTCCTGGCTCACCTCGGTGACATAGGTATCGACCTGGGGCTTCCCGGCGGGCTTGGCATAGACGGTGGCGAAATGCGCCCTCGGATAAAGCCGGCGGACCAGTTCGAGGGTCTTTCCGCTGTCCACCAGGTCGTCGACGATCAGGATGCCGGTGCCGTCGCCCATCAGATCGTCCTGGGGCGATTTCGTCACCCGCGCCTCGGTCTGGGTCTGGTGGCTGTAGGACTTGACGCTGATGGTGTCGACCACACGGATGTCCAGTTCGCGGCTGACGATCATCGCGGGCACGAGACCGCCGCGGGTGATGCCCACCACGGCCTTCCACGAACCGGCGTCGCCGGGGCCCTTGCCGTCCAGCCGCCAGGCAAGCGCCCGGGCGTCCCGGTGGATCTGGTCCCACGAGACATGGAACCCTTTTTCATGTGGCAGGCGATCTGAAGACATCCGGTGTTCTCCTTCAGGTGGCGGCGATCTTTACGCCGAGCGCGGCCAGAAGCCCGCCGAAGCTGCGGTCGATCACGGTTTTCAGGCTGATGTAACGCGCCCGGCTGCGATCGAGCGAAAAGATGCGGGCGACAAGCGTGTTCCACAGCGTTTCGGCCGCGAAGATGACGACCAGCAGCGCAAGATAGACCCAGAGCGGCGTACCCTGCGGGACGGTGCCAAGAAAGATGGCGGAAAACATCACCGCCGGTTTCGGATTGGCAAGCTGCGTGAAAAGCCCCAGCCGGAAGGCCGAGACCGGCGAGCGGGGCAGGGGGCGGGTGTCGCCCTGGGCGAGAGGCTTGCGCGCGTCGCGCCACAGATGCCAGCCCATCCAGCAAAGATAGGCCGCGCCCCCCAGCTTCAGCGACCAGAGCAGCGCCGGGGCCACCGCAAAAAGAAGGTTCAGCCCGAACATCGCCGCCGAGGCCCAGACGACCGCCCCCGCGCCGATGCCGAAAGCAAGCATGAACCCGGTGCGGAAGCCTTCGGTCAGCCCGGTGCGGGCCGACATGATCACCGCGGGCCCCGGGCTGATCGCGGCCAGCACAACAAGGCCCACGAAGGCCAGGAAGGCCGCGGGCGTCATCAGGGGGCGTCCTTCTTGCCCGTCACCACGTCGATGTCGGGTGCGTCCACCGCCTTCATGCCGACGACGTGATAGCCCGCATCGACATGCAGGCATTCGCCGGTCACGCCCGAGCCGAGATCGGACACCAGATAGAGCGCGGACTTGCCCACCTCTTCCTGGGTCACGTTGCGGCGCAGGGGCGAGTTCAGCTCGTTCCACTTCATGATATAGCGGAAATCGCCGATACCCGAGGCGGCCAGCGTCTTGATCGGCCCGGCCGATATCGCATTGACGCGGATCGCCTGCTTGCCCAGATCTTCGGCCAGGTATTTGACCGACGCCTCCAGCGCGGCCTTGGCCACGCCCATCACGTTGTAATGCGGCATGACCTTTTCGGCGCCGTAATAGGTCAGTGTCACAAGGCTGCCGCCCTCGGTCATCAGCTTTTCGGCGCGCTGGCAGACGGCGGTGAAGGAATAGCAGGAGATATCCAGCGATTTCAGGAAATTGTCGCGGCTGGTCTCGACATAGCGGTCGCGCAATTCGTTCTTGTCGGAATAGGCGATGGCGTGGACGACGAAATCGAGGCGCCCCCAGACCCGGCCGAGTTCGGCGAACATCGCGTCCATGCTGGCCATGTCGGTCACGTCCACATCGAACAGCGGGCAGTCGCCAAGCGGCGCGATCAGCGGTTCGACCCGCTTGCGGAACGCCTCGCCCTGATACGAGAAGGCCAGTTCCGCACCCTGTTCGGCGCAGGCCCTCGCGATGCCCCAGGCGATGGATTTGTCGTTTGCAAGCCCCATGATGAGGCCGCGCTTGCCAGCCAGAAGTCCCCCGGTCATGTCCGTCCCCCGCGCGTTATCCTTTTTCTCCGGTCCGGCCCGGCCGTGCGCCGGGCCGTCCGGGCCGTTGTTTCCGTGTAGACTGTCGCCCGACCCGTATCAAGGGCACAGGCGGCGAGGGCGGCATCAGCGCCGGGCAACGGGACGGGGCATCGACTCCGGGCGCGTGCCCTTGCCCGCGGCAGGGGCCGGGGCTAGCTTCGGCTCAGACGCGGGGCAGACGAAGGGCCGACGCGGGGTCGGCGCGGGGTCGGCATGGTATCTGCGAGGGGAAGGGAAAAGATCATGGACAGGGGCGGTATCTTTGCAGGCGACGATCCTTTCGCGCTGGCCCGGGCCTGGTTGGCCGAGGCGGAAAAGACCGAGGTCAACGATCCCAACGCGATCGCGCTTTCGACGGTCGATGCCACAGGCCTGCCGAACGTCCGCATGGTCCTTCTGAAGGAGATCGAGGAAGACGCCTTCGTCTTCTACACCAACTACGGGTCGGCCAAGGCGCGCGAGATCGAAAGCGCCGGCAAGGCCGCCTTCGTGATGCACTGGAAGTCGCTGCGCCGCCAGATCCGCGTGCGCGGCACCGTCACCCGCGAGGAAGGCCCGAAAGCCGATGAATATTATGCCAGCCGCAGCCTGAAAAGCCGGCTGGGCGCATGGGCCAGCCAGCAGTCGCAACCGCTGTCGTCGCGCGCGCATCTGATGGCCGAGGTGGCGAAGATCACCGCGACCAAGGGACCGAACCCGCCCCGCCCGCCGTTCTGGGGCGGTTTCCGCATCGCCCCGGTCGAGATCGAGTTCTGGGCGGATGGTGCGTTCCGGTTGCACGATCGGTTCCGCTGGACCCGGAATTCGCCTTCGGATGGCTGGGAAATCGCCAGACTCAACCCCTGATTTTCACGCTTCGTGAAATGGCGCCAGACTAACCTAACGTATAGGACACCCGGTTTATCCCTTGTAAGTCGTTCATTTTCTGGTGAAGTGATGGCTGGGGCTAAATCTGGGGAAGTGGCTCTGGTATGAATGAGCAAGATAGTTCCGTGCCCGTTGTGCATGGCAAGGTGAAATGGTTCGATCCGGCGAAAGGGTTTGGCTTCATCGTCGCCGATGAGGGTGGGCCTGACATTCTGCTGCATGCCAATGTGCTGCGGAATTATGGTCAAAGCTCGGTTGCGGATGGAACGGGTATTTCCGTGACGGTTCAATCGACGCCGCGCGGGGTGCAGGCGGTCGAGGTCATAAAGATCGAGCCGCCGGTTGGCGCGGCTTTCCCGCTTGGCGAAGAGGGTGGATCGACCACGCCCGAGGAAATCGCGGCGCGGCCGCTGGAGCCCGCACGGGTGAAATGGTTCGACAAGGCCAAGGGCTTTGGTTTTGGCAATGTCTTTGGCCGGCCCGAAGACGTGTTCATCCACATCGAGGTTCTGCGGTCGTCGGGCTTTGCCGATCTCGCCGCGGGCGAGGCGGTCTGCCTGAAGATCATGGATGGAAAACGCGGACGGATGGCCGTACAGGTGGTTTCATGGGAAGCCGCCGTTCACAAACCGGTCTGACGGCCTTTCGCGCCTGCCTTCTGGTGGCGGTCCTGACGTTGTCCGGACCGCTGGTGCTGTCTTCGGCCCGGGCAGAAACGGCCTGCGCGCCTGATCGTATCGACCTGCGCGGGGCCTTTGGTGCTGCGCAATTCACGGTCGAACTGGCCGATACCCCCGAAGAACGCGCCACTGGCCTGATGCACCGCGAGTCGATGCCCGTCTCGGCCGGCATGCTGTTCGTCTACGAGGCGCCGACCCGCGCGATGTTCTGGATGAAGAACACGCTCATTCCTCTCGACATGATCTTCGTCGATGCCGCGGGGCGTGTGACCTCTGTCCATTCTGACGCGATCCCGCATGACGAGACGCCGATCGACGGCGGCAGCGGCGTCTTTGCCGTGCTCGAGATCAACGGCGGGATGGCACGGAAAATGGGCATAGCGCCGGGCGCGGAAATGCGCCACCCGGCCTTTCCCTCCGAAACCGCTGTCTGGCCCTGCGCGTCGCCGTGAGCGGCGCCTTGAGCGGGCCGTGGCCGCGGCTTTCGCAGCCAGTCGCCGGCCAGGGTTTCCCGATCCCGCGAAAACGGTGCGATTTCAACTTTTCAATGCGCGTTCGCAAGGGTAGGAAGGCCGCATCGGGGCGTAGCGCAGTCTGGTAGCGCGACGGTTTTGGGTACCGTAGGTCGGAAGTTCGAATCTTCTCGCCCCGACCAGTCATCCATCGAAACCGGCCGGAATGGCATCGGGACCCGTCCCCGACGCCCGGACCCGCGCGGACCTATACGAATGGACCGCGGCCCGCGGCATCCCGACCGTTGCCCGACTCGGGGTGCTTCGCCATTCTTGTGCCCCGATGAGGATGTGGTCGGAATAAGACGTGACGGGGCCGGGACCAAAGCGGTTTGACAAGGGACTCCTGAGCCTTTGCGCGATTGCTGCCGTTGCAGTCTTTTGCGGTGGCGCGGCTGTGCAACCGGCGCATGCCTGTAGCCACCACATGCCCGCGCCTGTCGGGCCGGTCGTTCTGGAGATCACGGGCGCCTTCGAATGCGGCCCGCCGGATGCGCCCGCCGGCTCGCCGCTGAGGCTTGATATCGAGGCGCTGAAATCCCTGGGCTCGGTCACCATCCGGACGACGACGATCTGGACCGAGGGAATGCAGGTGTTCGAAGGCGTTCCCCTGAAGCGGCTTCTGGAACGGATCGAGGCGACCGGATCGGTCGTCGATGCCTATGCCGTGAACGACTACTGGGCGGAATTCCCGGTGACGGAGCTTGCCGATGGCTGGCCCGTGATCGCCTACCTTCGGAATGGCGCGCCGATGACGCTGCGCGGCAAGGGGCCGCTTTGGGTTGTCTATCCCTATGACGAAGGGGTGGATTTCAACACCGAGGACATCTTCGCCCGGTCGATCTGGCAACTGGAGCGGATGGAGATCCGGCCCTGAACCACCCTTGGGCGGTTGCCAGAGCGCGCAGGCCGGACCATATCAGGGAAAACGCGACGAAGGTTTCCCGCTGCCATGACATTCCCCCCGCAATCCGACGCGCCCGTGGCAGAGCTTCCGGCCTTCGGGATGGACAACAGTTATGCCCGCGACCTGCCGGGGACATACCTTGCCGTCAAGCCCGCGCCTGCTCCTGCGCCGCGCCTTCTGCGGTTCAACGCGGGGCTCGCGCGCGATCTGGGCCTGCCGTTGACCGGGCAGGAGGCTTGGCTGGCCGATCTCTTTGCCGGAAATGCCCTGCCGCCCGATGCCGAACCTTTGGCACAGGCCTACGCCGGGCATCAGTTCGGCGGATTTTCCCCGCAACTGGGGGATGGGCGCGCGCTGCTCTTGGGCGAGGTGGTGGCCCCGGACGGACGCCGCTTTGACCTCCAGTTCAAGGGATCGGGGCGCACGCCTTTCTCGCGCGGCGGGGACGGCAAGGCCGCGGTCGGGCCGGTCCTGCGCGAATACCTGATCGGCGAGGCGATGGCCGCCCTCGGCGTGCCGACGACGCGGGCGCTGGCCGCGGTCGCCACGGGCGAGCCGGTGTTTCGCGAAACCGAACTGCCCGGCGCCGTGCTGACACGGGTGGCCGCCAGCCACCTGCGCGTCGGCACTTTCCAGTTCTTCGCCGCGCGCAAGGATGCCGCACAGGTCCGCGCGCTGGCCGATTACGCGATCCGCCGCCACCATCCCGAAGCCGCCGGGGCGGAAAACCCCCACCTCGCGCTGTTCGACGCCGTGGCGGCCGCGCAGGCACGGCTTGTGGCGCAATGGATGGCGCTCGGGTTCATCCACGGGGTGATGAACACCGACAACATGACCATTTCGGGCGAGACGATCGACTATGGCCCCTGCGCCTTCATGGAGGCCTATGCGCCCGGCACGGTCTTTTCCTCGATCGACCGGCAGGGGCGCTATGCCTATGCCAACCAGCCGCTGATCCTGGTCTGGAACCTCGCCCGGTTGGCCGAGGCGATGCTGGGCCTCTTTTCCCCCGATGCCGACCGGGCGATCGAGATCGCCAATGACCGGTTGCAGGCGGTGACACCGCTTTACGAGGCCGAATGGCTGCGCCTGATGCGGGCCAAGCTGGGTCTGGCGGGCGAGGGTGCGGGCGCGGACGAGGGTGCGGGCGCGGGCGGGAACCTGGACGGAAGCGGGGGCGACAGGGCGCTGGCCGAGGATCTGCTGGCCCTGATGCAGGCCGCGGGTGCCGACTGGACAATGACCTTCCGTGCCCTTTCGCGGGCGACCGAAGATGACGGGCCGGTGCTTGCGATCCTGGGATCCGGCGGCACGGATGCGGCGCGCGGCTGGCTGGCGCGCTGGCGACGGCGGATCGACGCCGGGTCGGCCGCGCGGATGCGGGCCGCGAACCCGGCCTTCATCCCGCGCAACCACCTGGTCGAAGAGGCGCTGGCCGCGGCCACGGCGGGGGACATGGCGCCGTTCGAGCGGCTGCTGGCCGTGATCACGCGGCCCTTCGACGACCAGCAGGGGCAAGAGGCGTTTGCCCTTCCCGCACCCACGGGCTTTACCGAGGGCTACCGCACCTTCTGCGGCACCTGAGCCGGGGAAGGCCGTGCCGCCGGATATCCCGGCGCCGCAAGGCCGCGATTGACCGCGCGCCGCATCCGCAGCAGGATGCCGCCCATGAACCCGCGTTCCGACATCCACGACCGTCTGGCGGCCAGCCTGCGCGAGGCGCGGCGCGCGCGCGGCCTGTCGCTGGATGCTGTGGCAAAGCTGTCCGGCGTGAGCCGGTCGATGGTCAGCCAGATCGAACGGGGCGAATCCTCGCCCACGGTGGCCACGCTGTGGAACCTGACGCAGGCGCTGCAGGTCGATTTCGCGGGATTGCTGGAGCCGCGGCCCGCGCCCGGCATCGAGGTGACCCGCGCCACCGCCGCGCCGGTCATCGCGGGCCGGGGGACGGGGGTGCGCATCCGCATCCTTTCCCCGGCTGAGGCGGTGGGGGAACACGAGGTCTATGACCTGAGCTTTCAGCCGCAGGGCGCGCTTGTGTCGGACCCGCACGGCGCGGGCTGCCGCGAACACCTGACCGTGATCGACGGCACCCTGACCGTGCGCAGCGGCGACGAGGAACAGGCGCTGTCGGCGGGGGACACCGCGCGCTACGCCGCAGACCGGCCGCACGAGATCCGCGCCGGCGATGCATCGGCGCGGGCGATCCTGATCGTTCAGGGCAGTTGATGCGCGCGGCGCGGGGGGCGAAGATTTTTCGTCGAAAAATCTTCGTACGCCCCCTTGGCCCGGCGCTGCGTGATTCCGGTTTGGCGGATGCGCATCCGCTATCTTGACGAATTTCCGGTTTTGCGTCATATATTCCGCTATCACGGAGGAGTTCTGCCATGACGGATTCGGCGCCCTTTCTGGATCATCTCACCGCCACCCTCGCCGGGATCGAGGCCGAGGGCCTGATGAAGCGCGAACGCGCCATCCACGGCGCGCAGGGCGCCCATGTCGTGATGGACGGGCGCCCGATGCTGAACCTCTGTGCCAACAATTACCTTGGCTTTGCCGATGATCCGCGCCTTGTCGCGGCGGCGAAGGACGCGATGGACGGGGGCGGTTACGGGATGGCCAGCGTGCGCTTCATCTGCGGCACGGCCGACGGGCACCGCGCGCTCGAGGCGCGTCTTGCCGACTTCCTCGGGATGGAGGATGCGATCCTCTATGCGGCCTGTTTCGATGCGAACGGGGGCCTGTTCGAGCCGCTTCTGGGGCCCGTGGACGCGGTCATCTCGGACGCGCTGAACCATGCCAGCATCATCGACGGCATCCGGCTCTGCAAGGCGCGGCGCTTCCGCTATGCCAATTCGGACATGGCCGACCTGGAAGCGCAGCTGAAGGCCGCGCGCGAGGGGGGCGCGCGGTTCATCCTGATCGCCACGGATGGCGTCTTCTCGATGGATGGCTATCTGGCGCGCCTGCCGGAAATCCGCGCGCTGGCGGACCTTTACGGGGCGATGGTGATGGTGGATGACTGCCACGCCACGGGCTTCATGGGGCCGGGCGGGCGGGGGACGCCCGCGCATTTCGGCGTGCGCGCCGACATCCTGACCGGAACACTTGGCAAGGCGCTTGGCGGCGCGCTTGGCGGCTATACCGCCGGGCCGAAGCCGGTGATCGAGATGTTGCGCCAGCGGTCGCGCCCCTATCTCTTTTCCAACGCGTTGCCGCCGGCGGTGGTGGGGGCGGGGCTGGCTGCGCTCGACATCGTCGAACGGGCCGACGATCTGCGCGCCAGCCTGTTCCGCAATGCCGCCTACTGGCGCGCGGGCCTTCAGGCGCATGGCTTCCGGCTGCTGCCGGGGGAACATCCGATCGTGCCGGTGATGCTGGGCGAGGCGCGGCTGGCGCAGGAGATGGCCGCCGATCTGGCCACGCGCGGGGTTCATGTGGCCGGCTTCTTCTATCCGGTCGTGCCGATGGGGCAGGCGCGGATCCGCACGCAGATGAACGCGCGGCTGACGACGGATGATCTGGATTTCGCGCTGGATGCCTTCGCGGCGGCCGGGCGCAAGGTGGGGGCGATCTGATGGAAAGGATGATGAAGGCGCTGGCGAAGGAACGCGCCGAAACCGGGCTTTGGGCGGTGACGCGGCCGGTGCCCGCCATCGGGCCTGACGACGTGCTGATCCGGATCCGGAAGACCGGGATCTGCGGCACCGACGTGCATATCTGGAACTGGGACGAATGGGCCGCGCGCACGGTGCCCGTCGGGTTGGTGACGGGCCACGAATTCGCGGGCGAGATCGTGGAACTGGGGGCCAATGTGACGGACCTCGCCATCGGCCAGCGCTGTTCGGGCGAGGGCCACCTGATCGGGCGCCACTCGCGCCAGTCGCGGGCGGGCCGCTTCCACCTTGATCCGGAAACCCGCGGGATCGGGGTGAACGAACAGGGGGCCTTTGCCGAATACCTGCGGTTGCCCGCGTTCAACGTGGTGCCCCTGCCGGATGCGATCGACGACGAGATCGGGGCGATCCTCGATCCGCTCGGCAATGCCGTCCATACCGCGCTGTCCTTCGATCTGGTGGGCGAGGATGTGCTGATCACCGGCGCCGGGCCGATCGGGATCATGGCGGCGGCGGTCGCCCGCCATGTGGGCGCGCGCCATGTGGTCATCACCGATGTCAACCAGGCGCGTCTGGATCTGGCGGCGACGGTGGCCGACGTGGTGCCGGTCAACGTCGCGCGCGAGGATTTGCGCGACGTGATCCCGCGGCTGAAGATGACGCAGGGCTTCGACGTGGGCCTAGAGATGAGCGGCAACCAGATCGCACTTGACCAGATGGTGGAGAGCCTCGTGATGGGCGGGCGCATTGCCATGCTGGGCATCCCGCCCGGCAAGTCGCCGGTCGACTGGTCGCGCATCGTCTTCAAGGCGATCACCATCAAGGGCGTCTATGGCCGCGAGATTTTCGAAACCTGGTACAAGATGATCGCCATGCTGGAAAACGGGCTGGATGTGCGCCGGGTGATCACCCACCGCTTCCCGGCCGACCGGTTCGAGGACGGCTTTGCCGCGATGCTGTCGGGGCAGTCGGGCAAGGTGGTGCTGGACTGGGCCTGAGGCGGGTCAGAGCAGAAGGTCCCCGGGCGCAAGCGCCGTCACGCCGTCCAGGCGCAGCGCCCAGTCGGCCCGCCCGTCGCCGTCGGTATCGGCCAGAAGGGCCGCATGGTCGCGCAAAACCTTCAGCCGCAATTCGCCGGGTGTGCCGGAAAAGGCCCTGGCCCCGATCAGCGCGAGGGGCTGATCCCCCTCGGCGATCCGGTCCCCATCAAGCCCGCGAAGGTCGATCCGGTCGAGTCCGGGCCGGAAATCGGTGATGCGGTCCCTTGGGGCCGGCTCCGGACCGGCGCGATCGGCTTCGGCAAAGACGAACCGGTCCGCGCCGCTTCCCCCGGTCAGCAGGTCCGTGCCCCGGCCCCCGTTCAGGACATCGCGCCCGCGGTCGCCCGACAGGTGATCGGCACCCCGGCCGCCTTCCAGCGTGTCGGCCCCGGCCCATCCGTTCAGGCTGTCAGGGCCATCGCGCCCCCGGATCCAGTCGCCGCCATCGGTGCCCTGCACGCGGTCGGCCCCTTCGGTGATCCGAAATCGCGCGTGGTCCCATGTCATCCGGTTCAGGCGGTAGCCCCCGGAGCCGTGCTGGACCTCGGCGCCGAATTCCATCGATGTCAGATAGTCGTCGCCGTCGATGAAGCCGCGCCGCTCGAGCATCCTCAGGATATGCGCCACATCGACCGTTCCCTCCAGCATCGGCCGGTCAAGAACGACGGCTGTATAGGACCAGGTCTGGTCGGTGCCGGAACTCATCGCCGGTTGGTGGAAGATCCGCGCTGTCGCCTCTCCGATCCGGAGGGTGGCCACGGGTGTCGAATGATCGTCCAGCGCCCCGGCGTGAAGCCAGATCATCACCTCGGCCGTGATGGTGCTGTAATGCCCGGTGGGGCTGTCGGTCAGCCACAGGTCGTAGGAGATGTTGAACCTTTCGGTATCCCCCCAGATGTCCACATCCGCCGTGACGGTGAGGGTCTTCAGGTCGTCGGCCCGACCGATGAGGAACCTCGATCCGACCTGATCCCAGGGTTTGAAGCCGATGATGACTTCCGGGTAGCCAAGGATGTGGCCTTCCTCGGTCGACGGGTAGTGCCAGCGCGCGACCAGGCCGGTCAGCATGTCACCCGGCGTATAGGTGATGGTCTGGGCGTAATCGCGGCCACGCACCCAGTCGTCAAATCCCCACAGATCGACGCCCCATGAATTGTTCTGGATGGCCGCCTGTCCTTCATAGACCGTCTGATACTGTCCGGTCAGCGTCACTCGCATGGGGTCACCCGAAGGCTGTTACCCTCAAAGGAATACTACAAGCCCGTTCCTTTCGCGAATGCCGATCCCTTTCCCGCCCCGGCGATTGGCGGAAAGCCGCACAAGCCCGAACCTTGTGTCGGTCATGCGCAGCCTTTCACGCGGCGCCCGTCATGCGTCCCCGTCATGTGTCCCCGGTCGGCACCTCGACCGCGGCGCGCACCTCGGGGTCGGTCAGGTCGTCCTTGTCCCAGACACCCAGCAGGATGCCCTTGCGCCGGGACTTGCCGCGCATGCCAAGGATCGTCTCGTCCGAGATCGTGGTGCGCTGGCTTTGCCTGCGCGCCCATCGGGCAAGGTGGCCAAAGAGCCGCTGGCGGGTATCGGCATGGGCCGGGTCGTCGCCAAGGTCCGTCACCTCGTCGGGGTCGGTTTCCAGATCGAACAGCATCGGGCGGAAGCCGCCTTCGGCATGCATCAACTTGAACCGCCCGTCAAAGACCATGAACAGCCGTGCATCGACGGGCGGAACATCCAGCCATTTCGCCATCATCGTGGCCGAATAGTCGTATTCGGAAATCACCACTTCGCGCCAGTCCGGCGGGGTCTTTCCTTGCAGGAATGGCAGCAGCGACCGGCCCTCGACGATGTGGCGCGGGCTTTTGCCGCCGAGCGCCTCGATGAAGGTGGCGGCCAGGTCGATCGATTCGACCAGCGCATCGCAGACCGTGCCCCGCGTGCCATCGGCCTCGGGCCGGGGGTCGTAGACGATCAGCGGGATGCGGACGGACGGATCGTGGAACAGGTCCTTCTCGCCCAGCCAGTGATCGCCCAGATAGTCGCCGTGATCCGAGGTCAGCACGATCATCGTGTCCGCCATCCGGCCGGTCGCCTCCAGGTGATCCAGCAGGCGGCCCAGATGATCGTCGCATTGCGCGATCAGCCCCATGTAGGCCGGGATCACCGTATCGCGCACCTCGTCGCGGCTGAAGGTCTGGCCCATCGGGTTCGCCATGAAGGCGGCATGGACCGGGTGCGGATCGTCGCGTTCCCTGGGATGGCGGATCGCCCGTTGCACATGCTGCGGCCCGTAAAGATCGTTGTAGGGCGCAGGCACGATATAGGGCCAGTGCGGCTTGATGTAGGACAGGTGGCAAAGCCAGGGGCGGCGCGCCTCGGGGCTTTGCAGAAAGCGGATGCATTCGTCGGTCAGCCAGGGGGTTTCGCTGTCGGGTTCGTCGATCGCGGCGGGCAGGCGGGCGTTCTTCAGAAGCCAGCCCGAGGCGAGGCTGCCATCCCCGGCGCGGCCCGCGTTGGCATGGGTGTGCCAGGGGTTGTCGCCGGGATATCCCCTGGCCTTCAGCCATTCGTTGTAGGGGCTGCGCTTTTCGTCATAGAACCCGTCCGGCCCCTTGGCGACCAGCCCGTCCTCGCGCACCCAGACATCAAAGCCGCATTCCGCGACGCGCGCGCCGATCACGCTGTCGGGGGCAAGGCCAAGCCGCGCCATGCCTTCGGCATCCACCTTCATGTGGGTCTTGCCGACAAGCCAGCTGTCCACCCCCAGCTTGCGCAGGTGGTCGCCCAGTGTGGTTTCGCCCACCTTCAGCGGAAAGTTGTTCCAGGCCGCGCCGTGCGAATGGACATAGCGCCCGGTGTAAAAGCTCATCCGGCTGGCGCCGCAGACCGGGGATTGCACATAGCTGCGCGCAAAACGCACCCCCTGCGCCGCCAGCCGGTCGAAGTTCGGGGTTTTCAGGTGCGGATGCCCGGCGCAGGACAGGTAATCGAACCGGAGCTGGTCATACATCACGAAAAGGACGTTGCGGATGCCGGCCATGGTCCTGTTCCTTCTGTGCGGTGTCGCGCCTTTGCCCCTGTCCACGCCATGTGAGCGCAATGCGCGCGGCAGGGCAAGGGGGCAGGGCAAGAGGGCAGGGCAACCGGGAAAGGCCAGACGGATCAGAGGCGCATCGCGCACCCGCGCCGGGCTTGCCCATCCGCGTGGCCGACGCCCGGCGGCACGGCCCCGGAATCCCCCGGTCCGCTGCGAATTCTCGCTGCCCCTTTCTGTCGTCGCGCCAGGGTGCTAGAAGACGCCGCGCGACAGGGGCTGCCGCCAGGCCCGACCATGGCGCATGCCCCGCCGCGCGCCCCATGACCGAAACGACCCCGCAGGCAACAGGTGGCCCAAACCAGCACCCCCCTTACGACCGACGCCGCGCGCCTTTCGGTCGCGCCGATGATGGACTGGACCGACAGGCATTGCCGGTACTTCCACCGCCTGATGACGGCGCGGGCGATGCTTTATACCGAGATGGTCACATCGGCTGCGATCGTTCATGGACCGAAGGCGCGGCTTCTCGATTATTCGACGGCGGAACATCCGGTCGCGCTGCAACTTGGCGGGTCGGACCCGGCGGAACTGGCGGCGGCGGTCAGGATCGCGCGGGATTGGCGCTATGACGAGATCAACCTGAACGTCGGCTGCCCGTCCGACCGGGTGCAATCGGGCTGTTTCGGCGCGGTGTTGATGGAACGGCCCGCGCTGGTGGCCGATTGCGTGGCCGCCATGCGCGACGAAAGCCCGGTGCCGGTTACGGTGAAATGCCGGATCGGGGTGGATGACCAGGACCCGGAAACGGTGCTGCCGGATTTCATCGACCGGGTGTCCGCGGCGGGCGTGTCGCATTTCGTGATCCATGCGCGAAAGGCATGGTTGCAGGGGCTTTCGCCAAAGGAAAACCGCGAGATCCCGCCGCTCGATTACGACCTCGTGCTGCGGATGAAGGCGTCATTTCCGCATCTTACGATCTGCATCAACGGCGGGATCACCTCGCTTGCGCAGGCGCGGGGGCTATTGGAGCGGGGGCTTGACGGGGTGATGATCGGGCGCGCGGCCTATCACGAGCCGGGCAATGTGCTGATCGGGGCGGATGCGCTTTGGGGCGATGCGCCGGGCCGGGATGCCTTTGCCGTGGTCGAGGCGATGCGGCCCGATATCGCGGATCACCTGGCCGAAGGCGGGCGGCTGCATCAGATCACCCGGCACATGCTGGGCCTGTTCCACGGCAAGCCCGGTGCGCGAGGCTGGCGGCGGGTCCTGTCGGAAGGCGCATCGCGGGACGGCGCGGGGCTTGACCTGATCGACCGGGCGCTGGCCGAGGTGACACAGGCGGCCGAGGCCGTGCGGGCCGGCTGACGACAGCCGCAGGGACCTTGCCGCCGGGCCGCGCGGCGCCAGATGCCACCCTGCGGCGGACGCGGGGCAGGCAGGGGACAGCAGGGATGCAGAAGACGCAGGTTGCCATCATCGGCGGGGGCCTCGCCGGGCTCAACGCGGCGCGCCTTCTGCAGGCGGCGGGCGTTTCCTTTCATCTGTTCGAGGCGCGGGACAGGCTGGGCGGGCGCATCCTGACGGTCGATGGCGCGGGTCGGCCCGCAGAGGACGGGTTCGACCTTGGCCCCTCGTGGTACTGGCCCCGGATGCAACCGGCGATCGGGGATCTGGTGGCAGACCTTGGCCTTGCCGGGTTCCCCCAGGCCGCCGATGGCGACATGATGTTCGAACGCAGCCTGCGAGAGGGGCCGCGGCGATATCCGGCCCTGCCGCAGGATCCACCCTCGATGCGCCTTCGGGGCGGAACCGGGGCCGTGGTCAGGGCGCTGGCGGCGGACCTGCCCGCCGGGCGGCTGCATTCGGGACGTCCCGTCGCGGCGCTGGCGCTTGGCGCCCAAGGGGTCACGCTGACCTTGGGCGGGGCGGGGGAGGCCGGGGGCGAGGAGATCCTCGCCGAACAGGTGATCGCCGCCCTTCCGCCCCGGTTGATGGAACATCGCCTGCGTTTCACCCCCGATCTTGCCCCCGAAACCCGGCGCCTCTGGCAGGCGACACCCACCTGGATGGCGCCCCATGCCAAGGTCATCGCCGTCTATGACCGGCCCTTCTGGCGCATGGCGGGGCTGTCGGGCAGCGCGCAGAGCCTTGCAGGCCCGATGACCGAGATCCACGATGCCTCCACCGCCCGCGGTCAGGCGGCGTTGTTCGGCTTCGTCGGCATCCCGGCCCGTCACCGCGCCCAAGTCGGAGAGGCGGCGCTTGTCGCGGCCTGTCTGGCGCAACTGGAACGCACCTTCGGCCCCGAGGCGGCGCATCCGCGCGCGACCCTGGTGAAGGACTGGGCCGCCGACCCGCTGACCGCGACCGGGGCCGACCCGCTGGACGCCGGGCATCCCGCGCCCGCGGCGGTCTGGGTCAAGGGCGCATGGGGCGAAAGGCTCCACCTCGGCGGAAGCGAGGTCAGCGACAGCGAACCGGGCTATCTGGCCGGGGCGGTTTCGGCCTCGTCCCGCGCGGTCGCCCGCGTCCTGCGGCAGATGGGCTGAGGAAAAGGGACAGGCCGCACGGCCCTTGGCATCTTTTCCCCGTCCGCCCGATGGTCTACCACTCGACACCGGAACCGCGGGGCGAAGGCCCCCCAAGCGCAAGGTCAGCCATGCCCGACATTTCCACCCTGCTGCCCCTTCTGGCCCTTCTGATCGCCATCGGGGCCTTTGCCGGGGTCATCGCGGGCCTTCTGGGGGTGGGCGGCGGGATCGTTCTGGTCCCGGCCTTCTTCTACACCTTCAGCGCGCTTGGTTATGGCGGGGCGCAACTGATGCAGGTCTGCCTTGCCACTTCGCTGGCCACGATCATCGTGACCTCGGTCCGGTCGGTGCTGGCCCACAACCGCAAGGGCGCGGTGGAATGGGCGATCCTGAAGGGCTGGGGGCCGGTCATCGCGGCGGGGGCGGTGGCGGGGTTCCTGCTGGCCAGCCAGTTGCGGTCGATCACGCTGCAGGCGATCTTTGGCATCCTCGGCCTGGTCGCGGGGCTTTACATGGCCTTCGGGCGGGCCGACTGGCGCCTGGGGCAGACCATGCCCGGCGGTGCGCTGAAAGGGGTGCTGGGTGGGGGGCTCGGGTTCTTTTCTGTGCTGATGGGGATCGGCGGGGGCACTTTCGGCGTGCCGATGATGACGCTTTACAATCTGCCCATCCATCGCGCGGTGGCGACGGCGGCAGGCTTCGGCGTGATCATCGCCGTGCCCTCGGTCATCGGTTTCCTGACCATGCGGATCGAGGGCGCGCCGCCCTTCACCCTTGGCGCGGTGAACCTGCCGGCCTTCGCCATCATCATCGCCATGACCATGATCACGACGCCCTGGGGGGTGAAGCTGGCCCATGCGATGGACCCCAAACCCCTGAAGCGCGCCTTTGCCGTGTTCATCATCCTCGTGGCGTTGAACATGCTGCGGAAGGTCGCGGGATGGTAGCGGCGGGGCCCGGCTGGCGCCGGATCGGGCCCGATCCCGCGATCGCCGCCTGGGCAGAGGCCGCGCGCCCCGTGGCCGAGGCCGCGATCGCGGCCAGCGACGAACCCTGGCGCTGCGGCGGGACGTGGTTCGTGGGGGTGGATGCCCTGCCGAACGGTCCCGACGGGGCGATTGCCGGTGCGGCCTTCCCCTGGGGTGTGCTTGGCCTTTCGCCCGAACCCCTGCACCGGGCGCAGCTGTCCACGGTGCGCGCCGGCTATCCTCGCCCGTCCGGGGCCGAGTCCGAGGCCGCCTTTCGCTTTCGCCGTGACCGGGATGCCGCGCATCTTGACGGGCTTCTGGCCGAAGGGACCGAGAAGCGGCGCTTCCTGCGCGAACCGCATGGCTGGATTCTGGGCATCGCGCTGAACGGCTGCGATCCGGGGGCCGCGCCGCTGGTCGTGTGGGAGGGAAGCCACCGCATCATGCTGGCGGCTTTCCGGGCCGCGATGGCCGGGACCGAAGACCCCGGCGCGGTGGATGTGACCGTGGTCTATCAGGCCGCGCGGCGCCGCGTCTTCGACGAATGTCCCCGCCGCGCGCTGCCCGGACGGGTGGGCGAGGCGGTGCTGTTGCATCGCGCGCTGATCCACGGGGTGGCCCCCTGGTCCGAAGGCGCGACCGCGCCGGAAACGGGGCGGATCGTGGCCTATTTCCGCCCGCTTCTGCCGTCGGTCACAGACTGGCTGGCAGAGGCAAGGGACGGCTGAGCGCGCCGCCTTCGACCGGGGGCAATGACATCGCGGCGCGTCCGGATGGCCCCGTGGCCGGGCCGCAGTGATCCTGCGCGGGGCTGTCCGGCGCCCGGCCCGGCCATGCGACGCAGGGTCAACCGTGCCGGGGTCTTCCCTTTCGGGCGGCCCGTGATAGCTCTGGTCCAAAGGGAGGTGCGCATGCGTTTCACCGTGAACGGAACCCCGCGCGAGGTGGATGTCGAACCCGACATGCCGCTTTTGTGGCTGCTGCGTGATGTCCTTGGGCTGACCGGCACGAAATACGGCTGCGGCATCGCCGCCTGTGGCGCCTGCACCGTGCATCTGAACGGCGCGCCGGTGCGCGCCTGCCAGACCCTTGCCGGGGATCTGGAAGGCGCCGAGGTGGTCACGATCGAGGGCCTTGGCACCCCCGCCGCGCCGCATCCCCTGCAACTGGCCTGGATCGACCATCAGGTCGCGCAATGCGGCTACTGCCAGTCGGGGCAGATCATGCAGGCCGCGGGCCTTCTGGCGCAGAACCCCGCGCCAAGCGATGCCGAGATCATCGAGGCCATGGACGGCAACCTGTGCCGCTGTGGCACCTATCCGCGCATCCTTGCCGCCGTGCGGGATGCCGCAGGCCGGATGGGGGGCTGAGGCGATGGGGAGGCTCAAGACGATCGCGCGGCGGTCCTTCCTGATCGGCACGGTCGCGCTGGCGGGTGGCGTGGTCTTCGGCACCTATGCCTATCGCCGCGATCCGGACAATCCGCTTCTGGACGATCTGGCCGAAGGGCAGGCGGCGATCACGCCCCATGTCCTGATCGACACGGAGGGCGTGACCCTGATCACGCCGCGGGCCGACAAGGGGCAGGGCACCGTTTCGCTTCAGGCGATGCTTCTGGCCGAGGAACTGGATGTCGATCCCTATGCGATCCGCACCGATTTCGGCCCGCCCTCGGCCGCCTACTGGAACGGGGTGGTTCTGGCCGAGGGGCTGCCCTTTGCCGATGCGGGCGATGGGACGCTGGCTCGGGGCTCGCGCAAGGCGGGCGAGGTGTTGGGCAAGATCCTCGGGATGCAGATCACCGGAGGGTCATCGTCGGCGGCGGATGCCTTCGACCGGCTCCGGCAGGCCGGGGCCGTCGCGCGCGAGACGCTAAAGGCCGCCGCCGCGGCCCGCACCGGCCTTGCACAGGCCGATCTGAAAACCGAAAGCGGCGCCGTCGTCCTGCCCGATGGCACGCGGGTGGCCTATCCCGATCTGATCCCCGATCTGGCGGGCGTGGAGCCGGTCCAGGTGGACAGCCTGCGCGATCCCTCGCAATGGCGGTTTCTGGGCCATCCGCACCGGCGGCTGGACATCGTGGCGAAATCCACCGGCACGCAGGCCTATGGCATCGACCTCACCGTCGAGGGCATGGTTTTCGCCGCCGTCCACAGGCTGCCCGACCCGCCGGACGAGACGGCGCGCCATGACACGGCGCCCGCGCTTGCGATGCGCGGGGTCGTGGCCGCCGGGGTGATCGGGGCCAACGCCTATGCCATCGCCGACAACACATGGCGGGCGATGCAGGCGGCGCAGGCGATCCGGACCGAGGGCATGGCGGCCATGGCGCCGCGTCCCGGCGCGATGCCCGATCAGTCCGAAATCTGGGACAGGATCGCGGCCAGCCTTGACGGAACCCGGCGCGACAGCCGGAACCGTGATCTGGGCGATATCGACGCGGCCCTGTCACAGGGCGAGGTGCTGACGGCCGAATACCGGGTGCCTTTCCTCGCCCATGCCGCGCTGGAGCCTTTGAACGCGACGGTGCGGATCACGGCGGACCGGGCCGACATCTGGGCCGGAACCCAGGTGCCGATCGTCGCGCGCGACAAGGTGGCACGTCTGACCGGTCTGCCGAAGGCGTCGGTGCATGTCCACAACCAGATGATGGGCGGCTCGTTCGGCCGCAGGCTTGAGGATGACTTCATCCTTGTCGCGGTCGAGATCGCACGCCGGGTGACGGGCCGCGCGGTCAAGGTGACATGGACGCGCGAGGCCGATTTCGCCGCCGATTTCCCCCGCCCGGCCGCCATGGCGCGCGGGCGCGGCCGGGTCGAAGGCGGGCAGGTCGTGGCCTATGATCTGGACATTGCGGCGCAATCCACGATGGAAAGCCAGGTCGGGCGCATGGGGATGCCGGTGTTCGGCCCGGACAAGGCGATCGTGGCCGGGGCCGCCGATCAGCCCTTTGCGATCCCCGCCTATCGGGTCACGGGGCATCGCGTTCCGGCGATGGTTCCGGTCAGTTCGTGGCGGTCGGTCGGCGCATCGGCGAACGGCGTGTTTCACGACTGCTGGCTGGACGAGCTGATCCATGCGGCGGGCGCCGATCCGGTGGCGGAACGGCTGCGGCTTTGTGACGATCCCTTGTCACGGAAGGTGATCGAGGCGGTGGCCGAGATGGCCGATTGGCAGGGCGCGCAGCCCGGCCCAGATGGCGCGGGGCTTATGCGCGGGCGCGGTGTTGCCTTCTGCCGGTCGTTCGGCGTTCCAACGGCCGCAATCGTCGATTTGTCCGACACCGGCGCGGGCCTTCGGATCGACCGGGCGTTCGTCGCGGCCGAGGTGGGCCGGGTGCTGGACCCGGTCAATTTCGAGAACCAGGTCGCGGGCGGCGTGGTCTTTGGCCTTGGCCACGCGATGAACTGCGAACTCACCTATGCGGGAGGCGTGCCAGAACAGGCGAATTTCGACAGCTATGAAGGGATGCGGCTCCGCCAATGCCCGCAGATCACCGTGCGGGGGCTTGAAAACGGCGACCGTGTCCGCGGGATCGGCGAGCCGCCCGTGCCGGTGGCCATGGCGGCGCTGGCCAATGCCGTCTTTGCCGCGACCGGCAGGCGCATCCGGGAACTACCCCTGTCGCGGCATGTGGATTTCGTCTGATCCAGCGCGGTGCGTGGTGCTGCGCGCGGTGCGGGCTTAGTCACGCACCACGCGGGCGTTCGGCAGGCTGATGCGGGCGACCTGTTCGGCGATCGGATCGACCGACAGAGGGTGCAGCTCGGCACGGTGATCCGAGGGCGACCCGATGTCCTGCCAGCGCCCGCCCTTGTAGATCTCCAGCGCGGAGAACCCGGCCTTGTAACCCATCTTGGTGCTGCCCGGCACCCAGTAGCCCAGATAGACATAGGGCAGGCCGGCCTCGCGCGCGATCTCGACATGGTCAAGGATCACCTGGGTGCCAAGGCTGCGGTCCTGAAGGTCCGGATCGTAGAAGGAATAGACCATGCTCAGCCCGTCGTCGAAGACATCCGTCAGGCAGACAGCGGTCAGAAGACGCCCACCCGCGGTTTCGGGATCGGGGCGGCTGTATTCCACCACGCGGCTGCGGATCGGGGTTTCCTCGATCATCGCGGCGAATTCGAAGATGTCCATGTCGGCCATCCCGCCATCGGCGTGCCGCGCGTCCAGATAGCGGCGGAACAGGGCGAACTGATCCTCGGTCGCCCAGGGGCTGGTGGCATTGCGTTTCAGTTCGGCATTGCGGCGCAGGATGCGCCTCTGGGTACGGTTCGGCGTGAAATCGGCAACGCGGATGCGGGCAGAAAGACAGGCCGAACATTCCGAACAGGACGGCCGGTAAAGCACGTTCTGGCTGCGGCGGAAGCCTTGCTTCGACAGCGTGTCGTTCAACTGCTGCGCATGTTCGCCCTGCAGCGCGGTGAACAGCTTCCGTTCCATGCGCCCGTCAAGATAGGGGCATGGCTGCGGAGCCGTCACATAAAACTGGGGCGCTATGGGAACGGTATGGCGCATCAGGCTTCAAGGGAATTTCGCTGGCCAGAGCCTAGCAAGTCCTTGTGATTGCGCAAGCCGTCTTTGCAATCTTGGTGCTGCGGGCTTGTCAAAATCCACATGCATGCAAGGATGGCCGGAACCAGCGAGGGGAGGAAATCCATGCAAGGCATGCGCGCGTCCGCTCTGCTGGCGGGTCTGGCGGCGCTGCTCTCTGGCGCGGTCCTGCCCGCCACGGCGCAGGATGCCGGCCCGGACCTGTGGGAGGTCAGGGGGCTGTCGACCACGCTCAACCTGCGTGTCGCGCCCTCGATCGGGGCCGAGGTTCTGATGCGCTTCGTTCCGGGCGAAAGGCTCGCCGGTCTGGGGTGCCGCGCCGTGGAGGGCCGCGAATGGTGCGAGGTCGAGGCGGCAGACGGCGGGCCACGCGGCTTTGTGCTGCGGGATTTCCTGCGGGCGGTGCCCGATGACGCGCCCGGCGCGGCGGCGGCATTGGCGGGTGAGGCGGGACCGGCGACCACAGGCGAGGGGCAGGGCGGTTTCGACGCGACCGGGCTGCTTGCCTGCGCGGCACCCGCGGGCCTTCCCCTGGGCGACTGCGCCTTCGCCGTGATCCGGGGGCAGGGGGGCGAGGCGCTGCTGTCGGTCACCTTGCCGGATGGCGGGTTGCGCCTGATCCGCTTCGCCGATGGCATGGCGGTTCAGGCCGATGGCGAGGCTGCCGCGGCGCCCGGCGCGTTCCGCGCTGTTAGGCAGGGCGACCTGCATCGCATCTTCGTCGGTGACGAACGGTTCGAGATCAGCCACGGCGCGCTTTTCGGCGGCTGAACCCGCCGGTCCGGCGCCGGTCAATGACGGGCGGCCCGGTTCACGGCCACCGTGCCAAGGACCAGATCCGACAGGCCCTGCCGCCGCTCGGTCGTCAGCATCAGCGCGATCGAGGCGATCTGCGGCAGCACAAAGGCCACCGAAAGCACATAGCCCAGGGTATGAAAGAAGGCCGTGCCGGACCCGAACCGTTCGCCGCGATGATCGAGGAACTCGATCGCCATCAGCCGCATCCCTGGCGTCGCTGATCCGCGCGCCAGCGTGACATAGCGATAGACGAAGGACACGGCGACGATCACCAAAGGCAAAAGAAACACGAAGGTGAAGGCCGTCAGGAGCAGCACCGCCAGAACGACCACGGCAATCAGCACCGTGTCGACGATCCAGGCGACCAGCCGTTTCATCGGCGTGTCGGCATAGAATTCGGCGTGGCGATGCGGGTCGGGAAGGGCGGAATGCGAAACGGGGGTGATCATCATCGTCGGTCGCTTGCGGAATGGGGCTGGAACGGCTCCGGGCCCGAGATGGGGCCCGGAGCGGCCGGGATCAATAGCTGCCGGGACGTGGCGGCGCATCGGCCACGGACGGGCTCACGTCTTCGCGCGCGTCGACCGGATGGCTCGCCGCGCGGGCGCGGTCCTCCATGAAGCGGTCGAACTCCTGCTTGTCCTTGGCCTCGCGCAGGCGGGCGAGGAACGCCTCGAAGGCTTCCTGTTCGTCCTCCAGCCGTTTCAGGGTCTCGGCCTTGTAGGCGTCGAAGGCGCTGTTGCCCGAGGAATTCCAGGCGCGGCTGTGGCGGGTGTCGTGCTTGCGCGAACAGAACATGGCGCTTTCCTTTCGATGGGTGGCAGAGCAGGCGAACTTGCCGGCATAGATCATGTAGGCCAGAAGCATCAGGCCCACGGGCCAGACGAAGATGAATCCCAGGACCATGGCGGCGATCCACGCCACCCGGCCGCGGGCGTCCAGCCAGCTTTCGGCGTTGCGGAACCACTGGCCGATGCGGCCGGTGGCAGGTTGGGCAGTCTGGATATGCATGGCGGTCTCCATTGCGCGGGGATGTAAACACTCTTCACATATCGCAAGATCGGCATGCACTGCCCCCGCGTCAAGAGGTGATGTGAAAAGTTTTTACATGCGCGCGGCGCCGCGCCTAGGCGGTGAAATCCGCAAGCGTGGCGCCAGTGATGCGCAACAACACATCGGGCGCGATCCGGAAGATGTGGCGCGGCGTCCCGGCGGCCGCCCAGACAGCGGGAAACTCCAGCAGCCGCGGGTCGAACCAGGTCGCGGGGGGCGTCAGATGGCCGAGCGGAGCCACGCCGCCGATGGCAAAGCCCGTCTGCTCCCGCACCTGCCTGGCATCCGCGCGGCCCAGGGGCTGGCCCGCAAGCGCGCTGGCCCTTGCCGCGTCGACCTGATTGCCGCCGGCCGTCAGGAACAGGCAGAGATGGCCATCGGGCGTGCCGAACATGATGGATTTCACGATCTGGTCCAGCGCGCAGCCTGCCGCATCGGCCGCCTGCCCGGCGGTGCGCGTCTCGGCCTCCATTTCCAGCACCGTCGCCTCCACCCGGGCCGCGGCCAGGGCATCAGTCACGCGTTTCAGGCTCTTGCTCATGGACGTCCCCTCGCACCCTCGGGCGCATATGACTGCGCCCCGCGCCGAACGGCAAGCCCCGACCGGGCCAGGAAAGGGGGCTCTGCCCCCTCGGGCCTTGCGGCCCTCACCCCCGGGATACTTGAGCCAGTGTGAAGCAAATTTGACTCAAATTGTCGTTCAACTTGACGAAAATACCCTCGGGGGGTGAATTTGGCGCAGCCAAAGAGGGGGGCAGACAGCCCCCCTTCTCGCCCCACCGCGCATCGCCCTCCGCTCCACCGCCCGTTGACCGGGGCGCGCGCGCTCGTCATGGTGCCGGCATGACCCATGCTGCCTTTTCCGCCCGGCTGACGCGATCGCCGCTGCCCTTCGATGCCGATCAGGCCGCCGATGTGCGCGCGGCCTTTTCCGACCTGCCGCCGGACCTCGTCGAACTTTTGGCCGGAACCGCCGGGTGCAGCCCCTATCTGCGCGACCTGATGCGGCGCGAGGCGGACTGGCTGCGCATCGCTCTCGTCCGCCCGCCCGAGACGGTCGCGGACGAGGCGCTTGCGGCCCCTGAGGCGGTCGCGCTCGACGATCTTGGCGCGGCGCTGAGGCAGGCCAAGCGGCGGCTGGCGCTTCTGACCGCGCTGGCCGATCTGGGCGGGGTCTGGCCGCTGGAGATCGTGACCGGCACCTTGACCGCGCTGGCCGACCGCGCGGTCGATCTGTCGATGCGCCGGCTGGTGGCCGAAGAGATCCGCCGCGGCAAACTGCCGGGACAGGGGCCCGAGGATGCGCAGACCGCCGGCGGGATGGTGGCGCTTGCCATGGGCAAGATGGGCGCGGGCGAGCTGAACTATTCCTCGGACATCGACCTTGTCCTCTTGTTCGACCAGGATCGCTATGGCGAGGACTGGCAGGAGGCGCGCGCGGCCTTCATCCGCGTCGCCCGCAAGATGACCGCGCTCTTGTCCGACATCACGGCGGGCGGATACGTCTTTCGCAGCGACCTGCGGCTCAGGCCGGATGCGGCGGTGACGCCGGTCTGCATCTCGATGGCGGCGGCCGAGGCCTATTACGAGGCGCAGGGCCGGACCTGGGAACGCGCGGCCTATATCAAGGCGCGCCCCTGCGGCGGCGACCTTGCGGCGGGCGAACGGTTCCTGGCCGCGCTTACCCCCTTCGTCTGGCGCAAACACCTGGATTTCGTGGCGATTCAGGACGCCCATGACATGCGCCTGCGCATCCGCGACCATCGCGGCCTGCACGGGCCGATCCAGATCGAAGGCCACAACATGAAGCTGGGCGTGGGCGGCATTCGCGAGATCGAGTTCTTCACCCAGACGCGCCAGCTGATCGCGGGCGGGCGCGACCCGTCGCTGCGTGACCGCACCACCGTCGGTGGCCTGCACGCGCTGGCGGAAAAGGGCTGGGTGCCCGAGGCCATCGCCGGGGAACTCGTCACGCTTTACCGTGCGCATCGCGAGGTCGAACACCGGCTTCAGATGGTGAACGACGCGCAGACCCATGACATGCCCGCCACCCCCGAGGGCGTGGCGCGGATCGCGCATTTCTGCGGGCAGGCCGATGTGGCGGCCTTTCGTGCGGGCCTGAAGGAACGGCTGGAACGGACCGACCACCTGACCGAAGGATTCTTCGCGCCGGGCCAGGTGGCGGACGGTCCGGCCCTTTCGGACAGCGCCCAGGCCATCGTCGATGGCTGGCGGTCCTATCCGGCGCTGCGGTCGGAGCGCGCGGTGCAATCCTTCCGCAGGTTGCGCCCGCAGCTTCTGAAATCGCTGATGAAGGCCGAGAATTTCGACGAGGCGCTGGTCGCCTTCGACGGCTTCCTTGCCCGCCTGCCGGCGGGTGTGCAGCTTTTCGCCCTGTTCGAGGCGAACCCGACGCTGATCGACCTGATCGCCGACATCTCGGCCACGACACCCGCGCTGGCGCGCTACCTGGCGCGCAACGCGGGCGTGCTGGATGCGGTCATCGGCGGCAGCTTCTTTGCCCCCTGGCCTGGCACGGCGGAGCTGGCGCGGGGGCTGACCGATGCGATGGCCGCGGTCGCGGATTACGAAAAGAAGCTCGACACCGCGCGGCGCTGGATGAAGGAATGGCACTTCCGCGTCGGCGTGCATCACCTGCGCGGCCTGATCGACGCCTTCGAGGCGGGCAAGTCCTATGCCGATCTGGCCGATGCGGTGATCTTGGCGCTCTGGCCCGTCGTGGGCGGCGAATTCGCCCGCCGCCACGGCCCGCCGCCCGGTCGGGGTGCGGTGCTTCTGGGGATGGGCAGCCTCGGCGCCGGGCGGCTCAACGCGGGGTCCGACCTTGACCTGATCGTGATCTATGACGATGCGGGGGTGGAGGCCAGCGAGGGGCCGAAGCCCCTGGCCACGCGACCCTATTATGCGCGGCTCACGCAGGCGATGGTCACCGCGCTGACCGCGCAGATGCCCGAGGGGCGGCTTTACGAGGTGGACATGCGGCTGCGGCCCTCGGGGCGGCAGGGGCCGGTTGCGACATCGCTGGCAAGCTTTCGCAGCTATCAGATGGACGAGGCCTGGACCTGGGAACACCTGGCCCTGACCCGCGCCCGCCCGATCACCGGACCGGCCGAACTGATGGCCACGATCGAGGCGTTCCGCCGCGAGGTGATCACGGTCAAGGGACAGGGGGAAAGGGTGCTGCCCGATGTGGCCGAGATGCGGGCGCGCCTTCAGGCGGCCAAGCCCGCCACGACCCTGTGGGAGGCCAAGAACGGCGCCGGGCGCATCATGGACATCGAACTTCTGGCGCAGACGGCGGCGCTGCGCGCGGGCGATCCCGCACGGCGCGTCGAACAGCAGTTGCGCGCTGGCGCAAAAGGCGGGTTTCTGTCGCAAACGGATGAGCGGACGCTGCTTGACACCTACAGGTTCTGCTGGCGGGTGCAGGCGGGCAGCCGGCTTCTGACCGACCGGGCGCTGGACATGGACCGGGTGGGCGAGGGCGGTCGGCGCTTCCTGATCCGCGAGATGGGCTGCGAGGGCGAGGAGGACCTGTCGCACCGGCTGGAACAGGGCGTGGCCGCTGCGGCCGCGATCATCGAGGCGCGGATCGGACCCGCGCCGAAAGAGGACTGAACGATGGGGAGGCGCTGCGTGCAGCTTTCAGAGGCGGATCCGAAGGGGCTGGTGCGGGAAAGTTTCCGCATCGACGGCATCACGCCGGGCGAATGCCGGTCGATCTTTGTCGACTGGGCGCTGAGCCTGAAACCGGGCGTGCCCGTGGCCGATGCGCTGCGCGCGCTGATCGCGGAGTATGGCTTGCCCAACCCCGGCCACCCGATGACGGCTGTGCTGACCGAAGGGCTGGAAGCCCCCAAGGCCCCCCGCCGGCGCGGCGGCCGCGCCGCACGGGTGCCTGGGGTCTGATGCCGCTGGTCTGATACCGGGGGTCACTGACACCGAGGGGCTGACCGGGGCGAAGCCGGGCGCGTCCTGATCCCTAGCGCTGCAGGGCGGCCGCCTCTGCCGCGAGCCGCGTGATCCCGCCCCAGTCGCCCGCCTGCACCATCGCCTTCGGCGCGATCCAGCTGCCGCCCACGCACATCACATTGGACAGGCTCAGGTAATCGCGGGCGTTCCCCAGCCCGATGCCGCCCGTGGGGCAGAAGGCCATCTGCGGCAGCGGCCCCCCCAGTGCCTTGATCGCCGCGGCGCCGCCGCTGGTTTCGGCGGGAAAGAACTTGCCGACCGTATAACCCGCCTCCAGCAGCGCCATCACCTCGGACGCGGTCACGGCGCCGGCCAGAAGCGGCAGCCCCTCGTCCTCGCAGGCCGCGATCAGGCGCTGCGTCGCACCGGGCGAGACGCCAAAGCGCGCGCCGGCGGCCTTCGCCGCCTTCACGTCGCCGGGGGTCAGCAGCGTGCCCGCGCCGACCACGCCGCCCTCGACCTCGGCCATCGCCCGGATCACCTCCAGCGCGGCGGGGGTGCGCAGCGTCACCTCGAGCGCGGGAAGGCCGCCCGCGACCAGCGCGCGGGCCAGGGGCGCGGCATGGGCCGGGTCGTCGACCACCAGCACCGGCACGACCGGGGCCATGCGACAGATCTCGGCGGCGCGGGCGGATTGTTCTGCGGGCGTCATGACGGTGGTCTCCCTGATCCCCGCAATGGTGCGGGATGGTTGGTGCTGATGCCTCCGGCGGGGGTATTTGTCTCAGATTGAAGGGGAACGGCCTCTGCTTCAACCTGATGAAAATACCCATTCCCGGCCGGGGCTAGAGGATGACGGCGGCCCCTTCGGTGGCGGGGCCCACGCTGCGGCGGAAGGATTCGAACAGTTCGCGCCCGATGCCGTGCCGGTTGGCCGAAAGGTCGGGGCGGGCGGGGTCGCGGCTGTCGAAATCGGCGGCCAGCACCGACAGTGTCCCCGCCACGGCATCCAGCCGGACGATGTCGCCATCCCTGAGCCGGGCGAGCGGCCCGCCCGTGGCCGCTTCGGGCGAGACATGGATCGCCGCGGGCACCTTGCCGCTGGCGCCCGACATCCGCCCGTCGGTCACCAGAGCCACCTTCAGCCCGCGATCCTGAAGCACCGACAGGGTGGGGGTGAGCGAATGAAGCTCTGGCATCCCGTTGGCCTGCGGCCCCTGGAAACGGACCACCACGACCACGTCCGACGTGAATTCCCCGGCCTTGAAGGCGCGCTTCACGTCTTCCTGGTCGTGGAAAATGCGGGCGGGCGCCTCGATCACATGTCGGTCGGGCGCCACGGCCGAAACCTTGATGACCCCGCGCCCCAGGTTGCCGGAAAGCTGCTTCAGCCCGCCCGTCGGCGCGAAGGGATCGCCCGCCGGGCGCAGGATGCGGTCATTCTGGGTGGCGGCCGGACCGTCTGCCCAGACCAGCCGCCCGGCCTCAAGCCGGGGTTCCTGCCGGTAGGGGGCAAGGCCGTCGCCCGCCACCGTGCTGACATCGGGATGCAGAAGGCCCGCGTCGAGAAGCTGGCCGATCATGTAGGCAAGGCCCCCCGCCGCGTGGAAGTGGTTCACATCCGCCAGACCGTTCGGATAGACCTTGGCCATCAGCGGCACCACGTCCGAGACATCGGCGAAATCCTCCAGATCGAGGATCACGCCCGCCGCGCGCGCCATCGCGGGCAGGTGCAGCACAAGGTTCGTCGATCCGCCCGTGGCCATCAGCCCGACCAGGCCGTTGACGAAGGCGCGTTCGTCCAGGATCTGCCCCGCCGGGCGGTAATCGTTGCCCTGCGCCGTGATCCGGGCCGCGCGTTCGACCGCGGCGCGGGTCAGGGCCTCGCGCAGGGGCGTGCCGGGGTTGACGAAGCTTGCCCCCGGCAGGTGCAGGCCCATGAACTCCATCAGCATCTGGTTGGTGTTCGCGGTGCCGTAGAAGGTGCAGGTGCCCGGCCCGTGATAGCTGGCCATCTCGGCCGCCATCAGTTCGGCGCGCGTCGCCTCGCCCGTGGCAAAGCGCTGGCGCACCTTCGCCTTCTCGTCGTTCGGCAGGCCGCTGGTCATCGGGCCCGCGGGCACGAAGACGGCCGGGACATGCCCGAAGGTCGCCGCCGCCATGATCAGCCCCGGCACGATCTTGTCGCAGACCCCAAGGTAAAGCGCCGCGTCGAAGGTGTTGTGCGACATCGCCACGCCTGCTGCCAGCGCGATCACATCGCGGGAAAACAGCGACAGTTCCATGCCCGGCTGGCCCTGGGTCACGCCGTCGCACATCGCCGGCACGCCGCCTGCGACCTGGGCCGTGGCGCCCGCCGCGCGGGCCGCCGCGCGGATCAGGCGGGGATAATCCTCATAGGGCTGGTGGGCGGACAGCATGTCGTTGTAGGCGGTCACGATCCCGATGTTGGGCGCGCGGCCTTCGGCAAGCGTGGCCTTGTCCTCGGCCATCGCGGCATAGGCATGGGCCTGGTTGCCGCAGGTCAGATGTGCCCGCGCGGGGCCTGCATCCGCCGCCCGTCCGATCCGCGCCAGATAGTCGCCCCGTGTCTGCCGCGACCGTTCGCGGATCCGGTCGGTCACCCGGGCGATCGTGGAATTCAAGGTCATGGCCAACTCCGCTTGACTGTCCGGGGGCAGGCGGCACGCGCCACATCCCCGATCTTGGCGCGTCACATAACAGGATTTGTTAGCGCTAACAACCCTTCCACCGTCACGATCGCGCCAAACGACCCGGTGCCGCGGGCAACTGTCGCAGTCCGGCGCAGGATGCGTCCGCCGCGCAGGCGGCGCTGCCAGAGGGCGGGTGCAAAGCGGTGGTCACCACCGTTTCGCACCGCTTTTTCCCAAGATTTGCCCCAATGCGCGCGCAAGGCAAGGGTATGGGTCAAAGCCTAGGAGGGCTGTAACGATGAAAGCGATTCGCTTCCTTGCCGCTGCGCTGGTTGCCGCATCCCTGTCGGCCTGTGTGTCGTCCGATCCCGCGTCGCGGGCGATCACGCCGGTGCCCGGCGATGTGTCCGTCGCCTCGAAGGACCCCGGACAGCAGGTCGCCCGCATCCCGCAGTTCACCGTGGCGGACATCCGCGTGACGGTGCCCCGCAGCCTGAAGGTTTCCGAAGCCAACCTGTTCATGCCGGTGGCCGATATCGTCTGGCGTGGCGAGCCGATGGGCGACCGCTATGCACAGGTCCAGAGAATCTTTGACGAAGCCTTCGCGGGCGGCACCGCCGGGATGCAGCGCGGTCCCGCCGTCATCGTCGAGGCCGAGGTGACGCGCTTTCACTGCCTGACGGAAAAGACCCGCTACACCGTGGGCGGCACGCATGCCATGCGCTACAAGCTGACGCTGCGCGATGCGACGACCGGCCAGATCATCGACGGGCCGCGCAATGTAGTGGCTGATGTGAAGGGCGCGGGCGGTCAGGCCGCGATCGCCGAGGAAATGGCCGGGCGCACCCAACGCGTCGTCGTGATCGAGGCGCTGGCCGCGTCGATCCGGCGCGAACTGTCGGCGCCTGTTGCGCTGCCGCCGGGTCTGGTGTCGCAGAACGCGGCACCCGAGGCGGTGATGACCGTCGCGCAGGTCTACTGATCCGACGCGCGGCAGGACTTCCCGAACGCGGGCAATGAGGATAGGGAAGGGGGCATGACGCCCCCTTTTTCGCATTCCGATGCCGGCGACGTGCCGGCCAGCGCCCGCCCCGCCGGCCCTTCCGTGGCCCGTCCCGTTGTCCGCCTGCGCCCCAAGGCCGAGGCGCGCGCGATCCGTCACGGCTTTCCCTGGGTCTATGCCGATGAACTGGTGACCGACCGGCGCACGCAGGCGCTGCATCTCGGCACGCTGGCGGTGCTTGAGGATGCCGAACGGCGACCGCTTGGCCTTGTCACCGTCAACGTGCAATCGAAGATCATCGCGCGCATGCTGGACCGCGACCCCGAGGCCGTGATCGACGCGGACTGGTGTGCGGCGCGGCTGTCGCGGGCCCTGAGCCTGCGCGAGCGGCTGTTCGACGCGCCCTTCTACCGTCTGGTCCATGCCGAGGCGGACGGGCTTCCCGGCGTCATCATCGATCGGTTCGGCGATGTCGCGGTGATCCAGCCGAACGCCGCCTGGGCCGAGGCGTATCTGCCCGCGCTGGCCGAGGCGCTGCGCCGCGTGACGGGGATTGCGACGGTGATCAAGAACGGCACGGGCCGCGCCCGCGGTCTTGAGGGCCTGGCCGAGGAAACGGAGGTCCTTTCGGGGGGCGTCGATGGCCCGATCCCGGTGCCGATGAACGGCGCGACCTACATGGCCGATGTCCTGGGCGGGCAAAAGACGGGGCTGTTCTTCGACCAGCGCCCGAACCATGCCTTTGCGGCGCGTCTGGCGCGGGGCGCGCGGGTGCTGGATGTCTTCACCCATGTCGGCGGCTTTGCGCTGGCGGCACTGGCCGGGGGCGCCGAACAGGCGCTGGCGGTCGATGCCTCGGCCACCGCTCTTGATCTGGCGCGCAAGGGGGCCGAGGCGACCGGCGTGGCCGACCGTTTCACGACCCGCGCGGGCGATGCCTTTGCCGTGCTCGAGGATCTGGGCCGCGAGGGCGCGCGGTTTGATCTTGTGATCTGCGACCCGCCCGCCTTCGCCCCTGCGAAACCCGCGCTTGAGGCGGGCCTGCGCGCCTATGAACGGATCGCCCGCCTGGCCGCGCCGCTGGTCGCGCCGGGGGGGTATCTGGTGCTGTGTTCCTGTTCCCATGCCGCAGACCTGACGGCCTTCCGCAACGCAAGCGCCCGCGGGATCGGGCGCGGCGGCCGGCGCGGACAGATCATCCACACGGGCTTTGCCGGGCCCGACCATCCGCTTTTGCCGCAACTGGCCGAAAGCGGATACCTGAAATCGCTGTTTTTCCGGCTGGACGGGTAGGGCAGGTGAAGGCGGTTCTGGACGCCTGCGTCATCTATCCCACCGTGCTGCGCGAGATCCTTCTGGGCGTGGCCGAGGCGGGGCTTTTCACGCCCCTCTGGTCCGACCGCATCCTTGAGGAATGGCGCCGCGCCAGCGTCAAGCTCGGCCCCGCCGCGGTGCTGGAGGCCGAGGCCGCCGCCACGGTGATGCGTGCGCGCTTTCCGCAGGCGATTGTCCGGGCGCGACCGGACATCGAGGCGCGTCTGGTCCTGCCCGATGACAATGACCTGCACGTTCTGGCGGTGGCGGTCGCGGCCGGGGCGGATGCGATCGTGACCTTCAACGCACAGGACTTTCCGCGCCATGTTCTGGCCGCCGAAGGCATCGACCGGCGCGATCCCGACGGGTTTTTGTGGGAACTCTGGTCGGACGACCCCGAGGCCGTTGGCTCGGTCGTGGCCCGCGTACACCGGCGGGCCGTGGAACTGGCCAGGCAGGACGTTTCGCTGAAGGCGCTTATGAAGCGCGCGCACCTTGGCCGTCTGGCCCGCGCGATGGGGGCCTGAGCAGGGCCTACGGCCGTCCCGCCATCAGGGCAAGGGCCATGTCGCCTTCGGTCTTGCCGGAACGGGCCGCGATGTCCCTCAGCGCGACGCCGTCCGCCGCCGCCTCGAAACCCGTGGCCCGCAGGGTTTGGACCAACCCCTCCGCTGACAGGCCAAGGACCGGGGCGACGGTTTCGGGCGGGGCTGCCAGCACGGCCTGCGCCAGCGCGAATTGCGGTGGCCGACCGCCGCTCGTGCCGTCCTGCGGCATCAGGAACGGCCCCATCGCCACCGCCGAAAGCACCAGCGCCACGATCATCGGCGCGCGGCGGAAATAGGCCGTCATCGGGCGCCAGTTCTTCCAGACATGCAGGATGACGGGCAGGATCAGCACGAGGCTCAGGATCTCATGCGCGCCATGCAGCCCCGAGGGGCCGACGTGGAAGAACAGCGCTAGCCCCGTGACAAGCGAGACAAGGAAAAGCCCGGTGATGAAGGGCGTGGCATAGCGGGACAGAAGGGCGGGCATGGGGGGGCCTCGTTCAGGGCGGGTTCGGCGCGTTCCTTGTGCAAACGCCCGCGCGCCCCGCTTCCGTCGCCGCCAGTTACCTCAGGCCTCGCGGCCCATGGCCCACCGCGCCTCGCGTTCCTCGATCCGGGCGACGCGTTCGGTGGTCTGGGGGTGGCTGCGCAACCATTCGGGCACGTTCGCGCCATGGTTGCCCGTCATGTGGTCCAGCTTGCGGAACAGGCTTTTCTGCGGCCCGGTGCCGATCCCCGCCTTGACCAGCAGCGCGCTGGCATAGGCATCGGCCTCGTGTTCGTCGCGTCGCGACAGGCGCGCGACCAGGGCCGAGGATATGGCATTGGCGATCAGCACGCCGATGAAGGGGATGAAGCGGCTCAGAAGCGCCGTCAGCATGACGAACAGCGCATTCGCGCCGGTAAAGTCGATCATCCGGCGGCGCGTGTGACCAAGCGCCACATGCCCCAGTTCATGGGCGATGACGCTGGCCATCTCTTCCGCCGTCACCTCGCCGGTGCGGTATTTCTGGACGAAACCCCGCGTCAGGAAGATCCGTCCGTCGGGCGCGGCCAGTCCGTTCACCGGGTCCACGTCAAAGACATGGACGCGCAGTTCCGGCAGGCCAAGCGCATCGGCCATCCGCCGGGTCAGGCGGTTGATTTCGGGCAGGTTCAGCGGATGCGACTTCGCATCCAGAAGCCGCCCGGTCCGCCAGACAGAAAACCGATACATCGCCCAGGCGTAGACGAGGGCCAGCAGCAGCGGAAGGAACTTGGCAAGTGTCATGCGTCAGATATGGATCGTCCGGGCAGGCGGGGAAAGGGGACCATCACGGTTGTGATCCGGTTTTTCCCGCCTCTTTCCGCCGCAGCTCGCGGCGGTAGAGCTGCCACAGCCCGTAGCCCAGCAGAAGCGTCGCCGTCAGGCTGGCGATCAGCCCAAGAACCGACCCCAACATGTCGGCTGCGGCCGAAAGATTGCCGCCGAAGGCGCGCCCGGTCAGGATGTAGAGGCTGCACCAGACCACCTCTCCGGCCACGGCCCAGAGGGTGAAGACCGTGCGGGATTGCCCGATCGCGCCGGAAAGCAAGTTCACATAGGGACCAAGCGGGCTGAACAGCCAGCGCGACAGGAAGACGGCCAGCCGTCCGCGTTCGTCGGTCAGCTTGCGCGCCTGGCCGATCAACCGGGCGCGGCCGCCGTGATGTGACAGCCGCTCCAGCAGCGGGACGCCGCCGCGCTGTCCGATCGTATAACCCAGCTGGTCGCCCGCGACCGCGCCTCCAAGCGCCGCCACCAGCACCGGAACCAGCGCGAGGTCGCCCGCGCTGATGAAACCGCCCGCCGCCAGCATGATGACCGAAGCCGGCATCGGCAAGGCAAGGCAGGCCAGGAAGGTCGCGATCCCGACCAGCCAGGGACCGTAGACCGGAACAAGGGACAGGAACCAGTCGGTCATTCGTCGACCTGTTCGGCCTTGAGATCCGCGACCGTCGCGCGGACCAGCGACACGATATCTTCCACCGGCACGCCGCGTTCGCGGGCGATTTCCTCAAGCGTCAGGGGGCGGCCCCGTTCGGGCATCGGCAGGCCGGCGCGGGCGTCGATCTCGCGCGGGTCAAGGTCCCAGCTCCGCCCGATGTAACCGACGGTCATCCAGGGTGCGATCCCGGCCTCGCGGTGTGTGGCCCAGTAGACCGACTTCACCACGATCCGCCCGGTGAAGAAGACCGAAAGCGCCGCCGCCAGCACAAAGGCCGTCAACAGCACCGGGTGGCGCGACCAGAGCCTGCGAAGCGGTGTCATCGGCCAAGCTCCCGGATGTCACGGGCGATCCCGTCCAGCGTCATCGGCACCATGCGATTGACGAATATGCGCCGGATCAGGGCGATGGACTGGGTGTACTGCCAGTGCTGTTCCGGCACCGGGTTGATCCACAGATGCGCGGGCCATTTGGCGCAGGCCCGTTCCAGCCAGACCTGCCCCGCCTCGCGGTTCCAGTGTTCATTCGCACCGCCGGGATGCAGGATCTCGTAGGGGCTCATGCTGGCATCGCCGACAAAGATGCATTTGTAATCGCTGCCATAGGTGTTCAGCACCTCCCATGTCGGGGTCTGGTCGTCCCACCGGCGGCGGTTGTCGCGCCAGACGCCTTCGTAAAGGCAGTTGTGAAAGTAGAACGGCACCAGATGCTTGAACTCGGCGCGCGCGGCGCTGAAGAGTTCTTCCATGACCTTCACATAGGGGTCCATGCTGCCGCCGATGTCCAGAAACAGCAGCACCTTGACGGCGTTCCTGCGTTCCGGCCGGGTCAGCACGTCCAGATAGCCGTGATCGGCCGTGGCGCGGATGGTGCCGTCAAGGTCCAGTTCTTCCATCGCGCCGTCGCGCGCCCATTTCCGCAGGCGGCGCAGCGCCACCTTGATGTTGCGCGTCCCCAGTTCCACCTTGTCGTCGAGATTGCGGAACTCGCGTCGGTCCCAGACCTTGACCGCGCGCTGATGGCGGCTTTTGTCCTGCCCGATCCGCACGCCTTCGGGGTTGTAGCCAAAGGCGCCGAAGGGGCTGGTACCGGCGGTGCCGATCCACTTGTTGCCGCCCTGATGGCGCCCTTTCTGGTCTTGCAGCCGCTGGCGCAGGGTCTCCATCAGCTTGTCGAACCCGCCAAGCGCCTCGATCGCGGCGCGTTCTGCCTCGGTCAGGTGCTTTTCGGCCAGTTTCGCCAGCCATTCGGGCGGGATGTCCACCGCCTCAAGAACCTGTTCAGGGCCTATTGCCTCAAGCCCCTCGAAACATTCGGAAAAGGCGCGGTCGAACCGGTCCAGATGGCGTTCGTCCTTCACCATCGCGACGCGGGCGAGGTAATAGAACCCCTCGATGTCATAGGTCGCAAGGCCTGCGGCCAGACCTTCCAGAAAGGACAGGTATTCCCGCAGGGAAACTGGCACCCCCGTCCTGCGCAACGCATCGAAGAAGCGCAGGAACATCGCTTACAAGGCCCGTTCCAGAAAGATCGTGGCGAACAGCCCCACAAGCGAAAACGCGATGCCATAGACGGCGGCGTATTGCGCCATGTCGGCGGGCTTGCCGCCGCGTTTTTTCGCGATACCCGCACCCAGCACCACGCCCAGAACGAAACCGGCGATGACGATCATCTGCAACTCCCCGTCGCGGACGACGGGAAGCCGCCCTCCGTATCAGCCACTGGACCCCGCGCGGGCAAGAGAGGCGATGTCGCGCGTTCTTGCCCGGATCGTGGCGTCCGAGCCGAAGCCATAGCGCGCAAGGGGATGCGTGTCGACCCGCAAGGCGCGTGCCTCGGCGTCGCGGCCCAACATCTCGAACGCTTCGGCCTTGACCAGCTTCAGCGTGGCCAGAAGCGCCGCGTTCTCGGCCCGCTGCACCACGGGAATCGCGCGATCCGCCAGCGCCAGCGCCGAGGCGCCATCGCCCTGGGTCAGTGCGAAGGCCGCCATCTGCATGTCGACATGCGCGGCATGGACATGCCCGCCGGGAAGGGCGCGGTACAGCCGGGCGGCTTCGGTAAAGCCGCGCTGCGCGGATTGTGCGTCATGGCCCAGGTTGACGCGCCCCACGGCGAAGTGGCTGAAGGCAAGGCGTGCGTCGTTCCAGCCCTGCGACATGGCGATCGCCAGCGCACGGTTGGCGGCATCGCGCCGTGCGGGCGATCCCGCGCGCGGGCCAAGCGCGGTTTCCATCGCCTGAATCCAGGCCTGCGGCGTGCGCTGCGCGGCACCACGCCCGGCGAACTGGCCCGCCGGGTTCATCCGGGCCAGCAGTCCCGGCACCACGGCGGCCACCTCGGCCCGGGTCATCCCGGACCGCAGGTCGGGCGAATAGATCATCCGCAGCACCAGCATGTCGAAGGATGTGAGCGAGGTGTTGAAGTTGTCGTCGTTGAACACCGAATCCGCGAGGTGATAAAGGTCGTTCAGCGGCCCTATCGCCTGGGCGATCTCTTCATGCAGGCAGTCCCGGATTTCCTGGGGGCTGGAATCGGAGGGCGCGAAGATCGCCATGCGGTCGCGGCGGCGCAGGGTGGTCCAATCAAGGCGCGCGGTGCCGCGGGCGGACGTGAACTCATCCCACGAGGATACGCGCGGGGCGACGAAACAGGCCACGTTGGCATAGGTCGCCTGGATCTGGCGGCGCGGCACGAATTCCACAGTGATCGAAGCGCCTGCACCTGCACCGGCGCGGCTGACCGGCAGCCCCGCCTCGGCCCGCAGGCGCGCCAAGAGGCGGTCCAGATCGGCCGGGGCCGTCGCCGGAACCTGACCCGTCAGGGCCACCGTGATCGGCCCCTCGAACCGGGTCAGCACCGGCAGCTCGCGCCCGCTTTCCATACGGAAGGTCAGGTCGAGGAAATCTGCGGCAATCTCGCTGTTGGACCGGGTCGCCGCCCGCACGGCGGGAAGCGCCGCGAAGGCCGGGGCCGTGGGTGCGGACTTGCTCGACACCGTGTCGGAGGTCCCGCGCATCGAAACCTCGGCGGTTCGCGGCGGGGTCGCCGAAACACAGGCGGACAATGCCAGAAGCGCAAGCGCTGGCAGCAATTTCATGGTTGGCAGCCTTTTCAATTCATGGGCGCCGGACGAAAGAGCAATTCGCGCCGAAACCCGTCACATTCCTACACTCGTGGCTCCGTCCCCCCGCACCGATGCCCCCGCACCGGCGATGTGAACGACGTCTTGCCGTACTTCTTCCTTCACCCTGGCCTTTCGGGCCCCCATGCCTGCCGTCGAACGCCGGACGTTCCGCATCACCCTTCCGCCGGGGCGGATCCGGTTCCCGCGTTGCCGATCCGGCAACAAAGCTGGAACTGGAAGGCGATTGTTTCCTTGCGAATACAACCCAGGCGCTTTTCGGCCCACACCTTTCGATATGGCCTGCCGGAAGTGTCGGTATCGGGGCTTGCTTGTGTCAATCTTTGGGAATCTTCGGGATTGTCCCGAATCTAGCACTGGGTGCCCGGATCGCGCCGACCGCCAGATTTGCCGCGGCAAGATCGCGAATTGTTTCAGGTTATGTCAAAAATCCGGCGCGCCGTGATGTGACTGTGGCCGAACGAGGGCAAATTCCGGGCCGTTGGTCCCGATTCCCGTTCCCGATTCCCTGCGCGGGTTCAAGGGTTTGTCTCTCGTCCTTCACATGGTTCAGCGTTGGCCGCGCGCCATGAAGGCCAGTCGTTCGAACAGGTGAACGTCCTGTTCGTTCTTCAGAAGCGCACCGTGCAGTTTCGGCAGCACCGCCTTGCCCTCGCGCCGCAGGTCTTCGGGGGCCAGATCCTCGGCCAGAAGCAGCTTGAGCCAATCCAGCACTTCCGATGTCGAAGGCTTCTTCTTCAGTCCCGGCATCTCGCGCAGCTCGAAGAACTGCGTCAGCGCCTCGGTCAGCAGGGCTTCTTTCAGGCCGGGGAAATGCACGCCGACGATGGCGCGCATCGTTTCCATGTCGGGAAAGCGGATGTAGTGGAAGAAGCAGCGCCGCAGGAAGGCGTCCGGCAGTTCCTTTTCGTTGTTCGAGGTGATGATGACGATCGGGCGGTTGGTCGCGCGGATCGTCTCGCCGGTCTCGTAGACGTGAAATTCCATTCGGTCGAGTTCCTGCAACAGATCGTTCGGAAATTCGATATCGGCCTTGTCGATCTCGTCGATCAACAGCACGACCTTTCCGGGCGCCTCGAAGGCCTGCCACAGCTTGCCCTTGCGGATGTAGTTCTTCACGTCGTTGACGCGCGCATCTCCCAGCTGGCTGTCGCGCAGACGGCTGACGGCGTCGTATTCGTAAAGGCCCTGTTGTGCCTTTGTCGTTGATTTCACATGCCATTCGATGATCGGCAGCCCCAGGGCCGAGGCCACCTGCCGCGCCAGTTCCGTCTTTCCGGTGCCCGGTTCGCCCTTGACCAGAAGCGGGCGTTCCAGGGTCACAGCCGCGTTGACCGCCATTGTCAGGTCATCGGTGGCCACGTAACCGGCGGTGGACTGGAATTTCATTGTGCGCTCGGGCCTCTGGTTCGGGATGTTGCGGATAAGGGTAGCGGCGCACACAAAACCTCGCAACCGCTAGTGACAATCCCATCCGCTTCGTTTAGAGGGGCGCCAGCAGGAGCGTGCACCATGACAGTCGCCCACTTGTCGGCACGGTCCGACCTTGAGGAGAGTGCAGGGATGAAGGCAGAGACGTTCCTTCCCGACGACTACCGTCCGGCGGAAGACGAACCGTTCATGAACGAGCGCCAGCTGGAATACTTCCGGCGGAAACTGGTTATGTGGAAGTCCGAGCTTCTTGAACAGTCGGCCGAGACGATCGACAATCTGCAGGAAAGCGCCCGCAACGTGCCGGACCTCGCCGATCGCGCCTCGGAAGAGACGGATCGCGCGCTGGAACTGCGCACGCGGGATCGCCAGCGCAAGCTCGTCAACAAGATCGACGCGGCGCTGCGGCGGATCGAGAACGGCGAATACGGCTATTGCGAGGTGACGGGCGAACCCATCAGCCTCAAGCGGCTGGACGCCCGCCCGATCGCGACCATGACGCTTGAGGCGCAGGAACGCCACGAGCGGCGCGAGAAGGTGCACCGCGACGACTGAACGCAGCGGCGGGCCGCGCCGGTGGGTAGCGGCCGCCTTGCGGGAAAGCCATGTGGCAGACAGAATGGCGCCGGGTCCGCAAAGGCCCGGCGTCTTGTGTTTCGGGGGCCGGCTGTGCCGGGGAGGGGTCATGAAGCTTGATGGTGCACCGGTAACGGTCCTGGGGGCGGGCGTGGCGGGCCTTGCGCTGGCGCGGGCGTTGGCGCTGCGTGGTGCGCAGGTCACGCTGATGGAACAGGCCGAGGCGATCCGCGAGGTGGGCGCGGGACTTCAGATCAGCCCGAACGGCGCGGCGGTGCTGCGCGCCCTGGGTCTGGGCGAGGCGCTTGATGCGGGGTCGATCCGGGCCACCGGCGTGCGGCTGATCAACGGCCCCGATGGCGCGCCGGTCACGGGCATCGACCTGACGCGGGGCAGGGGCAGCTATCACCTGATGCACCGCGCCGACCTGATCGACCTTCTGGCCGAAGGCGCCCGTTCCGCCGGGGTCGAGATCCGGTTGCTGCAGCGGATCGAGACGGTCGACCTTTCCGGCGCGCGCCCGCGCATCGTCACGGCCCAGGGCGTGGAACATGCCCCTGCCGTTCTGATCGGGGCCGACGGGCTTCATTCCAGGGTCCACCATGCGCTGAACGGGGTGACGGCGCCCTTCTTCACCAATCAGGTGGCCTGGCGCGCCGTGATCCCCTGCGAGCCTGGCGCCGACCCCGTGGCCGAGGTTCACATGGCGCCGGGCAAGCATCTGGTCAGCTACCCCCTGCGCGGCGGGACCCTGCGCAACATCGTGGCGGTCGAGGAACGCCGCCGCTGGGTCGAGGAGGGCTGGAACCTGAAGGACGACCCGATGTCCTTGCGGGTGGCCTTCGAGGCCTTCAATCCGCGTGTGAAAGGCTGGCTGGCCGAGGTGCAGGAATGCTGGCTCTGGGGGCTGTTCCGGCACAATGTCGCGCGGACCTGGCAGAAGGCGATGCCCGAAGGCGTGGCCGCCATCCTGGGCGACGCCGCGCATCCGACGCTGCCCTTCCTTGCGCAGGGCGCGAACATGGCGCTTGAGGATGCCTGGGTTCTGGCCGCGACGCTGGACCGCGACGGGATCACGCCCGGGGCGCTTTCGGCCTATCAGGCGGCCCGCGCGCCGCGCTGCGCGCGGATCGTCGAGGCCGCCAATGCCAATGCGCGGGCCTATCACCTGGGCGGGCCGGTGCGGGCGGTGGCGCATCTGGGCCTGCGTGCGCTCGGCGCGATCCGCCCGGATTTCGCGCTGGCGCGCTATGACTGGATCTATGGCCACGACGTGACCGCCGCCTGAGCGGTCGAACCCGGCGGCGGCGGCGCGTCAGATGTCCAGTTCGACCCAGACCGGCACGTGATCGGAAGGCTTGTCGCCCGCCCGCACCATCCGGTCGATCTGGCAATCCGTCAGCCGGTCGGCGGCCTGCGGCGACAGCAGCAGATGGTCGATCCGGATGCCGTTGTTCCGTTCCCAGGCATTCGCCTGATAATCCCAGAAGGTGTAATGCCCCGGCCCCTGATGACACGCGCGGAAGGCATCGGTAAAGCCAAGATGCAGGATCCGGCGAAAGGCCGCGCGGCTTTCGGGCAGGAACAGCGCATCCTCGACCCAGGCCTCGGGCTTTGCCGCATCCTCGGGCTGGGGGATCACGTTGTAATCCCCGATCATCGCCACCGGTTCCTCGGTCGCCAGAAGTTCGGCGGCGCGGCTCTGCATCCGGTCCATCCAGGCCAGCTTGTAGTCATATTTCGGCCCCGGCGCGGGGTTGCCATTGGGCAGATAGAGCCCGCAAACCCTGATCGCGCCCTTGTCCCCGATCACTGTCGCCTCGATCCAGCGGGCCTGTTCGTCCTCGGGGTCGCCGGGCAGGCCGCGCGTCACATCCTCCAGTGGCAGCCGCGACAGGATCGCCACGCCGTTGAAGGATTTCTGCCCGTGCGTTTCCACCCGATAACCCATCCCCTCGAACACCTCGCGCGGAAAGGCGTCGTCCACCGACTTGATCTCTTGCAGGCAGACGACATCGGGGCGCGCGGCGTTCAGCCAGCGGGGCAGCGCCTCGGCCCGGGCCTTGATGCCGTTGATGTTGAAGGTGGCAAGTTTCATCGGCGGACCTTTGCGCAAGGATCGGGGCTGCACCGACCGTTCTAGGCAGAGACCCGCCGACCGGCAAGGCGGAATGCCGCCGGGCCGGTTTGACGGAACCCGACCGCCGCGCGATAGCAGGACCACACGCGCAACGGTTGCAAGGCCCCGGATGACCTATCTTCCCCTGATCCAGACGATTTTCTGCCTTCTGCTGATCCTGTGGCTGGCGTTCCGGCCCTTTGCCGGTCGCTGGCGGTGGGTGCAGGCGGGGGCGGTGGGGCTGGCGATCGCCGGCGTCGGGCTAGTGGGGATGTGGCAATGGCCCTCGGTCCATGCGCCCTGGGTGATGGGCGGGCTTTGGGCGCTGGCGGCCCTGTTCGGCCTGCGCCGGTCGGTCCGCAACCGGTCGCGGCTGCTGGCCGGTGGGGCGGTGCTGGCGCTTGCCGGGATCGGCGCGGGGCTTGTCGTCGTGGCGCTCGACGGGCGGCGCGCACCCGAGGGCACGCTGGCCGATCTGGCGCCGCCGCTTCCCGAAGGCGTCTACTGGGTGGCCAATGGCGGACGCCACACCCTGATCAACGCGCATCTTGCGGTGGCACGCCTTCCCGCAGACCGGGCCGAACGCTGGCGCGGGCAGATGCATGGCGTCGATCTGGTGGCCATCGACGACCTGGGCCGCCGCAAGACCGAAGGGCAGGCCGAGGACCCGTCCCGCTATCTGATCTATGGCCGCCCCGTGCTGGCCCCCTGCGCGGGTCGCGTCGTCGCCACCGAAGCCGCGCTGCCCGACATGCCCGTGTCGCAGATGGACATCGAGTTTCCGCTGGGAAACCACGTCATCCTGGATTGCGGCGGCCTCTGGGTCGTGCTGGCGCATCTTCGCCCCGGTTCGATCGAGGTCAGCGAGGGGCAGGAGGTGGGCCAGGGCGCGCCCCTGGGCGAAGTCGGCAACAGCGGACGGTCGTCCGAGCCGCACCTGCACATCCATGTGCAGGAACCGGGCCTGCCCGACAGCCCGGTGGCCGCTGCCCCACGCTGGATGCGGATCGCGGGCCAGTTCCTGGCGCGCGGTCATCTTCTGCGGCTGCGCTGAGAACCCGGTTCAGGCCGCGGCCCGGATCGCGGGGGCGGCGGCCTTCAGCCACAGATCGTCGAGATGCCGCAATTCAACCGCCGAAAGGCGCCCGATCTCTTCCCAGTAGCGGCCCGAGGGAACCAGATAACCCAGCTCCGCCTCACGCCGCAGCGCGCGGTTTGCGGCCGCTTCATCGAAGGAGGCGGGTGCCGCGCGGTCGATGCGGTCGGGCCGGACCCGCGGAAAGACCAGCCGCGTCGGGCCGTCCGACAAGTTGACCAAGGCGATCCCCTGCATCGCCGCCAGCACCATCGCCCGCGCCGACTTCGCCTCGAGCGATTGCAGCGTGATGTCCGCGCGCAGCGGATCGGGCGTTCCCTGTCCGTAGAAATGCGTCCGGCCCTGGCGCGGGTAATGCATGTCGCATCCCATGAAGCCGATCACGCGCGGGGCATGGGCATGAAGCACCCAATAGGCGGCCGTGAAGGCCATCGTGCCCCCGCCATAGACGAAGCCGCCGAAGGCGTTCTGCGCCGGCACGAAATCGGCCTCCGTCACCAGCCGTTGCCCGGCTGCCGGGCTCGGCTGGCGGTCTTGCGGGAAATCCCAGGGAAAGATGCATTCGTCCCAGTCGGGGCGGATCATATGGGCGTTGTTGATCGCCACGATCCGCCCGAAGGCGCCGCGCGGCCAGGAACGTGCCAGAGGGGCACTCGGCCCCGACCCGAGGATCAGCGCAGTGTCCATCTTCCGTCCTGTCCCAATTCCGTTGCGGGACAGCTAGCGCCCTGATGTCGCATGTCTAGGAAGAGATTGCGAAATCTGCGGAAAACGGACGACGCGGCAAGCCGCCCGGTCAGATCGAAAAGGACGTTCCGCAGCCGCAGGACGAACTGGCGTTGGGGTTTTCGATCACGAAACGTGCCCCGATCAGTTCATCGGAAAAGTCGATCACGGCATTCTGCAGGAAGGGCAGCGACACCTCGTCAACCAGCACCTTCTGCCCGTCCTTCTCGATCACCAGATCGCCCGAGGCCGGATCGTCCAGCCGGATGTCATACTGGAACCCCGAACATCCGCCCCCCTCGACGGCCACGCGCAGCGCGCGCAATTCGCCGGTCGCCTCGGCGATCTCGGCCAGGCGGGCGAAGGCGCGATCGGTCACGCGCGGCGGAAGCGTCAGGTCCATCACGGCGAAAGCCCCTGTTTTTCTGCGACATAGGCAATATAGGATGAGCAGGAAGACCAGACAAGAACAGGCGGACCCATGCTTGCCCCCTATGCCTGCCAGCCCGACGCCTCGCGCGGGCGGCTTTTCCCGGAACGGATGAGTTCGTTCCGATCCCCCTTTCAGCGCGACCGCGACCGGATCATCCATTCCAGCGCCTTCCGACGGCTGAAGCACAAGACACAGGTCTTCGTCGAACATGAGGGCGATTATTACCGCACGCGGCTCACGCATTCGATCGAGGTGGCGCAGGTCGCGCGCACCATCGCGGGGGTTCTGGGGCTGAACACCGATCTGGCGGAATGCATCGCGCTGGCCCACGACCTGGGCCACACGCCCTTCGGCCATACCGGCGAGGACGCGATGGAGGCGCTGATGGCCCCCTATGGCGGGTTCGACCATAATGCGCAGGCGCTCAGGATCGTGACGCGGCTGGAACGCCATTACGCCGATTTCGACGGGCTGAACCTGACCTGGGAATCGCTGGAAGGCATCGCCAAGCACAACGGTCCCGTCACCGGCGATCTGCCCTATGCGCTGGCCGAGGTGAACGCGGCCTTCGATCTGGAACTGGGAACCCATGCCAGCGCCGAGGCGCAGGTGGCGGCCATCGCCGATGACGTGGCCTATTCCCATCATGACCTGCATGACGGGCTGCGCTCGGGCCTCTTCTCCGAAACCGACCTGATGGAGCTTCCCGTGACCGGCCCCGCCTTCGCCGAGGTCGACCGGATCTATCCCGGCCTCGAACGGATGCGGCGCCGGCACGAAGCCCTGCGCCGCGTCTTCGGCGTGATGGTCGAGGACGTGATCGCGGTGGCGCGCGGGCGGCTCGAGGCCGCGCAGCCGAAATCCGTGGACGACATCCGCGCCATGGGCACCACGATCATCCGCTTCTCGAAACCGCTTTACCAGGACCTGAAGGCGGTGCGGTCGTTCCTCTTCACCCGCATGTACCGTGCCCCCAGCGTGATGCGCGAACGCGCGCGGGTGACGAAGGTGGTCAACGGGCTTTTCCCGCTCTTCCTGTCGCGACCCGAGCTTTTGCCGCAGGAATGGCGGGCCGATGTCGATGCCGCGCAGGGCGACGCGGAACTGGCCCGGATCGTGGCCGATTATGTGGCCGGCATGACCGACCGTTTCGCGATCCAGGAATACGAACGTCTTGTCGGTGACCTTCCGGCAGTGACGGAGTGATCCGCCATCCGGCGGCTCGGGGCGCGGAAAGGGGGCGCTGCCCCCTCGGGCCTTCGGCTCTCACCCCCGGGATATTTGCGTCAGGTTGAAGCGCATTTGACTCAAATTGTCCTTCAACCTGGCGAAAATACCCTCGGGGGGTGAATTTGGCGCAGCCAAAGAGGGGGGCAGACAGCCCCCCTTCCTTCCCGACTCCGTCCTTGCGGGCGCCCGCAGGCCGTCAGCGGCGGCGGATCTGCGCGGCCATCACCCAGACCGCCGCCAGGGCCAGCGACGCGAAGAGGTTGAGGTTCGGCATGGTCAGCCCGAACATCTGCCAGACGATCTCGTCGCAGGGGACGGGGGCCGCCACGACGATCGTCGGATCCAGGAGCTGGTCCACGCTCAGCCCCTCGATCGAGCCAGAGGAACAGGAGGCCGGGCCAGGCCACCACTTCCGCTCCACCCCCGAATGATACGCCGCGATCGCCGCCGTGGCGAGCGCGGCCAGTGCGCCGAGCCAGGGCAGGGTGCGCCCTTTCAGCAGCAGCGCCAGAAGCCCGATGACCACCGCCGCGGCATGCGGCCAGCGCTGCCACAGGCACATCTGGCAAGGCGCATAGCCGCCGATGTGCTGAAAGCCGAAGGCCGCCGCCAGAAGCGCGGCCGATCCGCCTGCGGCCAGAAGAATGAGCGTCGTGCGTGACATCAGAGATACCTCACGGCGGCGAACCCGCCCAGAAGAAGCAGGACGGCCAGGGTGAACATCAACCCCAGACGCCGTTCGATGAAGTCGCGGACCGGCGGGCCGTATTTCCACAGAAGTGCCGCGACCAGAAAAAAGCGCAAGCCCCGCGCGGCGACACTGGCCACCATGAACACCGTCAGCGACAGGCCCGTCGTTCCCGACAGGATGGTGATCACCTTGTAGGGGAAGGGGGTGACGCCCGCAATCAGCACGGCCCATGCGCCCCATTCGTTGTAGCGCTGCGAGAATTCGTCGAAATAGGCGTCCTTGCCATAGAACTGCAACACCGGCTGGCCGACGGTTTCAAACAGGTAGGCGCCGATGAAATAGCCGAAAAGCCCCCCCACGACCGAGGCCACCGTCGCCACCGCCGCGATCGCGAAGGCGCGGTGCGGCCGCGCGAGGATCATCGGGATCATCAGGATGTCGGGCGGGATCGGGAAGACCGAGCTTTCGATGAAGGCCACGAAGGCCAGCGCCGCCATCGCGTGGCGGTGCCCGGCCAGGGAGAATGTCCAATCGTAAAGCGCGCGGATCACTGGCCCTTGCCCCCGTTTGCGGTTGGCCCTGCTTGCATCACGGGGCGGATGCTGCGTCAAGCCCGCGACTTCGGCTTTGCCAGGCGGCATGGCATATCCTATGGATAGGAAAGGCACCTTTCCGCGCAGGATCCGGGTCGCGGCGGAATTGGGACAGGGGGGGACGGTCATGGAATGGAAGGGGCGGCGCGGCAGCCGCAACATCGAGGACCGGCGCGGCCGGGGCGGTGCGGTCCGTGCCGGCGGCGTGGGGGGCGTGGGGCTTCTGGCGATCCTGGCGATCGGCTATTTCCTCGGCGTCGACGTCACGCCCTTGCTGAACGATCCCGGCGTCGGCGGCGCGCCCGCTGGTTCCGAGATGACCGAGGCCGACCGCGCCGCGGGGGAATTCGTGTCGGTCACGCTGGCCGATACCGAAGAGGTCTGGGCGCGTGTCTTCGAGGAACAGCTGAACCGCGCCTATACGCCGGCCGTTCTGGTGCTTTACAAGGGCGTCACGCAGTCACCCTGCGGCGGGGCCAGCGGCGCAACCGGCCCGTTCTACTGCCCCGGCGACCAGAAGGTCTATCTGGATACGGATTTCTTCACCACGATGTCGCGCAAGCTGGGGGCCGGCGGGGATTTCGCCGCCGCCTATGTGGTGGCCCATGAGGTGGCCCACCATGTCCAGAACCAGCTGGGCATCCTTGGCAAGGCGAACCAGGTCCGCCAGCAGGTCAGCCAGGCCGAAAGCAACGAGATCTCGGTCAGGATCGAGCTTCAGGCCGATTGCCTTTCGGGGATCTGGGCCCGGGGCGCGCATGAACAGTTCGGGTCGGTCGAGCCGGGCGACCTGGAAGAGGCGGTGAACGCGGCGCGCCAGATCGGGGATGACACGCTGCAGCGCAACGCCGGCCAGCGCCCGATGCCCCATACCTTCACGCATGGCACATCCGAGCAACGGTCCCGCTGGTTCCTGCGCGGCCTGCAATCCGGCGATCTGGCCCAATGCGACACCTTTGCCGCACGAACGCTCTAGACGCATGGCCCGGGCCGGGCGATTGACGCCCGTTCCCGCGCAGGATAAACCCGCCTCGGGCCCGAGTGGCGGAACGGTAGACGCAGGGGATTCAAAATCCTCCGCCCTAACGGGTGTGTGAGTTCGAATCTCACCTCGGGCACCATCTCATGCGGTTTTTGGCAGGACCCGGTCGTCCGACTGGTCGCCGGCGCGGTGATTCGGCTTGTTCACGGACAGGACCGTTCCGCCTTTGGAAAAAGACCGGTGGAATCCGCAGCATTTTCCGCATTCCGGCAACAGGCGTGACGGCACGAAACCAGGGTCAGCCGGATTTCGGCATCTGGGTTAACGACTTGGTTGCCGGTGGTTCTGTTCACGAGGTGGAAACAGTTGCGCCTCATGGCTGACGCTGGCGGTCGCCAGAAAAGCCGGCTTCCCCCGGAAATTCCGGGAAAAATCATGCCAATCTTCGGTACCTTTTCCCATCGCTACCATTGACGATCCGGAAACTGCGGTGCAACCACAGATTGCAAGTATTGTGGCAAAGTAAGGAAAAATTGTGACGCGCCACTGGCAGGTCGACACGACTTTGCCTTTTTTCGCTTCCCCGAAACCGATTCAGACATTATTCATTATGAGGTCCTCCTGGGTAGGACTTGTGGCCGTGGGGGCGGTCGTTCAGTGGTGTAGTGCCGGAAGGCATGGGAGTAAGTCGGAAACGCTGCCAAACTTCGGAAATTGATCCGCAAGCCGGACCTGGACAAAAGGCCGGACCCCCGTTTTCCCGGGGCAGCTCTCTGTACCTCGCACAATCTGACGACGGGCATCAACGTCCTCGCCGTGGCAACACGTGAGGGCACATGGTGTTTGCCTCCGTTCGGAGGCTGGTGATCTGAAGGGCCCCTGCGGGGTTCTGGATGAAGCGAGGTAAGAACGATGCCGGTTTTCGCGCTGTACAATCTCGACGACGCAGGCACGACCGCGGCGGACTCGGCCCTGGGCAACGGCGCCCAGCAGGGCATCTACCTGAACGGTGCGACCTCGGTCGGCGGGCAGGCGGTGCTGGACGGGGTCAACGACCTGGTCAAGATCTACCCCGACCCGACCTTCCAGCTGCCGCGCGGCACGCTGGAAATCCAGTTTACCACCGGCGATGCGGCCATTTCGGCGCCGCAGACCGTTCTTTCGCGCGACAGCGTCGGCGTGACCGAAGGCGGTTACCGGCTCCAGGTCATGCCCGATGGCTCGATCCAGATCCTGCACGAAGACACCTCGGGCAGCGTCAGCTTTGGCACGCCCGCCGGGTTCTATGCCCCCGGTGACGAGGTCAACGTCACCTATTCCTGGGACGAGAACGGCGTCGGCCGCCTCGAGATCACCAACCTGACCCAGGGCACCACCTTCGCGGATGACGTGCCCGAGGGTCTGACGATGGACATGTCCGACAGTGGCCAGAACCAGCCCTGGATGATCGGCGCGGGGCAGGCCAGCTCGAACCCCGGCCAGCTCGACAACATCGACCAGTACTTCGCCGGCTCCGTCGAATTCTTCTCGCTCTCCGACAGCGTCGATAACCTTGACGCTCCGCCGGTTGCGAACCCCGACAGCGCCGAGACGGACGAGGACACGCCCGTCGTGATCGACGTTCTTGGCAACGACACCGATCCGGAAGGTCAGCCGCTGACCGTGACCGGTACGCCCACGGCGCCGAACGGCACCGTCACGGTGAACCCGGACGGCACGCTGGAATACACGCCCGCCCCGGATTTCAACGGCACCGACACGATCACCTACACGATCACCGACCCGGACGGGAACGAGGCGACCTCGACCGTCACCGTCACGGTGAACCCGGTGAACGACGCGCCGGTGGCCGAGGATGACGCCTCGACCACGCCGGTGAACACGCCTGTGACCTTTGCGGTTCTGGGCAACGATTCGGACGTCGATGGTGATCCGCTCTCGGTGATCTCGGTCGGCACCACGCCGGACGGCACCGTCGCGATCAACCCCGACGGCACGCTGACCTTCACGCCGAACGCGGGCTTCACCGGCGTTACCTCGGTCGACTACACGATCACCGACCCCGAGGGCCTGACCGACACCGCGACCTGGACGATCACCATCACCGACGACCGCCCGGTTGCGAACCCCGACAGCGCCGAGACGGACGAGGACACGCCCGTCGTGATCGACGTCTTGGGCAACGACACCGATCCGGAAGGTCAGCCGCTGACCGTGACCGGTACGCCCACGGCGCCGAACGGCACCGTCACGGTGAACCCGGACGGCACGCTGGAATACACGCCCGACCCGGATTTCAACGGCACCGACACGATCACCTACACGATCACCGACCCGGACGGGAACGAGGCGACCTCGACCGTCACCGTCACGGTGAACCCGGTGAACGACGCGCCGGTGGCCGAGGATGACGCCTCGACCACGCCGGTGAACACGCCTGTGACCTTTGCGGTTCTGGGCAACGATTCGGACGTCGATGGCGACCCGCTCTCGGTGATCTCGGTCGGCACCACGCCGGACGGCACCGTCGCGATCAACCCCGACGGCACGCTGACCTTCACGCCGAACGCGGGCTTCACCGGCGTTACCTCGGTCGACTACACGATCACCGACCCCGAGGGCCTGACCGACACCGCGACCTGGACGATCACGGTGGAAGCGTCGCCGCCGCCGCCGCCCCCCCCGCCGCCGGTCAGTGACGGCTATGTCGACGGAACGCCGGGGGGCGATCTGATCGACGTCGGCTACACCGGCGACCCGGACGGCGACTTCATCGACAACGACGATGCGATCCTGCCCGGCGACAGCGGCAATGACGATCATGTCCGCGCCGGCGATGGCAATGACACGATCCTGTCGGGCGACGGCGATGATACCGTCGATGCCGGCGCGGGCGATGACCTTGTCGATACCGGCGAGGGTGACGATACCGTGGGCGGTGGCCGTGGCAATGATACGATCGCCACCGGCGACGGCAACGACCTGGTCTATGGCGGCGCGGGCGAGGATGTGATCGACACCTCGGGCGGCGTGCCCCTGCCGAACCGTGACTACCCGGGCCTTTACCCGGCCGATACCGCGCCCACCGATGACGAGGATACCGTCTATGGGTCGGGCGGCAGCGACACGATCACCACGGGCGATGACAATGACGTCATCTTCGGCGGTGGCGGCGGCGATCTGATCGACGGCGGGATCGACGACGACACGATCTTTGGCGGCACCGGCAGCGACACGATCATCGGCGGCGAAGGTGCCGACGTGATCGACGGAGGCGACGATGGCGACCTGATCTATGGCGGGCTCGATCCGAGCTTCCCGGACGAGATCAACATCCCCGACGCGACCGACCTGCGCCCCGACAACGGTACCGACACGATCTTCGGCGGCGGCGGGGATGACACGATCTTCGGCTTGGACGACGACGATGTGATCGACGGCGGTGACGGCAACGACCTGCTGGACGGCGGCATCGACGAGGACACGATCACCGGCGGCACCGGCAACGACACCATCACCGGTGGTCTTGGCCTCGACAGCCTGGCAGGCGGTGACGACCGTGACACCTTCATCGTCAATGCGCCGGAAGACGGCATCGGCGACGTGATCGACGGCAACGAGGGGGGCGACGACTTCGACACGCTCGACTTGCGCGGCGCCGGTCCGCTGCGGATCGACTACGACCCGTTGAACGTGGAAAACGGGACGGTGAATTTCCTTGACCCGGATGGCAATGTCACCGGCAGCCTCGTCTTCACCAATATCGAGAACGTCATCCCCTGCTTCACCCCCGGCACGCTGATCGCGACGCCGCGTGGCGAGGTTCCGGTGGAAAACCTGAAGCCGGGCGACCGGGTGATCACCCGCGACAACGGCATTCAGGAAATCCGCTGGACCGGCCACAAGGCGATGACCTGGCGCGACCTGACGGCGAACCCGCATCTGAAGCCGATCCTGATCCGTCAGGGCAGCCTTGGGAACGGCCTGCCGGAGCGTGACACGATGGTCAGCCCCAACCACCGCATCCTGGTCGCCAACGACCGCACCGCGCTTTACTTCGACGAACACGAAGTGCTGGTAGCGGCCAAGCATCTGGTTGCGGGGCGTGGCGTGCAGGAGGTGGACAGCGTGGGGACGACCTACATCCACTTCATGTTCGACCGGCACGAGGTGGTGTTGTCGAACGGCGCCTGGACCGAAAGCTTCCAGCCTGGCGACTACACGCTTAAGGGCATGGGCAATGCGCAGCGGAACGAAATCTTCGAACTGTTCCCGGAACTTCAGACTCGCGAAGGGCTTGATGGCTATGCGGCTGCGCGCAAGACGCTGAAGAAGCACGAGGCGCGTCTTCTGATCAAGTAAGGTTTATGCAGCGGGGTCGGCTGCGCCATCTGTCGCACCGGCCCCAATGGAAAAGCCCCGGCACTGCCGGGGCTTTTTCTGTTGCGGACGACGGATGCGATGCCGGACGCCTTTCCTGCGCGCCGGAATCTGTCGCGGATTTTCGCGAAATCGCTTTGGGCGCGCCTGTGTCGCGCAGGTTTCAACCCAAGGTTTGCGATGCCGGATTCCCGCCATGATTTGGCCCGCTCTTTTCCCTAAACCCTCTGTTCTGAAACAATTTTCAGCCATTGATGCAATGTAGACAGCATCTGTCAGAGGGCATTCCGGCGCGGTAGGCGGTGGGTGATTCGTAACTTGTGAGGATGTGGATGTGCGGCGGAAATGAGATCGTTCTGGCGGGATTTGTTAATCCGCCGTGCCCTAGATTGACGACTCAAAACCCCGGTTTGTCCTGCGCCTTTCGCGTCGTCTCGCCCCCGGTGACGGGTGCGGGCGTTGCAGTGTGTGGAGTGTAAAGATGGCCATCGCGACGGAACTGAATATCAACACGACGGCCACAGCCGAACAGATGTTCAACACCATCTTCGGCGATGGTGTGCAGCTTGTGGCGGGCACGGCCACCTTTACGGGCGCCACGATCTCGTCGGGGATCTATTCGGGCGCGCTGACCACAATCCCCGGCGTGTCGCCCACCGATACCGGTGTGATCCTTTCGACGGGGAACGTCACGGATTTCACCAACAGCAGCGGCACGACCAATACGAACGTCAACACCGGGACGACCACCGATACCACGGGCAGCGTCGATGGCGATGCGCAACTGAACGCGGTGGCGGGTGTTTCCACCTTTGACGGCGCGATCCTGACGGCCAGCTTCATTCCCGACGGTGACTTCTTGACGATGCAATTCGTCTTCACCTCGGAAGAATACCCTGAATATGTGAACGGCGGCGTGAACGACGCCTTTGGCGTATGGGTCAACGGCACCTTCGTGCCGGTGTCGATCAGCGTCGCCGGCAATGTCTCGATCGACAGCGTCAATTCGGGTTCGAACGAAAACCTGTACCGCGACAACACCGCCGACCAGTTCAACACCGAGATGGACGGCATCACCTATGTACTGTCCCTGAAGGCGCCGGTGAACGCGGGACAGGTGAACACGATCAAGATCGGCGTGGCCGACGGCGGGGATGCCCAGCTGGACTCGAACCTCCTCATCATGGGGGATTCCATCCAGACCGTCGTTCTGGCGATGGACGATCAGGTCAACACCATTGCCAACAGCAGCCGCACCTTCGACATTCTGGCCAATGACGCGGACGATGGCGGCAACCTGACCATCACCCAGATCAACGGCACCGATGTGGTGGCGGGGCAAACGGTGACGCTGGCCTCGGGTCAGCAAGTGCGGCTGAATGCCGACAGCACCATCACCGTCTTTGCCAACAGTGTTCTGGGCGAAGAGGCGTTCAGTTACACCGTGACGAACGGCACCACGACGGACGTGGGCTATGTCACGATCAACACCGTGTCTTCGGCCACGGCGGACGGGATCGTCTCGGGCACCAGCGGAAATGACACGATCGACGCGTCCTACGTGGGCGACCCTGATGGCGACCGGATCGACAATAACGACGGTCAGGGCGTCATGGGCACGACCGGGAACGATGACCTTGTCTATGCCGGCGCGGGGAATGACTCGGTCGTGTCGGGTGTCGGCAACGACATTGTCTATGGCGGCGCGGGCAATGACGCGCTGTCGGGCGGCGCGGGTAACGATACGATTTCCGGCGATGACGGCATCGACAGACTTTACGGCGGGGCCGGGGCCGACAGCCTTTCGGGCGGAGACGGCGACGACAGCTTCTTTATCGGCGACAATACGGGGGGTGGCGTTGATACCATTGTCGGGGGTGAAACCGGGGAAAGCCCGACCGGCGACACGATCGACACGACCCTGACCTCATCCGGTGTGACCGCCACCTTCACCGGGAACGAAAGCGGCAGCATCAGCTATGCCGGCGGTGGCGCGGCCTTCTCGGAAATCGAAAACATCACGACCGGCGCGGGCAACGATACGATCAATGCCTCGGCCAGCACGACCGATCACCGGTTCGATACGGGGGCCGGGAATGACTCCATCATCGGCGGTTCGGGTGACGACGCGATCAATGGCCAGTCCGGCAATGATTACATCGCGGGGGGCGCTGGTCTTGACGACCTGAGCGGCGGCGAAGGCAGCGACACGATCCTCGGGCAGGAGGGGGCCGATTACATCGCTTCGGACAGCCGCAGCTTCGATCCCTCGGACTACCCTTCCTCGACAGGCGTCAACCTCACCACCCTGACGGTGACAAACACTGCCGATGGTCCGATCCGGCTTTTCTGGGTCAACGGGTCGGGTGTTCAGCTGCTTTATGCGACGATCCAGCCCGGCGAGACCCATGTCCAGTCGACCTATGTCGAGCATAACTGGGTGATCGCGGACACCGATCATCAGCTTGACCTGATCCTTGGCGCCCCGAACCAGACCTATGTCTTCGGGGACGAGCCGATGGGCGACAGCGTCTCCGGCGGCACCGGTGACGATACGATCTATTCCCAGTTCGGAAATGACACCGTCTTTGGCGGCGCGGGCAACGATTGGGTCGATCTGGGCAGCGGCAACGACAGTTTCGGCACTTTCGGGGATGACAGCATCGGCAACGACACCGTCTATGGCGGCACGGGCGATGACATCATGATCACCGGCACCGACAATGACCAGATCTATGGCGGTGCCGGTGCCGATACGTTGTCAGGCGGGATCGGGTCCGACAGCCTTTATGGCGGCGCGGATGCGGACGCCTTCTGGATCACCGACGACCACGATTACGACCGCGTCGAGGGTGGCGAGACCGGAAGCGATTTCGACCAGATCCAGTTCAGCAACTTCGCCACGACGCAGGGCTTCAACGTCAACTTCACCGGCAACGAGGCCGGCACCTATCAGGCCCGAGGCGATGCCGGAACGACCGGCGACTTCAGCCAGATCGAAGGCATTTCGGGCACCGACTATGCCGACAACATCAATGCGACCAACTCTGCCAGCTTCCAGTGGATCAACGCGGCCGGCGGCGACGACACCGTCTTTGGCGGCAGCGCTGCCGACGAGATCCTGGCCGGCACCGGCAACGATACCGTCAACGCAGGCGCGGGCGACGATACCGTTTCGGGCGAAGTGGGCAACGACACCTTGCAGGGCCTTGCCGGCAATGACCTGATCTATGGCGGGGCCGACGACGACACGATCGACGGCGGCAGCGGCAACGACGTGATGTATGGTGGCGCCGATTCCGATACCTTCACGGTTTCGGCGGGTTTTGGTCAGGACACCGTGATCGGCGGCACCACCGGCTCGGACTATGACACGCTTGACCTGTCGGGCATGACCAATCCGGCCTCGGTGGTCTTTACCGCACCGGGCGCCGGTGTGGTAACCGATACCGTGACCGGCCACACGATCACCTTCTCGGAAATCGAACAGCTGATCCTGTCGCCGCAGGCTGATGTCGTCGATGCCAGCCTGAACGACGGCTATACCTATATCCAGAGCCGCGACGGCAATGACCTGATCACCGGCAGCGCCGTCGACGACATCTTTGACGATGAAATCGGCGTCCCGAACGGGCAGGGCAACGACACCTTCCATGGCGGCGCCGGTAATGACGTGCTGTGGATGGGCAATGACGACGACCTTGCCTATGGCGGTATCGGCAATGATTTCATCGGCGGTGAGGCCGGCAATGACTCGCTTTACGGCGATGCGGGCAACGATACGATCGCCGGTCATTCCGGCGACGACCTTCTCGACGGCGGCGAAGGCAACGACGAAATCCTTGGCGGCGCCGGGAATGACACCATCGTCATGTCCGACGACTTCGGCAATGACACGATCATCGGCGGCGACGGCTATGACGTTCTGGACCTGAGCGGCCAAACGACCGGCGGTTTTGTCACCTTTTCGGAGATCGAAGAGATCCGTGCCGGGAATTATGACACCTCGATGACCTGGACCGCGGACCCGATCCTGTATCAGGGCGGCGCCGCGAATGACACGGTGGTCGCAGGCAGCGGCAACGACACGCTGAACGGAAGCACCGGCAACGATGTGCTGACGGGCGGCGGCGGCAATGACGTGATGTCGGGCGGCGACGACGCCGATACCTTCTACGGCGGGGCGGGCGACACGGTCGTGGGGGGCGAAGGCGGCACCGACGCCGACACGCTCTATGTCAGCGATGTGTCCAGCATCGTCTATGGCGGCGGCAACAACGAAGCCGGCACCGTCTTTTTCGCCGGCGGCGGTTCACTGTCCTTTTCCGAGATCGAGAACGTCGTCCAGATCACGAACACGCCCGACGGGATCGTGCATGGCACCGCGGGCAGCGATGCGATGCCGGTGGGCTATGTTGACGCGCAGGGCGATATCATTGACGGCGGTGACGGCCCGGTGGGCGATATCCAGGCCGACGATATCTTTGCCGATGCGGGCAATGACACGGTGACCGCGGGCGCGGGCAACGATCAGGTCTACGGCGGCGACGGCAACGACTCGCTTCTGGGTGGGATCGGCGACGACTACATGCAGGGCGATGTCGGCAACGATTTCGTCTCCGGCGAAGATGGCAATGACTTCCTGCGCGGCGACGCGGGCAATGACACCGTCCATGGCGGCACCGGCAATGACTCGGTCTATGGCGGGGCGGATGACGACAGCGTCTTTGGCGGCGACGGAAATGACCAGGTGTTCGGCGGCTTTGGCACCGATACCGTCTATGGCGGTGCGGGCGATGACAGCGTCACCGGGTCGGGCGGCAATGACATCGTCCATGGCGACGATGGCAACGACTTCCTGCAAGGCTCGGACGGCAACGACACGCTCTACGGCGGCGACGGGGCCGACACGATCCTGGGCGAGGAAGACGCCGACGTCATCTATGGCGGGGTGGGCGACTATGTCGACGGCTATGAGACCGTCACCACCGGCACCGACAGTGACACGCTGCATGTCTCGAACGTCGATTACATCGACTGGGATGTGCTGAACCCGGAAAACGGCACCGTCCATTTCAACGGCGGCGGCACGCTGCAGTTCTTCAACATCGAAAACGTCTTTGTCGACGGCACCCAGGTCTTTTCGCCGAATTTCGTGGTTCAGGGCACTGCAGGCGCCGATCTGATAAACGTCGCCTACGTCGGCGACCCCGAAGGCGACATGGTCGATACCTCCGACAACGCGGTGGGCGACAATGACGATGTGATCACCGCAGGCGATGGCAACGACACGGTCGTTGCGGGCGACGGCGACGACTCGGTCCTTGGCGACGCGGGCGATGACGAGATCTATGGCAACAGCGGCAATGACACCGTTCTGGGTGGTGTCGGAGCTGATTCAATCTGGGGTGAAGACGGCGACGACAGCCTTTCGGGCGGCGACGATAACGACCTCCTGCTGGGCGGCCTCGGCAACGACACGCTTGTGGGCGACGCGGGCGATGACGAAATGTTTGCCGCCGAAGGGGCGGACCTTCTGGATGGCGGTACCGGCAATGACTCGCTTTGGGGCGAGATCGGCAACGACACGCTGTATGGTGGCGTCGGCAATGACCAGTTGGCAGGCGGCAGCGAAAACGACTTGCTTGACGGTGGTGCTGGCAACGACCTGCTGATGGGCGAAGAGGGCAACGATACCCTCGCGGGTGCTGCGGGCGCTGACACCTTCTTTGGTGGCATCGGAGCCGACAGCCTGTCCGGCGGCGATGGCGATGACCGCTTTGCCATGGAAGACGGATTTGGCGCCGACACGATCATCGGCGGCGAGGCGGTCGAAACCAACGGCGACACGCTGGATCTGAGCGGGCTGACGACAGGCGTGACGGTCGATCTGACTGACAGCAACCCCGAGACGGGCACCGTCAGTGACGGGGTATCGACGGCAGGTTTCACCGAAATCGAGAACATCCTTCTCGGCGGTGGCCGCGACACGGTGGTTCTGGCCGATGGGTCGGGCGCCGATGCGGTCGAGCAGTTCGACATGACCGACTCGGGCAATGGCACGACCAACGACCAGCTGGATGTGTCGGGCCTGACCTCGGATGGCGGCACGACCCCGGTCACTACCAATGACGTCGTGGTGACGGATGACGGCGCAGGCAATGCGGTTCTGACCTTCCCCGGAGGCGAGACGATCACCCTGATCGGCGTCAGCCCGGCGCAATTGGCCACACCCGCAGCCTTGGAATCGATCGGCATTCCGGCGGCTCCGGCGGATTACATCGTCGAGGGCACCGCGGGCGCCGATCTGATCGACGATTTCTACACGGGTGACCCCGAAGGCGACATGATCGACGCCTCGGACAACGCCGCGGGGAACAATGACGATGTGGTGCAGGCTGGTGCTGGCAACGACACCGTCCGTGCGGCCGATGGCAACGACACCGTCGACGGTGGCACCGGCGACGACGTTCTGGACGGCGGGGTCGGCAATGACAACCTGACCGGCGGAGACGGCAATGACCTGCTGTATGGCGGCGCGGGCGACGACAGCCTGACCGGCTGGACGGGGCGGGACGCGTTCTTTGGCGGCGATGGCAATGATACCATCAACACCTGGGGTGGCGTGGGCGACACGGGTGCCGACACAGTCTATGCCGGAGCGGGCAACGACCAGGTCTATGGCGGCCCGGGCGGCGACAGCGTCTTTCTTGAGGGGGGCGACGACCGGTTCGGCACCTATGGCGCCGACAGCGCGGGCAATGACACCGTCGGCGGCGGCACCGGCAATGACACGATCATCGGCGGTTTGGGCGACGACTCGCTGGCGGGCGACGCGGGCAATGACAATCTTGGCGGCGGCACCGGCAATGACACGCTTTACGGCGGGGCCGATCAGGACACGCTTTATGGCGAGGACGGCGTCGATTATCTGGACGGCGGCACCGGCAATGACCTGCTGTATGGCGGGGCGGATCGCGACACCGTCTATGGCCACGATGGCAACGACACGATCGACGGCGGCGATGGCAACGACCAGATCGGCGGCGGGCTGGGTGACGATACGATCCTCGGCGGTACCGGCGATGACGGCATCGAAGGCAACGACGGCTTTGACACGATCGCCGGCGGTCTGGGCAATGACCTGATCTATGGCGGCAACAATGACGACGTCCTGAACGGCGGCGACGACAACGACACGATCTTTGGCGATGCGGGCAACGACATCATCGAAGGCGACACCGGCAATGACACTTTGCGTGGCGGGGTCGGCAATGACAGCGTTGCCGGCGGTCTGGGCAATGACGTCGTTTACGGTGACGATGGCGATGACACGCTCTTTGGCGGCGAGGGCAACGACAGCGTCTATGGCGGCGTCGGCAACGACACTGTGCATGGCGACGACGGCAACGACTTTGCCCAGGGCTTCCTCGGAAACGATCTGATGACCGGCGGTCTGGGCAATGACACGCTGGACGGTGGTGACGGGGCCGATACCGTGCTGGGTCAGGAAGGCGACGACTTCCTGATGGGCGGCAACGGTGACGACAGCCTGTCAGGAGGTATCGGCAACGATACGCTGTGGTCAGGTGAACAGAACGACATCCTGAACGGCGGCGCGGGCGATGACAGCATGTCGGGCGAGGGTGGCGACGACAGCTTTGTTCTGGGCAACGGGTTTGGCGCCGATGACATCATCGGTGGCGAAAGCGGCGAGACGACCGGCGACACGCTTGATGCTTCGGCCATCACCGTGGACTCGGTGCTGGATCTCAGCCTTGGCAATCCGGGCGATCCCGAAGATGGCCGCCTGTTCGCCGGAACGGACATCGCGACCTTCCAGCAGATCGAGAACATCCTTCTCGGCTCGGGCAATGACAGTGTGACCGGCTCGACGGGGGACGACGCTGTTTCGACCGGTGCGGGCAATGACACGGTCGATGGCGGCGCCGGCAATGACACGTTCGATCTGGGTTCGGGCGGCGACGCGGATCTGGTGATCCTGGGCGACGGCGACGGAAACGACACGATCACCGGGTTCGAGGCCCCGATCGACAACGGCGACGGAACGTTCACGGGGCTCGACCTGCTGGATGTGTCCGACCTGACTTCGGACGGCGTAACGCCGGTCACCACCAACGACGTGACGGTCTCTGACACCAACGGCGACGGCACGGGCGACGCGATCCTGACCTTCCCGGATGGCACCTCGATCACGCTGACGGGCGTGCTCGCCACGGCGGTCTCGACCGTGCCGCAACTGGTGGCCCTGGGCATCCCGGTTGGTCCGGATGGTGTCGTCGATGGCACCGCGGGCGGCGATGTCATGGATACGTCCTTTGTCGATGCGCAGGGCGATCAGGTCGACGGCACCGACGGCAATGACGATGTGATCTATGGCTATGACGGCAATGACACCGTTCTGGCGGGCATCGGCAATGACCTCGTCTATGGTGGCGACGGCGACGATACGATCGAGGGCGACGACGGCAATGACACGCTCTGGGGCGAGCTTGGCAACGACACGCTGTCGGGTGAGCTGGGTAATGACACGCTGGACGGCGGCGAGGGCGATGACTACCTGACCGGCGGCGACGGCGGCGATGGCCTTGTCGGCGCGGCGGGCAACGACACGCTCTTTGGCGATGCGGGCAATGACACGCTGTCGGGCGGGGAGGGGGTCGATGACCTGACCGGCGGTCTGGGCGACGACCTGATGGACGGCGGCACCGGGAACGACCTGCTGATCGGAGACGAGGGCAACGATACGCTGATCGGTGCCGAAGGCGACGACACGATCTATGCCGGCGACGACAACGACAGCGTGTTGGGAGGCGACGGCGAAGACTGGCTCTATGGCGAGCTGGGAGACGACATCATCGAGGGCGGCCTGGGCAACGACACGGTCTTTGGCGGCACCGGCAATGATACGGTGCAGGCCGGCGCGGGCGACGATGTGGTCGATGGCGGCACGGGCAATGACTCGATCTTCGGGTTCGAGGGCAATGACACCGTCGATGGCGGAGACGGGGATGACTATATCAACACCCGCACCTCGGCGGGCACGGGCGTGCCGGATGTGGGCCTTGTCCACCCGACGAACCCGGTGCTCAGCTATCCGGCCGATGCCGACCCGAACAACGACCGTGACAGCGTCATCGGCGGGCTTGGCAATGACACGATCCTGACCGGCGATGACGACGACACGATCTATGGCGGCGCCGGGAATGATATGATCGACGCGGGCTTTGACGATGACATCGTCTATGCCGGTGCCCAGAACGACATGGTCGAAGGCAACGAAGGCGCCGACACGATCTTTGGCGAGGATGGCGATGACCTGATCTATGGCGGTCTGAACCCGACGAATCCGGATTTCGCGGCAGCCAGCCAGTATGACCTGACCGACGACGTGGACCCCGCGCCCCTGAACAACGCCGATAGCCTTGTCGGTGGCGCGGGCAATGACACGATTCATGGCCTCGACGACGCAGACACGCTGGAAGGCGGCGACGGCAATGACGTGCTCGATGGCGGGATCGACAATGACTATGTGCTCGGCGGTGCGGGCGATGACAACCTGATCGGCGGCCATGGCGACGACAATCTCAGCGGCGACACCGGTGCTGATACGCTGGACGGCGGCATCGGAAACGATCAGGTTTTCGGCGGCGAGGACAATGACCTTGTCTATGGCGGCGACGGCAACGACGAACTGATCGGCGAGAGCGGCGACGACACGATCTATGGCGGTCTGGGTGACGACCAGATCGATGGCGATTTCGGTGCCGGGGTCGCTGGCAATGATGTCATTGATGCGGGCGAAGGACAGGACACTGTCTTTGGCGGGGGTGGCAACGATCTGGTCAATGCGGGCGACGGCAACGACTTTGCCCTTGGCGATGACGGCGACGATACCGTCTATGGCGATGCGGGCGACGACACCGTCGGTGGGTGGTCCGGCAACGACCTCCTCTATGGTGGTGACGGCAATGACCTGATCAGCGGCGACGGCGGCAATGACACGCTGATCGCCGGCGCCGGGGCCGACCGCCTGTATGGCGGCGACGACCGCGATACCTTTGTCATCGATGCGGGCAATGGCATCGGCGATACAATCGTCGGCGGCGAGGGTGGCGACGACTACGACACGCTCGACCTGCGGCCCTGGGGCAAGGCGCTGACGAATGTCATCTTCGACGCGCCGGGTTCCGAAAGCGGCACGGTCGAGTTCCTCGACGGCACCGGGGCGGTGATCGGCTCGATGGCCTTCTCGGAGATCGAGAATGTGATCCCCTGCTTCACGCCGGGCAGCCTGATCCTGACCGATCGCGGCGAGGTTCCGGTCGAGGCGCTGAAGATCGGCGACCGTGTCCTGACCCGGGATCACGGCTATCAGACGATCCGCTGGATCGGTCGGCGCAACCTTTCGGCGGCGGACCTTGCCGAACGTCCGGAATTCGCCCCGATCCGCATCGCGCGCGGCGCGCTTGGCAGCAACCTGCCGGAACGCGACATGATGGTCAGCCCCCAGCACCGGATGCTCATGACCGGACCGCTGGCCGAGATGTTCTTTGGCGAACATGAGGTTCTGGTCGTGGCCCGGCATCTGGCCGGTCAGGCGGGGGTCGTGCAGGTCACGCCGGAGGAGGGTGTGAGCTATATCCATATCCTCTTTGACCGGCACGAGATCGTCCGCGCCGACGGCGCATGGAGCGAAAGCTTCCAGCCCGGCGACATGACGCTGAACGGGATGGACGCGGCGCAACGGGCCGAGCTTTTCGCGCTCTTCCCGGAACTGGCCGAGGATGCGAGTGCCTACCCGGCGGCGCGCACGACGCTCAAGGCGCATGAGGCGCAGGTGCTGCTGTCGGCCTAGCGGCCGGGGGCGGGGCTTCCCCGGGTGGCGGACCAGGCGGCCCAGTCCTCGGGCGTGTCCAGGTCCAGCGTGGCGCGGGTCCCCGGCAGCGCGACCGCGTTGATCGTATCGCGCCGGTCCGCGAGGATCGCCCGCGCGCCTTCGTCGCCGGTCAGGCGGGAAAGCGCGGGCAGGATCTTTGCCGGAAAGACGACCGGATGGCCCGGCGTGCCATCGGCCGCAGTGGCGCGCGTGATGCGGTTCGGCGCGGCCAGCGCCACGGTCGCCACCTTGGCCAGATCCGCGTGGCCGAGCTCAGGCATGTCGGCGGGCAGCACCATCAGCAGCCGTGCCGTCCCCGCCGCCGCCACGCCCGCGCGGATCGAGGCCGCCATGCCGCTGGCCGCATCCGGCACGGGTATGGCTTCGGCCCCCAACCCCGCAATCGCCGCCGCACGGTCGGGGCGATCCGGCGGCAGGGCCACCAGCACCCGCCAGCCCGTCCGGCAGGCGGCGCGCGCGATCCGCGTCAGCTGCGCCTCGCCGTCGATGACCTGCAACAGCTTGTCCGCCCCCCGCATCCGGCGGGCGGCCCCGGCGGCCAGGATAAGGATCGCGGGATCGTCATGCATCGCGGGCAGGCTAGCAAAGCAGAAGGGGGGCTGTCTGCCCCCCTCTTTGGCTTCGCCAAATTCACCCCCCGAGGGTATTTTCGTCAGGTTGAACGACAATTTGAGTCAAACTTGCTTCACCCTGGCTCAAGTATCCCGGGGGTGAGCCGGTGCAGCCGGCGAAGGGGCCGCGCCACCTGCCACCCTCTCAGCCGCGCATCCGTGCCCCGTCGCCGTCCCACAGCGGGGCAAGATGCACCGTGGCTTTCCGGCGCTCGCCGAGGATCTCGATCTCGCAGGCAAGGCCGTCGCGCACCCGGTCGGCGGGCAGGAACCCCATCGCCGCGGACTTGCCCGTCCAGTGGCTGAAACCGCCGCTGGTGCAGAAGCCGACGACCGTGCCATCCAGCCAGATCGGTTCCCAGGCCACGACATCCGCATCGGCAGCGTCGACGACGAAAGAGACGAGCCTGCGCTTCGGACCGGCGGCCTTTTCCGCCGTGGCGGCGGCCTTGCCGATCCAGTCGGCCTCCTTGTTCCAGCGGATGAACCGGTCGAGCCCGGTTTCGGCGGGCGTGTAATCGGGGCTGAACTCGCGCCCCCACGAGCCGAACCACTTGTCCAGACGCAGGGACATCATGGCCCGCATGCCGAAGGGGCGCAGGCCCAGATCGGCGCCCTTGGCATTCAGCACGTCCCACAGGTGGCGGACCGAATGGAGGTCGCAGAAGATTTCAAAGCCCAGGTCGGCGGTATAGCTGACACGCTGGACGATGCAGTTGGCCATGCCCACGGTCATCTTCCGCACGTCCATGAAGCGGAACGCCTCGGCCGAGACATCCGAGCGGGTGCAGCGGGCCAGAAGCTCGCGCGCCTTCGGGCCTGCAATGGTGAAGCCCGAGCGGCTGTCGGAAATGTTCTCGACTGTCACGCCGTCCATCGGGTTCTGTTCGAACCAGCGCGAGTGCCATCCCTGCGCGCCATAGCTGGCAGTCAGCTGGAATTCGGTCTCGCTGAGGCAGGATACGGTGAAATCACCGATGATCTTGCCGGAATGCGCCAGCATCGGGGTCAGCGACAGGCGGCCCGGTTTGGGGATCGCGCCGGCCATGATCCGGTCAAGCCAGGCGCGGGCGTTTGGGCCCTTGACCAGGTACTTGCCGAAGTTCTGCAATTCGTTGATGCCGACGCCTTCGCGAACGGCCATGACTTCCTGGCGCGTCGCCTCCCAGGCGTTGGAGCGGCGGAAGGTCGGTTCCTCATAGCGCGGCTCGCCGGGCAGGGCGTGGTAATTCACGACTTCCAGCCCGTATTGCTGGCCCCAGACGGCGTTCATCTTGTCGAACACCTCATACATCGGCGTTGTGCGGAACGGGCGCGCGGCGGGGCGTTCCTCGTTCGGGTAGCTGACCGAAAACCGCATCTGATAGTTCTCGATCACCTTGGGCACGGTATAGCCGGGGCTTGTCCAGTTGCCGAAACGCGCCACGTCAAAGCCGCGCGGGTCGCGTTCGACCTCGCCATGGATCATCCACTGGGCCAGCGACAGGCCCATGCCGCCGCCCTGGCTGAAGCCCGCCATGACCGCGCAGGCCGACCAGTAGTTGCGCAGGCCCGGCACCGGGCCGATCAGCGGGTTGCCGTCGGGCGCAAAGGTGAAGGGGCCGTGGATCACCCGCTTGACGCCGGTGCGTTCCAGAACGGGGAAGCGGCGATACGCGAAATTCACGCTGTCTTCGATCTTGTCGAACTGTTCGTTCAGCAGTTCGTGGCCGAAGTCCCACGGCGTCTGGTCCACGCTCCAGGGTTCGCAGGGCTTTTCGTAGAAACCGATGCAAAGGCCACGGCCTTCCTGGCGCAGATAGCTTTCGCCGCCGGGGTCCATCACATGCGGAAACTCGCGGCCCGATTTCAGGATGTCCATGATTTCGGGGATGTCGTCGGTGACAAGGTATTGGTGGGCCATGGGCAGAAGCGGCAGATAGACGCCCGCCATCGCACCCACCTCGCGCGCCCAGAGGCCTGCCGCGTTGACCAGATGTTCGCAATGGACGGTGCCTTTTTCGGTCACCACCTCCCAGCCCTCGGGCGTCGGGTTGGTTTCCAGCACGCGGTTGTGCAGCACGATCTCGGCCCCGCCCATGCGCGCGGCCTTGGCATAGGCGTGGGTCGTGCCCGAGGGGTCAAGGTGGCCATCGAGCGGATCGTAGAGCGCGCCGATGATCCCTTCGAGATTGACCATGCCCTCGGTCAGCTTGTGGATTTCCTCGGGGCCAAGGATTTCGGTATCCAGCCCCATGTAGCGGTGCTTGGCCCGTTCGGCCTTCAGCATCTCGAACCGCGCCTGATTGTCGGCAAGCGTGATGCCGCCCACATGGTGCAGGCCGCAGGACATGCCGGTGATTTCCTCAAGCTCGCGGTAAAGGCGGATGGTATAGCCCTGAAGCGCCGCCATGTTCGTGTCGCCGTTCAGCGTGTGGAAGCCCCCGGCCGCGTGCCAGGTTGAGCCCGAGGTCAGATCCGACCGTTCGATCAGCATCACGTCCGACCAGCCAAGCTTGGTCAGGTGATAAAGGACGGAACAGCCGACGACACCGCCGCCGATCACGACCACGCGGGTATGGGTTTTCATGGGGGACTCCCTGCATCTGTTTGCGCCAGTAAGCGCCAAGGGGCAGGGGGAGGCCCGCTGGATTGCGACGAAAAATGTCGCAAACCGTTTTCGTCAAAGACAAGTCGGCAAAAGAAAAGGCCAGGGCATGCCCGGCCTTTTTTTGCGTTCCGATAGGCTTGCGTCTATTTTTCGGGGATCAGGCCGCGCGGGCTGAACCGCAGCACCAGAAGCAGCACCACACCCAGCGTCAGAAGGCGCATGTGCTGGGCGCTGTCGATCAGATGCGACTTGAGCCAGCCATCCGCCATGCCCGAGGTGATCAGCCCCATCAGGCCGGGGCCGAGGTCCTCGACGATCAGCCAGAGCCAGCCGATCAGCATGCCGCCCAGAAGCGAGCCCCAGTTGTTGCCCGATCCGCCGACGATCACCATCACCCAGATCAGGAAGGTATAGCGCAAGGGGTTGTAGGTCCCCGGCGTCAGCTGGCCGTCCATCGAGGTCATCATGGCGCCCGCGATCCCGATCACGGCAGACCCTAGGATGAAGATCTGAAGGTGACGGCGTGTCACGTCCTTGCCCATGGCGGCGGCGGACACCTCGTTGTCGCGGATCGCGCGCATCATCCGCCCCCAGGGCGATTTCAGCGCCAGTTCCGACAGAAGGATCACCAGCACGAGCACGGCGGTGAAAAGGCCCGCGTAAAGCAGCTTCACCGTGATTGTCGACCCGGTCACCGGGTTGAAGCCCCAGGAGGCCGCCATGCCAAGGAAGGTTTCGTTCTGCTGCAGCGCGACCTCGTAGGGGACGGGCCACGGGCGGGGCAGGTCGATGATGTTCTTCACCCCGCGCGCCAGCCAGTCCTCGTTCTTCATCACCGCGATGATGATCTCGGCAATCCCCAGCGTGGCGATGGCCAGATAATCCGACCGCAGGCCAAGCGCCGTCTTGCCGATCGCCCAGGCGGCGGCGGCGGCCAGAAGCCCGCCCACAGGCCAGGCGACCAGAGCAGGCAGGCCCAGGCCGCCGATGTTGCCATAGGTGGCGGGGTTGAACGCTTCGACCGCGGCGACGGCCGGGTCAAAGAAATGGCGGAAGACGAAAAGACCCACCAGCAGAACCGCCGCCACCGTCAGCGCCCGTGGCCGCCCCTTTGGCATGCGGTTGTAAAGGAAGATCGCCGTGGCGATGGTGGCCGCGCCAAGGAACAGGCTGAACAGGATCGTCCAGCCGCCCGCAGCCCAGCCTTCGGCCACCGGACGCGCGGAGGTGACGACCACGGCCAGGCCGCCAAGCGCGGTAAAGCCCATCACGCCGGTGTTGAACAGGCCCGCATAGCCCCATTGCATGTTCACCCCCATCGCCATGATCGACGACAGAAGCGCCATGTTCAGGATCGACAGCGCCAGGTTCCAGGACCAGCCGAAGCCGGTCAGCACGAACAGGCCGGCGACACCCGCGAACAGGATGAGATTGCGCGTGTTCATACCGATTTCCCCTTGAACAGGCCGGTGGGCATGAAGAGCAGGACGATGATCAGGATCGCGAAGCTGACGGCGAACTTGTAGTCGGTCGACATCAGCTGCACGAGCCCCTCGGGCGCCATGCTTTCGGGCAGCAGATAGGTGGCCACCTTCTTCCAGGCATAGGTCACCATCACCTCGGAAAAGGCGATGACGAAACCACCCGCGATCGCCCCCAGCGGGCTGCCCAGACCGCCGACGATGGCGGCGGCAAAGATGGGCAGCAGAAGCTGGAAGTAGACGAAGGGCTTGAACGACTTGTCGAGCCCGTAAAGCACACCCGCGATGGTGGCCAGCGCGGCCGCAAGGATCCAGGTGACCTGAACCACGCGGTCGGGGTTGATCCCGGACAAAAGCGCCAGATCCTCGTTGTCGGAATAGGCGCGCATGGATTTGCCGGTGCGGGTCTTTTGCAGGAACCAGAACAGCGCCGCCACCGTGATCACGGCGGTGATGACCGTCACGCCCTGCGTCGTCTTCAGCGCCAGGCCCTCGGCCAGGCCAGTCGCCGTCTTGAACTCGCCCGCAGTGATGATGAAGCGTTCGCCATCGGCGAAATCCTGGTCATCCACGCCGATGATCAGGCGCACGACCCCGTTCATCACGAACATCACGCCCAGGGACACGATCACGAGGATCGTCGGCGCGGCCTTCTTCTGGCGGTAGAAGCGATAGACCACCCGGTCTGTCAGCAGAAGGAAGACGGCGGTCGCGGCGATGCCGAAGGGCAGGGCCAGCAGCGCCGTAGGCAAGGGGCCAAAGCCGATGCCGACCGATTGCATCGCCCAGGTCACGAGGATCGTGACCATGGTACCGAAGGCCATCGTGTCGCCATGGGCGAAGTTGGAAAACCGCAGGATGCCATAGATCAGCGTCACCCCGAGCGCGCCAAGCGCAAGCTGACTGCCATAGGCCAGGCCCGGAATGAACACGAAGTTGAGAAATGCCACGAGGGCGTTCAAGAAATCCATGCCTCAGCCCCCCAGGAAGGAACGGCGGACCTCCGGGTCGGCCATCAGGGCCTTGCCGGTGTCGGTGAAACGGTTCGCGCCCTGCACAAGCACATAGCCCTTGTCGGCGATCTCCAGCGCCTGGCGGGCGTTCTGTTCCACCATCAGGATCGAGATGCCGGTGCGCGCCACCTCGATGATCCGGTCGAACAGTTCGTCCATCACGATGGGGCTGACGCCCGCGGTCGGTTCGTCCAGCATCAGGACCTTCGGCTGCGTCATCAGCGCGCGCCCCACGGCGACCTGCTGGCGCTGGCCGCCCGAAAGCTCGCCCGCCGCCTGAAGGCGCTTCTGCTTGAGGATCGGGAACAGGTCATAGACCTGCGCCAGCGTGTCGGCGCAATCGTCGGTCCGGATGAAGGCGCCCATTTCAAGGTTCTCCTCGACGGTCATCGAGGTGAAGATGTTGTGCGTCTGCGGCACGAACCCCATGCCCTTGCGCACCCGTGCCTGCGGGGACAGGCGGGTGATGTCCTCGCCGTCCAGCTTCACATGCCCGCCGCGCAGGTTCAGCATGCCGAAGACGGCCTTCATCGCGGTCGATTTGCCCGCGCCGTTGGGGCCCACGATCACCGCGATCTCGCCCTTTTCGACGGCGATGGTGCAGCTGTGCAGGATGTCGGCGCCGCCATAGCCGCCGGTCATGTCCTGACCGATCAGGAAAGGTTCAGCCATATGTCACCTCACCGTCGGCGCGCGCGATGGCCGGTTCTTCTGCGAAGAACCGCAGGATCCGAATTTTCGCAGAAAATTCGGCAAGGGGCCACGGATCAGCCATGGGCGGCCTCCTCTTTTACCTTGTTCTTCAGGCCGGTGCCCAGATAGGCCTCGATCACGCGTTCGTCGTTCTTCACCTCGTCCACCGTCCCCTGTGCCAGCACCTTGCCCTCGGCCATGCAGATCACCGGGTCGCAAAGGCGACCGATGAAATCCATGTCATGTTCGATCACGCAGAAGGTGTAGCCGCGTTCCTTGTTCAGCCGGACGATGGCATCGCCGATCGTGTTCAGAAGCGTGCGGTTCACGCCGGCGCCCACCTCGTCCAGAAAGACGATCTTGGCGTCGACCATCATCGTCCGCCCCAGTTCCAGAAGCTTCTTCTGGCCCCCGGAAATCTGGCTGGCCTTCTGGTCGGCAAGATGGGCGATGGTCAGGAATTCCAGCACGTCATGCGCCTTCTTGCGCAGCGCGGCCTCCTGCCGGGCGATGGCGCCGCGCCGGAACCAGGTGTTCCACAGCGTTTCGCCCAACTGGCCCGAGGGCACCATCATCAGGTTTTCCAGGCAGGTCATCGACCCGAACTCATGCGCAATCTGGAAGGTGCGCAACAGCCCCTTGTGAAACAGCTCGTGCGGGGGCAGGCCGGTGATGTCCTCGCCATCCATCAGCACACGGCCCGAGGTGGGCGGCAGGCGGCCTGCGATGACATTGAAAAGCGTGGTCTTTCCTGCGCCGTTCGGGCCGATCAGCCCGGTGATGGAGCCCGTCCTGATCTCGAGCGATGCCCCGTCGACAGCGTGGAAGCCCCCGAAGTGCTTGTGGAGGTTTTCGACGACAATCATTGTGTTTCCCCGTGGCCCCGTCTGTTGCCCGCCGTGCGGTGCAGGGCTGTTCTTTTAAGGCAACGGCCCGGGGTTTGCCCGGGCCGCGCCTTCGTCACGCCGTCAGCCGATCAACGGAACTTGACCGTGCTGATGGTGCCGTCCTTGATCTCGTACTCGCGGTAGTTGCCGGCGCTTTCGCCCGGACCGACGAGTTCCACCGCGGTGGCGCCTTCATAGTCGATGTCCTGGCCTGCCGCGATCAGGTCAAGCGCCTTGCCCAGTTCGCCCGGCATGATGACTTCGCCCGGACCGTTGGCCAGATCCAGAACCTTGCCGGCCCAGTCCTTCGAGTTGGTCGAATTCGCCGCCGCCATCGCCAGCATGATCAGCGCCGCCGCGTCATAGGATTCCGGAGCAAAGGCCGAGGTGCCGTCGAAGCCGGCGGCGGTGGCCATTTCCTGGAACTTGGCCGCGCCATCCGAATCCGTGCCCGGAACCGCGCCGAACGACCCGTTCAGGTCGGCGCCGATCGCTTCGATCAGGCTTTCGCCGTACATGCCGTCCACGAGGTAGAAGGTCGAGAACGCGCCAGTGTCGAGAGCCCCCTGGATCACGCCCTTGCCGCCCTGGTCCACATAGCCCGCGACAACCAGCATCTCGCCGCCGGCCGAGGCCAGCGAGGCGACTTCGGCCGAATAGTCGGCCTTGCCGTCTTCATGCGGTGCCGAGATCGTCACCGAGCCGCCCTTGGCCGCGAAGGCCGCGCCGAAGCTGTCGGCCAGGCCCTTGCCGTAGTCGTTGTTGGTGTAGGTCACGGCGACCGACTTGATGCCCTTCTCGCTCAGGATGTCGGCCATGATCTCGCCCTGACGGGCGTCCGACGGGGCGGTGCGGAAGAACAGGCCGTCATCCTCGGCGGTCGACAGCGCGGGCGAGGTGGCCGAGGGCGAGATCATGCCGATCCCGTTCGGACGCGCCACGTTCTGAAGCACGGCACCAGTCACGCCCGAGCAGTCCGCGCCCATGATCGCCTTCACGCCGTCGGCGGTGACAAGGCGTTCGGCGGCGGCCTGAGCGGCAGCAGCGTCGACGCAGGTGGAGTCACCGCGGACAGCGGTCACGGTCGAACCGCCCATGAACTTGCCCGAATCGTTCACTTCCTTGATCGCCAGTTCGCCGGCCGTACCCATCGCGGGGGTGATCGATTCCAGCGGGCCGGTGAAGCCCAGAAGGATCCCGATCTTCACGTCTTCGGCCGAGGCGGCACCGGCGACAAGTGCGGTTGCGGCGGTGGCCAGCAGCAGTTTTTTCATCTTGTTGAACTCCCATGTCGGAAAAAATCCTGACAGGCAAACTAGAGTGCCGAAATCCAAAAGAAAAGCCATTTGCAGCGTTTTGCGGCGTGGTCTGGGGGGCGGGGGCAAGCCCTTGAAGGTGCCGCAAGGGAAGGCGGGAAAAACGGCAATCGTCTGTGCGGTTTCCCGGAAAATGTCCTGCGGCCTCGGTGTTTCGGGGCGGAACGGCCTGCGGATCGGCGGCGGTTTGCCGGGCGGGTGGAGCGGCGCGCGCCGTGCCCTACATCCTCGAGGAACCGCATCGACAGAGGAGATCCCGCAGATGAGATGGCTGCTGATTCTCGCGCTCGGTCTATGTGCCGGCGCGGCGGCGCAGGCCCGGACGCTGGAGACATCGCTTGGCCCGCTTGGCATCGACCGTATCGCCGACGGGCTGGACGAACCCTGGGGGCTGGCCTTTCTGCCCGACGGGGGCTTTCTTGTCACCGAACGCGACGGGCGGCTTCTGCGGTTTGGCGCCGATGGCGGGCAGGGCAGCCCGGTGCAGGGCTTGCCCGAGGTCGTCGCGCGGGGGCAGGGTGGCCTTCTGGATGTGATGGTGCCGCGCGATTTCCAGACCAGCCGCGAGGTCTGGTTGTCCTTTTCGCAGGCGGGTGCCGGGGGCGCGGGCACAGCACTTGGCATGGGCCGGCTTGCCGAAGGCGGCACGCGGCTGGAAGGTTTCCGCACGGTCTTTGCCGCACGCCCCACGCCCGGCGGGCGGCATTTCGGATCGCGCATCGTCGAGGGCGCGGACGGGCTGATCTATCTGACGATCGGCGACCGCGGAACCGGGCACGAAGGGCTTGAGGCGCAGGACCCGACGGTGCCCGAAGGCAAGGTCATGGCCTTTCGCCGCGATGGCAGCCCTGCCGTGGCGCGCGAGGGCTGGTTGCCCGGCGTGGTCAGCCTTGGCCACCGTAACCCGCAGGGCGCGGCGCTGGACGGGCAGGGGCGGCTCTGGGTCGTCGAACATGGCGCGCAGGGCGGCGACGAACTGAACCTGATCCGGGACGGCGCGAACTATGGCTGGCCGGTGATCTCATACGGCCAGGACTACGGTGGCGGCCGGATCGGAGAGGGCAGCGAAAAGCCGGGGATGGAACAGCCCGCGCATTACTGGGACCCTTCCATCGCGCCTTCGGGTCTGATGATCCATTCCGGCCGGATGTTTCCCGAATGGCAGGGTGACGTCTTCACCGGCAGCCTGAACACCAGCTTCCTGTCCCGGCTCGACCCCGACCGGGGCCATGCCGAGGAACGCATCGAAGGTCCCGAGACCGGCCGGGTGCGCGACGTTCGCGAAGGCCCTGACGGGGCAATCTGGTTTCTTTCGGTGATCGAGGGCGCGGTGTTCCGGCTGTCGCGGTAGCGGCCCCGCAGCAGGGGCCCCGCAGCAGCGCCCCGTCGCCGAGCCCCGTTGCAGAGCCTGGCCCGCAGGTCGCGCGACCTTCAGATCGACAGGCGCAGGTTCGGCACGTTCGCGCCCTGCGTGCCGCGTTCGCGGTAGGGCGTGGTGTTGTAATGGCTGCGGTAGCATTTCGAAAAATGCGACGGGCTGGCAAAGCCGCAGGCCAGGGCCACGTTGATCACGCTCATGTCGGTCTGCATCAGCAGGTTGCGCGCCTTCTGCAGCCGCAGTTCCATGTAGTACCGCTTGGGGCTGCGGTTGAGATAGCGGCGGAACAGGCGTTCCAGCTGTCGGGTGGACATGCCCACCTCCTCGGCCAGATCGGCCGGGGAAAGTGGATCCTCGATATTGGCCTCCATCATCTGGATGACCTGGCTCAACTTGGGGTGACGCACACCGATGCGTGTGGGTATCGACAGCCGCTGCGTGTCCTGGTCGGTGCGGATCGACGAATAGATCAGCTGGTCGGCCACCGTGTTGGCGATGTCCTCGCCGTGGTCCTGGGCGATGATCTTCAGCATCATGTCGATCGACGACGTGCCCCCCGCCGTGGACATCCGGTTGCCGTCGATCACGAAGACGGATTTCGTCAGTTTCACATCCTCGAATTCCTCAAGGAAGCCGTCCTGGTTTTCCCAGTGGATCGTGGCCCGCTTGCCGTCCAGCAGCCCCGCCTTGGCCAGTGCATAGGCCCCGGTGCAGAGCCCGCCGATGGCCACGCCGCGCCGCGCCTCGCGCCGCAGCCACGACAGGATCGCCTTCGTGGTCGCACGCTGCACGTCGATACCGCCGCAGACCAGCACCGTATCCTCGCGGTCGATGTCCTCAAGCCCCATGTCCAGCCGGAAGGCCGCGCCGTTCGAACAGACCGCAACCTCGCCGCCTTCCCCGGCCAGCGACCAGGTGTACAGCTCCTGGCCCGAGATGCGGTTGGCGATGCGCAGCGGTTCGATGGCGCCCGCGAAGGACAGCATGGTGAACCGGTCCAGCAGCAGAAACACGAACCGACGCGGCGCCGTTTGGCGAGGGGCGTTGGTGGCTTTGCGTGGTGCTGTGGACATGACCCTACCCGGCTGCGACGTGATTGCGTCGTTTACTGCACATCGATACAGGTTTTCATGGCACCCACAAGGGGGGCGCTGTGCTTTGCCCCTTTGCCTTTTCCCGGCGCATCGCCTATACCGCGACCGCTATCGCTAACGCAAGGAAACTGCCCATGACCAAGGGATGGACGAAGTCGGACTGGCGCGCCAAACCGCGCATCCAGATGCCCGATTATCCGGATCACGAAGCCCTGACGGCCGTCGAGGCCCAGCTGGCCAAGTATCCCCCGCTGGTCTTTGCCGGCGAGGCCCGCCGCCTGAAGAAACAGCTGGCCGCGGCCGCCGAGGGCCGCGCCTTCCTGCTGCAGGGCGGGGATTGCGCCGAAAGCTTTTCCGAATTCTCGGCCGACAACATCCGGGACACGTTCCGCGTGCTGCTGCAAATGGCTGTGGTGCTGACCTATGGCGCCAAGGTGCCGGTGATCAAGGTGGGCCGCATGGCGGGGCAGTTCGCCAAGCCGCGCTCGGCGCCCACCGAGGTGATCGGCGGCGTGGAATATCCCAGCTATCGCGGCGACATCATCAACGGGTTCGATGCCACGGTCGAGGCGCGCCGCCCCGATCCGCAGCGCATGCTTCAGGCCTATACCCAGGCCGCCGCAAGCCTGAACCTGCTGCGCGCCTTTTCGACAGGTGGTTTCGCTGACATCAACCGTGTTCATTCCTGGACCCTGGGTTTCGCCGAACATGACAAGGCCGAACGCTATCGCGAACTGTCCAACCGGATTTCGGATGCGCTCGATTTCATGGCGGCGGCGGGCGTGACCGCCGATACGGCCAATGAACTGAGCCGGGTCGATTTCTACACCAGCCACGAGGCGCTTTTGCTGGAATACGAAGAGGCGCTGTGCCGGGTCGACTCCATCTCGGGCCAGCCGGTGGCGGGATCGGGCCACATGATCTGGATCGGCGACCGCACGCGGCAGCCGGACGGGGCGCATGTGGAATTCTGCCGGGGCGTCCTGAACCCGATCGGGCTGAAATGCGGGCCGACCACCACCGCGGACGACCTCAAGGTGCTGATGGCCAAGCTGAACCCGGAAAACGAACCGGGGCGGCTGACGCTGATTGCGCGGTTCGGCGCGGGCAAGGTGGGCGAACACCTGCCGCGTCTGGTGAAGGCGGTGCGCGAGGAAGGCGCCAATGTCGTCTGGTCCTGCGACCCGATGCATGGGAACACGATCAAGTCTTCCTCGGGCTACAAGACGCGCCCCTTCGACAGCGTGCTGCGCGAGGTGCGCGAATTCTTCGCCATCCACAAGGCCGAAGGCACGGTGCCCGGCGGCGTGCATTTCGAGATGACCGGCAAGGATGTGACCGAATGCACCGGCGGCCTGCGTGCCGTGACGGACGAGGACCTGTCCGACCGCTATCACACCGCCTGCGACCCGCGGCTGAACGCCAGCCAGTCGCTGGAACTTGCATTCCTGGTGGCCGAGGAACTGACCCAGTTGCGCGACGGGGCGCGGCGTATCGCCCTTTGACAAGCCCTGTAATCGGGGTTGCGGATTTCGCAGGGACGCGGGCGGCTTTCGGGCCGCCCGTTTTCGTTGCGCGACGTCTTTGGGCCCGGCAGGGCGCAGGAACACCGGCGCAGGAACACCGGCGCAGGAACAACGGCGCGGGATCACCCGCCGCCCCCGGCGATCACAGCAGGGGGGCAGACCCTTTGGCGTCATGCACAAGCCGCAAGCTGGCGCGCGGGCGTTCGCCCGACAGCGCGGCGCGCGCCTCGGCAAAGCCCTGCCGCGCCGCCGGCAGTTGCGCCCATCCGGGGGCTGGGGTCGCGATCGCCTCTACCGTCTGCGCGGCAATCGTGAAGCGGAACGGCGACCGCCCGATCTGCCCCGCCAGCCCGATGGCACCCAACGCAAGGCTGACGCCGCCCCGGTCATCCTCGACCGGCAGGACAAGCATCCGGGCCGTCAGGTCGTGACGGCCAAGGCCATGCCCGCTGTCCAGCCGCAGCGTCAGCGCGGCCGGGCGGGCAAAGACATCGTCCAGCCCTTCCGCCAGCCGGGCACGCGACGGTGGATCGAACAGGGCCGAGAACGGCATGCCGCGCACGTCCATCCCCATCAGGTCGACCAATTGCATCCCGGCCAGCCGGATGCGGGCCAGACCCGGCGCGATCCGGTCAAGAAGGAAGACCGAGTCCAGAGCGCCTTCCATTCCGCGGGGGTCGATCGCGTGGCGCAGCGGCAGGCCCGTGGCACCGCGCGCACCGGGCTTGGCATCGCTGCGCAACGCCTCCCAATAGGCGCGGACCTCGCTCAGCGGCGCCAGGCGTTCGGCGGCCCGTTCCTGCGCGGCCCGTTCCTGCGCGGCCCGTTCCTGCACAGCCTGTCCTGCGTGCCCGGTGGCCCGTAACCAGCCGGGAAACGGAATGATCATGGTGACGCCCCTTTCCACAAACCCGCGGCCTCGCCGCTGCCGTGCCGGGCATGGAACCGGGCAGCGGGGTGAGCGAAGACAGAATTGTTACTGCAGCCTTAATATACGCCCTTTGGATTGAATTTGGCGCGGATTCTATGAAAAGGGTAAACGAACCACGCGCCGGAACGGGCGCCACGGGGGCCATCGCCCCCGCAGCAGGAGATCACGATGACACAGTCCATGACGGGTTTTGCCGCGCGCAAGGGGCAGGGCGAGGGGCACGCCTGGGTCTGGGACATCCGGTCGGTCAACGGCAAGGGGCTGGACCTGCGGCTGCGCCTGCCCGACTGGATCGAGGGGCTTGAGGCCGCGATCCGGGCCGAGCTTCAGAAGGCGCTGAACCGCGGCAACGTCAGCCTGACCCTGAAGGTCGCCCGCGATGCCGGCGGGGCCGAGGCGCTGCGGCTGAACGGTGCGGCGCTGCATGCGGCGCTTCTGGCGCTGCGCGAGGTGCAGGTCGCGGCCGAGGCCGCGGGCGTGGCCCACTCTGCCCCCAGCCCGGCCGAGATCCTGTCGCTGCGCGGGGTGCTGGAGACCGGCGGCGCGGACGAGGATGCCGCACCCCTGCGGGCGGCGCTTCTGGCCGACCTGGCCCCGCTTCTGGCCGATTTCACCGCGATGCGGGCCGCCGAAGGCGCCGCTCTCAACCGGGTGATCGGGGCGCAGCTTGACCAGATCGCGGCGCTGAGGGACGAGGCCACCCGCGCCGCCGCTGCCCGTGCCGATCAGGCGGCGCAGGCCCTGCGGGATAATCTGGCGCGTGTGCTGGCCAATGCCGAAGGGATCGACGAAACCCGGCTGGCCCAGGAACTGGCGCTGATCGCGGTGAAGAACGACATCACCGAGGAACTCGACAGGCTGGCCGCCCATGTCGACGCCGCCCGTGCGCTCTTGCGTGAAAAGGGTCCCGTGGGCCGCAAGTTCGATTTCCTGATGCAGGAATTCATGCGCGAGGCGAATACGCTTTGTTCCAAGGCGCAGTCGCTGGACCTTACGCGCATCGGGCTTGACCTCAAGACGGTGATCGACCAGATGCGCGAGCAGGTCCAGAACGTGGAGTAGGCAATGATGGCGGCACCCCGTCGCGGGCTTCTTCTGATTCTCTCGTCGCCCTCGGGCGCGGGGAAATCCACGCTGGCGCGGCGGCTGATGGACTGGGATCCGACGATGCGGTTTTCCGTCTCGGCCACCACGCGCAAACCGCGTCCGGGCGAGGTGGACGGGCAGCATTACTTCTTCCGCACGCGCGAGGAATTCGAATCGATGGTCGCCGCAGGCGAGATGCTGGAACATGCCGAGGTCTTCGGCAATTTCTACGGCAGCCCGCGCGGCCCGGTTGAACAGGCCATGCGCGAAGGGCGCGACACGCTGTTCGACATCGACTGGCAGGGCGGGCAGCAGATCCGCAATTCGGCCCTGGGGCGCGATGTCGTGTCGGTCTTCGTGCTGCCGCCCTCGATCGGCGAGCTGGAACGGCGCCTGCGCGGGCGCGCGCAGGACAGCGACGAGGTGATCGCGGGCCGCATGGCGAAAAGCCAGGCCGAGATCAGCCACTGGGCGGAATACGATTACGTCATCGTCAACGAGGACATCGACCGCGCCTTCACCCAGCTTGTCACGATCCTGGAGGCCGAACGGATGCGCCGGGACCGCCAGCCGGGGCTGGCCGAATTCGTCCGCGGCCTGAACAGGGAGTTCGACGCCAGATGATCTATGCGCTTGATGGAATCGCGCCGCAGGTTGCCCCGGATGCCTGGGTCGCCCCCGATGCCAACCTGATCGGGCGCGTGGTGCTTGAACCGCGCGCCAGCGTCTGGTTCGGCACGACGATCCGGGGCGACAACGAAGAGATTCGGATCGGCGAGGGATCGAACGTGCAGGAAAACTGCGTCCTGCACACCGACATGGGCTATCCGCTGGTGATCGGGCGCGACTGCACCATCGGACATAAAGCGATGCTGCACGGCTGCACGATCGGCGATGGCAGCCTGATCGGAATGGGGGCAACGGTGCTGAACGGGGCGCGTATCGGGCGCGGCTGCCTGATCGGGGCAGGGGCGCTGATCACCGAGGGCAAGGAAATTCCCGACGGCAGTCTGGTGATGGGTGCGCCGGGCCGGGTGGTGCGGATGCTGGATGCCGAGGCGCAGGCCCGGCTGATCCGCTCCGCCACCGGCTATCAGGCCAACGCGCGCCGGTTCCGCACGGGCCTGCAACCGCTCTGATCCCGGTCGCGTCGGTCGGTTGACGAGTAAATGGAATTTTCGTTCCAAACCGGCTATGCTGAGGCCGGGACCGGAACAGAGGGGCAGGCACAGGATGGACGATCAGGAAACCGCAGACCGCGCCCCGACCACGGTCGAGGAATTCCACGAACGCCTTGCCGCGCTGGCCGATCGCCTGCCCAAACGCCTTCGCCAATGTGCCGAATACATCGGGGCGAACGCGGATCGAATCGCCGTCTCGACCGTCGCGGAACTGGCTGCCGGGGCCGATGTGCCCCCGTCCGCCGTCATGCGCTTTTGCCAGATTGTTGGTTTTTCCGGCTTTTCCGAGATGCAGCGCCTGTTCCGCGAGGCCTACGCGCCGGTCTGGCCGGATTATGCGACGCGGCTTCAGGCATTGAAGGAAAAGGACGCCGGAAGCCCCGCGGCGCTTCTGGGGGAATTCATCGAGGCGGGCAGGCTGTCGCTTGAGGCGCTGGCGCAATCGGCCGACGAGGCGGTGCTGAACCGGGCGGTTTCCGTGCTTTCGCATGTGAACACGGTGCATGTCGTTGGCTTCCGCCGGGCCTTTCCGGTTGCCAGCTATCTGGCCTATGTCTTTGAAAAGATGTCTGTTCCTTCGATGCTGCATGACGGCCTGGGGCAGATGACGCATCGCGGCGCGCTTCGTCCGGGGGATGGCCTGCTGGCAATCACCTTCCCGCCCTATTCCAGGGAAACCCTGTCGCTGGCCGAGGACGCGCGCGCGCGCGGCCTTGCCGTCGTGGCGCTGACCGACCGGCTTTCCAGCCCGCTGGCCACGCTTTCGGATGCGGTCGTCCCGGTGCCCGAGGTCGATTTCGGGTCGTTCCGGTCCCTTTCGGCCACGATCGCGGTGGCGATGGCGCTGGCCGTGGCCATCGGCACGCGGCGCGGCGACGGGGAAAACGCGCGCCCCTGACGAAAACGCTTTCCTGTCGCCCGAAAATGGAATAAAAATTCCAAAATCTCCGGGGCGACCTTCGCGGTCCTGTCCGGGGCGAAGGGGAGGCTGCATGAAATCGCTTGATGTCATCACGATCGGCCGTTCGTCGGTGGACCTTTATGGCGCGCAGGTCGGCGGGCGGCTGGAGGATATGGGATCGTTCCAGAAGTACATTGGCGGCAGCCCGACCAACATGGCAGCAGGCACCGCGCGGCTTGGCCTGAGATCGGCGTTGATTACCCGCGTCGGCGACGAACACATGGGCCGCTTCATCCGCGAGGAACTGGCGCGCGAGGGCGTGGACGTGCGCGGCGTCAAGACCGATCCCGAGCGGCTGACGGCGCTGGTCCTGCTGGGGATTCGCGACGACAAGCAGTTTCCGCTGATCTTCTACCGCGAGAACTGCGCCGACATGGCGCTGTGCGAGGAGGACATCGACGAGGGTTTCATCGCCGAGGCGCGCGCCGTCGTGGCGACCGGCACCCACCTGTCGCATCCCCGGACCGAGGCGGCGGTCCTGAAGGCGCTGGACCTAGCGCGCAAGCACGGGCTTCAGACCGCGCTCGACATCGATTACCGGCCGAATCTCTGGGGGCTGTCCGGCCACGGCGACGGCGAGAACCGATTCATCGCAAGCGCCGCCGTCACCGCCAAGCTGCAATCCACGCTGCACCTGTTCGATCTGATCGTCGGCACCGAAGAGGAATTCCACATCGCCGGCGGCTCGACCGACACCATCGCCGCCCTGCGCGCGGTCCGTGCCGTCAGCGGCGCGACGCTGGTCTGCAAGCGCGGGCCGATGGGGGCGGTGGCCTTTGCCGGCGACATTCCCGACACGCTGGACGAAGGCCAGTCCGGCCCCGGCTTCCCGATCGAGGTCTTCAACGTGCTTGGCGCGGGCGACGGGTTCATGTCGGGGCTGCTGAAGGGCTGGCTCGACGGTGAACCCTGGCCGGTCGCGCTGACCTATGCCAATGCCTGCGGGGCCTTCGCGGTATCCCGTCACGGCTGCACCCCCGCCTATCCCAGCTGGGAAGAGTTGCAGTTTTTCCTGCGTCGCGGCGTGATGACGCCCGCGCTGCGCAAGGATGCGGAACTGGAACAGATCCACTGGTCCACGAACCGTCATGGCGACTGGTCCACGATGCGGGTCTTCGCCTTCGATCACCGGATGCAGCTTGAGGCGATGGAGGGCGCCACGCCCGACCGGATCGGCGCCTTCAAGGGCCTGTGCCTTGACGCGGCCCTGCGGGTGGCGGGCGGAAGGCCGGGCCACGGCATCCTGTGCGACAGCAGATTGGGACGCGCGGCGCTGCACCGCGCGGCGGGCACCGGGCTCTGGGTCGGGCGGCCGGTGGAATGGCCGGGTTCGCGCCCGCTGACGCTGGAACCCGAAATCGGCCCCGATTTCGGCGGGCTGTCCGAATGGCCGCTGGGGCATGTCGTCAAGGTGCTGTGCTTCTACCACCCCGACGACAGCGCCGAGATGAAGGCCGAACAGGAGGCGATCGTCACGCGGCTGTTCCACGCTGCGCGGCGCAACCGTCTGGAATTCCTGCTTGAGGTCATCCCCTCGAAGGTCGGCCCGGTCGGGGATGACACCACCGCCCGCGTGATCCAGCGGTTCTATGATCTGGGCGTCTTCCCCGACTGGTGGAAACTGGAACCCTTCGCCACCGATGCCGCCTATGCCGAAGCTTGCGCCGCGATCCTCAGGAACGATCCGCACACGCGCGGCGTGGTCGTCCTTGGGCTCGACGCGCCGGAAGAGGCGCTGGTCGCCTCGCTGGAACGGGCGGCGGCGCATCCGCTGGTCAAGGGGTTCGCCATCGGGCGCACCATCTTTGGCGAGGCCGCGCGCGGCTGGCTCAGGGGCGATCTGGACGATGCCGAGGCGGTCGCCATGATGGCCGCCAACTATGAAAGGATGTGTCGCGTCTGGGACATGGCGCGATCCCGGAAAGGACTTGCCGCATGACCACGATCCGATTGACCGCAGCCCAGGCGATGGTGCGCTGGCTGGCCGCGCAGAAGACCGAAACCGGCGAGACGTTTCTTGCCGGATGCTGGGCGATCTTTGGCCACGGCAACGTGGCGGGCCTGGGCGAGGCGCTTCAGGCTGCGGGCGATGCCTTTCCCACCTTCCGGGGGCAGAACGAACAGTCGATGGCCCATGCCGCCATCGCCTATGCCAAGCAGCTTGGCCGCGCCCGCGCGATGGCGGTGACCTCGTCGATCGGGCCGGGCGCCACGAACATGGTGACGGCGGCGGCGCTGGCGCATGTGAACCGCCTGCCGGTCCTGTTCATCCCCGGTGATGTCTTCGCCAACCGTGGCCCCGATCCGGTGCTGCAACAGATCGAGGATTTCGCCGACGGGACCGTCAGCGCGAATGACTGCTTCCGCCCCGTCAGCCGCTATTTCGACCGGATCACGCGGCCCGAACAGTTGCTGACCGCACTGCCGCGCGCCCTGCGGGTGATGACCGATCCGGCCGATTGCGGCCCGGTGACACTGGCCTTCTGCCAGGATGTGCAGGCCGAAGCCTTCGACTGGCCCGAGGCCTTCTTTGCCGAACGGGTCTGGCGTCTGCGGCGGGTGCAGCCCGATCCGGTCGAACTGGATGCGGTCGCGGGGCTTCTGCGCACGGCGCGCCAGCCGGTCATCGTGGCGGGCGGCGGGGTGCATTACGCCTTTGCCACCGATGCGCTGCGCGAATTTGCCGAACGCCACGGGATTGCTGTCGTGGAAACCCAGGCGGGCAAGTCCGCCTTGCCGTGGGACCATCCGCTGAACCTGGGTCCGGTCGGGGTGACGGGGGCATCCAGCGCCAACGCGCTCTGCGAGACGGCGGACGTGATCCTGGGGGTCGGCACGCGGTTTCAGGATTTCACCACCGGAAGCTGGGCGCTGTTCAAGAACCCCGCCCGCCGTCTGATCAGCCTGAACGTCAACGCCTATGATGCGGTGAAGCACGGGGCGGTGCCGCTCTGTGCCGATGCGATGGTGGGGCTTCAGGCGCTTGGTCAGGCGCTTGGCGCGCAGCGCTTTGTCGAACCCGATCCGCGGCTCAAGGCGGATTGGTTCGCCGCCGTTGACCCGCTGTGTGCCGCACCGGGCGAGGGCAACGCGCTGGCCACCGACCAGCAGGTGATCGGCGCGGTGCAGCGTGCCGCGGGCCCCGACACGGTGGTGATGTGCGCGGCCGGCACCATGCCGGGCGAGTTGCACAAGCTGTGGAAGGCCACGCGCCCGATGTCCTATCACATGGAATACGGCTATTCCTGCATGGGATACGAAATTGCGGGCGCCATGGGGATCAAGATGGCCGAGACCGACCGCGATGTGATCTGCATGGTGGGCGACGGCAGCTACATGATGATGAACAGCGAAATGGCGACTGCCGCCATGCTGGGCGTTCGCTTCACCGTCGTCATCACCGACAACCGTGGCTACGGCTGCATCAACCGCCTGCAGATGGGCACCGGCGGGGCCGAGTTCAACAACCTCTACGCCCATGCCCGCGTCGCCCGTCAGCCGCGGATCGATTTTGCCGCCCATGCCGCCGCGATGGGGGCCGAGGCGGTGAAGGTCGCCAGCGTGGCCGAGCTTGAGGCCGCGCTTGCCCGCCGCGCCGGGGTCGATGGCCCCTATGTGATCGTGATCGACACCGATCCCTATCCCTCGACCCCGCACGGGGGCCACTGGTGGGATGTGGCGGTGCCCGAGGTCAGCGCGCGCAAGGAAGTTGCCGCGGCGCGCGAAAAATATGAAGAAAAAACGTCCAGCCAATGGCTTGGACACTGAACATAAGGTGATACATGATCCTTTTCGGCACCAACCCCATCGCTTGGGCCAATGACGACGACCAGACCATCGGCGCCGATATCCCCACCGCCCGCATCCTCGACGAGGCCGGGCGGCAGATCGGCTTTGACGGGATCGAGAATGGCCATCGCTGGCCGGACGACCCCGAGGAATTGCGTTCCTTGTTGGGCTCTTACGGGTTGAAGTTCATTGGTGGATGGTATTCGACGAACCTTCTGATCCGGTCGGTCGAAGAAGAAATCGCTGCCTGCCGGCACCATCTGGCGAAGCTGAAGCACAACGGCTGCACGGTCTTCATCGCCTGCGAAACGTCGAACGCCATCCACGGCGATCCGGCGCGGCCCGTGAACGACCGGCCGCGACTGTCGCCGGCGGAAATGACGGCCTTCTGCGAAAGGCTTGAGGCGTTTTCGGCCCATATCGCATCCGAAGGGCTGACGCTGGTCTATCACCACCACATGGGCACGATCATCGAAAGCCCCGAAGAGATCGACGCGCTGATGGCGAACACCGGCCCGCATACGCATCTTCTGTTCGATGCGGGGCATTGCGCCTTCGGGGGCGGCGATCCGGTGGCGGTGCTGACCCGGCATGTCGCGCGGGTCCGGCATTTCCATGCCAAGAACATCCGTCCCGATGTCGTCGCCAGGGTGCGTGCGGAAGGGCTTTCCTTCCTGCAGGGTGTGGTGGCCGGCGCCTTCACCGTGCCGGGCGACCAGGAAGGCGCGGTCGACTTCGGGCCGCTGCTGAAGATCCTTGCGGGCGCGGGATATGACGGCTGGATCGTGATCGAGGCCGAACAGGACCCCAAGGTGCGCAACCCGCTTCTGTATCAGACGCTGGGTCTGGCCACGCTGAAGCGTCTTGCGCGCGAGGCGGGGCTTGGCACGGCGTGACGACTGCGGCAGGATCGGCCCGTCATGCTGAATCCCGACTGGCCCCTTGCCATCCGCCTTCTGGTCGTCGCGCTTGCGATCGCCGCGGCGGCCCTGTCCTTCGCCAACGGCTCCGTCCTCTTCGGGGCCATTTTCACGGGTGTCCTGGGCTGGGTGTTCAACGCCCTGTTCATGCGCCCGCCCGGAGATGACACATGACGCTTCTGCGCCGCCCCGTGGCCGATCACGGCAAGGTCCATGACATCACGCCCGAAACGGCCGGGTGGGGCTATGTTGGCTTTGGCCTTTACCGGCTGAAACCGGGCGAGGCGGCCGCCGAGCCGACCGGCGACCGCGAGGTGATCCTTGTCCTGGTCGAGGGCAAGGCCCATGTCACCGCTGCCGGGCAGGACTGGGGTGAGATGGGCGACCGGATGGACGTGTTCGAACGCACCCCGCCGCATTGCCTCTATGTCCCGAACGGGCAGGACTGGCAGGCGGTGGCCACCACCGATTGCACGCTGGCGGTCTGTTCCGCGCCCGGAAAGGGCGGCCATCCCGCGCGCCGCCTTGGCCCCGAGGGGATCGAACTTACCCCGCGCGGGCAGGGCGCAAACACGCGCCATATCAACAACATCGCCATGGAGGCGCGCGAGGTCGCCGACAGCCTTCTGGTGACCGAGGTCTTTACCCCGAACGGCAACTGGTCGTCCTATCCCAGCCACCGGCACGACGAAGATGATTTTCCCCGGATGACCTATCTGGAGGAAAGCTATTACCACCGCCTGAACCCGGCACAGGGCTTCGGCATCCAGCGGGTCTATACCGAGGATGGCAGCCTCGATGAAACGATGACCGTGAAGAACCACGATGTGGTTCTGGTTCCGAAGGGCCATCACCCCTGTGGCGCGCCATATGGCTATGACATGTATTACCTGAACGTCATGGCGGGACCCCTGCGCAAGTGGCGGTTCCAGAACGATCCCGACCATGACTGGATCTTCCGCCGCGACAATCCCGGCGCCTGACCGGCCAGGCCAAAGGGGGGCCGCAGGCGGGTGCGCAAGCCTTGCGGTGCGGCCAAGCCTGCGGTAATCAGCGGCGAGGGGTGATTAGCTCAGTTGGTAGAGCGCTTCGTTTACACCGAAGATGTCGGCGGTTCGAGTCCGTCATCACCCACCATCTAATCCATGAAAGACAATGGGTTGCGGGGAAGTTCTCACGCGGTTTCGTGGGCTTCACCCCTGTCGTTCGGTGATGGTGGCCCCGTCGGTCAGGGTGCTGGCCGGGTAGATTACCACCTCGTCCCCTTCGGCCAGCCCCTCGACGATCTCGGCCCAGCCTTCGGACTGGCGGCCCACGGTGACGGGGGTCAGGCTTGCCCGCCCGTCGCGGCGGACGAAGGCGGCCCAGCCATCCCCCTGCCGGAACAGCGCGGCCTGCGGGACCTGAAGCAGGTTTTCCGCCTCCCAGACGATCAGGCGCACATGCACGCGGAAGCCTTCGCCAAGGCCGGGACGCGCCTCGGGCGGGGTCAGAAGATCAAGCCACAGCCGGACCCGCTGTTCCTCGATTCCGAGCGCCGAGATGCGGGTGAAGGCGGCCGGGTCGATCCGCCGCAGCCGCGCCTCAAGGATGCCCTCGCCGCCCCAGCGGTCGATTTCGGCCCGCGCGCCCGGCGGCACCTGCACGGCATCGGTGGACAGAAGATCCAGCTCGATCTCCATGTCGTCGAGGTCGCCGAGCGTCAGCAACGGTGCCCCGGCCTGCACAAGCCGCGCGCTTTCGTCGGCGACCTCCAGCACGATGCCGCCCTGCGGGGCAAGGATGCGCAGGCAACATTCCGCGCCATCGGCAAAGGGGATCGTGGTGCCTCCGGGGCCCAGCAGTTGCGCCTGCGCCCGCAGAAGCGCCGCGCGGTTCAGGTCAAGCTGCGATTGCGCGGCGGCCAGCGTCTGGCCCGCGGTTTCGAACCGCGCCGCAAGGTCATCGAGCATGCTTTGCGGGATGGTGCCGCGCGCCGCCAGCGCCTTGCCGCGTTCGTATTCCTGCGTCGCATGGGCCAGCGCGGTTTCCGCCTGGCGGCGGTTCGTGTCGGCCAGGGCGACGGCGGCTTCGGCCTCGGCAACGGCGGCTTCGGCCTGGGCGCGGCTGCGGGCGTCCATGAAGGCGGGGTCGGGGGGGCGGATCTCGGCCACAACGGTTTCGCCCGCGATGACGGGATCACCCACCTCGACCGGCGACCGGGCAAGCGTGCCGGTGATCGGCGCGGTGATCGCGTAGGGTTCGCGCACCCGCGTCACGCCCTGCGCGGCAAGCACCCCCTGCATCGGTCCGCGTTCGGCCTGTGCAAGATCCACCTGCACCGGCTGCGGCCAGAGCGCCCAGACCAGCGTGCCAAGAAGGCCCGCAGCCGCCGTTGCCATTCCGGCCCTGCGCAATGCCGACATCCGACCCTCCTATTCCCGCGCCTTCAGCGCGGTCGTCATTTCCATTTGGTCCAGCCGTCGCCGGACCACCATAACTGACCCGAGCGCGGCCAGAAACACCGCCATTGCCGCCAGCGCATAGGTGCGTCTTGTGACAAGGAAGGGGATCTGGATCAGATCGGTCGACATCGCCCCCACCAGCCCCCTGGCAAGGCCGTGGCCCGCAATCCAGCCAAGCGGGATCGCCAGCAGCGTCAGCAGCATCATCTCGCCCACCAGTACGAAGGCGACCTCGGCCCTGGTGAAGCCCAGAACACGGAGCGTCGCCAGTTCGTGGCGGCGTTCCGAAAGCTGGATGCGCGCGGCGTTATAGACGACGCCGATCGCGATCAGCACCCCGATCAGCGTGTAGATCGCCACCATCGTCAGAAGGTTCTCGCTGAGTGTGGCGTCGAACTGGCGGCGCACCTCGGACCAGTCGGCAAGACCCGCAACGGCCGGGGTTTCCTTGATCGTGGCGTTCAGGCGCGCCATCGCCTGCGGATCGACGGCAAGGTGGATCATGTTCACCTGCGGCGCCACCTGCATCGCCCGGAACAGCGCCGGTGCCGCGATATGGGCCTCTTGCCCCATGCCCTGCGCGATGATCGCCGTCACCGGCAGGGTCAGCACCTCGCGCGGGGGGGCAAGCATCTCGACCCGAAGCAGGTCGCCCCGGCGCAGGTCCAGCGCGCGGGCCAGCATCTCGGGCAGGACCAGCCCGCGATCGGGCAGCGGCACGACGCGGCCTTCGTCGTCGATCAGCCGCGCCAGTTCCGCGCCCTCGAAATGCGCCTGCAATGCCGTCAGCCGCGAACGGTGGCCGTGGATCAGGCGCACGGGCATGCCAAAGCCGCCCTCGGCGCGGTGCACGCCGGGCAGGGCGAGCGCATCCATGAGGGCCGCCTCGCCCTTCGCCTGCGACAGGCTCAGCGTGACCTGCTGGCGGTTGGCCTGGGCAAAGACGCTGTCGGCCAGGCGGTCGACGGAATCGAACATGAAATAGGACATCACCAGCACCGCGACCGAGGCCGCGACCCCAAGCCCGGTGACGGCGGCGCGCCCCGGCCAGCGCAGGATCGACCGGAAGATCATCATCGTCGTCTGCCGCAGCCCCAGCCGCGACAGGACCCGGTCGGTCGCGCTTTGCGCAAAGCGGGGCGGGGCGGGGGGAAGCATCGCCTCGGCCGGGGGCAACCGCATTGAGGCCCAGACCGCGCGCCCGGCCCCCACAAGCACCGTCGCAAGCCCCAGAAGCGCGGACACCGCCAACGCCCCGCTGCCGAAATCGCGGATGATGAAGGGAAAGCGGAAGTAATCGCCGTAAAGCCCGATCATCGCGTCGGCGATCCACCAGCCGAAGCCCCATCCGAGCGCGACGCTGATGACGCCGATCAGCAGCGCCAGCTTGAGGTAATGCGCGGCGATCTCGGCCCGGCTGTAGCCGATCGCCTTTAGAAGCCCGATCTGCGTCCGCTCCAGCGCGATCAGGCGTCCCAGAACCATGTTCACCAGAAAGCCCGCGACGATCAGGAAGATCGGCGGCATGTAGGCGGCCATCACGCCAAGCTGCTGCATCTCGCCATCCAGGAAGGCGTGCGACATCTGCCGGTCGCGGCCATGGGCGCCGGTCCCGCCATAGGGCTCCAGAAGCCGGTCGAGCGCCGCGATCACCGCCCGTTCGTCCGCCCCCCGCGCCAGCCGCAGGCTCAGGTCGTTGACCGCGCCCGTCATGTCGGCGGCCGAGGCGGCGGCGGGTTCGGTCATCCAGATCAGGCCGAAGCGGCGGTCATCGGGCATCATCGACCCGGGCGCGATGGTGTAGACGAATTCCGGGCTCAGAACCCATCCCGTCACCTCAAGCTCACGCAACTGGCCGTTCAGGACCGCGCGGAAGGTCCGGCCGGGAACAAGTCCATGCGCCTCGGCGAAAGGTTCGTTCAGCGCGACCTCGGCCGCGCGGTCGGGCAGGGGCAGCCGGCCCCGGCGCACCAGCGGCAGGTTCAGCGCCGGGCCCTCGGGGGAAAGCGACAGGATGCGCGCCGTCGCCGGTTCGGCCATTCCGGCAATGTCGAGAACCGCCTGAAAGGCGATCCGGCCCTCGGCCCGGGCCACGCCGTCGATCTGTTCGGCCGCCTCGACGATCGAGGCGGGCGCGCGCGTGGCCCCGGCAAAGACATCGGCAAAGCGGTGCCTGTCGTAATAGGCGCTGCGGCTTTCCTCGAGCGTGGCCTGCGTGGCCTGCGCGCCCACCAGCACCATGATCCCGCAGCCCATCACCAGCGCGATGGCCAGAACCTGCGGCCAGAGCCGCCCCAGTTCGCGCATCATCTTGCGGTCCAGCGCCGTCACCAGCTGACCTCCGCCGGCAAGACGCGGGCTGCGTTGCGTTCGTCGCGCACCACCTTGCCGTCGGCCAGCACGATCACCCGATGTGCGATGCGCTGGATCGCGGCGTTGTGGGTGATCAGCACGGTGGCCGTTCCCAGATCGCGGTTCACCTCATAAAGCGCTTCCAGCACCTGCACGCCGGTCGCGCTGTCCAGCGCCCCGGTCGGTTCGTCGCACAGAAGCACGTCGGGCTGCTTGGCGATGGCGCGGGCGATGGCCACGCGCTGCTGTTCGCCGCCCGACAGCTCGGCTGGGAAGTGATCCATCCTGTGCGCCAGACCGACCCGCGCCAGCGCCTCTTCGGCGGGCATCGGGCGGCGGGCGATCTCGGTCACAAGGGCCACGTTTTCCCGCGCCGTCAGGCTTGGCACCAGATTGTAGAACTGGAAGACGAATCCCACATGGTCGCGCCGGTAGGCGGTCAGTTCCCGGTCGCTGGCGCGCGACAGGTCCTGACCACGGAAGAAGACACGCCCGCTTGTCGCAAGATCGAGCCCGCCAAGGATGTTGACCAGCGTCGACTTGCCCGACCCCGAGGCGCCCAGAAGGACCACCAGTTCGCCTTCCGCAAGCGTCAGGTCCACCCCGCGCAGCGCCCAGACATCCACCGCGCCGGTGCGATAGACGCGGGTCACGGCTTCAGTCCGGAAGACGGGAGGGGAATCTGGGCTTTCTGACATGGCCGAACCTCGCCCGACAGTGAACGCGGGTCGTTGACGCAGGTCAAGCGGCAGGCCGCGCCTTTCGCCTTCGGCTTCAGCCTTCGGGCGCGACGCCGCCCCTTCTGCGCCCTTCGGCGAGGTAGGGCGCCAGCCGTTCGGCCACACCCTCGCAGGCGGCGGGGGGTGTGAAGTCGGCCAGCACGCGCTGCCAGATCGCGGTGGCGCGCTGATCGGCGGTCAGGCTGCCGTTCTCGCGCCACTGGCCGTGGTTCGACAGATCGGCCACCAGCGGCGCATAGAAGGCGGTCTGGTAGCGTTCCATCGTGTGCTGCGCGGCAAAGAAATGCCCGCCCGGTTCGACCTCGGCAATCGCGTCATAGGCCAGCGCCGCCATGTCGGCGGGGGCCTTGCGGCAGAGTTCGGCCACCGTCTGAAGCGCCTCGATGTCGATGATGAATTTCTCGTAGCCGAAGGTCAGCCCGCCCTCCAGCCAGCCCGCCGCGTGGATCGTCACCGTGGCCTGCGCCAGAAGCGCCCCCCAGAGCGCCATCACCGTTTCCTGCGCGCCCTGCGCATCGGCCACGTTCGAGGCCGCCCCCGAGGCCGACCGCCACGGCAGGCCGATGTGGCGGGCAAGCTGGCCGGACCCGAGGTTCGCGCGGATGTGTTCGGGCGTGCCGAAGGCCGGTGCGCCGGATTTCATGTCCACATTCGAGGCAAAGCCGCCATAGGCCACCGGCGCGCCCGGCCGGGCAAGCTGCGCCAGCGTGATCCCGGCCAGCGCCTCGGCATGCTGCAGGACCAGCGCGCCCGCCATCGTGACCGGCGCCATCGCCCCGGCAAGGCAGAAGGGGGTGATCAGGCTCAACTGCCCGGCGCGGGCAAAGTCGATGATCCCGCGCGCCATCGGCACGTCAAGCTGGCGCGGCGAATTCGAGTTGATCACCGTCGTCGCCCAGACCCCGTCCTGAAACGCGGCCTCGTCAAGGTTGCGGGCCAGCCGGATCATCTCGAACGACTGTTCGACCTGCCCGCGCCCGCGCGCATAGACGAACAGCGGCTTGGTGCAATTGGTCAGCTGATCCTCCATCAGCGCGTAATGGCGCAGATCGGTCGGCACGTCCTGCGGTTCGGCGGACGGCCCGTGCATGTGGATCACGTCGAAGGATTGCTGAAGGCGCAGCGTCTCGACATAGGTTTCGCGCGACCCGGCGCGGCGGCCGCGCAGCCGGTCGGTGACATTGGGGCAGCCCGACCCCGCCTCAAGCAGCAGCGCGCCCGGCTCGAAGCGCTGTTCATGGCCGGGATCGGCGGCGCGCAGGCGGATCGACCGGGGCGCCGTGGCCAGCGCCGCCTCGACCATCTCGCGCCCGATGCGAACCATCTGGGCGCTGTCATCCACGATTGCACCGCCCGCCCGGTAAAGCGCGCGCGCCTCGTCCAGCAACACGCGGATGCCAAGGTTTTCCAGAACCCGCAGCGCGGTGTCGTGCATCGCCGCAACCTCGTCTTCCGAAAAGGTGCCCTGCGGCGCGAAAGGGTGGCGCAGGTGGCCATAGCCCGCGCGGGCGGGCACCTCGGACCGGTCGCGGCGGCGGTGGCGGTGCTGCGTGGTCATCGGGCGGGCCTTTCGCGAAAGCGGCGTTCGGCGCCAGCATGCAACGCCGGCCCCTGCGCTTCAATGGATGGCGTGAATTCCACCGCTGTTCCGGGGGCTTGCGCCGGGTGGGGCGCCCGATGTGCCCTCATGCACAAGACCCGTGCGGGGGGCGGGCCGGTTTCAAGGGTGAAAACCCACGGATCGGGGTTATCTTTTCGGGCAATGAAAGGATATGCGAGATGAGCTGGAACCCCGTTCTCGACCCGGAAATCCCGATCGGCGATGCCGTCGATGCCATTGAAACGGTCATCGTGGCCCGCGCCCGCGACCTTGGCGGGTTCGAGGTGCGCCGCGCGCTGCCCTCGGCCCGGCGGCAGATGGTGGGGCCGTTCATCTTCTTCGACCAGATGGGCCCGGCGGAGTTCCTGACGGGGCAGGGGATCGACGTGCGCCCGCACCCGCATATCGGGCTGGCGACCGTGACCTATCTGCTGAAGGGCAAGCTCCATCACCGCGACAGCCTGGGAACCGACATCTGGATCGAGCCCGGCGCGGTGAACCTGATGACGGCGGGGCACGGGATCACCCATTCCGAACGCACCGACGGCGATCTGCGCCACAGGCCGCATGCGATGTTCGGCCTGCAAAGCTGGATGGCCCTGCCCAAGGACGCCGAAGACGACCCGGCCGCCTTCCTGCATGCCGGGTCCGACCGGCTGCCGGTGCTGGAGGGCGAGGGAAAGTCCGTCCGCCTGATCCTCGGCTCGGCCTGGGGGGAAACGGTGCCTGTGCCGGTCGCCTCGGAAACCTTCTACGCCGACGCGACGCTGGCCCCCGGCGCCGCGCTGCCGCTGCCCGACAATCACGAGGACCGGGGCGTCTATGTCCTGACCGGCGAGGTCACGGTGGCCGGGCAGGGCTTCGGGCCGGGCCAGATGCTGGTGTTCCGGCCCGGCGACCGGATCAGCGTCAAGGCCGGCGCCGAGGGGGCACGGCTGATGCTGCTTGGCGGGGCCACGATGGACGGGCCCCGATACATCTGGTGGAACTTCGTCGCCTCTTCGCAGGAACGCATCGACGCCGCGCGCGAGGCATGGCGGGCGGGGGACTGGGCGCATGGCCGCTTCCGCCTTCCGCCCGAGGATGACGCCGAATTCATTCCCGCGCCACTGCGCTGAACGACGGGGTGAAAAATCGCGTCGCGGGCGCTTGACGTCCCCCCAAGGGATGCGTAAACACCCCCCACGTTCGGTCCTTGGGCCGGGCAGCAGACGCGCGGTTGTAGCTCAGTCGGTTAGAGTACCGGCCTGTCACGCCGGGGGTCGCGGGTTCGAGCCCCGTCAACCGCGCCACTGCCTGCCCATACACAGACCAGACGCCCCAATGCGCGGTTGTAGCTCAGTCGGTTAGAGTACCGGCCTGTCACGCCGGGGGTCGCGGGTTCGAGCCCCGTCAACCGCGCCACTTTCTTCCGCAAGGGCCGCCCACCGGGCGGCTGTTCGCTTTACGCGGGGCTTCGAACGCCGGATGCGGATGCGGCCGCAGGCGATACGGTTATTGCCACAGGCGACACGGCAAGCGCCACTTGCGCGACCGGTTGCAGGATCACCCGTCCGTTCCGTCCGCCGTGACCGCCCGCCATGAACGGGGCCCGCTTCACATCCCCGTCACAACGAATTCCCGCCGGATCCCCGCCGTGGCCTTTCCCCAGAGTGAGGCGCGCGTTCGGGTCTGATGGGCGGTGAAGGCGGCGGGATCGGCGAAGGTTTCCTCGACCTGCCAGACCATCGGGTCCGCCGTCCCGGTCACCTCGAAAGACAGGCAACCGGGTTCCGCGCGGGTCAGGCGGATGTGTTCGGGCAGGTGGCGCAGCACCGTTTCCGCCTCGGCTTCGGTTGCACAGATCAGCCGGCCCGAAAGCCGGACCTCGCCGGATGTGGCCGTCCTGTCGGGGGTGGTTTCCATCGGTGATGTCCTTTCCGGGGTCATGTGCAGGGGCAGGGGACGCTGGTGCCAGTCCGGACGCTTCCGTCCAGGGGTTTCATATTCCTTACCGTGAATGTATAAGCGGGCCGAAACCGGAGACGCCCATGCAATTCCTCGACTCGCTGCCGTTGAACATCCTGATCCTCGCTTCGCTGACACTGGGCCTCGCGCCGTTCTTCCCCGAGCCGCATATCGTGGAAAAGCTCAGGATGCTGGCGCAGGGGCAACTGACAAAGCCAATCGACATCGGCGACCTTCTTATGCATGGCGCGCCCTGGGTCCTTCTGCTGGCCAAACTGGCGCGGATGGCGCTTGTCAAAGGATAGCGCCGGCCCGCATCAAAGCGGCATTCGATACCGGATATGGCCGTCGCTTTCGGTGAACCGGTCATAAAGCGCCCGCGCATCTGCGTTTGCGGCATCCGTGTTCCAGTAGAGCCGCCTCCACCCCCGGGCGCGGGCGATCCCGATCAGATCCTCGATCAGCGCGCGGGCCACGCCCCGGCGGCGGGCGTGCCCGGCGACGTAGAGGTCTTCGAGATAGCAGTCGCAGCCCTTCACCCAGGTCGAATCGTGATGGTGATGGATGGCGAACCCCGCCATCCGACCGTCAAGGAAAGCGAGCCGCGCCGACAGCCTGTTTTCGGGGTCCATCAGCCGCGCCCAGGTGTGATCCGTCACCTCCGGGTCAAGCGTGACGCCGTAATAGGCCAGAAACCCCGCCCAGAGGTCGCGCCAGCCCGCTTCATCGGCGGGCATGGCATCCCGGATCTCAAGACCGGGGGGGCCGGGGGGACCGGAGGGGCCGGGGCGGGACGCGATGTCGCTCATCCGGTCAGCCCGGCCAGAACCCGCGCCCAGGACCGGATCCCCTTGTGGAAGCATTCCAGATCGTATTTCTCGTTAGGGCTGTGGATCTGGTCATCGTCCCGGCCGAATCCCAGAAGCATCGCATCCATCCCCAGGATCGACTTGAAATAGCCCGCGATCGGGATCGACCCGCCGCAGCCGACATAGGCCGCAGGCCGCCCCCATTCCGCCGAAAGCGCCCGCCGTGCGGCATCGAAAGCCGGATGCCCGATCTGCATCTGCCCCGCAGGGCTGGCGCCGTGGTCCTGGAATTCGACGCTGCAATCGGGGGGAAGCTGGGCGCGCACCCAGTCGCGGAAATGGGTTCTCAGCGCCTGAGGGTCCTGCCCGCCCACCAGGCGGAAGCTGACCTTGGCATGGGCCTCGGAGGGCAGCACGGTCTTGAACCCGTCGCCGGTGTAGCCGCCCCAGATGCCGTTGATCTCGGCCGTCGGGCGCGACCAGATCATCTCGAGCGGCGTGCGGTCCTGTTCGCCCGCGGGCTGCGACAGGCCCACATCGCCCAGAAACCGCGCATGATCGAAGGCCAGCGCCTGCCACTGGGCGCGAATCTCGTCCGGCAGTTCCGTCACCCCGTCATAGAAATGCGGAATCGTGATGCGTCCGGCGGCATCATGCATGTTGGCCAGAATCCGCGACAGCACCCGGATCGGGTTGATCGCAGCCCCGCCATACATCCCCGAATGAAGGTCCTTCGACGGGCCGCGGATCGTGATCTCTTCGCCCAGGAGCCCCCGCAGCATGGTCACAATGGCGGGCGCGGTGTCCTGGAACAGGCCGGTGTCGCAGATCATCGCGATGTCCGCGCGCAATTCTTCGGCGTTCTCCTGCATGAACGGGATCAGCGAGGGCGACCCCGATTCCTCTTCGCCCTCAAGGAAGATCGTGATCCGGCAGGGCATCTCGCCGTGGACGGCCTTCCAGGCCCGCATCGCCTCGATGAAGGTCATCAGCTGGCCCTTGTCGTCGGAGGCGCCGCGCGCGCGGATCACCCGGCCCTTTGGCGTCTCCTGCAACTCGGGGTCGAACGGGTCGCGGTCCCACAGGGACAGCGGATCGACCGGCTGCACGTCGTAATGCCCGTAGAACAGGAAATGCGGCGTGGCACGGCCCTTCGGACCCTCGGCATGTGCGACCACCATCGGATGCCCTGGCGTCGGTCGGCTCGACGCGTCGAAGCCAAGCGATTTCAGGTCCTCGACCAGCCAGTCGGCGGCCCGGGCGCAGTCGGCCGCATAGGCCGGGTCGGTCGAGATCGACGGAATGCGCAAGAGCGCCATCAAACGGTCGAGCGCTTGGGGAAGATCGGCGTCGATACGGGTCAGAACGGGATCAAGCGTCATGCGGGCCTCCTTCGCAGCGGTGGCGCCACGCTAGCAGGTGGCACGGCACTGTCCAGACCGGCACTGTCCAGACCGGCGCTGCCCGGACCGGCGCTGGCAGCGGGCTCTGCCCCCCTCGCCGCCTGCGGCGGCTCACCCCCGGGATACTTGAGCCAGTGTGAAGCAAATTTGACTTAAAATGTCGTTCAACCTGAAGAAAATCCCCTCGGGGGGTGAATTTGGCGCAGCCAAACAGCGGGGCAGACAGCCCCCCTTGCCTTCGCCGGGGAACGGGGGCGGCAAATTGACCGATATTCGAGTCATGATTTGACCGATATCAAGGCAATGTGCAAAAGGGGGCGCTACCCCTGAACCCAGCCTGCCGGAGCGAACCCGGCGCAAGGGAGACTGAAATGGACTATTCCGCCGCTCTGGACGCCGCCCTCAACCGCCTGCACGAAGAGGGGCGTTACCGGACCTTCATCGACATCGAGCGCCGGCGCGGCCAGTTTCCCAATGCCGTCTGGAAGCGCCCCGACGGAAGCGAGAAGGCGATCACCGTCTGGTGCGGCAACGACTACCTGGGCATGGGCCAGCACCCCGAGGTTCTGGCCGCCATGCACGAGGCGCTGGATGCCACCGGCGCGGGGTCGGGCGGCACGCGCAACATCTCGGGCACGACGGTCTATCACAAGCGGCTCGAGGCCGAGATCGCCGATCTGCACCAGAAGGAAGCGGCGCTGATCTTTTCCTCGGCCTACATCGCCAATGACGCGACGCTGTCGACGCTGCGCACGATCTTTCCGGGGCTGATCATCTATTCCGACGCGCTGAACCACGCCTCGATGATCGAAGGCGTGCGGCGCGGAAACGGGCTGAAGCGGATCTTCCGGCACAATGACGTGGCGCATCTGCGTGAACTGATCGCCGCCGACGATCCGGCCGCGCCCAAGCTGATCGCCTTTGAATCGGTCTATTCGATGGATGGCGATTTCGGGCCGATCGCCGAAATCTGTGACGTCGCCGACGAATTCGGCGCGCTGACCTATCTGGATGAGGTTCATGCCGTTGGCATGTACGGCGCGCGGGGCGCCGGTGTGGCCGAACGCGACGGCGTGATGCACCGGCTCGACATCATCAACGCCACGATGGGCAAGGCCTTCGGGGTCTTTGGCGGCTATATCGCGGCCAGCGCAAAGATGGTGGATGCGATCCGGTCCTATGCGCCGGGCTTCATCTTCACCACCTCGCTGCCGCCGGTGGTGGCGGCAGGCGCGGCGGCCTCGATCCGCTTCCTGAAGGGCGAGGGCGGCGCCGCGCTGCGCGAGAAGCACCAGATGCATGCGAAGGTGCTGAAGATGCGGCTCAAGGCGCTTGGCCTGCCGATCATCGACCACGGCAGCCACATCGTTCCGGTCCATGTCGGCGATCCGGTGCATTGCAAGATGCTGTCGGACATGTTGCTGGAACAGTTCGGCGTCTATGTGCAGCCGATCAACTTCCCGACCGTGCCGCGGGGCACCGAACGGCTGCGCTTCACGCCCTCGCCGGTGCATGACCTGGGCGAGATCGACCGGCTGGTGAAGGCGATGGACAAGCTCTGGCAGCATTGTGCGCTGAATCGTGCCGAGGTCTCTGCCTGACGGGTTTCTGCGGATGCAAATCCCCTTGCCCTGTGCTAGTTTCTAACCAATAGAAACGTTGATGAGTCGTTACTTGAAGCGACTCGCGCGGTAACGGGGCAGGATGGGGCACGCATGATCTGGCGGAGGAACACTCCTTCCACCACGGATGAGGACAAGCCGAAGGGATTCGACGATTTCGAACTGCGTCTGGGGGACCTGATGCGGGGCGAACGGGCCACCCTTGGCAAGTCGCTTCTGGACGTGCAGCGGGAGCTGAAGATCAAGGCCACCTACATCGCCGCGATCGAGAACGCGGATGTATCGGCCTTCGAGACGCCCGGCTTCATCGCCGGTTATGTCCGGTCCTACGCGCGCTATCTGGGCATGAACCCGGACGAGGCGTTCCAGCGGTTCTGCCGCGAGGCGAATTTCGAGGTCGCGCATGGCATGTCGGCAGCCGCCAGCACCGCGTCGGTGACGGCACTGCGCAGCCGTGCGACGCTGTCCGAGGCACGCGATCCCTTTGCCGACCCGAACGCCAGCTTCATTCCCCGCAGCGAAAGCATCCTGTCGCGGATCGAGCCCGGCGCGGTCGGCTCTCTGGTGGTGCTGGTCGGCCTGATCGGCCTGATCGGCTATGGCGGCTGGTCGGTCCTGCAGGAGGTCCAGCGCGTCCAGCTGGCCCCGGTCGAACGTGCGCCCGCCGTCGTGGCCGAGATCGACCCGTTGCGCAACGTGGCCGTGGCCGATCCGCAAGGTGCGGCTGCCCCCGCCGATGCGCTGGTGACAGCCGAGGCCCCCGGCATGACGCCGGCGCCCGGCTCGGCCGAACTGATGAACCGGCTCTACCGCCCGCAGGCGCTGGATGTGCCGGTGCTTGTTTCGCGCGATGGTCCGATCGCCAGCATCGATCCGCGGCAGACCGGCACGCTGGCCCAGACCGCCGCCGCCGACACAACCGCAGGCGCGGTTCCGGGGCAGGCCGATGCAATGCCCGGCGAGCCGGCGCAACCGGGCCCGGTGGTCGTGGCTGCGGCGAAACCGGGGGTGGAGCTTTTGGCGGTGCGCCCCTCGTGGGTGCGCGTGTCGGCCGCCGACGGGACCGTGCTGTTCGAAAAGATCCTCGACGCCGGGGAACGCTACGAAGTGCCGATGATGGAACAGGCGGCCCAGCTTCGGTCGGGCAATGCCGGTTCGGTCTATTTCGTGGTGAACGGTGAAACCTACGGCCCTGCGGGCGACGGCCCCTCGGTCGTCAAGGGCGTGGCGCTGTCGGCGGATGCGCTGAAGCAAAGCTATGCGCTCGCCGATGTGACGGGCGATGCCGATCTCGCTGCGGCGGTGGCCGTGGCGCAGGCCGTGACGCCTGATGCCGGTGGCCTCGCGCAGGAGTGATCCTTTCCCGCGGAATTGAACCCAAGGGCGCCCCGGCAGCATTGCTCCGGGGCGTTTTCACGTCTATTTCTGGCGCGTCCGTTCGGGAAAGAGGCCGCACATGTCGCTGAACCACGTTCGCCCCTGGCGCAACATCTATCGCCGCAAGTCGCGTCAGATCATGGTGGGCAAGGTTGCCGTGGGCGGCGATGCGCCGATCTCGGTCCAGACGATGACGAACACCATCACCTCGGATGTCGCGGCCACCATCGAACAGGTCCAGCGCTGCGCCATCGCCGGGGCGGATATCGTCCGCATCTCGACGCCCGACGAGGACAGCACCCGCGCCCTGCGCGAGATCGTGGCCGAAAGCCCGGTGCCGATCGTGGCCGACATCCATTTCCACTACAAACGCGCGATCGAGGCGGCCGAGGCGGGCGCGGCCTGCCTGCGCATCAACCCCGGCAACATCGGGGATGAAAAGCGCGTGCGAGAGGTGATCCGGGCGGCGAAGGATTACGGCTGTTCCATCCGCATCGGGGTGAACGCCGGGAGCCTGGAAAAGCACCTGCTGGACAAGTACGGCGAACCCTGCCCGGATGCGATGGTGGAATCCGGCATGGATCACATCAAGATCCTGCAGGACAACGATTTCCACGAATTCAAAATCAGCGTGAAGGCCTCCGACGTGTTCCTCGCCGCCGCCGCCTATCAGCAGCTGGCAGAGGCGACCGATGCGCCGATCCACCTTGGCATCACCGAGGCCGGCGGCCTGATGTCGGGCACGGTGAAATCGGCCATCGGCCTTGGTAACCTGCTGTGGATGGGGATCGGCGACACGATCCGCGTGTCACTGTCCGCCGATCCGGTCGAAGAGGTGAAGGTCGGCTACGAGATCCTGAAATCGCTTGGCCTGCGGCATCGGGGGGTGACGATCATTTCCTGCCCGTCCTGCGCGCGCCAGGGGTTCGACGTGATCAAGACGGTGGCGGCGCTGGAGGATCGTCTGGCGCATGTCACCACCTCGATGAGCCTCAGCATCATCGGCTGCGTGGTGAACGGCCCGGGCGAGGCGCTGATGACCGATATCGGCTTCACCGGCGGCGGGGCCGGGTCGGGGATGGTCTATCTGGCGGGCAAGCAAAGCCACAAGATGACCAACGACCAGATGATCGACCATATCGTCGAACTGGTGGAACGGCGCGCGGCGGAAATCGACGCGGCCGAGCGGGAAAAGGCCGACCAGCCCGCCTGATGCTACGGCAGGCGAAACCGGGCGGGAACCGTCTCGCCGGGTTCGTGTCCGGTGTTCATTCAGGCGGTAACGACCGTCTGGAATGACTGGAAAATCAGATGTTTGCCAAGACCCTTGCTGCCGTTTCGGCGACCAGACTTTTGTTGTCTTGCGCCGCCTTCGGCCAGACGAGGGGGGTGGCCACGTGCCCTGATCCGAACCTGCGTGCCGCGCGACAGATCCATGCCGTCGGGGGCCGTCCGGATCGTCACCGCAATCCCGAAATCCACGACCGGACCCGAAAAACCCTGCATGTTCATCAGGGTGTTTGCTGCGATCTGCACCAATGCACCCTCTGGCCTGAAGGCTGCCCGGGCATCCCGGTCACGGGGCGTGGCGATGGCGGAAATTCGGCACCTGGGGGTGCCGAAAATTGATCGCGAATTTCGGAAATTCCGGTCTCAGCCGTCCTTGCGCTGGCCGTCGACGATCTGGCGCATCCCGTCCAGCGGCACGTAGCCGCGCACCATCGTCTTGTCGATCACGAAGGTGGGGGTGCCGTTGATCTGCAGGCGGCTTGCCAATGCGTGGTTCGCGTCGATGATCGCGGTCACTTCGGCCGCATCCGCCCGCGCCGCGATGGCCGCGCCGTCAAGGCCCAGATCGTTGGCGAGCGTCGTCAGGTTTTCCGCCGTCGCATTGCCCCTGAGCGCGATCAGCGCGTCATGCATCTTCTTGTAGGCCTCGTCACCCGCCACGAGCCGCGTTGCGATGGCAAACCGGGACGAGATCACCGATTCCTCGCCGAGGATCGGGAATTCCTTCAGCACGAACCGGATGTTGCCGTCCGAGGCCACCAGTTCGGCCACCTCGTCATGCGCCTTGCGGCAATAGCCGCAGCGGTAGTCGACGAATTCCACCAGCGTGACGTCACCGTCGAGGTTGCCGCCGACCCAGGAATTCGGATCGTTCATGATCTCGTCGCGATTGGTTTCCAGAAGCGCCAGATCGTTTTCCATCGCCTCTTGCTGCTGGCGCTGTTCCAGAACGCCGATCGCCTCCATCAGCACCTCGGGGTTTTCCAGAAGATAGGCGCGCACGGCCTCGCCGAAGGCAGCCTTGTCCGTATCGGTCATCGCGGCGGGGTCGAAGGCATGGGCGGGCAGGGCAAGGCCGAACGCCAGGGCGGTGCTTGCAAGGAAGCTGCGGGTCATCATCACTCCGTTTCCGGCGGATGGCCCGCCTTCTAAGTCCGTCATTCATGCGTCCGGCGTACACTGCCCGCAAGGCGACCCGTCTGGCAAGCAGGTCGTTGGGTTCTTGACGTCGCAGGGGGGACGCGCCAGTTTCGCGCGACCATAACGGGGGCAACATGCGGCTTTCAAGACGCGGGGACGTCGATCCCTTCATTGTGATGGATGTGATGGAGGCCGCGCGTGCGGCCGAGGCCGCGGGCCGCCACATCATCCACATGGAAGTCGGCCAGCCCGGCACGCCGGCACCCGCAGGCGCCCGCGCGGCCCTTGCCCGCGCAATGGAGGCGGGGCCGCTTGGCTATACCGTGGCGCTTGGCCTGCCCGAACTGCGCGCGGGCATCGCGGCCCTCTACCGGCGCTGGTACGGCGTCGACCTGAACCCCGACCGGGTGATCGTGACTTCGGGTTCCTCGGCGGCCTTCCTGTTGGCCTTCACCGCGCTGTTCGACGCGGGCGACCGGGTGGCCTTGGGCGAACCCGGTTATCCCAGCTATCGCCAGATCCTGCGCGCGCTGTCGCTGGAACCGGTGGGCATTCCCACGCGCGATGAAAACCGCCTGCAGCCGGTGCCGTCGGATCTGGAGGGCGTCGAAATGCAGGGGCTGATCGTGGCCAGCCCGGGCAACCCGTCGGGCACGATGCTGTCGCATCGGGCGCTGGCGGCGCTGATGGACCACGCGCGCGGGCGCGGCATCAGCTTTGTCTCGGACGAGATCTATCACGGGCTGCATTACGGCGACCGCGCCGTTTCGGCGCTGGAGATCGGCGACGATGCCTATGTGATCAACTCCTTCTCGAAATACTTCAGCATGACGGGATGGCGCGTCGGCTGGATGGTGGTCCCCGAGGATCACATCCGCACCGTCGAACGCCTGGCGCAGAACATGTTCATCTGCCCGCCGCACGCCAGCCAGATCGCCGCGCTGGCCGCGCTGGACTGCATCGACGAACTTGAGGCGAACCGCGCCACCTATGCCGAAAACCGGCGCCTGATGCTGGACGGGCTGCCAACGGCGGGCTTCACCCGGATCGCGCCGCCCGACGGTGCCTTCTACATCTATGCAGATGTGTCGGACCTGACCGACAATTCACTGGCCTTCGCATCCGAGATCCTTGACCGGGCCGGTGTCGCGGTCACGCCGGGGCTGGATTTCGACCCAAGGCGGGGCGCGCGCACCCTGCGGTTTTCCTATGCGCGGGCCACCGCCGACATCGCCGAGGGCCTGAGCCGCCTTCAGGCTTTCATGGCGGACCGGTCCGACAAGTGATTGGACAAACCGCGCCGTCTTGGCGATAGTCCGGCCAATCAAGACCAAGAGGCAGGCGGTGCGGTTCTTTCTGGCGATCTGGGCGGTATGCCTCTGGGCGGCGGCAGTGTCCGCACAGGATCTTTCGGCTCTGGCCCGGTTCGATCCGTCCCGGTCCTTCGTCTCGGATGAGGGGCGGGGGATCGCCGCAGAATTCGCCCTGTCGCAGCCGGTGCCGTGGCGGGTCCGGGTGCTGGACAATCCCCCCCGGCTGATCCTCGACGTGCGCGAGGTGGACTGGACCGGCATCGGCACGCTGCGCCGCGGGGATCGCGTCGCCGACCTGCGTGCCGGTGTCTTCCGCAGCGGCTGGTCGCGTCTGGTGGTCGAGATGAACGCCCCCTATCTGGTCGGCGAGGCCGCGATGGACACCGGGGACCGGGGCGCGGTGATCCGGCTCAGGCTTGATCCCGCCGAGGCCGGGGACTTTGCCGCGAAGGCCGCGCTGCCCGAACCGCCCGGCTGGGCGCTGCCCGAACCGTCCCGCATCGCCACGCCCCCGGCGCGCAGCGGCAACCGCCTGATGGTGGTGCTTGATCCGGGGCATGGGGGTCTTGATCCGGGGGCCGAAAACGGCCCGCACCGCGAAGCGCATCTGATGCTGACCTTCGCGCGCGAGTTCAAGGAACTCTTGCAGCGCGACGGACGCTTCGACGTGGTGATGACGCGCGAGGAAGATGTTTTCGTGCCGCTGGAAACGCGGATATCCATCGCCCGGGCCGTGCAGGCGGATGTGTTCCTGTCGCTGCATGCCGACGCGCTGGCCGAGGGGCAGGCGGTGGGGGCCACGATCTATTCGCTGGCCGACGAGGCATCGGACGCGGCATCGGCCGCGCTGGCCGAACGGCATGACCGCGACGACCTTCTGGCCGGGGTGGACCTGACGGGGCAGGACGATCTGGTGGCGCGGGTGCTGCTGGACATGGCGCGCACCGAAACCCGGCCCCGGATCGACCGGCTGGCCATGTCGCTGGAAGGCGCGATCAAGGCCGAGGGTCTGAAGATGCATCGCCGCCCCCGGCAAGAGGCCGGGTTTTCCGTGCTGAAATCCCCCGATATTCCGTCGGTCCTGGTGGAACTGGGGTTCATGTCGTCGGATCGCGATCTGGAACGCCTGATCGATCCCGAATGGCGCGCGCGGATGGCCGCTGCGCTGCGAGACGGGATCGCCCGTTGGGCCGCCGAGGATGCGGCGCTGGCCGGGCTTGTGCGCCGATAGGCGGGGGCTTGCCCATTGGCCGCGCAAGGGGGCGGAAATGCCCTTTTTTCCCGCCTATCTCGCCCCCATGTGTTTTGACTTGGAACCCGGCACCCGTATATAGAGGCGCCATCACCAAAAGGGGGCATCGCGCTTGGTCAGGTTCGTCGGTTCGTTCTTCGGGGGCATCTTCACGGCCATCACGCTTGGCCTGCTGTTTGGCGCCCTGTCGATCGGCGCGATCTTCTACATGTATTCGCATGACCTGCCGAGCCACGAAAGCCTGTCGCAATACGCCCCACCCACGATCAGCCGGATCTATTCGGGCGAAGGCCGGATCATCGACGAATTCGCGCAGGAACGCCGCCTGTTCGTCCCGATCGAGGATGTGCCCGAGCTGGTGAAACAGGCCTTCGTCGCGGCCGAGGACCAGAATTTCTATACCCACAAGGGATATGACCCGCGCGGCATGCTGGCGGCCTTCATCGATGCGGTGAAATCGCGCGGACAGAACGTGCGCGGCGCCTCGACGATCACCCAGCAGGTGATGAAGAACTTCCTTCTGTCGTCGGACCGCACGGGCGAACGGAAGATCAAGGAAATCATCCTGGCCAGCCGGATCGAAAAGACCCTGTCAAAGGACAAGATCCTTGAGCTTTACCTCAACGAGATCTTCCTTGGGCAGAACTCCTTTGGCGTGGCCGCCGCGGCGCAGACCTACTTCAACAAGGCGCTGGTCGAACTGACGCCGGGCGAGGCGGCCTATCTGGCGACCCTGCCCAAGGCGCCGTCCGACCTGCATCCGGTGCGCAACAAGGACCGCGCGCTGGAACGCCGGGCCTATGTGCTTAACCGCATGGTCGAGGATGGCTACATCACCCGCGAGGTGGCCGAGGCCGAAAAGGCGCAACCGCTGAAGACAGTGCAGAACGGCGATTACCCCGCCTTCCGGTCGGCCCTGCCGCCGCGCGACTATTTCACCGACGAAATCCGCCGCCAGCTTTCGGGCAGCTTCGGGGAAGAGGAATTCTTTACCGGCGGGCTGACCATTCGCGCGACGGTCGATCCTGAACTGCAATCTGCCGCGGCCCGCGCGCTGCAGCAGGGTCTGGAACGCTATGACCGCGGGCGCGGCGTCTGGCGCGGCACGGGCAAGACGATCCCCGCCGATCAGCTGTCGGGCGAGGCGACCTGGCGCGAGGCGCTGGCCTCGGTCGAGGTGCCGCGCGATGTCGAGGGCTGGTATCCCGCCGTGGTGCTGGAACTGGGCGAAAACGCCGCGCGGATCGGCATCGAGGGTGTCGAGGAAGACGCGGACGGCCATTTCATCCCCGCCGAGGATGTGACCTGGGCGCGCAAGCGCCTGGCCGACGGCAAGCTGGGCCGCAAGGCCACCCGCGCGGCCGATCTGGTCGAGGTGGGCGATGTGGTCCTGGTTCGCGCCGTGACGAACGAGGACGGCAGCTTCAAGCGCTGGTCGCTGCGCCAGGTGCCCGAGGTGCAGGGCGCCTTCATGGCGATGGACGTGAATTCGGGTCGCGTGCTGGCGATGCAGGGGGGCTTTTCCTATCAGGCCTCGGTTTTCAACCGCACCACGCAGGCAACGCGCCAGCCGGGTTCGTCCTTCAAGCCCTTCGTCTATGCCGCCGCGCTGGACAGCGGTTTCACGCCGGCCACCATCGTCGTCGACGCCCCGATCGAGGTGAACACGCCGCAGGGCCTGTGGCGGCCCAAGAACGCCTCGAACAAGTTTTACGGCCCCACGCCGCTGCGCACCGGGATCGAACAGTCGCGCAACCTGATGACCGTGCGGATCGCCGAGGAAATCGGGATGGAAACCGTGGCGGGCTATGCCGAACGGTTTGGCGTCTACGACCGGATGAAGCCGTTCCTGGCCAACTCGCTTGGTTCGCAGGAAAGCACGCTGTTCAAGATGGTCGCGGCCTATGCGATGTTCGCCAACGGCGGCGAGCGGGTGGAACCCACGCTGGTGGACCGGGTGCAGGACCGCTTTGGCAAGACGATCTATCGGCACGATCAGCGCCAGTGCCAGGAATGTACCGCGCCAACGCTGGCGCGCGGCGAGGCTCCGCGCATCGTGTCGAACCGCGAACGCGTCATGGATGCCATCACCGCCTATCAGCTGACCTCGATGATGGAAGGCGTGATCGAACGTGGCACCGCGCGGGGCATCAACCTGCCGGTGCCGATCGCGGGCAAGACCGGCACGACGAACGATGCCAAGGACGTGTGGTTCATCGGCTATTCGTCGAACATCGCGGCAGGCTGCTACATCGGCTATGACCAGCCCCGGACCCTGGGCAGCAGCGCATCGGGCGGCGGGTTCTGCGGGCCGGTGTTCGAGAATTTCATGAAGACCGCGATCCGCAAGTATGGCGGATCGAAGTTCCGCGTGCCGCCGGGCGGCTATTTCGTGAAGATCGACCGCTTCACCGGTGCGCGCCTTCCCGACAATGCCAGCGGACCGAACGTCGTGGCCGAATACTTCCGCGAGGGCGAAGACCCGATCTTCGGTATCGGCGCGCTGGTCGATGGCGGCTTTGCGATGGGGGCGAACCTGCCGCTCTTTGCCTATGGCGAAACCGAAGGGGGGGGCGCTGCGCAGGCCGTGACCACCGCCACCGGCAAGACCAAGGTCATTCCCAAGAAGGCCGATTTCGGCACGCTGAGTTCGGGCGGGCTTTACTGAGCCCGCCTTGCCCCACGCGGCCGAAGCGGGTATGACCCGCGCCTGAATACAGATCCCGAGGATACCGAACGATGCGCGCCGAGACGCAGAACCATGTCGAAGCGATCCGGAAATCGCTGAAACTTCTGGCACAGCGGATGGATTGGGAAACCGCTCCGCACCGGCTTGAGGAATTCAACGCGATGATCGAGGCGCCGGACCTGTGGAACGATCCGGCCAAGGCGCAGAAACTGATGCGCGAACGTCAGGCGCTGCTGGATGCCGTATCCACCTACAAGCTGATCGACAGCGGGCTGCGCGACAATGTCGAACTGATCGAACTGGGCGAGGCCGAGGGCGATGACGAGGTCGTGGCAGATGCCGAGGCGGCGCTGAAATCGCTGGTGGACCTGGCCGCGCAGAAAGAGCTAGAGGCGCTTCTGGACGGCGAGGCCGACAGCAACGACACCTTCCTTGAAATCAACGCCGGCGCAGGCGGCACGGAAAGCTGCGACTGGGCCAGCATGCTGGCGCGGATGTACACCCGTTGGGCCGAAAAGAAGGGATACAAGGTCGAACTTCAGGCCATCTCGGAAGGTGAAGAGGCGGGCATAAAGTCGGTCAGCTACAAGATTTCGGGCCATAACGCCTATGGCTGGCTGAAATCGGAATCGGGCGTGCACCGGCTGGTGCGCATCTCGCCCTATGACAGCGCGGCGCGGCGGCACACGTCGTTCTCGTCGGTCTGGGTCTATCCGGTGGTTGACGACAACATCGAGATCGAGATCCCCGCAAGCGACATCCGCATCGACACATACCGGTCGTCCGGCGCGGGCGGTCAGCACGTGAACACCACCGACTCGGCGGTCAGGATCACCCACCTGCCGACGAACATCGTCGTGACCAGCTCGATGAAATCGCAGCACCAGAACCGCGAGGCGGCGATGAACGCGCTGAAGGCGCGGCTTTATCAGCTGGAGCTTGATCGGCGCAACGCCGCGATCAACGCGCAGCACGAGGCCAAGGGCGAGGCGGGCTGGGGCAACCAGATCCGGTCCTACGTCCTGCAACCCTACCAGATGGTGAAGGACCTGCGCACCGGCGTGGAAACCAGCGATACCCAAGGCGTGCTGGACGGCGATCTGGATCGGTTCATGGCGGCGACGCTTGCGATGGACGTGGCAGGCAAAAGCAGGGCCGAGGCCACCGCCGCCGACTGATCGGGCCGCCCTCGGGCGTCAGTCGCGGAACAGACGGTCGGTCCACCCGGCCTCCTGCGCCAGACGGAAGTTCAGTGCGCAGGCCTGGCGCCTTGCGTCCGGTGACAGGCCGCGAAGCCGCGTGCCTATGCCGCCCCCGTCCTCGTCGGCGATCAGGAAAGTCGCGAACCGGTCTTCGGCCAGGATCGTGGGCAGTGGCGGGGCCGCGATCATCATTCCGTAACTCTGAAACAGTTTCAGCGCGCCCGATGTCAGGATGCGGTCATAGGACAGCAGCCCCAGATTGTGGGACAGGCAAAGGTCGTGCAGTTCGGTATCGCTGACCTTCCGCAAAAGGACATTGGCACCGGTCTCGTCGGCCAGTTCTGCAATCCGGTTGCCGATGGCGGCGCTGAAGGGCCGGCCCGCGATGGTGACCGGAACGCCCGCGCCGCGCAGGTCCCGGACCATTCGGCACAGGCGGTCGATCCCCTTGTAAGGCCTGAGCGTTCCCAGAAACAGCGCGCGCGGCCCGTCGCGGTCCATCCCCGCCAGCCGATCAGGCAGGGAAAAGGGCCCGTAATGGCCGATGTAATGGCCATGCGGCACGATCCGGATGCGCCCTTCGCGCAGGGGCAAGTGGGACAGTTCTGCCCGGTGGCTGGCGTCATGCAGGTGCAACCGGTCGGCGTGTCGCGCCAGAAAGCGGCGCAGCCGCAGGTCCTGTCCCGTGAACCTTGGCTCGTGCGGCGCGATGTTGTGGATCGTCCATAGAACGAACCCCCCGGCCGCCTGGAACCGGCGAAGCCCGGCGATGAAATCATCGACCCGGGCGGCGGCCTCGGCCGGGGTGTGCAGATCGCGGAACAGTGCATTCAGCCAGTGGATGTGGAAGATCATGCGCGTTGCCGGACGGCAGGCCAGCGCCGTCTCCAGATCACCGGGGGTGACCGTGAAGCCTGCCGCGATGCAGGGTGCATACATCAGGCGCTGATAGGGATTGTCGCCGGTGTAATCGGGGTAGAACACGATTTGGTCACGCCGCTGGCGGGCATCGCGCGAAAAGATCGCGCGCCCACGCTCAAGCCCCGAACGAAGGGCCCTCCAGATCGGGCGTCGCAATGTCATGCGGACCTGCCTTTCAGCTTCCCGTCCGGTTTGCCTGCTTCGACAGGAAACGACAAGGCCGGCGCCGCGAAAAACCATTTGGCGAAGCGTTCCAGTGCATTCTAGTCTTTCCCCCGGCAGAGGGAGGAATGCCATGAGTGATGTGACGACCACGGCTTCGGTCGTGCCGGAGCCCAACGAATTGACGCTTTCCGATCTGACCGCCGTGCTGAAGGCGGGCTGGCAGGATTTCCGCCGCGCGCCGATTTACGGCCTGTTCTTCAGCGCGGTCTATGTCCTTGGCGGCTGGCTCATCGTCTGGGCGGTCAGCGCCAAGGGACAGCTGTGGTGGACGCTGCCCGCCAGCGCGGGCTTTCCCATCCTCGGCCCCTTCATCGCCTGCGGGTTCTACGAAATCAGCCGCAGGCTGGAAGCGGGCGAAAGCCTGGACAACCCCGGCATCCTGACAGTGATCTTCCGCCAGAAGGATCGCCAGATCCCGTCGATGGCGGCCGTGATCGTGGTGTTCTTCCTGTTCTGGAACTTCCTCGCGCACATGATCTTTGCGCTGTTCATGGGCACGAAGGTGCTGACCAACATCAGCTCGTCCTTCGAGGTCTTCCTGACCCCCTCGGGCCTGACCATGCTGGCGGTCGGCACGGCTGTCGGTGCGGTCTTTGCGGGCGTGCTGTTTTCGCTGACCGTGATCAGCCTGCCGCTGCTGCTGCACCGCGAAGTGGATTTCGTGACCGCAATGATCACCAGTTTCCGCACCGTGACGGCCAACCCTGTCACCATGATGATCTGGGGGGCGATCATCGCGGTTCTGCTGTTTGCCGGGATGGCGCTGTGGTTTCTGGGGCTGTTCATCGTGCTGCCGGTCCTCGGCCATGCCACATGGCACCTGTATCGCCGGGCGCTGGACTGAACGCAGGACGGACGTGACCGCAAGACTTAAGTGACCGCAGGCCTGACAAACAAAAAAGGGCGCCCGCATCGGGCGCCCTTTTTCGTATCATGTTGCCGGCTTCCGGCCTTATTCGGCCTTCGCGGCGGCGGCTGCGGTCTTGGTGCCCGACAGCGGGTCATCCTGACGCTGCACCGAGCCTTCGAAATGCGCGCCGCTTTCGATGGCGATGGTCTTGTGGATGATGTCGCCTTCGACCCGCGCGGTCGAGGTCAAGCGCACCTTGAGGCCACGGACGCGACCGATCACGCGGCCGTTGACCACGATGTCATCGGCCACGATCTCGCCCCGGATGGTGGCGGTTTCGCCCACGGTCAGCAGATGGGCGCGGATGTCGCCCTCCACGGTGCCTTCCACCTGGATGTCGCCCGTCGTCTTCAGGTTGCCGACAACCGTCAGGTCCGACGACAGGACCGACGCCGCGGGCTTGGCCTTCGGCGCCGAAGCGGTGAAATCCATTGCAGGCTTGGCGGCCGGGGCGTCGGGGGCCTTGGCCTTGTCTGCCTCTGCCTGTTTCGGACCGGGTTCGTTGATTCTGCTTTTAGAAAACATTGCTGGCTGCCCTGATGAAGGTCATCGGATTGACGGGGTTGCCCCCGATGCGGACCTCGTAGTGAAGATGTGTGCCGGTGGACCGGCCCGAATTGCCCATATCACCGATCCGGTCGCCGCGCGATACCCTTTGTCCCTCGCTGACGCGGATTTGCGACAGATGGGCGTAAAGCGTTTCGATCCCGAAATCGTGGCGGATCTTGACCATCCGGCCATAGCCGTTGCCCCAGCCCGCCTCGACCACGACGCCATCGGCGGTGGCGTGGATCGGCGTGCCATAGGCGCCGGCGAAATCCAGCCCCGAATGCATCCGGGTGCCCGCGCCCTTGGGATCGCGGCGATAGCCGAAGCCCGAGGTGAAACGGTAGCTGCCGCGCACCGGATTGGCGAAGGGCGACTTAACCGCCGCCAGACGGTAGAGGTTCATGTGATCCAGCCCCTTGAGGATCGCATTGGCGCGGATCTCGTCCGGGGTCAGCTTGCCGCCCATCGACGAGGCGGAGAAGGGCAGAAGCGGGCCGCCCTGGCCCGAATAGCCCCGGCGCACCTGGTTCAGCAGATCGTCGGGTGACATGCCGGCGGCGCGGAACATGTTGTCGAGCGGTTCCATCGACACGGTGACCGCCTCTTCCAGCCGGGCGAAGATCGCGTCGTTCTTCAGTTCCAGTTGCCGCTTTTCATCGGCGATGGCCTTGGCATCCTCGCGCGCCTTTTCGGCGTTCGCCTCCATCGCGTCGCGTTCCTCGGCGGTTTCGGCAAGCGCCGAGGTGACGATGTCGAGCGTTGCCATCGCCTCGCGGGCGCGGCCCTCACCAGTCCGGGTGCTGCCGGTCTGTTCCGACAGCGCCAGCGTGATGCGGTCAACCTCGGCGCGGGCTTCGTCGCGTTCCTTGATCGTGCGGCGCAGGGTGTTCTGGATCACGTCGATGCCGGTCTCAAGCTCCTTGCGGCGGTCTTCCGAGGCCAGCAGCGCCTCCTGCATTTCCGACACCTGCTGCAGCGCAAGGTTGAACCGTTCCTGGGCGCGCACCGCCTCTTCGGCGCGCAGGTCGCGGTCGGTCGAAAGCGCGTTCAGGCGCGATTCATACATCGTCTGCTGGCGGGCGGCCTGATCGCGACCCGAACCGGCGGAAATCGAATCCAGAAGCAGGACCGAGGTGGCGATCGTCGTCCAGGTCAGAAGCGCCGCACCCACCGCAAGCGCGATGGCCTGCGTCATCGGACGGAGGCGGACAAAGCGGGTGCCCTGATCGGATTTCAGATAAAGCCGCTGCTCGGGCAAAGTCCGCTCAAGCGTCGAATTGATCCGGTAGGCCAGTTTGGTCAGCAAGGGTCTGTTTACCTTCGTCTGTCAGACGGCGGGCCGAAGGGCGCGTCGTGCCCCGATAAAAGGGGACCCCGGTGAAAGGGGCGGTGCCGTCTGGTCTCATCCCGCTGACTGATTAGCCACGGGGGCAGGGTGTGGCAACAAAATTGACCAGTTTCCCCGGCTTCATCCGTAGCGCTCCGGAATTTCGGCAGAATCCTGCCGATCGGCCCCGTGCCGCAGGGTCGGGTGCGGCGGGGTTTGGGGCGGTCAGTCCCCGGTCTCCCACTCTTCGGCCAGCGGCCAGTAGAAATCCGGCGGAAGGCCCGCCTCGGCCCGCTTTTCTTCGTTGAACGGGGGCTTCAGCGCGCCGTGGAAATACTTGCGCACAAGGCCGTGGAAGACCTCCTTCGGGTCAAGCCCGTCGCGCCCGCACAGCCAGTTGAACCATTTCGAGCCATAGGCGACATGGCCCACTTCCTCGGCATAGATCACCGACAGCGCGTCAAGCGCCTGCGTCTCGCCCGCCTTGCGGAAGATGTCGATCATGCCCGGCGTCACGTCCAGACCGCGCGCCTCTAGCACCATGGGCACCACGGCAAGCCGCCCCAGCATGTCTTCGGCGGTGTCTTCGGCCGCGCGCCACATCCCGGCATGCGCGGGAAGCGCGCCGTAATGGCTTCCCATCGCTTCAAGGCAGTCGCAGATCATGTTGAAATGCTTGCACTCTTCATCAGCGGCCTTGATCCAGTCGTCATAGAAACCCAGGGGCATGGGCACGTCGGCAAAGCGCGCAACGATGTCGAAATGCAGGTCCACGGCATTGAGTTCGATATGCGCGACCGCATGCAGCAGCGCGATGCGCCCCTGCGGGCTGCCGGGTCTGCGGCGGGGCACCTCGCGCGGGGGCAGAAGTTCGGGCCTTTCGGGTCGTGCGGGGCGCAGGGGCGGGGCGGCACGCCCGATGGGCAGCGGATCGCCCGCCGCGCGTGCGGCGAACCACGCCGCCGCATGGGCGCGGCCAAGCGCGGTCTTGGCGCGCCCGTCGGCGGTTGTCAGCACTTCGACCGCCCGTTCAGCAAGGCTTTGCATCGCGTCGGTTCCTTCCCTTGTCGCGTCCCTGGCTACGAAAAGGCCGATCCCCCGCGGGGACCGGCCCGTTCATCCGCCGTTCCCGCGCGGGATATCAGAGCGCCCGCGCCGCCTCCAGCACCTCGTCAGCATGGCCCTTGACCGATACCTTGCGCCAGATGCGCGCGATCCGGCCCTCGCCGTCGATCAGGAAAGTCGACCGGTCGATGCCCATGTAGGTCTTGCCATACATGCTTTTCTCGACCCAGACGCCGTAATCCTCGCAGGTGTGGCCCGCCTCGTCGGAAGCCAGCGCAATGCCAAGCCCGTGCTTCTTGCAGAACTTGTCATGCGCCTTCACGCTGTCCTTGGAAATCCCGATGACGGTCGTTCCGGCGGCGGCGAAATCGGCGGCGCGGGCGGTGAAATCCAGCGCCTCGGTGGTGCAGCCGGGCGTGTCGTCCTTGGGGTAGAAATACAGCACCACCTTGCCCGGGCGATGCGCCGAAAGGGTGATGTCGCCGCCGCCGTCGCGGGGCAGGGTGAAATCGGGTGCGAGATCGCCTTGGTCGGGCATGGGCAACTCCTTGCTTGGGGCGCGGCCACAGGCGGGCCGCGGGCCGGTTGACCCTTGGTGTTTTAGTTGCCTTCAGGCAAAGATAAAGGCAAGCGCGGCAAAGAAGCGGGCCCGAAGAATGGCCGGAACAAGGGCAAGGCAGGCGGATCGCCCCGGATGACCGAGGAGACGGACAAGATCGACGCGGCCGGATCGGCCGACGCCGCGCAGGCGGCAGCCACCCCGCAACCAGCGGGGCGGCGGCGGCGGCGCGGGCGCTTCGGCCTGTGGCTGCTGGCGTCGGTCCTCTTGATCGTGTCCGTTCTGGGGTTCGCGGTGATGGGGCTTACCGGTAAGACCATCCGCCTTCCGGTCTGGGCCGTGGCCGAGGCCGAGGCGCGCATCAACCGCGGCCTGGACATGGGCGGCCGGGTGCAGGTGTCGCTTGGCGGCGCGGACATCCGCGTGGATGGCGACTGGGTGCCCCGCCTCAGGCTCGAGGACGTGCGGCTTCTGCAGGGGGGCACCTCGCTTCTGACCCTGCCCGAGGCGCGCATCGCCTTCGATCCGGGGGCGGTCACCGAAGGCAAGATCCGCGTCCGCAGGTTGCAGCTTGTCGGCGCGCAGGCGGTTTTGCGACGCGATGCCGATGGCCGGTTCGATCTTGAACTGGGCGGGGGCGCGGCGGCCGGGAATGTCGACAGCCTCGCCGCGCTGCTGGATCAGGTGGATGCGGTCTTTGCCATGCCCGCCCTGTCGCACCTTCGCCGGATCGAGGCCGAGGCGCTGACGCTGACGCTGCGCGACGACCGCGCGGGCCGGGTCTGGGAAATGGGTGACGGCCGCTTTGCACTGGACAACGAAGACGACCGGCTGAGCATGGAGCTTGGCGTGTCGCTGGTGGCAGGTGGCGAGGCACCGGCGCAGGCCACGCTGACCTTCGTCAGCGAAAAGGGCAGTACGGCGGCGCGGATCAATGCGACGGTGAACGGGGTGGCTGCCCGTGACCTGGCCACGCAGGCGGCCCCTCTGGCCTTCCTGTCGGTGCTGGATGCGCCGCTGTCGGGCCGCCTTTCGGCGGGGATCGACACCGGGGGCAGCGTGGCCTCTCTCGATGGCGCGCTGGAAATCGCGGCGGGATCGCTGAAACCCACCGATGACACCAATCCGCTGGGGTTCGAACGCGCGGCGCTGCAATTCGCCTATGACCCGCAGGCCGAACGGATCGACTTTTCCGAGATCGCCATCGACAGCCCGTCGCTGAGGCTTGCGGCATCGGGCCGGGTCTATGTGCCGGGGATCGCGTCGGGCATTGCCAACGAATTCATCGCGCAGGTTTCCGTCGGTCAGCTTCTGGTCGACCAGGAGGGCGTCTTTGCCGAGCCTGTGCGCTTTTCGCAAGGTGCGGCCGATCTCAGGCTGCGGCTCAATCCGTTCTCGCTGGATATCGGTCAGGTCGCGCTGGTCGAGGAAGGTCGGCACCTGCATGCGCGCGGGCGGGCGACTGCCGAGGCCGAAGGATGGGCGCTGTCGCTTGACCTGGGGCTGAACCGGATAGGGCACGACAACCTTTTGGCGCTCTGGCCGGTGCGGATCGTGCCGCGCACCCGCGCCTGGCTGGTCGAGAACGTGCAGGAGGGCGAGCTGTTCGACGTGAAGGCCAGCCTGCGGATCCATCCCGAGCGGGCGCCGCGCCTGTCGCTTGTCTACGAATTCGCCGATGCGGATGTGCGTTTTCTCAAGACGCTGCCGCCGATCCGGCGCGGGCATGGCTATGCCACGATCGAGGGGCAGGCCTATACGATGGTGCTGGACCGCGGGCAGGTCACGCCCGAAAAGGGCGGCACGATCCGGATGGCCGGGTCGGTCTTTTCGGTGCCCGACGTCACCCGGCGCCCGGCCATCGCCGACATCCGGCTGAAGACCGACAGCACGATCACGGCGGCACTGTCGCTGCTGGACGAACCCCCCTTCAACTTCATGACCAAGGCAGGCCGCCCGGTGGATCTGGCCGAAGGTCGCGCCCGGATCGACACCCGGATCAAGGTGCCCCTGATCCCGAAGGTGCAGATCGGCGACGTGACCTATGATGTCGCGGGCGAGCTTACCGGGGTCACGTCCTCGGTCCTGGTTCCGGGCCGCGTCCTGCGGGCGGATCGTCTGACGCTGACGGCAGATCGCGAGGGGATGACGATCGCGGGCCCCGGTCGGATTGGCGAGGTGGCCTTCGATGCGGCATACCGGCAGGGATTCACCCCCGACCAGAAGGGGCGGTCCAGGGTGAACGGCACGGTCGAGCTTTCGCAGGCCACGATCCGCGAATTCAACATCGGCCTGCCCGAGGGCATGGCAGAGGGCCGGGGGCGCGGCAGTTTCGACATCGGCCTTGTCCGGGACGAGGCGCCCCGCCTGCTGCTGACCTCGGACCTGCGCGGCCTTGCGGTGGCGATCCCCGCGCTTGGCTGGAGAAAGCCCGCCGAGGCCGCCGGGCGGCTGGAGGTCGCGGCCCGGCTGGGCAAGACGCCTGCCGTCGACCGGATCGAGATCGAGGGCGCAGGGCTTTCGGCGCGAGGCAGCATCAGCCTTGCCGAAGGCGGCGGCCTGCGCGCGGCGACCTTCGATCGCGTGCGCTATGGCGGCTGGCTTGATGCGCCCGTGACCCTGACCGGGCGCGGCGCGGGCCGCCCCCCCGCCATCGCCGTGGCCGGCGGGACGATCGACCTTGGGCGCATGGTCCTTGGCAGCGGCGGGACGGGGCAGGGGGGCGGCGCGCCGATCAGCGTGCAGCTTGACAGCCTGACCGTCAGCGAAGGCATCTCGCTGACCGGGTTCCGGGGCGAATTCGGATCGTCCGGGGGCTTCAACGGGCGCTTCACGGCACGGGTGAACGGCGTGGGCCAGATCGCGGGAACGGTCGTGCCCGCGCCCAACGGCAGCGCCGTTCGGATCACGTCGGAGGATGCGGGGCGGGTCATGGCCTCGGCCGGGCTTTTTGCCAATGCGCGCGGCGGGACGCTTCAATTGCAGCTGGTGCCGACGGGCGGCAAGGGGCGCTATGCCGGAACCGCCTCGGTCCGCAACCTGCGGGTCATCAACGCGCCGGTGCTGGCCGAACTGCTTTCGGCCATCAGCGTGATCGGCATTCTCGAACAGTTGAACGGCGCAGGGCTGGTCTTTGGCGAGGCCGAGGCCGAGTTCCGCTTGACGCCCGACCTGATCGAGGTCACCAGAGGCTCCGCCGTGGGGGCCTCGCTGGGGGTGTCGATGGCCGGAATCTACGAAACACAGGGCAAGCGGCTGGACATGCGGGGCGTCATTTCGCCGATCTACATGCTGAACGGGATCGGGGCGGTCCTGACCCGGCGGGGCGAGGGGCTGTTCGGCTTCAACTATCGCCTGCATGGCACGTCAGAGCGGCCGCGGGTCGAGGTGAACCCGCTGTCGATCCTGACCCCGGGCATGTTCCGCGAAATCTTCCGCACCGCCCCGCCGACCGCCGGAGCAGGCAATTGAAGCTGAGCGATTTCGATTTCGACCTGCCCGAGGCGCTGATCGCCACGCGGCCCGCACGTCCGCGCACCTCGGCGCGGCTCTTGCTGGCCGAGGGCGACCGGTTCACCGACCTGCATGTGCGCGATCTGGTGGATGTCTTCCGCAAGGGCGACCTGCTGGTCCTGAACAACACCCGCGTGATCCCGGCGCGGCTGACCGGGCAGCGGACGCGCCAGACCGGGCAAGGGCCTGTCACCGCGAAGGTCGAGATCACGCTGCTGGAGGCCGCCGCGGCGGGCGGCTGGCGGGCTTTGGCCAAACCCCTGCGCAAGCTCGATGCGGGCGAGCTGATCCGCTTTTCCGATGCGCTTTCAGCCACTGTCGCGGAAAAGGGCGATACCGACCTGCGGCTGGAGTTCAACCTGACGGGCGAGGATTTCGACGCAGCCTTGGCCGAGGCCGGCGCGATGCCGTTGCCGCCCTATATCGCCGCGCGCCGCGCACCCGACGAACAGGACCGCGACGATTACCAGACGGTGTTTGCCCGCCATGCCGGGGCCGTCGCCGCCCCCACCGCCAGCCTGCATTTCGACGAGGCGCTGCTGCGCGCGCTGGCCGACAAGGGCGTGGAATTCGCCGAGGTCACGCTGCATGTGGGTGCGGGCACCTTCCTGCCGGTCAAGGTCGAGGACGTGACCACCCACCGGATGCACGCCGAATGGGGCGAGGTCACGCCCGAGGCCGCCGCCGCCATCGCCGCCGCGAAGGCGCGCGGCGGGCGGGTCATCCCTGTTGGCACCACCGCGCTGCGCCTGATCGAGACGGCGGCGCGCGACGGCCAGATCGCGCCCTGGCGGGGGGATACCGACATTTTCATCTACCCCGGCTTCCGTTTCCACGTCACCGATGCGCTGATGACGAACTTCCACCTGCCGAAATCGACGCTACTGATGCTGGTGTCGGCACTGATGGGCAAGGACCGGATCGACCGCATCTATGCCCATGCCGTCGCTTCGGGGTATCGTTTCTTCAGCTATGGCGATGCCTCGCTTCTGATTCCCGAAAGCGGCAGGTGATGTCGCTTTTCCCTGTTCCCCGTCGCGCCGGGGGGCGTTTCCCTGGCGTTCCTCGCCGACACTGCGACCTGGAGGCCGGGCGACCGGACCGCCGGGCAACCGAAAGACCGCTGCCATGCTGATCGTTCTGCGCAACTCCTGGGCCCTGCTTCTGGGTCTGATGCTTCTGATGCTGGGCAACGGCATGCAGGGCACGCTTCTGGGCATCCGGGGCGGGATCGAGGAATTCACGACGCTGCAGATGTCGGTGGTCATGTCGTCCTATTTCCTCGGCTTCCTGTTCGGGTCGCGCATGGTGCCCGAGATGATCCGCCGCGTGGGCCATGTGCGGGTTTTCGCCGCGCTCGGGTCGATGATCTCGGCGGTGCTGATCGCCTATGCCGCCGCGCCCGACTGGATCGCCTGGTCCGTGATGCGCGTGCTGATCGGCTTTTCCTTCTCGGGCGTCTACATCGCCGCCGAAAGCTGGCTGAACGCGGCCTCGACGAACGAAACCCGCGGGCAGGCCATGTCGCTTTACCTGATCGTGCAGATGATCGGGATCATCGCGGCGCAGGCTCTTTTGAACGTCGGCGATCCGTCGGGCTACATCCTGTTCGTGATCCCGTCGATCCTGGTGTCGCTGGCCTTCACGCCGATCCTTCTGTCGGTCAGCCCCGCCCCCTCGTTCGAGACGACAAAGCGGTTGAGCATCCTCAGCCTGTTCCGCGCCTCGCCCCTGGGATGCGTGGGCATGTTCCTTCTGGGCGGGGTGTTTTCGGCGCAGTTTGGCATGGCCTCGGTCTGGGGCACGCAGGCGGGGCTGTCGATCCGCGACATCTCGATCTTCGTCGCTGGGATCTATGTGGGCGGGCTTGTCGCGCAATACCCGATCGGCTGGCTGTCGGACCGGATGGACCGCCGCCAGCTTGTGCTGTGGCTGTCGGCCTTCGGGGCGGTCGTGCTGATGGTGCCTGTGGTGTGGAATGTGCCCTTCATGCTGCTTCTGGCCGTGGGCGCGATTGCCGGGGGCATCTCGAACCCGCTCTATTCGCTGCTGGTCGCCTATGTGAACGACTACATGGACAAGTCGAACATGGCGGCGGCATCGGCCGGACTTCTTTTCATCAACGGGCTGGGGGCGATCACCGGGCCCGTCATCACCGGCTGGGTGATGGCACAGGTCGGGCCTTCGGGCTTCTTCCTGTTCATGGCCATCCTGTTCGCGGCGCTGGCGATCTATACGGTCTGGCGGATGGGCCGCCGCCGCCAGACGCCCGACGTCTCGGGCGGCTTTGCGCCGCTGACGCCATCGGTCACGGCGGTTGGGGTCGAGGCCGCGCTGGAAACCCGTCAGAACGATTGATTGCACCCTGCGTCCTTTCCTGTCACGCTGACCGGAAAGGACGGCGGAACAGGGCGCCGTGGATCCCGCTACGGCCCTGACGTGAAAGGATTGTGCATGTCGGACCCGGTCGAGGTTCTGGATTTCTGGCTGGGTGAGGTCGGCCCCGAAGGCTGGTATGCGGGGGGCGACGATCTTGACGCGCTGATCCGCGACCGGTTCGCCGATCTTTGGCAGGCGGCTCATGACGGCGGGCTTAACCACTGGGTTGACAGAACCGTGGGCACGCTGGCCTTCCTGATCCTGACGGACCAGTTTCCGCGCAACATGTGGCGCGGTTCGGATCGCGCCTTCGCGACCGATCCCCTGGCCCGCGCCGCCGCGCGCCGCGCGGTGGCCGAAGGCTGGGACATGGGCGCACCTGAACCGGAACGGCAGTTCTTCTATCTGCCCTTCGAACATTCCGAGGATATGGACGACCAGGCCACCGCGGTGGACCTGATCGGCGCGCGGATGCCCGAGACCGGCGCCGAAACCCTGCTGCATGCCCGTGCCCATGCCGAAATCATCCGCCGCTTTGGCCGGTTTCCGTTTCGCAATGCAGCGCTCGGGCGCGAGACGACCGCCGCCGAAAAGGACTTCATGGAACAAGGCGGCTATGCGACTGTGGTCAACGGCCTGCGGGAGACAGGCTGACCAAACAGCCATGCGCCCCGTGCATGGCCCTGCGGCGGTGGGTGAATTGCTCGCCCGGAAAAAATAGTTTAAGGGCAAACTAAATTCTCTGGAGGAGGGAAGGATGTCTGCGAAAGCCTTTGATGTGATCGTGATCGGTGCAGGGCCGGGGGGCTATGTCGCCGCGATCCGGGCCGCCCAGTTGGGCAAGAACGTCTGTATCGTCGAACGCGAACATCTGGGCGGCATCTGCCTGAATTGGGGCTGCATCCCGACCAAGGCGCTGTTGCGTTCGGCCGAGGTGTTCCACCTGATGCACCGCGCCAAGGAATTCGGCCTGAAGGTCGAGGGCGCGTCCTATGATCTTGACGCGGTGGTCGCACGCTCGCGCGCCGTGGCCAAACAGCTTTCGGGCGGCATCGGCCATCTGATGAAGAAGAACAAGGTCAGCGTCGTGATGGGCGCGGCGACCATCCCCGCCAAGGGCCGCGTGTCGGTGAAGACCGACAAGGGGGTGGAGGAACTGACCGCCCCCGCGATCGTTCTGGCCACCGGGGCACGGGCGCGCGAATTGCCGGGGCTCGAGGCCGACGGCGATCTGGTCTGGACCTACAAGCACGCGCTGCAACCCAAACGCATGCCGAAGAAACTGCTGGTCATCGGCTCGGGCGCGATCGGGATCGAATTCGCCTCGTTCTTCAACACGCTTGGCGCCGATGTCACGGTCTGCGAGGTGATGGACCGCGTCCTGCCCGTGGAAGACGCGGAAATCAGCGCCTTTGCGAAAAAGCAGTTCGTCAAGCAGGGGATGAAGATCCTTGAAAAGACGACGGTGAAAAAGCTGGACCGCAAGCCGGGCGTGGGTGTGACCGCGCATCTGGAATCGAACGGCAAGACCGAAACCGCCGAATTCGACACGGTGATTTCCGCCGTGGGCATCGTTGGCAATGTCGAGGGGCTGGGACTTGAGGCGCTTGGCGTGAAGATCGACCGCACCCATGTGGTGACGGATGAATATTGCCGCACCGGGGTCGAGGGGCTTTATGCCATCGGCGACATTGCCGGCGCGCCGTGGCTTGCGCACAAGGCATCCCATGAAGGCGTGATGGTGGCCGAACTGATCGCGGGCGGGCATCCGCACCCGATCAAGCCGAACTCCATCGCAGGCTGCACCTATTGCCATCCGCAGGTGGCCTCGGTCGGGCTGACCGAGGCGAAGGCGAAGGAAGCGGGCCATGACGTGAAGGTGGGCCGCTTCCCCTTCATCGGCAACGGCAAGGCGATCGCGCTTGGCGAATCCGAAGGCATGATCAAGACCGTCTTCGATGCGAAGACCGGCGAATTGCTGGGCGCGCATATGGTGGGCGCCGAGGTGACGGAACTGATCCAGGGCTATGTCGTCGGCCGCAGCCTTGAAACCACCGAGGAAGACCTGATGAACACCGTCTTCCCGCATCCGACCCTGTCCGAGATGATGCACGAGGCGGTGCTGGATGCCTATGGCCGCGCGCTTCACATCTGACGGCGGCGGGGGGGCGCACCCCGCACCCCCCGCGGCCTTCGGGCCAAGATGAACGGCCGATGCGAAACCTTCTGACCATTTTCGCCGTCTGGGCCGCGGGCCTTGGCGCCGCGGCACAATTCGGCAAGATCTCGGTCGCCTTCGCTGAACTGGGCGCGGCCTATGCCGGGCAGTCGGCGGTGATGATCGGGCTGATGGTGTCGGTCGTGGGCACGGTCGGGCTGATCTTCGGCACGACCGCCGGGCTGGTGGTCGCCCGTGTCGGGGCGCGGCGTGCGATGCTGGCGGCGCTGGTCCTGGGGGCTGCGGTCAGCGCGGTGCAGGCGCTGCTGCCACCCTTTCCGGTGATGATGGCGACGCGGGTTCTGGAAGGTGTCTCGCATCTGGCGATCGTCGTCGTCGGGCCCGTGGCGATTGCCGAGGCGGCGGGGACGCGGTGGCAGGGGGCCGCGATGACGCTGTGGTCGTCCTTCTTTGGCGTCACCTACGCGTTTCTGTTCTGGATCGGCCCCTGGGTGCTGGCGGCGGGGCCGGGGCCGCTGTTCCTTGGTCATGCGCTGTGGATGCTGGCGATTGCGGCGGTCTTGTCCTTGCTGATGCCGCGCGTGGCGGTTCGGGCGGTGCCGCCGGGCGCGGGCGTTCTGGCGCAGCATGCGCAGATCTATGCCTCGCCCTGGCTGGCCGCGCCGGCGATGGGTTTCGTCTGCTATACCGTGACCTATGTCGCGATCCTGACGCTGCTTCCGCCCGCGCTGTCCCTGCCCTGGGTGGGCGTGGCGATGCCGCTGGTGTCGATCGCGGTTTCGCTGACGCTGGGTGTCTGGCTTCTGGGGGTGATGCCCGCGGTGCGGCTGGTGCAGGCGGGGTTCGCGGTGGCGGTCCTGGCGGGCATCGGCTTTGCCCTTGGCGAGGGCGTGCCGCGCCTTGCGGCGGCGCTGGTCATCGCGGCGGCGCTTGGCGTGGTTCAGGGGGCCAGCTTTGCCGCGCTGGCGCAACTGAACCCCGCCCCCGAGGATCGCGCCCGCGCCGCGGGGGCCATTGCGCAACTGGGCAACCTTGGCACCGTGACCGGCACGCCGATGCTGGCGCTGATCATGGAAAAGGCCGGGATGACCGGCCTTTCGCTGTTCGTCCTGGGGTTTTCCGGGCTGGGGATCGTGATCCACGCCTGGCAGGAGGCGCGGCGCCGTCAGGCGCGTTCGATCTGACCGCCCGCGGCATGCCAATCATAGAGGCCGCCAAGGTTGTAGACCTCGGCATAACCCATCTTGGCCAGCATCCCCGCCGCCATCTGGCTGCGCGCACCCGACGCACAGTAAAGCGCGACCGGCTTTTCGACCGACAGGGCCGACAGGCATTCCGGGCTGTTCGGGTCGCAGCGGGTGGCCAGCATCATCAGGGGCACATGCAGCGCCCCCTTGGCCTTGCCGCTGGATTTCAGTTCGGAAATGTCGCGCACGTCGATCACCGTAAGCTCGCCCGAGGCGGCGCGTGCCACGGCGTCCTTCGGGTCGATGCGGCCTGCGCCGGCGTTGCGGGAAGCGGGGTTGAGGAAACCGAACATGAAGGCTGCTCCGGATGGGGAATGGTTTTCCTCCAGATGGCATGTCCCGCGCGCCAATCAAGGCCCGCGGGATAAAAAATATTCAAAAAGTGGAATGTGATGCGCCGCCGCAACGAAAGATGCGGCGGCGGGGCGGTGTCACTCCACCGTCAGGGGCACAGTGGCCAGCGGAACCTCGTCGCGGCCGAGGTAATAGACCACCTCGTAGGCGCCCGGTTCCTCGGGCAGGCGCACCTTCACCTGCGGCTCGCCGCGCACATACTGATAGGTCACATAGCCGCCTTCGCCCGCTTTCGCGATGGCGATGTAGTCGCGGTCATAGCCGGGGCCGGTATGGGCCACGGTGATCTCGGTCGCCTTTGGCGCGCTGGCGGGGGCCGTCAGCGCCACCACGTGGCCTGACAGCGTGACGGGCTGGCTGGCGAGGATCTTTTCCTTGTCGCCCGCCGCAATGTAGCGGATCTCGTAGGTGCCCGGTTCGCTGTGCAGTTCAAGCTCCAGCGGGTTGCCTCGGTTGGCATAGGTGTAGCTGACGTAATCGCCCGGCTCGCTGCCCGGAATGGCCAGCGAGATATAGTCGCGATCGGCACCGGGGCCTTCCCAGGCGACCTCGACCACCTGGCCGATCTTCGCTTCGGCCGGGCCGCTGACCAAGGACTTCGCCTCAAGCACCCGGATCGGGCGGCTGGCAAAGATCGTATCGTCCTGGCCAAGGATATAGCGCACCTCGTAGTCACCCGGATCGACCGGCAGTTTCAGTTCCGCGGGATTGCCGCGGTTGGCATAGACATAAGTCACATATTCGCCGCCCTTCGCGCCGGGCTTTGCGATGGCAATGTAATCGCGGTCATAGCCGCCCGCGGTCCAGTCCACCTTGATCGTCGTTCCGGCCACGGCCTCGTCGGGGGCCGAGAGGCCGCCCGCGACCGCGACCACCGTGATCGGGCGGGTGGCCAGAACCACATCCTCGTTCCCCGACTGCCAGATGTAGCGGATTTCATAGCTGCCGGGCTGGGTCGGCATCACCAGTTCGCCCGGATTGCCGCGATTTGTGTAGACATAGTTGATGTACTTGTCGTCCTTCTGGTCGGAGGTGGCGACCGAAAGGTAATCGCGATCCCCGCCGGGGCCTTTCCAGTCCACCTTGATCGTCGCGCCCGCGTCGGCCTGATCGGGGGCGGCCAGCGTCGCGCCCGGCCGATAGGGTTGCAGCACGAGGATCACCTCTTCGCTTTCCCCGTCGGTCAGTTCGACGGCGGCCTCGGCAGTCGCCTCGTCGATGATGCGCAGCACCGAGACGGCATATTGCCCCGGCGAAAGCTCCTTGCCTGCCTCCGCGATGGCGGCGGGGTCCTCGTCTGTCTCGCTCTCGGGGGCAGTCAGGAACACCTTGATCCCGTCAAGGATCTGCGGCCCGGTCTTCGACCCTTCGCGCACCGTCACCCGCAGGCGCGCGGGCAGGGGGGCCACGGGCTCTGCCGGTTCGGCGGCAACGACCTGGGTCAGCGCCTCGGCCAGTTCGGCGGCGTTCGAGGCCCCGCGATACTGGCCGCCGGTGTTTCCGGCCAGGCATTGCAGCTGCGCCTGCGCCTGCGGGTCGCCCGCCACGTCGAAGCCAACCACATGGGCGGTGAAGTTGACGCCCGCCTCTTCAAGCGCGGCCGCGGCGGCACAGGGATCGGGGTTGCAGGTTTCGATCCCGTCCGAGACGAGAATGACGGTCGCCGCCTCTTCTGTGTATTTCAGCGCCTCGGCGGCCGCCACGACCGCATCGGTCATCGGGGTCTTGCCCCTGGGCTTGATCGCCATCACCGCCGCGCGGATCGCCTCGCGCGTGCCGGGGCCGGGGGGCACCACTGTTTCAATGTCGGTGCAGTCGCCCCTGGTGCGGTGGCCATAGACCGTCAGGCCCAGATTCTGGCCATCGGGCAGCGTGTCCAAGAGCGTGCCCACGACATCCTGCGCGATCTGGATCTTGGCCGTGCCGTCGATCTGGCCCCACATCGAGCCCGAGGCATCCAGCACGAGGATCGTGTTCGGGGCTTCGCCGGTTTGCGCGCTGGCGGTGGCAACAGTGGCGACAGTGAAAATCGCTGCGGCAAGTGTCTGTTTCATCTCAAATGACCTGTGGCGTTTCATCCTATGGCCGAGAGGCTAACCCGTCAGCGGATTCCCGCAACTGCTAATCCCGCCACGCTGTCATTGTTCATTGTTTGTTCACATATTTTGATTGGAGACTCGCTGAACATGCCCTATCTAGGCGCTGAGGTCCCGGGGGCAGTGTCATGGCCGAACAGAAGTTCATCGAAGTGCGCGGCGCGCGCGAACACAATCTGAAGGGCGTGGATCTGGACATCCCGCGCGACCGGCTGGTTGTGATCACCGGGCTGTCGGGTTCGGGCAAGTCGTCGCTTGCGTTCGACACGATCTATGCCGAGGGCCAGCGCCGCTATGTCGAAAGCCTGTCGGCCTATGCGCGGCAGTTCCTCGACATGATGGGCAAGCCCGATGTGGACCACATCAGCGGCCTTTCCCCAGCGATCTCCATCGAACAGAAGACCACGTCGAAGAACCCACGCTCGACCGTGGGCACGGTCACGGAAATCTACGACTACCTTCGCCTGTTGTTCGCCCGCGTCGGCACGCCCTATTCCCCCGCGACCGGCCTGCCGATCACCGCGATGCAGGTGCAGGACATGGTCGATGCGGTCATGGCGATGGAGGAGGGCACGCGCGCCTATCTGCTGGCGCCGATCGTGCGCGACCGCAAGGGCGAATACCGCAAGGAATTCCTTGAATTGCGCAAGCAGGGGTTCCAGCGCGTCAAGGTGAACGGCGCCTTCTACGATCTTGAGGAACCGCCCACCCTGGACAAGAAGTTCCGTCATAACATCGACGTGGTGGTCGACCGGATCGTGGTGCGCCCGGACATCGCCACGCGGCTGGCCGACAGTTTCCGCACCGCCCTGGACCTGGCCGACGGCATCGCCGTTCTGGAAACCGCCCCGGCCGAGGGCGAGGGGCAGCGCACCACATTCTCGGAAAACTTCGCCTGTCCGGTGTCGGGCTTCACCATTCCGGAGATCGAGCCGCGCCTGTTTTCCTTCAACGCGCCCTTCGGGGCCTGCCCGTCCTGTGACGGGCTGGGGGTGGAGCTGTTCTTTGACGAACGCCTCGTCGTGCCGGATCAGAACCTGACCCTGCTGCAGGGGGCGCTTGCGCCCTGGGCCAAGTCGAAATCGCCCTATTTCACCCAGACGATCGAGGCGCTGGCAAAGCATTACGAATTCGACCGGAAGGCCAAGTGGAAGGACCTGCCCGCCCATGTGCGGCAGTTGTTCCTGTATGGGTCCGGCGACGAGGAAATCACCTTCCGCTATGACGAGGGCGGGCGCATCTATCAGGTGGCGCGCGTGTTCGAGGGGGTGATCCCGAACATGGAACGCCGCTACCGCGAGACTGACAGCGCCTGGGTGCGCGAGGAATTCGAACGCTATCAGAACAACCGCGCCTGCGGCACCTGCGGCGGCCACCGCCTGAAGCCCGAGGCGCTGGCGGTCAAGATCGCGGGGCTGCATGTGGGCGAGGTCGTGCAGATGTCGATCCGCGAGGCCCATGCCTGGATCGGAACCGTCCCTGAAAGCCTGACCAACCAGAAGAACGAGATCGCCCGCGCGATCCTCAAGGAAATCCGTGAACGCCTTGGTTTCCTTGTGAATGTGGGCCTGGATTACCTGACGCTGTCGCGCAACGCCGGCACCCTTTCGGGCGGGGAATCGCAACGCATCCGGCTGGCCAGCCAGATCGGCAGCGGCCTGACCGGGGTGCTTTATGTGCTGGACGAACCCTCGATCGGGCTCCACCAGCGCGACAATGACCGGCTGTTGACCACGCTGAAGAACCTGCGCGATCAGGGCAATACGGTGCTGGTCGTGGAACATGACGAGGATGCGATCCGCGAGGCGGATTACGTCTTTGACATCGGCCCCGGCGCGGGCGTGCATGGCGGGCAGGTCGTGGCGCGCGGCACACCGGCCGAAATCGCCGCCGATCCGGCCAGCCTGACCGGACAATACCTGTCGGGCACGCGCGAGATTGCGGTGCCCAAGGTCCGCCGCAAGGGCAGCGGCAAGAAGCTGACCGTGGTGGGCGCCACCGGCAACAACCTGAAAGAGGTGACGGCCGAATTTCCCCTGGGCAAGTTCGTCTGCGTCACCGGCGTTTCCGGCGGGGGCAAATCGACCCTGACCATCGAAACCCTGTTCAAGACGGCGGCGATGCGGCTGAACGGTGCGCGCGAGACGCCCGCCCCCTGCGAGACGATCAAGGGGTTCGAGCACCTCGACAAGGTGATCGACATCGACCAGCGCCCGATCGGGCGTACGCCGCGGTCCAACCCCGCCACATATACCGGGGCCTTCACGCCGATCCGCGACTGGTTCGCGGGACTGCCGGAATCGAAGGCGCGCGGCTATCAACCGGGGCGGTTTTCCTTCAACGTCAAGGGCGGGCGCTGCGAGGCCTGCCAGGGCGACGGCGTCATCAAGATCGAGATGCACTTCCTGCCTGATGTCTATGTCACCTGCGAGACGTGCAAGGGTCATCGCTATAACCGAGAAACTCTAGAAATAAAGTTCAAAGGCAAGAGTATAGCGGATGTTCTTGAGATGACGTGTGAAGATGCGCGCGAGTTCTTCGGCGCGGTGCCGTCGATCCGCGAAAAGATGGACGCGCTCTGCGAGGTGGGCCTTGGCTACATCAAGGTCGGCCAGCAGGCGACCACGCTTTCAGGCGGCGAGGCGCAGCGCGTGAAGCTTTCCAAGGAGCTCAGCCGCCGGGCGACGGGGCGCACGCTGTACATTCTGGACGAGCCGACCACCGGCCTGCATTTCGAGGATGTGAGGAAACTTCTGGAAGTGCTTCATTCCCTTGTGGAACAGGGAAATACGGTGGTGGTGATCGAACACAACCTCGACGTCATCAAGACTGCCGACTGGATCATCGACATCGGGCCCGAGGGCGGCGATGGCGGCGGTCGGATCGTGGCGACCGGAACGCCCGAGGATGTCGCCAAGGTGGAAGCAAGCCATACCGGCCGCTACCTGAAGGACATGCTGAACCCGCGCCGGGTGGCGGCCGAATAGCAGGGTGGGCGCAATGAAAAAGGGCGGCCGAAAGGCCACCCGTCACTCGTACCACAAACCGGAGTCCCGGCCGGTTGCGCGGGTGATCACTTCTTCATCGGGCAGGTGTTGATCCCGAAGATCGAATAGGCGGGGCAGCTTCCCATCAGGCCGGTGGCCAGCGGGATGATCCCGATCAGATAGAGCCAGCGCATGGAGGCATCGGCGTTCAGGAAAAAGCCCGCGAGCAGGGCAAGGCCCACGACGATGCGCAGGATGCGGTCGATGCCGCCGACATTTGTCTTTAACATGGTGTTCCCTTTCCAGTGACAGGTCCGCCCGTGGCGGTCGCGGGGTGACGTTAGCCGAATCGCCACCTTCTGTATGTGATCTTATCACTGAATGGCGTCTGTCCGACGTGCTTTACACTTCCGTGTCGCCGATCTCGGCCAGAACCAGCAGGGCGTCCGGGTCCTTCAGCCGGATCAGCCCACGTTCGGTTGCCACCAGCCCGCGCCGGGCCAGCATGTCAAGCCGCCGCGACACCACCTCGCGCGCCGAACCGATGCGCTGCGCCAGATCGGCCTGGGTGGCGCGCACCTCGCCCGCCTCGGCCAGGTCCAGCAGCGCTCGCGACAGCCGCGACTCCACGGTCTGGAAGGCCACGCGTTCCAGCATCCGGGTGATCGATCCCATCCGCTGCCCGAAGGCGCGAAAGACATAGCGGCGGAAATCCGGTGCCTCGTCCATCAGGCTGAGGAACAGCCTGCGCGGGATGGTGACGGCATGGACCTCGGTCGCGGTGACGGCCTCGCCGGCATAGTGTTCGTCGGCCAGAAGGCCAAGCGTCGTCTGCACGCAGCTTTCGCCCGGTTCCACCGCATAAAGCAGGATGCCGCGCCCGGTGGGGCCGTGCAGGAACACCTCGACCCGGCCCTGAAGCACGACGGCAAAGCCGGTGGCCCGGTCACCGGGGCGAAAAAGAACCGTCCCCTGCGGCAGCGCGCGCGGCGACAGCGCCCCAAGGGCCGCGATCTGGGGTGGCGAAAGACTGGCAAGCTGCGGCGCGGACTGAACCCATGACATGCCCTCGGACATAACGATGATTCCGCGATCCGCCAAGGGGGTGTGACGGCGCGGTCGGTCATGGCGTGTTGCGATCCGCTCCCCGTCCGTCAGGCCCGCCCGCCAGATCCGCCCGCCAGACCCGCCCGCCAACCTACCATCAGCCCCGTCCGCGCGCCTCGAACCGCGGCAGCATGGCCGAAAAATCCATCCCGCGGCCATTCTCGTCCTCGACAAAGCGGCGATAAAGTTCGGCAGCAAGCTGGCCCATCGGTGTATCGGCATCCGCCGCCGTTGCGGCCTGCTGCGACAGGTTCAGGTCCTTCAGCATCAGTTCGGCGGCGAAGCCGGGCTTGTATCCGTTGTCGGCGGGCGATTTCGGCCCCACGCCGGGCGCCGGGCAATAGGCGTTCATCGTCCAGCTGTAGCCCGACGATGTGCTGACCACGTCGAACATCTTCTGCCGGTCCAGGCCCAGCTTGTCGGCCAGCGCGAAGGCCTCGCAGGTGGCGATCATGGTGACGCCGAGGATCATGTTGTTGCAGATCTTGGCCGCTTGCCCCGCGCCTGCGTCGCCGCAATGCACGGCCTTCTGGCCCATGATGTCGAAAAGCGGCCGGACGGTTTCGAAGGCCGCCGGGCTGCCGCCTGCCATGAAGGTGAGCGTGCCCGCCGTGGCCCCGCCGACGCCGCCTGAAACGGGCGCATCCAGTGCGCCCAGGCCCGCCGCCGCCGCCTGAGCCGCAACTGCGCGGGCGCTTTCCACATCGACGGTGGAACAGTCGCAGAGGACGGCACCTTTCCGCATCGCCGGGATCACCTGATCGGCGACCGACCGCAGGATCGCGCCATTGGGCAGCATGGTGATGACCACATCCGCGCCCGTCGCGGCCTCGGCGGCGCTGGCCGCAGCGGTCACGCCCGCAGGCATCGGCGCGGTCAGGTCAAAGCCCGCCACACTGTGGCCCGCGGCCACCAGATTGGCGGCCATCGGGCCGCCCATGTTGCCAAGTCCGATGAAACCGATCTGCATGGGATCACTCCGTGAAAGTCAATGTCTGGGGGCCAAGCGGCATCAGCATGCGGCTGACATCCACCGGGGGCACGGCGGCGGGATCGTCGTGGCGCCATCGCGGGGAGCGATCCTTGTCGATGATCGCGGCGCGGATTCCTTCGAGGAAATCGCTGTGTTCCTGTGCGCGGAAGGTAAAGCGGTATTCCATCTCCAACGCCCGGCGCAGGGGCGGGGCCTCGCCCAGACGGTGCTGCATCTCGACGGTGCAGGCTGCTGCAAGGGGCGAGACGCGCGCCAGCGCCTTGAGAGCACCCGCCGCGAAGGGGCTGTCATCGGCACGCAGGCTGCGGACGATGTCGCCCAGGGTTTCGCCGCCAAAGTGGCGGTCGATCTGCGGCAAGAGGGCGGGCAGGCCGGCATCGGGGGCAGGGCGGGCAAAGCGCTCGATCGCCGCCACATCGCCCGTGCAGAGTTCCGCAATCAGCGCGGGCCAGTCGGCCTGCGGGACGAAAGTATCCGCGAAGCCGGCAAAGATCGCGTCTCCTGGCCCCATCCGCGTGCCAGTGGTGCCAAGGTATTCACCCAACCGCCCCGGCGCCAGGGCAAGCAGGAACGACCCGCCAACATCCGGCACAAGGCCGATGCCGCATTCCGGCATGGCCACCTGCGCGGTCTCGCCCACGATGCGGTGGCTGGCGTGGCACGACACCCCGACGCCGCCGCCCATGGTGAAGCCTTGCATCAGGCTGACCACGGGTTTGGGGAATTCGGCGATGCGCGCATTCATGCGGTATTCGTCGCGCCAGAAATCCTGTCCGAAATGGTATTCGCCCGCGCGGCCCTTGGCATAAAGCTCGGCAATGTCGCCGCCCGCACAAAACGCGCGGTCGCCGGCCGCGTCGATCACCACCAGATCGACCGAGGGATCGTCGCGCCAGCCGATCAGGGCCGCATCCAGCGCAAGGCACATCGGGTAGGTCAAGGCATTCAACGCCGCCGGGCGGTTCAGCGTCACGCGACCGGCGCGCCCCTCGATGCGGATCAGGATGTCGTCACTCACCCCCGCGCCTCCAGCATCTGGCGGCTGACGATCAGTCGCATGATCTCGTTCGTGCCCTCAAGGATCTGGTGCACGCGCAGATCACGCACGATCTTTTCGATCCCGTAATCGGCCAGATAGCCATAGCCGCCATGCAGTTGCAGGCACTGGTTGGCCACGTCGAAGGCGGCATCGGTCACATACATCTTGGCCATAGCGCAGAATTTCGTGGCGTCAGGGGCGGCATTGTCCAGTTTCCACGCGGCCTGCCGCAGGAAGATACGGGCCGATTGCAGTTTCACCTCCAGTTCCGCCAGCCGGAATTGCAGCGCCTGGAACTGGTCCAGCGTGCGGCCAAAGGCACGGCGTTCGCCCATATAGGCCAGCGTTGCATCAAGCGCCGCCTGCGCGCCGCCAAGGGCGCTGGCCGCGATGTTCAGGCGGCCCCCGTCCAGCCCCGCCATCGCATAGGCGAAACCGCGCCCTTCCTCGCCGATCAGGTTGTCGGCCGGGGTGGGGCAGTCGTCGAACTGCACCTGACGGGTGGGTTGGGCGCGCCAGCCCATCTTGTCCTCCAGCCCGCCGAACGAAAGGCCCGGCTGTCCATCCTCGACGATCAGCGCCGAAATCCCCTTCGGCCCGTCGCCGCCGGTGCGCGCCATCACGACATAGGCATCCGAATAGCCCCCACCCGAGATGAAGGCCTTGGTGCCGGTCAGCCGCCATCCGTCATTCGTGCGTTCGGCGCGCGTGCGCAGGGCGACCGCGTCAGACCCCGATCCGGGTTCCGTCAGGCAGTAGCTATAGACCTTGTCCATCGCGCAAAGGCCCGGCAGCACACGGGATTTCATTTCGGGGCTGGCGAACTTGTCGATCATGCCGCCGCACATGTTGTGGATCGACAGGAACGACCCCACCGCCGGGCAGGACATCGCCAGAGCCTCGAAGACCAGCGTGGCATCCAGCCGCGACAGGCCCGAGCCGCCGTATTCGTCCGAGACATAGATCCCGCCAAGACCAAGCGCCGCGACCCTTGGCCACAGGTCTTTCGGAATGGTGCCCTCGGCCTCCCACTGGCGGGCGAAGGGGGCGATGTTTTCCTGCCCGAAGGCAAGGGACATGTCAAAGATCGCTTCCTGTTCCGGGCTCAGGGCAAAATCCATCGGCGTCCTCCCGCGCATGAATTGAACGCATGTTTAGTTTTCAAACCTTGCAGGAGTTTTGCAAGCCCGAAAGAGCGCGCGATGTGCAGGGCGCGTGCATGACAGTGAACGCCGGGCCGGTGGTCGGGCCGTGCACCCCGTGGCGATCCGGCAGAGCGGATCCCGAAAAGGCCACGGTCGGTTAGGATGCGGAATCTGGCGGTCAGCTGCGGACGGGGATCACTCTGCCGCCGGGGGCCGCTGTTCGGCGGCGTCCTGCGTGGCAAGAAGCGAACCGATCCGGTCTTCGGGCAGGCCCAGGACGCGCATCACGTCGGTTTCGTCCTCGAGCGCGACCAGAAGCGCCCAATCCAGACCCTCCCACGACTTGCGCACCATCTGCACCATTTCCTGCCCTGGCCGCGTCGGGGCGAAATAGACGAACATCTGGTCCGTCGGGCCGCGCGGGAATTCCTCCATCAGCCGCGCCTGCATGGCGAAGAACTTCGGGAAATCGCGTTCGTATCCGGTGACGCGTGACAGGTCGATCAGATGCCGCATGGTCGGGCGGAAATCCGGGTGCCGGCCGCATTCCGCACCACGCTGGATCGTCTCGTCGATCCCGGCGAACCCGGAATAGGTGACGACCACCAGATCGTGCCGTGGCAGGATCGTGAAGGTCACAGGCATGTCGCACCCCCCTCTGGACGTTTGTTTTTCCCGGTCTGGGGAACGGCAACCGGGGCGGCGGATTCGTTCGGCTGCACGGCACCGGCTTTCGTCAACAGTTGCGAGATCCGGGTTTCTCGCAGGCCGAGGATCGACAGCGCGCCTTCCTCGTCCTCTTGCACGACAAGGCGCACATGCGCGGTTTCGGCCCAGGATTTGGCCACGGTCTGCGCCATTTCCTGACCGATCCGTGTGGGCGCATACCACAGCACGATCGTCGGCTCCTCGATCACGGGGAAATCGTCCAGAACCTTGGCCTGCATCGACAGAAGCGTGGGAAAGACCTTTTCAAACCCGGTGATGGCCGAGACATCCACCAGATGACGCATGCCGGGCCGAAATGCCGGGTGGCGCGCGGCTGCGGTGATGGCCGCCATCGATTCACCCATGCCGACATGGCCCGAGTAGGTGAACAGCACAAGACCGTGAACGGGCAGGGGCAGGAAGGAAACCGGCATGATGATCGTAAGATGTTTGCGCGCGCCTCAAGCAGTGGAGGCGCGCACGTCTTGTGTCAAACTTTTTCTTTTTTTCCGGCTGGCTTGGCGTCAGTCCATCGCCTTGAAGTTGAAGGCCGAGCCTTCCTTGATTCCGGACGGCCAGCGCGAGGTGATCGTCTTCGTGCGGGTGTAGAACCGGAAGGCGTCGGGGCCGTGCTGGTTCAGGTCGCCGAAGCCCGATTTCTTCCAGCCGCCGAAGGTGTGATAGGCCAGCGGAACCGGGATCGGCACGTTGATACCGATCATCCCGATGTTGACGCGGTTGGCGAAATCGCGGGCGGTGTCGCCATCGCGGGTGAAGATCGCCGTGCCGTTTCCATATTCGTGGTCGATGGCATAGCCGATCGCCTCTTCATAGGTCTTGGCGCGCACGGTCGACAGCACCGGGCCGAAGATCTCTTGCTTGTAGATCTCCATGTCGCGGGTGACGTTGTCGAACAGGGTCGGGCCGACGAAGAAACCGTTTTCATAGCCCTGCAGCTTGAAGTTGCGGCCATCGCAAACCAGTTTCGCGCCCTGTTCCACGCCCGAGGTGATCAGGCCCTTCACACGTTCCATGGCGGCGCCCGTGACAAGCGGGCCGTAATCCACATCGTTCCCGGCGGTCCACGGGCCGACCTTCAGCTTCTCGATCCGCGGGATCAGCCGTTCGATCAGCGCATCGGCCGTCTTGTCGCCCACCGGCACCGCGACCGAGATCGCCATGCAGCGTTCGCCCGCCGCCCCATAGCCCGCGCCGACCAGCGCATCGGCGGCCTGATCCATGTCGGCATCCGGCATGATGATCATGTGGTTCTTTGCACCGCCGAAGCACTGCACGCGCTTGCCGTTCGAACAGCCGCGGCCATAGATGTATTCGGCGATCGGGGTCGATCCGACAAAGCCGATCGCGGCAATGGTCGGGTTGTCGAGGATCGCATCCACCGATTCCTTGTCGCCGTTGACGACCTGCAGCACGCCGTCGGGCAGGCCCGCTTCCTGGAACAGCGCCGCCAGCATCAGCGGCACCGAGGGGTCACGTTCGGACGGCTTCAGGATGAAGGCATTGCCCGCCGAAAGGGCCGGGCCCATCTTCCACAGCGGGATCATGGCGGGGAAGTTGAAGGGCGTGATGCCCGCCGCCACGCCGACCGGCTGGCGCATCGAATACATGTCGATGCCGGGGCCCGCGCTGTCGGTGAATTCGCCCTTCAGAAGATGCGGTGCGCCGATGCAGAACTCGATCACCTCAAGCCCGCGCTGGATGTCGCCCTTGGCGTCGGGGAAGGTCTTGCCGTGTTCGGACGACAGCGCCTCGGCCAGCTTGTCCATGTCGCGGTTGATGAGGCGGACCATCTCCATCATCACACGGGCGCGGCGCTGCGGGTTGGTGGCGCCCCAGGCCTTCTGCGCCTCGGCGGCATCGGCGACCGCCTGGTCAAGCTCTGCCTTCGTGGCCAGCGCCACGCGGGCCTGAACCTCGCCCGTGGCGGGATTGAACACATCGGCGAAGCGGCCGGACGTGCCCTTGACCAGCTTGCCATTGATCCAGTGACCGATCTCTTTCATGGAGTCCTCCCATAATGCTGGCAGCATAATAGCCTTGCATTTTCGCCGAACAAACAAGCAAGTTGTCAAAAAGGTTTTGCATTCCTGCAAAGGATGGGGACGCGGTCGGAAATGGCTGACTGGGATGATCTGCGCCTGTTTCTGGCGGTGGCGCGCGCCGAAAGCCTGAGCGGGGCAGGGCGGCAGCTGCGGCTGGACCCGGCCACCGTGGGCCGCCGCGTCGCGCGGCTGGAAGAGGCGCTGTCGGCGCGGCTGTTCGTGAAATCGCCCCAGGGCTATGCGCTGACGGAAGACGGGCAGCGGCTTCTGGACCATGCCGAACGGGCCGAACAGGCCATGCTGGCCGCCTGGGAAGAGCTGCGCGGCGGCGGCGGGGATGGCGGGCTGTCCGGGCAGATTCGCATCGGCGCGCCCGACGGCTGCGCCAATTATCTTCTGCCGCAGGTGCTGACGGAAATCTGCGCGGAAAATCCGGGGCTTGAGGTGCAGGTGGTCGCCCTGCCGAGGGTCTTCAACCTGTCGCGGCGCGAGGCCGACATGGCGATCGGCGTCAGCCGCCCCGAGGCCGGACGGCTGACGGTGCAGAAACTGACCGATTATCGCCTGTCGCTGGCTGCCGCGCGCGGTTATCTGGCGGCAAGTCCGCCGATCGAAGCGCCCGAGGATCTGCGCGGGCACCGGATGGTGGGCTACATCCCCGACATGATCTTCGACAAGGAACTGGATTACCTGTCGGGCATCGCACCGGGGCCGGTGGCGCTGACCTCGAACTCGGTCTCGGTGCAGCTGAACCTGTTGCGCGCGGGCGCGGGCCTGGGTGTGGTGCACGACTTCGCGCTGCCCGCTGCCCCCGAACTTTGCCGGGTGCTGCCCGACCGGATCGCGCTGACGCGCAGCTTCTGGCTGATCCGGCATGTCGATGACGGGCGCGTGGACCGGCTGAACCGTTTTGCCGCGCGCCTCGTCGATGGGACGCGTCGCGAATTGCAGCGGCTTGAGTCGCTCAGCCGGGCGGGGGCGTCAGGCTGATCCCGTGCCGGCGGCAGAACCACAGGAACAGCGGTAGTTCCATCGCCATCAGCGTCAGAAGCGAAAAGACGAACCAGTTGGCCTGAAACAGGATCAGGTCGAACCGCTGGCCGCTGCCCCAGTACAGAAGCCCGGCGACCAGAAGCGCCGCCCCCGTGATCGCCAGATCGCCCTTGGCCAGGGCCTCGGCGGTCTTTTCTTTCATCGCCGGGTAGGCGAACAGATAGGCAAAGGCCAGAAAGCAGGCGTTGACGATCAGCAGGACAGCTTCGGGCGGCATCTGAGACCTTTCCTTCGGGAACATCCCCGCATGTGTTGGTGCGGGCAACTCAATACAACTCTTGACATAAAGTATCGTCAGGTGAACGCTTTCAACAACAGTCTTGCGCAAGGGAGGTGCCCATGCTGGTGCAGCAGATCCTGAAGTCGAAAGGTGACGAGCGGGTGTTCACCATCCGGCCGGGGGCTTCGGTTGCCGAAGCGGCCCAGGTGCTTTCCACCAACCGGATCGGGGCGGTGATCGTCTCGCCCGATGGGCGCAAGGTGCAGGGCATCGTCTCGGAACGCGACATCGTGCGCGAACTGGGGCGCCGCGGCACCGGATGCCTGACCGACAAGGTCGATAACATCATGACGGCCAAGACGGTGGGCTGCGCGCGCACCGACAGCGCCGACCAGGTGATGGAGATGATGACCAACGGCCGTTTCCGCCACATGCCGGTGATGGAAGGGGGCGACATGGTCGGACTCATCTCGATCGGCGATGTGGTCAAGGCGCGGCTTTCCGAACTGGCGATGGAAAAGGACGCGCTGGAGGGGATGATCAAGGGCTTCTGACAGGATGCCGCAGCGCGGCGGATTCGCACTTGCATCCGGCTGCGCAATAATGTTGCGTGTGCGCGGAACCTGAAACGGGGGGCATCATGCGCATCGGCCTTTACCCTGGCACCTTCGACCCGATCACCCTCGGGCATGTCGATATCATCCAGCGCGCGATGGCCCTGGTGGATCGCCTCGTGATCGGGGTGGCGATCAACCGCGACAAGGGGCCGCTGTTCAATCTCGAGGACCGTGTCGCGATGGTCGAGGCGGAATGCCGCGAAATCGCCGACCGCACCGGGGGCGAGATCGTCGTGCATCCGTTCGAGAACCTGCTGATCGACTGCGCCCGCGACGTGGGCGCGGGGATCATTGTGCGGGGTCTCCGGGCGGTCGCGGATTTCGAATACGAATTCCAGATGGTGGGAATGAACCGCGCGCTCGACGCCTCGATCGAGACGGTGTTCCTGATGGCCGATGCCCGGCGGCAGGCCATTGCCTCGAAACTGGTGAAGGAAATCGCCCGCCTTGGCGGCGACGTTTCGAAATTCGTGACCCCCCCGGTCGAAACCGCACTGAAGGCGCGGTTCCGCGGCTAGGTTCCGGGTCAATTGTTCGGGTCAATTGATCGGGGGAATTGACGGGGCGACCCTACGGCCGATAGGCCGCCCCACGGCTCTGCAACGCCTCCCCAGTCGGGCGGAGAGCCGATCCTTGCGTCACACCTCGCCGTAGACGGCGCGGCGCGCGATACGATCCGCGTCGCCCGGGTAGATCCCCAGATCCAGCGCCACATCCAGCGGCATGCGGGCGATTTCGTCGCGGGTGCTGATGTAGCGGGCGCGCTGTTCCAGCGTCCGGGTCAGCAGGGTGAAGAAATGCGTCATCGGTGGTGTCCTTTCCTGCGGGGTCTGCTTTTCCTCCGCTTGCGGACATCAGATGGGGGCTGGTGTTAGCGTTAACAACTGTGAATAGGGGAAATGCCGCATTGCAGAAAATGCATGGCTAGCCGTGCATTCACGGCAATCGGGCGCCTGAAGAGGCGCCCGCAAATAGCCGAATTATCGTTGATTTCAGATCAATCTGCCCATGGCGACGGCGGTGTCGGCCATGCGGTTCGAGAAGCCCCATTCGTTGTCGTACCAGGCGAGGATGCGGCACATGGTGCCTTCCATCACGCGGGTCTGGTCCATGTGGAAG